>DATJVX010000022.1:0-184453 GCA_035501595.1 Casimicrobiaceae bacterium | reverse complement strand
CTGTTGCCGGAGATGACGTACACGGCGACGGGGTTCTCGAACCCGGTGCGGGTGATCTTCGATGCGATCTTCCGGCCGACCACGGTGGAGGACACGAGCGAGACGGTGGCCGAGCACTTCCGCATGGCCATCCGGCGGGAGCGCACTTCAGTGCACGTCGTGGATCGGCTGGTCGTGCAGCCCGCGAAGGACCTGATGATGAGCTTCGCGCAGCGGCTGGCCGCGCTGCACCATGGAAGGATCAATGCGTACGCCGCGTACGTATTGCTTGCGCTGGCTGCCGCGCTGATCCTTGCGTCCGTCCTTTGAGAAGCACCTTGTCGTGCAGCCGATGTGTGCCTATACTCAAGCCAAGGCGGAGATGGCATTCCTCCTCTAATCGCCGCAAGGCTGATGATGCCTACACGACCCACCGCGCGGGTGGCGTGTAGGCGTTTTCTTTTGTGGATCGCCCCGAGCCTGCCGCTGCGCTTGGATCAATGTACGTTCACGGCGACGTCGGCGAATGACTCAAGCCATGCCTGCCTACGAAGGACATCGCGGTCCGGCGGCTGCGACGCCTGTCTGCGCTCTCTGCGAGTCACTTCGGCAAGAGACGGCTCGAACCGGCCCTTGCCCGCCAGCGAGGTTCGAATCCACTGGCGAGGCCATCGTGGAT
Organism: Casimicrobiaceae bacterium; assembly: GCA_035501595.1. GTDB lineage: Bacteria > Pseudomonadota > Gammaproteobacteria > Burkholderiales > Casimicrobiaceae > PALSA-1003. Next base: position 183,795 of record DATJVX010000022.1, on the reverse strand, counting down.
GCCCTCGGGTTCTGCGGCTACCACGCGGCCCTGCTGCCGCTCCCATCCCCGGCCGGGCACGCAGTTGCGGACGCGCTTCGCGAGGCGACCGACCGCGCCGCCGCTCTGCTCGAGGACGAGGCCCGCAATTCGGAGCGCCTGCTCGAAATATTCTTCGCCGCGGAGCGGACCTGCGCGAGCTGCAGGATCGGCGACCAGCATTTCGCCCAGCGCATCAATCGGCTGGCCGTGCGATTGGAGTCGCAACCATCGTCGGTGGCACTGTGCTTTCCGCACTATCGGGCGATGGTTCACGCGGTGAAAGCTCACGCGCTGCCGGTGCTCTCGAGCGCGCAGCGCGATCTCCTGGAGCAAGTGGTCGCTGCGGTAGGCACGATCGAGCACGCTCCGCACGCGCGGACCGCGCACGCCTCGGTCGCGCCGAATACGCTGCGCTGGGCCCTCGATGTCGTGGCTGGCGCGGCGGGCTTGGCTCCCGCCGATCGACCCGTCCCCGGTCCCGATGCGGAGCCGGACTGCCCGGTGTGCGCCGCGATCGTTCATGCCGGCGAACGCTGGGTCGATGCCCTGCGCCGCGCGGCAACGCTCGGCCAGGACCTGTGGACGGCCTTTCCGACCTGTCCCGAGCACATCGCCTATTGCGCGAGGGTCGAGGACGAGCGTCTCGCCATCCTGGTCGTGCGCTACGCTGCGGACTTGCAGCTCGCGGCCTTGCGCCGCGGCGCGGCAGCGCTTGCGCGCGACAACGAGCAGCGCGCCGCCGCGGCGAAGAGCGTCTTCTTCCGGCGCCAAAGCCCCGCGTACGTTCTGGGTCAACAACGGAAGATGGTCACGGACGTACCGCGCTGCCCGGCGTGCGAGCGCCTGGTCGTAGCGAGGGAGCGCGCGATCGGGAGCCTCGTGCAAATGTTGCGCGGAGCACGGACACCGGTCAGCCCCGGCACGGCATGCCTGAAGCATTTCGCGGCCGCCTACGTTCTCGCGCAGGATGGCGAGGCCCGCGCGGCATCGGTCGCGATGCAGGCGGCACGGCTGCGGCGATTGAGCGGCGTGCTGGCGGCTGCCAATGGCGAAGCTGCGGCAAGTGCCTCGGCCGTCGCCGCGATAAGGGAAGCGCTTCGTGCCTGGAGCGCTGCGACGCCGCCTCTGCAAGATCGGAAGTAGCCGGCACGCGCCGAGCACGCCGCCGTCGCTCGTCGTGCCGCCGACCGCCTAGGTTCGTGGCGCCGTCGGACTCGCTGCCGTTTTGCCATTCACCGGCACGATATCGGCAAAGAACAGTGGGAACGCACCCAGGACCCGGTCGCTGAAATAGCGTCGCAGCGCGAAGCGCGTGGTCGCAAAGGCGAGTTGATCCCAGGGCATCTCCGCCTCAGCGAAGAGCTTCGCTTCCAGCGTCTCCGGTCCTGGCTCGAAGCGATCGTCGAGCAGCCGTGCCAGATAGATGATCCGCAGTTGTCCCGTGGCCTGGATGTGAAGCAGCGCGTAGGGCTTGCGAAGCTCGACCGCAACCCCGGCCTCTTCCAGAGTCTCGCGCGTTGCGGCAGCTTGCGTCGACTCGCCGATCGCGACGAACCCGGCGGGCAATCCCCACATGCCCCATTCGGGCTGGACGGCACGCCGGCAGAGCAGGATTTTTCCGTCCCACTCCGCGAGGCAACCCGCTCCGAGTCGCGGGCTCTGATGGAAGACCGAGCCGCACGCCGTGCATATGAAACGCGACATCGCGCCCAACGCGCCTTCGTGGAGCGCGAGCTTACCGCCGCATTCACTGCAATATTTCATGTGCCGGTTCCTCCCCGCCGCTGAGCCTCGGGTCGCTGTCTTTCATCAGCGGCTTTTGCGCCCGACCCAAACGAAGATCGGGACGGCAGCGAGTTGCGTGATCGTGCAGAATACGACCGTCGCGGAAAGCGATACGTCGTACAGAATCCCGATTGCGGCGCTGCCGAGAAACCAAAAAGCGCCGTAGCCGGCGGTGAAGAGCCCGAAAGCCGAGGCGCGACGCTGCATCGGTACCATCGGTGCGACGGCCGCGGGAATGATGGACTCGTGCACGCCCATGCCGAGGCCCCAGATGGCGGCGCCGACGAGCGCGGCCCAGAAGCCGCCGAGGAAAGCGAGCGGCGAGAAGAGCACGGAGACGAGCGTCAGCGCGACCAGCACCGGGAAGCCGTAGCGGTCGAAGAGTCTGCCGAGGACGAGCGACCCCGCACCGCTGACGGCCATTGCGACGGCGTAGAAAATTGCGATCCACTCCCCGGACGCTACGTTGGTCCGGCTCCAGTGAAAAGCCATGATCGGGTAGTCGGCAAATCCCGCCGCGACGAGCGCTGCTCCGCATAGGTACACCCAGAACAGCCGCGAGAAACCGTTGCGCCGCCCGCCTGCCGACGGCTCCTCCATGTCCTGGGGCCGCGGATAGAGCAGGCGCGCGGTCGCGACCAGCGCAAGATTGACGACCGCCGGGAGCAACAGCACGCCAAAAGCGAGCCGGTAGTCGCCGCGATAGCCAAGCACTGCGGCGACCGCGAGGGGACCGAGCATGGCGCCGAACTGGTCGAGAGCCTCGTGCAGTCCAAAGACCCAGCCGTAGCCGCCCACCTGCTTTGCGGCGTGGGAAAGCATGACATCGCGGGGCGGATTGCGGATCGCCTTGCCGATGCGCTCCAGGACGATGAGCGCGGCCGCCGCCGGCCAGCTCTCGACGAGCGCGAGCGCCGGCACGGAAGCCATCTGCACGACGTAGCCGAAGATCGTGATTGGCCAGAAGCGGCGCGTCGCATCCGCAAGGCGGCCGGACACGAGCCGCAGCCCGTATCCCAGCAGCTCTCCCAGGCCCGTCACCACGCCTACCACGGTACCACTCGCGGCGAGCGTGGCGAGAAACGGTCCCAGCATGCTGCGCGAGCCTTCGTAGGTGAAATCCGCGAAAAAGCTCAGGATGCCTATGAGCAGGACGAACCGGAAAGCGCTTGCACTCGGGAGAGTGGGGGCGCCGGCGCGGTCGGCACTCGTCATGCCGCGGCGCCTTCGCTGTCGTGCTCCCGCTGCGTCCGTGTCCTTCTCAGGCCCGTGAGCGATGCTTCGATCGACCGCGCTACCGCGCTCGCGGCCCTCGAGGGCATGCGCGCGACCTCCTCCGGTCGGGCGCGGAGCGCCGCGCTGCTCTTCTCGAAGCTGGCTCGAAGCTCGTCCACCGCGGCAATGCGCCACTGCTCCACGCGGGCGAAGTGGCTTGCCAGGGCTTCGGCGAGGATCGCCCGCAGTACCGGGCGCGCGAGCCAGCGCCGGGCACCCGCAGATCGGCGCCAGCGCCCCAGGAAGGCAAGCACGGGCCGGGGCAGCACCGTGGTTCCGAGGCAGCCTCCGATGAACCGAGGCGGGTCCGCTGAACACGGCAGCGCGCTCGCCACAGCGCGAGCGACTCCCGCCGCCGCAGCGGCCGCCGCGAGCGCGAGCGTGCACTCCGCCGTCAGCCTTCTCACTTCGCGCGCTGCGTCCCTGCTGCCGCCGTTGGCTCGCGCCTGCAGCGATTCCGAGATTAGCGTCGTGAGGTCGAGCGAAGCGGTGTGGCTCTGCGGCCACAGCACGGCGGCGTTGTGGGCGACTTCGTCAATCAGCGCAGAGCTTTGCGTCTCCGCCTCCGTGAGAGGGTCGATGCGTTGGGCTCGCGCTTCGTCGATGAGGGATTGTGCCCGCTTCAACCTCGCTTCGGCCAAGGTCCATTCCGATGCCGGGGGCGGGGACGCATGGGCGAGCGCGAGGCGACGCTCGAGCGCGGCGATCGTGGCATCGCAAAGCGTCTCGAGCTTGGCGCCAAGCGAGCGAGCGCGCAGCTCGTCGCGTCGCAGCAGCAGCGCCTCGAGCCCCCTCTCGATCCAGTCTCTTCGTAACGCGGCATCGCCCGCAACCGTGCTCGCGAAGTAGACCGGCACCTCCCGGCCCGTCATCACCGAAAGGCCGCGGGCGACATGCGCGTGGATCCGCCACCGCTCCTCTCGGCGCAGCAGATCCGCTTTCGTGAGCAGCACGAGTGGGTGCGAACCAGCGCGATGGAGCGCGTCGACGATCACTGCTTCCTCGAGCGTGAGGCCCGCCGCGGCGTCGATGAGGACCAGTCCAATATCGCAGCGTATTGCTGTCGGACGCGACAGCAGTTCTTCGCCACGTGGTACGAATGTCGTACCGGGCATGTCGACCAGCGTTACGCCCTGTCGCGCGGCCGGCGACTCGACGCGCAGTCGTGTCACGTGCCGACGGTTCGCCGGGTTGAAATGCTCGGCGGCGAATTCGGGGAGGCGGCCGAGCGCGAACTTCTCCGGAATGGCGTCGGCGAAGGAGGCGTATCCCCAGGCGCCTTTGCCGTACGAGACATAGACTGGGACCGCGGTTACCGGAGTCATTCCGACCGGCAGCAGCGGCTGTCCAAGGAGCTCATTCACAAGCGAGGACTTCCCGGAGTTGACACGCCCGAAGACCGCGACCTCGGCGTCGTCGGATGCGCAGCGTTCGGTGAGTCCCTCCAGCGGGGCGCGAAGGCTCGCGATCTCGTGGTCGTGGATCGCTCGCCGCAGCGCGTCGAGGAGGTGCAAATCGGTGGAGTGCTTGCCCGGATCGGCGATACGCGGGGGACCGGGGATCGGCGGTCTGGGCGCGAGGCACCCGCGCATCGCATCGAGCCCGTCGAGGAGCCGGGAGACGATGCGGTCGAGCTCTCCCTCGAGATCGTCGGACACCGGTCCGAAGGCGCGCATGTGGCGCGGCGCCAGCTCTTCGACCGAAACGACGGCGCGATCGAGAGCGGCCCGTGCGGCCGCCAGCGCGCTCTCGCTCGGCTGTGCCCTGAGGCCGTGGCGTTCGACGATGGCCCGCATCGCCTCGCGGACCGCGTCCGCGTAGTCCGCGGCGAGCCGCGCTTCGGCCTCGGTGACGTCGTCGACGCGCTTGGACAGCGGCGAGTGGAGCGAGACGGGATCGAGCACCGCGATGGCCTCGCCGAGGCATACGTCGACCTCGCGCAGCGCCGAGGCGAGGCGTTCCTCATGCCGCGGCATGAGCTTAGGCATGCACTTCGGCCGACGGCGCTGCGGCTGGCGGCGGCCCGATCGCCGCAAGGTGCGCCGTTTCGTTGAGGCTCTTGATCCGGAACTGGAAGGCGGCGAACTCGAGCTCGTTGAGTCCGCAGTTATCCTGGGCGAGGCACCGGTAGTGCGAAAGCGCCAAGTCGAGCGCGTGCAGCAGGAGTATTCGATTAACGCTGTCGTGCCCGACAAGGACGACCGTCTCGCCGGCGTGCCTGCGCAGCACCGCGTGCAGCGCGCCCGAGGCGCGAGCGAAGACGTCCTGCAAGGTCTCCCCGCCTGGCGGCCGAGCGCAATGCGGCGCGCGGGTCCACGTATCGTACATCTCGGGCCAGCCGGACCGCGCTTCTTCCTCGGTGAGGCCCTCCCATTCCCCGTAGTCGATGTCGACCAAGCCGGGTAGCTGGGCCACTCGCAAGTGGAATGGCTCGGCGATGACTTGGCCGGTGATGAGGCACCGCTCCAGCGGGCTCGAATAGACCGCGACCGGCGTGCAGCTCGCGGCGATGCGCCGGGCGGTGGCCCGGGCCTCATCGGTGCCCAGGTCGCTTAGCGCGAGCTCCGCCCGTCCACGAAAGCGGTGCGGAGGCTTGTTCCACTCGGTTTGCCCGTGTCGCGTCAGGATGATGCGGGTCATGGCTCGCTCCTCGCTCCGGTGCGGATGGCGCGGCACGTTCGAAAGCTCAGACATTTGCCTCGACGAGAGAGGCCGTCTCGCGTCGGAAGAAACGACGGACACGGGTGTCTTGCGAATCGCGCATTGCCACGGGAGCACCCTCGGCGACGATGCCGCGGACGCCGCGGTCGAGCATGATCACCCGGTCGGCGGCGGCGTAGATGCTCGCGAGCTCGTGCGTGACGATCACGAAGGTGATTCCCAGGCTCTTCGCCAGCCGCAGGACGAGCGCGTCGAGCTGCGCCGAGGTGGGCGGATCCAAGCCGGCTCCGGGCTCGTCGAGGAACAGGATTTCCGGATCGAGCGCCATCGCGCGGGCGATCGCGGCGCGCTTTTGCTCGCCGCCGCTGACCTCGGACGGCACGTGGCTGCACAAACGTCCGAGCCCGACCAGTTCGAGCTTCGTCCGCGCGACGAGGTTTATCTGCTCGTCGTCGAGCGGCGTGTATTCCTCGAGCGGAAGGCGCACGTTCTCCAGCAGCGTCCTGGCACCGAACAGCGCTCCGCCCTGGTACATGACACCGATCTTCCTCAGGATGGTTAGCCGCGCGGCCCCTTCGGCCGTGACGATGTCGTCGCCGTCGATGAATACGCGGCCCGCCATCGGGGGGTCCAGCCCAACCAGGTGCTTGAACACGGTGCTCTTCCCGCATCCGGATCCGCCGACGATCATGAACACCTCGCCGCGCCGCACCTCGAAGCTGATCCGGTCCAGGATCGCCTCATCGCGGTAGCCGGCCGAGAGCCCTTCGACGCGGACGATCGCGTCGCGACGCCTGAATGCCGACGATGCCACCATTGCTCGCTCCTGAGCGAAAGATCGCAGGCATCGTCAGCCGTCGCGGCGGTCGTCGGAGGAATGCCATCTCCGTGGTCATAGGGCTTTCAAGCGAGCGAGCTTGCCGGTCCGGGCGTGGCGAACCACGACGATCGGGTCCGGCCCGCGGTCACGCGGGGAAGATCTCGCGATAGAGGTCCTCGCCGTAGCTTGTCTCAAGCGGCTCGGCCTCCTTGAGCTTGAAGGTTCGGCTACCGTCGGGGAGGCGCTCGGCGCGCAGGAAGAGCGCGATCGTCCGGTTGGTCGCGTAGAAGCCGTGCGCGAATTCGTAGAGGTGAGTCACGAAGAAGACCTTGACGCGCTTCTCGAGCAATGCGCGAACGACCTGCCGTGCGATCTCGGACCCCTCGCGCTCGTTGGTCGAGGCGAACGATTCGTTGAAAAGCAGCAGCGACTGCGGGCGGATCGCGTCGGCAATTCCGCCCATCCGCCGCACCTCCTCGTCGAACTTGCCGCCTGTCATGGCCGCGTCTTCTTCGCGCTTGTAGTGCGTGAAGAGCCCCGTGCATGTCTCCGCAGAGAAGGCTTCGGCGCCGACGAAGAGGCCGCACTGCATCATGATCTGCGCCAGACCGACGCTGCGCAGGAAGCTGGATTTGCCGCCCTGGTTCGCCCCGGTGACGATCATCAGGCTTTTGCCGTCCGCGACGACGGTGTTACCCACGACGCGGTGGCCCATCGCGAGCGCGAGATCGATGTCGTAGAGGTCCGTAAACCGTTGGAGCCGAGAGCCCGTGGCCTGCGGTTCTGGAAAGCAGGTCGAGCAGCCCATCGCGTCGAGCTTTTCCCGGAGGTTGAGGCATGCGACGTAAAAACCGAGCTCGACGCGCAGCATCTCCCAGAAGCTCAGAACGTGGTCGGCCGACTGCGCGATGGCGTTGGCGACGCCTGCGATGCCGCGATCGCGCAGGCGCGACACGATGGTCGCGCCGGTTTCGTCGCGCGGATGGAGGTGAAAGGTATAGGCGGGAGGTCCCTTGCGAAAGAGACGCTTGAGCCAGGGGGGGCGCCTGTCGCGATCCTCGCGCAGCACAAACCCCGTGACGGCGTTGCCGAGTCCGAGCGATGCGCTTACCAGGACGCCACCCGGGAGTCGGAGCGCCGAGAGATGCGCTTGCACGGCGGCGAAATAGTCCTCGCTCAATTCGCGGTCGAGCATCCGGAACAGGGTCGTGAACCCCTCTGATTCGAAGCGTCCCCGGTTCGCATCCGCGAGGTCGCGAAGCTTGCGCAGCATTCCCATGAGCATCTGCATGAGTTCGACGCCGCTATGCAGGATCGAGCCGGCGATACGGCTCGATATGCCCCACCAATGCTTCCGGCGGACGTCGATGGTCTCGACCGCGAGGCCGTACAGCGCGCGCACGATCTGCGGGCTCTTCAGGCAGTCCTCGAGGATCGCCTGGCGATAGAGGATCGTATCGGCGTTGTTCTCGAAGCCCGAGAGCAGCGCCCTCCGCGCCACTTCGTACAGAAACGCGTCGTCGTTCGCCATGGCGCGAAGCAGAGTGTCGAGCTCGAGGTCCCGGACCATCGCCGACTCCTCCGGGGACGCTTGCCGGACCGGAGCGTAGACGCGATAGCGCTCCTCCCGCGGAACCTCCCGGCTCGATACGAAGTCGCGGTCGCGGTGGAGGAGCAAAGGCTTCAATCCCCGATCCTCTGCTTAAGCCGCTCGTAGGTGACGCCGTGCTTTTCGGCAACCGCGAGCGCGTAGGCGAGGCCGTCGGCGGGCCGCCGCTCGAGCTTGTAGGTACGAATCGCGGGATCGGCCGGATCGACGAGACTCACCATGCTGACGGTCTTCTCGTCGAACGACGCCAGCTCGTCAAGGAACGTGACGCACACAGCCAGCAGATCGAGGCGCGAGATGCGCTCCATCACCTTGCTGCTCAGAAACACCGCGTCCTTGAGCGTGGTTGATGAGAATGCCTCGTTCATGACGATGATGCTGCGTGAAGTGGCCTGCTCCAGGACGCGGCGGACCCGAACCAGGTCGTCTTCGAGCTTGCCACGAAGCGTCGCGATGCTTTCCTGTCGCTCGAAATGCGCGAACAGCCGGTCGAAGAGAAACAGGCGCGCCTTCGTTGCGGGCACGGGACAACCGAGGGCCGCCAGGTAGTGCATCTGGCCGAACATCCGCGCGAACGTGGTCTTGCCGCCGTTGTTGGGGCCGGAGACGACGAAGATCCGTTCCCGCCCGCGAAGGAAGAAATCGTTGCGGACGACACCGGCCTTTTGGTCGACCAGCTTGTTGGCGAGGGCGAGATCGTAGGCTTCACGGACATCGATCTCCTTGCTGTCCGTCGAGAGCAGGGGATAGCAGAAGGAAAGCCCTGCGCGCCGGAGCTTCCCCACGTGAGCGAGATAGGCGACGTAGAAATGGATCTCCAGGTCGAAGCGCGCGATGGTCTCGTCGACGTACGTCGCGTGCTCGGTGCAGAAGTCTTCCAGCATGCGGAACGGCTCCGGATAGAGCAGGGCGACCCGATCGACGATCTGGGCCTCGATGTGGTTCAGGCCGGCCGGCTCCGAAAACCTGATCAGGTGGTCCTCGACCTCGCCGCGACGGAACTTCTCGAAGGTCGCTTCGACCATCGCCGTGTAGTCTGCCTCATCATCGCAAAGGCGGACCGTTACGCTGCCGTCTTGGAGAAGCACCGCATACCTGATCGCGGCGAGAGCCTCTCGCACATTCGCCGCGGTCGCCGCCAGGCGCTCGAAGGCCGGCGACCGGGTGTATTGCTCGAGGTAACCGCAGAACGAACGCATGCCTCGCGACCGCGGCTCGATGGCCTTAAGGTCGTTGCGCAGGCTTCCGACCGCCTCGCAGTAGATCTCGACGGCGTCGACGAACCAACGCTGTTTTTCGCGCTCGAAATAGCGCTTTTGCGCAGGATCGAGGTGCGAGCGCATCGTGCGCATCCGTTCGGCGAAGGCTGCGAGGCTGCGGCCGATCGCCGGCTGCTCGACGTCGCGGAAGACTTCCTGACGGTAGGCGAGCGAATCCAGATCGCCGAGCGGCGCCTGGAAGAACGCGATGAGCTCGTAGCCTTTCCACGGCGCTGTGATTGCCTCGACGATCTGGTCGAGGTTCAGGTCGTGGAAATGCGCAGGAGCCTCGGGTGTTCCTGCACCCTCCGAATCGCGAAACAGGATGCTCCGGAAAGCCACCAAAGCCGGCGGAGTCGACGGCGCCTGCTGCGCCGGGCCCGGACGCGCGGGGGTCGCGATTCCCACGGCGGAGGAGCGATCGTTCATCGGGCAGCTCGCTCGCCCCAGCGAGCGAAGCATGCGGCGGCACCCAGTTCCTGCTCGATCTCGAGCAGGCGGTTGTACTTGGCGATGCGCTCGCCGCGGCAAACCGAGCCCGCCTTGATCTGGCCGCCGCCCATGGCGACCGAGAAGTCGGCCATAAACGCGTCTTCGGTCTCGCCCGAGCGGTGCGAGATCACGTATCCCCATCCGGAGCGCCGGCAGAGATCGACTGACTCGATCGTCTCGCTCACCGTGCCGATCTGGTTGAGCTTGATCAGCGCCGCATTGCAACAATGCTCGCGGATCGCTCGACCGATGAATCGGGTGTTGGTGCACAGCAGATCGTCGCCGACGATCTGCACTTTGTCGCCGAGCGCGGCGGTGTGGGTGCGGAAGCCTTCCCAATCGTCCTCCGCGAGGCCGTCCTCGATCGAGACGATCGGGTACTTGCGCACCCAGTCGCAATACAGCTCCGTCATCTGCGCGCTGGTCTTCTCGCCCTGACCGCTGCGCGACAGGCGATATGTTCCGTTTTCGTGAAACGACGTGGCAGCGGGGTCGAGTGCGATCGCGATGTCGGCGCCGGCCTGATAGCCCGCCTCGCCAATGGCCTGCACGATCAGTCTGCAGGCGTCCTCGTTGCTCTCGAGGCGCGGCGCAAAGCCGCCTTCGTCGCCGACGCTGGTCGGCTGCCCGCTGCGCTCGAGGATCGCCTTCAATGCTTGGAAGGTCTCCGCCGAGCGGCGCAATGCCTCACGAAAGCTCGGCGCCCCCACCGGAACGATCATGAACTCCTGGAAGTCGAGGTTGCTGTCGGCGTGCTTGCCGCCGTTGATGACGTTGATCATCGGCATCGGGATGCGGATCGCGCCGACGCCTCCGAGATGCTCGTACAGGGGCACGCGCAGGGCCATAGCCGCGGCGCGGGCGCACGCCTGGGAAACGCCGAGAATCGCGTTGGCGCCGAGCTTCGCCTTGTTCGGCGTGCCATCGAGCTGGATCATGGTGCCGTCGATCTCGGTTTGACGGGCCGCGTCCATGTTTGCGAGCGCCGGGCCGATCGCATCGTTGATCGCGAGCACGGCGCGGGTCACTCCGTTGCCCCAATAGCGATGCGAACCGCCGTCGCGCAACTCGAGTGCCTCATTCCGTCCGGTCGACAGGCCCGAGGGGACCGAGGACGAGGCGCGCACGCCGCCGGCGAGCGCCACTTCGACACGGACCGTCGGCACGCCCCGGGAGTCCAGGATCTCGAGAGCCCGCACGTTCTTGATCCGCGTGAACATGGTGTCCGGCCTCACGATGCCGTTGCCGCACGATTGAGATTGCGCAGGCCGGCGACGAAGGAAAGCGCCCGGCTTGCGGCGCCGATCTCCTCTTCGGTCGCGAGCGAGCGTCGGATCGCGTCGTGCTTGGTCGCGTAGCGGCGCATGTCCTCGGCGAGACGATCCAGCACGGCGGCGTGTCGCTGGAGCACGTCGCGCGCGAGCGAGGGCTCGCGCGTCGTCGCCACCAGCATGAGGACGTGCGGCAGGCACAGCGCCGAGCGTAAAGCGATCCTCGCGTCCCGCTCTCCGACCAGCTCCTTGCCAAGGGCACCGATCGCGTCGGCTTGCGCGTCGACCGACAGCCGGCAGACGAGGCAGGTCTCGGCCGTGGGCAGAAGCGCGCTCAGCGACGACGGCGCGAGCTCACTGTAGTGGTCGTCGGCTGCGACCCGCAGCCGCTCCGCGAAGTGCTCGAGCAGCGAGGGATAACCGGTTGCCACGCCGTGCGGCGACGCGAGCGATGCGTACTGCCAGGTGTGAAGCGAGCACAGCCCTCCGTTCGCAGCGTGCCGCCGCTGCAGCTCCAGGCGCACGCTCAGGTCGTACTGGTAACGCGACAGGAAATCGAACGCCGCCTGCAGCATCCGTGCGCAGACCTCGCACGGGCGAAGCTGCCACCGTGCTTCGTGGTCCTCGGGCTTCTCGCCAGGCCCGGCGAGCGGTACCGCCATGGATGGACTTAGATCGACAATTCTGCGCGCAAGCGCACGGATGCTCTCGCTCACGCTAGCGACGTCCGCTGCCGGCGGCACGCTGCACAACAGGTCCTCGGCCCGATCGCACAGTCGCAGCAGGAATTGCGTCTTCCTCTCCGCGAGCAGGAAACGAACGAGCTCGGCTTCGAATCGCTCGATGCCGCTGCGCTCGAGGCGAGCGCGGTCGCCCGTCCGCCTCGCCTCCTGGGCCTCGCGCGCGGAGAGCGAGAACATGCAAGGAGAGCCCGCTCCGAACGCCGCGTCCAACTGGTCGCGGGCGTAGCGAAGGACCTCGGCGCGTTCCGCCTGGGGGACTGTGTCCTCCTTGTTCAGAACCACGAAGCCCCGGCGGCCCGAAGAGCACGCCTCGCCCAACACCCTCAGCTCCTCGGCGGACAATGGGCTCTCGTAGCTGGTGACCAGTACGACAGCGTCGGCCTTCGGGAGGAACGACTCCGTGGTGCGCGTGTTCTCCAGAACCGGAGAACCGAGGCCTGGCGTGTCGATGAGGTGGAAGCCCCGACGCAGGATTTCCGCCGGTAGTTGCACCTCGGCAGTGCGCACGCGTCGCACATTCCCGGGATTGCGACCTTGCGTCACGTATTCCGGCAGTACGTCCAGCGCCACCTCCGAGGGCAGTCGATCGTCCTCGTAGTGGATGGTGAGGCGCTCGCGGCTGCCGTAGGCGACGGTCGTGATGACCGAGGTGACTGGCACCATTCCTATGGGAAGCCGGGTCGTGCCGAGGATCGCGTTCATGAGCGACGTCTTGCCGCGGCTGAAGCGCCCGACCACGACGAGGTTGAAGCGGTCCTCGGCGAGTCTCACGAAGAGCTCACGCAGCCACTCTTCGTCAACGCCGCCACCCTTGCGCGCGGCTGCGGCGCCGGCACGCAGCAGATCGGCGAGCTCGAACTTGAGCCGTTCATATTCGCGCAGGTTCATCGCCTCGCACCCGGTGCCGCCACGGCTTTCGCTGCCGAATTCGATCCTCCGCGCGAACGCTCGTCGCTGCGTGGCTCGCCGGCCGCCGCGCGCTCGATGCCCGCGTCGATCTCCTCCAGCGCACGCAAGGCTTCGCCCAATGCTTCGAGCCGCGCCGCACTGTCAGCCTCACCCGCCGTCTTGAGCCCGCGCGCGTTTTCGACCGCGCCGCCGATTCCGTCGACGGCGGCGGCGATTCTGGCGCTCATCTCGCTCTTCAGCCCGGTCAGGGCCTTCTCCAGCCGCTGGCTGAAGTCGTACCGCAGACGGCCCGTCTGCGCGTCGATGCTTTCGGAAGCGAACCGGCGCACCCGATCGAGAACCAAGCGCGTCCCGATGCTCCTCGGGAGCGCCGAGACGAGCGATGAGCTTATGAGGCGCAATGCGGGCGGTTCGCTCCAGAACTTGTAATGGAACCTGGACTCGATCTGCCGGAACCCGCCCGCGCTCCGCGGCACAAACGGAATCGCGAACAGGTCCGCGGCGCAGAGGAAAAGCTCGTCGAGCAGCGCGTCGATCTTCTCCGCGTGCCGTTCGCCCAACGCTGCGAACGATCGGTCGACGGCGGCAGTCTGGTTTGCCCGCCAGCCGTCGAAGGCGTCGCGAATCGCGGCGACGGCGATGTCTTCGAGCATGCTGCAGAGCCGTCGCGACGAGAGGTTGCGCCGCTGGGCGCCGGCTCGCTCGAGCTCGCTCGCGACGCGCGACTTGAGCGCGCTCGCAAAGATCCGGAGGTCTTCCTCCAGCGCCGGCTGCAGCGCCCGGCCGGCGTCGGCGCCGAGCAAAATGTCGAAGTCCTCCCCGGCCCGGAGGATCTTTTCCTTTTGTGCGCGAAAAAGCTCGAGCTTGCCGTCCAGCTCGGCCAGCGGCGTCGTCAGCGACGAGCGCTCGAGCTCCATGCTGAATCGGGCCTGGGAAATGGCCCGACGGGCCTGCCGCGCAACCGATGCCACAAGGAGCGCGGACTTTTCATCCGCCAGCAGCCCTCGCAGCGCGCGCGAGAGCTCGCGCATTCCGGTCGCCGCGCTCCCTTCAGAGTGCCCCTGGCGGCTTTCCGCCAAAGCGAGGCGCGCGGAGAGTGGAAAGACCTTCGGCGGACAGCCCATCGCTTCAGCCAGGGTCGAGCGCGTGAACTGGATCGACTCCAGCCGTTCGGCATCGGACAGCAGATCGATCTTGTTCAGCACGAAGAGAATCTTTTCCGCGTGCTCGCGAACGCTGGCGACGAAATCGCACTCGCCCCGGCTGATCGGCTGATCCACGGAGAGCAGGAACAGCACCGCATCCGCCTTGGGCAGGAACCGATGAGCGACGTCGGTATTTCTCTGGTAGACGGACCCGACCCCCGGCGTGTCGATGAGGCGCACGCCGTTCTGCAGCCAGGGCGACGGGTAGGCGATGTGGGCTTCGCGGACGCGCTTCCGGTTGTCGGGATTGCCCCGTTCCGTCACGTAGTGGGCGAGGTCGTCCAAGGGGATCTCCCGCTTTTCCCCGGACTCGAGCAGGATCGATGCGGCCGGTCGCGTCCCCCAGGAAAGCACCGTGACGACAGAGGTCAACGGGACGACCGCGACCGGCAGCAACTCCGCTCCGACAAGCGCGTTGACCAGGCTCGTCTTGCCGCGCTTGAACTGCCCGACCACGACCAGATCGAAGCGCTGCGAGTCGAGCTTCTGGCCCAGGTCGTCGAGGGTCTCGCGCGGCACCACCGCGAGCGAAGCGAGCCTGTCGAGCCACGGCCGGATCGAGGCCGGGGCAGCTTCTGCTGTTGCGAAGTCGTTGAGCGCAGCGCCGAGCATGAAAAACCCGCCATGCGGCGGGTCCGGCCCGGCGACCTACCGCGTATCCACGCAGTAGGAGTCATTAGCCGATGCGGCGGTTTCGGGGAACTCCATCCCCGTGACCGATTGGTCAATCAAATGATAGCAAAGTTTCCTAGCGCCGGGGAGTGGCGTTTGGCCGCCGGGCTCCGACGGTAACGCGCCCCAGCGCAACGAAATGAAATCTACGCTATATTGAGCGCCAGGAGATGGCATTCTCCTTTAACCGCCTCGCGGCTGATGATGCCTACGGGTACCGAAGGCCGGTATCGGAGTTGCGCGAGCATCGGCGAAGGCGGTTTCCGGTTGCCGACGGGATCCTCGGATCGCGGGTCGGTTGGCGACGGCGGGCGATTGCGGGATTCTCGCGACTTCTCCGTCACCGGCGGGACGAAAGGAGTCGCCATGAACGCACCGGATACCGAGTGCCCGTTCTGCAATGTGCGGGCGCCCATCCTTGCGGACGAGCTGGCGTTCGTGATCTACGACAAGTATCCCGTCAGCCCTGGGCACGCGCTCATCGTGCCCAGGCGTCACATCGAGAGTTTCTTCGACGCGACGCCGTACGAGTTCATCGCCATGTTCGCGCTGCTCAACGCGATGCGCCGCCGGACCGATGCGAAGCTCGCCCCGGACGGCTACAACATCGGCGTCAACGTAGGCGAAGCGGCGGGGCAGACGGTGCACCACCTGCACATGCACTTGATCCCGCGTTTCCACGGCGACATGCAGAACCCGCGTGGCGGCGTGCGCGGAGTCATCCCGGCCAGGCAGTCCTACTGAGCGGCGACCGGGTCGCAACTCGTGTTCGATTCGAAGGAGGGCGTGGATGCCTTGGGGTGGGTTTGTTGCAGTCGGCGTCGGGGCAGCGGTGGGCGCCTGGATACGCTGGGGCCTCGGCGTCGTGCTCAATCCGGTCTTTCCCACGCTGCCGCTCGGCACGCTCGCCGCCAATCTTTCCGGCGGACTGCTGATGGGTGTCGCAATCGAGCTGCTGGGCCGTCACGCGGTACTGCCCGCCGAGCTGCGGCTCCTCGTGACGACGGGCTTCCTCGGGGGCCTGACGACCTTCTCGACGTTTTCCGCGGAAGTCACGACGCTTCTATTGCGCCGCGAATACCTCTGGGGATCGATCGCGATCGCGACTCACGTGGTCGGATCGCTCGCGATGACCGTCGTCGGCCTCGTGCTCATCCGCGCAGTCTACGCCTGGGGGACAGCATGAACGGCACGCTGCTGCGCTTCTACGTCCACGAGAATCGAACGCACCGCCACATCGCCCTGTTCGAATGGCTGCTGGAACAGGCGAAGAAGCTCGGCATTCACGGCGGCTCGGCATTCCGCGCGATCGCGGGCTTCGGTCGGCACGGCATTCTGCACGAAGAGCACTTCTTCGAGCTCGCGGCCGACATGACCATCGAGGTCGAGTTCGTCGTCAGCGACGAGGAGGCGGAACGGCTCCTCGATTTGCTGCGCCGCGAACGGGTGAGCATTTTCTACGCGCGCGTGCCGGTCGAATTCGGCGCCATCGAGGGAGACCGGTGACCGGCTTCGCCGTCGGGGGCCGTCCTGCATTGCCAACGATTCGCTGCTCATTCATCATGCGCTCGTCCGGGCGGCAACGGCGCCCGGGCAATTGCCGAGCAAACACCAGAGGTCGGAGAGAAACACATGGTGCACGCGATTCGCATTCATCAGCAGGGCGGGCCGGAGGTCATGCAGTGGGAAGAGGTCTCGCCCGGCGATCCGGGGCCCGGTCAGGCGCGGGTGCGACACACGGCGATCGGGCTGAACTATCTCGACACCTACCATCGCAGCGGCCTGTACAAGCTGGCGATGCCGTCCGGGATCGGCAGCGAAGGGGCAGGCGTGGTGGAGGCTGTCGGCCCCGGGGTCACCGACATCAAGGCCGGCGATCGCGTGGCGTATTGCGGCGGCCCGCCGGGCTCCTACGCCGAGGCGCGCGTGATGCCGGCCGATCGCCTGGTGAAGCTGCCCGACGGCGTGTCCGATCGCGCCGCGGCGACGCTGATACTCAAGGGCCTCACCACCCAGTACCTGTTCCGTCAGACCTATCCGCTGAAGGGGGGCGAGACCATCCTCTTTCACGCCGCCGCGGGAGGCGTCGGGCTGATCGCCTGCCAGTGGGCGCGGGCGCTCGGCGTGACGATGATCGGGACCGTGGGTTCCGACGACAAGGCGCGCGTGGCCCGCGAGCATGGCTGCGCGCATACGATCGTCTACACGCGCGAGGACTACGTCGCGCGCGTCAAGGAGATCACCGGAGGCAAGGGCGTGCCCGTCGTCTACGACGGCGTCGGCAAGGTGATGTACCCGTCGTCGCTCGACTGCCTCCAGCCCCGCGGCATGTACGTGAATTTCGGCAACGCGTCGGGCCCCGTCCCGCCGGTCGACATGCTCCTCCTGTCGGCGAAAGGCTCGCTGTACGTCACGCGGCCGACGCTGGTGACCTACACCGCGTCGCGTCCCGCGATGCTCGCGATGGCGGACGAGCTGTTCGCTCTGGTGAAGGCGGGGAAGATCGTGAGCGAGGCGCGGCAGACCTATGCGCTCAAGGACGCGGCGCAGGCGCACCGCGACCTGGAGGCGCGCAACACGACGGGGTCGACGCTGCTCATCCCCTAGCGCTCAGCCCGGGCTGCGCCGCTCCGGCAAGCGCGCCGCGGCATTGACGAGGCGCCGCGCGACCGGAGCGATCTCCGAGGCGGTGAGCCCGAGCGGGCCGACGCCGTCGGCCACCAGCGCGTCGGCCGCCGCGCCGTGAAGGCAGACCCCGATCTCCAGCGCCTCCTTCACGGCCAGACCCTGCGCCAGCAGCGCGCCGAGGATCCCCGACAGAACGTCGCCCGTCCCGCCGCTCGCGAGCCCGGCGTTGCCGGTCGCGTTGATCGCCCAGCTTCCGTCGGCGAAGGCGAGCACGCTGCCCGTGCCCTTGAGCACGACGGCAGCGCGGAACCGGGCGCCAGCGTCGAGCGCGGCCGCGAGGCGGTCCGCCTGGATGCGCGCCGTCGTCGATGAGAGCAGGCGAGCCGCCTCCGCCGGGTGCGGCGTGATCGCGGTCGGCGCGTTGCGCTGCGCGACGCGGCGCGCGAGCTCCGCGTCGACGGCGAGCAGGTTGAGCGCGTCGGCATCGAGCGCCATCGGCACGGGGAGCTCGATCGCCTTCGCGAGGAGCGCTCGCGCCCGGCTGGTCGTGCCCAGCCCCGGGCCGACGACGAGCGCGTCGGGGCGATCGCCGATCACGGCGTCTGCATCGCGCAGCATGAGCTCCGGATGCATCCAGTCCACGGCCGGCCGATCGGTTGCGGCGAGCCCCACCCAGAGCTTCCCGGCGCCGAGCTGGGCCGCGGCGCGCGCGGCGAGTATCGCGGCGCCGACCATGCCGTCGTTGCCGCCGACGACGGCGAGCGTCCCGAAGCTGCCCTTGTGGACGTTGCGCCGGGTCCGCCGCAGCGCCTCGGGAAGCGACGCCGCGAGCGGCAGCCAGTCGAGCCGCCGACCCGGCATCGTCGCCGCGAGATCGAGACCGAGCGCGTGCACGCTGATCGCGCCGCAATGGTCCGGTCCATCGGCGGTGAGGAGCCCGGGCTTGAGGGCGAGGAACGTGGCGGTGTGGGCAGCGCGGATCGTCGGTGCGCGCGCCAGGCCGGTCTCCGCGTCGAGGCCGCTCGGAACGTCCAGCGCGAGAACCGGGACGCGCGACGCGTTCGCCCGCTCGATCCATTGCGCCGGCACGCCCTCGACCGGTCGTGCGAGGCCGATGCCGAACAGGCCGTCGACGATCAGTCCCCAGGCGTCGGGGCGCCAATCGGAAAGCGTGACGCCTCCGGCTTCGCGCCACGCACGATGCGCGGCCGCCGCGTCTGCGGGAAGGTGAGCTTCGTCGCCGTGGAACGCCACCGTGACGTCGTAGAAGGATTCCTTGAGGCGCCGCGCGACGACGAAGGCATCGCCGCCGTTGTTGCCGGGCCCGGCGAGGACAAGCACGCGCGGCGTCGATGCCGAGAGGAGATCGCGCGCGACCCCTGCGGCGGCTTGTCCCGCGCGCTCCATCAGCGGCTCGCCCGCCGCGGCGCGCTCGGCGGCGCGCAGATCCGCGACGCGCCCGATGGGCTCAAGGCTCATAGGGCGATTATAGGGCACGCGACAGGCGTCCCTCCGGGCTCGCGCCGTGGACATTCGAGGGACCAGTCGTTACACTAGCGCGACACGTCGGGACGGGGGCACGCGAGCGGGTCGCGGCGGGCATCGACAGACTGATCACGGGAGATTCCATGAAAGTGCTTCGCATTATCGTTGGGGCTCTGCTCGCGGTCGCCATCGGCACGACGGCGATCGCGCAGGAGCTGACCGGTACGCTCAAGAAAGCGAAAGATACCGGCTCGTTCACGATCGGCTATCGCGAGTCGTCGATACCGTTCTCCTACCTCGACGACAAGCAGCAGCCCATCGGCTACGCGATGGACCTCTGCATGCGCGTGTTCGACGCGGTCAAGGCCGAGCTCAAGACGCCCGGCCTCAAGCTCAACCTGCAGCCGGTCACGTCCTCGAACCGGATCCCGCTGCTGCAGAACGGAACGATCGACCTGGAATGCGGCTCGACCACCAACAGCGTCGATCGCCAGAAGCAGGTCGCCTTCGGTCCGACCTACTTCGTGATCAACGTCACCGCGGCGGTGAAGAAGAAGTCCGGCATCAAGACCCTCGCCGACTTGAGCGGCAAGACGATATCGACCACCGCCGGCACGACGTCAGTGACGCTGCTCCGCCAGTACGACAAGACTAAGAACGCGGACATCAAGTCGATCGACGCCAAGGATCACGCCGAGTCGTTCCTGCTGCTGTCGCAGGACCGCACGTCCGCGTTCATCATGGACGACATCCTGCTCGCGGGCCTGATCGCCAACTCGCCGAACCCCGGCGACTACATGATCCTGTCCGGCGAGTCGCTGCGCACGGAGCCGTACAGCATGATGCTGCGCAAGGACGACCCGCAGTTCAAGGCGCTCGTCGACAAGACGATCGGCGCGGTGATGAAGTCGGGCGAGATCAATCAGATCTACGCCAAGTGGTTCACGAGCCCCATCCCGCCCAAGGGCGTCAACATGAATTTCCCGGAGACGGCGGCGATCAAGGCGGCGTTCGCCAATCCGAACGACAAGGGCGTCGAGTAGCGTCGAGAGCCGCGCTTGCCGCGAGCGCGCGAGGGCCGGAGAGCGAGATGCTTCCGGCCCTTTTCGTCGGTGTCCCGCGCATCGCGATCGCTGCGGCCTGAAAGTCAATGACCACCTACGTCCTGAACTGGGGCGTTTTCTTCCAGGAGCTTCCCGGCGGCGGCGAGCGCTACTGGCAGCTCATCGTCTCCGGCGTGGAGTGGACGCTCGCGGTTTCGGCGTGCTCCTGGGTCGTCGCGCTCGTGCTGGGGTCGATCATCGGCACGGTCCGCACGACCGCCAATCCCTGGCTGGTCCGCCTCGGCAACGCCTGGGTCGAGCTGTTCCGCAACGTCCCGCTGCTGGTCCAGATGTTCCTGTGGTACTTCGTGATCCCGGAGTTCATCCCGCCGCTCAAGGCGTGGATCGTGCGCACCGACCCGGTCAACGCGCAGTTCGCCGCCGCGGTGCTGTGCCTGGGGCTTTTCACCTCGGCGCGAATCGCCGAGCAGGTGCGTGCCGGCATCCAGTCGCTGCCGCGCGGACAGCGCCTCGCGGGCATGGCGCTCGGGCTTACCACCCCCCAGGTCTACCGGTTCGTCCTGCTGCCGATGGGCTTCCGCATCGTCATTCCGCCGCTCACCAGCGAGGCGATGAACCTGATCAAGAACAGCTCGATCGCGCTCACGATCGGGCTGGCCGAGCTCACCTACCGGGCCCGTGAGCTCGGCGAGTACACGTTCAACTTCTTCGAAGCGTTCACCGCCGCGACCGTCATCTACATCGTCATCGCGATGACGGTCAACCGGATCATGGCGGCGATCGAGCGGCGCACCGCCGTCCCCGGCTACATCGCCGGCGCGGCGAAATAGGCGGCGCGATGCAGCTCGATTTCAGCGTCATCGAGCGGTCCCTGCCGTTCCTCTGGTCCGGCTTCAAGTACACGGTGCAGCTCACGGCGATCGCGGCCCTGGGCGGGATCTTTTTCGGCACGCTGCTCGCGATGGCGCGGCTCGCCAAGACCCGGTGGCTCGCGTTGCCCGCGGCCGCCTACGTGAACCTGATGCGCTCCATCCCGCTGGTGCTGGTGATCTTCTGGTTCTTCTTCCTGATGCCGATCGTGTTCCAGACGCTGACCGGCGCGGAGCGGCCGATCCAGATCGGCGCCGAACGCACCGCGATCATCACCTTCATCATGTTCGAGGCCGCGTACTTCTGCGAGATCATGCGCGCGGGCATCCAGTCGATCGCGAAGGGGCAGGTCAACTCCGCATACGCCCTCGGCCTCACCTACGGGCAGGCGATGCGGCTGGTCATCCTGCCGCAGGCGTTCCGCAACATGGTTCCCGTCCTGCTCACGCAGACCATCATCCTTTTCCAGGACACGTCGCTCGTCTACGTGATCTCGGCAACCGATTTCGTCGGCGCGGCGTCCAAGATCGCGCAGCGCGACGGCCGGCTCGTCGAGATGTACCTTTTCGTCGCGCTGGTCTACTTCGTGATCTGCTACAGCCTGTCGTTCATGGTGAAGCGGCTGCAGAAGCGGATCGCCGTGATCCGCTAGCACGCCGGGCCAAGGAGCCGCCATGATCTCGATGGAGAACGTTTCCAAGTGGTACGGTCAGTTCCAGGTGCTGACCGACTGCACGACTCGGGTCGAGAAAGGCGAGGTCATCGTCGTCTGCGGGCCTTCCGGCTCGGGCAAGTCGACGCTCATCAAGTGCGTCAACGCGCTGGAGCCTTTCCAGAAGGGGAAGATCACCGTCGACGGCACCTCGGTGGGCGATCCGAAGACCAACCTCCCGAAGCTCCGCGCGCGAGTGGGGATGGTGTTCCAGCATTTCGAGCTCTTCCCGCACCTGTCGATCAAGCAGAATCTGACGCTCGCGCAGGTGAAGGTTCTGGGCCGGGGAAGGCAGGAGGCGCTCGATCGTGGGCTCAAGCTCCTCGACCGCGTCGGGCTGAGCGCCCAGAAGGACAAGTTCCCTGGGCAGCTCTCCGGCGGCCAGCAGCAGCGGGTGGCCATCGCCCGCGCTTTGTCGATGGATCCGATCTGCATGCTGTTCGACGAACCCACCTCGGCGCTCGATCCGGAGATGATCAACGAGGTGCTCGACGTCATGGTGCAGCTCGCGAAGGAGGGCATGACGATGATGGTCGTCACGCACGAAATGGGCTTCGCGCGCAAGGTCGCCGATCGCGTGATCTTCATGGACCAGGGCAGGATCGTCGAGGACGCCAAGAAGGACGACTTCTTCGGCAAGCCGCGCTCCGATCGCGCGCAGCTGTTCCTCTCCAAGATCCTCCAGCACTAGATGATCACCGTCGTCGGCGCGCTGCTCCTCGCCATGGGCCTAGCGTCGGGCGTGTTGCTGGTGCTGGCGCCCTTCGGCGTCGGGCCGCCCTCGCCCGGCGTCACGACGTGGCTTCTCTTCCCCGGATTCACGATCGTCGGCTACATCCTTCTTGCCGCGTCGGCGCGCATGCCGATCATCGCGCTCGCCTCGCGTCTGGGCGGGGCATTGCTGCTTCTGCTCGCCTTCGGGGCCGCCGCGGCGCTGTTCGCGATCGGCAATGCGCTGTATCGGGCGACGGGCGACTCGATGTCGCTGTGGTACGTGATGGGCTTCGGCTTCATTCTCGGTGTCGCGGGATTCGCGATCGGGCGCGCGATCGGCGCTCCCCGGTCGACCTGACGCGCCGACCCTCGTCGGCCCCCCGGCCCAGGCGCGAGGAACGGCATGCTTCTCAACACCATGCCGCTGTGGCTGTCGGCGCTCATTGTCGTCGGCCTCCCGACCCTGGTGGCGATGGCCGGGCCGAGCCTCGTCCGGCGCCGGGTGCGGCTCGACACGCTCAGCATCAACAACGAGGTGGCCGGATTCAAGTTCGCGACCGTCGGCGTTCTCTATGCCGTGCTGCTGGCTTTCGCGGTCATCCTCGTGTGGGAGCACTTCAGCGATGCCGAGGCGAACGTCGCCCGTGAAGCGGGCGCGTCGGCGACGATCTACCGCCTGAGCGACGGCTTGGACGGCGAAGCTCGAGGCACGGTGCGGAAGAACCTCACGGCCTATATGGAGGCCGCGATCGCGGAGGAATGGCCGGCGATGGAGAAGGGAGGCGAGAGCGCGGCGGTGACGCGCGCGCTCGACAACCTCTATGCGGCGTCGCTGAGCTACCGGCCGGGCGACCAGCGCGGCTTCGCGATCCTGTCGGCGATTCTCCATCAGCTCGACGAGGTGACGGAAGCGCGACGCGCGCGGCTTCTCAAGGCGACCGGCATCGTGCCGACCATCGTCTGGGTCGTGCTGTGCACGGGTGCGCTCATCACCGTCGGCTTCACCTTCTTCTTCGGGACCAGGAACCTGCGCGCGCAGTCGCTCATGACCGGTGGACTGGCGTTGCTCGTCTCCTCGGCGCTCCTCGTCGTCGTGGCAATCGACCATCCGTTCTCGGGGTCGGTCAAGGTTGGACCGGAACCCCTCGTCGAGGTCCTGCACGACTTCGCCGGCGCCCGGGCGAGCACGCGATAGGACGGTTCGCCGGCTCCGCGGCGCGCGGGCCCGCGCCGCGGGAAGATCGTCAATCGGAGTAAAATCCCGCTTTACGTCCTCCGCCTCCTCGATGGCCGAGCTCCTTTCGCTCCGCGGGCGCAACGCCCTGTCGCCGTTTCGGGTTACCAAGCTCCTATCGAACCTCGCCGGAACCCGCGTCGCGAGCATCACCGCAGACTATTGGCACTTCGTCCGGCTGTCTCGCGAACTGACCGCCGGCGAGCGCTCGACGCTCGAGCGCATCCTCAGCTACGGCGCGCGCGCCGCGCCCCACGCCGAGGGCGGCGACCTGCTGCTCGTGATCCCGCGGCCGGGAACGATCTCGCCGTGGTCGTCGAAGGCTACCGACATCGCGCACAACTGCGGGCTCGAGGCGGTGCAGCGCATCGAGCGCGGCGTGGCCTACCGCGTCGCGACCCGCGACGGCGAGCCGCTCGGCCCCGCCGACCGCGAAGCGCTCGTGCCGCACGTCCACGATCGCATGACCGAAGCGGTGTTCCCGACGCTCGACGCTGCCGCCCGGCTGTTCAGGCACTTCGCCCCGCGGCCGCTGCAGACCGTCGACGTCGGCGCCGCGGGCGCGGCCGCCATCGAGGCAGCGAACGCGTCGATGGGGCTCGCGCTGTCCGCGGATGAGATCGCGTACCTGGCCGCGCATTTCCGACGCATCGGCCGCAACCCCACCGACGTCGAGCTGATGATGTTCGCGCAGGCGAATTCCGAGCACTGCCGGCACAAGATCTTCAACGCCGAGTGGGTGGTCGACGGCGTGAAGCAGCCGCAATCGCTGTTCGGCATGATCCGGCATACCCACGCCGCGAGCCCGCAGGGCACGGTCGTGGCTTACGCCGACAATGCGGCGGTGATGGAAGGCGCGATCGCACGGCGCTTCTATCCGGAGCGCGACGGCCGTTACGTCGCGCACGCCGAGGAGACGCACGTGCTGATGAAGGTGGAGACGCACAACCATCCCACGGCGATCGCGCCCTTTCCGGGCGCCGGGACGGGCTCCGGCGGCGAGATCCGCGACGAGGGCGCGACCGGGATCGGCGCGCGGCCCAAGGCGGGGCTCACCGGCTTCACGGTGTCGCATCTGAAGATCCCCGGGCTCGAGCACCCCTGGGAGGTCGATCACGGCAAGCCCGATCGCATCGCCTCGGCGCTGCAGATCATGCTCGACGGCCCGATCGGCGGCGCGGCGTTCAACAACGAGTTCGGGCGGCCGAACCTCGGCGGCTACTTCCGCACGTTCGAGCAGAGGTTCTGCGGCGAGGTGCGCGGTTATCACAAGCCGATCATGATCGCCGGCGGCCTGGGCAACATCGCGGCGCGCGATGCGTCGAAGCACGCGCTGCCGGAGGGCGCTCTGATCGTGCAGCTCGGCGGCCCGGGGATGCTCATCGGCATGGGCGGCGGCGCGGCGTCGTCCATGGCGACGGGCACGAACAGCGCCGATCTCGACTTCGATTCCGTGCAGCGCGCGAACGCCGAGATCCAGCGCCGCGCGCAGGAGGTGATCGATCGCTGCTGGCAGCTCGGCGAGGGCAATCCCATCCTCTCCATTCACGACGTCGGAGCTGGAGGGCTGTCGAATGCGCTGCCGGAGCTCGCGCACAACGGCGGCAAGGGAGCGAAGCTCGACCTGCGCGCGATTCCCTCGCAGGAGCCGGGCATGTCCCCGAGGGAGATCTGGTGCAACGAGGCGCAGGAGCGCTACGTGCTCGCGATCCGGCCCGAGGCGCTGGTGTCGTTCCGCGCGCTGTGCGAGCGCGAGCGCTGCCCGTTCGCCGTTCTGGGCCGCGCCACCGAGGAGCCGCGGCTGGTCGTGACGGACTCACTGCAGGGCGACGTCCCGGTGGACATGCAGCTCTCCGTCCTCCTCGGGAAGCCGCCGAAGATGCTGCGCGACGTCGTTCGCGTCGAGCGCCGCGGCGAGCCTCTCGCGCATGCCGGTTTCGATCTGCGCGATGCCGCGTACCGCGTGCTGCAGCTTCCAGCGGTCGCCGACAAGAGCTTTCTCGTGACCATCGGCGACCGCACCGTCGGCGGTCTCTGCGCTCGCGATCCCATGGTCGGACCGTGGCAGGTGCCGGTGGCCGACGTCGCGGTCACGCTGATGGATTTCGACGGCTACGCGGGCGAGGCGATGGCGATGGGCGAGCGCACGCCGCTCGCGCTGCTCGACGCGCCCGCGGCCGCGCGCATCGCGGTGGCCGAAGCGCTCACGAATCTCGCCGCGGCGGGCATCCGCAGCATCTCGGAGGTGAAACTCTCCGCGAACTGGATGGCGGCCGCGGGTCATCCCGGCGAGGACGCCGCGCTCTACGATGCCGTGCGGGCGGTGGCGCTCGAGCTCTGTCCCGCGCTCGGGGTGAGCATTCCGGTGGGGAAGGATTCGCTGTCGATGCGCACGACCTGGCGCGAGAACGGCGAGGAGCGGGCGGTGACGGCACCGGTCTCGCTCATCGTCACGGCGTTCGCGCGGGTGCCCGATGCCCGGCGCGTGCTGACGCCCCAGCTCGCGCTCGACCGCGGCGATACGCTGCTCCTGCTGGTCGACCTGGGCAACGGCCGGGACCGGCTCGGCGGTTCGGCGCTGGCGCAGGTCTACGATCGACTGGGCGACACCCCGCCCGACCTCGACGACGCGGAATCGCTCAAGTCGTTCTTCGCCACCGTGCAGTCGCTGCACGGCCAGGGGCGGCTCCTCGCGTACCACGACCGGTCGGACGGCGGGCTGTTCGCGGCGCTGGCAGAGATGGCCTTCGCCAGCCGCTGCGGACTGTCGATCGCGCTGGACGAGCTGCCCGACGACCCGATCGCGGCGCTCTTCAACGAGGAGCTGGGCGCGGTGCTGCAGGTGGCGAGCGACGACCGCCACGACGTCGTCGCCGCGTTCGAGGCGGGCGGGCTGCGCTGCGTGGCGATCGGCGAGCCGGTGCGCGGCGAGCGGGTGCGCATCGCGCGCGAGACCGTCACGCTCTTCGACGAGTCGCGCATCGAGCTTCATCGCGCCTGGTCGAGCACGACGCACGCGATGCAGCGCCTGCGCGACCATCCGGAAGCCGCCGACCAGGAATACGAGCGGCTGCTCGACGCCTCGGATCCGGGTCTCGCTCCCCGGCTCGGCTTCGATCCCGCCGAGGACATCGCCGCGCCGTTCGTCGTGCGGGGCGCGCGGCCGCGCGTCGCGATCCTGCGCGAGCAGGGCGTCAACGGTCACGTCGAGATGGCGGCGGCCTTCGACCGGGCGGGCTTCGCCGCCTTCGACGTCCACATGACCGACATCATCGCCGGGCGGATCGCGCTCGAGGGCTTCCGCGGCGTGGTCGCCGGCGGCGGCTTCTCGTACGGAGACGTGCTCGGAGCGGGCGAGGGCTGGGCGAAATCGATCCTGTTCAATGCCCGGGCCAGGGAGGCGTTCGCGGCTTTCTTCGCGCGCGCCGACTGCTTCGCGCTCGGCGTGTGCAACGGCTGCCAGATGATGGGCAACCTGGTCGAGCTCATTCCCGGCGCCGAACACTGGCCGCACTTCGTTCGCAACCGGAGCGAGCAGTTCGAGGGACGACTCGTGCTGACCGAGGTGCGGCGCTCGCCATCGCTTTTCTTCGCGGGGATGGAGGGAAGCCGCATGCCCGTCCCGGTGGCGCATGGCGAGGGTCTCGCCGAGTTCCGCGATCCGGCGCAGCTTGCGGCCGCCCAGCGGCTGGTCGCGCTCGCCTTCGTCGATCACCGCGGGGAGGCGACCGAGCGCTACCCCTGCAATCCGAACGGATCCCCGCAGGGGATCGCGGGGCTCACCACGGCCGACGGCAGGTTCACGATCCTCATGCCGCATCCGGAGCGCACGTTCCGCACCGTGCAAATGTCCTGGCATCCCCGCGAATGGGACGAGGAGTCGCCGTGGATGCGCATGTTCCGCAACGCGCGGAAATGGGTCGGTTGAGGGGGACATTCGCGATGGCCAAGCCCAAGCTCCGCGTCTGGTCGATCAACGGCGTGACCCCCGTCGTCGATCCGACGGCTTTCGTGCACCCGTCGGCGGTGCTGATCGGTGACGTGCTCGTCGGCCCGGGCTGCTACGTCGGTCCGACTGCCAGCCTTCGCGGCGACTTCGGGCGCCTCGAGCTGCGCGCCGGCGCCAACGTCCAGGACGGATGCGTTCTGCACGGCTTCCCGGGCACCGACACGATCGTCGAAGAGGACGGCCATATCGGCCACGGCGCGATCCTGCACGGCTGCGTGGTCGGCAGGAACGCGCTCGTCGGCATGAACGCGGTCGTGAACGACAACGCGGCGGTCGGAGAATCGGCGATCGTCGCGGCGATGGCCTTCGTCAAGGCGGGGATGGTGGTGCCGCCGCGCACGCTCGTCGCGGGCGTGCCGGCGAAGATCCTGCGCGAGCTCACCGAGCAGGAGCTCGCCTGGAAGATCGAGGGCACGCAGAGCTACCAGGAGCTCACGCGGCGGAGCCTCGCGACGATGATCGAGACCGATGCGCTGCCGGCCGTCGAGCGCGACCGGCGCCGCATCGAATTGCCGGAGCTGCTGCCGCTGTCGACGACCAAGTCGAAAGGACGCTGACGCGGCCCGCTGCGGAGACGGGCACGCGCCCCGGCCGCCTAGCGCGGCGGCAGGGCTTCGACCGCTCGCTTGAGCCTGCGCAGGGCTTCCGCGGAATCGCTCTCCATCACCGCCCGCAGCTTCAGCGCGTTCGCGAGCACGAACACGAGGTTCGTGCCGCGATAGACGATCTCGCGCTCGAAGCGCGTGCCGCCCGCGATGGGCGTCAGCGTGTAGACGATGCGGGCGCCGCCGCCGTCCTCGCTCTCGCCGGCGAAATCCCATCGCCGCGGCGCATCGACCGCGATGCTGGTCCAGGTGGCGCGCCCCTTGCGGCCGGCGATCTCGAAGTCCTCGACGGTCTTCTCTCCGGGCCGGGGCGTGCCGTCGACAACGCCGGAAACCGCCCGCGATTGCGGGTGCCAGCGCGGCCAGTTCACCGGCGCCGTCACGTAGCCGAAGACGCGCTCGGGCGGTGCCGCGATGTCGATGAGGTTGTCGATGCGCGTCTCGAGCAGCGCGCTCGGCCAGGGAAGAGGCGCGAAGAGGAGAGCCGCGAGGACAGCGACGGCGACGATGAGGCCGATGGCAACGCGCATGGTGAACACTCCGCTCGCGTGGATCACCGCCATGATACGGCGGCGCGGGCGCCCCGGATGCGTCGACGCGGCTAGAAGCCGCCCGCCTGGCCGTCGCGGCGAGGATCGGACGCCGCAACGTAGCCGCCGCTCACGCGCACGATGATCTGGCCGGCGCCGAAATCCATGTACGAATCGGGAATCGAGGCGAACCGGTGCCCCAGGGCCGCGAGCCCGTCCTGGACCGACGGCGCGATCCCCGTCTCGAGGTCGAGCGACAGCCCGCCGTTGACCTTCCATCGCGGCGCGTCGAGCACGGCCTGCGGCTGCTGGCGATAGTCCAGCAGGCGCACCAACGTCTGCACGTGGGCCTGCGGCTGGATCGGGCCCCCCATCACGCCGATGGTCGCGTAGGGCTTGCCCGCGCGCGTGACGAACCCCGGAATGATGGTGTGGAACGGCCGCTTGCGCGGCCCGACGCGGTTGGGATGACCGCGCTGCAGCGAGAACCCGGTGCCGCGGTTCTGCAGGCTGATGCCGGTGCCGGGCACGACGATGCCGGAGCCGAAGCCCATGTAGTTCGACTGGATCAGCGACACCATCATCCCGCTCGCGTCGGCCGCGGTGAGATAGACGGTGCCGGCGCGCGGCGGCGTGCCGTGCTTGAAGTCCTGCGCGCGCCCGCGGTCGATCAGCCGCGCTCGGCTGCGCAGGTACGACCGGTCGATCAGCTCCTCCGGCGCGACCTTCATCGCGCGCGGATCGGCGACGAAGCGGTAGACGTCCGCGAACGCGAGCTTCATCGCCTCGATCTCCAGGTGCTGGACCGCGCTCGAATCGACCAACCCGGACCCGAAATCGAAGTGCTCGAGGATCCCGAGCGCCATCAGCGCGGCGATGCCCTGGCCGTTGGGTGGGATCTCGTGGATCGTGTAGTCGCGGTAGCGAAGCGCCATCGGCTCGACCCAATCGCAGCGGTGCGCGGCGAAATCGCCGAGCGTGTGCGCGCCGCCGTGCTTCCGGGCGTGGGCGACCATCGCTTCGGCGAGTGCGCCGCGATAGAAGGCTTCGCCGGAGCTCGAGGCGATCTTCTCGAGCGAGACCGCCATCCCAGCGGAGGAGAAGATCTCGCCCGCCCTGAGCGCCCGGCCGCGCGGCAGGAAGTGCTCGGCGAAACCGGGTACCTCGCCCAGGATCGGCACCGCCTTGGCCCACTTGTCGGCGACGATGGGGCTCACGGCGTAGCCGTCGCGAGCGTAGCGGATCGCCGGCTCGAAGAGGTCGGCGAAGGGAAGCTTGCCGTAGCGTCGCGAGAGCTCGACCCAGCCCGAGACGGCACCGGGGATCGTAACGGTATCCCACCCGGCGCGCGGCATTTGCTCGTACTTCGCGAAGCGCTTCGGCGTCCACCCGGCGGGAGACCGACCCGAAGCGTTGAGTCCGGAAAGCTTTCGGCCGTCCCAGACGATAGCGAACAGATCGCTGCCGAGGCCGTTGCTGCACGGCTCGACGACGGTGAGAGCGATGGCGGTGGCGAGCGCGGCGTCGACGGCGCTGCCGCCCGCGCGGAGCACAGCGATCCCCGCCTGCGTCGCGAGCGGCTGCGAAGTCGAGACGACGTTGCGGGCGAACACCGGCGAACGCCGCGAGGGGTACGCCACGCTCCAGTCGAATCCCGCCCGCCTGCCCACGTTCAGGTCTCGCTTTCCTCGAACACCTCCTCGCGCTTCTTACGCAAATTCGGCAAAACAATCAAGAACAGCAGACACGCGGCCGCCAGCAGCATGGCGAGCGAGATCGGCCGGGTGAGGAACACCGTGGGATCGCCCCGCGAGAGCAGCAGGGCCCGCCGCAGGTTCTCCTCCATCATCGGGCCCAGCACGAAGCCCAGGAGCAGCGGCGCGGGCTCGCACTCGAGCTTCGCGAACACGATGCCGAGCAGCCCGAAGACGGCGGTCTGGCTCACGTCGAAGTGCGCGTTGTTGATCGTGAACACGCCGATGCTGCAGAAGAGCAGGATGGCCGGATAGAGAAGGCGATAGGGCACCTGCAGCAGCTTGATCCACATCCCGATCATCGGCAGGTTCAACACGACGAGCATCAGGTTTCCGATCCACATCGACGCGACCAGGCCCCAGAAAAGCTGGGGGTTCGAGGACATCACCTGCGGCCCCGGCTGGATGTTGTGGATGGTCATCGCCCCGACCATGAGCGCCATCACGGCGTTCTCGGGGATCCCGAGCGTGAGCAGCGGGATGAACGAGGTCTGCGCGCCGGCGTTGTTGGCCGATTCGGGGCCCGCGACGCCCTCGATTGCGCCCTTGCCGAAGCGGCTCGGGTCCTTGGCGACCTTCTTCTCCACCGCGTAGGAGGCGAACGAGGCAAGCATGGCCCCGCCGCCCGGCAGAAGTCCCAGCACCGAGCCCAGCGCGGTGCCGCGCGCCACCGCGGGTGCGGCCTGCCTGAACTGCTTCTTCGTGAGCCAGAGGCCCTTGACCCTGGCGGTGACCACCTCGCGCTTCCCGGCGAGCTCGAGGTTGCCGATGATCTCGGCGAAGCCGAAGAGTCCCATC
This sequence comes from Casimicrobiaceae bacterium, assembly GCA_035501595.1. Classification (GTDB taxonomy): domain Bacteria; phylum Pseudomonadota; class Gammaproteobacteria; order Burkholderiales; family Casimicrobiaceae; genus PALSA-1003. The sequence goes on along the minus strand of DATJVX010000022.1, from coordinate 152,670 downwards.
GCCACGCTCACCACGCCGAGGCCGTCGGTGAGCTCCGGCACGCCGAACGCGAAGCGCGCCATGCCCGAGTTCACATCGGTGCCGACGATCCCGAGCAGGAGCCCGAGCACGATCATCCCGATCGCTTTCAGCAGCGAACCGTGCGCGAGCACGACGGCGCCGATCAGCCCGAGGACCATCAACGAGCAATACTCGGCGGGACCGAATTTCAGCGCCAGCTCCGAGAGCGGCGGAGAGAACGCCGCGACGAACACGGTCGAGACGCAGCCCGCGAAGAACGAGCCGAGCGCCGCGATCGCCAGCGCCGCGCCGGCCTGGCCCTTGAGGGCCATCTTGTGGCCATCGAGGCAGGTGACCGCCGACGACGTCTCGCCGGGCATGTTGATCAGGATCGAGGTCGTCGAGCCGCCGTACTGCGCGCCGTAGTAGATCCCCGCGAGCATGATCAGCGCGGAAACCGGCTGCAGGCCGTAGGTCGTCGGCAGCAGCATGGCGATGGTCGCAACTGGCCCGATGCCGGGCAGCACGCCGATCAGCGTCCCGACCAGGACGCCGACGAGCGCGTAGAGCACGTTGATCGGCGTAAGCGCGACGCCGAAGCCGGTGGCGAGGTGACCGAAGATGTCGAACGACATCGGCGCTTCAGCCGCTTCCCGGCCAGATGGGGATCACGAGCTTCAGGCCGAAGACGAAGACGCCGACCGCGAGCGCGGCCAGCAGCACGCCGCTCACCAGCGCTTCCTTCGGCCGGAACTCGCGGCTCGCCGCGCTGGCGGCGAAGATCAGCCCCACGGTGGAGAGCGCGAGGCCGAGGCGGGTGAGCAGCAGCCCGAAGACGACCACGCTCAGGAGCACGACCAGCACCGGGCGCCACTTCCACCCCGGGAGCGCAGCTCCGGGCAGACGCAGCGCGCGCAGCGACAGCCCGCCGCCGAGCACGATCAGGAGGATGCCGAGAATCCGCGGGAAGTAACCCGGGCCCATGCGCGCCGCCGTTCCCAGCGGATACTCGCTGCCCAGCGCGATGGCCGCGATCCCGAAGGCGACGAAAATCAAGCCCGCGCAAAAATCCTTCGGAGCGCGAATGAACGGCACCGGATGGTCTCTCCCTGTCGCGCCCGCTTGTCGTTGTCAGTCGATTGTAAGGATAGCATCGAAAGTCGAGCCCTCACCCACCCGACGATCGATGCAGGAGGATGGCCCGCCCTGGCCCACGCCCAAGCGAAGGGCAACAAAAAGGGCAGGCGCGGCGGCCTGCCCTCGTCGGCGCTGCGGGGGGACGGGTCAGAGCCCGTTCTTGGCACGCAGATCCTTCAGGTACTTCTCGACGACCTGGCCTTGGGCCCGCTGGGCGAGCTGCGGCTTGACTTCGTCGAAGCTCGGCACCTTGGCATCGCGGATGTCGTCGACTTCGATGACGTGCCAGCCGAACTGCGTCTGCACCGGCGTCGTCGTGAACTTGCCCTTCGGTGTCGCGACCATCGCGTCGGCGAACGGCTTCACGAAGTTCGCCGGGACGTTCCAGTCGAGGTCGCCGCCGTTCGCCTTGGAGCCGGTGTCCTTGGAGCGTTCGGTCGCGAGCTTGTCGAACTTCTCGCCCTTCTGGAGCTGGGCGATGATGTCCTTGGCCTCGTCCTCCTTCTCGACCAGGATGTGGCGCACCTTGTACTCCTTGTCGCCCATCTGCCCCTTGATCTGATCGTATTCCTGGTGCAGCACGTCGTCGGGTACCGGGTGCGCCTTGAGATAGTCGGCCATGTATGCCCGCACGAGCACCGTCTGCGACGTGAGGTCCATTTCGGCCTTCATGCCGGGCGCCTTGTCCAGGCCCTGCTTCTTCGCCTCACGCACCAGGAGCTCGCGGGTGTTGAGCTCGTCGCGGATCGCCTGGCGCAGCTCCGGCGTGTCGGGCTGTCCCTGAGCCATGCGTTGCTTCAGCATGAAGTCGAAATAGGCCTGCGGGAAGAGGTCCTTGCCCTTGGCGGCGGTGGCCGCAGCGGCCCTCTTCGCCGGCTCCTGCGCGAGCGCGAGCGGCGAGGCGAGGAACAGGGCGGTGGCGATGAACGCCGGGAACATTCGGAGAAGCGGGTACATGGAGATCCTTTGCTGGGTTCGGATAGTCAGGAAAACTCTTCCGGCGCGAGCGCCCGAATCGAAAGCGCGTGGATGGGGAAAGGGACGAGGTCGGCAACCCGGGACATCACCTGCTGATGCCGCCTGAGCCGGGGCAGACCGCTGAACGCCTGTGACACGATGGTGAGCGAAAAGTGCCCGCCACCGGCCGCCGCACCGGCATGCCCCGCGTGCTCGGCGCTGTCGTCGTGCAGGTCGAACGCCACCGGCTCGAGGTCGGCGAGTCGGGCGCGCAAGGTCGTGGGCACGTCGATCACGAGCGCTCCGGCAGGTAGCGCGCGACGGAGGCCACGGTGCCGATCGCGAGCAGGAAGAACAGGATCATCGCCCCCCAGACCTTGAAGTTGACCCACACGTCGGTCGGATAGTGGAACGCGACCCACAGGTTGACGCAGCCCATCGCGGCGAGGAACCCGATCCAGACCCAGGTGACGCGCGCCCAGACAGGTTCGGGCAGCGCGAGGTCCTTCGGCAGCAGGGTCGCGAGGAAGTTGCGCCGGAAGACGAGCCGGCCGATCGCGAGCGTCGCGCCGAAGGCCCAGTACAGCACGGTGGGCTTCCACTTGATGAAGGTCTCGTCGTGGAGGAGCAGCGTCGCTCCGCCGAACACCGCGATGATCGCCAGGTTCGCCCACTGCACGACCTCGACCTTGCCGTGCCGCCAGCGGAAATACACGATCTGCACGACCGAGGCGACGATCGCGACCGCGGTCGCGACGTAGATGTCCCACAGCTTGAAGGCCGCGAAGAAAAGGAGCAGCGGAAAGTAATCGGCGAGAAACTGCATCAGCGGGGAGCAATCGGCATAACCGGCCATTATACCGTAAGCCCACGGCCCCACCTAGGCGCTGCGCTCCGCCGGACATCCGGACGCAGACCCCGCGGTCCCGCCGCGAAGCTCAAGGGAGGCCGGCCAGGCGCCGGTAGCGCAGCCAGTCGAATGCCGGCCCCGGGTCGGTCTTGCGGCCGGGCGCGATGTCGCTGTGCCCGGCGGCCTCCGTGATTCCGTAGCGGCGGGCGAGCGCGCGCGTGAGCCTGGCGAGCGTCGCGTACTGCGCCGCCTCGTAGGGCAGCTCGTCGGTGCCCTCCAGCTCGACGCCGATCGAGAAGTCGTTGCAGCGCTCGACGCCGCGCCAAGACGAGGTTCCGGCGTGCCAGGCCCGCCTGCCGCAGGGAACGAACTGGACGAGCGATCCGTCGCGCCGGATCAGGAAGTGCGAGGAGAGCCGGAGCGCGGCGATCTGCCGGTAGTACGGATGCGCGTCGGGGTCGAGGCGGTTGGTGAACAGATCGACGATGCCCGGCCCGCCGAACTGCGCGGGCGGCAAGGAGATGCCGTGCACCACCAGCAGGCTGATCGCGGCGTCCGGGGGCCGATCGTCGCAGTTGGGGGAGGGTACCTGCGCCGCCGCGCGAACGATGCCCTCGCGGTCGACGTGAATCCTGCGCGGGCTCACCGGCTACTTGATGCCCAGGCGCTCCATCCGGTATCTCATGGCCCGGAACGTGATGCCGAGGAGCTTCGCCGCCGCGGTCCGGTTGTAGCGAGTTTTCTCGAGCGCCTCGTTGATCGCCGTGCGCTCGACGCGATCGAGGTAGTCCTGCAGCGGCCACTTGTCGCCCGTCGGCAGGGCGGCGTCGACTTCCTCCGGCGGCGGGGTGAGATGCAGGTCGTCGGCGGTGATCCGCTGCGAATCGGTGGCGAGCGAGAGCCCGCGCTCGAGGATGTTCTCGAGCTCGCGCACGTTGCCCGGAAAGGGGTACGACTCCAGCGCCTTCACCGCGGCATCGTCGAGCCGGGCCGGCGCGGCGCGCGAGAGCTTGCGCAGGATCGCGTCGGCGATGGTCGGAATGTCCTCGCGCATCTCGCGCAAGGACGGCATCGCGAGCTCGATCACGTGGAGCCGGTAGAACAGGTCCTGGCGGAATTCTCCGGCGTCGACCAGCGCCGGCAGCTTCTTGTGCGTGGCGCTGATGATGCGCACGTCGACCGGCTCCTCCTGCGTCGAGCCGACCTTGCGCACCATCTTCTCCTGGATCGCGCGCAAGAGCTTCACCTGCATCGGAAGCGGCAGGTCGGCCACCTCGTCCAGGAACAGCGTGCCGCCGTTGGCCGCCTGGAAGAAGCCTTCGCGATCGGCCTCGGCGCCCGTGAACGCGCCCTTCTTGTAGCCGAAGAACTCGCTCTCCATCAGATTCTCGGGAATCGCTCCGCAATTGACCGGCACGAACGGCTGCTCCGCCCTCGGCCCGCCCAGGTGGATCATGCGCGCGGCGAGCTCCTTGCCACTTCCTGACTCGCCCGTGATGAAGACCGGCGCCTGGCTCTTCGCGAGCCGCTCGATCATCTGTCGGACCTGGTTGATCGCCTGCGACTCGCCGAGCAGCTGGTAGGAGGACGGCGGCGACGGCTTCTCCGGCACCTTGAGCGCCTGCTTGACCAGCGCACGGAGCTGCTCGAGCGCGACGGGCTTGGCGAGATAGTCGAAGGCGCCCGCCTTGAGCGCCGCGACCGCGTTCTCCGCGCTGCCGTGGGCGGTGATCACGGCCACGGGCACGTCGAGGCCTTTCTCGGTGATGTGCTCGACGACGCGCAGCCCCTCGCCGTCGGGCAGCCGCATGTCCGTGAGGCACAGGTCGAAGGGCTGGCTGTCGAGCGTGCGGATCGCTTCCGCGACCGACTGGGCGCGCGTCGTATCGAGGCCCATGCGCGAGAGCGTGAGCTCGAGCAGCTCGAGCAGATCCGGCTCGTCGTCGATGACGAGCACCTTGGGTTGCCCCCGGTCGCGCGGTTTCCGACTCATGTTCGCCTCCCCTCCTGTTCAGGCGACCTGCTTTTCGACGGGACTCAGCGCGCGCTTCATCGTGAGACGAAAGTGCGCGCCCGGGCCCCGTGGCAGCAGCTCCAGCGCCGCACCGTTGGCGTCGGCCAACTCGCGCGCGATATACAAGCCGAGGCCGGTGCCGCCCGGCCGCGTGGTGAAGAAAGGCTCGAAGATCTGCCCGCGCAGCTCCACCGGGATGCCGGGCCCGTCATCGCTCAGCTCGCATATTATGGCATCCCCCATGTAGCCGGGGCGGCCGAGGATCTGGATGCTGCCCTGCTTCTTCTGGCAGTGCTGCCAGGCGTTGCGGACCAGGTTCCAGACGATCTGGTTCAGGTGCCCGCGGTCGAAGATCACCAGGAGGTCGTGAGGGACCTGCAGGAGCGCGCCGCCGGCCGGGATGCCCTCGGCCTGCACGATCTCCTCGACCAGCGCGTTCAGGAACTCGAACAGCGGGATCACTTCCGGCTGCTGGCGGTCGCGGCGGTTGAGCTGCAGCACCTCGCCGACGATGCGGTCGATCCGCTTGGCGTTGTTGCGGATCATGGAGAGCAGCCGCTGGCCCTCGGGCGCGACCGAGCCGTCCTCCTCGAGGAGCTGCGCCGCCTGGTTGATCGCGGAGAGCGGATTGCGGACCTCGTGCGCGATGCTGGCGGTCAGCCGGCCCATCGCCGCGAGCTTCATCTGCTGCGCCTCGCTCTGCGCGCGCCCCAGGTCCTCGAGGTAGATGAGCGTGCCGCCGTTCAGGCCCGCGCCGATGCGCACCAGCCTCACCCGCAGCAGCCGCTGGGTGGCCTCCACCTTGAACGGCGGCAGCGCCTCGGAGAAGTCTTCCTGCCAGCGCCGCCAGTAGTCGTGCAGCGTCGAGCTGAATTCCGACAGTCGCATGCCGCCGCGCATGCGCCCGAAGCCGCCGAGCAGCCGCGTCACCTGCGCGTTGTGGCCGCGGACGACGCCGTTGAGGTCGACCACCAGCACGCCGTCCTGCATGTCCTGGATGATGAGGCGGTTGACCTGCTCGAGGTTGGCGACGTCGATGCCGCGCTGAAGCGCCAGGTCTTCGCTCGCCTTGGTGTAGCGGCCGAGCGCCAGCGCGATCCCGACCGTGGCGAAGTAGCCGAGGCAGACCAGCCCCGTCTGGAAGAGCTGGGTGGCGGGAATCGCGCCCTGAAGGTAGCGCCAGCTGTCGAGACCGAGCAGGGCGACGCTGGTGAGCGCGGCGTGGAAGAACGCGACCTGCGTGCGCATCAGCCAGCCGCTCGCGGCGAGCTGCGGGAAGAGCAGGATCGACAGCTGGCCGGCGGCGGTGCCGCCCGAGTAGATCAGCAGCGACAGGAAGCAGACGTCCCCGCACAGGAGCGACAGGAGCAGCACCGGCAGCGGCAGGATCTGGGTCTCGCGCTGCACCCACAGGAACGCGGCGAGACCGTAGAGGAAGTACAGCCCCGCCGCAGTGATGAAGGCGTTGGGCACGACGACCGCCATGGTGCGCAGGTCGAAGAACAGCGCCACGCCTAGGAGCAGCGCGCCGCACACCGCGCGGTACAGGCTGACGATCCAGAGGATGCGCCGCGTCGACTCGTTGATGAGCGACGGCAGCGCCGGCGGCTCGAACGGCGGAACCGCGGGACGCGGCTGCATCAGGTCAGGCATGGCTCGCGCACTCGCCCACGGTGCAGGCGTAGCCGCCCTTCACCGTCTTCGCCTCGCCGCGCGGCAGGAACACGCCGCAGCGCACGCAGCGGACCATCGGCTCGGAGACCGTGCGCGGCCCGGTGCCGGCGGTCCCGGCCGCCTCCGCCGAGCGTTTCGCCCGCGCCCGGGCATTGCGCAGATTGGCGATGCGCAGCGCGAGCATCACGATGAAGACGACGATCAGCCAGGCGATGATCTTGCCCATCCGCTCACACGACCTTGCCCGGATTCAGGAGCTCGCCGGGATCGAGCGCGCGCTTGATCCGCCGCATGAGCTCGAGCTCGACTTCCGGCTTGTAGCGCACGAGCTCGCCGCGCTTCAGCTGGCCGATGCCGTGCTCGGCGCTGAAGCTGCCGCCGAGCTCGCCGACGAGGTCGTAGACGATGCGATTGGCCCGCGCCGTCCCGCCCAGGAACTCCTCCCGCGAGACGCGCTCCGGCGCCGTGAGGTTGTAGTGCAGGTTGCCGTCGCCGAGGTGGCCGAAGACGACGTAGCGGATCCCCGGAAAGGCCGCGTCGAGGCGGGCCTGCGCCTCGCGCAGGAACCCGGGGATCCGCGACACCATGAGGCTCACGTCGTGCTTCATGTTGTGGCCGTCGCGCCGCTGCGCCTCGGGGATGTGCTCGCGCAGCGACCACAGCGCGTCGGCCTGCGCCGCCGACTGCGCGATCGTCGCGTCGCGCGCGAGCTGCTTCTCCACGGCGCCCGCGAGCGCGGCTTCGAGCTGCGCGGCCAGCGGCGAGTCCGCGGCCGCGTCGTCGGCCTGGATCAGCGCGTACCACGGATGTCCCGGCAGCGGATCGGCGAAAGCGGGGAAGATCCTGCGCGTCAACTCGATGCAGTAACGCGAAACGAGCTCGAAGCCGGTGAGGCGGTCGCCGAGCGCCTGCTTGAGCTCGCCGAGCAGCGCGACCGCCGCGTCGACGTCGGCGATCGCCGCAAAGGCGGTGGCCGAAGCCCGGGGCTTGGGGAAGAGCTTGAGCACCGCCGCGGTGATGACGCCCAGCGTTCCCTCGCTGCCGATGAAGAGCTGCTTCAGGTCGTAGCCGGTATTGTCCTTGCGCAGGCCCTTGAGGCCGTCCCAGACGCGGCCGTCGGCGAGCACGACCTCGAGCCCGACGACCAGGTCGCGCGCGTTGCCGTAGCGCAGCACCGCGGTGCCGCCGGCGTTGGTCGAGAGGTTGCCGCCGATGGTGCAGCTTCCCTCCGCGGCGAGCGAGAGTGGGAACAGCAGGCCCGCCGCGTCGGCGGCCTGCTGCACGCGGGCGAGCGAGACGCCCGCCTCGACGGTCAGCGTCGCGTTCGCCGCGTCGACCGCCCGCACGCGGGAGAGCCGCGAGAGCGAGAGCACGATCTCGCCGTCGTGCGGCGTCGCGCCTCCGCAAAGGCTCGTGTTCCCGCCCTGCGGCACGATCGCAACCCGCTGCTCGGCGCAGGCGCGCACGACGGCCGCCACTTCGGCGGTGGTCGACGGCCGGACGACGGCGCGAGCGCGGCCGTGGAAGAAGCCGCGCCAGTCGTTGACGTAGGGAGCGACGTCGGATTCGGCGGTGAGCAGGTTCGCCTCGCCGACGATGCTTTGGAGCGAGGAGAGCAGTGGGACGGCAGACTCCGCCATGGTGCGTTATATTAGCCGAAAAGGCCGTCACGACCCGCAGGTCCCGAATCCCGGAGTCATCGTCATGTCGCAATCCACGTCGATGCCGTTTACGCCGCAGCAGGCGCTGGAATTCATGCAGAAGATGTGGAACCCGCTGGGGCTTGCGATGCCGGGAGCCCCGCCGGTGCCCGGCACGCCGTCGGCGGTGCCGTTTCCCAACCCGATGGCAATGTTCGCCACGCTCGATCCGGCGGAAGTCGAGCGCAAGATCGGCGAGCTCAAGGTGATCGAGAACTGGCTCGCGATGAGCCTCAATTTCATGCAGATGAGCATCAAGACGCTCGAATGGCAGAAGGCCTCGCTCGAGGCGCTGCGCGCCGGCGCCGCGCCGGAGCCGGCGCCGAAGCCGTCCTCCCGCGGCTAAGCGGGGCAGTCCACACCCATGGAGGAACGCGAATGAGCATCACCCTTTACTACGGTTCGGGATCGCCGTTCGCCTGGCGGGTGCAGCTCGCGCTCGAGCACAAGGCGCTGCCCTATGAGCGCAAGGTCCTGTCGTTCTCAGCGGGCGACACGACCAAGCCCGAGTTCGTGGCGCTCAACCCGAGGCACCGGGTGCCGACGCTGACCGACGGGGATTTCGCGATTTACGAGTCCAACGCGCTCGTCGCCTACCTCGAGGCGGCGTATCCGGGACGCGGGGCCGCGCTGTTTCCGGGCGACGCGCGGAGCCAGGCGACGGTGTGGCGGCTGATGATGGAGGTCGACAACTACGTGCAGGAGGCGACCGACTCGATCGTCGAGTACGCCTTCTACACCAAGCCCGAGGAGCGGCAGGGGCAGAAGCTCGTCGATGCGCGCAAGGCGGTCAGCGCTGAGTTCGCGCAGATGGCCCGCTATCTGAAGGGAGACTTCCTCGCGGGGCCGCTGTCGGCGGCGGACTTCTCGCTCTATCCGCCGGTCGCGTTCATGTGGCGCTGCCGCGTCAAGCTGCCCGATTTCGATGCCGACGGGCTGCTTACCCCGGAGCTGCGCGCGTGGAAGAAGCGCATGGACGCGCTGCCGTACATGGACAAGACGATCCCGCCGCACTGGAAGCAGACGTAGCCGTCATCCCGGCGCAGGCCGGGATCCGATTTCCGAACAACTCGGGCCCCGGCTCGGTTGGCAACTCAGGTGGCAACGCAGTTGCCAAGCTGGGCCGGGGCGACAAGAGGTGACCATGAAACTCACGAGCACGGCCTTCGCTGACAGCGGACCGATTCCCGGCGCGCTCGCGTTCTGCGTGATCGATCCCGCGACGCACGTGAAGCTCTCCGAGAATCTCAATCCCGACTTGCGCTGGAGCGAGCTGCCGGCGGAAACGAAGTCGCTCGCGCTGATCTGCCACGATCCGGACGTCCCCTCGTGTCCCGACGACGTGAACAAGGAGGGGCGCACGGTGCCGCGGTCTCTCCCCCGGGTGGAGTTCTTCCACTGGACGCTCGTCGACCTGCCTGCAGACACGCCGCCGATCGCGCGCGGCGAGTTCTCGCGCGGCGTCACCGCGCACGGGAAGTCTGGGCCCCGGGCGCCGCGCGGTGCGCGCCAGGGCGTGAACGATTACACCGGATGGTTCGCCGGCGACAAGGACATGTCGGGCCGGTACTACGGCTACGACGGGCCCTGTCCGCCGTGGAACGACGAGCGCGTCCACCGCTACGTCTTCACGCTCTATGCGCTCGGCCTCTCCGGGCTCCGGCTCGGCGAGGCGTTTTCCGGGCCCGATGCCCGCAAGGCGATGGCCGGCCACGTCCTGGGTCAGGCGACGCTCACCGGACGCTACACGCTCAACCCGTCGGTTCGGCTCTGAAGGCTGAGCTGGCAGGGGCGTCGCGGCATCCCGAGCCCGGCACGGTCCGTGCAAGCCCAACGGTCGGGCATCCGATCGAGAGGGACGATGGGTCACTGCGCAGGCTTCGACGCCAAGAATTGCAAAAGGCCGGCGCACGGCACGGTAAGGGCGGCCGGTAGTTCTTACAACGAGGGCCGGCTGGCTGCGTCCGCGCGTGGCGCCGTTGCGACGGCCGGGGCGAGCGCGCAAGGGACGATCGATGGCTGAAACCCGCCTGCGCGGCGAGGTTCGGGCGCTGCCCGCGTCGGCCTCGCTGTCGGAGCACGACGTCTACCTCTTCCGCGAAGGCAGGCACACGCGTCTCTACGAGCGCCTCGGCTCGCATGCTTGCGACGACCAGGGGCAGGCCGGCACGGCGTTCGCGGTCTGGGCCCCGAACGCCGAGAGCGTCTCGGTCATCGGCGACTTCAACGGCTGGGACCGGACGAGCCACCTGCTCGCGCGCCGGCGGGACGGCTCCGGCATCTGGGAAGGTTTCGTCGCCGGCGTCGCCCCGGGCAGCCGCTACAAGTATCACGTGGCGTCGCGCTACCGCGGCTACCGGGCCGACAAGGGCGATCCGTTCGCGTTCGCCTGGGAGGCTCCGCCGCAGACCGCATCGCGGGTCTGGAGTCTCAACTATCGCTGGGGCGACGCCGAGTGGATGGCTTCGCGCGGAGCGCGCAACGCGCTCGACGCGCCGCTGTCGATCTACGAGATGCACGCCGGCTCCTGGCGGCGCCGCGACGGCAGCGCCTTCCTCACCTACCGCGAGCTCGCCGCCGAGCTTCCCGCGTACCTCGCCGATCTCGGGTTCACGCACGTCGAGTTCCTGCCGCTCACCGAGCATCCGTTCTACGGCTCCTGGGGCTATCAGACGACGGGCTACTTCGCCCCCACCGCGCGCTACGGCACACCGCAGGACTTCATGTTCCTCGTCGACAGCCTGCACGCCAAGGGCATCGGCGTGATCCTCGACTGGGTTCCGTCGCACTTCCCGGGCGACGAGCACGGCCTCGCGTACTTCGACGGCACGCATCTCTACGAGCACGCCGATCCGCGCCAGGGATATCACCCCGACTGGTCGAGCTACATCTTCAACTACGGCCGCAACGAGGTGCGCGCCATGCTCGCCTCGAGCGCCCGGTTCTGGCTCGATCGCTACCATGTCGACGGGCTGCGCGTCGACGCGGTGGCCTCGATGCTCTACCTCGACTACGGCCGGCGCGGCGGCGAGTGGGTTCCCAACCGCTACGGCGGGCGCGAGAACCTCGACGCGATCGAGTTCCTGCGTCACGTCAACGAGAGCGCTTATCGCGACTTCCCCGACACGCAGACGATCGCCGAGGAGTCGACCGCCTGGCCGATGGTCTCCCGCCCGACCTACCTCGGCGGCCTCGGCTTCGGCATGAAGTGGAACATGGGCTGGATGCACGACACGCTGGCCTACATGAGTCACGACCCGGTGCACCGCAGCTACCACCAGAACGAGATCACGTTTAGCATCTGGTACGCCTTCAGCGAAAACTTCGTGCTGCCGCTCTCGCACGACGAAGTGGTGTACGGCAAGCGCTCGCTCATCTCCAAGATGCCCGGCGACGAATGGCAGCGCTTCGCCAACCTGCGGCTGCTCTTCGGCTACATGTGGATGCACCCCGGCAAGAAGCTGCTGTTCATGGGCGGGGAGTTCGCGCAGTGGCGCGAATGGAACCACGACCAGAGCCTCGACTGGCATCTCGCCGATTTCCCGCCGCATCGGCAGACGCGGCAGTGGCTGCGCGATCTCAACGGGGTCTACCGCGGCGAGCCGGCGCTGCACGCGGCGGACTTCCGGGCCGAGGGCTTCGAATGGATCGACACCGGCGACGCCGCGCACAGCGTGATCTCCTTCCTGCGCCGCGGAGGCAAGGGGCCCGCGATCGCCGTGGTCTGCAACTTCACCCCCGTGACTCGCCACAACTACCGGGTCGGCGTGCCGTGCGGCGGCTTCTGGCGCGAGATCCTCAACAGCGACGCGGCCTGCTACGGCGGCAGCGGGCAGGGCAATCTCGGTGGTATCGACGCCGCGCCGCTTGCGGCGGCAGGCCGCGACCACTCGCTCAACGCGACGCTCCCGCCGCTGTCGGTCGTCGTGTTCCGAGGGGCTTGATGACGAGCGTCGAAGCGCGACCGGCCGCCGTCGCGACGCCCGACCGCGATGCGGCGCTGCGGCCGGTCGTCATCGAGAGCGTCCGGCCGCAGGTCGACTCCGGCCGATTCGCGATCAAGCGCACGCTCGGCGAGACCGTCACCGTCGAAGCGGACGTGTTCGCCGACGGCCACGAGCAGCTGCGCTGCGTCCTGCGCACCCGGCTCGCGGGCGCGCAGGAGTGGACCGAAGCGCCGATGACCGCGCTCGGCAACGATCGCTGGCGCGGCGAGTTCACGGTCGTCGAGCTGGGTCGCTACGACTACGAGCTGACCGCGTGGGTCGATGCATTCCTGTCCTGGCGGCACGACTTCGTCCGTCGCAACACCGCCGACGAGAACGAGATCGCGCTGGCCCTGCAGGCCGGCGCCGCGCTGGTGCGCGACGCGGTGAAGCGCGCGCCGCCGACGGCAACCCAGCGCCTGCGCGAGATCGCGCGCTCGCTCACCGTCGATGCCGACCTTCCCGGCAGGCGCGAACTCGCGCTCGGCGAGGAGCTGCTCGGGCTGATGAGCGCGAGCCCCGATCGGCGTTTCGCGACCGATTCCGCGCGGCTCGCCGTCGTGGTGGAGCCGGAGCGCGCTCGCTTCTCGGCGTGGTACGAGCTGTTTCCGCGCTCCTGCGGACCCGCGACGAGGGCGCACGGCAGCTTCGCCGACGTCGAGGCGGAGCTTCCGCGGATCGCCGCCATGGGCTTCGACGTCGTCTACCTGCCGCCTGTCCACCCGATCGGGCGGGTCAATCGCAAGGGACGGAACAACGCGCTCGTGCCCGCCACCGACGATCCCGGCAGTCCGTGGGCCATCGGCGCGGAGGAAGGCGGCCACAAGGCGATCCATCCCGCGCTCGGCACTCCGGCGGATTTCCAGCGCCTGGTGCGCGCGGCGCGCAAGCTGGGCCTGGAGATCGCGCTGGACATCGCGCTGCAGTGCGCTCCCGATCACCCCTACGTGCGCGAGCATCCGGACTGGTTCCGCCGCCGGCCGGACGGCAGCGTCCAGTACGCCGAGAATCCGCCCAAGAAATACGAGGACATCTATCCGTTCAACTTCGCCTCGACTCGCTGGTCCGGGCTCTGGCAGGAGGTGAAGAGCATCTTCGACCACTGGATCGCGCAGGGCGTGCGCGTCTTCCGCGTCGACAACCCCCACACCAAGCCCTTCGCGCTCTGGGAGTGGCTGATCGCGGAGGTGAAGCGCGACCATCCCGAGGTGATCTTCCTGTCCGAGGCGTTCACGCGGCCGCGCGTGATGCACCGGCTCGCCAAGCTCGGCTTCTCGCAGTCGTACACGTACTTCGCCTGGCGCAACACCAAGGCGGAGCTCACCGAGTACTTCACCGAGTTGAGCGCCGGCGAGGGACGCGAATACTTCCGCCCCAACGCCTGGCCCAACACGCCGGACATCCTCACCGCGTACCTTCAGACCGGAGGGCGCCCCGCGTTCATGGCGCGGCTCGCGCTGGCGGCGACGCTGTGCGCGAACTACGGCATCTACGGGCCGGCCTACGAGCTCTGCGAGGACCGGCCGCGCGAGCCCGGCAGCGAGGAGTACCTCGACAGCGAGAAGTACGAGATCAGGCACCGCGACCTCGACCGCCCCGGCGGATTGCGGGACTTCATCACCCGGGTGAACGCCGCGCGGCGCGACAACGCGGCGCTCCACTTCGACTGGAACCTGCGCTTCCACGGCGTCGACAACGTCGAGCTCATCTGCTACAGCAAGGCCACGCGGGAGAAGAGCGGCGGGATGCTCATGGTCGTCAACCTCGACCCGCGTCACCGGCAGTCGGGCTGGACCGACCTCGATCTCGCCGCGCTGGGTCTCAAGGAGAGCGAGAGCTTCCAGGTTCACGATCTGCTCTCGGACGCGCGCTATCTCTGGCACGGACGGCGCAACTACGTCGAGCTCGACCCGCAGGTCTGCCCGGCGCACGTCTTCCGGATCCGGCGCCACGAGCGCACCGAGGAGCAATTCGACTACTTCGCCTGACGTCCCTAGCATGGACCAGAAAGCGACCGACGTTGTCGTCCCCGCGGCCGAAGCCGAGCCCGCGAAGGACCGCCTCTGGTACAAGGACGCGATCATCTACCAGCTGCACATCAAGGCGTTCTTCGATTCCAACGACGACGGGATGGGCGACTTCCAGGGCTTGAGCGACAAGCTCGACTACGTCAAGGACCTGGGCGTCAACACGATCTGGCTGCTGCCGTTCTATCCCTCGCCGCTGCGCGACGACGGCTACGACGTCGCGGACTACACCAACGTCAATCCGCTCTACGGGAATCGCGAGGACTTCGGCCGGTTCGTCCAGGAAGCCCACCGCCGCGACCTGCGCGTGATCACCGAGCTGGTCGTCAATCACACGTCGGACCAGCACCCGTGGTTCCAGGCCGCGCGCCGCGCGCCGAAGGACTCGGCCGAGCGCGACTTCTACGTCTGGAGCGACACGCCCGAGAAGTACCGCGGCACGCGCATCATCTTCACCGACACCGAGAAGTCGAACTGGGCGTGGGACGACGTCGCCAAGGCGTTCTACTGGCACCGCTTCTTCAGTCATCAGCCGGACCTGAACTTCGACAACCCGAAGGTCCTCGAGGCCATCTACGACGTGATGCGCTTCTGGCTGGACCTCGGGGTCGACGGCTTCCGCCTCGACGCGATTCCCTACCTGTGCGAACGCGAGGGAACGAACAACGAGAATCTGCCCGAGACGCACGCCGTGCTCAAGAAGCTGCGCGCGATCGTCGACGCGAACTACCCGAACGTGCTGCTGCTGGCGGAGGCGAACCAGTGGCCCGAGGACGTACGCGAATACTTCGGCAACGGCGACGAGTGCCACATGGCCTACCACTTCCCGCTGATGCCGCGCATGTACATGGCGATCGCGCTGGAGGAGCGCCATCCGATCACCGAGATCATGGGCCAGACGCCGGACATCCCGGAGAACTGCCAGTGGGCGATCTTCCTGCGCAACCACGACGAGCTCACCCTCGAGATGGTGACGAGCAAGGAGCGCGACTACATGTACAACATGTACGCGGCGGACAAGCGCGCGCGCATCAACCTCGGCATCAGGCGGCGGCTCGCGCCGCTGCTCGAGAACGACGTCGGCCGCATCAAGCTGATGACGAGCCTGCTCCTGTCGATGCCAGGCTCGCCGATCCTGTACTACGGCGACGAGCTCGGCATGGGCGACAACATCTACCTGGGCGACCGCGACGGCGTGCGCACGCCGATGCAGTGGCGGCCCGAGAGGAATGCCGGCTTCTCGCGCGCCGACCCGCAGCGGCTCTACCTCCAGCCCATCATGGATTCGATCTACGGCTACGAGATCGTCAACGTCGAGGCGCAGACGCGCGCACCGTGGTCGCTTCTCAACTGGACGCGACGACTGCTCGCCGTGCGCAAGGGCTTCCAGGCCTTCGGGCGAGGCTCGCTCGCATTCCTGCGGCCCGCCAATCGGAAGATCCTCGCCTACCTGCGAGAGCTCGGCGACGAGATCGTGCTGTGCGTGGCCAACTTGTCGCGCTCCGCGCAGCCGGTCGAGCTCGACCTCGCGAGGTACAAGGGCAGGGTCCCCATCGAGCTGCTCGGCCGCACGGCCTTCCCGCCCGTCGGAGAGCTGCCGTATCTGCTGACCCTGTCGGGACACGGATTTCTGTGGTTCCGCCTCGCGCTTCCCGAGACGGCGCCGGCGGGACGCGATGAGCTCGTCCCGCGCGACGAGCTTCCCGTGCTGGTGCTCTTCGACGGCTGGGCGAGCCTGTTCCGGGACCGCGTCGTGCCGTGGCGCATCAGCATGTCGGAGAAGGTCCGCGCGCAGCTCGAGGGCGAGGTGCTTCCCGCGTACATCGCCGGGCGCCGCTGGTATGCGGCCAAGAGCGAGGCGATCCGGCACGTCGAGATCGCCGACCAGGTCGAATGGAAAGCCGGCGAGCGCGGCTGGCTCGTGACGCTGACCCGGGTGGAAAGCGCGAGCGGCGAGGCCCAGACCTATTCGCTGCCGCTCACGCTCGCCTGGGAAGACACCGAGGAATCGCTGGTGAGCGCGCTGGCCAGCTCCACGATCGCCAAGGCGCGCCAGCAGGCGCAGGTTGGCGTGCTCGCCGACGCGTTCGCCGACGAGACGTTTGTCCGCGAGCTGGTCGCCGCGGTCGGAAGAGGCGATCAGGTCAAGACCGCGCGAGGAACGCTGCAGTTCAAGCCGACCAGCGCGTTCGAGCCGCTGGTCGGGCCGGACCCGGCGAGCCTGGCCGCGGCGATGGCCGGCGCGCAGAGCAGCAACACCATCGTCTCGCTGGGCGAGAGGGTGTTCGTGAAGGGCTACCGCCGCCTGCAGGCGGGGATCAATCCCGAAGTTGCGATCGGGCGCTTCCTCACCGACGTCGTGCGATTCGAGCATTGCGCTCCGGTTGCCGGGAGCGTGGAGTACACGGCCGACGACGGCCGCAGCGCGACGCTCGCGCTCATACAGAAGTACGTATCCAACCAGGGCAGCGCCTGGGACTACACGCTTCACTACCTCGATCGGCTGTTCGAGGACAGCTCGCGCGAAGCCGCGCCGGCCAGCGCGGACGCCCATGCCGGCTACGGCGCGCTGATCCGCACGCTCGGCAGGCGCACCGCCGAGCTTCACGCGGCCCTCGCCCGCACGACCGGGGATCCCGCGTTCGACCCGGCGCCCATCGCCGCAGCGGACGTCGCGACGTGGACCGAGCGGCTACGCGCGCAGACGATCGACGCGCTCGACCGTCTCGCGCGGCGGCGCGATTCGCTGCCGGAATCGGCTCATGCCGACGCCGATCGCCTCCTCGCGCAGCGCGAGCGGCTGCTCGCGTGCATCGCCGCTCATGCGAACGATGCGGGCGAAAACGCGAAGACGCGCGTGCACGGCGACTATCACCTGGGCCAGGTGCTGCTGGTGCAGAACGACTTCGTGATTACCGACTTCGAGGGCGAGCCCGCGCGCACGATGGAGGAGCGCGCGGAGAAGCAATCGCCGCTCAAAGACGTCGCCGGCATGCTGCGCTCGTTCGACTACGCGATGCACGCGGCGCTGTTCAAGTTCGTCGCCGAGCGGCCCGATACGCGCCGGGCGGTCGAGGCCGCCGCCGCGCAGTGGCGGTCGCAGGCCGAGCGCGCTTTCCTCGACGGCTACGAAGAGGTCGCGAGCGCGAACGGCCTCGCCTGCCCGCGCTCCGGGGCGGGCGGGCTGCTCGAATTCTTCGTCCTCGAGAAGGCCGTGTACGAGCTCCGGTACGAGGTCGACAACCGCCCCGACTGGGCGCGGATACCGCTGAACGGACTGCTCGATGCGCTGGAGAGCGGACGCTGAGCCGGCGGCCGCGTGAGCGCGCGTCGTGCCCGAACGGAACCCGAACGCCGAGTGATCGCCAGGAGGCTGTGCCATGGACGTCAACATGCTGGTCGAGTCGATCCGTGAATCGCTGCACCAAATCGGTGTCTTCCTGCCCAGGCTGCTGCTCGCCATCGTCATCGTCGTCATCGGCTGGCTGCTCGCCAAGGCGGTGCGCTTCGCCGTCGAGCGCGCGCTGCGGGCGATCAACTTCAACGTCGTGACCGAGAAGGCCGGCATCGACCCGTTCTTGAGGCAGGGAGGGGCGAACGTCGACACCGTGCGCGTGCTGGGGGTGCTTGCCTTCTGGCTCGTGGTCCTGGCGGCGCTCATGGTGGCGTCGAACAGCCTCGATCTCGCCTACGTCACGGACCTGATCGGCCGCATCGTCGTGTTCCTGCCCAAGGTGATGTTCGCCGTGGTGATCGTCGTCTTCGGGGCTTATTTCGCGCGCTTCGTCGCTGCCGCGCTCACCAGGCACCTGCGCGATACGCACGCGGGCGAAGCGCTGGTGCTGGGCCGGCTGGTGCTCTACGCGATCATGGTGTTCGTGGTCATGATCGCGCTGGACCAGATGGGTCTCGGAGACATCATCCGCCAGGCGTTCCTGATCATCGTCGCCGGCGTCGCGCTCGGTCTCGCGCTCGCCTTCGGCCTCGGTGGCACGCGTCGGGCCGCCGAGGTGATCGAGCGCTGGTCCCGGCCGGCGCCGGAGAAGGAGCCGCCGAAGAAGGCCAGCGGCGCTCACGATCACATCAAGCCGGTGCTGTGAGGCGACGCGTCTCGGTCTGTCCGCGCGGGGCGCGTGTTGGCGCGTCGACAGGCCCGGACGGCGCCCGGCGATGAACGGACAGGGATCTCCGGCGTGGCCCGGGCGGCCCTACCCGCTGGGCGCGACCTGGGACGGCGAGGGCGTGAACTTCGCGCTGTTCTCCGAGCACGCCGAAGGCGTCGAGCTGTGCCTGTTCGATCCCAGGAGCAAGCGCCAAGTCGAGCGTATCGAGCTGCGCGATCAGACCGACCAGGTGTGGCACTGCTATCTGCCGGACGCCCGGCCCGGCCTCCTCTACGGCTATCGCGTTCGCGGTCCCTACGATCCGGCCAAGGGTTTGCGCTTCAACCCCGCGAAGCTCCTGCTCGACCCCTACGCCAAGGCCATCGCCGGCAAGCTGCGGTGGAGCGACGCGCACTTCGGCTACCGGCTCGGCGGAAAACGCGAGGACCTCGCGCCCGACAATCGCGACGACGCTTTCGGCATGCCCAAGTGCCAGGTGGTCGACTCGGCGTTCAGCTGGGGCAACGACCGGCCGCCCAACACGCCGTGGAACGACACGGTGATCTACGAGCTGCACGTCAAGGGCTTCACCTGCCTGCACCCCGACGTGCCGCAGCGGCTGCGCGGGACATACGCGGCGCTCGGAACGCCGTCGGTGCTCCAGCACCTGCAGCGGCTCGGCGTCACCGCGGTCGAGTTGATGCCGATCCACGCCTTCATCGACGACCACGCGCTGGTCAAGCGAGGCCTCGCCAACTACTGGGGCTACAACACCATCGGCTTCTTCGCGCCCGAGGCGCGGTACTCGAGCGAAGGCACGCTCGCCGAGTTCAAGACGATGGTGAAGACGCTGCACTCCGCGGGCATCGAGGTGATTCTCGACGTCGTCTACAACCACACCGCCGAAGGCGGCCGGCTGGGTCCCACGCTTTCGTTCCGCGGCATCGACAACCTCGCGTACTACCGCTTGGTCGAGGACGATCCGCGCCAGTACATGGATTACACCGGCACCGGCAACACGCTCAATATGCGCCACCCGCGCGTGCTGCAGCTCATCATGGACAGCCTGCGCTACTGGGTGACCGAGATGCACGTCGACGGCTTCCGCTTCGACCTGGCGGCGGCGCTCGCCCGCGAGCTGCACGAGGTCGATCGCCTCTCGGCGTTCTTCGACATCATCCACCAGGATCCGACGCTCGCGAACGTGAAGCTGATCGCCGAGCCCTGGGACGTGGGCGAGGGCGGCTACCAGGTCGGCAACTTCCCCGTGCGCTGGACCGAGTGGAACGGCAAATACCGCGACGTCGTGCGCTCGGTGTGGAAAGGCGAGGGAGGGTTGATCGGCGAGCTCGCGTACCGGCTCACCGGCTCGAGCGATCTCTACGCGCACAACGGCCGTCGTCCCTACGCCAGCATCAACTTCGTCACCGCGCACGACGGCTTCACGCTCGAGGACCTCGTGAGCTACAACGACAAGCACAACGAGGCGAACGGCGAGGAGAATCGCGACGGCGAATCGCACAACCGGAGCTGGAATTGCGGCGTCGAAGGCCCCACCGACGATCCGGTGATCCGTGCCCTGCGCGCGCGGCAGAAGCGCAACCTCCTCGCGACGCTCTTCCTCTCGCAGGGCGTGCCGATGCTGCTCGGCGGCGACGAGATGGGCCGGACCCAGAAGGGCAACAACAACGCCTACTGCCAGGACAACGAGGTGAGCTGGGTCGACTGGAGCCTGCGCGCGGCCAACGCCGGGCTGATCGAGTTCGTCCGGCGGCTCACCGGGCTGCGGCGCACGCACACGGTGCTGCGGCGGCGCAGCTTCTTCCAGGGCCGCAGCATCATCGGGCCGGGCATCAAGGACATCGTCTGGCTGAACCCCGACGGACGCGAGATGTCGGACGCCGAGTGGGACCAGGCCTTCGTGCGCTGCCTCGGCATGTGCCTTCCCGGGCGCGCGCTCGAGGAGAAGGACGAGCGCGGAAGGCCGCTCGTCGACGACGACCTGCTCGTGCTCATCAACGCCCACCACGAGGAGATTCCCTTCTCGCTGCCTTCGCTCGACGGCGCGCCCGGCTGGGAGGCCGTCGTCGACACGCACTACGACTCCGGGATCGCCCCCGAGGCGCGCCATGCGCCCGGGACGCTCTATCCGCTCCAGGGTCGCTCGGTGGCGCTGCTCGCACAGCCGCGGACATGAGATGCGCTCACGCGATGCCGTTCGGCGCCGAGACCCGCGCCGACGGCCGGGTGCGCTTCCGGCTGTACGCGCCCGCGGCGTCCCGCGTCGATCTGCTGCTCGAGGCAACCGTTGCGGGCTGCGCAGCCCGGCGCCTCGCGATGAGCCGGGAGGGCAGCTTCTTCGAGCTCGCGACCTTCGCCGCGGCGGGGAGCCGCTATCGCTACCGCATCGACGATCGCATCGAAGTCCCGGATCCGGCGTCCCGAAGCAACCCCGACGATCCGCAGGGGCCGAGCGAAGTGATCGATCCGGCCGCCTACGACTGGACGGACGGGGCGTGGCGGGGCCGCGCCTGGGAGGAGGCAGTGATCTATGAGCTGCACGTCGGCGCGTTCACGCCCGAGGGAACGTTCGCCGCCGCGATCGGGCGCCTTCCCTATCTTGCCGCGCTCGGCGTCACCGCGATCGAGCTGATGCCGATCGCGGACTTTCCGGGCCGCCGCGGCTGGGGCTACGACGGCGTGCTGCCGTTCGCTCCCGACGCGAGCTACGGGCGGCCGGAGGATCTGAAGCGCCTGATCGCGGCGGCGCACGCGCAGGACCTGATGGTTTTTCTCGACGTCGTTTACAACCACTTCGGGCCGGAGGGGAACTACCTTCACGCCTACGCCCCGAGCTTCTTCAGCGAGCGCCAGCAGACGCTCTGGGGGCCGGCGATCAACTTCGATGGCGACGGCAGCCGCGCGGTTCGCGACTTCTTCATCCACAACACGCTCTACTGGCTCGAGGAGTACCGCTTCGACGGGCTGCGCTACGACGCCGTGAATGCGATCCGCGACGCGTCCCGGCCGCACATCCTCGAGGAGATCGCCGCCGCGGCGCACGCGGGACCCGGTCGCACGCGAATGATCCATCTCGCGCTCGAGAACGACGACAACGCGGTGCGCTACCTGCATCCGAGGGAGCCGAAGCTCTATCGGGCGCAATGGAACGACGACCTGCACCACGCACTCCACGTCCTCGGCACGCCCGAGCGCGACGGCTACTACGCGGACTACGCGAGCGCGCCCGTCGAGCATCTCGGGCGCTGTCTCGCCGAAGGCTTCGACTACCAGGGCCGGCCGTCCGTGTTTCGCGGCGGGCGCGCGCGGGGCGAGCCCTCGGCCGCGCTGCCGCCGGAGGCGTTCGTCGCCTTTCTCCAGAACCACGATCAGGTGGGCAACCGTGCCTTCGGCGAGCGGATCACCGCGCTCGTCGCGCCCCGCGTCGTGCGCTGCCTGACCGCGATCGTCCTTCTCGCGCCTCAAGTGCCGCTGCTCTTCATGGGCCAGGAGTATGGGGCCGGCACGCCTTTTCTCTTCTTCTGCGATTTCGGGCCGGATCTCGGCGCCGCGGTCGCGCGCGGCCGGCGCGCGGAATTCGCGCGCTTCGCGGGCTTCGCGGACGGGGCCGATCTCGAGCGCATCCCTGATCCGAACGACGAAGCCACGTTCCTCCGCTCGAAGCTCGACTGGCGCGAGCTCGACGAGGAGGCGCACGCCGCGTGGCACGCCGAGCATCGCACGCTGCTCGCGCTGCGAGCGCGCCACATCGTGCCGCTGCTTCCGCATCTTCCCGGCCGCTGCGGCCATGCCCGCATCCTCTCCGACGCGGCGCTCGAGGTCGCCTGGTCGGGCGATCGCGGGGAGCGGCTGACGCTGCTCGCCAACCTCGGCGAGAGGGACGTCGCGGCCGTGCCGGTCTGCGGCGAGAGGATCTATGCGACCCCTGGCGCGTTCACACCGGACGCGACGCTCGGCGCGTGGTCCGTGACCTGGTACCTCCACAAGCCATGAACGACACCGGCGCAGCGGCTACGGGCGCGCTCGATCGCCTGGCTGCGCTCTGCGGCATCCTTCCCGCGTACCGCGACGTGGCCGGCGGGCTGCACGTCGCTTCGATCGAGACCAAGCGCGCGCTGCTCGCGACCATTGGCATCGACGCGGCGACCGACGACGCGGCTGCGGCCGCGCTCGCGGCGCGACGGGCCCGAGTCCTCGAGCGGCGGCTCCCTCCAGTGGCCGTGTTCACCGTCGACCAGCCCGCGCTGGCGATGCCGGTCACGCTTTCCGCCGCTGTCGTGGACAGGCCCCTCGCCTGGACGGTGGAGACCGAACGCGGCGCGGCGATCCGCGGCAGCCTTCTCCCGCGGCAGGCGCGCGCCTTCGCGGTTCAGGGCGAGGAGGAAGGCTTCGTTCACTGCCGGTTCGACCTCACGGCCGCCGGCGTCGCGCTCGAAGCCGGCTACCATCGATTCGCGCTCGAGATCGATGGCGAGAGGCGCCTCGCGCGGGCGACGATCATCGTCGCGCCGGCGCGCAACCACCGTCCCGCTGCGCTGAGCGGCGACGCACGCGTCTGGGGCCTAGCCGCGCAGCTCTACGCGCTGCGCTCGCTGCGCAACTGGGGAGCCGGCGATTTCGGCGACCTCGACGCGCTCACCGACTTCGCCTCCGCGGCCGGCGCGGACGTGGTGGCGCTCAATCCGCTGCACGCGCTCCATTCCACCGATCCTGCGCGCGCGAGCCCCTACAGCCCTTCGAGCCGGCTCTTCGGCAATCCGCTCTATCTCGACGTCGAGGCGATCGACGAATTCGCCGACTGCGAGGAAGCGCGGCGCACGGTCGCCGCGCCGGAGTTCCAGGCGCGCCTCGAAGGGCTTCGGCGACGCGAGCTCATCGATTTCACCGGGCTCGCGGCGGTCAAGCGCGAGGTCCTCGAGCCGCTCTACCGCTGCTTCCGCTCGCGGCACCGGGGCAGCGGCGACGCGCGCGACCGCGCGTTCTCGCGCTTTGTCGCGGAGGGAGGCGAGGCGCTGCGGCGGCACGCGCTCTTCGAGACCATCGCCGAAGAGCTTCACGCCGAGGGGATCGTGCGCGCGGGCGACTGGCGCTCCTGGCCGGTGCCGCTGCGCGACGCGAGCGCCGCGGCGGTCGCGAGCTTCGCGGAGGAGCATGCCGAGCGGGTCGAGTTCCACGCCTGGCTGCAGTGGCAGTTCGACCGGCAGCTCGACGCGGCGGCCGAGCGCGGCGCCGAGCGCGGCCTCGGGATCGGGCTGCTGCGCGATCTCGCCGTCGGCATCGATCCGGGAGGATCGGAGAGCTGGTCGGATCCGCAGCTCTACGGCATCGGCGCGAGCGTCGGCGCGCCGCCCGACACTTACAACGTCGAGGGCCAGAACTGGGGTTTGCCGCCGCTCGTGCCGGACCGGCTGCGCGACGCGGCTTACGCGCCACTCATCGCCACGCTCCGACGGAACATGCGCGCAGCAGGGGCGCTGCGTATCGACCACGTCATGGGGTTGATGCGTCTGTACTGGATCCCCGACGGGGCGCCGGCCGCGAGCGGAGCGTACGTGACGTATCCGTTCGACGATCTGCTGGGGGTGCTCGCGCTCGAAAGCCAGCGCCATCGCTGCCTCGTTGTCGGAGAGGATCTGGGAACCGTGCCCGACGAAGTGCGCGAGGGAATGCGCCGGACCGGCATCCTCTCGCTGCGGCCGATGTACTTCGAGATTCGGCCCGACGGCAGCTTCGCGCCGCCCGAGGCCTATCCGCGCGACGCGGTCGTGTCCGTCGGCACGCACGATCTCCCGACCTTGCGCGGCTACTGGCAGCTCGCCGACCTGGACGCTCGCCGCTCGCTCGGGCACTTCGGCGCGCCGGGGGTGCTCGAGGGGCTGCGCGCCGGGCGCGAGAGCGACAAGCGGGAACTCGCCCGCGCGCTGGCCTCCGCGGGACTGCTCGACAATGCCCCTGGCGCGTGGTCGCCGGCGCTCGCGCTGGCCGCGTGCCGCTTTCTCGCGCGGACGCCGGCGAAGATCATGCTGGTCGCGATGGAAGACGTGCTCGGCCAGGTCGAGCAGGTCAATCTGCCCGGCACGGTCGACGAGTACCCGAACTGGCGGCGCAAGCTCGAGCGGCCGATCGAGGAGTGGGCGCGGGACCCCGTGGTGAAGCACCTCGCCGACGTGCTCGCCGAAGAGCGTCCCAGTCCGGTCGTCCAGCGCGCCCGCTACCGCTCGCTGCGGCCGGAGGTGCCGCGCGCGACCTATCGCCTGCAGCTCAGCGGCGCATTCACCTTCGCCGACGCCGCCGCGCTGGTCCCGTATCTCGCCGCGCTGGGCGTGAGCCACGTGTATCTCTCGCCCTACTTCAAGGCTCAGCCCGGGAGCACGCACGGCTACGACATCGTCGATCACAACGCGCTCAATCCGGAGATCGGCACGCGGGCCGATCTGGACCGGCTGTGCGCGGTCCTGCGCGAGCACGGCATGCGCCAGCTCGCCGATGTCGTGCCGAACCACGTCGGCGTGCTCGGCGCGGACAATCTCTGGTGGCAGGACGTGCTCGAAAACGGCCGCGCCGCGGCGCACGCCGGATTCTTCGATATCGACTGGGATCGCACGCCCGACGAGCTGCACGGCAAGCTGCTGCTGCCGGTCCTGGCGGAGCGCTACGGCAGCGTGCTCGAGCGCGGCGAGCTCTCCGTGGCCTTCGACGCAACGCGCGGCGAGTTCGCGATCCGCTACGCGGCGCAGCGCTTCCCGGTGGATCCGCAGAGTTATGCGCGCGTGCTGGCACCGGCCGCGGAGCGGCTGCGCGCGGGCTCGAGCGTGCCGCGGAGCGAGATCGCGGACGCATTCGACACGCTGGCCGCCGCGTTCGCGGGCTTGCCGTCGGCCGAAGAAGCCGATCCCGAGCGAGCCGTCCGGCGGCGGCGCGAACAGGCTGTCCACAAGCGCTCGCTCGCCGAGCTGTGCCTGCGCGCACCGGCGCTCCTGCGCTGCATCGAGGCGCAGCTCGAGCAGGTGAACGGCCGGCCTGGCGACCCGGCGAGCTTCGACGCGCTCGATACGCTACTCCGCGCGCAGGTCTTCCGGCTCGCGTCGTGGCGGATGGCCTCCGACGACATCAACTACCGGCGTTTCTTCGATCTCAACGATCTGGCTGCCCTGCGCATGGAGGAGCCGGAGGTATTCGATGCGACCCATGGCCTGCTGTTCGATCTCGTCGCCAGCGGCCAGGTCGCGGGGCTGCGCATCGATCATCCGGACGGCCTGCACGATCCCGAAGCGTACTTCGCGCGGCTGCAGCGCCGGTCCGCGGAGACGCTGCGCATCGACAGTGCGGAGCGCGAAGGCTCCCGCTCGCGCACGCCGATGTACATCGTGGCGGAGAAGATCATTGGCGCACGCGAATCGCTGCCCGGGTCGTGGCCGATCGCGGGCACGACAGGCTACGACTTCGGCGAGCTGGTCAACGGCCTGTTCGTCGATCCGCGCGCCGAGCCGCGCCTGACGCGCTGCTACTTCGCGTTCGTGCAGGACCGCCCGGACTTCGGCGACATCGTCTACCGGTCGAAGCGGCTGGTGATGCACCTGTCCATGGCGAGCGAGCTCAATGCGCTCGCGAGCGCGCTCTCGCGCATCGCGCAGTCGGACCGCGCGACCTGCGACTTCACCTACAGCTCGCTGCGCGCCGCGCTGGGCGAAGTCGTCGCTTCATTTCCCGTGTATCGGAGCTACGTCACGGCGTCCGGTGCGTCGGCCGAGGACCGGCGGCGCATCGACGAAGCGATCCGCGCCGCGCGGCGCCGGGCGCTGCCGGCGGAGCGGACCATCTTCGACTTCCTGCGCGACGTGCTGACCACCGACCTCGTGCGCCAGCGGCCGGAAGCCGAGCGCGCGGGCATCGTCCACCTGGCGATGCGCTTCCAGCAGTTCACCGCGCCGGTCATGGCGAAGGGCATGGAAGACACGGCGTTCTACACCTACAACCGGCTGCTGTCGCTCAACGAGGTGGGCGGCGACCCGCGCCGCTTCGCGGTGAGCGTCGCTGCCTTCCACGAGGCCAACCTGCGCCGGGCCGCCGACTGGCCGCATACCCTGCTCGCCACGTCGACCCACGACAGCAAGCGCTCCGAGGACGTGCGTGCGCGGCTCGACGTGCTCTCCGAGCTTCCGGCGGAGTGGCGGCTGCGCGTCGGGCGGTGGCGGCGGCTCAACCGGTCGCGGCGGCGGCGCATCGAGACGCTGGAGGCGCCGACCGCCAACGACGAATACCTGCTCTACCAGACGCTCCTCGGCGCATGGCCCTTCGACTACGACCGGCCGGGCGTCGCCGCGCAATTCGCCGAGCGCATCGAGCGCTACCTGATCAAGGTCGTCCGGGAAGCGAAGGCGGTGAGCTCATGGGTGAACCCGAACGAGGAATACGAGGCCGGGTTCACGGCATTCGCGCGAACGCTGCTCGCCCCCGGCGAGAACGAGCGCTTCCTCGCCGAGTTCCTGCCGTTCCAGCGCAAGCTCGCCTGGTTCGGCATGCTGAACGGCCTCGCGCAGACGCTGCTCAAGCTGACGGTGCCGGGCGTGCCGGACATCTACCAGGGTTGCGAGCTGTGGAACCTCGCGCTCGTCGATCCCGATAACCGGCGGCCAGTCGACTTCGCGACACGCATGGCAGCGCTCGAGTCCTGGCGCGCTGCGGCGAGCGACGGCGAGCGCCTGCGGCTTGCGGGCGAGCTCGCCGCCAGCCTCGACGACGGCCGGCTCAAGCAGTTCGTGATCTGGCGCGCGCTCGAGCTGCGGCGCAATCGCAGCGAGCTGTTCGGCGACGGCGCCTATCTTCCGCTCGCCGTGAGCG
Organism: Casimicrobiaceae bacterium; assembly: GCA_035501595.1. Taxonomy (GTDB): domain Bacteria; phylum Pseudomonadota; class Gammaproteobacteria; order Burkholderiales; family Casimicrobiaceae; genus PALSA-1003. The sequence goes on along the minus strand of DATJVX010000022.1, from coordinate 125,360 downwards.
GCGAGCACGCCGGGCACGTGTGCGCATTCGCCCGCGTGCTGGACGAGCAGTGCGTGGTCGTCATCGTCCCGCGTCTCTGCTGCGTGCTGCTCGGCGGCGAGCCGGTTCTGCCGATCGGCGCGCCCGACTGGGGCGACACGGGCATCGACGTCTCGTCGCTGCGCTCTCCCGCCTGGCGGGACGCGCTGACCGGAGCGCGCGTGGCCGCGAGCGAGGGCCGCGTCGCATTGGCAGCGGCGTTCGATCCGCTGCCCCTCGCGCTCCTCGAGCCAGGCCGCTAGCGCTCGGCAGTCTTCGGTATGCGCCGACGAGGCTAAGCCGGACCGCGAAGCGCGCGATCGCCCGGTACTCGGCGCAGGCAGGCGTCCAGGCTCCAGGGGCCACCGCCCGCAGCGGCGAAGTACAGGAACGTCCAGCAATAGATCGCCGCGAGCTCGCCGCCGTTGAGGATCGGCAGGAAAGCCTTGGGCGCGTGCGCGATGAAGTATCCGAACGCCATTTCGCCGGACAGGATGAAGGCGGAGAAGCGCGTGAAAAGCCCGATCAGGACCAGCACGCCGAAGACGATCTCGAGGACTCCCGCCACTCCGATCATCGAGATCAGCTGCACGCCGTCGAACTGCGCGATGTGCGGCACGTGAAAGAGCTTGGCAGTGCCGTGCTGAATGTACAGCCCGCTGACGACGATCCGCAGCACGCTCAGCAGCCGGTCCGACCACAGCGCCAGGAATCCCGATTTGTCCATGGTTGTCCTCGAAGGTATCCGCGTCCGGGAAAGCAGGCTCTCCCGCGCAGCGCTCGCCGTCGCGGCAGGGGCGGGCTCGAGAGAACCGGACGAAGGCTAACAGAAGAGGCGCGGCCGAGCTTCCCACTGCCCGTTGTCGATCGAACGATCGTTCTATACACTGCGCGAGATGGGGATCGGGCAGGAGCGCTGCGACGACTATCCGGGGTTCGAGTGCCCGGTCTGCGGCCATCGCCGCTTCTACCGGATCCTCGTGCAGCGGGAGCGGCAGCCCGCCTACCGCACGGCCTTCTACGGCTGCTTCGGCTGCTCTGCGATGTTCACCGATCCATACCGATTTACGCAGAGCGTGAAGGGAGTCGAGGGCGATTTCGGGTCGGCGAGCTACCGGCGCGATCCGTGCGGCTAAGCCTCGCGATTCAGCGGCCGGCAGCGGCCGACGGGCGTGCCGGCATCCACCGGGCGGCGGTGGGCTTGTCCCTGCTCCCAGCTGAAGCAGCTCGAGTTTCAGCGTCGCGGGAACCTCGGACATCGGTAAGCGATCGGTAAGACCCTGCGCGCCAAGCTGCCCTCGCGTCGAAGCCATGTCGACGCACAACCGAAACCGGAAGGGGACCGACGATGAAGAAAGCAGCTTTGACGGCCGCGCTCGGCCTGCTGCTCGCGGGCGCCGCGAGCGCCGGCGAGACCGGCATCATCAATCAATCCGGCCCGTACGAAGCGACGATGAAGTTCTATCTTCATCCCGCGCACGGATTCCCGCGCAGTTCCGAACCAACCGCACCGACGGCCTTGGCCGACGAGAATGCGAATGCCACGCCGTCCGCCAGGACGCCGGGGCAGCCCGCGACGATGGTCGCGGCACGCTCGCGCCGCGACCGGGTGAAGACGCAGGGCTCCACGGATCTGCGCCTGGATCCCTGACATGGGCGCGGTCCGAGGTCCGCGCCCGGGGCGCGCGAGCGACGAGGCGCGAAGCGCTAGCTCGGCGCCGCCCGCTGCGCGTCGGTCGCCCGCTCGGGCAGCCACTCCGGCAACGCGTGCTTCGGCTGAGGATGCCAGCCGAGCACGGCCATCATCAGGCCGAAGCCGACGACGTAGGCGAGGAGCACGTGCCATCCGCCGCGCAGCCACGCGATCGCGTCCTTGCCTTGAGGGTACATGCTCGACAAGGCCACGCCGGCGGAGGAGCCGAACCACACCATCGAGCCGCCGAAGCCGACCGCGTAGGCGAGAAACCCCCAGTCGTAGCCGTCTTGATTGAGCGCAAGCGCAGTCAAGGGGATGTTGTCGAATACCGCCGAGACGAAGCCCAGGCCGAGGGTCACCGGCCACGACGCATCCGGCAGCCTGTGCACCGGCATCATCGAAGCAGCGAGGACGAGCGAGAGGAGGAACACGCTGCCCCGAGTCGCGCTCGGAAGCTCGCTCCACGCGGGCCGGCGCAAAGGGATGCACGCGAGCAGCGCGAGCCACACGCCGGCGGCGACGAACGGAAAGCGGTTGGAGGCCGAGGCGAAGTGCGTGTTCGCGACCACGTTGACCAGCACGGCGGCCAGGAGAACGATGACGACGATGCCGACGCGGACCCAGTCGACGGCGACAACGGCGGCCGACGGGTCCTTCTGGATAGGCGAATAGCGCTGCTGCTGGATGGCTGCCGGAATCCCGAAGACCAGCAACGCCGCCCCCGAGCCGATGAAGCCTTCGAGCACCTGCAGAGGGCTCACGCCGTCGATCCACATCATCGTCGTCGTGGTGTCGCCGACGACGCTTCCGGCGCCGCCGCCGTTGGATGCGGCGACGATCGCGGCGAGGTAGCCGATGTGAAGCTTTCCTCGAAAGATCGCGCCCGCGATGGTGCCGCCGATGAGCGCCGCCGCGATGTTATCGAGAAACGCGGACAGGACGAAGATGATGCACAGCAGGACGAGCCCGCCCTTCCAGTCGTCGGGAAGAAATTTCGGCAGCCAGTCGGGCACGTGGCTCGCCTCGAAGTGCTTCGTCAGCAGCGTAAAGCCCAGGAGCAGTCCGAAGAGGTTGGCGAGCAGCACCCACTCGTGGCCCAGATGGAGGAACCAGCCGGCGATTCCGCTGCCCTCCGCGAACGGCGAGAACAGAATCTTGTAGAGCGAAATCACGAGGACGCCGACGACTGCGATCTGCAAGGTGAAACGATGAAAGAGCGCAATCCCCGCAAGCGTCAGGGCAAAGAGGACGAAGTCCAGGGGTATTCCTGCAACTTCGGGCAAGGCGTTCATTCGGTTTTTCCGGATTTGCGCAGGCAGGGTCGATAGCGGACGCCCGCGAGCAGGCAAAGCGTCGTTTGCCGTCCGGAGCGTTGGCACCCACGGCCGGAGTCGAACCGGCGACCTAGCGCTTAGGAGGCGCTCGCTCTATCCACTGAGCTACGTGGGCGCAGTCTCTCTCGAGAAGGCCGCGCGTATTCTAGCGCTGTTTGCTTCGCACGCCGCCTCGATCGCGCTGGGCCGGGCGACTGCGGCCCGGTCACGCGGCCGCGCGGCGGCCGTCGAGGACGGCGCGGATGCGCTTGGCGAGGCTCGCCTCGGAGAACGGCTTGACGATCAGCTCGATGCCCGAATCCAGCCGCCCGTAGTGCACGAGCGCGCTCCGCGCGTAGCCCGTGGTGAAGAGCACCTTGAGGTCGGGCCAGCGCTTGCGCGCCTCGTCGACCAGTTGCCTGCCGTCGAGGCCGCTGGGCAGTCCGACGTCGGTAAAGAGCAGATCGACGTTCGCCGCAGTCTCGAGCACACCGAGCGCAGAGCTCGCGTCCGAGGCGGTCAGCACGCGATAGCCCAGCCCGCTCAGGATGGTCGCCGTGAAGCTGCGCACATCGTCTTCGTCCTCGACCAGCAGGATGGTCTCGCTGGGGCGACGGGGCGGTGGACTCTCCACCGGCGCGCGCGCTTCCACCGGAGCCGCCGTGGCGAGCCGCGGCAGGTACAGGCGGACCGTCGTGCCGTGGCCGGGTTCGCTGTCGATGGTGACGTGACCGCCGGACTGCTTGATGAAACCGTAGACCTGCGACAGGCCGAGGCCGGTTCCCTGGCCGATGTCCTTGGTCGTGAAGAAGGGCTCGAAGGCCTTCGCGATGATCTCGGGTGTCATGCCTGCGCCGGTGTCGGTCACCGCGATCAGCGTGTACTCGCCGGGCTTCGCGTCCTCGTGCGCAGCCGCGTATTCCTCGTCGAGGTACGCGTTGCTGATTTCGATCGTGAGCCTGCCGCCGCCCGGCATCGCGTCGCGGGCGTTGACCGCCAGGTTGAGCAGCGCGATCTCGAGCTGGCTCGCGTCGGCGGAGACGGGCCACGTGTCCTTGCCCCTTTCGATCTCCAGCACGATCGACCCGCCGAGCGCCGACTCGAGCAGCGGCGCCATGCCGATCACGAGCTGCCGCGGCTCGAGCGGCTGCGGCTGCAGCGGCTGGCGGCGCGAGAAGGCCAGCAGCCGCTGCGTGAGGCTCGCGGCGCGGTCGGCATTGCGGTCGATCATGTCGATCGCGGCAGCGAGGTCGGGATTGCTGTCCTGCAGCCGACGCTTGAGAACGGCGACCGCGTTCTTGATGACGTGCAGCAGGTTGTTGAAGTCGTGCGCGATGCCGCCGCTCAGCTGGCCCAGCGCTTCCATCTTCTGCGACTGGGCGAGGGCGAGGCGCGCCTCTTCGAGCTTGGCCTCCTGATGGTGGCGCTCGGTCACGTCGCGGGTGATCTTGGCGAAGCCCACGAGCCCTCCTGTGTCGTCGCGCAGCGCGTCGATGACGACGTTGGCGACGAATCGAGTGCCGTCCTTGCGCAGGCGCAGCCCCGCCTCGGCCTCGTACCTGCCCTCTCGCACCGCGGTTTCTAGCGCCCGCTGCGGCACTCCCGCCTTGCGGTCCTCCTCGGTGTAGAAGATCGAGAAATGCTTGCCGATGACCTCGCTCGCCGCGTAGCCCTTGATCCGCTCGGCACCGGCGTTCCAGCTCGTGATGTAGCCTTCGGTATCGAGGCGGAAGATCGCGTAGTCCTTGACGCCCGCGACCAGCAGGCGGAAGCGCTCCTCGCTCTCGCGCAGCTTCTGCTCCTGGCGCTGTCGGCCCGCGAGCTCCGCGCGCAGGCTCTCGGCGGAGTCGGCGAGCGCCTGGGTACGCTCGCTCACCATGCGCTCGAGCTCGATGTTCGATGTCTGGATCCTCTGCTCCAGCCGCTGGCGGCGCAGGAGGTAGCGTATCGTCGTGAGCCCGAAGAAGACCAGGATTCCAGCCGCGACGACGGTCGCGACGAGGTTGCCGATCTGCGACCAGCGGATCGTGCGGAACATCCTGGCGCGAAGACCGTCGATCCGCTCGGCCAGCGTCGTCTGCAGCGAGGTGCCGAGGCGCTGGATCTGGTCCATCTTGGTCGTATCGGCGGCCACGTTCTCTGCGCTGCGATCGCGACTGCCGGCACGATAGGCTTCGACGCTGCGGCGAAGCTCGTCGAGACGGTCGCGCGCGAGGGCGGCGTATTGCTCCATGCCCGCTTGCTGCGCCGCGTCAACCTTGGGCGCGGAGGCGAGGCGCGCGAGCGCGTCCCGGGCGTGCGTCTCCGCTGTCGCGTAGCCCCCCAGCCGGTCCGCGTTGCCGGTGAGCAGGTAGGCGCGCACGGCCGTCTCGACGTCGACGAGAGCGTCGCGGGCGGCATCGAGCTGCTCAAGCTGCGTCCGGGTCGCGATGCCCGTCCGCGTCCAGTCGGCGAACGACGAGAGGACGTCGTCGAACAGCAGCGCATCGAGGACGATGGCGATCAAGCCGCAGGCGAAGAGAATGCCGATTCGCCTTGGCAGATAGCCCAGCTTCTTTTCGCCTACGTCGGCCATGAGCGATCGCGCGGTGCGCCTGTGCAGATGAGCCTGGACGGGATTGCGGAAAATGCCGGGACGAAACGAGGCGGGCAGCCGGCGCTGCTCGCGCCGTCACCCGGCGACTCGCCGCAGATGGGGACGATCTCGGACAAGCGAAGCCCTTCTTCTTCTTTCGGCGCGATGATCGTGTAACCGCACGTATCCTGCAAGGCGCCGGGAGGGTAGTCTAGCCCTTGCCTCGCGATCGCGGCGAGGCGCGGGCAGGGGTTAAGATTGCGCCGGCCGTCCCGGCGTAGGACGATCGCCGACAAACCCGCGGCGTCTTCCGCATCCGAGCCATCCCATCCGCCGACCGGATCCGCCATGACCTCGTCCACCTCCGACGCGCCCCGAGCGCCCGTCCTTCGCACGGTCGCGCGCCTTTCGCGCCTGCTCGCTCCGTATCGCGGTCGCTTCGTGGTCGCGGGGATCGCGCTTCTCGTCGCCGCCGGCTGTGCGCTCGCGATGGGACAGGGGCTCAAGCTCGTCATCGACCGCGGCTTCGCCGCGGCCGACGGCCGCGCGCTGGACGAGGCGCTGGTGGCGCTGCTGGCGGTGATCGGCGTGATGGCCGTGGCCACCTACGTGCGCTTCTACAACGTCTCTTGGATCGGGGAGCGGGTTACCGCCGACCTGCGCAAGCGGGTGTTCGACCACCTGCTCACGCTTTCGCCCGGGTTCTTCGAGATCACCCGCACCGGGGAAGTGATCTCGCGGCTCACGAGCGACACCACCATGCTCGAGACCGTGATCGGTTCGAGCCTCTCGCTCGCCCTGCGCAACAGTGTGCTCGGCATCGGCGCGCTGGTGCTGCTGGTGCTCACCAGCCCGAAGCTCACGCTGCTGGTGCTGGCGGGGCTGCCGGTGGTGCTGCTGCCGATCATCCTCTTCGGGCGGCGGGTGCGGCGCCTCGCCCGCGCGAGCCAGGATCGCATCGCCGACACGAGCGCCTACGTCGACGAGGCGATCCACGAGGTGCGCACGGTGCAGGCATACGCGCACGAGCCGGAGGACCGGCGCGCCTACGCGAACCGGGTCGAGGCGGCGTTCGCCACCGGCGTGGAGCGCATCCGGCAGCGGGCGCTGCTGATCGCCGGCGTGATCTTCCTGGTCTTCGTCGCCGTGGGCATCATCCTGTGGCTCGGCGGGCACGACGTGCTCGCGGGACGGCTCTCCGCCGGGCAGCTCTCGGCTTTCGTGTTCTATGCCGTGGTGGTCGCCACGTCGATCGGCGCGGTGAGCGAGGTCACGGGCGACCTCCAGCGCGCGGCCGGCGCGACCGAGCGCCTGATGGAGCTGCTCGACACCGCGCCGGAGATCGCTGCGCCGCCCGACCCGATCGCCTTGCCCGAGCCGCCGCGGGGAACGGTCGCGCTCGAGGCCGTGACGTTCTGCTATCCGTCTCGACCCCAGGATCCGGCGCTGCGATCGCTGTCGCTGCGCGTGGGCGCGGGCGAGCGGGTCGCGCTCGTCGGGCCCTCGGGCGCGGGCAAGACGACCGTGTTCCAGCTGCTGCTTCGCTTCTACGATCCGCAGGCCGGGCGCGTGCTGATCGACGGCGTGGACATGAAGCGCGCCGATCCGCGCGCGGTGCGCGGCCGCATCGCGGTCGTGCCGCAGGAGCCGGTGATCTTCGCGGCGAACGTGTGGGAGAACGTCCGCTACGGACGCCTCGGCGCGAGCAACGACGAAGTGGCGCAGGCCTGCGAAGCCGCGTATGCGACCGAGTTTCTGGCGAGGCTGCCGCGGGGGCTCGACACCGAGCTCGGCGAGCGGGGCATCAAGCTCTCCGGAGGCCAGCGGCAGCGCATCGCCATCGCGCGCGCCGTGCTCTCGCGCAGGCCGATCCTGCTCCTCGACGAGGCGACCAGCGCGCTCGACGCCGAGAGCGAGCGCATGGTGCAGCTCGCGCTCGAGCGGCTGATGGCCGGAAGGACCACGCTCATCATCGCGCACCGCCTAGCGACCGTCGTCGGCGCGCAGCGCATCATCGTGCTCGAGGGGGGTGTCGCGATCGCGGAAGGCACGCACGCATCGCTGGTGCGTGACGATCCGCTGTATCGGAGATTGGCCGCTCTGCAGTTCGGAGTGGAGTCCGAGGCGGCGGAGTGAGGTAGGCTAGCCAGCGCACTCCGACGCGGAAAGACTCGCGGCCTCGCGCCCATCGGCGGAGGCCGCTCAAATTCCAGACCCCGCTGGAGCGAGGTCCGTCGTCGTCCTGCTCGACGCGGCGCTAATGAGCGCGACCGCGCCGCTTGCGTGCGAAAGCCAATCCGCCCAGCGCCATACCGAGAAGCGTCATCGTGCCTGGCTCCGGCACCCGTCCCTCCGGCGTGAACACCGTCTGGCCAGTCGACAAGTCGACCAGGGACCAGTCGGTGATAAGGTTGCCGTTCGCGTCGTAGAGGTCGATGGTGAGCAGGTTGAAGGTGCTGCTGTAGTCCGCGAAGTAATCGACGTTTGCGCCCTGAGTCAGATGGCCCGGATCGATTTCGACGAATGCGCTCGCCCAGTAGAAGAGGTTGATGATCTGATCGAGCGGCATGTCCGCGATGCTGATGGAGTAGGTCCCGGCGCCAAAGACCGTGGTGTTGTCGGGGTCCTGGAAGAAGCTGTTCCACGTGTCATTCGGGTTCGTGGTCGCGAGAAAATCCAGCCGCGCAGTCGAGCAGATGCTGAAAACGTCGGAGGACGGATCGCACATGCCCGCCGGCACGGTCGACTCGACTCCCGAGATGTGCCAAGTGAAGACCGCGCTCGCCGCAAGCGTTTCCGGCGAGAAGAACTCGACGGTCGTGTGGGAACCGTAGCCGGCGAGCGAGTAGTAGCCATCCTGCGCGTTCGCATTCGTCACCGACAGCGTCGCATCGTTGTGCGACAGGAAGAAGCCGCCGGGAACCGTCGTCTCGGTCGCGCTGATGTTGGCCCCGTTCAGCGTGTAGCTCGAAGTGCTGGAAAGCGGGCCGTAGGTGGTGTTGCTGCTGGCCAGCGTGCCGTTGTCCGGGCTGAAGCCGACGAACGGGCCATTGTTGTGATTGGACGTTCCGACCCAGGCGTAGTTCTGATAATACGGTGCGACAGCCGGGTCGCCATTGAGGTTGAAAACGGGAGCCGCGCTTGCCGCGCCCACGCTGAGGCTCAGCGCGAGCGCGCAGCACACGCGCCCGGCGCGCAGCCGAGACGTTGAAGTCCACCGGTACATGACCACCCCCCAGGGTTCAGTCAGCAGGCACGCGCTGTCAGGCAGCGCGCTCTTGGTTGCTAGGTACGCGGCGGCATCAAGCAGGTCACGTGCCAGCGATCAGAGTTCTGCTTATGCAGATAGTTAGCTACAACCCCGGAGCGGGACTGTAAGCTCTGCCGACACTTCGCCAGCCGCTCTGTTCGCTGCGCGGCAATCAAGCCGATCCGGAAGATGACAAGATGCTGACAAAGCACACGTTTGCTGACGCCTTTTCTTACACAGCCACGCGGATCGAGTTCCCGCGCTGATCCGAAACAATCTCTTGCCGGTGTGGCATACACGATGCTTATCGCCGGCTGTCGCGCAGGATGTTTGATGCTGCGGATCCGCTTCGCGAGAAGCGAGGAGATCACGCGAAGCGTGGCGTGATCCGCGGGCCCGGCGAGTGCGCCCGAGCGGCACGGGAATAAAAGTGCGCCGGCGAAGGTCTTCGGATTCCGAGCGGTCTGCAAGGGGGAGACGATGGCCAGGGGTTCCGCTTCGCGCTTCGGGGTTTCATCTTCTGCGCTCGCACTGGCGGTGTGTGCCGTTCTACTCGCGGCAAGCCTTCCCGTCGTCGCGGCCACCTTCACCGTCAACAGCACGCTCGACGCGGTCGACGCCAATCCCGGCGACGGCATCTGCGAGACCGCGCCCGGCAACGGCATATGCACGCTGCGCGCTGCGATCCAGGAAACGAACGCCACCCAGGGCCCCAACCAGATCGTCCTTCCCGCCGGCACCTATACGCTGACCATCGCCGGCTTCGAGGGCCTCGGCGTGTTCAAGGCGGCGAAGGGCGACCTCGACATCACGAACGATCTGACGATCAGCGGCGCGGGTGCGGACACGACGATCGTCGACGGCAACCGGATCGATCGGGTCTTCCACGTCGATCCGGTGCCGACCGGTATCTCCGTGACCATCAGCGGGGTCACGATCCAGAACGGCGCCTCGCCATTGATCTCGTTCGCGTCGGCGGACGGGGGCGGCATCCTGCTCGGGACCCCGGCCACGATCCAATGCTGCGCGCCAAGCGGGAGTCTCACGCTCATCGACAGCGTGGTGAGGAACAACACGACGCCGCGCGACGGAGGCGGCATCGCCAATCACGCCGGCACGCTGACCCTGATCGGCACCGTCGTCACCGGCAACGCGGCGGGCAACGGCGGTGGGATCGCGAACGGCGACCTGGGCACCCTGGTTCTGAGCGACTCGACGTTGAGCGACAACCTCGCCGACCAGGGCGGGGGTCTCTTCACCGGCTACATCGACATCAGCACGAACGGGACCAACGTCACGATCGTCAACAGCACGGTGAGCGGAAACACCTCGGGCGAGGGGCCCGGCACGGGCTTCGGCGCGGGCATCTACCGAAACCGCGGCACGCTCTCGCTCACCAACTGCACGATCAGCGGCAACGTCTCGTTCTACGGCGGCGGCGGCCTCTACGACAGCGGCGCGAACATGGCCGTCACGGTGCGAAACTGCACCATCGCCGGGAACCAGGCCGGCACCTCGGGCGCCGGAGGATTCGGCGGCGGCATCGCGGGCGGGCCGGTGGTGAACGTGGGCAACACCATCATCGCGGGGAACACCCTCGTCGGAGGGCCCTCCGACTGCTCGGGCACGCCGACGTCGAGCGGATACAACCTCGTTCAGAGCACGTGCGGCTTCTCCGGCGTTCTCACCGGCAACATCAGCGGACAGAACGCGAAGCTCGGCGTGCTCGCAGACAACGGCGGCGCCACGAAGACGCAGGCACTGCTCTCCGGCAGCCCGGCCATCGATGCGGGCAATCCCGCGACGCCGGGAAGCGCCGCGGCCGCGTGCACCGCCGTCGACCAGCGCGGTTTCCTGCGGCCGCGCGGAAAAGCCTGCGACATCGGTGCATTCGAGCAGGCGAGCGGCCTGTCGGTCTCCGGAGCCCAACCGAGCAGCGGCGGCAACGCGGGCGCGATCGAGGCTCTGGTGTATGGAAGCGGATTCGAAACCGGCGCGACGGTGTCGCTCCACCGGGCCGGCCAGCAGGACGTCCCTGCCAGCCCCGCGATGCTCGACGACGGCGGCTCCGTCATCGCCGCAACCTTCGACCTCACCGGCAAGGCAACCGGCGCCTGGGATATCGTCGTCGCAAACCCGGACGGGACGACCGCGTCGCGCACCGGGGCCTTCTCGATCGTCAATGCCAACGATCAGCAGGTCTGGATCGATTTCGTCGGACCATCGAGCATCCGCGTGGGCTGGTCGAACAGCTATATCGTGCTCTTCGGCAACCGGGGAACGGCGGATGCCTTCGGCGTGCCGATCGGCCTCGAGCTCCCGTCGCACTTCTCGTACCTGCTGCAGTTCCCGATCACGCCTCCGCCGCCGCAGACAGGCCAGCTCTTCGCCGACTGGTCGTCGGCCCCGGTCGAGGCCGACATCGGAGCGCAGAGCGGGTACGCGTACATTCCGCTGCTGCTGCCGATCGTTCCGGCTGGCTACACGGGCTTCCTCGAGATCACGCTCGGCTCCCCGCCGGGATCGCAGCCCGGATCGACCTTCTTCGACTACACGCTGCTCGAGCCTTCGCTCATGAATCCAGGCCTTTCGACTTCGACGCTCGCCGGGCTCGTGCAGGGTGCCCAGGCGTACGCGCAGAACGTCCTGGGCTTCACGATTCCCTCGACGGCGGTGCCGGCGACGCAGCAGTACGTCCAGAACCAGTACGCCTTCACGCTCGAAGATTGCCGGACGGTGCTGCTCGAGACATTCGGCGCGCGGCCGTGCGTATCGAGCCTCGCGCAACTTACCATGGATGCCGCGATCTTCGGGCTGAGCCAGACCACCGCGCCAATGAGCGCGCCGCCGTCGGGCGGGCTGGCGCCGAAGAGCGCAACGGCGCCTTCGTACTCGAGCATGCAGGCGCCGGCGGCATCGTTCGCGCGGTCGCCGCCGCCCCTCGCCGCGGCGAGACTGCCGCGGAATCCCGCTCCGCCTGCGACGCCCGCGAGCCTGCCCGATCCGCTGCGCGAGTGCCCGATCATCCGGTGCGGGTCGGCGATCATTCCGGCCGGCTGCTTCTGCGTGTTGTGCCAGCCGGACAAGAACAACAACACGAGGTGCGCCGACGACCCGGGCCTGCCCCCGTTGCCCATCCCCCCGGACTGCCCCATCGGCGGCAAGATCGACCTGCCTGCCTTGCTCAAGCTGCTCTCGGGCGATGCCTGCAAGCCGACCCGGGCGCAATGCGAGTCCTTGCCTAACCATCACGTACACATGCTGGACGACGGCACCCTGGTGTGCGTCCCCGACAGCCTCTCGGGGCACTGTCCCAAGCTCTCGATTCCCAACCCCGTTGGCGTGGGCAACGGCGATTGCCTGGTGCTTCCGATCAAGGAGTTTTTCACGAAGGACCCGAACGAGAAGGTGGGCCCGATCGGCGTGTCCGATGCGCACTTCCTCGTCAGCGGCAACCCGCTCGACTACAGCATCCACTTCGAGAACCAGGCGACGGCGACGGCATCGGTGCAGCAGGTGGTGGTCACCGATCAGCTCGATCCGAACCTGGACTTCTCTACCTTCAGCCTCACCGCCGTGTCCTTCGGGAACGTCACCGTCCCCATCTCGCCGGGGACGACGCACTACACCGGGGGCGTGGACCTGAGGCCCGGGCAGAACATCCTGGTCAAGATCGGTGCGGCGCTCGACGCGGGTACCGGCATCGTGACGTGGCGCCTGAACGCCCTCGACCCCGACACGCTGGAGCTCACCAACGACCCGCTGTCGGGCTTCCTGCCGCCGGACACGAACCCGCCCGCGGGCGCGGGCGGCGTCCTGTACACCGTCCGGCCCAAGAGCGGCCTCGCGACCGGGACGACGATCTGCAACCAGGCCTCGATCGTGTTCGACACGAATGCGCCGATCCCCACGCCGCAGTGGTGCAACACGATCGACAACTCGAGCCCGACGAGCCGCGTCACGGCGCTGGCGCCCACCCAGACCTCGACGAGCTTCCCGCTGCAATGGGCGGGGAGCGACACGGGCTCGGGCATCGCCGGGTACTCGGTGTTCGCGTCCGACAACGGCGGCCCGTTCAACCTGTTCGTCGGGAGCACGTCCCAGACATCGGCGACGTTCATCGGGCAGGTCGGACACACCTACGGCTTCTACAGCCTCGCCTCCGACCTGGTCGGCAACGCCGAGGCGCCGAAGACGGCCGCGGAGGCGACCACGCAGATCGGGTCCGCGCCCGCGTGCGCGACCGACGTGAGCCCCCAGGTGCAGGTGACTCGTGGCGGCTTCGGATACAACTTCGCCACGGGACGCTTCGCGCAGACGGTGACGCTCAAGAACACCTCGGCGAGCGCCATCACCGGGCCGCTGTCGCTCGTGCTCGACAGCCTGAGCGGCAACGCGACGCTGTTCAACCCGAGCGGCACGACTTCGTGCGCGGCGCCGGCCGGGAGCCCGTTCATCAACCTCGCGGGCGGCCTGACTCCGGGCGCGAGCGCTGCGCTCGCACTGCAGTTCACCGACCCGAACCGTACCGGGATCACGTACGCGACGCGCGTGCTGGCGGGAAGCGCGGGACGCTAAAAGGGGGCATCATGACGACGAAGCGATGGGAAATCCTGGTTGCGCTTGCGGGGCTGCTGGCGGCGATCGCGCCGGCCCCGGCGAGCGCCGGTCCGATCACGGGCTCGGTGAGCCTCGATACCTCGGGATTGTCCGGTCCGTTCGAGATCGCCTTCGTCTTCATCGACGGGAGCGGCACCGGCGACGCGAACAACACGGTCACGCTCAGCGATTTCGCGTTCGGCGCCGGAGGGAGCGCGGGCACGGTCGACACGACGCTGACCACGGGCGGCGTGAGCGGCGACCTCGGATCGGGGGTGTCGATCGTCGACAGCGACTTCCTGAACATCTTCGCGTCGTCGTTCACGCCCGGCAGCGTCTTCTCGTTCGACTTCAGCATCACGACCAATGTGGACGCCGGAGGCACGCCCGATCAGCTCTCCATGGTGCTCCTGCTGCCGGACGGCACGCCGGTCGCGACCACGGATCCGAGCGGGATCGACGCTCTGCTGACGCTGGACATCGACTCGGCGAGCCCGCAGTTCGCGACGTTCGCGAGCGAGGTGACGCCTGCGCCGGTCGTCACCCTGTCGACCACGGTGCCGGAGCCGACGAGCGTGGTGCTGCTGACGCTGGCTCTGGGGCTGCTGTCATGGATCGGGCCGGGGCGTCGGTCGGTCGCCGGCTCGGCTTAGACGCTCAAGAGGTCGATGCGGCGCGTGCGCCGCCGATGGGTCTGGCCGCCGACTCCACCGGCTAAGGATCCACCCAACCGCTGATCGTCGCCGCCTGCGGAGATCGCTCGGCTCCGAGAAGCGGATCGAGCTGCGCGTCCGGGCAGGCGCCGCTGACGGCGCCGCTCGTCCCGTCGACGGCGAAGTATTGTCCCTGCCAGGCCTTCACACCTCGGTGCCGCACGTACGAATCGGTAACGGTCGACAGCGTGCTGACGTAGGTGTTGGCCGTGAACGTGACGAGGTTCTGTTGCTCGGCGCGATAATTCAGATAATGCTGCGTGCCTGCGCCCTGAAGCACGAGCGATCCGTTGTAGAAGCCGAGGGTCATGGTCGTGCCCCCCGCCAGCTCGCCAAGGATCGCGATCCGACCGAAGCGCCGCGGAAGAATGCGCTGGTCCAGCGGCCCGGAAGACTCCATCGACACCGTCACCGGGGCCGTGCCGGTCCCGGTGGTCAGCCGCACGTTGAGCGGGACATTCGCGCAGATGCTGGTCACGTAGCGCGAGCTGCCTGAAGTTGGCTTGCAGGCCGCGCCGAGCTGATTCCACAGTGCGTCGGTCGCGGCGACCGTCACCGGGTCGTAGCAGCTACCTCCAATCAGAATCTTGTCCGTATCGTTGAACGCGGTGATGAACGTCGGCTCCGAGATGTCTCTCGTCGCGACGACGACCGCATCGCTCTCGCCGCCAAGCTGGCCGCGGTATACGACCTGCAGCACGACGTCCCAGGCGTTGATCGGCAAGGCATTCGCGAATCGGAAGGAGAACTCTGCGCTGCCGGGATTCGCGTCGGCCATCGGGATGGCACCCTGCTCGGGGACCTTGACGGGGTCGGAGACGACGATCTCCTCGTCCGGCGTCCGGCACAGGGAGAGTTGCTGCGGATCGGTGATCTCGCCGTCGAGCCGATCGCTGTAGCAAGCGTTGCGATGGAACTTCAGGACCGCGACGAGCACACCGCCGGTCATGGTCTGCGGTACCCTCGTGCCGTCGCTGGTTGTGACGATCGTCGGTGTGGAATTCGAGAGACGGAGGCGGATCTGCTTGAAACCTTTGAAGCCGCCGAGCGGGTCCGTCGGACCCTGCGAGATGAGCTGTGCGTGATCGACGATGCCGTAGACGCCTTCGTCCGCCAGGCCTATCTCCATGCGGCCGCGGAAGAAGAAATCGAGCAGGCCCGCCGTATATGCCACTGCGCGCGGGATCAGCAGCCGCATCTGGTCGTCGTAGTTGTAGTGGTTGAGGGTGTATTGGGACTTGCCGATGGGTTTCAGGAACTGGTCGAAGAGCCCGTAGGAGGCGAGCCGAATAGCGCCCTCGGTGTAGTTCGGGTTCAGCGTGTCCACAACGCTGCCAAGCTTCAGCCTCAGAGATCCGCCGACCTCTTTGCCACCGGTATTCGTTACCGTGCCGTCGGGTAACGTAGTCTCACCCAGACCGATACCCGTCGGGGATGGCTCCGGATAGCCGCTACCGATCGTGCGTGGATCCGAGATGTTGGTCCCTGCCGAGTAGAAACCCTGGTTGCTGTAGTTGGCCAGCCCCTTTCCCGCGACGCTTGCCGATCCGGTCGCAGTGACGAAATAGCTCCGATAGTCCGCGAAGCGCGGCACGGGGTAGCCGCCGTAGGCAAGGGTTCCTGGAACGGTCGGAACTGGCTTATCCTGGATTCCTCCGGATGTATGGTCGAGGTATTCCCACGTCGTGCGTTCGCGCAATGTGAAGCTCGTATTGCCGACGACGCTGCTGTCGACATATCTCTCGTAGAAGCTGGCGTGCCCCCCAGTGCAACTGCCGGTGCCGCCGCAGAACAGACCGGAGTGCGGATCGTTGCGGGTGTGCTGAGGTTGCGCCATGTCCTGGAGCAGATGAACGATATCGCCGAGTGCCCGGAACGTCGTCGCCCAATAAGCCATTCGCAGCGCCTCCTTGGTCGGCATGTCGCTGCTTGGCATAAAGGGGAGGTCAGCAACCCCTTGAGCTGGAGAAGTCTTGAGCGTCAAAGCGCGCCACATTGCCTCGCGAGCTCGGAGTGCATTGAAGTGGTTGCCGGCATCGGTCAGGGCCCAGTCCGATGCCCGGGTCCGAGGCGCTTCGATGCTTATCTGCAATCCTCGATCGTTGTAGGGATCGTGAAAATGGTTTAGCACGCGGCTTATCGCGCCATTAGGATCGTCCTGCGGGTTGTTTTCCAGTGCTCCGGCGTCGTACGGAGTATCGTCTTCGCGGATGGCTCCGAGCATCAGCCAGCCGGGCAAGGAATCGATAGATGGTCTGAACGACGCCTTTTGGTTGGCTAAGTCGACCTTCGTTCTACCAAAATTGACGGGATACTGGGGGCCAATAGGATTGTTTGATCGAACGACCACCTGACCACGGTCAGCCAAATCTAGATAGACATTGCCCAACGAAACTTGACGATCTGCGAGACCGAGGCGCTGTAGGAGATCCGCTGAAGCGGGGTTCAGTGTCGACTCAATCGTCGCTTCGCGAGAGATCGCTGCGTGAGTTGCCTGCTCATATGGAAGTGCATTGAGCGGCACCCACAGGATAAGCACAACCGCGGACCAAACGGCGGTGCGGGGACCTACAATCGCTTGCAGATTACTTTTTCCTGGCAAGTCCAATTTGTCGTGCCGTCTCGATATGTTCATTCGTGATCCTAAGCGCGTCTTGTGAATCGCCTAACTCGATCTGCTCCTGCAGGATCGCCTCCAGGAAGGGAAGCAGTCCTTGCGAAGTCTTTGCCGGTGCGAGGCAAGAATTGGCAGCGGGAAGCCGCCACAACTCTTGAAGACGTTCCTCTCTTGTACCGTCGAATCGCTTCAAATAGAGATCCGTGTTCTCTCTTGCTGCTTTGGCCGCCGCCGCTTCGCTGTCGTAGATCGCCGGTTCCTTAACAACGGAAATCACTTTGTCGTTGCGGTCCCGGCGCTCCTGCCATATCTGACATTCGTGCGGATTCCCGTCTCCCTTGACGCCGCAGACGGCCACTCGTACCGGCCAGCCGTGGCGATAATCACGGTGATAGCCCTCCATCGCGAGCGGGCCGGCTTCCGGGTCGAGCGGCAGCTCGAACCAACCGTCCTTGTCCGAGACGGCGCTCTCGACGCGATTGCACGAGGTGGCGCCCGAGCCCCGAATGCTCCCTCGATATACCCCGACGACGATGACGCCGGCGATCGGTTGCCCCGAGTCCTGGTCGAAGACCTGGCCGCGGTTGACGGTCTCTTGCGGAGGCGCATCGTTCTTCGAACACGCGCCCATGGCAAGCGCCCAGGTTCCAAGCACGGCCGCATACACCCATCGGGGCATGTCGGCAGTCCTCGTAGCCATTACATCGTCTCTACGCGCCATACGCCGTCGCTACCCCGTATGAGATAGATCATGAAAATCTGCGTGTCGCTGCCGACCGTCCGCGCGACCGATAGCTCGCCGATGTCTTCCATGACCACGACGTTCGTCAGCGTCCCGAGTTGAGTCGCGACGCTCGGCAGCGATGCGCCCAATGCGGAGAACACCGTCGAGAAGCGGTCGCGGGCGCCATCGACGAAGGCGGTGAGTGCGCCGGGGACGTTGTTCGCGGCGAGATCATCGACCAGTGTCGCATAGACATTCGCAAGCTTGTAACCGATCTCGGCAGGCTCGATCGCGCGCACGTGGCGGGTCGCCACGTAGATCGGCCGATCGCTGGCATCGTAGACCGTAATGCGCAGGGTGTAGAGGCCTGGCACTCCGTAGGTGATCGACTGGGTCGTGCCGCCTGCCGGCAAGGCGGTCAGCACGAGGTCGGGCGTTCCATCGTCGGTGGTGTCGATCGAGATCCGTTGGAAGGCGACGTTGCCGCGGTTGCGGATCGAGAGGTTGACGGTCAATGGTGCGAGCCCCTCCTGCCGATCCAAGGCGAACTCGAACGGCGCGGTCCCGTTGCTGGTGACGGTCACGCTCTTGGCGACGGGAGTCGAGCCCTGCGCGTTGAGGGTCACGACGATGGGGTTGGCGCCGGTCTGGAGCGGAAGGTTTTCGATCAGGAACCGCCCGTCGAGGCCGAGTATGGCCCGCTGTCCGTTGACTGCGACGGCCGAGTTGATCGGCGCCTGGACCGTCCCGCTGATCGTCGCCCGGTCGTCGGCGACGGTGGCCCCATCGATGCCGGCATCGATCTGGACGGTCGGGTTCGCGACGACGGTCACCGTGACAGGCGCGGAGATCGCGCTCGATCCGGCGGTGTCGAACGCTCTCGCCGCAACGGAGTGCGTTCCACTGGCCGCGTTGGTCCATATTGCCGCGTACGGAGCTGCGCTGCTCGTTCCGACCAGTACTCCATCGGCGTAGAACTCGACGCGGGAGATCGTGCCACCGGTCTCCGTCGCCCCGGCGCCGAGACCGATCGGCGCCGTCGTCGCAAACACCTGGCCGCCCGCCGGCTCCAGCATCGCAACCGACAGGTCGCTCACGGTGATGCCGATCGTCGCCGACGCGGCCGTCGAGCCGCTCGCAGCGACAACTTTGGCCGAGACGCCATGCGTGCCGGCGGGCGCTCCGCTCCAGTTCAGCGTGAACGTCGCCGAGGACGGAGCGCCGGTGGCGGTGATCGTCCCGATGCGGACGCCATCCGCCTCGAAGTCGACCTTGGTGATGGAGCTTCCAGGTGTCGTCGCCTGGGCGACGAGATTGATCGTCTGGCCCCCGCCGTAACGGCTGCCGTCCACCGGAGCGCTCAGGGTGATCGTCGGGCTGGGCGGGTTGATCGTGATCGGGACGGCTGCGGAAGTGGCGACCGCTCCCGAGGCATCGGTAGCCTTCGCAGACAAGGTGTAGCCGCCCGCGGCCGGATTGCTCCAGACGATGCTGTAGGGGGCGGTGGTCTTGCTGCCGATCGGATTCCCGTTGGCGTAGAAGTCGACCTTCGCGATCGTTCCGCCCGGCTCGGACGCGTTCGCACTGACCGATATCGACGCCGAAAGCGTGAACGTCGAACCGCTCGCGGGAGCGCTCAGATTCACGGATGGAACGAGACTGCTCGTGACCGTGACCGGGACGATGGAGGAGGCCGTGCTCCTGCCGTTCGCGTCTCGGGCCTTCGCGTAGAGCGTTTGCGCACCAACCTGTGGAGTCGACCAGCTGAACGCGAACGGCGGCGCGGTCGCGGTCCCGAGCAAGGTGGCTCCGGCGTAGAAATCGACCTGGCCGATGCGGCCGTCGGGCGAGAGCGCCGTTGCGGCGAGCGACAGCGGGGCGCTTGCTGGGACCGTGCTTCCGGAGGTTGGCGCGGTCAGCACCACCAGTGGCGCCCGCGGCATGTCGAGCACCTGCACGTAGACGGCCGGAGACGCTGTGGCCATGCCGAGATCGTCGAAGGCCCTGGCGACGATGGCGAAGTTGCCCGGTGGCGGGTCGACCCAGGTCGCCGAGTAGGGCGCCGATCTCGCCGTGGCGATGACGACCTGGCCTTCCATGAACTCGACGCGCTCGATCGAACCGCTCGCGCTCGCTGCCGTCGCGGCAAGCGGCACCAGCGCGCCGGGTGCGTAAGTTTCGCCACTCCGGGGCAACGTAAGATGCACTTGCGGCGGATCGTCGGGTGCAGCGACGTGGATGGCGACGGCAGCCGACGTCGTCGAGTATCCGAGCGAGTCGACCGCTCGTGCGGATACGAGATGTTCTCCCGGCTGCGCCGTTCGCCACGCGAGCGCGTATCCGCTCGGCACGGCGTTGGGGGTCGTCACGCTGCCGATGACCGCGCCGCCATCCAGAAAGTCGACCCGGACGATGGTCGAAGGCGTCGCGGTGTTGCCCGGCATCGCCGTCGCGTACAGGACCGGGGCCGCGGGCATGATGAAGTGGCCCGGCAACTTGGGGACGACCAGCGTGATGCTCGGCACATCCTCGGGTTGCAGCAGGGTGATGGGAACGGGGGCCGACTGTCGCGCCTCTCCGAGAGCGTTCTGCGCCTCCGCCCAGACGAGGTAGGGTACCGTCGCGGCGGCGTTGGTGAGCACGTCGGGCGGAGTCCACAGCACGTCGAAGGGAGGCACCTCACTCGTCCCTGCAATGATCGCCGGACCGGCGCACGCGGACCCCGCGGCCTGGCACGCGTAGTAGCCCACGTAGGCTGCGCCAGGACCCACGGCGACCTGAAGCCGGATCTTTGGCGTCTGCGCTTCTGAAATCGTAACGTTGGGCGTCGGATAGACGATGGCGATGGCTGGCGCGACGGCAAACGCACCGTGGGTCGCAGAGCCCAGGGTCGCCGCTACCGAGAAGATTGCCAAGGCTCGTCGCACGCGCGCTCCTAGGGCTGATTGACGACCAGCAGCAGTTCCGGCGAAGCGTAGCCGTCGAGCACACCGTCGCCGTGAAACACCGCACGGAGCCGGTGAATGCCGACCGCCAGAGTCGTCGACAGGGTCGCGGACCCGGAAGCGAGGGCGACACTGCCGATCACCTGCCCGCCGTCGTCGAACTCGGCAACGCCGGAGCCGCGCGCATCGGCCAGCGTCATGCGGAGAGCAACCGGCCGGCCCGCAACCGCCGGATTCTGATCGCTTGCCAGCGCGATCGGTCCGCTCTGGTCGTTGAGCTTCGCGAGGAACGCCCCGGGGCTCGCCTCGCCCGGCAACGGCGCCGCCTGGGATGCGTTGATCGCAGGGATCGCTGCGTTGTCGTAGCCCGCGACGAAGGCGTTGCCGAAGCTGTCCAGAGCGAGCCCGGCGGCGACTCCGTCGCCGAGCGTCGTGGAATAGATCAGCTTCGTAAGATCCGAGGACATCTTAATCACGAAGGCTCCGCCCAGGTGGACGTCCGAGAGGTTGCTCAGCAGCGGCAGGGTGCGGTCGGTCCAAGTCGTTCCCGTGACGTAGATCGCACCTGCACTGTCGACGGCGACCTTGACCGGATAGGGCGAAGCGTCAGGCGACCAGTTCGCCACCAGGCTCCCGCCCTCGGTGCCGATCGCCGCGACCCCCAGCCATTGCTTCCCGTCCGCAGACAGCTTGGCGACGAATCCGGTCTCGCGATCGATCAGCGGTGTTTGGAGACCGAAGCTGACGACCGATTGAATCGCGCTGGCCGAGCCCACGAATGGCTGCGTCGCGGTCTTGCCGCCGATGAGGATGCCGCCGTCGGGGCTCAAGGCGACGCTGGTCGCGCGCTCGGCGTCGCGGCCGCCCAGTCGCGCCACGAAGATCAGCGCGGTGCCGACCGGGCTCAGCTTGGCGACGAACGCGTCGCGATTCTTCGCATCGGGCGTGTCGGGCGAGCCCGGCGTGACGGGAAACTCGTCGGCGGTTGCCTGGCCGGCCACAAAGATGTTTCCCGACGCATCGACCGCAAGCGCGTAGGCCGTCGTGACCGAGTCCATGAGCGATTGGCCGGGGTCGGCCGGCAAGCTGGACCGGCTGCCCGGGAGAGAGAGATACGTGGAGAAAATGACCGAGCCGCCGTCCGGGGCGAGCTTGATGAGATACGGAGCCGTCTGGGTCCAATATGGGCCCGTTGGCGCGGGCATCGTGCGGATGACCGCACCGGCCGTTGTCGCCAGCCCGGGACCGGCGACGCCCGTGAAATAGATCGCGCCTGACGCGTCGACGGCGAGCGCGCGGATCGTCATCACGGCGGGGTCGATTGAGCTCGTCACCGTTTGGACGGTGCCCGAGGAACTCAGCTTGAAGAGCGCCTTCGGCCCTGCGCGAACGTAAGTGCCTCCGGCTGCCGGGAAGCTCGTTCCGTTGGCGTAGGCCGCGACGTAGACGTTGCCTGCAGCATCGCCGGCCATGGCTTCGACCTGGCCGCCACCGAGATAGGCGCCGAGACCGTCCTGCAGCGATCCCACGTAGGGCAGGCCACCCGTGCCGTCGATCC
Organism: Casimicrobiaceae bacterium; assembly: GCA_035501595.1. Lineage (GTDB taxonomy): Bacteria > Pseudomonadota > Gammaproteobacteria > Burkholderiales > Casimicrobiaceae > PALSA-1003. The sequence goes on along the minus strand of DATJVX010000022.1, from coordinate 103,352 downwards.
GCGGGCTTCTCCCGCCGATGACGGTCGTGAATTCGAATCCACCGCCGCCGGTGCGAAGCTTCGTCACATAGAGAAGGTCCAGCCCGGCGTTGGTGAACGTCGCGGAGCTCAACCCGGGCAAATCCGTGGCGGCGGTCGATCCGCCGACGTACGCGCTTCCATCGGGGCCGACGACGACGTCGAAAACCGAATCCCCACCGCTCGAGCCCAGGAAGGTGGAGTAGAAGAGAAAGGGAGGCGGCCCTGTGGCGGGCAGCGACCCCGTGGGTAGCTGCGTCACGACGAAGCTCCGGTCCGCTGTCGCCGAGCCGTAGGAGGCATTCCCCGCCTGAGACGCACGGATCGTGCAGGTGCCCGCCGCGATGGGATTGGCAGTCAAGGCAACGACCGTGCAGATCGTCGGCGTGAGGGAGCCGAAGGAGACGGGCAACCCGGATGAGGCTGTCGCGTCCAGCGGAAACGGCGCGCCCACGGCGTGCGCGTCGGGAGTCCAAAAGGTAATCGTCTGGGTCGCCATCGCGACCGCGACGTTCTGGTCGACGTCCGGGGCCGCGTTGTAGTTGGCATTGCCCGGCTGCGAAGCGCGGAGCGTGCACGTCCCGACCGCGACGAACGAGGCGAGGGCGCCCGAGACGACGCACACCAATGGCGAGAGTGAAACGAGTTGGACGGGCAGCCCCGACGAGGCGGATGCATAAAGATCTCGGCGAGGCTTGTCGAGAGATGCGCCGATCACAGCCTGAAAGGCGATGCTCTGGCTGGCGGGTGCGACCGCGAAGCTCTGCTCGACCGACGGCGCGGGCCCGTACGTGGCATTGCCGCTCTGGCTGGCGCGGATCGTGCACGTTCCCGCCGCGGCGATCGATACGCTGTTAGCGATCGCCGCGCACACCGAGGGCGTAAGCGAAGCCAGGCTCACGGGAAGTCCGGACGAGGCAGTCGCGATCACCACGAACGGCTGATCGCCAAACGTGCGCCCAGGCAGCGCCGGGAATGCGATCGTCTGGGCGATGGCGGCGACCGTCACCGAGAAGCTCTGCGTGGCGTTCGGTGCGAAGCCATTGCTCGCGGTGAACGTCCCGCCGAACGTTCCGGTCGCGCTGGGCGTGCCGCTAATTTCGCCCGTTACCGCGTTCAGGCTCAGGCCGGGAGGCAAGCCTGGTGAGCTGACCGAGAATGTCGGCGCAGGAGTGCCCGAGGCCGACAGAACGTAGTCGTACGCCACGCTCACGGTGCCGGCCGGAAGCGGCCCGGTCGTAAACGACGGCGGGCTACCCGTTGGCGCGGTGTTGGTGAGCCCGAAGCTGGCGCTCAGTGCAGCCGCGCTCGCGGTGACCGTGAACGAACCGACGAGCGCATTGGCCGTCAGCGTCGGAGCGTTCGCGATCCCCGCGGTGTTCGTGGCAACGCGAGCGACCGTACCGCTGCCCGCGAACGTACCGGAGGCGCCGGCGGCGGGCGCAGTAAAGGTCACAGGCACGCCGCCGAGCGGATGACCGGAGGCATCCTTGACCACGATCGCGAGTGGCTCGGCGAAGCTCGTCCCCGTGGCCGAGCTTTGCGCGCCGCCCGAGACGATCGCGAGCGACGCCGGCGCGCCCGAGATCGTCCAGTTCAGCATGACCGCGACCGCATTGGTTGCCGCGCTCGTGACGATCAGGTCGGGTTTGCCGTCGTTGTTGAGGTCTCTGGCGACGATCGTTTCGAGCTGGCCGCCGAGACTCTCGTAGATCGATGGCGGCTGGAAGGTTCCGTCGCCGTTGCCCAGGAGGATCGCGACCGTGTTGTCGAAGCGATTCGCCACGACGAGGTCCGGGGAGCCGTCGCCGTTCAGGTCTGCTACAGCCACGCTGGCCGGCCCGTCGCCGGCGGCTACGCTGACGGCGGGCCGGAAGGTTCCGTCGCCGCGACCAAGGAGGATCGAGATGTCGTTGCTGTAATCGTTGGCCACGGCGAGGTCGAGCTTGCCGTCGCCGTCGAAATCCCCGACGGCCAGCGCATCGGGGTAGGTGTGGGCAGCGTAGGCCACCGCGGCACCGAAGGTGCCGTCGCCCCGGCCGAGCAGAAGCGAAATCGTGCCATCGTCGCCGTTGGCAACGACGAGATCCGGCTTCCCATCGGCGTTGAAGTCGGCGACGACGACGGCGTAGGGACTGCGCCCGGTCGCGTACGTGGACGGAGCGCCGAACGATCCGTCGGCCTTGCCCAGGGCGATCGTCACCGTGCTTCCGGTGACGTCTGAGCGGGTACCGTTGACGACGACGAGATCGGTGTTGCCGTCACCGTTCAGATCGGCCACGGCGAGGGCATTCGGCGCCGGGCCCAGGGGGAGGGTCGCCGACATCGTGAACGTACCGTCACCCTTGCCGGTCAAGACATAGACGCCGTCTCTCCAGAAGTCGCCGACCGCGAGGTCGACCTTGCCGTCGTGGTTGAAATCGGCCACGGCGACTGCAATCGGCTCGCCGACCCCTTGGACGTCAATGCCGGGCACGAACGTCCCGCTGCCCGCGCCGAGCAGGATCGACACCCTCGCGGAGAAGGCGTTGGCGACCGCGAGATCGGGGATCCCGTCGCCGTTGAAATCGCCGATCGCGGCGCCGCTAGGAAACGTACCCGTGGCGTAGGTGAGTGGCCCCGAGAATTGAGCGGCTGCCATGACGACGAAACTGCGACTCACGGGCGAGGCCGCGCTGTAGGCCGCGTTGCCCGGCTGTGTCGCCTGGATCGTGCAGGCACCGAGCGCGAGCAGGGTCACCGTCGTCCCGCCGACGATGCAAACCGGCGCGGTCAGGGAAGTGAACGCAACCGCGAGGCCGGAGGATGCCGTCGCACTCAGCGTCGGGAATGCCGTACCGAGGACTTGCCTGGGGATCGGAGCGAAGCTGATCGTCTGGCTCTTCACCGTGCTCACGACCTGCGAAAGTGCCGTGCTGGCGGAGCTGGCATTGCCCGCATCGCCCGAGTAAGTCGCGACGATGGCGTGCGTACCGGCCGCGAGCGAGGCGGTGCCGCAGGCGACGCTCTTCGAGTTGGCGCTGCCTGCAGGGAGCGCGACGCCCGCGCATCCGGCAAGAACGACGCCGTCGGCGCTGAACGCGATGCTTCCCGTCGGCGCGCTTCCCGTCGTCGTGGCCGTGAAAGTGACGGCCGCGCCGAGCGCCGAGGGGTTGAGCGAGCTCGAGATCGCAGTGCTGCTCGCGACAAGCGTGCCAGGGGCGAGCGTGACAGCGTCGATGAACGTGGTCTTGTCGCCGGCATCCGTACCGGCGAAGCCGATCGTGTGCGCGCCGGCGCTCGCTATCGAAAAGGGGACGCTGAAGGCGGCGAACGCCGTGCTCGCGGGCGACACGAGGCTGCCGATCTGCGCTCCGTCCACCGTTACTCGGACCGGCTGCGGATAGGGGCTGGTGCAGCAGGCGCGCTGCGCCGCCTTGAACGAGAGCGTGTAGTTGCCAGCGCCGAGATTCAGCGTCTGGCTCATGCTGCCCGTGCGTTGCACGAACGCCGCCTGCGAGCCCTCCGGCGCTGTCGCCGCGTTGAACGCGCTGCCGTTGTGCTCGATGCCGCTGTTCGAGCTGAATCTCCAGCCGATGCCGGTCCCGGTCGGGTTGTACTGATGGCCGCTGCCGAGCGCAGGGACCTCGAAGCCGGGATTGGTCAATGCGCCCGGCACCGGATTCACGAGCTGGGAGAGCGCCACGCTCGCCGAGCCCTGGTTACCCGCATCCCCCGAATAAGCGGCGAGGATGGCGTGGGTTCCCGCGGCGAGCGCCGATGTGCTGCAAGTGACGTTCTTGGAATTTGTGCCGCCCGAAGGGAGCGGGACAGCGTTGCACCCGGCAAGCGCGGCCCCGTCGGCAGTGAAGGCGACGCTGCCGGTGGGCGCAACCCCGCTCACCGCGGCCGTGAACGTCACTCCGGCCCCGGCCGTCGAGGGGTTGAGCGAGCTCGCGACCGTGGTCGTGGAGGTCGGAAGGCCGCCGGTGCTCAGCGTGATCGCATCGATGAAGCTGGTCTTGTCCGCCGAATCGGTGCCGGCGAACGCCAGGACATGCTGGCCCGTGCTCGACAGCGTGAACGCGATGCTGAAGGCGGCGAAGCTCGTGCTCGAAGGCGACACGAGGCTTCCGATCTGTGCGCCATCGACCGTGACGCGCACCGGCTGCGCGTAAGGCGTGGAGCAGCAGGCGCGCTGCGCAGCCTTGAACGATAGGACATAGCTCCCGGCGCCGAGGTTGACGCTCTGACTTATCGAGCCCGTCCTTTGCACGAACGCAGCCTGCGAGCCTTCGGGTGCGGTGGCGGCGTTGAAGGCGCTGCCGTTGTGCTCGATGCCGCTGTTGGCGCTGAACGTCCAGCCGACGCCCGTGCCGGTCGGGTTGTACTTGTAGCCGCTCCCAAGCGCGGGAACCTCGAAGCCGGCATTGACCAGCGAGTCGGATCGCGACTCCGGCACATGTGCCGCGGCGAGCAGGAGGGCGGCGGTAGCGAGCGCCCAACGCCACATCGGGCGTTCGCGCGCGAGATTCTTCACGAAGCGCAGTTGTCGGCGAATTGGAGTCGCCAACGACTATGCCTCCGACACGGAGGGACCCATATCGGCCAAACGGATGAGCCGAAGTCGTAGGCCCTACCGGCATCGCTGAGACGGAGGATCGGTTGCGTCGCGCCGAGACTCGCCCTATAGTCACCGGCACCCAGCCTCGGCGTAGAGCATCGTCGACCAGACGATGCTGCATCATTTGCGACAAGGAGCGGCCAAATCCATGGATCGAGTCTTGAACTACCGCCGGGCGAATTGGCCCACCCTGCTGGCGGCATTGGCGCTAGCAGCGCTCATTGCCGATAACGCTGTCGCAGCCACGCCGACGCAGACGGAGAACGAGCTGCTCGGTCTCGGCTTCAAGGTCCTCGTCGCGACGACGCCCGCCCAGAAGGACTGGGTGAAGCGCATGGCGCCCGGTCAGATCAGGGCGGTGCAGCGCACGGGCAAGAAGTATTTCATCTACCCGGACGCGGCAGCCAACCAGATCTACGTCGGCGGCCCGAGCCAATACAATGCCTATCGGCAACGCCATCCGGATAGCAAGCTGGCCGGACAGGGCAGCGCGCAACAAGCGAGCGCGTACCGCGCCAAGCAGGATGCGACGATGCAGAAGGCGACCACTCGTGACGTGTCGAACCCTTACTATGGGGCCTTCACCGCCAGCTGGGCGGATCTCGGCTGGTAGGTCCCGCCAGGCCAGAGGAGTTCCTTCTCGTCGGCGTGCCGACCGCCTCTTCGGAGTCGGACTCGATATCCACGAATCCAACAGCGCCGATCGACGACTCGATTTGGGCCGCGAGCACGGGTTCGAGGCCTGTCCATTGGGCTGATGGCCGCACTCGAGCGACACGATGCCAGCCGAACGACATGACTCCACCCGAACGACATGACTCCACCCGATAGTCTTCCCGCCGGCATCGCCGTGCTCGACGAGCTCGAAATCCTCGTCGTCGTCGACAATGAGACCGACACGCTCTCCAGCGTCGATGCGGGAATACCGCTCACTCCGGAGGCCGCGCATCTGGCGGCGCGCACGCCGTCGAGCCGCACGCACGAGGGCCACGAGTGCAAGGTCGTGTTCGACAAGCTCTGCTGCGCCTGCCACGGCCTGTCGGTGTTGATCACGGGGCGCAAGGACGGCCGGGAGCGCTGCATGCTCTTCGACGTCGGCCCGTATCCCGATCTGTGGCTCGTCAATGCGAAGCGCCTGGCGATCGATCTCTCGCGCATCGAATGCATATTTCTCTCGCACTGGCATTTCGACCACAGCGGCGGGTTTCCGCAGGTGATCGCGGCGGTCAGCGCTGCGCGCGCCGCGGCGGGATTGCCGCGACCGACCGTCGACGTGCATCCGAATCGCCCGGATCAGCGCGGCATCCTGCTGCCGAGCGGGACGATGATCATGTTGCCCGTGGAGCCCACGATCGAGGCGATGGCGAAGGCGGGCGGCCAGACCGTCACCCACGCCGATTCCCATGCGATTTGCGACGGGTTCTTCTTCGGCAGCGGCGCGATCGATCGGGTTACCGCGTACGAGACGGGGCTCGCCGGCCACCACAGCTTTCGCGGCGACGCGGGCGAGCCCGATCCCCTGATCATGGACGAGCGGTTCGTCGCGGCCTGCGTGCGCGGGAGGGGCGTGACGGTCCTCTCGGCCTGCTCGCACGCCGGAATCGTGAACGCCTGCCTCTGCGCCACGAAGCACTTCCCCGGTTCGCCGGTCGACGTCGTGCTTGGCGGCTATCACCTGGCCGGCAAAGCGATGGAGGCTCGCATCGAGGCGACGGTCCATGACCTCGAGACGCGTATCGATCCCCGCGTGGTCGCTCCCGGCCATTGCACGGGCTGGCGGGCGAAGGCGCGACTCGCCGGCAGCTTCTCTCCGGGCCGGTATGCGCCCAGCGTCGTCGGCGCGCTGTACCGGCTGACGGCGAGCGGGGGCTAGGGCGCGTTCGCTTCCGTTCCCGAACCTGCCGCGCGCTGCGCGGCGCGTGCGAGCGCTTCGCGCAGGCGGTCGTGGTCGCGCATCCGCTCGACGTACTCGCGCTCGCGCGGCGCGAGGCGTAGGCGGCAGAGCTTTGCGAGCGCATCCTTCTCGCTGCTCGACCATTGCGCCACGTCGTCGACCTGAGCGACGATCGGCGCCAGCAGCTCGAAACTCTCGCGCTCGCGCCGCGACCACGCTGTAAGGTCGATCCGGAGGATACCTGCCAGCGCCACGGCGAGCTTGCGGCGAGCGGCGGCGCGGTTCGGTTCGCCCGTGCGGGCCGATGCGTCGGCGATGCCGTTCACGAGCGGCGGCAGCCAGCGCTCGTCGAAGCCGCGCCGCGCTGCGTCGGCCGTAAGATCGAGGCACAGGTCGCACGCGGCGAGCCGGCGCAACAGCGCGATCGGGACGCGGTAGGTCCTGTCGCGCTGCAGCCGTCCGAACTCCCGCTCGGCGAGCCGTTGCACTGCGCCCTGGATCGAGCGGAAGCCCAGCCGGTAATAGAACCAGTACGCGCCGCTTTGCAGCGCTTCGTCGTTGCCGGCGCCGAACTGGTAGGGGTTGATAAGGAATCGCGCGCAGCCGGTCAGGGTATGCATCAGGCGCAGCGCCTGCTCGAAGGCGAACGCGGCCTCGGAGCCTCGAAACTCCGGGAAGACATTGATGCCCGTGTTGACCTGGGCGAACAGCGGCGTGAACCCGCCGTAGCCGATCGGTACGCCGTTGGCCATCAGCAGGTAGCCGAAGCTGGGCTCGAGCGCGTCGCGCGCGGCGGGCTCGATGCCGAGCGCGGCCATTTGCAGCCCGCCGCCGAAATCGGCGAGATAGCACTCGTCGAGATTGGGACGCTCGACGTGCAGGGTGGTGCGCGTGCGCGACCAGAGCGCGGCACGCCAGACGTCGACCACGCGCAGGGCGGCGCGGCGCGGCAGAAGCTCCATCGATTCCAGCGGCCGCAGGATCGCCGCCCGCGCATCGGCACCCGGGCGACGCATGCCGTCGGCGCGCAATGCGAGTCGCGTGCGCAGCAGGTTGCGCGCGATGCCGCCGGCGCCGTCGGCGAGCCGCCAGGCGAGCGGAACCTCGGCGGCCTCGAAATCGTGCTCGAACCGTTCACGGGCGATCGCGCTCTTCGGAGCCTGCGCGAGCAGCCACGCGAGCGCGGTCCCCGATCGCTCGCCGCGCGCGCGTTCCAGCCACCGGCGGGTGGTCCGGCGGTTGAATTCGAGCAGGTCGCGTTCGAGTGGGTGCAGCGTTGGTGCGAGGAGCGTCGCGATCGCTTCGCCGGATAGCGCGGGCCAGTCGACCTCGACGCTGGCGCCGAAGCGCTGCGCCAGCCACCGTGCCGCGCTCGCGCAGTAGACATGGCGCGTGACGGTCCCGGCCATGCCCGAGTCGTCGAGCCGCGCGCGCTCCGAGGCGGCAAGGTGCCGGACGCGCTCGTGAAACCGGTCGGCGAGAACACGAGCCGCGCGCAGCACGCGCCGGTCTTCGGGAAACGCGGTGATGAAGCAGGCGATCCGTTGCAGGCGCACGAGATCGCGCGCCCGCCCGAATCGGGCGCTCGCGACGACGGCGAGCAGCTCGCGCTTGCGCCGCGCGTCGCGCGCCGGCAGCGAGCGATCCAGCGTGGCGAGCGCCGCCTGTGAGAGACGGCTACTCGGTCGGCTCGTGGTCATGCCCAGCTCGGGCGAGGCAACGCGCGCTGCGTGACCGCGACAGCCTAGGGGTGCAGGATGAGCTTCTGCACGCGCCAGTTCAGAAGCTCGCCCACGTACAGAACGTTCTCGGACGGACAGGCGATCTCGTGGATCCAGCCGAACTGCTTGAGCTGCTTGCCCGACTCGCCCAGCACGCCGAGAAGCTTCCCGTCCAGGCTCAGCTTGTAGATGCGTCCGGGAAACGCGTCGGAGGTGTAGAGGACCTGCCTCGGTCCCGGCGTGATGCAGACCGTCCACGGCGCACCGGGCGCCATCGTCAGCGCCGAGCCGGCGGCTTCGAGCTTGGCGACATCGGGGATGGCGCCGATGGCCGCCTGCGCACCCGGCTCGACCGGGACGTCGATGCGGATCTCGCGCTGCAGGTTGCCTTCGCCATCGAACACCTGGATGCGCCGGTTGCCGCGGTCGGCGACGTAGAGATTGCCTTGCGCGTCCGCCGCGATGTTGTGCGGCGTGTTGAGCTGGCCTGGCTTGCTGCCCGGCTCGCCCCACGACTTGAGCCAGCGCCCGTTCTTGTCGGTCTTCGCGATGCGCGAGTTGATGTAGCCGTCGCTGATATAAACGTTGCCGGCGGGGTCCCACGTGACGTCGGTCACCTGGCGAAAACGCCCGATCTCCGGAGGCAACGGCGGCTTGGGATGCTTCAGCGGTGCCGTGTCCTCGTCTGAGGCTTCCTGCTTGCGGCCGAACACCATAGTCACGCGTCCCTGCGGATTGAACTTGATGACCATGTCGGAGCCCTTGTCGGTCACCCAGATGTTGTCCTGGGGATCGATTCGGACGGAGTGGCCGAACGACCATGCGTAGAGGTTGTGGCCGATCTCGCGCAGGAACTTGCCGTCGGGGTCGAACTCGAGGAGCTGCGCGGCGGCCGCCGCATACGCGGGGCCCGTGGTGTTGCCGCGCGACAGGACGAAGACGTGCCCCTTCGAGTTGACCGCCACGCCGGTGACCTCGCCGAAGTAGATGTCGTCCGGCAGCTTGAGAGGATCGGGGACGGAATCGAAGGGAATCACCGGCACCCGATCCTGGGCGAATGCGAACGTGCTGCATGCGAGCAGCGAGGCGATAAGCCAGCTCTTCATTGCGAATCCTCCGTTAGGCTTTCGAACGATGACAGACGAGCGATTATGTCCGCTTTTGATTCTCACCAGACCTTTGACCACTGAGCAGCATGCCTGCCTGCGTCATGCCAGCATGGTGTCGTTCCAATCGCGAATCGCGACTGACTTCACCAATCCTTCCAAGACAAATGGGTCCTGTCTTGTGAATGCCTCGGCCGCTTCGCGAGTCCTGAAGATGGCCATATTGCCTAGATCGGCAAATGGACCGATGCCGATGACATCACCTCTCGACACGAAGGCTTCCACAATGGCCTTGTGCCGAGGAAGCACTGCCATGATTTGCTCCATAGTGGCTCCCGACGGCTCACCAATAACGACAGCTTTCATGTTGCATCCCTCCAATGTGCATCCCTGCAAGACCCCGAATTGGCGAAAATCAGGGAGAAATTCTTCTGAGCGCCTCTCTTAGCTTTGCCACGCGGGTTGCGGTTGCCTTGGTCGACGAGAGAAAGTTCGGCCATCGTACGCCTTAGCAGGAATTGAGCGCCGCCGGCGGGTGACGGCTAATGGCCGGCCAGCGAGTTGCAAGTCGACCCGAAGCGGACATTCCGCTTCGGAGCCGCGCCGCTAACGGGGCCCTGGGCGGATCGTGTGGGAGCCCCTCAAGCTCGGCTACTACATTTTCTTCTGCGGGATGAGGGTAGTGTCGGTGCGGTGACCGAGAAATGGCAGCCGGCGCGATCAAGTCGCGAGACAGGATCGATCCTCTGAAGCGTCCCCGTTACGGGCGCGGCGTCACTGCTTCGTGCCGATCCAGTAATAGAGAGCGGCTTGCTCGTTGTCGAGGTGGGTCACGCAGGCGTCGACATCGCTGCGGCAGGGCGCGAAGGCGTGAATCTGCCCAGCGGCCTGGTCGTAGTACAAGATGCCGGTAACGGTCGCTCCGCCCGGAGGGCACCCGCCTATTACCTTGACACTCCAATCGAAGACATTGACCGACTTGTGCGGGGTGATCGTGCCCTGGAACCCGCAGTCCGCGCAGTTGCTCCCGGAGACGTTCCCGTTGGCGTCCAAGGTAAAGGTTGCACAGGTAGCTCCGTTCACGGATCCAGACAAGCCGACATAGGTGCCGGCGGCAGCGGCGAGGCTTGCCGGATGATCGTAGTCCGGATCGTACGATGCCGATACGGTGCGCGATCCGGAGCCTTCGCCGATCGTCAACTGCAGCGATGCCCGCGGCACGTAGGTGCCGCTCACCGTGGCGGGGACCCATTCACCAAAGGTGTCGCCGTACTGGATCGGGAAGTCCAGGCCATCGGGCGACGTCAGCGCTCCGTTGAGCTCCATGCTCGAACCCTGCACCACGCCGGCGTCGCCGGCCCCGCCCGAGCGCGAATACAGGAGGTAATAGGTGCCGTCATCCATGACGATGCCCAGGGCCGTCTGGTCGGCGCTGGTCGTGCCCCTCCACAGACCTTCGGCGGTGCCCGAGGCGGGCTCCTGACAGACGGTGCCCGGCGCCTGGAAGACCTCCCGGGTGATGGCCTTGGTCTGGGATATTCCGTTGACCGTATAGGAGAACATCGCGTTGTTGCCGTCGCTGAAGCTGAAGCTCGCATTGCCCACCGCCGTGGCCAGCACATTGGCCGGATTGAACGGCACCGCGTTGAACGCCGGGCCCGTGGTCTGGTAGAGGGTGCCCGCGTAGACCCCCGGGGAGGTTTGCGACGCCGTGACGACCAACCACATCGGGGTGCCGTTCAATGCATACGTGAACCAGGTGGCGAAGATGATGCTGCCTTCGTGGCTGAGATTGATGCCCCAGCCGGACTCGGCGCCCGCAGGCGCGGCCCACCACAGGTCGGTGTAGTTCGTCGCCGCCGCGAGGCTCCCTGTCGCAGTCGCGCAGTTCGGCAGCGTGCCGAACACCTCGCGCGTGATGCTCTTGAGCTGCGACGTGCCGTTAACCGTGTAGGCAAAGCTGCCGTCGTTCGTATCGGTGAAAGTAAGCGTGCCCGTCCCTACCGCGGTGGCCACTACCTGCGCGGGGACAAACGGCACAGCATTGAACGCGGGACCGGTCGTGCTGTAGAGCGTCCCGGCATAGGTGTTGGGTGCGCTCTGCGGCGCGGTCATGACCAGCCACATGCCCTTGCCGGCGACGTCATACGTGAACCAGCTGGCGAAGATTATGTCGCCTTGGTGTGCGAAATTGATCCCCCAGCCGGATTCGGATCCCGCCGGCGCTGCCCACCACAGCCCTTGGTAGTTCGGAGCGGCCTGCGTCTGGGCGATCGCGACCGGCGCGCCCGCGAGCAGTCCCGAAACGCAGACCGCGCCCACTGCGAGCAACGCGACCAACTCCCTCGGGAAGAAACGACCAAGCATCCTGAAATCAGCAAATTCGCGGGCTCGGTGAGGCGCATTCGTCACGAGCCTGACCCACAACGCGGGTTAGTCTGAAGCCGCCGGCGCGGACAGCGCCTGACGAAACAGTTACCTTTTTCTTACGACGTGATTCACGGGACGAATCAGCACGTTACATTCTTTTGTCCAGAGCCATCTTGACGGCCGCCCCGACTGAGAGCGTGGATGCGTCAGCGCACCGGCGCCGCTCCATAGGCGAATGGATGGTCGATCCGGAAACCAACGAGCTGAGCCACCGCGGCGCCACTGTTCGCATCGAACCCAAGGCGACGGACGTCCGGATGTTGTTGGCGGCCCGCGTTGCGGACCCAGCAGCGAACGATTGGAGGCCAGCGCCGGGAACGCCGCTGGCTAAGACTTTGTCGTCTTTCGTCTGACGTGCCCGCACGCCGCCAGGCGCTGGCCAACTGGCGGCCGGGACCGATCCCTTGTCGGCCTGTCGAAGGTCGGAAACAAACGAAACAATTTCAGCCGCACTGTGAAATTGCTCGGCAACGGTTGGCGGGTACAGTCGCGCTTGTGGTTTGGACCCCATCAAAGGAGATGCGGAATGAGGATCGCTAGCAGGGTGCGCAAGCTGGTTCGACTCACGCTCCGCGCGCGCATCGCCGCCGCCTTCGCAAAGATCGCGAGTGCTGTTGATGTGCGAACGGCGCATACCAGGACCAAGAACTTTTATCGCTCGAGCGGCGCTGCCTGGACGCGCTCACTGAGTTGAGGAACTGGCGCCGTGTCGATTCGTCAATTTCCGCTCTTGACCCGCATGCTGAGATTGACGAGTGCCCGACTTCGGCCTAACGGTGCGACGATCGCTCCTGGCCGAAGCGGCCTGGCAGCTCAAGTGCGCTTCACGACCAAGGCTTTACCTCAGAAGCGATCCCAGAGCTGCCCGCACATATGGTCCGTCGTGAACCCGAACTCGATGTGCGGCCTCGGCGGGACGAGCGATTGCCGCAGGTCGGCGAACGGAAAATAGGGGATCCAGAGCGCAAGCCCCGCCGCGTTCGGATCGGAGCGTTTGGCGAAGTTGGTCCAGTACGCGATCATCGCCCGCGAAAGGGCCGCCTGACCCTTCGTGAAAGGCGCCGGAGTGCCTCCGAGGTTGAACAGGTACTGCACATCGGCGCTGTGATAGGCGCCCATGGGGAAGCTCACCGTCGAGTATCCCGGCTGTCTCGGCACCGGGGCGTTCTCGTCGTTAAACTCGTAGGCGAAGGTCAGGACGTGGCTGGCAAGTCCTTGCATGGCTCGCTCTGCCGTACAAGCGAAGGTGCCGTCGGTGCCGGCGGCACCCAGCGCGAGCGAGCCTGCGTCCGCGGCTGACGAGGCCGTCACCGGATATTCGGCGAGAACCAGGGCGAACTGCGCTGCGCTCAGCGACCAATACTCCTTCGCGAGCGCGGCCGGGTAGCACGGCGAGGCAGACGGGCAGGTGTTGACGAGCGGCGTCCCGAGATCCACGTCGAAATTCGTCGCGACGAAGTAGCGGTATTCGTCGTGGTTCGTGCCCGTCATGACCGGCACACGATTGAAGTTGCCGCTCGAATAGGCGCTGTGCAGGGACTGAGTCAGCAGCGAACCGTCGATGAACGGAAACACGCCTGGCGGATCGTCGGTGACGATCTCGGCCGGCGTGAGCGCAGGATTCCTGAGGCACGGCGCCGCAGTCGCCGGATCCGGGCACCCGAGCGCAGCGGCGATGTCGAGCCCCGATGGCGAAGCCGGCGTGCTGGTCGACTCCGCGGTCGCAAGAGGCACGACCCGCTCGAGATAGTCCGCGAAGCTCGCATAGGCGCCGCTCTGGGCGATGGCGCGTTCGAACAATCCGGCCGCGAGCGGTGATGCGATCTGGCTATAGACGCTGAGCCCGCCGGCCGATTCGCCGAAGACCGTGGTGCGCGCCGGGTTCCCGCCGAACGCGGCGATGTTGCGCTTGACCCAGGCGAGCGCGGCCTGCTGGTCCATCAAGCCGTAGTTGCCCGCGAGGTGTTCTTCGCGGTCCAGCGCGGGATGAGCGAAGAATCCCAGAAGACCCAGACGGTAGTCGAGCGTCACGACGATGACTCCGCCCTGCTCCACGAGCGGGGTCGGGTCGTAGTCACTCGCGTCTCCGCGAACGAGTCCCCCTCCGTGAACCCACACCATGACCGCCAGCCCGCTCTCGTCTTCGCGATCCGTCGTCGTGAAATTGGGCACGAAGACGTTCAGGTGCAGGCAGTCCTCCACGCCGATGCTGCCGGTCGGGGAAGCCGGACTTTGCTGTGGACATGGGCGCGCATAGGTTGTCGCGGCGAGGGTGCCGGTCCATGCCCCGAACGGTTGCGGTGGCATCCAGCGCAGCGGTCCGACCGGTGGCGCCGCATAGGGAATGCCGAGATATTCGTTGACCTTGCCGTCGGTGCTGACGGTGCCGGTGAGGGGGCCGCTCTCGGTTACGACTGGCAAGCCCGCGTTCGCGCTCAGGGCTGCGCAGCCCAACGCGGACATCACGACGAACGCGCCAAACCTCATGCTCGTCTCCCGGCGGCACAGGGAGTTTGAAGAATCGTCCCGCACCCCGGGAAATGCAAGTGGACGAGGAGAGCGGATTCGAGCCTGACGGAGTGCTGACGCGGATCGTTGCAAGAGCACGGTTCATCCGACTTCGAGATCGTCGGCGGAACGGGCTTTCTTTTGGCGTTACCGCCCTATCAGTACAGCCGGATCGCCATGTCGAAGTACCAGGTTCTGCGGATCTCGATCACATCGTAGTCGCGCGCCACGCCTGGCGGGAATGCCGGGTAAGGCTTCTGGCTGTCGAGCACGCGCCGTATCGCATCGTCGAGAGCCGGCACGCCGCTGGAGCGGTCGATGGTCACCGACTCGAGCGAGCCGTCGCTGCGGATCGCCACGGTCACGAGCGGATCGGCGTGAGGCAGTTTCGCCGCTTCGCGGACCATGTCGAAGGTCATGTTGAGTTGCAGCTTCCGCTCCCAGGCTTCCGCGTAACGAATGAGCTCGGCATTGGGATCGGTGCGACCGAAGAGCCGGTAGCGGCGCGCGCTGCTCAACGAATAGGGAAGCGAGGATGACGGCCCCGCGGCTGCCTGGCGGCGCGCGGCTTCTTCATCGAGCCGTCGTCCTATCGCCCGACGCGCTGCTTCCCGTCTTTCCGTTTCGGCGCGCTCCGCTTCGACGCGTGCGGCCTCGATGCGGGCAGCTTCAGCTCGGGCGTCTTCGACGCGCGCCGCTTCGGCACGTTCGGCCTCGACGCGTGCGGCCTCGGCTCGTGCCGCTTCGGCGCGCGCAGCCGCCTCACGCTCGGCCGCGACGCGCGCCGCCTCCGCGCGCGCGACCTCGACCCGCGCAGCTTCAGCCCGAGCGGCTTCGAGGCGCGCCGCCTCTGCACGCGCTGCTTCAGCCCGTTGGGCCTCGACTCGTGCGGCTTCAGCACGCGCCGCCTCCAGCCGCGCCGCGTCAGCGCGCGCTTCTTCGACGCGTGCGGCCTCGGCACGCGCGGCTTCGACCCGCGCAGCTTCAGCCCGAGCGGCTTCGAGGCTCGCGGCCTCCGCACGCGCTGCTTCAGCCCGTTCGGCCTCGACGCGTGCGCCCTCAGCCCGCGCCGCCTCGACGCGCGCGGCCTCGGCACGAGCGGCTTCGACCCGCGCAGCCTCTGCGCGTTCGGCCTCGAGGCGCGCTGCCTCTGCACGACCGGCTTCGACACGCGCCACCTCCACCCGTGCGGCTTCAACACGGGCAGCCTCCGCTCGTTCGGCCGCTCGCGCGCTCTCGCTCGCCGCCGCTTCCTGACGAGCGACATCCTGCTGCGCGGCTTCGGGAGGCCGTGTCGGAGCCAGCTCTTCCTGCCTCGGAGCTGCGAGCGGGGGTGGTTCGGCGGCCCGCCCCCATGCCTGGTCGATTCGCGCCAGCGCGGCATTGCGAGCGGGTCGAAGCGACGGCATCGCGGTTTGGGGAATCTCGATGCTCGCCGCCGCCTCGCTGACCGGCGATGACATGGTCGGCGCCGGCGCGGTAGGCACCGTCCACGTCGGCTCATCGGTCTCCGGCACGGCGATCACCGGGGGCGCAGGGCTCGGCGGAGGGGCGGCGTCGGGGGGCTGATCGGCGGGCGAGGGGATCGGCGCGGGGGCCGCGCCGGCCGTGGCGCCTGGCGCGGGAGCGGCCTGGTCATTCCAATCGGCCCTCGGCACGATCGCCGCGACCGTCGACCGGGGGGCCGGCGCAGAAGAAGCGGACGGCGTCGGTGGGCGCGGCATCGCTGGCGCCGGCGTCGCCGCACGAGCAGCGGACTGCTCGATCGATGCCTGCTCAGTCGGCTCCGCGGCCGGCGCCGGCTCCGTAACTGCGGGCTGCGCCTGCTCCAGTACGACGCGCAGGTCGGGCGCTTCGCTGCGTCGATCCTGCTGGAGAAAGCTCAAGCTTGGAAGCCAGAGCTCCCAGCCGCCGAAGTTCAGGCTCAGCAGCAGTGCATGGATATCGAGCGAGAGCAGCAGCGCGTACGTCAGCCGCCTGCGCTCGGGGATCCCGCGTTGGCTGTGGGTGCGTTGCTGAAACCTGTGCAACTAAGGCGTGCTCCGCGGTCGCTGCTGCTGGCGCGGTGCAGGATAGCACCATGTCCTGTGCGCCTGTCAGCCGACGGGTCCGTGGGTCACGGCGGCTCGAGTCGATCCCTGCCCGACACATCGACGCCACTGTGCGCGGGGGCCGTCGCGACGGAGCCTCAGCGCCGGCCGTAGGGATTGCCCGTCGGGTAGGGGTCCTGCAGCGCGATCGATCCGGTCTCCAGCAGCGACTTCAAGTTGGAAACGACCTTCGGCCAACCGCCGGAGACCGCGGCGATGAATTTCGAGGGGTCGCGCTCGATCGTGTGGGTGATGGAGAGCTTGACCGCGGCTCCGCTGGGTTCCAGCTCCATCGTGCACAGCGAGTCGCCTTCGGCCTTGAGCTCGGGCTTGTTCTGGTGCTGCCAGCGGATCACGAGGCGTCGCGGCGGATCGGCCTCGACGATCTCGCCGCTGTCGTAGAGCTCGCCGCTGCCCGAGATGAGCTTCCACGCGGAACCCGCCGTCCACCGGCATTCGCAGTGCATGCCGAACCAGTATTGCTCGATGAAGTTTTCGTCGGTCAGTGCCGACCACAGCTTCTCCGGCGTCGTGCGGATGTAGGTTACGTATACAAAGGTCGATCTAGCCATGGTCTTTCTCCAGTCGTCGTTTGAGATCCGAGAGAGCCTTGAGGCGCGGCTTCTCGAACTTGGCGATCCAGCGCTCGTAGATCTCCTGCAGCGGCACGGGATTCAGGAAGTGCAACTTCTCGCGGCCGCGCCGCACGGTGGCGATCAGGTTCGCAGCCTCCAGCAGGTCCAGGTGCTGCGTCACGCCCTGCCGCGTCATATCCAGGTGCTCGCAGAGCTCGTTGAGCGTGCGCCCGTCGTGCGCATGCAGAAGGTCCAGCAGCTTGCGCCGGCCGGGATCGGCCAGGGCTTTGAACAGGAGGTCGGTGTCGGCGCGTCTCGGCATGCATTTACATGCAAGCAATCACCTGCCCAATAATAGGCAACTATTCACTTGCATGTCAAGGGCTGGGCGGCGATCGCCTTGCGCACCGGGATCCGACCCGCAGAGCGGCCGCGCTCGCTCGGCCGGCAAGCGGTGCGCGACGGAGGACCCTCGCGGGCACGAGGCGCTCCGACCCCTGTTGCGTGAGCCGCATGCCCGTCGCAGAATGCGGGTCCTCAGCATGCTCCGGACAAGCATGGAAGCATCGCGCGCCCGCCCCGGTCTGCCCACCGGCACGATCACGTTTCTGCTCACCGACATCGAAGGCAGCGTGCGGCTGTGGGAGACGCAGCGCGCGGCGATGGAGCGGGCGCTCGTCCGGCACGACAAGATCCTGCGTGGCGCGATCGAGGCGCACGGCGGCCATCTCGTCAAGTCCACGGGCGACGGTGCACTCGCGGCGTTCAGCATCGCGACGGATGCCGTCAGGGCCTGTCTCGCCGCGCAGCGGGGATTGAGTGCACAGGCCTGGGACGGGGCGTCCATCAAGTCGCGCATGGCCCTCCACAGCGGCGCGGCGGAGCAGCGGGACGGGGACTACTACGGCCCCGCACTCAATCGCGCGGCGCGATTGATGGCGGCCGGCCACGGCGGCCAGATTCTCCTCTCGCTGTCGACCGCGGAACTGGTCCGCGACCATCTGCCGCCGAATGTCACGTTGCGGGACATGGGCGAGCGTCGGTTGAAGGACTTGATCCGCCCGGAGCGCGTCTTTCAGCTCACGGGCGCGGAGCTGCACGCCGACTTCCCGCCGCTCAAGACCCTCGACGCGCGCCCCAACAATCTCCCGGCGCAGCCGACGCCGTTGATCGGACGCGAGGACGCGGTCCGCGCCATCAAGGAGCACCTGTCACGAAGCCCGCTGCGCCTGCTCACGCTCTCCGGTCCGGGAGGGACGGGCAAGACGCGGCTCGCGCTTCAAGCCGCAGCGGAGCTCGTCGACGAATTCGAGCACGGCGTGTTCTTCGTCCCGCTCGCAGCGCTGAGCGATCCCGACCTCGTGTTGCCGGCCATCGCGCAGACGTTCGACGTGCGCGAGGCCGCGGGGCAGCCGCTGCGCGACCAGCTCGGGGGCTACCTGCGCGAGAAGGAGATGCTGCTCGTGCTCGACAACTTCGAGCAGGTGGTCGATGCGGCGCCTTCGGTCAGCCATCTGCTTAGCGCGGCGCCCCGACTGAAAGCGCTGGTCACGAGTCGGGAGGTCCTGCGTCTGTCCGGCGAAGCGGACTTTCCGGTTCGACCGCTGTCGCTTCCCGAATCCAAGCCGCTGCCGCCCCTGGAGGTCCTTGCGCAGTACGGGGCCGTGGCGCTGTTCGTCGAGCGTGCCGCCGCAGTGAAACCCGGCTTCACGGTTACCAACGAGAACGCCCCTGCGGTGGCCGAGATCTGTCATCGGCTCGACGGCTTGCCGCTGGCGATCGAGCTGGCCGCGGCGCACGTGCGGGTGCTTCCGCCGCAGCGCATGCTCGGCGAGCTGAACCATCGGCTGAGCTTTCTCATGGGAGGCGCGCGGGACCTTCCGGCGCGGCAGAAGACGCTTCGCAGCACGATCGATTGGAGTCACGACCTGCTGACCACCGACGAGCAGAAGCTGTTCCGGCGCCTCGCGGTGTTCGCAGGGGGATGCGCACTGGAGGCCGTCGATTCGGTGTGTAACGCCGGAGAGGAGTTGCGCGTCCTCGAGACCGTGGAGTCGCTGGTCGCCAAGAGCCTGGTGAGCGAGACGGAGGCGCGCGGCGAGTCGCGGTTTGCGATGCTGGAGACGATCCGCGAGTACGCTCTGGAGCGGCTCGTCGCCGCGGGCGAGGATGAGCAAACGCGCGAGCAGCACGTTCGTTACTTCGTGCGGCTGGCCGAGGACGCGAACGCGAGACTGATCAGCGCCGAGCAGGCGGTCTCGCTCCGGCGCCTCGAAGGGGACTACGAGAACCTCCGGGCCGCGCTGGAGCGGGACCTCGCGATCGCCGGATCGAGCGCAGGTCTCCGCCTTTGCACGGCGCTGGATCGGTTCTGGGAACGGCGGGGATATCTTTCCGAGGGCCGGCAGTGGTGCGCGCGAGTGCTCTCGAGGGTAGACACCGGCGACCGAGCTGCAGAGCGCGGCAATGTGCTCAATGCCGCGGGCGGACTGGCATTGGCTCAGGGCGACCTGTCCGCAGCCAGGACGCACTTCAACGAGAGCCTCGCGATCCGACGGAAGCTGAACGATCGCCGAGGTATCGCCGGCTCGCTGGGCAACCTGGGCATTGTGGCCTTCGAGCAGGGGGACCTCGCTACGGGACGCATGTTGGTCGAGGAGAGCCTGGGCATCATGCGCGAGCTCGGTGACCGCCTTGGCATCGCCAACAAGCTCACGAGCCTGGGGCATCTGGCCTTTCGGGAGGAGAACTATTCCGCGGCATGGGCGCTGCACCAGGAGGACCTGTCGATCCGGCGGGAGCTCGCCGATCAGAGGGGTATCGCCGTCTCGCTCACATGGCTCGGCATCGTGGCGCACTACCGCGCCGAATATCCGGCCGCCAAGGCATTCATGGAGGAGAGCATGGCGCTGTATCGCGAGCTGGGAGACCGCGGCGGCGTCGCCACGGCGCTGGAAAACCTTGCCGCCGTCGCATTCGCCGTCCGCGATTTCGCGGCCGCCCAGGCGCTCGGCAGGCAGAGCCTGTCGATTCATGCCGAGCTGGGCGAGAAGGTGGGCATCCGCGCCGCGCTCGACGGTTTGGCGGCGGTGGCCGCCGACTCCGGCGACCCCTTGCGCGCCGCTCGCGTCTGGGGTGCCACGGAACGTTTGCTCGATGAGATCGGGGCGCCGCGATACGTCCAGGACCAGCGCGACTACGACCGAAGGGTCGCCGCGCTCCGCGCGGCTCTTGGCGAGGCCGCCTTCGATCAGGCGTGGCGACTCGGATGCTCTCTTACGCTCGAAGAAGCGATCGCATTCGCCTTGAGCGAGAGCGTGCCCCAGCAACGATGATCCTGCCGCGGCGGCGCCACCGGGTCGCCGCTCGGACCAGCCGAAGGGGACGAGGCTTCCTATGGCGCCGGCAGCGCTTCGTGCAGCTTGACGGCGTCGCGCTTCATGTTGGCTTCGACGGCCGCCCAGTCCGGGTTCTCGCCCGAGGAGAGCTCGAAGGGCTGCCGCATCGACGGAACGAGGGCCGCGATCGGGAGCGCCATGTCTCCCAGCATGCGCTGCGGGTCGGTGGGCACCGCCTGTTCCTTGACGGAGAACCGCCCGCGGAGATCGCCCGCGGTCGGGATCACGGGATTGACCACCGGCGAGGCCTCGTTGACCCGCAACTGGATGTAGCGCTTTCCCGCGAGCACGCCCACCTGGATGCTCGTCACGAGGCCCTGCGCAGCGTCGAAGGTCGCCGTGATCGGGTCGCCGAGAAACGTCGTTCCCACGAGTCGATACCTGGCCTCGTCCACACGCTGGACTTCGCCGAAGCTCACGTTCGCGTCGTTCAGGATCGAAGGCACGTCGATGAGGAGCCCGGCTTCGGTCTTGAGCGTCGAGGAGTCCTTGCCGTTGAGCTTGTAGCCGATCTGCGCGGAGCGGTCGACGACGACCCAGCGGATGCCCGGCGTGACATCGCTGAACGCCGATACCGCGCCGCCGATCGGATCGTAGAGAAGCGCGCGATTGTCGGCGGCCGCGAAGTACGTCGCCATCGGCGGTCCCACCGCGGAGAGCCCGCTGTAGTGATTCGGCGCCTCGTACGAATAGCGGAACTCGTAGGTCGCATCGCCGAGAGTGAAGTGGCCGCTCAGCACGAGCCGGCGAACGGCGGCGTCCTGGTCGGTGATCGGCCGCGCCTTGGCGATGGCATCGTCCACCGTCGGCAGGCTCTGCGCTCCGGCCAGGGGATAGAGGCATGGGGCGCAAAGCGCCAGCGCCATAGCCAAGCGAGCGGTGGCATCGAAGGGGTTCATCGGAGGAAACCGCCGCGAGTGGCAGAAGACCGTCATGCTAGTTCCGATCTGAAATCTTGTCGCGCGAAGAAGCGCCGGCGGCGGCCGCCGCTCGCGTCCGTGCGCGGCTCAGCCGCCTTCGATTGCGCCGAGAATGGCGGCGCTGGCCGACGTCCCCAGGCGATTGGCGCCGGCTTCGAGCATCGCGAGGGCTTCGGCGAGCGTGCGGATGCCGCCGGAGGCCTTCACGCCCATGCGCGCTCCGACGCATTCGCGCAGCAGGCGCACGTCCGCCGCCGTCGCGCCCCCGGAAGGGTGGAAACCTGTCGAAGTCTTGACGAAGCTCGCGCCCGCGTCGCAGGCGATGCGGCAGGCGCGGCGCTTCTCCTCGTCGGTAAGAACCGTGGTCTCGAGGATCACCTTGACCGGAATCCCCGGCACCGCGCGGACCACCGCCCCGACGTCGGCCGCCACGGACATCTCGTCACCGCTCTTGAGCACGCCGAAGTCCATCACCATGTCGATCTCGCGGGCGCCGTCCGCGACGGCGCGTGCGGCGGCGAGCGCCTTGGTCTCCGGCAGATCGCAGCCGTGCGGAAAACCCACCACGCTGACCGTGCGTGCATCCGAGCCAACGAGAGCGGCAACGGCGAGCTTCACCCGGCACGGCTGGACGCAGTAGAAGCCGATGCGCCACGCGCGGACGATCTCCGCGCCTTCGCGGATCTGCGCCTCGGTCGCCTCGGGCTTCAGGACCGAATGATCGAGCAGCCGGGCGAGCTGCAGGCGCGTCACGGCTTCGTTCCCCCCGCGGCGCGCGCCCGCGAGATGCGGTCCGCGAGATAGGCTTCGAGGTTCGCCTCGGTCATCAGCTCCGGCGTGGTGTCCGGGACGCCGAGATAGAACACGACCAGCGCCGGCGTGGCGGCCGCGAGCGCTGCCTGCGAGCCGTAGAAGCGAAGCTCGGTACGCGGGAACTCGGCGTATAGCGCGCGCGGCACGCGCAGCTCCACCGGAGCCGAGGTCGACGTCGGCGGCTGGAGCCCGCGCTCCTTTCCGCTGAACGGATTGCGCGCGACGGCCGCGACAAGCGGGTAGACCTGCGGGTCGGCGGCGATGCGCAGCACGACCTGCGTCGACGCTTCGTCGGCACCATGGAGGATACCCCAGGCGAGGGCGACGCCGCGCGCCGCGTAGGCATCGCCGCTGCCGTGCACTTCCTGCGGCGCGTCGGCGAGGCTCGGCAGAGAGCGCGCCATCGCGAGCAGGACGACCAGCGGGACGGCGATGCGCGAGACGAGAGCCCGATTCGCCGCTCGCTGCGCACGCGAAGCTCTCATCCGCCTGCTCCCGGCAGGACGCCGATAGCGTCGGTAGACACGCGCAAGGAAACCTCGGCGCCTTCCGGAACGACGTCGCGAGGGCCCGCATTGTAGCGAACGCTCTGCAGCTTCGTCCCGGCGCAGTCGACGACGTATTCGATCTTCTCGCCGAGGAAGCTGCGGGAGAGAACCCTCCCGCGCAGCGCGCCGGTCTCGCCATCGGGCGCGAGGGCGATCGCTTCGGGCCGCAGCACGAGGCGCACGGCATCGCCCGGAGGCAGGCTCTGCGCGATCGGAATCACGGTCCCCAGCGCGGCGACGCCGCAGGCGCCGTCCGCGGTGCGGGCGACGGTGCCGGCGATCAGGTTCACCCTGCCGATGAAGCCTGCGACGAACGGCGTGGCGGGACGGTAGTAGAGATCCTCGGCGGTGCCCTCCTGCACCACGCTGCCGCGCTCCATGACGACGATGCGGTCCGACACGGCCATCGCCTCGTCCTGGTCGTGCGTAACGTACACGGTGGTGATCGCCAGCCTCTGTTGCAGGTCGCGGATCTCGTGGCGCATCTGCACGCGCAGCTTGGCGTCGAGGTTCGACAGCGGCTCGTCGAAGAGCAGCACGCGCGGCTCGATGACGATGGCGCGGGCGAGGGCGACCCGCTGCTGCTCGCCCCCCGAGAGCTGGCCCGGAAACTGCGGCTCGTAGCCGGCCAGGCCCACCAGCGCCAGGACGTCGGTGACGCGCTGCTCGAGCGCGGCGCCGACGACTTGGCGCACGCGCAGGCCGTAGGCGACGTTCTCGAACACCGACAGGTGCGGGAAGAGCGCGTAGTTCTGGAACACGAAACCGATGTTGCGCTCGTTCGCCGGCAGGTTGGTAACGTCCTGCCCGTCGAAGCGGATGCTTCCGGAGTCCGGGATCTCGAAGCCGGCGATCATGCGCAGCGTCGTCGTCTTGCCGCAGCCCGAGGGGCCGAGGAGGGTGAGGAGCTCGCCGGCTCGCACCTCGAGCCGGACGTCGCGCGCGGCATAGACCTCGCCCTTCACGCGATGCTGATAGCGTTTGGACACCCCGTCCACGCCTACGGAGACCGAGCGCGCGGCCATCGGCTTCAGCCTCCCAGCAGGCTCGTCATCGCCACCGCACCGGGCATCCTAAACCGGCGCAGCAGCCAGCCGATAAACCCGATGACGACGAAGACGATCGCGACCACGAGCACCGAGAACGCGGCCGCGGGCCCCAGCGACAGCTCGGTGATGTTCTCGAGGATGCGCACCGTGATCAGCGTCCAGCCGATCGACACCAGGAAGATCGTCGCGCTGATCGCGGTCATCGAGCGGATGAACACGATCCCCAGCCCGGCGAAGAACGCGGGCAGGATCAAGGGCAGCGTGATACGGCGGAACGTGGTCGCGCTGCCCGCGCCGAGGCTCAAGGAGGCTTCTTCGAGGCTCTTGTCGATCTGCTGCAGGAGAGCGACGGTCGTGCGGATCCCAGTCGCCCCGTAGCGGAAGACGTAGCAGGCAACGATGATCAGCGCGGTCCCCGTGAGCACGAGCGGACGGTCGTTGAAGGCGATCAGATAGGCGATGCCGACGATCGTCCCGGGCAGCGCGTAATTGATCATCGAGACGAGCTCCATGCTGCCGCGGCCCGCGAAGGATTTCTTCGAGACCAGGTAGCCCACCAGGATGCCGTAGAGCCCGCCCAGCGGCATGGCGAAGCCGGCGATGATCAAGGTGTCGCGAATCGCCTTGAGTCCTTCGGTGAAGATGACCCGGTAGTGCTGCAGGGTGAAGGCGCCGTTGGCGCCCAGCGCCACGACGATCGAGGCGTAGAACAGGAGCGCGTAGAAGTAGACGACGACCAGAGTCACCAGCGCGCAGGCCGCGAGCAGCGCGTTGCGCACCGCGGGCGAGACGCTCGCGAACGGCGCCTGGCCCGCGCCCTTGCCGGTGACCGTGACGTAGTAGCGACGGCTCACCCAGTAGCGCTGCAGCAGGAAGACGATCAGTGCGGGAACGAGCAGCACGAGGGAGAGCGCCGCGCCGCCGCGCAGGTCGAAGAGCCCCGTGATCTGGAGAAACGCCTGCGTCGGCAGCACCGGGAAGCTGTTCCCGGCCAGGATCAGCGGTGTCGCGAAATCGGCGAGCGACGCGGCGAAGAGCAGCAGAAATGCGTTCGCGATCCCGGGAATCGCGAGCGGCAGCGTGACGGTGCGGAACACCCTCCAGCGCCGCGCGCCCAGCGACAGCGCCATGCCTTCGATGTTCGAATCGATCGCCGCCAGGATCGGACGCAGCGTGAGATAGGCGATCGGGAAGTACGTCACAGCCTCGGAGAAGAGCGTGCTGGCGAGTCCGTACACCGTGAAGCCCTTGATTCCGAGAAGATCGTAGGTGACCAGCCCGCGGGGACCGAACGAGAAGATCATCGCGATCGCCGTGGTGAACGGTGGGGAGATGAGCGGGAGCAGCACGCTCGCGTCGATCGCGGTCAGGAGCGTCCGCGGCAGCCGCCCGCGGGCAGCGGTGAACGCGAACAGGAACCCGAGCAGCGTCCCGACCACGCCGACGAGGAAGGCGAGGAGCAGGCTGTTCCAGAACGCCTGTAGCTGGTGCCGGTCGCCGAGCACCGTCGCGAGGCCCGCGAGCGTCAACGTCCCGTGATCGACGAGCACCCGCAGGAGCAGCGTAACCAGCGGGTATAAGACGAACAGCGCGAGCAGCAGCCACAGCACGCACACGACCGCCGCGACCGCGGGATCGCGGCGCATCCTGGCCGCGGCGGCGACGCCCGGCCGGACGGCGACGCTCGTCACGGCGGGCTACTGGTTGAGCACCTCGGCGACCCAGCGGTCCACGATGCGCTTGCGGATCGGGCCCGCGTAGTCGGCGTCGATCGGAAAGATCTTGGCGCCCTTGAGGATCGCCGCGAGGCTCGGCTCGATCGCGACGTCGGGATGGGCAGGCACGAAATTGATCTTGTACTTGGCGAAGAGGCCCTGCATCGCGGGCGAGGTCGCCCAGTCGATGAGCTTCTTGCCGAGTGCGGGATTCTTTGCGCCCTTGATGAGCGCGATGCCCTCGGCAGCCGTGCCGATGCCTTCCTTCGGGAAGCTGATGGTGACGTCGTAGCCCTTGGCCTTGGTGTCCAGCGCGTCGACGATGAAAAAGATCCCCGCGCCTGCCTGCCCGAGCCCCACGGGGAGCGTGCCGCCGCCGCCGCTCTTGGTGTAGAGCTGCACGTTGGGCCGCAGTTTCTTCATGTAGGCGAACGCCTTGTTCTCGTCACGGCCATTGACCTCGAGGATCGAGAAAATCCGCGTCACCGCCGTCCCTGAGGTGCGCGCATCGGCCATCTGCAGCATGTTCTTGTAAGGCGGCGCGAGCAGGTCGTCCCACGATGCGGGAGGCTGCAGGTTGTTGTCCTTGAGGAACTTCGCGTTGGCCATGAACACGAGAGGATCGTCGGCGATCGCGATCCACTGGCCGTCGGCCTGCTTGAAGCGCGCCGGGAGCTTGGCGAAGGACGGGGGCTTGTACGATTCGAACACGCCTTCGCCGATGCCGGCGGCGAAAGTCTCGACGGGTCCGCCGAACAGCACGTCGACCTGCGGATTGTTCTTCTCCGCGATGACGCGCGCGAGCGCCTCCCCGGAGGAGAAGCGCACGAAGTTGACCTTGATGCCGGTCGCCTTCTCGAACTCCTCGAACATCGGCCTCGCCCAGTTCTCCGGCCAGATCGAATAGGCGTTCAGCGTCTCGGCGGCGAGCGACGGCCGCGCGAGCAGGAGCGACAGCGACACGAGCGAAGCGATCGAAGCCGCGCGGGCAGCGCGCTGCGCCAGTCGAACGAAATGCATCGGTTCCTCCTCCAGGACAATGCGCCGCACGCGGCGACGCGGTGGTGTTCCGCGGACGGTACCCAATGCCCGGGGCAGCGTCAATTCGCGGCCCTAGATCTGTCCGCCTTCCACGGCGTGCCCTTCCGCGCGCCAGCGCAGCATGCCGCCGGCGAGATTCGCCACGTCCTTGAATCCCGCGCGCTGCAGCAGGACCGACGCCTGCGCCGAGCGCGCGCCCGAGCGGCACACGGCGACGACCGGGCGATCGCGCGCGAGCTCTCCGGCGCGTGCGGCGAGCGTTCCGAGCGGGATCAGCTTGGCGCCGCGAATGTGGCCGAGCGAGCCGTTGAACTCGTCGGGCTCGCGTACGTCGACGAGCTGGATCTTTTCTGCGTGCTCCTCGAGGGCCTGCGGCTGGATTTCCCAGATGCCCGCGAACGTGAACGTGAGCGGTGCCCAGTCGGGCTCGTCGGGTAGCGGCATGTCGGCCTCCGGCTGCCCGCAGCGAAGATTGGCGGGCACGGCGATGTCGATCAGCTTGGGATGGGGCAGGCCAAGATTGCTCATGTAGCCGACGAAATCGGCTTCCCCGATCTCGCCGCCGAGGCGCGGATTGTAGCGCCGCTCTTCGCCGACGCTCGTCACGGTGAGGCCGCGGTAGTCGTGCGCCGGATACAGCAGGCATGATGGCGGCAGGCTCAGGATCTGGCTGCGCACCGAGCGGTACATCTCGCGCGCGTCGCCCTGCTGGAAATCGGTGCGCCCGCTGCCGCGGATCAGCAGGCAGTCGCCGGTGAAGGCCATGCTCTCGTCGTCGAGCACGTAGGTCACGCAGCCGTGGGTGTGCCCCGGCGTGGCTCGCACCTCGAGGTAGCGCGCGCCGAAGGCGATGCGATCGCCGTGCTCGAGGTAGCGGTCCGCGCCCTTGGCGCCGCTCGCGGCGGAGAGCGCGATCGCGCTGCCGAACTGCCCCTTGAGCAGCCACGCGGCCGTGACGTGATCGGCGTGGACATGCGTCTCGAGCGTGGCGAGAAGCTTCAGCGACAGCTCGGCGATGAGCGCGGCATCGCGGCGCACCTGCTCGAACACGGGGTCGATCAGCACGGCCTCCCGCGAACGGGGATCGCCGACCAGGTAGGAATACGTCGACGACTGGGGATCGAAGAGCTGGCGGAACACGACCATCGGCAGGCTCGCGGGCGTCTCAGGAGCGCGGCGCGGCCGCGGGGGACGGCGTCCGGGCGCGTGACTGCTCGAGGCGCTCGAAGATGAGCATCCCGGCGACCATCGTCGCGACGAAGACGAGCGCCTTGAGCTTCCCGGCCCCGAGCGCCACCAGCGCCGGCCCGGGGCAGAATCCGGCCAGTCCCCAGCCGATTCCGAAGGCGAGGCTGCCCAGGACGAGCCGGCGGTCGATCGGCCGCGTCGCGGGAAGAGCCATGGCGGTCCCGAGCAGCGTCGAGCTCCGCCGCGACGCGACGGCGAACGCGATCGCGCCGACGGCGATCGCGCCGACCATCACCAGCAGAAGCGTCGGGTCCCAGCGACCGTAGAGATCGAGGAAGCCGAGGACCTTGGCCGGGTTCGCCATGCCGGAGATCACCAGCCCGAGGCCGAAGATAAGCCCCGCCGCGAACGCGCTCGCAGCGTACGCGCCGCTTCTCATGAGACGACGACGTGCCGGACGACGAATGCCGTCGCGAAACCGCTCGCCATGAACGCGAGCGTTGCGACAATCGAGCGCGGCGACAGCCGGGACGCGCCGCACACGCCGTGGCCGCTGGTGCAGCCCGCCCCGTAGCGCGTCCCCAGTCCGACGATCAATCCCGCGATCACGAGGGTCGGATAGTCCGCTTCGACGACGATCGTCGGCGGCTTACCCGCGGCGATGCACAGCAGAGGCGCCGCGATCAGCCCGCCGAGGAACGCGAGCCGCCATCCCGCTTCGCGGGGCGCCGGCCGCAACAGTCCGCCGACGATGCCGGCGATGCCCGCAATCCTCCCGTTGAGCAGCACGAGGATCGCCGCCGCGACCCCGATCAGGACCCCGCCGGTGAGCGCAGAGAACGGAGTGAACGCGGGCCAGTCGATGCTCATGGAAGCGATGCCGGTCGGCGGGGCGGTTTCCCCGATCCGGATCGACCGGCGCCGCCGCGGTCGAACTATAGTCTCGGCGGGTCGGCTTCGCCAGCCCCGCCGGGCGCATGGCCGCGCGCGCCCGCGGCAGGGTAACATCTCGCAGCTTCCGCGGATCAGCGGTATGACTCCGAATCCCAAAGCTCGCATCCTCGCCGAGGCGCTGCCGTACATTCGTGCCTACCACGGCAAGACGCTCGTCATCCGCTTCGGCGGCCACGCCATGGCCGACGAGGTGCTGAAGGCGGGATTCGCGCGAGACGTCGCGCTCCTGCGCCTCGTGGGCATGAAGCCGATCGTCGTCCATGGCGGCGGTTGGCGCATCGACGAGCTGCTCAAGCGCACGGGCAAGCAGAGCCACCGGCACCGCGGCGTGCGCATCACCGACGAGAGCACGCTCACCGTCGTCGAGATGGCTCTCGGCGAGCTCAACCAGGAGCTCGTCGGCTTGATCAACCGCCACGGAGGCCGCGCAGTAGGCCTGAACGGCCAGGACGGGCGATTCATCCACGCGCGGCGCATGACGCTTCCGCCGGGGCAGGACGACGGCATCGACCTCGGATTCGTCGGCGACATCGAAAGCATCGATCTCGGGCTCGTCGAGCTGCTGCTCTCGCGCAATTTCATCCCGGTCATCATGCCGATCGGCGTCGGCGGCGACGGTACCGCGTACCACATCAACTCCGACCTCCTCGCGAGCCGCCTCGCGCGCACCCTGGCCGCCGAGAAGCTGATCCTGATGACCAACGTTCCCGGCGTGCACGACCGGTCCGGGAAGCTCGTCTACGTTCTCGGCGCGCAGGAAGCCGAAGCGCTGCTGCGCGACGGGATCGTCGACGGCGGGATGCGGCCGCGGGTCACCGCCGCGCTGCAGGCCGTGCGCGAGGGCGTGCGCTCGGTACACATCATCGACGGCGGCGTGCCCAGCGCGCTGCTCCTGGAGATCCTCACCGCGGAAGGCGTCGGGACGGCGCTGCGCTCCGACGCCGCGCCGCCGTTCCTCGAAGCGAGTCGCGACTACCTGCTGGCGCAGTGATCGGAACGCGCGAGGCGAACCGCCCGCGGCCGTGTCAGTGCCGCCGCTCGGGGTTCCGCTGCTTGCCGGCCGCCGCGCCGCCGCGGGCGACCAGGTCCGGTCCGAACGCGGCCAGCAGGCGCTCCGGCTGCAGCTCCATCAGGATCGTCGCCACCGCGTAGGCGAGTACCAACACGAAGCCGAAGATCGTCGCTCCCAGGCCGCCGCCCTGCGGCTGGAAGAACTCCGCCGCCGCGAAGAAGACGCCGCACACGATCACCCAGCGCATGAACACCAATCCGAAGCGAGCCCTGATAAGGCGATCGGCATCGGCGGAGGCCTCGACCTCGCGGTACTCGCGCAAGAGCAGCGTCACGGCGGCGCAGAACTGCGCCGCCACGCCGATCCACAGGCTGCGGTCGTGCAGCGCGAACTGCCACACGAAGTCCTGCATGAGGAGCATGAAAACCAGGAAGCCGAAGGGCACGAGGCCGACGATCAGCGTCACCGCTGCGCCGGAGCCCGCGAGCTTGAATCCGGAGTGGAGACGCTGATACCACGCGGGTCCGCTGGTCTTGTCGGGCTCCGCAAGCCGTCCCGAGGCAAGCACGCTCACCGCGAAGAACGAGGCGAGCGTGTCGGCGAAGTAGACGATGAGGAGGTTGGCCGCGGACCAGTCCAGGAAGAGCACGCCCGCGATCGGAATGAGCGCCCGGGCGATCACCGCACCGGCATGACGCATCTGCAGCAGCGAATCCATCGTCGTGGGCTCTCGGATACGCGTGGGTTACGGAGTGGCGGCAGGGAGGTTTTCCTTGCGCCAGAGCATCGCCCGGCGCACCCGCTCGTAGCCGCTGGGATGATCGTAGAACAGGAACTCCTCGACCGGACCGGGCCGCAGCTTGCGGTAGGACGACAGCCGCATCGCCGCCATCGCAAAGCCCTCGGGCTCGCGCGCCGCGTTGAGTCCGAAGGCGTCCGCTTCGGCCTCCATCGTACGCACGATGGTGTTGGTCAGCGGGGACAGAACGAAGAGCGCGATCAGGAAGATGCCCACCAGCAGCGGAAACCCGGCCGGATCGGCGCGATCCCGGAGGCGGAGGCGAGGCCCCCAGCGGGCGATCGCGCGATCGAGCGCCAGGTGCGCCACCCAGAGCGCGATCCCGAAGACGAGCATGAAGTAGACCGAACCCACGTAGGCGTGATTGAGCACGTAGTGCCCGAGCTCGTGGCCGAGCACCGCCTTGATTTCCGGGAGCGAGGTCTTGTTGAGCAGATTGTCGTTCAGGCTCACCCGCGCGACGCCCAGCAATCCCGATGCGTTGGCGCCGACGCGGGTCGTCTGCTTCGAATTGTCGAACCACGCGACGTGCTCCGTCGGCACTTCGTTGGCGCGCAAGAGCGCGAACACCGCGTCGCGAACCGGTCCTTCCGGCAGCGGCTTGTAGTCGTTGAACAGCGGCGCGACCACGACCGGGCCGATGAAGGTCAGGAACACATCGACCACGAAGGCGAGGCCCGTGGCCCACAGCCACCAGCGCGCGCCCGCCCCCCGGAGCGCAACGTAGAGCAGGGCGACCACGACCGAGCCGATGACGACCTGGACGGCCAGCGCGATCAGCGCCTCCTTCAGCCAGCCTCCGAAGCTCAAGTTCGACAGCCCGTAGGCGTGCTCGCGCCAGAAATCCTCGTAGATCGCGAGCGGCAGCTCGAGGACGAAGAAGGCCACGAAGAAGAGCGCCGCGTAGATCGCGGCGCGGGTCAGCCGGGAACGTGCCCTGCGCTCGGCCCAATCGCGCATCCGCCGCGACGCGCCGCTCCACAGCAACAGCGCCAGAGCGGCCAGGCCGTAGAGCAGATCGACGAGCTTGAGCCAATAGCCCCCCTCGAAGTAGGCATCCGACAGCCGCCGCTGCTCCGGGGAGAGGAGCGCCAGCCACGCCTCGGTGGCCCGGTCGACGTCGAATCCGGGGCCAGGCCTGGCGGCGTCGGGGACCTGCAGCCCGGGAGGCAGGTCCCGCGAGACGGAGGGCTCGGCGGCGCTGGTGCCGGCCCAGGCGAGCATTGCGGCGACAACCCCCAGAACGAGCACATGGCTCGCCCGAATCCATGCCTCCATCCAGCGTCTCCCTGCGCCTTCGCGGTGGCTTCGGGGATCTGGCCTTCGCCGATGCGGGTCAGGCCCCGCCCCGAGCGCCCAGTATAGCGCGCGGCTGGCCAGCGCCCGGAAAGGCGCCTTAGCCGGGGTGACGCCCGCCGGAGCCGGGGCTCACCAGCAACTCCTGGGTTGGTTTGGGTGTCCCCAGGCTGGGCTAAAGAGGGCTGGGAGGTAAGGGTATGGGCCTGCCGGATGAGTTAAAATTGGCCAACATCGCTCTTTTGTATCCATCTTCTATTAAGTATTTTATGTCGATTGTCTGATTTTCTGAGGCAGGGCACCGCGACTGGCGTCGCGGCCGGATGGACGGCGGGGCGGGGGCGAGGAGGGTTGTGGTATAGTGCGCTGGCTCCCAGATTGGGGGTGGCTATTGCTAATAGCCTGAATTTTCACGGGAGATTCAGTGCCGTAGGGCACTGCAGGGAAGGAGGCAAGCTAGCGGCAAGAAGGCAACCCGGCGTCGTGAGCGCCGAAGAATCCGCATGGGTTCTCGGCCCGCGCCCGAAAGTCCGGAGGTATTCCAATGCCGACGAAATTGCTGTGTGGCTGGCCCGGCCTCGTTGGCCGGCAGCAGTCCGATCCGAAAAGGCAGGCGCACCGCGTCGCGACGCTGGTGGCGGTGCTGGCGGCGATCCTGCTCTCCGCGTCGACCGAGCGCCTCGTGGCGTCGGCCGGCTCAACTCTCGCCGTCCCCCGGGTGGCCGAGCGTGCCCCGGAGCAGAGCCCGGTGCCTGCCCGAAGCCTCCGTCCGACCGAAGCCGGCCATGTCGACGCCCTGGTCGCCGCGGTGGCACACCGTTATCGCGTCTCCGCCGAGGCGACCCGGGAGATGGTCGACACGGCGTACGTCGAGGCGGGACGAAACGGGCTCGACCCGCTGCTCGTCATCGCAGTCATCGCCGTCGAATCGCGGTTCAACCCGATCGCCAAGAGCGACGGGGGCGCGGTCGGCCTGATGCAGGTCATTCCCCGGTACCACGGCGACAAGTTCGACGCCGCGGCCGGCGAATCGATGCTCGACCCGCGCGTCAACATCCAGGTCGGCGCCGCGGTCCTGCGCGAGTACATCCGGCGCGGAGGAACCGAGATCGCCGGACTGCAGCTCTACAACGGTGCGCTGGACGACGAAACCAGCGCCTACGCCCACAAGGTGCTCGCGGAGAAGCAGCGGTTGAAGTCGATGCTCAGGCGCGGCGCCTGAACGCGCGCAGCTCGCCCTCGCGCACCCGGCGGTTGTCCGCCGGGACGCGCTCGCCGTGACCGGCCGCCGGCTCCTTCTGGTCGAAGGCTGGCGGTTTCTTCCGCACTCGTACGCGCTGGTGGCGCAGTCGCACTGCCTTTGCTTTGCACGCCGGGACATCGATCTGCGCTTCGCCGATCTCCCGTTCTACGATCCCACGTGGAGGCGCTCGCCCGGCATCCTTGCGCCGTCCGAGGAGGCCGTGCTTGCGGCGCTGCGCCCTCCGGAGCCGTCGTTCCTGCCTCAGGCGACGTTCACGCTCCGACCCGAACGCCCCGAGTTCAGCCCGCCTCGAAGCGGGACCCGGTTCGCCTTCGCGACCGCCGAATACCGCGTCCTCACGCCGGCCAATGTCGGCGGCCTGCGCTCGGCCGCCGACGTCCCGGCGTCGGTTCACGTCGTGACGCCGTCGCACTGGGCGGCGACCGCCTACGCGCGCTTCGGCTTCTTGTCCGAGCGCATCCACATCGTTCCGCACGGCGTCGAGCCTTCGATCTTCGGCCCCGACGACGCCGCGCGGCGCGCCATGCGCCGTGCGCTCGGCGCCGAAGACTCGTTTCTGTTCGCCTCGGCCGGAGCGATGACCTGGAACAAGGGGCTCGATCTTCTGCTCGCCGCCTTCGCGCGCGTCGCCGAGAGCGAGCCTCGCGCGCGGTTCCTGCTCAAGGGCGCCGACGCCCTCTACCCTTCGCGCGAGCTCGTGAGCGAGGTCCTCGCGGATCTGCCGGCGCGCGCACGTGCGGCGGTGACTTCGCGCCTGATCTACGAAGGCCGCACCGTGTCGGCGAAGATCATGGCCGATCTGCTGCGCGCCGCGGACTGCTATGTCTCGCCCTACCGGGCGGAGGGCTTCAACATGCCGGTCCTCGAAGCGATGGCCTGCGGCGTCCCGATCGTGTGCACGCAAGGTGGCCCCACCGACGACTTCACCGACGCCGCCTTCACTCGGTACGTCCGATCGGAGCTCCGCACGAAGCTGCTCGACGGCGGGCAGCCTGGCGACGCGCTCGAGCCGGACCTCGATCACCTCGTGGGGCTCATGCTCGAAGCCGTGCACGACCCGGACGCAGCGACGCGCGGGGCGCTCGCCGCCCGGCACGCGCGCGAGCGATTCACCTGGGAGGCGGTCAGCGATCGGCTGCTCGCGAGCCTTTTCTCCTGATACGCTAGCGGCGGCGGAGGATCCGATGAGATATCGCGCGCTGCCCGGCACGGACCTCGAGGTCTCGGAGGTCTGCCTCGGCACCATGACCTGGGGCGAGCAGAACAGCGAGGCGGAAGCCCATGCGCAGCTCGACTACGCGATCGCGCAGGGCATCAACTTCATCGATACCGCCGAGATGTACCCGGTTCCGCCCAACGCGGTCACGCAGGGGCGCACCGAAGCGATTCTCGGCCGATGGCTCGAGCGGCGCGGCCGCGACGGGCTGATCGTCGCGAGCAAGGTCGCGGGTCCCGGTCGGCGCGACTGGATCCGCGGCGGGCGCACCGATCTCACGCGGGAGGTGATCGCCGAAGCGGTGGAGACGAGCCTCGCCCGGCTCAGGATCGATCGCATCGACCTCTATCAGATCCACTGGCCGCAGCGCAACGTCCCGAACTTCGGCGCCACCGCGTTCGACCCGGAGAAGGAGCGCGGGGGCCCCGCGATCCGCGAGCAGATAGAGGGCATGGCCGCGCTGATCGCCGCGGGGAAGATCCGGCAATACGGCCTGTCCAACGAGACGGCCTGGGGCGTGTGCGAATTCCATCGCGTCGCTCGCGAGCTGGGAGTCCCGGGGCCGGTGACCCTGCAGAACAGCTACAGCCTCGTGTCGCGCAACGTCGACAACGACCTCGCGGAGGCGCTCTTTCGCGAGCGGATGTCGCTGCTCGCCTACAGCCCGCTCGCCGCCGGCATGCTGTCGGGCAAGTATCTGGGCGGCGCACAGCCCTCCGCCGCGCGCTTCACGCGCTTCGACGGCCTCGGCATCCGCTTCCGCAAACCGATGGTGGCGGAGG
Organism: Casimicrobiaceae bacterium; assembly: GCA_035501595.1. Lineage (GTDB taxonomy): Bacteria > Pseudomonadota > Gammaproteobacteria > Burkholderiales > Casimicrobiaceae > PALSA-1003. The sequence goes on along the minus strand of DATJVX010000022.1, from coordinate 68,412 downwards.
CCATCGAGGCTTATATCGCGCTCGCGCGAAAGCACGGGATCTCGCCGGTGCAGCTCGCGCTGGGCTATGTCCGAAGCCGCTGGTTCCTCGGCGCGTCGATCATCGGCGCCACGTCCATGGCGCAGCTCGAGGAGGACATCGCCGCTGCGCAGTTCGAGCTCGACGCCGGCACCCTTGCCGACATCGCGGCGATTCAGCAGCGCTATCCCAATCCCGCCGCTTGAGCGGTCGGGCGCATCGGCTCCTTCCTCGACAAGCGTCGCTCCCGCTGAAGCGAGCGCCGACGCCTCCCAATTCGGGGCATTCGCCCTTGCCTATTCGCGATTCGGGGTCAATAATGACAACGTCATAGTCGCAGACGTTTCCACCGCACCAGAGGAAGGAGCGCCATCATGTTCAAACCCAACGATCGCCCCGGCGAAACCAAAGATCTTCCCAAGGCCGCGCTCAAGCCGGCGCTCTACGATCCTCCGCTGCCGGCGAAGCCGATGAACACGGGCGTGCGCAGCGGCCTTCCACCGCCCCCGCCGGCGCGTGACTATCCGCCGGCGACGGCGCACAACGAGGTCGTGCCGAGCGCGAGCCATGCATCGCCCGCCGGCGGTCATGCCGCCGTTGCGGCAGAGGCCGGCGGGAGCAAGCTCTTCATCGGCGTGAACATCAAGCTCAAGGGCGTCGAGATCTCCGACTGCGACGTGCTGGTCATCGAAGGCCAGGTCGAGGCGACCGTCCACAGCAAGGCGATGCAGATCGATCAGCCTGGCGCGCTCACCGGAACGGCCGTCATCGATGTCGCCGAGATTCGCGGCGAATTCTCCGGCGAGCTCACGGCGCGCACGCGGCTGATCGTGCATGGCACCGGCAGGGTCGCGGGCACGATCCGCTACGGCAAGCTGGTGGTCGAGGAGGGAGGCGAGCTTTCCGGCGACGTGAAGCGTCTCGACGCACCCGAGGCGCAGCCGCACCGCGCCCCGGCTTCCGCCGATGCCCGCCGCGCAGCCGCAGCGGCCACCGAGCCGGTTCCCGCGCATTCGAACGCCGCGTATCCTGGGGCGGCGCGAACCTACTCGGCGTAGCGGCGGTCTCCCGGAGAGGCGCGAGCGGGACCGCCCGCTCGTGCGGCGGTGCGCGGAGCGCGGATGCTCGCTCGCCCCTCGGAGCACGAAGCTCACAGCCCATCCGGGAGAACGATGAATCGCGACCCATGCGCGCGGAGGTGGCGCGAGGTCAAGCTCGAGCTGCGGCGGCGGATCGCGATGCACTGGATCGCGGACCGGGACTACCTGTCGCGACTGTACGTTCTCAAGTTCGGGAGGGGCCCCGACCTCCGCCGGCCGACGGGGTTCAACGAGAAGATCCTTGTCAAGATCCTGACCGACCGGCGTCCGCATCTCGCGCTCTTCGCCGACAAGCTGCGCGTGCGCGATTACGTCCGTAGCGCGGCGCCCGAGTTGCGGCTGGCGAAGCTGTACTGGTGGTCGGCTCGCCCCGACACGCTCCCGTTCGCCGACTTGCCCGACGCCTTCGCCTTCAAGGCCAACCATGGCAGCGGCTGGAACGTCCTCGTCGAGCGCAGGAGCGACGTCTCGGCCGCGCAGCTCGTGAAGCTGGGCCGCCGCTGGCTTCGAACCGATTTCACCATCGTGGGCCGCGAGTGGGCGTACCGGAACGTCCATCGTGCCGTGTACGCCGAGGAGCTGCTGCGCACCGGCGAGAGCGAGCTTCCGGGCGACTACAAGCTTTTCGTCTTCGGCGGCAAGGTTCGCGTCGTACAGGTCGATCGCGACCGCTTCACCCGCCACACGCAGGTCCTCTACGACGAGCGCTGGAACCGGATCGACGGGACCGTCGCCGGGCTGCAGGGACCGGAGGTGCCGCCGCCGGATTCGCTGGACGTGATGCTCCGCGCGGCCGAGAAGCTCTCGGCGAGCGTCGACTTCGTGCGCGTGGATCTCTACGACATCGGAGGCCACGCATATTTCGGCGAGCTCACGAGCTCGCCCAACAAGGGGCTCAGCCCTTTTCGTCCGCCCTCGCTCGACGCCTGGTTCGGGAGCCTGCTGCGCCTCGACGACGGAGCGGGCGAATCGCTGCCGCGCTACGACCCCGGCGCGTTCTCAGGGCGATGAGGGCCTGAGGCGCGTCACCTGCGCACGCCAGGGGCTTCGACGGGCAGCCCCTGCGCTCGCCAAGCGAGAAAGAGCTCGAGGTCCGTGAGCTCGGCTGCGCCGGGACGAGGCATCTCGGCGCGTATCCCGTAGAAGCAGGCGCGGATGCGCCGCTGCAGCGAGCCGAGGCTCTGCCATTCCAAGCGATAAGCCGGATAGGCGTTCCCCTGTCCCTGGCTGAGCGTCTCCGCGTAAAGCCGCTTGCCCCAGTTCAGCTCGTGACACTGGGCGCAGGACAGGTTCATCTGGCCGTGGCGCACGTAGTACAAGGCTCGGCCGCGTTCGAAGCTCGCGCGCGCCGGGCCGTCGACGTCGACCGCGAGCGGCACGCCGCGCGACTGGGTGGCCACGTACGCGGTCAGCGCCAGCAGATCGTCGGACTCGCGGGCGAGCGCCGGAACGCCCTGGTGCCGCACTCGGCAGTCGTTGATGCGCGCTTCGAGGTCGACGACCGCGCCCGACGCGCGGTCGAAGGCCGGGTAGCGCGCCGCCACGCCGCGCATCGAGGCCGCGGCGGCCGCGTGGCACGAAGCACAGCTCCTGCCGCTCGCAGCTTCCGCCCAGAGACGGGCGCCGCGCTCGACCCACAGGAAGCCGGGGTTCGCGAAATCGTCCGCCTGCATTGCGCGCACGTCGCCGCCCGAGAACGCGAGCCCCGAGCGCAGCACGTCCAGGGGGAGCGAACGCTCCTGCGCCGTCGCGACCGGCGACGCGAGCGCCGCGGCGAGGGCGAGCGCCGCGACGGGGCGCGACATCAGACGACCGCGACGTCCGCTCGCGCCTCGCCGCGCACGCCCGCGTCGTCGACCCATTCGAACTCCAGAGCGCCCGATTCTCGCGCGGTCACGAAGAAGCGGAAGTACGGATTGGCGGCGATGCCCGAGCTCACGCGCACGGCGAGCACGGGCGCGCCGTTGTAACGGCAGGCAAACCGGCGGATCACGTTGCGCGGCACGTGGTTGCCCGATTCGTCGGTCCGATACCCGGTTTCCATCGGATGCCGGATCGAGATGCGCACCTCGAAGGGCTCGCCGCGGCGAGCCTCCTTCGGTACGCTGACGCGCGAATCGGCCATGGCCGCCGTCAGCTCCCGTCGAGGCAGGCGGCGATGGTGACGATGACATCGCCCGCCGCCGCGTAGAGCGTCTGGTCGCTCATCACCGCCACGGCGACGACCTTCTGACTGCCCGCGAGGCGCACGCGCGTGTCGATCTCGATGCGCTCCAGCGGCGCCGGGAATTCGAAGACCGCCATCTCCGGGACCGGATTCTTCTCCGAGAACAGGTGGATCGCCTGCACGCTCGGACCGGGGGCGAACGGGCCCGGCAGCGCGAGCTTGAGCGGGACGGCCAGGCCGTTGTCGGCGAGCGCGGGCAGGTCGAGGCGCAACCTCTCCCATCGCGGGACACGGCCGGCGAGGAGCTGAGTGAGCAGTGGAATATCCGGCATCTCCGGCGCCGCAAACCCGGGAAGCGAGCGCGCCATAGCCAGCGCGGCGGCGCCCTTGAGCCATCGGCGGCGAGCCGCCGCCGGATGTGCGCGAGGCTTCATTTCAGTGCCTGGAGATAGGCGACCAGGTCCTCGACCTGCTGCGCATCGAGCACGGGCTTGCCGCGATACTCCCCGGCAACCCGATCCAGCGCCTCGACGCGATAGTAGCTGGGCATGACGGCGTCGGGCTTTACGCGCTCGATGTCGGCGATCCGCAGGCGAAGCTGAGCAACCGAGAGCCGCGCTCCGACGCCGGCGAGCGACGGACCCACATTGCCGGCGACGGGCAGCCTCGGATCGGGGACGGCATGGCAGAGCACGCAGTTGGCCGCTGCGCGTTCGACCAGCAGCGCCCGCCCGCGTTCAGCATTCCCCGGCAGCGGCGACAGGCGCTGCGGGATGCCGTCGCCCACGACCGAAAAACGCACGACCGGCGGCGGCGCCCGCTCCTGGGCCGACAGCCCGCTGCTCGATGCGAGGACGCAGGCGAGGGCGAGCCGATACCCGCGCGAGCCTGCGAGGGCGCGCCGTTGCGTCGGAGGTGGCGGACCGAAGCCGCGGAAGAACGTCGCTACCACCACTGTTTTCTCGGCGGAACTGCCATGGCCGTGTCGATCTTAACGGCAAACGGTCGCCCATGGCGCGAGGCGGCATCGCCCGCAGGCCGTTGTCCGGGGCGCACGCCATCGGCTCCGGATCGCGCTAAGCTAGCGACGCGCGCCGCGGCGCCGGGACGCGTCGGCGCGGCCGAGCACTTCGATCCCGGGCACGCGCGCCTCGCGCGTCCGCATTTCCGCCGGAGGAGCCGCATGACCCGACTCGACGTCAATGGCAAGCGCTACGATGTGGAGGCCGAAGACGATACGCCCTTGCTCTGGGTGATCCGGGAGCAGGTCGGCCTCACCGGCACCAAGTACGGCTGCGGCGTGGCGCAGTGCGGGGCGTGCTCGGTGCACATCAACGGCGAGCTGCGCCGCTCGTGCGCGGTACCGCTCGGCTCGGTCAAGGCTTCCGACCGGATCGTGACCATCGAGGGCCTGTCGGCGACGAGCTCGCATCCGGTGCAGAAGGCGTGGGCGGAGCTCGACGTCCCGCAGTGCGGTTATTGTCAGTCGGGCCAGATCATGGCCGCGGCTGCGCTCCTGAAGCTGAAGCCGCAGCCGAGCGACAGCGACATCGATGCGGCCATGACCAACATCTGCCGATGCGGCACTTATCAGCGCATCCGCGCGGCCGTGCGCAAGGCGGCCGAGTTCGCCGCCAGGTCGCAGGCCTGAGGAGCAATCGACATGAACGACGCACTGACCCGGCCGGACAATCCTTCCCGCCGGCGCTTCATCGTCGGCTCAGCCGCGGTCGCCGGAGGCGGCCTTGCGCTCGGCCTTCCGCTCGCGTTCGATGCCGGGCCGGTATCCGCCGCGGAGAAGGCGGCGGCAGGGACCGAGGTCAACGCCTGGGTCGTCATCCGGCCCGACGACACCTGCGTTATCCGCATTGCCCGATCGGAGATGGGCCAGGGGACAGAGACCGGGCTCGCGCAGCTCGTCGCCGAAGAGCTGGAATGCGGCTGGGGGCACGTCAAGACCGAGTTTCCGACGCCCGGCGAGAGCCTCGCACGCAAGCGCGCGTGGGGCGAGATGGGCACCGGAGGCAGCCGGGGCATTCGGACTTCGGAAGACTACGTGCGCCGCGGCGCGGCGGCGGCCCGCATCATGCTCCTGCACGCGGCGGCCGACCAGTGGGGCGTTCCGGTCGAGCAGCTGAGCGTCGACGAAGGCGTGATCACGCATGCGCCGACCGGCCGCCGGACCACGTACGGCAAGATGGCCGCGGCGGCCGCGCGGATCACGCCCCCGGATCCGAAGACCATCAAGCTCAAGGATCCGAGCCAGTGGAAGGTCGCCGGCCAGGCCTTGAAGCGCCTCGATACCGCGCCGAAGCTCGATGGCAGCCTCCAGTACGCCATCGACGTGAAGCTTCCCGGCATGCTGTGCGCGGCGATCGCGCAGTGTCCGGTCTTCGGCGGCAAGCTCGCGAGCTACGACGAAGCGAAGATCGCCGGCCGCCCGGGCGTGAAGCGCGTCGTGCGGGTGAACGACGCGACGGTCGCGGTGGTCGCCGACACGTGGTGGCACGCGAAGACCGCGCTCGACGCGCTTCCGATCGTGTGGGACGAAGGCGTCAACGCCGCGCAATCGAGTGCGACGATCGCTGCGCGGCTGCAGGAAGGCCTCACAGCGCCGGCCGCCTACGCGTTCCGCAGCGAAGGAGACGCGCCCAGGGCGATCGCCGAAGCGGCGAAGAAGGTCGAGGCGGTGTACAGCACGCCCTTTCTCGCCCATTCGACGATGGAGCCGATGAACTGTACCGCGCGGGTCACGGCGGAGCGCGCCGAGTGCTGGGTCCCGACGCAGAACGGCGAAGCGGCGCTCGCCGCGCTCTCCGAGGAAAGCGGCGTCCCGCTCGAGCGCTGCGAAGTCTACAAGCACACGCTCGGCGGAGGCTTCGGCCGCCGCGGCGGGTCGCAGGACTACGTGCGGCAGGCCGCGTCGATCGCCAGGCAGATGCCCGGCGTGCCGATCAAGCTTATCTGGACCCGCGAGGAGGATACGACGCACGATTTCTTCCGCCCGATCTCGCAGTGCCGAGCGCTTGCCGGCCTCGATGCGAGCGGCAACCTCGTCGGCCTGCACGTGAGGGTCTCGGGCCAGTCGATCAACGCCTTCCTCGGCTCGCCGCAGGCGAAGGACGGCAAGGACGACCGCCAGCTCCAGGGCTACAGCGACAAGCCCGGCGATGCTCAGCTCGGCTACAGCGTGCCCAATCTTCTCATCGAGTACGCGATGCGGAACACGCACGTTCCGGTAGGTGCGTGGCGCGGGGTGAACACCAACCAGAACGCGGTCTACATGGAGTGCTTCATCGACGAAGTCGCGCACGCCGCGGGTGCGGATCCCGTCGAGTTCCGCCGCAAGCTGATGAGCGATCATCCCAAGCATCTCGCGGTGCTGAATGCGGCAGCGGAGAAAGCCGGCTGGGGCACGCCGCTGCCCGCGGGAATCCATCGCGGCGTGGCGCAGTTCATGGGTTACGGCAGCTACTCTGCGGCGGTCGCGGAAGTCTCCGTCACCGACGGCAAGGTCAAGGTGCACCGCATGGTGCTCGCGATCAACTGCGGTCACGCCGTCAACCCCGGACAGATCGCGGCGCAGGTCGAAGGCTCGGTGGCCTACGGGCTCACCGCGGCGCTTTACGGCGAGTGCCCGGTGGACAAGGGGCGCATGGTGTCGAGTAACTTCGATACCTACGAGATCATGCGGCTCGCGGAGATGCCGAAGGTCGACACGGTGATCGTGCCCACGTACGATTTCTGGGGCGGAGTCGGCGAGCCGACGATTTGCGTCGTCGCGCCGTCCGTGCTCAACGCAATCGCGGCGGCGACTGGCAGGTCGGTGCGCAGCCTGCCGCTCAAGAACGTGAAGCTCGCGAGCGCCTAGCGCGGGCTTCGCGACGGCGCGAAGCCCGCGCCGGTATGCAGAAAGGAGCTGCTCATGTGCTACGAATTCAGCGAATGGTCCTGGAAGCTGCGGGCCGCCCGGTCGGCCCAGAAGGAGCGTGCAGCCGCGCCGTCAGCGAAGAAGGCGAGCGAACCGCCCGCCCCGGCGAAGCCCGCGCCCGCCGAGCCTCGTGTCCGAGAGGAGAAGATCCCCGCCTAGGCGGCGAGCGAAGGCCCCGAGCTTCGGGCCTTCGCTTTTCTCAGACGGCGCGCGCCCGCTGCGCGAGCGCACCAGATGTCTCCGCCCGGTCGCCCGGGAGCACCGGACTCGACCTTTCGCGCCTAATCCCTTCCCCCTCGAGAAGGATCAGTCGGCGCGTGGGCAAGTCGCTGTCCAGCGGAGCTCCCGGGCGTTCGGTGAATGAGAGTTCGATCGTGAGCGACGCGGTCGCGGGCCGGCGAGAAAGTCGACGCGTCACGCGGCCGCGCGCACCTTGCGCGGTCCGAGCGACAGCACGATGCCCGGACCGTCGATGCCTTGTGCGCGCACCTGCTTCTGCTGCTCGCGACGGATTCGTGCGAAGGTCTTGCGGATGTCGGTATCGATGCTCTTGGTGTAGCGGAAAGACGGATCGAGAATGGATTTCATCGCTGGTCTCCACTTTCGCAGGTTGTGCGTCACGCAACCTCCGACGCGGATAGCATGCAAGACTCATTCCGAGATCGCGTGTCATCCGGATGTTCAGGGGCTTAGCTTCGCGTCTCTCGCGCAGCCGGCACGCAGATGTAAAGCCGCTCGACACCGCTGCCCGCGAAGTCCTCTCGACAATTTGTGCTGCACCGTTTTGGCCGTCTGCCGTGCGGCTGCGAGGCGACGACGAATGGTCGTACCGGTGCGCGTGTCATTGCTGCGACAATTGCGCGGCACTCCGCCACGCGACTCCGCAGATGTCAATCTATCGAAAAGTCAACCGCGCTCCGGCCGACGAGGTACACCATTTCGAGTCGCGCCGGCAGACTTCCAGCGAGCCCAGCACAGCGGATCGGGGCGAGTGGCTGCAGAAGCGGCGGGCCACGCCCTACGACCAGCTGCTCGCCTCGACTGCGGCTTGGAGTTCTTCGCTGCCGGTCGCGGCGCGGCCCGCGCAAGTGTGCGCGCGGTATCCGCGGATCGCCAATGCGCTCGCGAGCGGATGGCGCGACGTCGATGCGACGCTGGAATATTTCGACCAGCTGTTGACCGATCGGCGCGGCGGACGCAAGGGCTTTCCCGCGAGCGTGCTCGAAGAGCTGCACCTGCTCAAGACATTCTACGAATCGTTGCATCCGCGCGAGGGCTGGCGGCGCGCCTGAGAAACGAAGCGACGCGATTCCGCGCTCGCCCGCGCGCGGAGCGAATCGCGGCGCCCTAGAGCGCGCGTGCGAGGAGGCCGAGTCCCGAGACGACGAGCAGGATGCTCACGGCCGCCTTGAACTGGCCGTTGCTCAAGCGCCGGAATATCGCCATCCCGATCACTGCGCCTGCGAGCGCCAAGGGGACGAGGCCCGGGGCGCGAGCGACGCCCCCGCGCGGCGGCGCCTGCCACCGCATGCAGGCCAGCGTGACGAGCTGCATGGCGAGGATGTACGGCTGATAGACCGCGCGCTGCTTGAGCTTGTCCCAGCCGCGCAGCGAGCACCAAATCGTGACGAAGGAGCCGGGGAGCCCGGCGAGCCCGCCCGCAACCCCGCCCAGCGCCCCTGCGGCCGCATCCGCCCATCGGTTCCCGCGCACGGTCCACGCGTCGCTGCGCAACGCGACGTAGCTGCCGTAGGCGATCATGAACGCGCCGACCCCGGCGGCGTACAGCACGCCGGCGAAGCTCGCGCGCTTCGAGGTAGCTCGCGACGAGCGTGGTCTTGCCTGCGCCCCGCGGTGCGCCGATCCAGACGATCGGCCGATCTGCCGATTCATCGAGGAGCGCGAACAATCGCGGCCGGGGCAGGGCGTCGTAGAGTTTCGGCCGCGTGAGCTTGGCCAGAGCGGGCGGACGGGCGGCCACGAAGCGACGGTCCAAGGAGGTGCCCGAAGCTTAGCACGGCCTCGCAGACGGCCTCGGCTCAGCGCGGGCGCGGTCCGCGCTTCCCCCGGGAGCGCGGGGCGCTTCGCAGCTCTCCCACGCAGCCCCGTAGAGCGGCTTAGAATTCCTTCCAGGCCCACCCGGGCCGCGACGCGCGCGCGGCGTTCGGCGGCCGCGGCCCTGCGGATTCGCGGATCGTTTTGGCCGCCGCGCTGTCGATCGCTGACGCACGCCGGCGCGCGGGCGACAGCCGGATCGACCGGCGTGAGGATCGTGCATAATTGGGATCGAGGCGTGATGACCGGCAGAGCTCGTTTGCGGTGCGCGAGGCATCGGCCCCCGGGCGGCCTCGGCGCCGATCGCGTCGTGTGAAGGCATGAAGTTTCTGCATCCGCACATCCTGTGGCTCCTGGCGCTGGTGCCGGCCCTCGTCGCCGCGTACCTGCTCCTGCTGCGCCGGCGCAAGAAATACGCGGTGCGCTACGCGAGCGTGGACATCGTCAAGGAGGCGCTGGGACCTGGAACGCGCTTGCGCCGGCACATCCCGCCGCTGCTGTTCCTCGTCTCGCAGGTCGCGCTCATCATCGCCTGCGCCGGCCCGACCGCGATCGTCACGCTTCCCGCCGAGCGCAAGACGATCATGCTGGCGATGGACGTCTCGCTCAGCATGGGAGCCCGCGACGTCGACCCGAACCGCCTCACGGCGGCGCAGCAGGCGGCGAAGAGCTTCGTCGAGGATCGCCCGGAAGACGTCGACATCGGGATCGTCGCCTTCGGCGCGACCGCGTCGCTGGTGCAGCCGCCGACGCGCAGCCGGGAGGAGCTGCTCGCGGCGATCGAGCGCTTCGAGCTGCAGCGCGGGACCGCTACCGGCAGTGCGCTCTACGTCGCTCTGCAGACCCTTTTTCCCGATGCGGGCATCGACCTCGAGGATCTCGTCTTCAAGGGCGGCCTGGTGCCCAACACGGGCCGCGGCCGCTCGCTCGATGCGCCGCCCAAGCCGGTCAAGGAATTCAAGCCCGTGCCGCCCGGCTCGTACTCCTCGGGCGTGATCATCCTGCTCTCCGACGGCCGCCGAACGACGGGCCCGGATCCGCGCGATGCTGCCAAGTGGGCGGCGGATCGCGGCGTGCGCGTCTACACCGTCGGCTTCGGCACCGAAGAGGGTGGGCTGATCGGCTTCGAGGGCTGGTCTGCGTACGTGCGCCTCGACGAGGAAACGCTCAAGGCGGTCGCCGACATCACGCGCGCCGAGTACTTCCGGGCCGGGACCTCGGAGGACTTGAAGAAGGTCTACCGGCAGCTTACCCGGCAGCTCGTGCTGGAGAAGAAGGACACCGAGATCGCGTTCGCCTTTGCGGCGGCGGCGGCGGTGCTCCTGACCGCCGCCCTCGGCCTGTCGCTGCTCTGGTTCGGAAGGCTGTAAGCAGGCTCAGTGCTGCGCGTGCGCCGCGATCACGGTCGCGACGCAGGCCGTGAGCTTCTTCGCGTAGGGAATGTGGAGGAACTCGTTGGGCCCGTGCGCGTTCGAGTGCGGGCCGAGCACGCCCGTGATCAGGAACTGTGCCTCGGGGAAATGCCTTCCCAGCATTGCCATGAAGGGAATCGTCCCGCCTTCGCCCATGGCGCACGACGGCTTGCCGTAGAACGCGAGCGACGCGTCGTTCACGGACTTGGTGAGCCACGCCGCCGCGCGCGGAGCGTTCCAGCCCGTGGCGCCTTCCTCGACGTCGAAGCGGACCTTCGCGCCATAGGGGGGATCGGCTTCGAGGAGCGCTTTCATGGTTCGGGCGGCGAGCGCGCCATCGATCGTCGGCGGCAGGCGCATCGAGAGCTTGAGCGAGGTCTGCGGGCGCAGCACGTTGCCGGCGTCCGTGATGGCGGTCAGGCCGCTTGCGCCGATCGTCGACAGCGCGGGACGCCAGGTGCGATTGAGCAGGGCTTCCTTGCGATCGGCGACCATGGGCCGGGTCGCGCCCGCGAAAGGGTACTTCGTGATCACGATGTCGCCGAGGATCTCGGCGGCCAGGGAGGCCTGCTCGACCCGCTCCGCCGGAATCGGCGCGTGCAGCTCCGCGGGGAGAACGCGGCCGGTGGTCGAGTCCTCGAGGCGATCGAGGAGCTTGCGCGCGATGCGGAACGACGAGGGCACGACGCCGCTCGCGTCTCCGGAATGCACGCCCTCGGTGAGCACGTCGACGCGCAGAACGCCGCCCGCGAGCCCGCGTAGCGACGTCGTGTCCCACATCCGCTCGTAGTCGCCGCAGCCGGAATCCAGTCCGATGACGAAGTCGACCCGGCCCATGCGCGGCGCCAGCGCCTCGAGGTATGCAGGCAGATCGTAGCTCCCCGATTCCTCGCAGGTCTCGATCATGCCGACGCAGCGCGAGTGCGCCACGCCCTGCGCCTGGAGCGTGCCGATCGCGCAGAGCGCGGCGAACACCGCGTAGCCGTCGTCGGCGCTGCCGCGTCCGAAGAGTTTGCCGTTCTCGAGCAACGGCTCCCAGGGACCGCAGCCTTCGCGCCAGCCGGTCATCTCGGGCTGCTTGTCGAGGTGGCCATAGAGCAGCGCGGTCCGATCGCCCGCGCCGGGAACTTCGAAGTAGAGCAGCGGCGTGCGCCCGGGCAGGCGCACGATCTCGCAGCGGAGTCCGCGCACAGGCTGCTTGCGCACCCACGCCTCCGCCAGGCGGATCACCCGCTCGATGTGGCCGTGCGCCTCCCATTGCGGATCGAAGTGCGGCGACTTGGCGGGAATGCGCACGTACTCGGTGAGCAGCGGGACGATCTCGGAATCCCATTGGTTCGCGATGCCGGAGAGAAGTGTGGCGGTATTCATGGTGGACCAACGAGGATTGCCGCGGAAGGAAGGAAGACGGACAGACCGCGCGATTGTAGCAAGGCTGGCTCAAGCCTCGCCCGGAAACCGCGAGGCCAACGCCAACGGCGCGGCGCTTGGAACTCCGCGCCGTCTCGATGTGAGCGGGAACCCTGTCTGCGAAACGGGCGAAAGGACGCGTGGGCCCCGGTTCGCCCGCAGGCGCTTTACCGCCGGACTACGTCTGGACCTTGGGCTTGCGCCGCCTCACGAGCCAGCCGCCGCCGAGAGCACCAAGCGTGAGCGCGATCGTCCCGGGCTCCGGAACGGTACAGTTGGCCGCGTCCGTGCAGGGCGCCCCGAAGACCACGGTTCCGGGGAGCGAGGGGTTGTTCGCATTGTCCATGTAAATCTTCGCGGGATCGAAGCAGCTGCTGTCGAAGCAGTCCGACGAGAACGACAGGTAGAAGGTGTGCCCCACCCAGGCTCCTGTGCCCGGGTCCGGTCCCATGATGCCTGTATCGACGCCCGCCACCTCCCCGTTCTCGATGAGAACGCCGAAGATGGGCCAGAAGTTCGTGGGCGTGAGATCGAACGTGCCCAGCACGGGCTCGCCCACGGGCACCGGATCAGGCGTGTTCAGATCGTAGAGGAGGATGTGTGCGCTGTAGACCGTCGCGTTGCCGCAGCCGCCGGATGATGTCTGGGCATTGGTCGCGAACCAGCCGTCTCCGCCTGACAGGCAGCTTGCATCGATGTTGAACACGACGTCGCCGGAGAAGCCGGGAACGCTGCCGTTGCCTCCCGGATCGATGTGGCCAGGGATGAAGCTCCCCTGTGCGGTCACGCTGTACATGAGAGAGATGCCTGCGAACAACGTCGAGACGGCAACCCCGTGCGACGCGCGCCGAGTGGTTTCTCCCATGCGACCCTCCGTTCCAAGAAATCCGAGAATGCGCAGACAAGCAATGACGACACGTCGGCGCTACAACGCGCGGAGCAAGAAGCGCGCCTCCCGCGTGCGGCGATCGCTAAGACGTTGAGTCTGCTCGCGGATTGCCGAACGTCGGGGCGCGATCCGGGGTGTCGCGACCCGCGAATGTAAAATTCCCCGACGTAGGACTCAGCGGAGCTCGGAAACCGCAAAGCTCGCCGGCGGCTCTCCGCGCTGATGGCGTTCCCACATCGCCGTGTACGCAGCCTCGATGTGGCGCCGGAACCGGTCGGTGTCGAACAGCGGCGTCGTCGTGCGGTTGCGCGCAAGCGCCTGCCTGAGCTCGCGCAGCCGGTCCGGGTCCCGCGCGAGCGCCAAGGCCTCAGATTCGTACTGCGCGAGCGAACCTGTGATCGATTGCGGCAGGCCGACCGCGCGGAGCACGCTCGAGGCTACCCGCCCCGGAAAGCTCGTCCCGATGCAGGTCAGCACCGGCAGTCCCGCCCAGAGCGCGTCGCAGGCGGTCGTGTGCGCGTTGTAGGGCAGCGTGTCGACGAAGAGATCCGCCAGCCGGTGTCGGGCCAGGTGCTCCTCCGGCGGCATTCTCGGCGCGAAGACCAGACGGCTCGGATCGACGCCTCGCTTCGCCGCCTCGCCGCGGAGATTGCGTTCGCCTATCGGGTTGGGCTTGAGCAGCCAGAGCACGCTTCCCTCGACCTGCCCAAGCAGCCGCATCCAGAGGTCGAACAGCGGCGGGTTGATCTTGTAGGGGTTGTTGAAGCAGCAGAAGACGAACCCGCGATCCGGCAGTCCGGCTTCGGCGCGGCTCGGCGTCGCCTCCGCGATCCTCCGTCCGGAGTCGTTCACCCAATAGGTGTCCGGCAGATAGGCGATCCGCTCGGCGTAGAACCCCTGCTCCTCGCGGGGAACGATGGTTTCGTCGGCGATCAGGTAGTCCATGTACGGGGCCGCCGTCGTGCCCGGGTAGCCGAGGTAGTTGACCTGGATCGGCGCAGGACGCTGCGCGAAGATGCGCGGCCGCGCGTTGCTCGTGTAGCCGTTCCGGTCCACGGCGATGTCGATCTCGAGGCCGCGCATGAGCCCCACGATGTCGCGATCGCTCAGCGCACGGGCATCGATGAAGCGGTCGAAGGCCTTGCGGGTGCGCGCGGCGATCGCGCTGCCGTCGTCGGCGCCGAGCGAGATCGCGATCGTCTCGAAGCGTTGCCGGTCGTGCTGCTCGAAGAGCCCCGCCATGAGGTAGCTCGCCGGGTGCGCGCCGAAATCCGACGAGACATAGGCGAGGCGGATTCGCTCATGGCGGTACCGCGTACCGCTCCAGGCGGCGCCGGCGACCGGTGGACAGTGCTCGCGCAGCCACGTCTCGGAGCACCGAAGCTGGTCGCCCGGAGAGTCCGAGACGGCGAGGAACATGAACGGCTCGCACGCGAGCCTGCCGGCGCGCACGTCGGCGAGCACCTGCTTCGTGTCGTCCTCCCACGTCCGCCAGTCGCAGCAGTGCATGCGCGCGTGGAGCAGCGTTCCGCGGGCGAAGGGCAGATCCGGGTTGAGCTCGAGCGCCCGCGCGAGCACCTCCGCGGCGGACTCGTAGCGGCCGAAGTGGGCGAGCGCGGCGCCGCGATTCTGCAGCGCTTCGGCGTACGCGGGCCGGAGCGCAAGCGCCCGGTCGTAGCTCGCGAGCGCTTCCTCGTGTCGCGCCAGCGCGGCGAGCGCGCCGCCGCGGTTGTTCAAGGCTTCCGCGAAATTCCGCTCCAGCGCGAGGGCCCGATCGTAGCTCGCCAGTGCTTCCTCGTGCCGCTTGAGCGCCGAGAGCGCGGCGCCGCGGTTGTAGTGCGCGACGGCAAAGTTCGGGCTGATCGCGAGCGCCCGGTCGAAGCTTTCAATGGCCTCGTCGAAGCGCTGGAGGTCCCTCAGCGCGCCGCCGCGGTTGTTCAGCGCGTCGACGTAGCGGGGCCGGATCACGAGCGCGCGGTCGAAGCTCGCCAGCGCATCGGCGGAGCGCCCGAGCGCCCGTTGCACGTTGCCATGGTTGGAGCACGCTTCCGCCGATTGCGGATCGATCGCCCTGGCGCGGCTCAGCAGCCGGTCGGCCTCGTCGAAGGCTTCCTGGCGCGCGCGAATCACGCCGAGGAGGTGAAGGGCGTGAAAATCGTCGGGGCGAGCCACGAGCAGCGTGCAGCAGGATCGCTCCGCCTCGGCGAGCCGGCCCGCCTGGAGCAAGCCGAGCGCCCGCCGCAGCGCCGTTCCGGGCGGCGGTTTCGAATTCGCTGCACTCATCGTCGCGGACGGCGCGGCCCCAGAGCGCCGGCCCGGGGCGCGTCTTGCGCCGTCACCGGGCGGTCATCCGGACGTGGCTGCGGCGGCAGACGCGAGAACGTGCTCGATCGCCGCGTTTCGCGACCACGCGCGGCCCGCTCGCCACGCGGCGTCGAAGGCGGGGTCGCCGAGCTTGTCCCGAGCGGCCTGGATTCGCGCCTGGATCTCCGCTTCCCGGCCGCGCGATCGCGGGACGCTCAGCGCTTCGCGAACCGCGCCGGCGGAGGCGTAGATGCGAACGGCCTCTTCGACTTCGCCGCCGTCGTCGAAGATGCCCCCGTAGTCTTCCAGACAGGCGAGCAGCTCAGCGTTCACGTCGAATGCCTGCAAGGCGACGAGGGCCTCGGAGAGGTGCTTGCGCGCCGACTCCGTATCACCGCTCGCGGCGTCGGTCCGCCCCACGAACGCCAGTGTGATCGCCGCCCCGCGCCTGTCCTGCGCCGTTTCGCAGATGGCGAGCGAGCTCGCGAAGTGCGCGCGAGCAGCCTGGAGCTGGCCGCTTCGAAGCTCGAGCTCGCCCAGGCTGCGGTCGCACTCGCTTTCAAGCTCCCGGTGCTCGATGCTCCGGGAGATGGCAAGGCATTGCTCGAAGTGCTTTCGGGCTCCGTCGTCGTCGCCCTGGCGCAGCGAGATCTCGCCCAGGTTCTGAAGGCCGATCGCCTCTCCGAGCCGGTATTCGAGATTGCGGAAGATGCTGATCGCCTCCTCCTCGTATTCCCGGGCCTTGCCGATGTCGTCCTGCTGCAGATGCAGCGTCGCCAGCGTGGTCAGCGTCGCCGCGGTCTCGTTCGCGTTGTCCAGGCCTCTCCGGATCGCGAGGCACTCGGTCAGCATCTGCGTCGCCTCCGCGTAGTCGCCCTGATCGGTCGCGAGAACGCCGCCGACGTAAAGCGCATGGGCACGGAAGAAGCCGGACTCGCTGACCGCCGGCAGCGACAGCGCGGCCCGGATGTTCCGCCTGCCTTCGGTGCAATACCCGCGCAGACTGCGGAAACGCATGAGGGCGACTTCGAGCTTGACGACCATCGCCGAGTCGACCCCGCCGGCGAGCGCCAGGGCGATGGCGGCGCGCAGGTTGTCGAGGTCGGCTTCGGTGCGGCCGATCCATTCCGCCTGCTCGGCGCCCAGGAGCTTGCGATTGGTCGTCTTTGCGAACTCGAAGAAGTACTGGCAGTGCCTTGCCGCCGTCGCCGCGAGGTCGTTGCGCTCCTTGAGCCGCTCGCTCGCGAATTCCTTGATCGTCCCGGCCAGGCCGAAGCGGCTCGCGAGGTGCTCGCGAGCGAATTCCTTGATCGTCTCGAGGAGCCCGTAGCGCGAGCCGTCGATCTCCTGCTCGACCGTAACCAGCGATTTCTCGACCAGCGAAGTGACGAGGTCGAGGACATCTTCCGGCGTGATCGGGTCGGCCCCGCACACCGCTTCGGCGGCCTCGAGATCGAAGCCTCCCGAGAAGACGCTCAGCCGCTCGAGGACGATCTTCTCGTTCTCCTGCAGCAGGTCGTAGGACCAGCTCACCAGCGCTCGCAGCGTCTGCTGGCGTTCCAGCGCCACACGGCTGCCGCTGGTCAGCAGCTTGAAGCGATCGTGCAGGCGGGCATTGATGTCGCCGACCGACAGCGAGCGCAGCCGCGCCGCGGCGAGCTCCAGCGCGAGCGGGATGCCTTCGAGCCGGGCGCACAGCTCGGCTACCGCCGGGGCGTCCTGCTCGGTGATCGCGAACGACGGCTTCTGCAGCCGCGCCCGCTCGACGAAGAGCTGCACGGCCTCCGAGCGCAGCAGCGTGCCCGCATCCGATTTCCGGTCGGGCACCGCCAGCGGCAGCACGGGGTAGGTCTGCTCGCCGCGAATGTGCAGGGCCTCGCGGCTGGTGGCGAGAATGCGCACGTCGCGCGTGCCCATGAGCAGCGCATCGGCAAGCCGGGCGCTCGCGCCCACGAGGTGCTCGCAGTTGTCGAGGATCAGCAGCAGCTTGTGATCCTTGAGATGCGTGCAGAGCGTCTGCAGCAGCGGCTTGCCGGGCTCCTCGCGGATTCCCAGGGCCTGGGCGGCGGCGTTCGTGACCAGCGATTCGTCGCGGATGGGCGCGAGGTCGACGAACCAGACGCCGTCGGGATGCTTCTCCAGGACGTCGGCCGCGACCTGCAGCGCCAACCGTGTCTTGCCCAGGCCGCCCATGCCCAGCAGCGTCAGCAGGCGGGTGCTCTCGAGCAGTCGCTTGGCGTCGGCGACCTCGCGCTCGCGGCCGATGAACGACGTCACCTGCTGCGGCAGGTTGTTGGGCGTGGCTTCCAGCGAGCGCAGCGCCGGGAAATCCGCCCGGAGCTCCGGGTGCAGGAGCTGGTAGACGTGCTCGCTGGTCGCGAGGTCGCGCAGGCGGACGGCGCCCAGGTCGCGCAGCGTGATCGACGCGGGCAGGCGGTCGCGAACCTGGTCCACGACCGCCTGGGAGACCAGGACCTGGCCGCCGTGTGCGGCCTTCATGATCCGGGCGGCGCGGTTGACCGGGCTGCCGAAGAGGTCCTGGTCGCGTCGCTCGACCACTCCGGCGTGCAGCCCGGCCCGCACTCGCAGCGGGACGTGGTTGCCCGAGGCCAGCTCGTCGAGCGAACGCTGGAGCATCGCGGTCGCTTGCAGGGCGGCTGCAGCGTCGGCGAACGCCGCATACATGCCGTCGCCGGTCATCTTGACGATGACCCCCCCGTGCTCGTCGACCGCTTTCCGCGACGCCGCATCGTGGGCGGCCAGGGCGCGCGACATGCGTTCGCCCTCCTGCTCCCAGAGCCGCGTGCTTCCCTCGATGTCGGTGAAGAGAAGGGTGGTGAGTTCGGGCGATGCCTGCACGGCGACCTCCGCCGGCTTCATTCGCTGGCCACTGTACCGCCCCGGTCAGCGGCTGCCAATCGGAAAAGACCCTCGTCCGGCGGGGAATATTCCACCGCCGGTCGCCGGGTGAAGATGACGCGCGAGCTCGGGGGCGAGCCCGCGGCCCCTCGATGCCTGCCCCGGGGTGGGTCTCCCAAGCCGAGCGCGTGCTGTGCCGGCGTGGCGAACCTGTCCCGCCGCGGCCAGCAGAGGCGGACCGCGTTTCTGCAAGCGTTCGCCCGGCATCCCGGCGCAGGGAAGGCGACTAAGTTGTCGTCTACGTCGCCAAGGCGACACGTCGGGCCGAATTGTCGAGAAACTTGACAACTGCCCGCGATTCCTTCGATGGAGGCTTGGAGAACACCGCCTCGTATGCTTTGCGATTCAAAGTCTTGTATCACTTTTTGCCAGAACTGGATCGCTTCTTGCTCACTCCTATGGCAATCCAAAAAGTGGGGGGTACGATGGCTACGCCGTCGCGGGCAGTGCGCGCGTTGTTGGGTACGATTGCCACGCTGGTCGTACTCGCCATCTCCGGAACGGCGAACGCCAAGTTCGTTCCGGTCACCTTCGATCCGACGTACTTCGACGGTTTCGGTCATTTCACCGTGCCCGATTCGCCCGATCCCTGCGCGTCGCTCAGCGCAGGGATCCACGCCGTCAACCTGGGCTTCACGGTCTGCAACGGCGTGATCCTGGACGACGTCTCGGTGAACGTCGATGACGGGCTGGGCGATACCGGGCACCTGTCGCTGCCGTCGCCCTCCGATCTGATCGTCGCGATGGTCGTCGACCCCACGGCACCGTCCTATGTCGTGGGCATCGACTCGCTCCTGATTCCGCTCTCGATCACCGACTGCTCGAGCGGGCCCGACGATCCGTGCGACTACGACTGGTTCATCGACTTCATATCGATCGTCACGCCGACCCGCAACAACCCGCTGAAGGGCCTGCTCAACGAGGTGGTCCTGCTGCGGGAGCCCACCGACTGCGAGCAATCGTACAGCTCGGACAGCCTGTACAACTCCAACCACAACCATCAGCCGGATTGTGTGCCGGTTCCCTTCGGCTCGCCCGCGACCAACGTTTCGTTCACGCCCGAGCCGGGCTCGCTCGCCCTGATGGGCGGTGCGCTGGTCGCCGGCTGGATCGCGCGCAAGCGCAAGCGCGGCTCGTCAGCGTCCTGAGGGTATTTCGCGCCCGGGGCCGCCGCCTTGCGGCCCGGGCGGGCGTCTACACCGCGACGCTCGCCGCGGCTCCCGCGTTCGTTGTCGTAGCGTATTCGATCGCGTCGTCGAGTCCCCACGCACCGGCGGCGATGCGTGCCGCATCGATGGCGGCGGCGTCGAGGCTCGCGCGTGCGGTTTCGAGCGTTTGCTCCCGAAGCGCCTCGCGCCGCTGCGACCTGGGGATCGCCAGGCGCTCGCGCATCGCGTCGGTCGCGGCGAACAGCCGGATCGCGCCGTCGGCGCGCCCCATGGCCTGGCGCAGCGCGGCGCAATCTTCGAGGCAGTCGAGCACTTCCGAGTTCATCTGGAACGATTCGAACGCGCTCAGCGCCTCGGCGAACTTGGCTGCCGCGGCGTCGTGCTCCCCGCGCGCGGCGTCGACCCTGCCGAGGCACCACAGGGCGATTGCCCCGTTCCGCTTGTCCTCGGCATCCCGGCAGATCTTGAGCGAGCGGGCGAAGCGCGTCTGGGCGCTCGGCAGGTCCTGCGCGACGAGCGCGAGGTCGCCCAGGTTGCGCTCGCACTCCGCTTCGAGCTCCTGCTGCTTGATGCTGCGGGCGAGCGTGAGGCACTGGTCGAAGAGCTCCTTCGCCCCGCCCATGTCCTCCTCCCGCTCCTTGATCTCGCCCAAGGTAAGCATGCAGGCGGCCTCGCCGATGCGATCACCCGCACGGCGAAAGAGCTCGAGCGCCTCGAGCTCGCAGTCGCTTGCCTGCCGCGTCTCGCCACGCCGCAGGTGCAGAACCGACAGCGTCGACAGGGTCGCTCCGATCTCCTGCGGATTGCCCAGGCCGCGACGGATCTCGAGACACTCGGTGAGCATCGTCGCGGCCTCGGCCTGGTCGCCCTGGACGGTGGCTAGCGTGCCGCCGACGTAGAGCGCGTGCGCCCGGGCGACCGTCGGCTCACGCAGCGCGGGAAGCGCGAGCGCGGCCTGCAGGTTCCTTCTCGCCTCGGTGGAGTATCCGCGCTGGATCCGGAAGGTCATCAGCGCGACCTCGAACTTGACCGCGTTGATCGGATCTCCGTCGCCGGTAAGAGCGAGGGCGATCGCGGCGCGCAGATTGTCGAGGTCGATCTCCAGCCGCCGCATCCATTCCGCCTGCTCGGAGCCCTCGAGCTTCGGCCGCGCGGCCTTGGCGACGCCGAGGTAGTAGTCGCAGTGCCGCAGCGCGGTCGCGGCAACGTCGCCACGATCCTTCAGCCGTTCGGCGGCGAGCTCGCGAATCGCGCCCTGCAGGTCGTAGCGCTTGGCGAGGCGCTCGTGCGCGAACTCCTTGATCGTCTCGAGCAGCCCGTAACGCGAGCCGTGGCCCTCCTGCTCGACCATCACCAGCGATTTCTCGACCAGCGACGTGATGAGGTCGATCACGTCGTACTCGTCGATCGGATCGGCGCCGCAGACGATCTCCGCGGCGTGCAAGTCGAAGCCGCCGCAGAACACGCTCAGCCGATCCAGGACGATCTGCTCGTTCTCCTGCAGCAGATCGTACGACCAGCTCACGAGCGCGCGCAGCGTCTGCTGCCGCTCGAGCGCGACCCGGCTCCCGCTGGTCAGCAGCTTGAACCGATCGTGCAGGCGCGCGTTGATCTCCGTCACCGAGAGCGACCGCAGCCGTGCAGCGGCCAGCTCCAGCGCGAGCGGAATGCCGTCGAGCCGCGCGCAGAGCTCCGCGACCGCCGAGACCTGGGATCCGGTGACCGCGAAGTCCGGCTTCTGCAGCCGCGCCCGCTCGACGAAGAGCTGCACGGCCTCCGAGCGCAGCAGGGTCTCGGCGTCCGCGCGGCGCGGCACCGCCAGCGGGAGCACGGCGTAGGTCTGCTCCCCTGGGATACGCAGCGGCTCGCGGCTCGTCGCGAGCAGCCGGAGGTTCGGGACGGCCTGGATCAGCGCCGAGGCGAGACTCGCGCAGGCGTTCACCAGGTGCTCGCAGTTGTCGAGAATCACGAGCAGCTTGTGCTCGCGCAGGTGCGCGCACAGCGTCTGCACGATCGGCCGGCCGGGTTCCTCTCGGATCGCGAGGACGTGGGCGACAGCGTTGGGGACGAGCGCGGGATCGCGGATCGGCGCCAGATCGACGAACCACACGCCGTCGGAGTACTTCTCGAGGACGTCGGCCCCGATCTGCAGCGAGAGCCGCGTCTTCCCCAGTCCGCCCATCCCCAGGAGCGTCAGCAGCCTCGCGCCGTCCAGCAGGCGCTTGGCCTCCGCGAGCTCGCGCTCGCGGCCGATGAACGAGGTGGTCTGCGGAGGAAGATTGTTGGGCGTCGCTTCGAGCGAGCGCAGCGCGGGGAAGTCCTGCCGCAGCCGCGGATGCAGCAGCTGATAGACGTGCTCGCTGGTGGCCAGGTCCCTCAGCCGAACGGCGCCGAGATCGCGGATGCTGATGCCGTCCGGCAGCCGGTCGCGGATCTGGTCCACGACCGCCTGCGACAGGAGGATCTGGCCGCCGTGCGCGGCTTTCATGATCCTGGCCGCCCGGTTCACCGGGCTGCCGAACAGATCCTGATCGCGGCGCTCGACGAGACCGGCGTGCAAGCCCGCGCGCACGCGCAGTGCGACGTGGTTCTGCGTCGTCAGCTCATCGAGGGATTGCTGGAGCAGCGCCGTTGCGTTGAGCGCATCGACCGCATCGGCGAACGCCGCGTACATGCCGTCGCCGGTCATCTTCACGACGACGCCCCGATGCGCTTCGACGGCCTTGCGCGAAAGCGCGTCGTGCTCGGCCAGCGCCCGCGACATCCGCTCTCCTTCGTGCTCCCAGAGGCGGGTGCTGCCTTCGATGTCGGTGAAGAGAAGAGTGGTGAGTTCCGGCGAAGCCTGCAAGCGCAACCCCCCGCGCTGCTTGTCCGGAGGCACTCTACCGCCGCGCGCCCTCCTTGCCAATCCGGAACGCGACCCTTGCTCCTGCCCGGCCCCGCGCGTTCAGGGCTGCCAGCGGAGGTGAGTAACCCACCTCAGAGCGTCTTGGACGCTCTTCGACTTCGGCCGGTGCGGATGCTGCGGCCGACCGGCTAGGCTACCAAGGCATCCCGTTGAGGTCGGGAAGATTGGCTACCGATGGCTCCGGCAACCCTCCTGCCATGCGAACCAGCGCCATGAGCAGGATACCTGCGAACCCGCCTCCCAGAAATGCCGCTACCAACCACCAAGCCGAAACCATTGTCTCGCCCCCATTTCCCATGGTCTCGTAAGCCCCGGGCCCGTCCCGGGTCCCGCCCTCGGATACAAAAAGTCCGGCGGGTGCCGGACAGTCTTTTCAACTTGTGTCGCCGCTCGCCCGAACATGGGGGCGGGGTCGGCAGAATCCCAGTTGCATCCAACAACCTGAATTCTACGGCACCTACGTAGGGACGGACCCAACCCCGGCGCAAGGGTTCCGTAAGGATGCCGCCTGGATGGGGTCTCCACCGCTCGCTCGACCTCTTTCTCTGGCCTTCGTGCCGGTCTGTGATTGCCGATGACTGGTCAAACTATAGCTTCTTTTCCCAGGCTTTCAAGGCGTTGTTGGGGACTGCGCGTTTCGTCGCAGGACGCTCCGGATGCCTTCCGGGCAATCCCAAGCTGAGCCGCCATGGGGCAGAAGAGCGAAGACGAGGATCGACCATCGGCTCGCCTGAAGACTACGGGTTTCCCCCATCGTAGGCTACGCGGGCCTCCGCGGAACCGCGTCTCGAGGAGAATCCAAGGGAACAGGCCCAGCTCTGCCGGGCCGACTCCATTTGCGGCAGCGAGCCACAGGATTACCGCGCGAGCACACGCGCGCCGCGCTCGAGCGCCAGGCGCGGGGCGATGGCTTTCGGCCCGCCCGAGCGCCGGAGGTTGCAGGGCGTTACGAAGCGTCCGTGGCCGGTCTGCGCAAATGGGCACGAACTGCCCGCTTTGGCAGCGGCTCCTTCGTGACTTCCCGCGCCGCCGACATGATGGCCATGACGAGCATGCCCGCATAGCCGCCTACGAGGAACGTAGGTACGAGCCACCAAGCCGAGATCATCGTTTGCCTCCGTCTGCTTTGATCCTGGTGCGTGTCCAGCAAGAAATATGCCCCGCCCCTGCTGGAATCGTGCGCCGGAATCGGATGCCGCCAGCTGACTTCTCTACGTCGCGGGCCGCGTCTCGAATCGTCCCTGCGGCCGGTAGGCGACGGCATGTGCTACTCAAGCTTCGACGGCGGTTCGTGGCGCGAGTGCGGCCCGGTTGGACGCTTGAGGGCGCACCTACCCGCAAAAAGGACGATGTCCGACACGAGTCGTCCGAAGCGCCCGACATATTTTCGCGAGCCCCGACGCTAGCATCCTCCTGTGCTTTCGATCCGGCCTTGGCCGGCGCGAGTCCAACCAACGGAGGTAAGGATGCATGCAACGCTGAAGTGTCTTTTCGCCGCGACCGGGCTTGCGCTCGCGGCGCAGGCGGGCGCGCAGGTGACGCTCTATTCGGATCAGGGCTTTCACGGGCGCCAGTTCTTCGTCGATCATCCTGTGCGCGATCTCGACCGGACCGATTTCAACGACCGTGCTTCGTCCGCGGTCGTGCAGGGCGGCGACTGGCAGGTGTGCCAGGACGCGCACTTCCAGGGACGCTGCGTGATCCTCCATCCGGGGGAATATGTCTCGCTCGATCGAATGGGGATGAACGACAGCATCTCGTCGATCAGGCCGGCGGGATACGCCGCTCCGCCGCAGGCCTACGCGCCGCCGCCGCCCACGCCGCCTCCGGGCTACGCGCCGCCGCCCGCGCCTGAAGCGCTCTACCAGGCGCCGGTGACGTCGGTGCACGCAGTGGTCGGGCCGCCCGAGCAGCGCTGCTGGGTCGAGCGCGATCGCGTCCCCGGCGCAAACGTCCCGGGTGCGATCATCGGCGGCATCGTCGGCGGCGTCCTGGGCCACCAGATCGGCAGCGGGCGCGGGAACGACGTCGCGACCGTCGGCGGCGCGGTGGCCGGTGCAGCGGTCGGCGCGAACGTCGGAACGCATCGGGACGTGCAGCGCTGCGAAAACGTGCCGAGCGGAGTGGCGCCGGACTACTGGGACGTGACCTACGAGTTCCGGGGCGTCGAGCACCACGCGCAGCTCGGCTCGCCGCCGGGCCAGACCATCACCGTCAACGGCAACGGCGAGCCTCGCGGCTAGAGCAAGCTGTCGCCGACGGAGAGCGGCCCGGGCAGGGCCGCTTTTTTTGTATCATTGCACAATCGAGTTTTCGTCCTCACATTGGCTGCTGTGGGCCGTCCTGCAACGCCCATCGTGTCGTCGACTCGCGGGAGATCGCTGCGCGTGGCATCGGGCTTGATCGTATTCGTCGGGCTTCTAGCCGCGGGTCCGCTGTGGACGCTTGCTTCCGGGCGCGTGCCCGTGCACGGCGACTGGCGCACGGCGACGCACCGCTCGAGCGGGCTCGCCCCCGACCCCGCCGCTCACCCGGAGGCGGTCGTGCAGGTTTATGCGGCGCGGGTATTCGGATGGCGCGGCGCGTTCGCGGTCCACACCTGGCTCGCCGCCAAGCCGAAGGACGCCAAACGCTATACCCGCTACGAGGTGATCGGCTGGTATGGCGGCGGCGATCGATCGGTCATATCGATCACCGATACGCGCCCGGCCGACGCCGAATGGTACGGCGCGGCGCCGAGCCTGCTCGCGGACCTTCGCGGCCCGGCCGCCGAGGCGGCGATCGCCAGGCTCCCCGCTGTGGTCGACTCGTACGCCGGCGCGCGGAGCTACCGCATGTGGCCGGGGCCCAACAGCAATACGTTCACCGCGCACCTCTCGCGCGAGATCCCCGAGCTGCACCTGACGCTGCCGTCGACCGCCATCGGGAAGGATTACGTCCCTCTCGACCGGATCGTCAGCCGGACCCCGAGCGGGACCGGCTATCAGCTCTCGCTTCTGGGCATGCTGGGTGCGAGCCTCGATGCGGACGAGGGGCTCGAGATCAACGTCCTCGGCTTCGTCTTCGGCATCGATCCGCGCCATTTCGCGGTCAAGCTGCCGGGCATCGGGCGCATTCCCGAGCGCCCGCAGCTCTGAGCCGGACGGCGCATCCCGGCGGCGGCTCGCCATGAAGCGCGTCGTCCTCGCCGTCCTCGCGTGCCTCGTGACGGCCACGGCGCTCGCTCAGCCGTCGGCCCCGCTGCAGAGCCTGAACGTCATCACCTTCGCCGGCGGCTTCAACCTGCACATCTACGTGGCGCAGCGGCAGGGCTTCTTCGCCAAACACGGCGTCGAGGTCAACCTTCGCTACACGCCGACGTCGGCCTACCTGATGGCGGGTCTCATCGAGGGACGGTTCGACATCGCGACCGCAGCCATCGACAACCTCGTGGCCTATGACGAGGGCCAGGGCGAGGTGGCGACCCGCGTCGCGCCGGACCTCACGGCGCTGCTCGGTCTCGACGACGGGTTCCTGAGCCTCGTCGCGATCCCGGAAGCGAAGGCCCTCGGCGACCTGCGAGGCAAGGACGTCGCCGTCGATGCGCTGACCACGGGATTCGCGTTCGTGGCTCGCGAGATGCTCGGACGCGGCGGGATCGATCCCTCGGAGGTGAGACTGGTGCGCGCGGGCGGCACGAGCCTGCGCTACGCAGCGCTCGTCGATCGGAAGTTCGCCGCGACGCTCCTCTCGACGCCGTTCGACCTGCAGGCGCAGGCGCGAGGCTTCAACGCTCTCGGCAGCGCGACGAAGCTGCTCGGCGCCTACGAGGGGCGCAGCGCCTTCGCGATGCGCGGCTGGATCCGTGATCACGAATCGGCGGCGATCGGCTTCATGCGGGCGATGCGCGAGGCGACGGACTGGATCTTCGATCCGCGCAACCGTGAGGTTTGCGAGGCGATCCTGCTCGCCAACGACCGAGACATGACATCGGCGCTCGCGGCAAGAACCTACGAGATGTTCGTCGCGCCCGGCAGCGGACTGTCGCGCGATCTCGCGATCGACATGAGGGGCCTCGGCGTCGTCCTCGCGCTGCGCGCGAAGTACGCCGAGCCCAAGCGCGAGCTGGGCGAGCCTGCGAAGTACGTCGACCAGGAGATCTACCGCAAGGCCTTCCCCGAGGCTCCGCGGTAGACCGCGATCAGGGCCCCCCGGACTCGGCCTGTCCGATCCGCGCGTCGCTCGCCGCCTGCACGGCGTTGCGGAACGCAAGCGGCGACTGGATCATCGCGAACGGCTCCTTGGTTCCGCCGCTCCCGGTGAGCACGATGTCGCCGTAGCCTAGCATCCGGCCGCCGAGGCTCTGGTGAACCGCGATCGCCTCGACCTTCGAGAGCAGGAGCTCGATCGAGCGCACGGTGAAGACGCCGGCCTTCATCAGGACCCGCTTGTTGGTCACGACGAACTCGGAAGTCT
This sequence comes from Casimicrobiaceae bacterium, assembly GCA_035501595.1. Classification (GTDB taxonomy): domain Bacteria; phylum Pseudomonadota; class Gammaproteobacteria; order Burkholderiales; family Casimicrobiaceae; genus PALSA-1003. The sequence continues at coordinate 41,675 of DATJVX010000022.1, read as the reverse complement.
GGCGCTTGACCGCCGCGGCGGTGAGCCACAGGAGCGCGAGCGCCGCCGGTATCCAGGCGAAGGCGTTCCAGCGCTGCGCGAGCGCGAGCCACGCGAGCGGAATCGAAACGATCAGCGCGAACGCCACGGGCGCGACGAACACCTGCCAGTGCAGCCGGGTGCGATAGAGCACGCGCTCGCCGTCGAGGAGATTGGAGTCGACGTAGCTCACGGTCGAGCGCGGACGCTCATCGTTCCGTCATCTGTCCTGCCGTGCGTAGATGGCGCGCACGGTCTCGATCGTGTCGGCGTCGCGCGCGCTCTTGTCCGGACGATAGCCTTTGACGCGGGCGAAGCGCAAGGCGAGCCCCGCGGGATAGCGGGGGCTCGACTGCAGGTCGTTGAAGGCGATCTCCACCACGAGCTCCGGGCGGACGTGCACCGTCCACTCGTCGCGGGAGATCTCGCGCGAGAGCAGCTCCCCGGTCTGCCAGGCGAGGATCGCGTCGGTCATCCCCTTGAAGGTCTTGCCCAGCATGACGAAGCCCCCGCTCGCGGGATCGCGTGCGCCGAGATGCAGGTTCGAGAGGCGGCCGCGGCGCCGTCCGTGTCCCCATTCCGCGGCGAGAACGACCAGATCGAGCGTGTGCGCGCGCTTCACCTTGAGCCACTGCGCGCTGCGCGCGCCCGGCTCGTACGGCGCGTCGAGCGACTTCACCATCACGCCTTCGTGCCCGCGCGCCAGCGCGTCGTCGTAGAACGACTGCGCGGCGATCGCATCGCTCGTCACCAGTCGCGGGATGAGGCGCTCCGGCGGCAACGCGTTCGCGACGGCATCGAAGCGCTCGGTAGCCGGCGCCGACACGAGATCGACGTCGTCGCGACGCAGGCAATCGAAGAAGAACACCGACAAGGGCATTCGGGCGCGCATGGCGTCGATGTCGAGGACGCGCCCGAACCGGCTCATCGTCTCCTGGAACGGGTAGGGCGCGCCGCTCGGCTTGAGCGCGATCGCCTCGCCGTCGAGAATCAGGTCCCGCGCGCTGCTGGCGCGGACCGCCGCGACGATCTCCGGCGCGGCAGCCGTGACGTCGTTGCCCGTCCGCGTATAGAGGCGCACCTCCTCGCCGTGCTTGTGCACCTGCACGCGCGCGCCGTCGAGCTTCCATTCCAGCGCGGCGGCCGGGATCTTGGCGAGCGCCTCCCCGATATCGTCGGCCGGCTGGGCGAGCATCGGCGCGAGCGGCCGGAACAGTGCGATGGCGTAGCGCGCGAGCCCGGCGGCGCCTTCGGCGAGGGCGGCAGCGGCAACGGCCGTGATGCCGCCGCCGACCATCGCGGCTCGGCGCACGCCGGCCGCAGGGAGATCCGCGGCTGTCGCCACGGCTTCGATCATCAATCCCTCGAGCGCTCCCTGGCGAAGCTCGCCGAGCAGCAGTCGCGAGAGGAACTCCTGCTCCGGCGGCGTGGCGCGCGCAAAGAGGCTCGCGAGCTGGGACAGGCGCTCGGCGGTCGACCCCGAGCCGGTCGCGGCGGCGATGCGCTCGAGGATGGCGTCGACTTCGCCGAGGGTGAGCGCGGGGCTCCCGGAGTGCGCGGAGGAACCCTGCGCCTCGCGGAGGAGCGCCCAGCCGACGCCGGTCTTGCCCTGGCGCGTCAGGCCGGAGAGATAGGACACGGCGAGAGCGATCTCCGAGGGCGCCAGCCGGCGCAGGAACCCCGCGATATGTTCGATCTTCTTGCGGCGCGAGGAATCGTCCCCGACCCGGCGGGACGTTTCGACGAGATCGCCGAGCAGCGTGTAATCGGCCGCGGCCTCAGTCGGCCGATCGGCAATCATGGCCACGCAACGAGAGACAGCGGGCGCGCTGCTTCGTTGCCGGGAGCAGGGTGCGCTCCGCGGCAGGCTCGGAACCGCCGCCGGGCGCGGGCCCGACGGCGAGCAAGCGACGCGCCGGCGCGTCGCGCCGGCCGCTCGCTACGGCTTCAACTGTCCGCGAATCTCGCCGCCAGGGTGCGCGGCGCTGTGCACGTTGACGTACAGGTTGCCCGCCTTGAAGGCGTCGTACTGGGCGTCGGTGAGCTTGGCGCCTTCTGGCGAAGCGAACGTGTTGTCGCCCGTCTTGGTAAACGGAACGATCACCGGCCCGTTGGCGCCGGCCGCGCCCTGGTGAATGTGCGACGCGGTCGCGTTCATGCCCGTGGCGCTGACCTTCACGCTCACGCTGTGATCCGGCCGGATGGTCACCGTCGCGGTGCCGGCAGCGGACGTGCTGACGGGCGGCACTTCGTTGGCGCCCGTCAGTGCGACCGTCTGCGTATACATCGGGTCGGACATCATCATCGTGTTGCAGCCGGCGACGAGGACGAGTGCGCCGGTCATCGCGAGAGCGGAAATCAGGATGCGTCGTTGCGACGACGGTTGGGTCATGGTTGGAGTCTCCGGAAGGGAAGAGGTTGAATCCGTGCCGGGTTTCCGGCAACGCTTGTGGCGGCAGCGAATCGTAAGATAGCACCGCCCGGCGCTCGACGGTGAGGCGAATGCCCGGTGCCGCTTCGTTCACCCTTCGCGCCCGTGGGCGCCTGGAATAAGCCCCGCGCCGCGCCGGTTTACCTAGAATTGCGCGCCTGCCCGGCGAGGGCTGGGGACGACAGGCTTCGCGGACCGCCATACCGGCGTCATTGGCTCGGGGTGCTCGAGCCCGGAAGCGCGAAGCGCGACAGATCGGCTTCAGGATCGGGGGGGGCGCTCAGCCAGCGCATCAGATCGAGGCCGTGCCGGCGGACGAAGTAGTCGCGAGTCGACTGGTCGATGTCATCCGCCGGGAAGTCGAGCGCGCGGTCGAAACCTTCCGGCCCGGCGTTGTTCGATCCGAAGATGCCGATGTGCTGGAGCGCGCTGGGGCTGGCGACCTTGATCGCGAGCCCGCGACGTTGGGCGAGCTCCGAGAGCGCCCAGTCGTCGAAAGGCTGCGAGCCGTACGCGGCGAGGAGCTCCTCGACGATGCCTCTCGCGACCAGCGCTCCCGCCCAACCGATATCCGCCTTGGTGCAATAGGTCTCGAACCGCGCCTGGACGCCGTGCAGGCAGGAGTTGTAGAGCGACGAGATGCTTTCCACTTCGAAATCGGCTGCGTAACGGAGGCAACGCTCGTGGACGAGGAGGTCGCTGTCGAGAACGAGGACCTTGTCGAAGCCGCTCGCCGCGAAGTGCTTGAGCAGCACCCAGGTGTGGGCGATAGGCCCGCAGTTCCGGCTCGTCCTCATGAACGTGACGCCCGGAAGGCCGGCGTAGGCGCCTTTGAGGAACGCGAGGCCGTACTCGGTCGAGCAGTCGTCGGAAATCAAGAAGGAGAAGCGGCTCGCGGCGAAATCGATCCTGCGCAGATAGCGCGCGGTGAGCTCGACGAGCTCGCCGCGGTTGAAGGTTGGAACGACGGCCAGGATGCTGCTGGACGACATGCCCGCTCTTTCGCCGGCTGCTCGATCAGATCGGTTGGGGCGCGAAGCTCGGCAGCACCGGGTCGTCGACCAGCTCGACGGCGTCGACCGGCAGCCACTGTTCCATGGCTACGCCGTAGTTGCAGGCGATCTGCCGCAATCGCGCTTCGCCGGGAGGCGCAGTGGCCGAAAGCTCGTCGCGGAGCTCCTTCCAGTGAAGCGCCTGCCGCTCGTTGTCGGGCCGCGTGGCGAGGTGCGCAGCGTAGCCGAGCGTCACCTTCTGCCGAAGCTGCTCGGCGCTGCGCACGGGGCAGTGGGCGAGCGCGACCGCCTCCGGCTTGAGGCGCATGTGTCGCGGCGCACGCGCCATCGCCGGATCGTCCACGAGATGATTGCCGCTCACGATGTACTGCTGCGGCCGCTCGGCGAAGCTGCGCCCGATGACGCACTTCTGGCTGCCGTGGCGCTCGACCTTGAGCCGCCGGCGCAGATGCGATGGACCGAATGCACTGTCGCCGAAGAACTCGGGGACGTAGGTAAGCCAGGCCGCGACCGCGTGCTCGCCGCGAGGCACGGCCGCGAGCTCGCGCTCGAGCGCCGCGCGCGACGGGACCTTGAGAAATTCGTCGGCGTCGATCGGGAAGATGAAATCGGCCTGCTCCCGCGAGAAAGCCTCCCGCGCGAGCCGGGTCAGCCACTCCGCCTGGAAGAAGCCGGCGCCGCCGTCGTGCAGGACGCGCAGGGCCAGTCCTTCGCCGCAGAGCCGGTCCAGTATCTCGGGCGTGCGGTCACGCGATCCGTGATCGACGACCGCGATGCCGTCCAGCACCCCGAGGTTGTGGCGAAGCGAGGCTTCGATGATGTCCGCTTCGTTGCGGACCATGCTGACGCCGAAGAGCCGCATGCTTGAGCTTGAAACGGAGGGCGAGCGCAGGTCCGCGGTGTGGCGATGGCCATGGAGTATACGCGGTGCGACGGCCTGCGCTTCACGGCCCGCCGCTTCGCCGCCGGATGCGGCCGACGCTCGCCTTGACCGGCGTGCGAAGACCGTGGCAGGCTGCACTGGCGCGGCCGCCGGCGACTCGGCCACGACGGCTCGCTCGAATGATTCGACGAAGGGAGCACACATGAAGGTCGGACTGACCACCGCTGTGGGCCTGGGAGCGGTTCTGCTCGCGCAGCTCGCCTCTGCGCAGATCGTCTTCTACGAGCAGGAGTGGCTGCGCGGCCGCGTCTTCAATGCCGACGGCCCGATCGACAACCTCGAGAACTACGGCTTCAACGACCGCGCTTCCTCGGCCATCGTCGAGCGGGGCGAATGGGAAGTGTGCGAGGACGCGTACTTCCGCGGCCGCTGCGTGACGCTGCGCCCGGGACAGTACAACTCGCTCGCCTCGTTCGGCCTCAACCGGCGCGTCTCTTCGGTGCGCCCCTTGAGCGGGCAACCGCAGTACGCCTACGCGACGCCGTCGCCGCCGCCCCCGTATCCCTATTACCCGCATCATGGGGAACAGTTGTTCCAGGCCGACGTGGTCAAGGTCCGCGCGGTGGTGGGACCGCCCGAGCAGCGCTGCTGGGTCGAGCAGCAGCAGGTGGTGCGCCAGAACCAGCCGAACATCGGAGGCGCGATCATCGGCGGCGTGCTCGGCGGCGTCCTGGGGCATCAGATCGGAAGCGGGCGCGGCAACGACGTCGCGACCGCGCTCGGCGCGGTGGGCGGCGCCGCAGTCGGCGCCAACGTGAACCGCGGCGACCAGGTTTCGACGCAGAGTGTGCAGCGCTGTGAGGCGGTACCGAACTCCGCACGCCCGGAATACTGGGACGTGACCTACGTCTTCCGCGGGCAGACGCACCGCGCGCAGCTCGGCTTCGCCCCCGGCGCGACGATCACCGTCAACGAGCTCGGGGAGCCCCGCGTCTAGGCGAGCGGCGCCGCACTCTGGCGGTGCCTCGCTTCGTTGCGGCGCCGCCCGCGACCGGCTCCCTGGGTTGCCCGGCATCGCCCCGACTTGGGTGCAGCGCCTCGTCCGGGCCCACGGGGACGACGTGCAGGTCGCGAGCGAGAGCGAGGGCATCCCGAGCTCACCGCGCGCCCGCCGCCGCAGGAGCGCAGGCGCCCGCCCGGCCCCTGCGGGCCTCGCGAGCTATGGGGAGCCGTCCGGGACCTTCTCGTCGTCCGGTGTGCGCGCCTGGGCCGCCGATCGGGGCTGGATGATGGCGCCCCAGGACACGTCGGTCTGCCGCCGCGGAAGCGACGCCGCCGCTGCGCTCTCGCGCAGCAGCTCGGCGGTGTCTCGCGCGGGGAGCGGGCGCCCGAGCAGGAACCCCTGGACCACGCTGCAGCCGAGCGAGAGAAGCAGGTTGACCTGCGCCTGCGTCTCCACGCCTTCGGCGACGACCGCGAGGTTGAGGCTTTGCGCCATCGCGATCACCGCCCGGGTGATCGCGACGTCGCCCTCGTTCTGCTCGGCGTCCCGGATGAACGACTGGTCGAGCTTGAGCTTGTCCAAGGGCAGGCGGCGCAGGTACGACAGCGACGAGTAGCCGGTGCCGAAGTCGTCGATCGCGATCTTGACGCCCATCGCGCGCAGCTCGGTGAGCGTCTTGAGCGCTGCGTCGAAGTCGCTCAGGAGCATCGATTCCGTCACTTCGAGTTCGAGGTGATCGAGCGGAACGTCGATCACCTGCGCGATCTCCTTCACGCGCAGCGCGAGCGCGGGATCGCTGAACTGCGCGCTCGACAGGTTGACTCCGATCGTGATCGGCGGGAGGCCCTGCTCGAGCCAGGCGTTGTGCTGGATGAGCGCGGCCACCAGCACCCATTCCCAGATCGCCATGATCATGCCGGCCTCCTCGGCGACCGGGATGAAGTGCGCCGGCGTGAGGAGCCCGAGCGTCGGATGGTGCCAGCGGATCAGGGCTTCGATCCCGACGATCCGGCAGCTCGGCACCTCGAGCTGCGGCTGGTAGTAGAGCTCGAACTGCTCCTCTTCCAGCGCCTTGCGCAGGTCGTGCTCGAGCGACAGGCGCTGCGCGGAGGCCGCGCGCATCGAGTCCTGGTAGAACGAGAAGCGATTGCGTCCCTGGCCCTTCGCGTGATACATGGCCACGTCGGCGTTCTTGAGCAGCGTGTCGAGATCTTCGCCGTCGCGCGGATAGAGCACGATGCCGACGGACGCGGTCACGAACACGTCCTGCGAGCCCAGCGAGATCGGCTGGCCGAGCGTGGTCAGCAGCCGGGTCGCGGCCCGCGCGGCGTCCAGCTCGTTGGCCACGCCGTTCATGAGCACGATGAACTCGTCACCTCCCTGCCGGCAGACGTCCCGCTCGGCGCCCGGGACTTGCGGCGCTCCGGCGATGTCTTCCGGCCGCATGCAGCGGGTGAGCCGCTGCGCGATGATCCTCAGCAGCTCGTCGCCGACCGGGTGACCGAGCGTGTCGTTGATGCGCTTGAACTGGTCGAGGTCGAGAAACATGATGGCGAACGACTTGCCGCGGCGCTTGGCGAGCGTCAGGGTCTCCGCCATCTTCTCGTGGAAGCGCGAGCGGTTCGGCAGCTCCGTGAGCACGTCGAAGTACGCCAGCCGGTGAATGCGCTGGATCGCGCGCGTGCGCTCGGTCGAGTCCTGGATGGTGCCCGCGACTCCGACGACGTTGCCCTTGGCGTCGCGCAGCGCTTCGCCGAGCACGTGAACGTGGCGCACGTCCGTCCCGGCGCTGCTCATGCGCACGTCGAGCCCGTCCTGCTCGCCGCCGCGCGCGAGCTGGATCATCCAGCGGCGCAGCACCCGCCGATCGTCGGGATGAGCCAGCACGAGAATCGACGCCGGACGCGGATCGAAGCGCGCCGGATCGACGCTGAGGATCCGGTGCGCCTCGGTCGAGCAATAGAGCCGGCCGTCGGCGCGAGTCCACTCCCAGCTGCCGATGCGCGCGATGCGCTGGGAGCGCTCGAGCTGCTCGGTCACGTTGCGTTCCGCCGCGCCTTCGCGTACCGCCGCCTTGCGGGCGGCATCGAGGCTCAGCTCGCGAGCCGAGATCCGGGCGCGCGCGTCTTCGATGCTGCGCTCGAGGCCGCGGAGCCCGCTCGCCGAGCTCACCAGCAGGCTCTGCGGCTCCTTCTCGGCCGCGGCGATGCCCTGCAGCGCGGCGCGCACGATCGAGATCGAGCGGCCCAGGCGGGCGCCGACGACGAGCGCGGCCACGACCGACAGTAGGAACGCGCTCACGACGAATGCGAAGCCGCTCAGCCAGCCGAGGTAGAACGGCACGAAGAGCAGGGCGTAGGGAAGGGCGACCGCCGCCAGCGGCTGCAACACCAGGTTCTGGCGCAGGGACGCGCCGACGCCCGTCGGGTGCCCGGGAGCCTCGGACCGAGGTCTTGGTTCGGCTTTGGTTTTCACGCAGCCTCAATGCCGTCGCCGCGAGGACGGGCAGACGATGACTTTGTGCAAGGCAAGCTTTATACCAGCTACCACTCCCGCCCGCAGCCGCGGGAGATGGCGCTGGAGCGACGCAATGTGTCGAGGCCCGGCACCCGCCGGCGAAGCGCGACGCATGTTCGTCGCGGGGCGAACAAGCTGTAGCGTTCGTCGGCACCGGGGGGTCGAACCACAACTGCTTGTGGGAGAATGACAGCCGCGGTGCACGTGGGCACAGAGGTCGCTTGGTCGAGACGGAGGCGCATGGACAGACGCAAGCTGGGGAGCACCGGATTCGAGGTCGCGCCGATCGCCCTGGGCGGCAACGTGTTCGGCTGGACGGCCGACGAGGCCATGTCGTTCGAGCTGCTCGATCGGTTCGTCGACGCCGGTTTCAATCTGATCGACACCGCGGACTCGTACTCGCGCTGGGCGGCCGGCCACCAGGGCGGCGAGTCGGAGAGCGTCATCGGCCGCTGGATCGCGCGGCGGGGGCGGCACGACGACGTGGTCATCGCGACCAAGGTCGGATCCGACATGGGAGAAGGCCACAAGATCCTGCGCAAGGACTACATCCTCAGGGCGGCCGACGCTTCGCTGCGGCGCCTGCGCGTCGATTGCATCGACCTCTACCAGTCGCACTGGGACGACGAGACCACGCCCTTCGAGGAGACGCTCGGCGCGTACGAGCGCCTGCTGCGCGAAGGAAAGGTCAGGGCCATCGGCGCGTCGAATCTCGCGGCGGCGCGCCTCGCCCAGGCCCTCGAGGCGAGCGAGTCGGCCGGGCTGCCGCGCTACGCGACGCTGCAGCCCCATTACAACCTCTACGAGCGCTCCAGCTTCGAGGGCGAGCTGCAGGCGCTGTGCCTGCGGGAGAACATCGGAGTGATCACGTATTTCTCGCTCGCCGCCGGATTCCTCACGGGCAAGTATCGCTCCGAGACGGATTTCGGCAAGAGCGCGCGCGGTCCGGGAATGAAGAAATTCCTGAATCCCCGCGGGATGAGAATTCTCGCCGCGCTCGACGCCGTCGCGGCGCGGCTGCGGGCCACGCCCGCCCAGGTCGCCCTCGCCTGGCTGATCGCGCGGCCCGGCGTCACCGCGCCTATCGCGAGCGCGACCCGTCCTGAGCAGCTCCGCGAGATCCTCGGAGCGGTCAAGCTCGCGCTCGATCCGGAAGCGATCGAAGCCCTTGACGCCGCGAGCGCTTGACGCCGCGCTTCAGGACGCCGCGTAGAGGCGCCACTCGCCCGGAACGCCCTTGAGCGCATGCAGCCCGCGGTCGGCGAACGCGATCCCGGATCCGGCGACGATGTCCTTCACGGTGCTGGAGACGAGCGTCTCGCCGGCACCGGCCGCCGAGGCGACGCGCGCGCCGATGTGCACCGCGATGCCGTGCAGCTCGTTCCCCGCCTGCTCGACCTCGCCGGTGTGCAGGCCGGCGCGCGTCTCCAGCCCGAGGGAGCGCGCGCCGTCGCGGATCGCGAAGGCGCAGCGGATCGCGCGCGCAGGGCCGTCGAAGCTCGCGAGGAACCCGTCGCCGGCGGTGTTCACCTCCCGGCCGCGAAACCGCTCGAGCTCCTTGCGCACCATCGCGTGATGGCTGCCGAGCAGCGCGCGCCAGGCGCGATCGCCGAGCCGCGCCGCGGTGTCGGTCGAGCCGACGATGTCCGTGAACAGCACGGTCGCGAGCACGCGGTCGACGTCGGCGATCGGGCGCACGCCGGTGAGGAACTCCTGGAGCTCGTCGAGGAGCGAATCCTGGTCGCCGACCCAGGGCAGGTGATCGTCGCCGGGGAGCTCGACGAGGCGCGCGCCCGGAATGCGACGAGCGATGAACCGTGCTTCCTCGATGTTGGCGTCGAGATCGCCGATGCGATGAAGGACCAGCGTCGGCACGCGGATCGTCGGGAGGACCGCGCGAATGTCGACCTGGCTGTTCATTCGCAGCAGCGCGACCGCCGCGCCGGGGCTGGCGGCGCGACGCAGATAGGTCGCGAGACGGCGGGTGAAAGCCTCGTCGTCGATCCTGCTCGGAATGAGGTTCGCGAGATCCATGGCTCCTCCCCAGTCGCGCGCGACGACTTCGTAGTCGCGCTCGCGCTGCTCCGGCGTCGGCGCCCAGGGATAGTCCTCCGACCGGAGGCGCTTGGCGAAGATGCCGAACGTCACCAGCGCCGTCGTGCGTTGCGGATAGGTGGCGGCGAAGAGCGCGGCGAGGCTGCCGCCCTCCGAGAACCCGAAGATCGCCGCGCGCTTCGAGCCTGCCGCATCCATGACCGCGCGCAGGTCGTCCATGCGCGCTTCGTGCGACGGCAGCTGCGAGTCAGGCACGCGATCGGAAAGACCCGTTCCCCGCTTGTCGAACAGGATGAGCCGCGAGAACGACGCGAGCCGCTCGAGGAAGCGCGCCAGCGTGGGCTCCTCCCAAGCAAGCTCGACGTGCGAAACCCAGCCGGGCACGTACACGAGATCAAGCGGCCCTTCGCCGACGACTTGATAGGCGATGTGAACGCTGCCGCTGCGGGCGAACCGGGTTTCGGGTGGCATGCGACCAAGCGCGCTGCGGTTGGCGTAGCATACTACGCGCGACGAGCCAGGATCGGCCGTCCAACCTCAGGGAGAATGCAAAATGATCGACGCCGCGCTGCTCAGCTTCGCGATCACGATGGTCGCTTCGCCGCCGCAGTACCCGCCCAAGGCTGTCAGGAAACCGGTGGCTTCGGTCTCGAAGCTGCAACAGGATCAGCGCTTCGCCGATTTCGCGAAGAACGTCCTCAAGTGCTACCACCCGACGGCCCGCTATCAGGGCGCGGCGATCGAGCACCGTCCCTGGGCGAAGCAGAAGCAGTACGGGGCGAAAGGCTCGGCGCTCGTCAGCATCGAGTACCTCGGTGTCAGCAACGCCCACTACACGCTCGTGGTCGGCGTGCTGGCGAAGCCCGAGGCGATCAAGACCGTGATCGCCTCCGACACCGCGGTGGTGAAGGCCTACGAGAACTGCGAGCTCGCCGACTGGGTCGACGTGAAGTGAGACCTGGCGCCTAGCCGAGCGCGGCGTCGATCGCTTCCTTCATCCGCGCAGGCAAGTCCCCCGGAAGGCGCCGCGGCGCGCTCCGGCGCCGCGGCGCGGCCCAGATGGGGTCCGGGTAGTGCGAATCGTCGCGATAGCGCGGAATAACGTGCCAGTGCAGGTGGGGCACGACGTTGCCCAGGCTCGCGATGTTGATCTTGTCGGGCGCGAGCAGCTTCCGCTGAGCGCTCTCGACGGCGGCGACGACCTTGATCACGTGCGCCCGCGCCGCCTCATCGAGGTCGGTGAATTCGCAGATGTGGTCATTCCAGACGACCCGGCAGAAGCCGGCGAAGCCCGTGTCGGTCACGTGCAGCACGCGGCAGCGCGCGTCGGACCAGAGCACGGCCTCGGACTTGGGTTGGCAATAGACGCAGTCAGGCGATTGCATTCGTATTCGTATCTCCGCGGGCCCGTCCGATCTGCCGGCCGGCGCGCGTAACCGCATCGCTCAATAGCCCGAGGCAGGAGCTGCGCTCGCTGCTCGGTCACGGGCAGCCCGCCACGCAGTTGCCCGCGCCGTAGGGGAAGTATGACGCGAGACCCCGGCTCGCGACAATCGCCGCGCCGCCGCGGCGATCGAGTTGCGCAAGCGCCGGCCGGCCGCCAGAATGGGCCATGATCCTGCAGAGAGTCGTCCGGCTCGCGCTTGCGACGTCCGTCGCGGCGGCGTTTGCCGGTGGCGGCGCCCGGGCGCAGACGCCGGACGCGCCGCCGGCGCCTCCCGCCAAGCCGCGGGTATACGCGCTCGTCGCGGCGATCGGCGACCAGTTCAGCGTCGTCGTGGAGGGTCCGCGTACGGGGACCCATCTCTCGCCGTATCAGCGACGCACGAGCGTGGTGCCTGACGACATCCTGAACCGTCTCGCGCTCAGCAGCCTCGACCAGGCGATCGCGCGCGCGGATCCGAGAAGCAAGCGCGTCTACATGGCGTTGCCCGGGCTGTCGATGGACAACGTGGCGCCGAACGAGCGCGAGGAGGCCGCGATCGAAGCGATCAGGCACGCGCTCGAGCGCATGCCCGAGCGCGCAGGCTGGGACCGGATCGTTATCGCGACGCCGGCCTATCGCGCGCTGGAAGCGACCGGCCTGTCCGGCAGGCTGCAGGGCTTTGGGCTGTTCGCGGAGAGCCAGTGCCAGGCCGCCTGCGGCGGCCTGGATCCGCAGAGCAACATACGCAGCATCCAGCGCGAGCCGTCCGACGGCGTGGACGCGATTACCTCGGAGGACAAGCCGATCAAGGCGCGGACCTTCCTCGCGCCGTTCTCCTACATCGCGGTCTGGATTCTGGATCCGAAGACGCTCGCGGTTGTCGAGCGGGAAGAAAGCCTCGAGAGCCAGAAGCTCGCCCAGCCTCTGGAGAAGCCGCTCGACCTCTCGCAGGCCGACGGCCAGAAGTACATCGCCCTGCGGGTCACGAAGCTGATCGACGCCTCGGTCGGCGACGCGGTGATGCACTCCGAGATCAACGCGCGGCGCGGTGTCGTCGAGGTGAGCCCGGTCAAGGTCGTGCCCGAGGGCGAGCCGAAGAAGTAGCGCGCGTCCAGCCGCTCTGGCCGCGCCCCCGCTTGCGCTTCAGGCCGTCGTCATCAGGATCGGCGCGTGATCGCTGGTGCCGATCTCGGCGAGCACCCTGCAGCTCGACGCGCGGTCGGCGATCGCGCGCGAGGCGAGGATGTAGTCGATGCGCCAGCCGATGTTGCGCTGGCGCATGTTGCGCCACGGCGGCCACCAGCTGAAGAGCGCGGCATTGTCGGGATCGAGCGCGCGGGTGACGTCCACGAGGTGCCGGTCGAGCAGCGCCTCGAAGAGCGCCCGCTCCTCGGCGCGCTGCCCGATGGCGTCGCCCTTGCGCTCCTTCGGATGGACGTCGATGTCGGCGCGGGCGACGTTGATGTCGCCGCAGAGGATCAGCTCGCGGCCGTCCTCGTGCAGCGACTTCGACCACGCCGCGAGCGCGGTCAGGAAGGCGAGCTTCGCGGTGTAGTCCTTGCCGCCGTTGGGCACGTAGACCGAGGCGAGGACCAGCCTGCCCATCGCCACCTGCACGATGCGCGTCTCCAAGTCGAACTCGGGGTGGCTGAACTCGGGCCTCTCGAGGAGCTCGCGCCGCAAGTGCAGCGAGACGCCGGAGTAGCCGCCGGCGCCGTGCCAGAAAGCATGGTAGTCGGCGAGCCTGCAGCGCTCGGGGACCTGGTCCGGCCGCGCCTTGATCTCCTGCAGGCAGACGACGTCGGGACGATCGCGCTCGAGCCACTCGCAGAGCTGCGTCTCGCGCGCGCGGATGCCGTTGACGTTCCAGGTGGCGATCTTCATCTAGGTTTCCTGGCCCGCGTCGTCGGCTTCGTCCTCCCAGGAATAGCGCCGCCGCGGCGCGAGGTCGAGATGCCGCAGGAGGATCGCGAGCGTCGCACCGATGAGCGCCGCGGCGAGGTGCGTTTCCCACGAGATGCCGAGCCGGATCGGCAGCACGCCCCACACCAGCGCGCCGTACATGAAGGAGATCAGCAGCGAGGCGGCGATCGCACGGCGGTCGCGCCGGATCAGCCCGGCGACGAAGATGTAGCTCACGAGCCCGTAGACCAGTCCGCTCGCGCCGACGTGGCTCGAGCCGCTCGCGAAGAGCCACACCGCGACGCCCGGGCCGAAATAGATCGCGGGCAGCACCCGCAGCGCCGATTGCGGATAGAGATAGAGCATCGCCGTTCCGGCGACGAGCAGCGGCACCGAATTGGCGAAGAGATGGGCCGCGTCGGCGTGGATGAGCGGCGCGATCAGAATGCCGATCAGTCCCGCCGGCTGGCGCGGGCGGACACCGAGGTCCTCGGGCCGGAGGTCGAGCCCCGAGGCGAGAAAGTGGATCAGCCAGAGGATCGCGACGAAGGTCGCGGCGAGCCTCACCGCCAGCCGGAAGTTGCCGCGGGCGCGCGCCGAGGACGTGAACGTTGGATCGGTGCTGTGGATCTGCATCGAGCGGAAGGATACCAGCCGCGGCGCAGGGACGACCCGGTCGACGCGGTCAGCTTCCCCCTGCCGGCGCCTTGCCGCGGCTGACGTTGTCGCCGTCGCCCGGACGCAGCGTGCGGAACGCGAGCGCGGAGCACATGGTCAGCGCGCCGACCGTGATGAAGGTGCGGTGCAGCGCGCTCTGCACGGCGAGCGCGTTGCTCTGCGAGACGTCGCCGAGGAACCAGCCCGCGACGAGCGACGCGGAGGCCAGTCCGAAGCTGAGCGAGACCTGCTGCATCGTGCTCGCGATCGAGGTCGCCATGCTCGACTCGGTCGGCGCGATGTCCGCGTAGGCCATGCCGTTGACGCTGGAGAACTGCAGCGAGTTGAAGAACCCCTGCGTGAACGAGAGCAGCAGGATCAGCACCAGCGGCGTCGCCGGCGTGACCAAGGAGAAAAGGCTGATGGTCGTCCCGACCAGGATCGTGTTGACCATCAGCACGGACCGGAAGCCGTAGCGCCGGAGCACGCGCGAGCTCAGGAACTTCATGCCCATCGCGGCGATCGCCGCGGGCATCGTCAGCAGGCCCGACTCCCACGCCGGCAGGCCGAGGCCGAGCTGATACAGCAGCGGCAGCAGGAACGGCATGCCGCCGATCCCGAGGCGCGCCACGAGACCCCCGCCGACGGAGACGCGGAAAGTGCGCAGGCGGAACAGCGAGAGCTTGAGCAGCGGGTACGCGATCTGGCGGGCGTGCCAGGCGTACGCCACGAGCAGGCTCAGCGACAGCGCCAGCAGCAGTGCGCCCTGCAGCCACGTGATCTCGTGCTCGCCGAAGATTTCCAGCAGCCACGACAGGATCGCCATGCCCGAGCCGAACAGGACCAGCCCGACGAAATCGAGCGGACGCGGCGCGTCGCCGTGGTAGTCGGGCATGTAGCGATGGATGATGACGAGCGCGGCCACGCCCATCGGCACGTTGACGAAGAAGATCTCCCGCCACGACACCCAGTGCACGATCAGCCCGCCGACCGTCGGACCGAGCAGCGGCCCGATCAGCGCCGGGATGATGACGAAGTTCATCGCCACCAGCAGCTCCGACTTGGCGAAGGTGCGCACGATCGCGAGGCGGCCCACGGGAGTCATGAGCGCCGCGCCGAGGCCCTGCACGATGCGCGCCGCGACGAGCATCGTGACGTTGACCGAGAGGCCGCAGGCGACCGAGGCGAGGGTGAAGATCGCGACCGCGGTGCTGAACGTGCGCCTCGTGCCGAAGCGATCGGCGATCCAGCCGCTGATCGGGATGCCCACGGCCAGGCTCACGATGTAGCTCGCGACCACGGCCTTGAGGCTGAGCGGCTCCACGCCGAGGCTCGCGGCCATCGAGGGTACGGCGGTGTTGACGATCGTTGAATCGAGCTGCTCCATGAACAGCGCCGTGGCGACGACCCAGGGCAGGTAGCGTTTCACCGCGCCGCCGGGGCGGGCGACGGCGGCCTTGTCGAAGGGAGGGGACATCGATCGGTTGTCAGACGCGGAAGAAGTCGATGCGTTCCGCGCACGTCACGATAGCATGTCGCGGCAGGGCTTGCGGCGGGCCGGAACGGATCGGCGGTCCGGGCGATCCAATGAGCGCTGACGCGGAGTGCGCCGGGACGTAGAATCGAAATCGCATTGCCGCCGGAATCCCGCGCGGCGTCGCATCTTTCCGATCAACAACCTCGCAGGAGACCGCGCATGAGCGCCGACAACGCCAAACCTACCGGCCCCGATCTCGCGTCCGGCGTGCCGGTCGACTCGCTCGCCGACGGCGCGATGGCCCTCGGGCACGTGGGCGACGACGCGGTGCTCCTCGCCCGTCGCGGGAACGCGTTCTTCGCGATCGGCGCGGCCTGCAGCCACTACGGCGGTCCGCTGGCCGAAGGGCTCATGGTCGACGACACGGTGCGCTGCCCCTGGCATCACGCCTGCTTCAGCCTGCGCACCGGCGAGGCCCTGCACGCGCCGGCGCTCGGTCCGGTCGACTGCTGGTCGACGGAGCAGTCCGGCGGAAAGCTCTTCGTGCGGACGAGGGTCGCCGCGAAGCCGGCCTCGCGGGTGAAGTCAGCGCGTGCCGCGCCGAAGAGGATCGTGATCGTCGGCGGCGGCGCCGCGGGCTTCGCGGCGGCCGAGATGCTGCGCCGCCAGCGCTTCGACGGCGAGATCGCGATGCTGAGCGACGACGACGCGCCGCCGGTCGACCGGCCGAACCTCTCCAAGGACTACCTCGCGGGCACCGCGCCCGAAGACTGGGTGCCGCTGCGCGGCGAGGAGTTCTACCGCGAGCAGAACATCGACCTGCGCCTCACGACGACGGTCGCGGGCATCGACGTCAAGTCCCGCAGCGTCGCGCTGGGCGATGGCAGCAGGCTCGGCTACGACCGGCTGCTGCTCGCGACCGGGGCCGAGCCGGTGCGCCTGCCGCTGCCGGGCATGGATCTCGGCCACGTCCACACGCTGCGAACGCTCCGCGACTCCCGCGCGATCATCGCCGGGGCAGGGGCTGCGCGGCGCTGCGTGGTGCTGGGCGCGAGCTTCATCGGCCTCGAGGTGGCCGCCTCCCTGCGGGCGCGCAGCATCGAGGTGCACGTCGTCGCGCCGGAGAAGCGGCCGATGGAGCGCGTCCTCGGCCCGCAGATGGGCGACTTCGTGCGCAGGCTGCACGAGGAGCACGGCGTGACCTTCCACCTGGAGGATAACGCGACGGCGATCGACGCGCATCGGGTGAGCCTCAAGAGCGGCGGCACGATCGATGCGGACCTGGTCGTCGTCGGCGTCGGCGTGCGTCCGCGGCTCGCGCTCGCCGAAAAGGCCGGGCTCGCCATCGACCGCGGCGTGACCGTCGATGCATGCCTCGAGACCAGCGCGCAAGGGGTCTTCGCCGCCGGCGACATCGCACGCTGGCCCGACCCGCACAGCGGGAGCGCGATCCGCGTCGAGCACTGGGTCGTGGCCGAGCGCCAGGGCCAGACGGCGGCGCTCAACATGCTCGGCGCCGGCGAGAAGTTCGCCGCCGTGCCGTTCTTCTGGAGCCAGCACTATGACGTGCCGATCAACTACGTCGGCCACGCGGAGAGCTGGGACGAGATCGCGATCGACGGCGACATCGCGGCGCGCGATTGCGTGCTGCGCTACCGGAAGGCGGGTCGCGTGCTCGCCGTCGCCTCGATCTACCGCGACGCCGACAGCCTGCGGGCGGAGGCGGCGATGGAGCGCGAGGCAGCGTCCTGATCGCGCGGCGCGTCGGCGCACTGTCTCGTCACGGCCACGGATCCGCCGCCGCGGCTATGACAAATGCATTAATTGTTGCCTGCGCCCGCGTTTCGCGTTAGCCTCACGCCGGTACCGTTGCGGGAGGGACTCACCATGGCCATCTGGAAAGAGAGCACAGCGACCCGGCTGCCGCCGATGCCAGCGCCCGAAACCAAGGAACCGGCGCGCTTCGAGCCGGCACCGAAGCCCGAGATCGCGCATGCGCCGCCACCGATCGCACGCGTCGAAACCGCCATGACGCGCAAGGAATCCGTGATCGCGTCGGACCTTACGATCGAAGGCAAGATCGAGGGCGGCGGCAGCGTGCGGATCGCCGGACGCTTCAAGGGCGACGTCAACGTTCAGGGCGATCTCACGATCGAAGCGGGCGCGAAGCTCACCGGCGGCGTCCGCGCCGACAAGGTCACGATCGCCGGCGAGCTCGAAGGCAACGTCGAGCAGGCGTCGCTGGTCGATCTGCAGCACACCGCGGTCGTGGTCGGCGACGTCAAGGCCGCTTCGCTCACCGTGGCTGCGGGCGCCCGGTTGCGCGGCCAGGCCGAATTCGGCTGGGACGACGGCAAGATTGCGAAGGTCGGCAGGCACGACGGTCTATGAGCAACGTGCGCCCGGGCAGCCCCGGGCTCACGCGCGAATGTCCGCATTGCCGGGAGACGATCCTCGAGAGCGCGGGGGTGTGCCCGGTTTGCCGGCACTACCTGCGCTTCGACGCGACGGCCGAGGATCTGCCGCAGACGCCGGTGCTCACGCCGCTGCGCATCGAGGGCAGCATCCGGCACCCCGCCGAGGGAGAGCCCTGGGAGTACACCGTGGTCGTCTCGATCAGCAACGATCGCGGCCAGGAGATCGCGCGCAAGCTGATCGGCGTAGGCGCGATGAGCCCCGGCGAGCAACGCAGCTTCACCTTGACGGTCGAGGCCGTGTCCTCCACGGCGAGACGCGCCGGCAAGGACAGCCAGCGCCACTGAGTCCCGGCCGGCCTTGAGCAGCGGCCGGGCAGGCAACGTCCCTAGAAGGTCTCGACCCAGGGACGAAGCTCGACTTCCCAGGTCCACGCGCTCCGCGGCTGGCGGAGAATGTCGAGGTAGGTCCGCGCGATCGCGTCGGGGTCGAGCAGCGAGTCCGGACGATCGGGATCCCCGGCGCGGCCTGCTTGCCGGATCGCGCCGTCGATCACGAAATGCGCGACGTGGATGCCGAGCGGCGAGAGCTCCCGCGCCATGCTCTGCGCGAGCCCGCGCGTCGCGAACTTCCCCATCGCGAACGGCGCCGAGCGTGCGTAGCCTTTCACGCTCGCCGAAGCGCCGGTGAAGAAGATCGCGCCGTGCTTTGCCGGCACCATCCGCTGCGCCGCCTCGCGGGCAACGAGGAAGGCGCCGAAAGCCGTGACCTGCAGCGCCTGCTGCACGTCGTCCGGCACGAGGTCGATCAGCGGTCCGCGGGAGCGCGCGCTGGCGTTGTAGACGACCAGGTCGGGCGCGCCGCCCGCCGCGTCGAGCGCTGCGAAGAGGCTGCTGACCTCGGAGGGCTCGCGGGCATCGCAGCGAAGCGCCCGGGCGCCGGTTTCGCGGCACAGGGCGTCGAGCTTGGCGACGTCGCGCGCCGCGAGCGCGACACGCAGACCTTCGCGCGCGAGCAATCGAGCGAGCGACGCGCTCAAACCGTGACCCGCGCCGACGATGAGGGCGCTTCGGTAGGCGGGCGATTCCATGCACGGAAGGGAGAAGCGACCGCCCGACTCTAGGCGCGTCGCTGCGGGCGGTCAAGGAAGCGCCGCAACGGCCGCCACTTCTCGATCGAACCGGTGCCGACCGGCAGGCGCTTCAGGCGGCGATCCGCTCGCTCGGCAGAGCGCGCTGCCGGCGCGTGGCTTCCCGCTCGATGTCCCGGAACAGCTCGAGCTGGATGCCGCTTCCGCCTGCGTCGCCTAGAAACGGCCGCAGAGCGGTGAGCAGCTTCGCGGCGTCGCCGTAGCGGCCGCGGTCCCAGGCTTCGAGCGCGCGCAGTCCGGGCAGCGTCACGAGCCGGGCGCGCAGGGCCGCGTAGCCGCCGCCTTGCGCGCAACGCTCGATCGCGCCCGCGAGGCGCTGCAGCCGCGTCGCGTTGGCGGCGCACGCGTGGGCCAGCGCCGCGTGCAGGTCGACGAAGGGCCAGAACCCGGGCGTGACGGTGCGTGCGAAGACCTCCGAGATCTTGGCCCAGCGGCCGCGGTCGTCGACGCCTTCACTCGCGAGGCGCCACAGCAGTCCGGCGGCGTCGCAGGCGTCGAGCTGGGAGCCCGCGCACGCGGGCAGCAGGCAGTCGTCGAGGATCGCGAGCGCGGCGTCGACGTTGCCTTCCTCGACGTCGAACATCGCGAGGTGCCAGGCATTGTGCGTGCGCATGCGGCTGTCGCCGGCCCAGTGCGCGTGCTGTTCGCGCATCCAGCACGCGCCTTCGCGATGGCGTCCCGATTCGGCGAGCGCGTGCGCGACCGCGTGCACGGCCATCGGGCAGGCCGGCTCGTCGACCAGCGCCCGCCGTCCCAGCGTTTCCGCCTGTCCGGTATTGCCGCTCTCGGCGTAGGCGAACGCCGCCATGCCCAGCACGAACCGGACGCCTTGCTGATCGCGCGACCACGCCGGCGCGACGTCGTCGACGATGCGGCACTGGCGCTCGTGCTGGCCCAGGAAGAAGTAGCACGACTGCGCGAGCCTCAGCGCAAGCAGGTCGGTCGGCCAGCGGCTCAGGATGAACGCGTAGCTCTCGGCGGCGAGCAGTGGATTCCCCGCGAACCAGGCCTGCGCTGCCGCGAGGTGCGTGCGCGTGCGCGGCGACACGGCGAGCTCTTCGACGCCCCGGATCGCCTGCGCGATCGCGGGCAGAGCGTCCGGCACCTTGGCGAGCACGCCCGCCGCGGCGCGAAGGATTTGCGCGCGAACGAATTCGGGGTGCCCGGGACCGATGTCGCGAATCTCGGAGATCGGATCGCCGACGGCGCAGAGAAGATGCTCGAGAGCGAGGGCGGTGGTCTGCATGGTCGCCATTCTGCCGGCGGCGCGGACGGCGCGCTTGATGCCGGCACCGGCGTTCTTTGCCGATCTTCCGCGGAGTGAATATTCGGCGCGCCGCAGCCGCGGATCCGCGCGCCGCCGCGTTCAACGAGCCCTGCGGCTCGGCACGAGCATGCCGACCTGCCGCCGATAGCGCAGGTAGCGCTCTCCGAACTGCGCCACGAGATCGCGTTCCTCGAACCAGATGCCCACCAGGATGTAGCCGGTGCAGCCGAGGGCGAACAGCAGATGCCCCGCGGTCATGACCGGGGTCGCCCAGAAGCCGAGCATGAAGCCGAGGTAGAGCGGATGACGCACGTAGCGATAGAACAGCGGGGTGCGGAATTCCGCCTTCGGGGCCTCGGCGCCGTTGAGATTGACCACCACCTGGCTCACGCCGAACAGCTCGAAGTGATTGATGAGGAAGCTGCTGACGAAGAGCACGGCCCAGCCCAGCCAGAACACGATCCAGACGAGCTTCGCCGCCAGGGGATGGGCGACCTGCCAGACGACCGGCTCCGCGATCGGACGCCACTGCCAGAGCAGGAGGACGAGGACCAGCGAGGAGGCGAGCACGAACGTGCTGCGCTCGACGACCGGCGACACGATGCGCGTCCACCATGCCTTGAACGAGCGACGCGCCATGACGCTATGCTGGAGCCCGAACAGGCCGAGCAGCAGCAGGTCCACGACCAGCGCCTGACCGAGAGGCACGGCGGCGCCGCTGTCGATCGACTTCGGCACGGCGACGTTGCCGACGAAGCCGATCGTGTAGAGAAACGTGCCGAGAAAGAGCAGGTACGCGAGCACCCCGTAGCACAGCGACAGAAACGCCTTCATGGTCATCTCCCTGAATTCATCGTGCGGGACCAGAGCTTAGCGGGGCCTCTGCCGTCGCGACCTGCGTGCGCGACAAATGAAACAAGAACGGCGCAGCGGCGAAGTCCCGCTGAAGCATGCCGGCACTAGCCTCGACAGACTCCTAGGCGCTCGCGGGCGCCTTTGGTCCCGCGGGCGGGGGCGTCCGCGGGACTTTTTTTTCGCGCGGCGAGGCTTCCCGCGGCCTTTCGCGGCGGACGAGCGGGCGTCGTCGGCGCGGCGGCGGCGGTACGCGAGCAGCGCCGCCGTCCTGGCTTGTCCGTGGTCGGCGCGCGGTGCTACATTGGCGGGGTCCCGGGTCGCCTGGAGGTCATCGCGATGGAAGACACAGCAACAAAGCGTCGCGGCTGGAGCTGGTGGTACCTGCTCTTCGTCATCCAGGTGGCCGTCGCGCTGTGGCCGCCGCTCTACAACCAAGCCGAGCCGTCCTGGCTCGGCATACCATTCTTCTACTGGTTCCAGCTCCTGTGGGTGCTCGTCGGAGCTGTGCTCACCGCGATCGTCTATTTCGCGACCGACGACTGAGCGGATCCGCGCCGGCGCGCTACGCGCCGCGCGGCGATTGCACCGAAGACGAGAAGCCATGCAGGAAGTCAACTGGCCCGCGCTGATCGTCTTCGTCCTGCTGTTCGGATTCATCACCTGGCTTGGCTTCGCCGCGGCGCACTGGCGCAAGGGCGATCTGGACCTCCTGCACGAATGGGGGCTCGGCGGACGGCGCTTCGGCACGCTCATCACCTGGTTCCTGGTCGGCGGCGATCTCTACACGGCCTACACGTTCATCGCCGTCCCTGCGCTCGCCTACGGCGCGGGCGCGGTCGCGTTCTTCGCCGTTCCGTACACGATCGTGATCTATCCGCTGCTGTTCCTCGCGTTCCCGCGGCTCTGGCACGTCTGCCACAAGCACCAGTACATCACGGCGGCCGACTTCGTCCGCGGACGCTTCGGCAATCGCTGGCTCGCGCTCGCGATCACGATCACGGGCCTGGTCGCGACGATGCCGTACATCGCGCTGCAGCTCGTCGGCATCCAGGTGGTGCTGGGCGGACTGGGCATCTGGGGCAGCGGTCTCGCCGCCGACCTGCCGCTCGTCATCGCGTTCATCATCCTCGCGGCGTTCACCTACTCGAGCGGCCTGCGCGCGCCGGCGTCGATCGCGATCGTGAAGGACATCCTGATCTACATCACGGCCTTCGTCGCGGTGATCGTGATCCCGTATGAGCTCGGCGGCTTCGGCAAGATCTTCGCGGCGGTGCCGCCCGCGAAGGTGCTGCTCGCCGTACCCGGCGCGAACACGACGGGATCCTACGGCGCGTATGCGACGCTGGCGCTCGGCTCCGCGCTCGCGCTCTTCCTCTACCCGCACTCGATGACCGGAATCCTGAGCGCCAGCAGCGGCCACGCGATCCGCCGGAACGCGGCGATGCTGCCG
The DNA here is from genome assembly GCA_035501595.1 of Casimicrobiaceae bacterium. Classification (GTDB taxonomy): domain Bacteria; phylum Pseudomonadota; class Gammaproteobacteria; order Burkholderiales; family Casimicrobiaceae; genus PALSA-1003. Next base: position 19,156 of record DATJVX010000022.1, on the reverse strand, counting down.
GCGTACTCGCTCATGCTGGGCCTGCTCGCGCTGCTCGGCTTCTTCGCGATCGCGGCCGGAGTGGGGAGCGCGCCCGAGTTCGCGGCCGGCTTCAAGACCTTCGGCAACAACTTCGCGGTGCCGGCGCTGTTCCTGCACAGCTTCCCGTCGTGGTTCGTCGGCGTCGCCTTCGCCGCGGTCGGCATCGGCGCGCTCGTTCCGGCCGCCATCATGTCGATCGCCGCGGCCAACCTCTACACGCGCAACATCCACCGCGAGTTCATCAACAAGAACCCGACGAACAAGCAGGAAGCGCAGATGGCGAAGTGGGTATCGCTGATCGTGAAGTTCGGCGCGCTGATCTTCATCGTGTTCGTGCCGACGCAGTACGCGATCCAGCTCCAGCTCCTGGGCGGCATCTGGATCATCCAGACGCTGCCCGCGGTGCTGCTCGGGGTCTACACGCGCTGGTTCAACGACTGGGCGCTGCTCATCGGCTGGGCGGCCGGCACGGTCGCCGGGACGGCCATGGCGATTGCCGCGAACCTGACGCCGACCTTCCCGCTCGCGTTCGCCGGTCACACGTTCCCGGGCTATACGGCGTTCTACACCGTGATCCTGAACCTCGTGGTGAGCTGGATCCTCACGCCGGTGTTCAACGCGATGAGCGCCCGGCAGCGGGTCGACGCGACGCGCCCCGCGGATTACTTCGCCTGACGCGCGTCGGGGTTCGCCCGCGCGAGCGCTAGAACGCGAAGTAGGGCCCCGGCCCGGCCGGGGTCGCGCGCTTCTCGATCGCCGTGTACACCGTGCGGCCGTAGAAGAGAGGCAGGCCCCAGGCGAACGTGCTCGTGTCTCCCGCGGGCCCCGCGACGTCGTTGAAGGCGTTGAAGCTCGGATTGGCCGCGAAGAGCTGATCCGCGTTGGCGACGCTCAAGCTCGCGCCCGCCGTCCCCTGGGTCGCGCCCTGCAGCGTCGCCGACAGGTTCTGCGTCGTGGCCGGACAGTAGAAGCCTTCCGCGAAGTTGCTGCAGGCGGGGAAGCTGTCCACGCCGAAGAAAACCACCGATGAGCCGCTGTCGATGTAGCTGTTGGTGTAGGTTTGCGACTCGAAGATGGTCGAGATCGTGCCGGTCTCGGGATCGGTGGTGAGCACGGTCGCGCTGCCCAGCGCGTTGTCGGCCTGCGTCCCGATCCCGAAGATCATCGAGCCCGTTGCGGTGGCCGCGCCCGCGGCGGGCACCGACGGCAGCTGGATGATCACGCCGTTGTTGTCGGCGCTGAAAAGCGTCACCGGGTTCTGCAGCTGCTGCGGCAGGGCCACGATGACCGGCTGGCAGACGTTGCCCGAGCAGCTGTAGTACGCGCCCGGGATCGCGGCCTGCGCACAGCCGGGCCCGCAATCCTGGGCGAACAGGCCCACGCCCAGCACGCCGTTGGCGCCGAAGGTCGCAACCGTGTTCTCCGGAGGACCGCTGCTCGAGCAGCTCCGCGGGATCGCCGCGAAGTTGCTGTCGCCGATGATCTGGACCGGCACCGAGCTCGCCTGCTCGCCGGCGATGTGGATGTCGGCGAGCGTCACCGGCCCCCAGCTGAAGCCGTCGGTGAACTGCGCGCACTCCACCAGCGGGTTGCCGCTGCCATCGGTCTGCTGCGGCAGCGACAGCGTCGAGGACAATGCCGATGCGATGATGCGGAGCCCGCTCGACCCCGTGTCGACCTGGACGTGATCGATCGTCTGGCAGTTGCTCGACGAGCCGGGGGCGCAGATCGTGACGGACGTGAACGCGAGGTTGGGCACGTCCGCGGGGCCGCCGTCGACGACGATCGACTGTGTGTTCTGCGTCGGTCCGCCCGAGGAAGAGCCTCCGCCGGATCCACCGCCGCCGCCGCCGCATCCGCCCAGGCAGAGCACGATCGCCAGCGCGGCCAGGGCCACGAGCGCCTGCAAGCGGGCGCCCGTCATTGGACGTCCTGCGGCGAGACGCCTTGCGGCAAAGCGTCCGAAAGGTAGGCCTTGCCGACGAAGGAGCGCGCGTGCCCGCTCGATTGCACGACGAGCCCGGGAAGCTGCACGAAGACCGGCGAACGGCGCATGCGTCTCGCCGCCAGCGCGTCGGCGTACGCGTCGAAATGGGAGCCCAGGAGCTGGCGCAGATCGGGCATCGAGGGTCCGTGCCAGGCGAGGCCGAAGACCACGCCCGCCGGCGAGACGTACTCGCGGATCGTCGTGCCCGACGGCACCTGGAGCTCGTGCACCGTGAACCGCGCGCCGGGGAGCGTGCGCGAGGTGGCTTCGATCGCGGCGCGATCGGCCTCGACGCTGGCCTCGGCATCGCCGAGCGAGGCTCGCGCCGGCAGCGAAGCCGTCAGCAGGATCGACGCGATCGATGCCGCTTTGCGGAGCGCGAGATTCATCACGGGAGCGCGAGTCGGGGCACGGATTGGAGGCGGTGCGACGAGGCAAGTTCCCGGGCGGCGCAATGCTGCTCGCATCGGCGCGCGCGACGGACGCGAGACGACGCTCGCTGACGAGAGCGTCCCGCGTCGGTTGACGATTCGCTGACGTGCCGAGCCGCGATCGGCGAGATCCGCTCAGTTGCCGGGCACGCAGGCGCCGACGCCGATCGGGCCGGCGCCCTCGGGCAGCCAGCCCTCGCCCATCATCGATGCGCGTATCGCAAGGCTTGTCGTGTAGCGGTGATTCGGCGCTCCGCCGAGTCCGTTGTCGTACAGACGATAGAGCGGGCGCGCACCGGCCGGGCAGGTGCCCGATGCGTCCGGCGCGAGCACCGGCATCACGTTGCCCTCGAAGCTCCAGACGTCGGCTTCCGCGTAGAGGAGCGCGTTGCACTCGGCTGTGTACGAAGAGTAGAAGTGCGAGCTTTTCGGCGCGAAGCTCGAGCCGCTGAAGAAGCGGCACTGGCTCCTGGACAAAGGCGCACCGGCCGGATACACGGCGAAGCTCTCGCCGGTTCGCTGCCAGCCCGGGAAGGCCCCGGCGTCGAGCGCCGCGATCTCCTCAGGGAGCGAGGTGACGAAGAAGTAGCCCCAGGGCGGATACTCGTACTCGACGGCGACATCGGCCGCCGGCGAGCCCACGACCTGGATCAGCAGCGGCGATTCTCCGGGAGGATTCGCCGCGTCGCCCGAGTAGTCCGCGATGATCGAATAGGCACCCGCTGCGAGCGTTGCCGTGGCGCAGCTCGCGAGCAAGCCGTCGGCGGCCGTGACGGGCACGACTGCGGCGCAGTCGGGAATCGCGAACGCTCCACGACGGAACAGCACGGTGCCCGAGCCGTTGGGCGCCGAGACCCCGGCGGTGAGCGTGACGAGCTGCCCGGGCGCCGACGGGTTGACGCTGGTCTCGAGGCTCACGTCGGTCGACGGCGCAGCGATGAAGCGCGCGAGCCGGAATTCCAGACCGCTGCCCTCGCCTCCGATCACGAGCCTGTCGTCCGCTTGCACGAGCGCGCTCGCGGGGCTGCCCGATGGACCGAGCACGACGCCGGAGCTGCCGTAGCCGGTATCGATCGTCCCGTCGGTGTTGAAGCGCGCGGCGCCGAAATGCAAGGCGGCGGACGCGATGTCCCACGGTCGGCTCGCCAGAACGACTTTGCCATCGGATTGCAGAGCGGCGAAGGTCGGACCGCCTGCCGGAGGCGGGAAGTGCGCGGTTCCTTGCGAGACGTCCCCGATCACCGCGAACGCGCCCTGGCCGCCCGCGAACTGCTCGTCGACGGATCCATCCGGATCGAGCCGCGTGGCGACCGGGATCGCCTGGCCGTTGGGGCCGCTCAGCCCCAGCAGCAGCTTGCCGTCCGGCTGCACGACGATCGCGTCGATCCGGAGGCTGTAGAAGATGGGAGCGAGTTGAGGAGGTGGAGACACGGTAACCCGCGCCGTGCCGTTGCTGCCGAAGGCAAGGTCGATGCTGCCGGACGCGTCGTAGCGTGACACCGACACCACGTTGCAGTTGCCGCGGGGACAGGCCAACCCGCTGACCGCGACCGCGCCGTCGGACTGGATCGCGGCGGAGCCGCCGAGCGTCTGAGAGGTGCATACGACGCCATCGTTGCCGTAGGAGCTGTCGATCGATCCGTCGACATCGAAGCGGAGCAGCGCGACGAAAGAACCGCCACCTGGAACGCAATCGGAGGCCGGCGTGCAGCACACCGATACGAACGAGCTGCTCGCCGAGACGATCGCTTTTCCGTCGGGCCCGAGCATAAGCGAGATCGGCAGGAGGGACTGGCCGAACTCGCCGCCGTTCGACGGCGGATAGACGAGCGCTCCACCGTTCCCGTACTGCGCGTCGATCGATCCGTCCGCCAGGAAGCGCACGAGCTGCAGCCGATCGTTGGCGCCTTCCATCGCGAGCTCCGAATCCACCGCCGCGACGAGGACCTTGCCGTCCGACTGCAGGGTCGCCGCGAAAACGTTCGTGGCGATCGTCGAGACCGCCAGTCCACCGGTGCCGAACGTCGGATCGACCGTGCCGTCGGGGTTGTAGCGCGCGAGCGCGAGCTCGCTGGACGCGATGGTACCGACCGCGATCAGCTTGCCATCGGGCTGGCGAAGGACTACCGATACCGAGCTGGCGGCCACGTCCGGCGCCGTGTCGACGATGCCCCGGGTGCCGAACGCGGGGTCAAGATCGCCGGGGCGCCCGGCATCCGCAGGGATCGCGAGGAGGAGCGTCAGCGCGAACAGGATGTCGTGCGTCATTCGCTGCGCCGACGGAACTCGCATGGTCCCCTTCCCTGAGGATGCTTCGGCGGAGTTTACCAGCCGCGTCGGATTTCGAGCTTCGGACTCGCGGTTCAGTGACGATTGACGGACACAGGCGCTTTGGCTAGCGTAGTCCGGCGCCGGCGATCGCGTCGGCGCGCAATGCGAGCAGCGGCCGCGCGGCATCGAGAGCATCGTGCCGGCGAGCAAAGGAGGACCGGAGGACGCCATGTCGACGACGCATCGCCTGCTCGCCGCCTGGATCGGGGCATGGTGCATACCGGCCGCAATCGCCGCGGGCGCGCCCGCCGCAGGCGCCGCCGCGGACGCTTCGGGGGCGATGCCCGGCGACGACGCGCTCGGCTGCGAGCAGATCTTCGCGCAAGGCATGGCCGAATCGCAACGCGAGCAGGCCGAGCGCAGGCAGCGCATCGAGCAGATGCGGGCCCAGGGACAGGCGACCGGCGCGCTGGTCGCCGGAGCGGTTGCCGCCGGCGGCCTAGGCGGGACCGGGCAGGCGGCCCAGGCAGCAGTCGAGGCGGGAGCCGACAGGCAGATGGCCATGCTCGGCGCGCCCCCTCCGCCGAATCCGCGGCTGCAGCGCTTGAAGCAGATGTACGCGGAGAAGCATTGCGCGCCGGCCGTGCGCCCGGGCGACGAGGCGATGAGCTGCGCGCAGATCGCAGCCGAGCTCTCGCCCTACGTGCAGCAGATGGTGCCCAATGTCCAGGCGCTCGGAGCCTCGGATCAGCAGCTCTACGCGCAGGCTCGGCAGATGCAGCAGCAGAGGCGAGCGGAGCACGCTGCTCTCGAGCCGCTGGCCGACGCCGGGGCCGTCGATCCGACCGGCGCGTCGAAGAGAGCGTACGAGCTCGCGGTCATGGCCCAGATGGCGAAGGAAAGGGCCCAGAACGAGGCCTTCGCGAGCTCGCCGCTCGCGCAGGAGAACCGCGCGCAGAGCGAGCAGCTCGCCGCGCAAGGTCAGCAGATGCAGGGCAACGCGCGCGTGCGGCGGCTGCTGCAGCTCGGGCAGGACAAGCGCTGCGACAAGTAGTGAGGCGCGCCGCCTACCGCAGCTCGTCCTTCACGATCTCTCCGCCGCGCACGATCATGCGCAGGTGCCTGCCGTCTTCGGCGACGAGCGAGATGTCCTCGAGCGGATCGCCGTCGACCACCAGCAGGTCGGCGTGCGCGCCCGCCGCGATGCAGCCGAGCTTGCCCTGCTGCATCATCAGCTCCGCGTTGACGGACGTCGCCTGGCGCAGGAGCTCGAGCGGGCTGAACACCTCGCGGCGGATCGTGAACTCGCGGCACTCCTGCACGTAGGTCGAGCCCAGAAGATCGGTGCCGAAGCCGATCTTGACGCCGGCCTTGCGCATTTTGTCCAGCCCCGACAGCGCCTGCTTAAAGGCGTGATGCGCCTTTTCCAGGCTGACCGCGGGAAACCCCAGCTCCTTCCCGGACTCCACCAGCGAGAAGAGGACCACCATCGTCGGCACGATGTAGGCGCTGCGCTTGGCGACGAAGCGCGCGGTCTCGTCGTCGATCAGCGTACCGTGCTCGATCGAGCGCACGCCGAACTCCACGCAGCGCCGGATCGCGCTCGCCGGATGGCAGTGCGCGGCGACGTACGTCCGCCGCTCGGCGCATTCGTTGACGATCGCTCGGATCTCGTCCTCGCGGTACTGGTTCATCCAGATCGGATCGGTCGGCGAGGCGACGCCGCCGGAGCCCATGATCTTGATGCAGTGCGCGCCCTGGCGCAGCTCGTCGCGGGTGGCGTGAATGCAGGCGTCGACCCCGTCGGCCATGCGGCAGACCCAGTTGGCGGCCGCGCCGCAGGCGCAGAGCTCGTGGTGATCGGTCTTGTGCTCGAGTGGGCGCAGGTCGCCGTGGCCGCCGGTCATCGACAGCGCCTTGCCGGCGTAGAAGAAGCGCGGCGCGCGCACCAGCCCGTCGGCTATCGCCTTGGCGAGCGAGTAGTCGCCGCCGCCGACGTCGCGCACGGTGGTGAAACCGCAATCGAGGGAGTGCCCCAGCATGCGCACCGCGTGCGCGGTGCGGTACGGCTCGCCCAGCGCCTCGATCCTGTGCATCGACACGTCGCTGCAGTAGGCGTGCATGTGCGCGTCGATGAGCCCCGGCATCAGCGTGCGTCCCCGGAGGTCGATGACGCGCGCATCGCGCGCGGCGGGGCGCTTGCGCGAGATCTCCTGGACGAGCCCGTCGGCGACGAGGACGTACATGCCTTCGGCGCAGTCGGCGCTGGAGCCGTCGAAGACGCGGGCGGACTTGAAGATGAGCGAGGTCATGGGCGGTCGGTGGAGGGGAAGCGATCGGGGACGGGCAGCCCTTGTTTTTTCGCCGCATTCGGAAGACGCGCGGCCGGGCTCTCGCCGCCAATATACTAGAATCGCGCGGGTTCGGCCGTTTCTTCACACGCGGGCTCATCGAGTGTCTCGCAGATTCTTCCGCACTCTCGGCATCGGGATCGTCGCCGTCGTGGTCGTGCTCGCCGCGGCGGCCGTGTGGCTCTACGCCGAGATGCGCGAGAGCCTGGCGCAGCTCGACGGGGACGCCGCGATGCCGGGTGCGACGGGGCCGATCGCGATCGAGCGCGACGTGCTGGGCATCCCGACGATCACGGCCGGCACGCGCGCCGACGTGGCGCGGGGCCTCGGCTTCCTGCATGCACAGGATCGCTTCTTCCAGATGGACCTCGCGCGGCGGCGTGCCGCGGGCGAGCTCGCCGAGCTGGTCGGCGCCGCCGCGCTGCCCCTCGACGAGCGCACGCGCATCCTGCGGCTCCGGGCCTGCGCGCAGCGCGCGATGGAGCTCGCCTCGCCGGAGGATCGCGCGCTCATGCAGGCGTACGCCGACGGCGTCAACGCGGGGCTGAAGGCGCTCGGCGCGAGGCCGCCGGAGTATCTGCTGCTGCGCGCCGAGCCGCAGCTGTGGGAGCCGGAAGATTCAGCGCTGGTCGTCGCGGCGATGTATCTCACGCTCCAGGATTCGGAGGCGCGCCGCGAGGCGCGGTTCGCGGCGGCGTACGAGGCGCTGCCGAAGCCGGCCGCCGATTTCATCACCGGATCGTGGAGCGACTGGGAAACCCCGCTCGTCGGCGGCATGCTGCGCGGGCCGCCGATCCCCGCGGCGAGCATCCTCGACCTGCGCAGCGCACCGTCGTCCACACCGTCGTCCGCGCCTCCTCCGGAGCATCGGCCGGCGCGCTCGTCGGTCGACGGCGACGTGCTCGCCGCCTGGCTCGCACAGCGCGAAGACGACCCGCGCGGCAGCAACAACTGGGCGGTGGCGGGGCGCTTCACCGAGGACGGCGGCGCCATCGTCGCCAACGACATGCATCTCGGGCTCGCGATGCCCAACATCTGGTATCGCGCGTCGATGGCGTGGCACGACACGCGCGATCACCGCCTGACCGGGGTCACGCTGCCGGGGACGCCGAACCTGGTGGCCGGCAGCAACGGCGACGTCGCCTGGGGCTTCACCAACGCGGGCGGCGACTGGAGCGACCTCGTCGTCGTCGAGACCGATCCGAGCGACGCCAACCGCTATCGCACGCCGAAGGGCATGCAGCTCATCCAGGTCGTTCACGAGACGATCAAGGTCAAGGGCGGCGACGACGTGCCGCTCGACGTGCGCGAGACGATCTGGGGACCGGTCGTCGACAAGGACCCGCAGGGGCGCGAGCGCGCGCTCGCCTGGGTGGCGCTCCGCGAGGGCGGCATCGGCGGCACGTTCCTCGGCATCGAGAACGCCGAGACGATCGAGCAGGCGCTCGACGCGGCGGCGCGCGTCGGCATCCCGGATCAGAACATGGTGGTCGCGCAGCGCGACGGGCGCATCGGCTGGTCGATCGCGGGGCGCATTCCGCGCCGCGTGGGCTACGACGGTCGACTGCCGACCTCGTGGGCCGACGGCAAGCGCCGCTGGGACGGATGGGTCGCGCCGGGCGCTTATCCGCGCGTCGTCAATCCGGCGGAGGGTCGCATCGTGACGGCCAACAACCGTCTCGTCGGCGGCGCGGCCCTGCAGATGATGGGCGACGGCAACTACGATCCGGGCGCCCGGGCCCGGCAGATCGACGACGACTTGAAGGGCATCGGCAAGGCGACGGTGCTCAACATGCTGGGCGTGCAGCTCGACAACCGCGCGATCTTCCTCGCGCAATGGCGCTATTTGCTGCTCTCCACGCTCGCCGCCGCGGACGCGGGCAATGCCGAGACGCGCCGCGAGCTGAGGCGCGTCGTGAGCGAGCAGTCGACGGGCCGCGCGTCGGTGGATTCCGCGTCGTACCGCATCGTGCGCGAGTTCCGCGCGCACGTCGCCGAGCTCGCGTTCGCGCCGTTCATCGAGCGCATCCGCAAGGTCGATCCCGAGTACCCCGCCGCGATCGGACGCGGCGGCGAAGGTCCGCTGTGGGCGCTCGTCACGCAGCGGCCGGTGCACCTGCTCGATCCGAAGTTCAAGAGCTGGGACGAGCTCCTCCTTGCCGCCGCGGACCTGACCGCGGACGACGCGATGAAGGAAGGTGGCATCGCGGTCTACACCTGGGGACGCGCGAACACCGTGCAGATCCGGCACCCGCTGAGCCGCGCGGTGCCGGCGCTCGGCTGGCTGCTCGACCTGCCGAGCGAGCAGCTTCCCGGCGACTCCAACATGCCGCGCGTGCAGGGGACGACGTTCGGCGCCTCCGAGCGCTTCGCGGTGTCACCCGGCCGCGAGAAGGACGGCTATCTGCACATGCCGGGCGGGCAGAGCGGTCATTTTCTGTCGCCCCACTATCGCGACGGCAACGCGGCGTGGGCGAGAGGCGAGCCGACCGCGTTCCTCCCCGGGCCGACCGTCCACACGCTGACGCTGCGGGCTGCGAACGCCTCGCGAGCGGACGGTCAGGGCGATGGGGTCAGGTAGCACGGCGTGCGCGATGGGCGCGAATCGTCGCCGTGGTCGGCGCGGCCAGGGGCTCTTTTTTTGAAACGGGTTGTTACAAGCGCGGCGGCCGGGCGTAAACCGAAGCCCGAGTCGCGGCGTTGTGGACTCATCGGCGCGAATCCTGCGCCCGCCAATGAACCGGGAGGAACAAGTGCGAATGTCCCTGAGGGCTCGCCTTCTGCTGTTGGTTACATTGTGGTTCGGTTTTTCGACCGTCTCGTCCGCGCAGGTGAACGTGTCGATCACGGTCGCGCCGCCGGTGCTGCCGGTGTACGCGCAGCCGCCGTGCCCGGTCGAAGGTTATCTCTGGACGCCGGGCTACTGGGCCTACGGCCCCGCGGGCTACTACTGGGTGGCGGGCGTGTGGGTTCCGCCGCCGCAACCCGGCTTCCTGTGGACGCCTGGCTACTGGGCGGTCGTGGGCGGCTTCTATCGCTGGCACGCGGGCTACTGGGGGCCTCACGTCGGCTACTACGGCGGAATCAACTATGGCTTCGGTTACACCGGCGTCGGCTTCTACGGCGGACGCTGGGAGGGTGGAGTGTTCCGCTACAACACGGCGGTGATGCGCGTGGGTCCGGGATTCCACGGCGTGTACGAGGATCGCACGGTGATCAACAACACCACCGTCGTCAATCGCACCAGCTTCAACGGCGTCGGCGGCATCGACGCGCGGCCGAACGCCCAGGAGCGCGCCGCGATGAACGAGCAGCACGTGCAGCGCACCCAGGAGCAGATCTCGCATCAACGCTTCGCGAGCCAGGACCACGGCAACTGGGCGTCGGAAAATCACGGCACTCCGGCGCATCCGGAGGGCATGGGCGTGAACGAGCGCCAGGCTCGCCAGCAGAACCGGATCGCCAACGGAACCAAGTCCGGCCAGCTCACGAACGGCGAAAAGTCGCACATCGAGCGCAACGAAGCGGGCATCCACCGCGAGGTGCGCAGCGATCGCGCGGCGAACGGCGGCAAGCTGACGCCTCAGGAACACCGGCAGGTCGAGCATCAGCAGAACATGGAAAGCCGCCAGATCTACCACGACAAGCACAACGCCAAGACCGAGGGGCACCCTCACGGCGAGGAAAAGCGCTAGCGAGGAACCGGGCGCTCGCGATGCCGACGCTCGAGGCGGGCGTCGGCTCGCGACCTACGGGCGCCCGTCGGTGCGCACCAGGGTGAGCTTGAACATCGTCGCCCAGCCGCCCGGCGTCTTCGCCTCGCTCCAGGCTTCGTAGGCGTCGGGGCCCACCGGCGTCCAGCGAACGCGATAGGTCATCGCCTGGCCGTCGCCGAGGTACTCGGTGGGCGGGAAGACCAGCGCATTGCCTTCGCTCTGCATTGTCCCGCGGCTCACGCCGCCCAGGTTCTCGATGTAGAGCCAGTCCACGCGCTTCGCGACCGAGTCGAAGTAGTAGGTCGTCTCGCCGACGTAGTCCGGCCGCCCGGGCGCGCGCACGGTGTGCGTGTCGCGCAGCGCCCGGCCGTCGTAGAGCCACTGGAAGCAGTGCTCGTCGGTCTGCTTGCCGTCGGCGAACTGGCCTTTCCAGCAGTGGCCGCCGAGAAAGGCCATCGGCTTGAGCGCGTCGATCGGTTCGGCGCCTGCGATGGCGGGCGCGAGCAGCGCGAGGAGGGCGGGCAGGGCGACGGGCTTATGCATGGCGGGTTCTCCTTCTTCGGGTGGGTTCAGAGGGCTTGGGTGGCCTGGCACGGTGCGCGTGCGCGGCGCCCTGGTGTGGCGCGATGCCTGGCTTCTCGGCCGCGGCCTCGCGCTGCAATCGATCGAAATAGAGCCGGAGCTGGCGCACCGAGCGGTCGAAGCGGGCGACGTCGCGGAAGGTGCGCGCCTGCATCACGCCGCCTTCCATCACGGTGAGGACGAGCTCGGCGAGCTCGCGGCGGTCGAGCTTCGCCGGCAAGCGCTCGCCGGCCTCGTCGAGGCAATCGCGCACCGCGCGCACCCAGGCGTCGAAGTTGGCGGCGAGCGCGGCCCGGACCGGGGGATCGGGCTCGTGGATCTCGAGCGCCAGCGCGCCGATCGGGCAGGCGTAGCTGCACTCGGTCTGCACGATTCCCTGGCGATAGCGGGCGAGGAGGGCGAACACCCTCTCGATCGGGTCCTCGACGCCCTTCCACGCGGGCGCGAGCAACATCGGCTCGATGCCGCCGCGATAGAGTTCGAGCACGGCGAGCAGCAGGTCCTGCTTGGTCGGGAAGAAGTGGTAGAGGCTTCCGCTGTTCACCTTCGCCGCCTGCAGGATGTCGGCGACGCTGGTCGACCCGTAGCCTTTCTCCCAGAAGAGCTGCATCGCCGCGTGGAGCAGGCGTTCTCGGGTGTCCGGAGGGGAAGCCGGCATCGTCAGGGAGTTGATTGATCGTTCAACTCAACGATAGGCGCGAAGCGGAAAGCTGTCAAGCCTGGGCGGATACCGTGGGATCGCGCCGGCCCGCATCGCGAGCTCCATCCTGTCGTTGCGCGCGCTGGCGGCCGCGCGGCGAGTTTGGCAAGATGCGGCTCGATGACCGTTCACATGCCCTGAGGCCGTGGCCTCTCCGAGGACCGCCCGCCTGACCGACCGGCAATTCGCCCGCATCGCGCGGGCGCTCGCCGAGCCGCGCCGCACCCGGATCCTCGAGCAGCTCGGCGCCTGCGAGGGCCACCTTCCCTGCGCCAGGCTCCACGCCGCGCACAGGGTGAGCGCGGCGACCTTGTCCCACCATATCAAGGAGCTGGAGACGGCCGGCCTGGTGGAGATCGAGCGCCAGGGCAAATTCATGAACGTGGGGCTCCGCCGGGACGTGCTCCGCGCCTACCTCGACCGGCTCGCCAGGATCTAAGGATATTGCGCCAGGCCCCTTGAAATGTCCGGCCGTCGATTCGATACTTGTCTAAGCGTCAAATCGTGACGTTCAACGGACAGGAGCACAGATGAGCGAGCTCAAAGGCAAGGTGGCGATCGTGACCGGCGCGTCCAAAGGCATCGGCGCGGCGATCGCGAAGGGGCTGGGCGCGGCGGGCGCCGCGGTCGCGGTGAACTACGCCTCGGGCAGGGAAGGCGCGGACCGCGTCGTGAAAGAGATCACGGCCAAGGGCGGCAGCGCGATCGCGGTCCAGGGCGACGTCTCCAAGCCCTCCGACGTGCAGCGGCTCTTCGCGGAGACCAAGAAAGCCTTCGGCGCACCCGACGTGCTGGTCAACAACGCCGGCATCTACGTCTTCCAGCCGCTGGAATCGGTCACCGAGGACGAGTTCCACCGCGAGTTCAACACCAACGTGCTGGGACCGATCCTGACGATCCAGGAGGCGCTCAAGCACTTCGGCCCGGCTGGCGGCAGCGTGATCAACATCAGCTCGGTGGCGAGCACCAGCGCGCCGCCCAACTCGGTGGTCTATTCGGCCACCAAGGGCGCGGTCGACACGATCACGCGCGTGCTCGGCAAGGAACTCGGCGCGCGCAACATCCGCGTCAACACGATCGCTCCAGGCGGCGTGGAGACCGAGGGCACGCGACGCTCCGGCATCGTCGGCAGCGACTTCGAGAAGCAGATGGTGGCGGGAACGCCGCTGGGCCGCTTCGGGCAGCCCGACGACATCGCGCGCGTGGCGGTCTTCCTCGCCTCCGACGATGCGCGGTGGCTGACCGGCGAGCGGATCACGGCGGCGGGCGGGTTCCGGTAGGAGCGGTAACGCGCCGTGTCGGGGATCGAGGCTACTTCGTGCAGTCCATCCCCGCCGCGGCGCTCTTGTCCGGCAGGTTCAATTCGAAGTCGAACGCGAATGCCGTCTTGTCGAGATTGCCGACGATCCTGCCCGAGAGCACGCCGCCGGGCTTGATCTGTCCGGTCATCTTCTCGACCCTGAAGTCCCTGGGCGCCTTGACCACGCGCTGGACGCCCGCCATCGGCGACCTGGCGTGACTGGTGTTGAGGTCGATCGACCTGACCGCCGACGCGGCGGCGGTCTCCTTCCCCCCGCCCGGGCAGAACATGATGATCGCCATCGTGCGCTGCCTGCCGCCCTGATCGCCGCTCGCGTAGGACGACATCTGGAAGTTCTCCACCTCGGCCGGAGCGATGGGCTCCTCGTTGAACCAGATCGCGACGCTGTGCTGATCGGCGTACAGCGAAGCGGTGCAATGGGTCGCCGTGAATTTCTGCCCGCCCATCGATCCAGTTGCCGAACATCGCGTTTTCACCGGGGTGCTCGCAGCCGCCGCCGCGGACGCCGAGCCCGGCGCGGCCGCGCTCCCCGGCACCGGCTGACCGACCTTCCAGGCGTCCGCCAACGCCTGGGCGCTGCGCCTCTGCTCGGGCGTGAGCTCCTTCGCGATCTCGTCCCGGAATTCGACGTTCTCCTTGTCGCCGCCGCGCGCGGCGATCGTGGCGTTCGCGAGCGCCAGGACGGGATCCTTTTCCACGCCCTGGCCGGTGTGGTAGACGACGCCCAGCTTGAACTGCGCGTCGGCGTTTCCCTGGACCGCCGACTTGCGCCACCAGGCGATCGCCTGCGCGTAATTCTTCGCGACGCCCTGGCCCTTGGCGTACAGCAGCCCGAGGTTGTACTGCGCCGTCGCATCCCCCTGCACGGCTGCCTTGCGGAACCATGCCACCGCCTGCACATCGTCCTGCTTCACGCCGTCACCGGTCGCATAGACGAAGCCCAGCTCCTGTTGCGCGTCGGCGTGGTTCTGCGCCGCCGCCTTGCGGATCCAGGCGATGCCCTGCGCCTTGTCCTGCGAAACCCCTTGGCCGAACTCGTACATCCGCCCGACTCGATATTGGGCTTCGGCGTTCCCGCGCTCGGCCAGCGGGCGATATTCCTTCATGGCGGTGGCGTAGTCCTTCCGGCTCAGCGCGTCGTAGCCTTCCTGGAGACCGGCGACGGCGGCGGTGCAGAACGGGACGGCGCAGATCGCAAGCAGCGTGCGCAGATGCATGAGTCACCTGGATCGGCTGGAGACAATTTTTCCGGTGGCGCCGGCGAGAGAGCGTGCGCGCGCGCTGTCCGGAGGATCACTTTACCTCCGACGCGTTGTGAATGCAGGCGGGGCAATGTAGGCTACGAGAGATGAGGCGTCGCACGTTTACTTTTCTGGCAGGTGCGCTACGCGCCCCGTGACCTCGATCAAGCCCGCCGAGATCGAGTGGACCGCCGTCCGCGCCCAAGGCGCGGGGGGACAGAACGTCAACAAGGTGTCGAGCGCCGTGCATCTGCGCTTCGACATCCGCGCATCGTCGCTCCCCGAGCCGATCAAGGAGCGGCTTCTCGCCCGAAGGGATCAGCGGATCACTTCCGACGGCGTCGTGATCATCAAGGCGCAGGGATATCGAACGCAGGAGGGCAATCGCGAGGACGCGCTCGCGCGCCTGCAGGCGCTCGTCGACGGCGCGAGCAGCGTGCCGCGCCCGCGCAAGCCGAGCCGGCCGACCAGGAGCTCGCAGCGCCGCCGCGTCGACAGCAAGGTCAAGCGCGGACAGCTCAAGGCCGCGCGGGGCAGAATCGGTGGCAGAGACGTCGAATGACGCAAGCGGCCAGGCCGTTCACGTCGCGAGAACTGGCGGAGCTCGCCGAGCGCACGCTCGCGCACTACTGCGAACGTGCGGAGGATTTCCGGGAGGGGACGCGCGACCACGACGTCAGCCAGAACATCGACGCGCTGCTCGGACACATCGTCGGACCGGCGCCGTTCACGATCCTCGACTTCGGATGCGGCCCGGGGCGAGACCTGGCGGCGTTCACACGGCTCGGGCACCGCGCCATCGGGTTGGAAGGCGCGGCGCCGTTCGTGGCGATGGCTCGCGAAGCCACCGGTTGCGAGGTGTGGCAGCAGGATTTTCTGAAGCTCGACCTGCCTGACCGCCATTTCGACGGCATCTTCGCCAACGCCGCGCTATTCCATGTGCCGACGCAGGAGCTGCCGCGCGTGCTGGGGGAATTGCGCGCCGCGCTGAAGCCGGAGGGTGTGCTGTTCAGCTCGAACCCGCGCGGCAACGACGAGGAAGAGTGGAAGCGCGGGCGCTTCGGTGCGTTTCACCGCCTGGACACCTGGCGGCGCCACGTGACCGAGGCGGGATTCGTCGAGCTTGCGCACTACTATCGGCCGGCCGGCTTGCCGCGCGAGCAGCAGCCGTGGCTGGCGACTGTCTGGCGCAAGGCAGATCAGGGAAACCAGGCTCGGGTCTGACGAGTTGCTCGGCTCGCGGCTTGGGCGCGTCCTCGCGCGCGTTGCTCGAGCGCGTCGGCGCCGGCGAAATCTACCCGGCAGGTGATCCCAATCTGTCCGCTCAGGGCCGCGCGAACCCTTTGCTCGTGAAGACCGCGAGACTCTCCGACGAGGCGAGGAACCGGGTGAAGGCCTTGGCCCCCTCGAGGTCGGCCGCTTTGGTGGCCGCGCCGGCGGTCCAGGTCGAATGCTCGGGATCCTGCAATTCCGGTGGCAAAGGGCCAACGAACTCGTAGTCCGCCGCCTTCGACAGCAGCGGCGGTTGCCAGCCGACGAGCAGATCGGCGCTCTTCTCGGCAATCACCTCCTGCACGGATTTCCACAGCCTGGCCTTGGCCGCGACCTCACGGGCGATGCCGAGCCGGGTGAAGTCGCGCTTGGCCAGGGCGCCGTCCGCGCCGCTCGCTTCGTAATAGGCGATCGTCTTGGCGGCGAGCAGGGCCTCCTTGACGGCCGCGAGGGAGCTGATATCCGGCTTCGGCTGGCCTTTGCGCACCGCAATAGCCAACGCTGTGCGTGCGATGTCATACACGGAATCGGGGGCGATCTTGCCCGCCTTGGCGAGCGCGGCGATATCCGGTTTCGGCAGGAGTACGACATCGGCGGGCTCGCCGTTTTCGAACTTACTCTTCACGCCTCCGGCGCTGCCGAATGTGATCGCGAGCTTCGTGCCAGTGCTGCGAGTGAAATTGTCGCCCACGTCTTTCAGCGCGAAGTGCATGATCCCTGCGCTCAGTATCGGTAACTCGCCGGCCCGCGCCGGGCCTGCACCGCAATGCACGTAGGTCATCGCAAGTACGATGCAGGAGAGAGCTCGAACAGTTCGACGCAAAATATTGCGCTTCATTTTCCTGCGTCTCCGGATATGGGTTTGCGCGACCAGATACCGAGCACGGCCGCTACGAGGCTGCGCGATCAACCCGTCAGCGTCGAGCATCGTCCTTCTTGGCACGTCGCCATCTTGCAAAGGTGCGAGCCGCGGTGGCGTCCGATCGTCGAAACCGTATTTGCCAAAAAATGAGTTCGACGGTGGCGGGCGATTGCAGTTCCGCTCAATGCGCAGGCGCTGGGACTGATCAGCAGGCACGCCGGGCGCGGCATCGTCGAAGGCTTGCGCGCTAGCAACAGCCGTGGCCGACGACCGTGTGGCGGAAAACTGTCGATTAGCTGACGGGCGCACCACTCGCGCCCGACTCATTCGCGCCGGCTCACGGGTTGTCGGTCGCAATCCAACGGCGCACCATAAGCTACTGGCGCAGGGCGCGAAGGGGACCTCACCGGCGAAGGAAGAATCATGCGCAAAGCGAGCCAGGGCAACAAGTCGCAGCAGAGCACCCTCGAATCATTGCGGGGCGGAAAGCTGTCGGAGAGCGTGGCGCGGCGACTCTTCGCCGAAGTGAGGCGGAATCGCCTCGCCGCGCTGAAGGAACGGTCCGCAATCCGGCAGCAAGCTCAAAAGTACCTCGGACAGATCCGGAAGCCGATCGCGACCGGCAACGGCAAGACTGCACAGGCTATCAGCGGACTACGCGAAATCAGCGATCGCCTGGCGAAGCAAAAACTGGTGTTGCCTGCGTATCAGAAAATGCCGGGAGGAATCCTGGATGCCTCGTACACGCTGGGATTCACTCCGCCGTACACCGCCGAGGTCAACGCCTTTACTTTCACGCAGCTCGGAAACCCCACGTGCTCCGCCACTCTGGATCCCAACCAGGGAGAATTGAATTGCAGCGTCGAGACGGACTTCAAGAGCCCCAGCGACGGCGAGGCCGACTGCCAGGTAGGCATCTATTTCCGCCCCATGTTCGGGCCGGCGATTGCGGACATCCGGGTCGATTTGCAGGGCGTGTTCTCATGGGTCGTGAACGTGAGCACGCTGGGCAAGGCTGGCGCATCGACGGGCCAGGCCTCGGTTCTGGTGCACCAGTACGACAGCGACTTCACCCTCCTGCAATTCGACCCGTTCATGTTCTGGATATTGGAGAACTCCGGGGAACCGGAGATCGATTTCGACTTCGGATCGATGCCGAGCTCAGCGGAGCTTAGGCTGCAGGTAAGTTCCGCTTATTACTACTTCGTCACGGTAGCGTTGAACTGTCATGCTTCCGGCACTGGATGGCCAGGGAGCATCGCAACCGCGAACGCATCGTTGCGCGTGCCTTCGATCACGGTGGAAGTGACCTTTCAGCCCGAATTGGAACCGCGCGCATAGCCGCGTCAGCGCAGCGCCCGGCGGAAGAAATCCACGACCTGGGCATTGAATTCCTTGTGGAACGCCGCGCGGTCGAAGTCGGGCGCATCGGTGCAGAGCTCACGAGCCGTTTGAGCCAGCTCGGCGGGACATGGAGGCAGAAAAGAAAAGTGCTGAGCCTTTGAGACGGTATGGAAGTCCGGCTTCACGGGCAATTCGCCGGCGACCGCGGCGACGCTCTCGGGCGTGACGCCGTCGCCGCCGTGCTCGGAACGCCAAAGCTGGATCGGAACCTCGACCCCTTCGAAGGAGCTCTTCGAGAAGAAGATGCTCAGGGGATCGGCAATGACCGCCGCCTTGATGCGACGGTCATGCATCAGCGGTCCGAGCCTCCCTTGACGAACCTCCTCGCAGATGGTGCTGCTGCGACCCGTGCACATTCCGAGGCTCGGGTCGAATCGCGGGTTCGCGCCGACCAAAACGAGCCCCGTATAGCCGCCTCGCGAGAAACCGAAGAAGCCGATGCGATCCGGATCGAGGGCGGAGGCGTAGCGCCACGAGCCGAGCATGTAGTCGACGAGGCGCTTGATGTCGGCGGGCCGCTCGAGGAACACCGACAGGTCGTCCGATCGGCTGCTGTCCTGCGCGTTGTCGCCGGGATGCGCGATCGCCGCCACGACAAATCCGGCATCCGCCAGCGCTTGAGCGGTATCCCGATGACCCAGGAAACTGCCGGTTCGACCGTGGGACATGACGATCAACGGTAACTTCGCGCCCATCACCGGACAGTCCTTGGATGCGGAGAGGGTGAATGGCCCAACCTGCAGCTCCGTCGGAGCCATCGCGCAGGGATACCAAACGGCTCCGGAAAGCGCTGGCGATGAACCGTCGGCAGGGACCGTCAAGCCTTGGATGCCTACCGCCGAGGCCGTCATAGGAAGCAACAGCCCCAAGGCAATCGCAGCGACTGTATTCCGCAGCATCGCCCAAGTCATGGTCAGCACCTCCGATGCGTGCATCTTGATGTGTGCCGACTATCGCAAGGCGCGGAGGTGCGGTCAACGGCGCAGGGACGAAGCGC
>DATJVX010000021.1:0-49357 GCA_035501595.1 Casimicrobiaceae bacterium | reverse complement strand
GGCGCTATCGCCAACCCTACTACCGGCTCACGGGCCAGCGGGACGCAGCCTATGGCGCCGCCTGAGCCGCGCATCGTCGTGCTTTCGTCGCTCTTTCCTCATGCGGCGCAGCCCGCGGTCGGATCGTTCATCCGCGAGCGGATGTTCCGGGTCGCCAAGGCGATACCGCTGACGGTCGTCGCGCCTGCGCCGTGGTTCCCGCTGCAGGGCCTGTTGCGCGCGTGGCGACCGCACTTCCGGCCGCCTGCGCCGCCCAAGGAGACGCAGCAGGGGATCGAGATCCGCCGGCCGCGCTTCCTGTCTGTGCCCGGCGCGGCCAAGTGGCTCGACGGCTTCTCGATGGCGATCAGCTGCCTGCCTCTCCTCGCGTCGCTCAAACGCCGCTTCGGCGCCAACATCATCGACGCCCATTTCGCGTACCCGGAGGGCTACGCGGCGGCGCTCCTCGGCCGGTGGCTGCGGCTTCCCGTGTGCATCACGCTGCGAGGCACGGAGGTGCCGCTCGCGCGCGATCCGCGCCGTCGGCGGCGGATGATCGAAGCGCTGCGGCGGGCGACGCGGATCTTCGCGGTGTCGGAGTCGCTGAAGCGGCACGCGGTCGAGATGGGCGTCGATGCCGACAAGATCCTCGTCGTGGGCAACGGCGTCGACACGGTGAAGTTCCGGCGCATCGAGCAGCGGACGGCTCGGCGGGCGCTCGCGCTCGGCGACGGTCCGGTGCTGATCTCGGTGGGAGCACTGGTGGAGCGAAAGGGCTTCCATCGAGTCATCGAGTGCCTGCCCGAGCTGCGGCGGCGCTTTCAGGGCCTGAAGTACCTGATCGTCGGCGGCGCGGGGCCGGAAGGCGACTTCGGCCCCGAGCTGAAGCGCCTGGTCGACGAGAAGGGGCTCGGAGACTGCGTCGCATTCCTCGGTGCGGTCGCGCAGGACCGGCTGCACATGCCGCTCTCCGCCGCCGACGCGTTCGTGCTCGCGACCCGCAACGAAGGCTGGGCCAACGTCTTTCTGGAGGCGATGGCTTGCGGACTTCCGGTGGTGACCACGAATGTCGGCGGGAACGCGGAGGTCGTCTCGGATCCGCGGCTGGGGATCGTGGTCCCGTTCGGGGACCGCGAGGCGCTCTCGCGGGCGATCGACGCCGCGCTGTCCCGCCCATGGGACCGTGACGCCATCGTCGCTCACGCGCAGGCAGAGAGCTGGGAGCGTCGCGTCGCGACGCTCGACGAGGAATTCGCTGCGATCGCGGCGCGGGGGCCGACCGCCGGGATGCGCGCCGCCGACCCTTCGGCCAACCCGCTCCCGCGAGCCTAGCGCCGTGCCTTCGCCCTGGGTCTCCCGTCGCCTGGTCTATCCGCTGCAGGAACGTCTGCTGCGACGCCCAACCTTCGCCTATCTCCAGAAGCTCGGGCGCAGCCAGTGGCTGGGACGAGCCGAGGTGGAGGCCCTGCAGGGCCGCAAGCTCGCAGCGCTGCTCGGCGCGGCACTGCAGCACAGCCCGTGGCACGCGGACCGCATCCGCGCCGCGGGGCTCGATTCGCGCATCGGCTCGGCGACGCTCGAGGATCTGCGGCGCCTGCCGCTCATGACGCGCGAGGACGCCCGCGTCAATGGCGAGCGCATCCGCTGGATGGCCGTGCCCGGCGGCGCGGCTCGCTACAACACGGGCGGCTCGAGCGGCGAGCCGCTCATCTTCTATTTCGGGCGCTCGCGCCAGGCCTCCGACGCGGCGGGGCGGATGCGCGCACGCCGCTGGTGGGGTGTCGAGGTCGGCGACCCCGAAGTCTACCTCTGGGGCGCGCCGGCGGAGCTCGCCAAGACCGATCGCATCAAGACGATCCGCGACGGGCTGCTCAATCAGCTGGTCCTCAATGCCTTTGCGATGTCCGCGGAGGCGATGGATCGCTATCTCGACGCGATCCAGGCGTTCCGGCCGCGCTGCATCTACGGCTACGCCAGCAGCGTCGCGCTCCTTGCGGCGCGGGCCCTCGCGCGGGGACGGCGCCTGCAGCTTCCCGAGCTGCGCGTGGTATGCGCGACCGGCGAGCCGCTGTACGCGCACCAGCGGCAGCTCATCGGAGAGGCGTTCGGCGTGCCGGTCGCCAACGAATTCGGCAGCCGCGACATCGGCTTCACGGCGCACGAGACCCCGCGGGGGCAGATGCTGCTAATGAGCGAGAGCATCGTCCTGGAGATCCTCGACGAGGCGGGGCATCCCGTGCCGGTCGGCACGCTCGGCGAGGCCGTCGCCACGGGCCTGTGCTCGGAGGCGCAGCCCTTCATCCGTTACCGCACCGGGGACATGGTGCGCCTGAGCCCGGAGCCCTGCGGCGACGGCCGCGGCCTGCACGTGCTCGCCGAGGTGGTCGGCCGCAGCACCGACTTCGTCGTACGCACCGACGGGACGATGATGCACGCGCTGTCGGTGATCTACGTGCTGCGCGATGTCGACGGCGTGGCTCAGTTCCGCTTCATCCAGCACGCGCTGCGCGACGTCGAGGTGGTCGTGGTTCCCAACGCGCACTGGAGCGAAGCGGCCCGGGACCGGGTGATGTCGGGACTGGCACAGCGTCTCGGGACGGACGTGCAGGTTCGCCTGCGGCTGGTCGACGCGATCCCGATCGAGGCCTCGGGCAAGTATCGCTACGTCGTGAGCCACGTGCCCGCGCAGCAGGCGCTCGAGCCGGAGCTGGCCATGCTCGTCGCGGCGCGCACGCAAAACGAGAGCGCCGAGGTCCGGCCATGAATTTTCGCGAACTGCTCGCCGTGCCGTTCCGCTACGCGCCCTGGCGGCCGCGTCACGCCCGGCTGATCGCGCTGGATCTCGTCGGGAGCGTGGAGCCCGAACACCCGAGCGACGACCATCTGCGCGGCGCGATCGACTGGCTCTGCCGCGCCCAGGACGTGCGCGACCGCCAGGCGGACGCCGGCGGGGTGTCCGCGGGATGGAGCTTCGAGGACGGCTGGCTGCCGAGCTATCCGGAGACCAGCGGTTACATCGTGGAGACCTTTCTCGCGGCCGCCGAGGCGCTCAAGCGCCCCCAGCTCACCGAGCGCGCGCGGCGCATCCTCGATTGGGAGCTCTCCATCCAGCGCCCCGACGGCGCGTTCCCCGGCCACTTCGGGGAGCCGGGGAGCCAGCCCGTCGTCTTCAATACCGGCCAGATCATGCACGGCATGCTGGCGGGATACCTGCAGCTCCATCGCTCAGACTGTCTCGAGGCGGCGGTCAGGGCCGGAGCCTGGCTTGCGCGCGTGCAGGACTCCGACGGATGCTGGCGGCAGTTCGAGCACCACGACACGCCCCACACCTACAACACGAGGGCGACCTGGGCGCTGCTCGCCACCGCGCTCGTCGCAAGGGACGGTGCCCTCGAGGCAGCCGCGATCCGCAATCTCGAATGGGCGCGCGCCCAGCAGCGCGAATCCGGCTGGTTCGCGCACAACGCCTTCGTTCCTGACCGGGCGCCTTACACCCACACCATCGCCTACGCTATCCGGGGCTTTCTCGAAGCCGGCGCGCTGCTCGACAGCGAGACCTACCTCGGCGTCGCGCTCAAGGCGGCGCGGGCGCTGGCCAGGGCGCAGCGAGCGGATGGCTGGCTGGCCGGCACCTACGATCCGGAGTGGAAACCTGCGGCGAGGTACTGCTGCCTGACCGGCGTCGCCCAGATGAGCGTCAACTGGATGCGCTGCGCCCAGATCACCGGCAGCGCCGAGCTCTCGCCGCACGCGCGGCTCGCGCTGCGGTTCGTGAAGCGCAGGCAGCGCCTGGCCGATCGCGACGCGGCCGCGCGCGGCGCGATCGCGGGCTCCGCACCGCTGTGGGGCGATTATTCTCGCTTCGAATTCCCCAATTGGGCGACGAAGTTCTTCGCCGACGCGCTGATGATGGAGCGCAGCGGCATGCCCGTGCCGCCGGTTCCCGCGACGCTGCGCCACGAGACGGTGGCGCATGTCTAGCCTCACGGTGATGATTCTCTGCGGGCGCTCGCCGCGTCATCTCCACGTGGCCAACCGGCTGTGCGACGGCGCGCGTGCAGTTGCCATCGTGCAGGAGACCGGCAGCGGCTGGAGCGCCGGGAAGCTCCGCCGGCTGCTGCTCGACCCGGCGCGGCTCTCGCGCAAGGCGTGGCGCTGGCTGCGCGACCGCCGGCGCTACCGCGGCAATGCGGAAGCGCGCTTCTTCTTCGGAGATCGCCCGCCGCGGCTGACCCGGCCGGACCTGGTCACGGAAGTCCCGCAGATCGATCATGCGGATGTGGTGACGCTGGCAAACCGCCTGCGTCCCGACGTGATCGCGGTCTTCGGCACGTCGCTGATCCGCGGCGCGCTGCTCACGCGCGGCCGTCTCGGCATCTTCAACCTGCACGGGGGCCTTTCGCCGCGCTATCGCGGCGCCGACTGCACGTTCTGGGCGCTCTACAACGGCGAGCCCGGCGAGGTCGGCTGCACGCTGCACCGCATCGACGCGGGCATCGATACCGGGGCGCTCGTCGCTCACGTCAGCCCCGAGGTGACCGAGGGCGACGACGAGCTGACGCTCTTCTGGCGCGCGGTGCGCGATGGCGCCGAGGCGTACGTGGAGCTCCTCGACCGGCTGGAGCGGGGCGAGAGCCTCGGGCAGCGCCAGCCCGAGAAAGGCCGGCTCTACCAGGTGAAGGATCGCGGCTGGCGTGAGGAGCGGCGCCTGGCCGGCCGGATGCGCGAGGGATTGCTGCGCGGCGTCTCGCTTCCCCCGCGGCTGCGCTGGTACGCGGGCACAGCGGCGGCGGAGCCCGCCCGCGCGGGCGCGACGGAAGGGCAGGCGTCATGAGAGACATCGCGCTGACCGCGTTCATCTTCGCGACGCTCCCGTTCATCCTCTTCCGGCCCTACCTGGGCGTCCTGATGTGGACGTGGATCGGCTTCATGAACCCGCATCGGCTGACGTGGTCGTTCGCCTACGACATGCCCTTCGCGATGATCGTCGCGCTGGTCACGCTGGTGGGGCTCCTCATGTCGCGGGAACCGAAGAAGATTCCGTGGACGCGGGAAACCGTGCTGCTGCTCGTCTTCCTCCTCTGGGTGATGGCGACCACGATCAACGCGCTCTACGACGACCTGGCCTGGCCGCACTTCAATCAGTTCTGGAAGATCCTGCTCATGGTCTACGTCACGATCATGGTGATGCAGAGCAAGGAGCGGATCAATCTGTTGGTGTGGGTCATCGCGCTCTCGATCGGCTTCTACGGCATCAAGGGCGGGATCTTCACCATCGCCCACGGCGGCGTCTACCACGTGCGGGGCCCCGAGGGCAGTTTCATCGGCGGCGACAACGAGATGGGGCTTGCGCTCATCATGACCGTCCCGCTCCTTCGGTATCTGCAGCTCACGGCGGGCAATCTCTGGGCGCGGGCCGGCCTGACCGCGGCCATGGTGCTGTGCGCGATCGCGGCGGTCGGCACGCAGTCCCGCGGAGCGCTGCTCGGGTTGGTTGCGATGGCCGCCTTCCTGTGGCTCAAGAGCCGGAACAAGCTCTTTACCGCCGTCCTGGGGGCGCTCGCCGTCGCCCTCGTGCTGACGGTCATGCCCCAGGAATGGTACGACCGCATGAACACCATCCGGGACTATCAGTCCGATGCCTCCGCGATGGGCCGGATCAACGCCTGGACGATGGCCTACAACCTCGCGCTGCACCGTCCCCTCGGGGGCGGCTTCGACTGCTTCCACGACTACACCTTCGCCCTTTACTCTCCGAATCCGGGCGACGTGCACGACGCGCACAGCATCTACTTCGAAGTGCTCGGCGAGCACGGATTCGTCGGCCTGGGGATTTTTCTGCTGCTGGGGCTGATGGTCTGGCTCACCGCCTCCTGGGTGATCCGGCGCACGCGCCGAGACCGCGACAAGCGGTGGATAGGCGATCTCGCGGCGATGATACAGGTGAGCCTGATCGGCTATGCCAGCGCCGGTGCGTTTCTCGGCCTCGCCTTCTTCGACTACTACTACACGCTCATCGCGCTGGTGGTGCTGTGCAAGACCATCTGCGTCGCCCGGAGCGCACCGAGCACCGCTCAGGCGGTTCAGACACCGGCCGCAACCGGGGTCGTGCGCCCCGGCGCCGTGACGCCGGGCTGACCCCGATCGCTCTCCAGCAGGGTTCATTCGGAATGGGCGCGCCTCGTCGCCGAGTCATCTGCTACCTGACGGAAAGCGCCGGCGACTGGGGCGGAGCGAGCCGCGTGCTCTTCTCCAATCTTCGTGAGCTGGACCGCACGCGCTTCGACCCTCTTCTGCTGCTTCCGTCCAAGGGGCCCGGCCTCCCCGTGCTGGACGAGCTCAAGGTGCCCTACCTGATCTGGGGGCAGGCGCACGAGCCTCGCGGCGTGCTGGGCTATGCCCGGGCGGTCGCGAGGTCGATCAGAGCCTTTCGTCGGCACCGCGTCGATCTGCTCCACATCAACGGCGCGAACTACTGGCGTCCTGCGGAGATCGTCGCCGCGCGACTGCTGCGCATACCCGTCGTGACCCACTATCACGTGGTCGTCGACAAGGCGGGGCCGTTCATCCGGTATTCGGACGTCATCGTCGCGGTCTCCGCCTACACGGCGGAAGTCTCGGAACCGAAGTCCGCCGCCAAGGCGGTCGTGCACAATTCGGTGCCAGTCGCGCGCTTCGACGCGGCCCGCGACATCCGCGCCGAGCTCGGCCTGTCGCCGAGCGACGTCGTGGTCAGCTTCATCGGCCAGATCCGCAGCATCAAGGGCGTCGATCTGTTCCTGCGCATGGCTCACGGAATGCCGGCCCCCGGGGCGCGATTCCTCATCGTGGGCGAATGCCGAGATCCGAGGCGGTTTCCGGGCGCCTACACGGAGCAGCGGCTGCGCGAGGAAATCGGAGACGACAGCCGCATCCGCTTCATCGGCTACCGGCGAGACGTCGAGAACGTATACCGCGCCTCGGACATCGTCGTGATGCCGTCGCGGGGCGGAGAGCCCTTCGGGCTCATCACGATCGAGGCGGGCGCGTCGCGCAAGCCCATCGTCGCGACGCGCGGCGGCGGCGTCCCCGAAGTCATCGAGCACGGAGAGAACGGCTTCCTCGTCGAGCCCGAGGACGTCGATGGCCTGATCCGCTACACGACGCTTCTCGCCGAGGACCCCGCGCTGCGCAAGCGGATGGGGGAGCGGGCGCGCCAGATCGTCGAGGAGCGCTTCACCTCCCGCCCGGTTCGCGATCTCGAGAAGGTGTACGACCGGCTGCTCTCGCGCGCGCCCTGAAGGCGACAGGCCGAAGCGCCGGGGCGAGTGGAAGCCGCCTCGAGCCAGGTCAGAGCCGGCTTCCCGCGGCAACCGCGGCCTTGAGATCGGCCATGTCGGCGGGGTGGCTCGCCTCGTAGCGGTCGCGAGCCGCCTTCTGCGCCGCAAGCTGCGCCTCGATGTCGCCGGTGGTCACGCGGCAGCCCCAGGCGGCGTTTCCTCGCTCGCCGTCGAAGAGGGTGGCGAGCAGGACGTCCCCGAGCCCTTTCTTGAAGTGGCCCGCCTCCCAGTACCACTTGAGCTCGGTGTGCGTGTCTCCCGGCGTTGGCACGGCTTCGTCCGCGTACGGCGAGAAGCCGGTGAAGTCCCACAGCTCGACGTCCATCCCGCCGCGCGCGGCATCGATTCGCTGCGCGAGCTCGCGCTTCCAGCTTTCGTAGGCCGGCCACAAGCCGGTGAGATCGAAGAGCACCAGCGTGTGGGCGTGGTAGGGATAGATCACGAAGCGCAGCGCGATGCCTCGCTCGCGGGCGAGGCGGACGATGCTGTCGACGGCGTCGAAGGCGGGCGAGGACCGGTCGCTTGCCTGGAGGACGCTCTTCGGGCCGCGCCGGTAGTTGAACGCGTTTTCCCGGTCGCGCTGGCGGAACAGCGCCGAGTAGCCTTCGCGCCGGGCAATGCCCACGTAGTCCTGCTTGGGGTTGAAGCCGGCGTCGGTCAGCGCCGTCGGATACGCCTCGTGCTGCGCGCGTACCGTCGCGAGGGAGTCGGCGAACGCGGTCATGGTGAGAAGCGCCGAGGAGCGGTCGCGCCAGTCGCGCCAGGGATCGGCGCCCGATGCCCGCAGCACGAAGCGGTCGCTCGCCGACGGATCGACGCGGAAATCGACGAAGTCGAGTCCCACCACGACGAGCTTCGGGTCCGTGACGCCGAGCGCGCGGGCGAACTCGTCCGCCACCGCGCCGATCCCCGCGCCCGGCAGCGCGAGGTTGAAAGCGGGCCGGGCCGAGGGCGGCCAGACGGGGCTCTCGGGGTCGAAGCCGATCTCCGCGCGCGAATTGCCGAGCACCAGGGCGCGCGGCTGCAGCCTGGCGACGGCGCTTTGCTTGAACAGCGTGCCGCGCTCGCTCGCCTGCGACTTCAGCCGATTGATGCCCGGCAGGTCCACGACCCGGAACAGACCGTAGGGATCAACGAGCACGTTCACGGTCGAGACGCTGCCGAGCAGCACGACGGTCCACCAGAACCAGATCCAGAGATATTCGACCGCGACGATCATCTTCAGAACTGGTAGTAGAGGAATTCGCTCACGCGGGTGAGCGACAGCAGGCCGCAGACGGTGAGGAGCGCCGCGACCGCGGCCCATCGCGCCGTCGGCCGCCACGACAGGCGCGGAGCGGCGCCGCGCGCGAAGTTGAGCGCGGGCTGGAACCGTCCGAGGATCTCCTGGGTGTTCGGCGCGAGCATCACGACCGGCAGCAGCGCGGCGATCCACAGGTACTGGTAGACGAAGTGCGAGCCTCCCCCGAGATGGAAGCCCAGGCCGGATCGCTCCAGCAGGCCGCGGGCCGGCCCCAGGTACGGGGCGAGCGAGGCGGGCAGCGACGCGCCGTTGAGGCCCGCCATGCCGCGCAGGATGGATAAGGCGTCCTCCAGGCTCGTCGCCCGGAAGAACACCCATGCGACGATGACCGCGACGAACGTCACCGATCGCGCGGTGAACCGGCCGAGCCGCGTCGACCTGTCGGGATCGGCGCCGAGCCGCTGGCGAAGACCGCTCCAAGCGTGGTTGACGATCAGGTAAAGCCCGTGCAGCCCGCCCCAGAGCACGAAGGTCCAGCCGGCGCCGTGCCACAGACCGCCGAGCAGCATCGTCACGAAGAGGTTCACGTAGCGGCGGACGGGACCCTTGCGATTGCCGCCGAGCGGTATGTATAGATAGTCGCGCAGAAATCGCGACAGCGTCATGTGCCAGCGGCGCCAGAAATCGACGATGTCGACCGCCTTGTAGGGAGAGTCGAAGTTGAGCGGCAGCTTCACCCCGAACACGCGCGAGAGCCCGATCGCCATGTCGGAGTAGCCGGAGAAGTCGAAGTAGAGCTGGAAGGTGTATGCAAGGGCGCCGCCCCAGGCGGCGAAGAGATCGGGCCGTTCGCCGTGCACGAACAGCGCCGCCGCATAGGGACCGACGCCGTCGGCGATGACCGTCTTCTTGAACAGCCCGATGAAGAAGATCGTCAGCCCGACGGCGAAATCCTCGACGTTGACGCGATAGGTCCGGCTTTCCTGGAACTGCGGCATCATCTCCTTGTGGTGCAGGATCGGGCCGGCGATCAGGTGCGGGAAGTAGGTGACGAACAGGCCGTAGTGGACCGGGTTGTACTCGCGGGCATAGCCGCGCCGGACGTCGGCGAGGAACGCGATCTGAGTGAAGGTGAAGAACGAGATCCCGAGCGGGAGAACGATCTGGACCGCCGCGGCGGGTCTTCCGGCGACGGTGGCCCAGGCATCGAGGAAGAAATTCGCGTATTTGAAGTAGCCGAGGAGCAGCAGGTCCGCGGCGATAGCCGCGGCGAACAGCGCTCCCGCGGCCCGGCTGCGCTGCGCGCGCACCAGCCGCGCGAGCTGCACGCCGCAGCCGTAGTTGAACGCCGCCGAGGCGACCAGGAGCGGGACGTAGGTCCAGTTCCACCAGCCGTAGAAGAACAGCGAAGCGAGCGCGAGCCACGCCGCGGCCGCCGCGTGGCTGCGACGCGCGACGATGAAGAACACCAGCACCGTGACCGGAAAGAATCCGAAGACGAATTCGACCGAGTTGAAGAGCATGCTCTGGCCCGGGGCGTCAGAGCCCGCGCTCGGCGAGCCAGCATTCGAGCATGGCGATCACCCAGATCATGATCCCGAAGTAGGTCGCGTGATCGGCCTGGTGCGAGCGGCGGACAGCGTCGATGTAGGCCGGCTGGAGGATGCCGCGCCTTGCGAAGGCGTCGAGGCTCCCGTCGACGAGCTCGGCGAGCGGGCGATGGCTCTTGAGCCAGGGGCCGAAGGGCATGCCGAAACCGTGCTTGGTCTTCGCGAGGGTCTCCGGTGCGAGCACGTCCTTCATCGCGCGCTTGAAGAAGTAGCGCAGCTTTGTCCCTTTAACCTTCAGCGAAGCCGGGATCTCGGCCGAGAGCTCCACCAGCTCGTCGTCGAGCATCGGGTAGCGGACCTCGATGCCGGCGACGTCGCACATGCGCGACACCTTGCGCAGGTCGTTGTCGGCGAGCGTGATCTTGAGATCGAGGTGCATCATCCGGTCGAGCGCGGAGGACGAGGCGGTGCGGGCGTAGACCTCGCGCAACATCTCGATCGGTGCCTCGGTATCGACTGCGGCGAGAAAATCCGGCACGAAGATCTCGGACAGCGGGGCGCGTTTGAGGAAGTTGTAGGTCTCCAGGCGGTCGGGCAGTGGAACCGACGCCTGCCGGATATAGCTCCCCAGCTTGCGCAAGGGAGTGATCCAATCGCGCCCGGGCAGGCCGAACGCCAGCGGCTCGACCAGGCCGCGGCGCACGAAGCCCGGGATCGCGCCGTAGGCCTCGAAGAGCTTCTGCTTGGCGTAGCGGCTGTTGCCGCCGAAGATCTCGTCGCCGCCGTCGCCGGCGAGGAGCACGTCGATGCCGTCCTCGCGAGCAAGCCGCGCGCAGACGTACGTCGGCGCGGCCGAATCGTTGCCGAAGGGCTCGTCGTAGGCGCGCGTGATGACCGGGATCGCCTCGACGATGTCATCCGGCTTGACGTAGTACTCGCGGGCCTGGGCGCCCAGGTGGCGCGCCGTGATCCGCGCGTACTTCATCTCGTCGAAGCCCTCCCAGGCGAAGCCGAGCGAATAGGTGCGCGCCGGCGGCCCGGCGAGCTTCGTGAGCATCGCCGCCACGGTTGAGCTGTCCGTGCCGCCGGAGAGGAAGCTGCCGACGTTCGCCGCACCATCCAGGCTGCGCGCGACCGCGGTCTCGATCGAGGAGCGCAAGCGCTCTTCGAGGGCCTCGGAAACGGGCGAGCCTTCGTCGCCATAGTGCAGGCGCCAATAGAAGGACTCTTCGACGATCCCGTCCCGGAACGTGACGCACTCGCCGGGCTGCAGCTTGCGAACCGCGTCGTAGATCGTGCCCGGGCTTGGTATCACGTGACAGTAGAGATAGTCGAAGATCGCCTGGCGGCTCAGTGCTTGCCCCACGGCGGGGTGCGCCACGACGCTGGTCAGGTTCGACGCGAAGACGAACGCGCCGGCGGGCCTCGCGTAGCAAAGCGTGCGCGTGCCGGGACGATCGATCGCAATCAGCCCGCTCGCGCTCGCGCTGTCGAGAACCGCGATCGCGAAGGGACCGGCCATGTCCTCGAGGCAGCGTGCGCCCCGGTCGCGATACGACTGAGCGAGCGCGGCCGCCGGCCCGCGCTCGGTCGCGAGCGAGGCGAGCGCGGCGCTGCGCCAGCGAAGCCGACCCTCGACGGCGCAGAGCAGCCCGTCGCAGTCCTCCGCGATGGCGCGGCGAATGCCGGGCTCTGCCGCGAGCGCGCAGCGCCCGCGAACGATCGCCGAAGCCTCGCCCGGCGCGCGGTCGCGCAGCGGCGCGCGCATGCCGTCCAATAGGGCGCGGGCCGCGCCGTCGGACGCAGCCGCGCCGATGAAGCCGCAGATGCCGCTCATGCGACGCGGCGATCGCAACGGCCGCGGCGCGGCACGCGACCCGTCATCGACGCGGGCGCCCGGCGAGTCATGCCGCCGACTCCGCGAGCCGCCGGGCGGCCGGACGGGTCGCGACATACGCGAGCCAGGCCGGAAGCGCCGCGCCGGTCAGCCAGGCGAGCTTGCGCAGGCGGGAGACCTCCGCGACGCGGCGAATCAGGTAGTGCAGGCGGGTGCCGGCGCGCTTCTCCACGAGCGCCGAGCGTCCGCCGTACTCGCGCGCGAGCTCCACGGTGCTCATGAATCGCAGCGACGGAAAGGCGGCGAGCGCGGCCTTCATGAGCTTCGAGAGCTCGTCGAGCGCGTGCTGCGTGGCCGCCGGGTCGCCCATGAAGTTCATGCGGTGCATCTCGAGCAGCGTCGGACGGCCTCCGAGAGTCCTCGCGCTCAACGCCGCCAGCGCGTGCCCGTGGTCCTGACCCAGCGAGGGCTCGAAATAGGCGTCGCGCACGACGTAGATGCCGCCGTTCGGGCCGCGCTGCGCATTGAAGTACGTCCGCTCCCCCGCGACGATGCGGCCCCCGGTATCGCGGGCCTCGTTGCGAACCCCGGGGGTGACGACGACCTTGACGCCGGCGCGCAGCCAGGCGCCCTCGACGGCGTCGTTCCAGACGAACGTCGTCGGCACGACCACTTCGGCTGCCGAGCCGAGAAGCGACGCGAACGCGCGGGTCTCGTCGGTCGCGGCGGCCACGGCCTCGTCTTCGGGCAGCGGACGCGAGGGCAGGACGCTCGCGTCCACCCAGCGGCTTTGCAGCGGTGAAGGGAGGTCTTCGGTGGAGGCGAGCGCGGGCTGAGTGAGCCATTCCCGGACCGCCACGTCGTCCTTCGCGCTGCGCAGCAGGCTCGCCGGCCAGAAATGCTCCATCGCGTGGAGCTGGAGGGCGAACACGCCGCGCGCCGCGCCACGCAGCATCGCCTCGCGCACCGGCGCCAGCGGACCGTCTCCGAGCGTGAGCCGCCGGTAGCTCCGGCAGCCTTCCTCGCGCATGCGCAGCGTGTCGGGTCCGGCCAGCACGACGCCGAGCGTCGCGACGGGATGGCGTCCCGCGGCGTCGCGGAAGTCCGCGAGCACGTCGGCGATGCGATCTAGCTCACGCGCCTGGCCCGGCGGTCCGTAGCCCCAGTCGTCGCTCTCCACGATGAGCACCGGCGCGCTCAGAACCGGTTCGCGCCAAGCCGCGAGGAACGTGCGGCGGTAGGTCAGCGCGAGAATCGCGGTGCTCGCGAGCAGCCAGGCGATCGCGATCGCGACGACGGACATGCTCAGCGCCCCGAGCTCTTGCGCGAGAGCAGAAACGCGGCCATCGCGTCGATCGAGCCGAGGTTGTCGATATTGATCTCTTCCTGCTTGAGCGGCAGCTCGTAGGTGCCCTCGAACCACACCACGAGCTCGAGGATCGCCGTCGAATCGAGATAGCCGGTGGCTGGGATCAGGTCCGCGTCGTCGATCGCCGTCGCGTCGATACTCGACGCCTTCGCCAGGTCGATGACCTTGGCACGGATCGCACGCTTCACCGCAGCCGGATCGAGCTGCACGTCTCGCGACGCCCGCTTCAGGAGGCCGGCTGCGCGAGGGCGCGCAGCACGCTGACGGCATCGAAGCCCGTCAACAGGCGATGATCGTAGCTTGCGCCGAGGACGGCGAGCCCGCTCGCGCGCGGCGAGGCGTGGGCGACGATCAGGCCGGTGTTCGGAGGAATGACCGGCGTGTGGCGGGCGACCTCCCAGCGCGCCATGCTCGAGAACGACAAGGTCGCGCCCACCGCCTCGCTCGGGCCCAGCTTGCGGGCGACCGCGTGCCGCTGCACTTCGCCCAGCGCGTCGACGAAGCGCGCGGTGTCCATCGCGTGGGCATCGCGCACCACGGCGAGGTAGAGCGTCGTTCCCGCCTGCACGGTGAATCCCAGGTTGATCGGCCCGTACTGATAACGCCGCTCGCCGGCGATCGTGGCATTGATGCGCGGATTCGCCTTGGCGATCTCGACCAGCCGGAAGGCCATGAGCGGGAGGAGCGGCGAGAAGAGCAGCTTGTTCTGGGCCGCATAGCGCGCCGCGTGCTCGGTCCAGGGTTTCGGGTCGTATTCGATCTCCAGGTAGGCGGGCACGGCCCGATCGCGATGCCAGCCCACCGTGACGAGCATCGCGCGCTCCTCCGGCGAGAGCGCCTGCGCCTCGCCCGGAACGTCGGGCGGCGGCTCGGTCGCAGGGGCGGGAGGCGCTGCGGGGGCGGGCGAGCGCGCTCGCGCGAGCCAGGCCTCGATGTCCGAGACCGTGAGGCGCTCGCCGCTCGAGGCAATCGCGCTCGCGTCGAGGCCGAGCTCGCGCAGCATCGCCTGCGCCTTGGCGGTGGGGCG
Source organism: Casimicrobiaceae bacterium (assembly GCA_035501595.1). Taxonomy (GTDB): domain Bacteria; phylum Pseudomonadota; class Gammaproteobacteria; order Burkholderiales; family Casimicrobiaceae; genus PALSA-1003. Next base: position 35,033 of record DATJVX010000021.1, on the reverse strand, counting down.
CTTCGCGTCGGTCGCCGGGCCGTCGCTCCGCGGCGCCGCCGCTTCTTCCGGCGCGCGCTCGGTGGCGGCGTCGCCGAGCCAGAGCAGCACCGAGCCGACGTTCGCGGTTTCCCCGGTCCGGTGCAGGATCTTGAGCACGTAGCCGTCGCGCTCCGAGGGCACGTCCAGTACCGCTTTGTCGGTCTCCACCGCGCCGACGATCTGGCCGCGCCTGACGAACTCGCCCTCCTTCACGCCGACGGCGACGATGCGGACGCTGTCGTCGTTGTTGTTGACGCGCGGAACGTGCAGCGGGCTCGCCATCGCGCGTTCAGACGACGCGCAGGACCTGCTCGACCACGCGCGCCTCGTCCGGCAAGATGTCGCGCTCGAGGCTCCGCGCGGAGGCGATCGGCAGCGGGGGCGCGCCGATGCGCAGCAGGCGGCCGCGGTACCCGCTTTCGAGCAGGCTGGCGGCGATCTCGGCCGAGACGCCGTAGTGATGGTGGGACTCTTCGACGATCACGATGCGCTTGCGTCCCGATAGCTGCCCGATCAACGTGTCCCGCGGCAGCGGCGCGAGCAGGGCGGGGACGACGATTTCGACCGCGAGCTCCTCTTCGTCGGCGAGCCGTTTCGCCGCCGCTTCGACGACGGGGAGCATGCCGCCGTAGGTCAGCAGAGTGACATCGGGATCGTCCGCGCCGCGGCGCAGCGTCGGAAAGAGATGCGCGGCGGCGTCGGCAGGCGCCGCAGCGAGCTCGACGTAGCCGGCCGGATCCTGCTTCTCGGCGTAGAGCAGCTTGTGCTCGAGGAACAGCACCGGGAACGGCCAGCGCAGCGTGGCGTCGATCAGCAGGCGGCCCACGTCGTGACGATGGCTGCCGTAGACGACGGTCAAGCCGGGAACCGACGCGAAGAGATGCTCGGGGCTCTGGCTGTGCGTGGCGCCGTAGCCCCGGCGCCCGCCGCTCGGGCTGCGGATCACGAGCGGGACCGCCATGTCGCGGAACATGCCCGGAAACTTCACGGCGTGGTTGTAGAGCTGATCCATGCACAGAGTGAGGAAATCCGCGAACATCACTTCCGTCACGGGTTTCAGGCCCGCGAGCGCGAGACCGATCGATGCCCCCGCGATGCCCGCCTCGCTGATCGGCGTGGAAAGCACGCGCCCGGGAAACTCCGTCGACAACCCCTGCGTCACCTTGAACGCCCCGCCATAGGGGTCGTGGAGGTCCTCGCCCAGGAGCATCGCCTCCGGCACGGTGCGCAGCAGGTGGCGCAGGGCCGCGTTGAGGCACTGGCGCACCGTCGCGCCGCGGGAAGGCTCCGGGTAGCTCGCCGCGGCGTCGCTGCGCGCGACATTGTCGAAGATCTGCGCAGGCACGCGAGCGTAGCGCGCTTCCGGCGAGGCTTCCGCGCGCGCGCGAACCTCGGCCATGAACGCGGCGTTGCGCGCCTCGATGCGCTCGAGTGTGCCCTGGCCCAGGCGGCGTCGGAGCGCGGGCAGCGGATCGCGGCTGCGAATGCCGTCCATCTCCTCGCCTGGGCGCAGGTCATCACCCTTGCTGTGCGGGCCCATGCGGCGCGTGTCGAGCACGAGGAAGCCGGGTCGGGGCGAAGCTCGCAGCTCGGCGACGACGGCCGCGACCTTGTCGCAGAGCTGCGGGTCGTCGTCGGAGAAGCGCCAGGTTGCCAGGCCGAATGCCGCGCCGCGTTCCTCGATGCCGCCGCCGATCGTCTCGCGCGTATACGTGGTCTGGGCGATGCCGTTGTTCTCGACGACGACCAGCAGCGGCGCATCCCATACCGACGCGAGGTTCATAGCTTCGTAGACGAGCCCCTGGCCGAGCGTTCCGTCGCCGATCATCGCCGCGACCAGCGCCCGTCCGCCCCGTCGCTTGCGTGCGAGCGCGAGGCCGGCGGCGATGCCCATCATGCCGGCCTGCACGCCGTTGCTGTGGAAATGCCGCCAGGCGAGATGCTGGCTGCCGCCGCGTCCGCGGCATACGCCCGCTTCGCGGCCCATCACTTCGGCGACGAGGCCGAGGAAGTCGCCCGAGTAGGTCAGGAAGTGCCCGTGATTGCGATGGTTCGAGAGCACCGCGTCTTCGTCGTGGTCCAGCGCGCGCACCACTGAGATCGCCGCGAGCTCCTGGCCGAGGCAGGTGTGCGTCGTGCCGGAAACGAGCCCGCGGGAGAACTGCTCCAGGATGAGCTGCTCGGTCAGCCGGATCAGATGGCCGTAGGCGTAGAGGCTCTCAGCGTCCAGCGCGATCCGCGGGCGGCCGCGATCGAACGCAACGCCCGGCGCGACCGGCGAAGCGGCATCGTCCGAGCGGTCGAGGCGGGGCGGAAGGGTCACGGCGAGCGTCACGATCGAATCGCGGCGGCGAACGGCAGCCTAAGCGGAGGGGCGTTCATTATACTTAGGCCGCTCGAGCGACAGCGGCTCCTCGTCACGCCATGAATCCGCCAACCATCGCGCCGATCCGGGATGCCGACCTGCCCGAGTTCTGCCGCTTCCTCGCCGAGAATCTGAGCCGGGAGCGCGCCCCGGAGGAATGGGCGAAGGCTTTCACCCAGCATTGGTATCCCGCCAAGCCCAACAACGGCTTCCTGCTTCGCCACGAAGGCAGGATCGTCGGCGCGATCGGCGCGATCTACGCGGAGCGCAGCGTCAGGGGCAGTCCGGAGAGGTTCTGCAACATCACGAGCTGGTGCGTGCTGGACGAGTTCCGCGCGCAGAGCATGCGGCTCGCGATCGCGCTCACGGGGCAGCCCGGATTTCATTTCACCGATCTCACTCCGACCGAAGTCGTATCCCGAACCCTGCAGTTCCTCAAGTTCCGTCCGATGGACGAGCGCCAGGCGCTCTGGCCCAACCTGCCCTGGCCGTTTGCGGCGCTCGGCGGGGTGCGCGTCGTCACCGAGCATGCGCGCCTTGAGCAGATGCTCGACGCCGACGCCGCGCGCGCCTATCGCGACCACCGTCATCTGCCCTGGCTCGCGCACGCCGCGGTAGGCCGCCCCGGAGCGTCCTGCTACGTCGTCTGGAAGCGGACGCGGTGGAAGGGCGTCGCCGGCGCTCGTATTCTCGCACTGAGCGACGCGGAATTGTTCCTGCGTCATCGAGGGGCCTTCGGTAGCCACCTGCTGGTGCGTCACGGCTTGTCGTACACACGCATCGAATCGCGGCTCCTCCCGCGGATTCCACGACTCGCCATCGAGCAATCGGGGTATCGTCACAAGGTCTTCAAGAGCGAAACGCTCACCGCGGCGGACATGAGCAACCTCTATTCGGAGCTGGTCGCGCTCGATCTCTGATGCCCACAGCCATGCAGCGCGAGCTCATCGAACTCCCGAAAGCGACGCGGCCGATCCTCGCCGTGGTGATCCACACCGAGGAGGAGTTCGACTGGGACAAGCCCTACGACCGCAACGCGACGGGCGTCGAGCACATGCGGCGCATCGATCGCGCGCAGGAGCTCTTCGACGCGCACGGCATCGTGCCGAACTACGTGATCGACTATCCGATCGCATCGAAGGATCTCGCCATCGGTCCGCTCAAGTCCTTCGCAGACTCCGGGCGCGCGGTCATCGGCGCGCACCTGCACCCCTGGGTGTCGCCGCCCTACGTCGAGGAGGTCAATACCCGCAACTCGTATCCCTGCAACCTGCCGCGCGAGCTGGAAGCCGAGAAGCTGCAGCGGCTCACCGAGCGCATCGAGGAGTCGTTCGGCACGCGCCCGCTCAGCTATCTCGCGGGGCGCTACGGCTTCGGCGCGCACACCGGCTCGATCCTGGAGGAGCTCGGCTACGAGGTCGACATCAGCCCCGCGGTGCCGATCGATTTCTCCTCCGATGGCGGCCCCGACTATTCGGGCTACTCCAGCCATCCGTACTGGTTCGGGGAGCGGCGCAGGCTGCTCGGGCTGCCCGGCACCGGCGGCTACGTCGGACTGCTGCGCGCAGGCGGCACGCCGCTCTATCGTGCGGCCACCCGGCCGGCGATGAGACGTTGCGGAGTCGCGGGCGCCTGCGCGCGGCTGCGGCTCATGGAGCGGATCAGGCTCTCGCCGGAGGACTATACTGAGCCCGAGATGCGCCGGCTCACGCACGCGCTGCTGCGCGACGGGCTGCGGGTGTTCGTGTTCAGCTTCCACTCGCCCTCGGTGATGCCCGGCGGCACGCCGTACGTGCGCACGGAAAGCGACCTCGAGCGCTTCTTCGACAAGTGCCGGCGCTATCTCGCCTTCTTCATGAACGAGCTGGGCGGCGTGGCGATGACCCCGCTCCAGCTTCGCGAAACGCTGGCCGGCAGCCGCGCGCCGGCAGCCTCCGCCGCGTAGCGCGATGTTCTACCGCCTCAGGGACAGGATCCATCGCTGGCGCTTCGCGCGCGCCTGCCGCGGGGTGCTGCGGACGCCGCCGGTTCGCCTCGACCAGGCGTCCGGCATGGTCGTCCTCAGCCAGTTGCCGCACAAGGATGTGCTGCTGTTCCTGCTCGCCCTGAAATCGTTCGCACGCCGCGTGCCGCCGAGGACGGTCTACGTGCTCGACGACGGAAGCCTCACGCCGGACGATCGCTCCGTGCTGCGGGATCACGTCCCCGGGCTCACGTTCTTCGAGCGCGCGGACTTCCGCAGCGCCGCGTGCCCGGTCGGCGGTTGCTGGGAGCGGTTGCTCTCGATCGGCGAGCTCGTGCGCGACGATTACGTGATCCAGCTCGACAGCGACACGCTGACGCTGGGCGCCATCGACGAAGTGGGCCGCGCGGTCGCGGACGGCTTCGCGTTCATCCTCGGCACCTGGGACCGGCAGGGCTTCGAAAGCATGCAGGAGAGAGCGGCCACAGCGAGGAAGCTCAGCAAATCGCCGCGAGACCACGTGCAGCTCGTCTCAGAGGCCCATCTCGACCAGCTGAGCGGATTCGAGAGCCGGCGCTACGTGCGCGGCTGCGCGGGTTTTGCCGGCTACCCGCGCCGATCGTTCGAGCGCTCTTTCGTCGAGGCGACCTCGGCGGAGATGCGCCGCCTCATGGGCGACAAGTGGTCGGAATGGGGCAGCGAGCAGGTCATGGCGAACATCGTCGTGGCCAGCGTCGAGCGCGCGAGGGTTCTGCCTCATCCGAAGTACGCCGATTGCCACAAGATGCGAGTGGATCTCACCGAGTTCATCCATTTCATCGGCAGCTGCCGATTCGACCGCGACCGCTACGCGCGCCTTGGAGAGCAGGTCATTGCCACGCTCTGAGCCTCCCGGCGGGGCGCCGACGCCGTTCCTCGTGCTGACCGAGCTCTTCCTCCCGACCAAGGGTGGAACGGCCGTCTCGTTCGACGACGACTTTCGCCGGCTCGGCGGCAAGGAGATTCACGTCGTGACCGCGGACGTGCCCGGAGCCGCGGAATTCGACCGGACGCATCCCAACACGATCCACCGCCTGCGCTTGCGCAGGATCTCCTGGCTCAGGCCCGAGTCGCTGCTCATGTACGCGAAGCTCTTCGCGAGAGCGGCCGCGCTGGCAGCGTCCAGGCCGTTCGCGGCCATCTTCGCCGGACGCGTCCTGCCCGAAGGCCTCGTCGCGTGGGCGGTCGCCCGCCTGAGGCGGCGGCCCGTCCTGGTCTACGCGCACGGCGAGGAGCTGACCAACTGGGGGCGCGGGCGCAAGTTCGCGCTGATGTGCTTCGTGTTCCGCCATGCGGACACCGTGCTGTCCAACAGCGATTTCACGCGCGACACGCTCGTCGATCTGCTGGGCGTCGACGCGCGCCGAATCGCGGTGGTGTACCCCACGGTGGACGAGAACCGGTTCCGTCCGGGACTTTCGGGCGACGGGCTTCGCGCGAAGCTGGGGCTCGCGCCGAACGAGAGGCTCGTTCTCTCCGTCGGCCGCCTCCAGCGCAGGAAGGGCTTCGACAGCGTGATCCGCGTCCTGCCGCGCCTGCGCGAGCTCGGCGTCGGCGCACACTACGCGCTGATCGGCATCGGCGACGATGCCGCTTACCTCGCTCAGCTCGCGCAGGCGGAGGGCGTGGCGGAACGGGTGCACCTCCTCGGTCACGTCGCCTACGACGAGCTTCCGTTGTGGTACGCCGCGTGCGACGTCTTCGCGATGCCCAACCGCGACATCGCGGGCGACACCGAAGGCTTCGGCCTGGTTTTCCTGGAAGCCGCGGCCGCCGGGAAGCCGTCGGTGTCGGGCATCGCGGGAGGGACCGGCTCGGCGATCGTTCACGGCAGCACGGGGCTTCGCGTCGACGGCGAGCGCCTCGACGAGCTCGCGGAGGCGCTGCGGCAGCTCCTCGGCGATCCGGAGGCCGCGTGGCGCATGGGCATGAACGGAAGGCGGCGGGTGCTCGAGAACTTCACCCACCAGCGCCGCGTCGATCAGCTGCGTGCGCTTGCGCTCCGCGGCCGCGATTCCGGACCGGCGGCGAAGGTCCTCGAGAGCCAGTCGCCGATGTCCTGAAGACTCGCGAACTCGAGGCCGCCGGGCGACGGAGCAGCCGGCTCCGCAGGCACGAGCTTGACGTTGAACCCGACTCCGGCGGAGCTTCCCGCGGCGATATCCGAGTCCCTGTCTCCGATCATCACCGAGCGCGAGAGGTCGAGATCGAAGTCGCTGCGGGCGCGCAGCAGCATGCCCGGATTCGGCTTGCGATCCGGCGACTCGCGCCGATAGTCGCCGATCGCTGCCGTGGGATGGTACGGACAATGGTAGACGCGAGCGATCGACACGCCCCGGGCGCGAAACTCGGAGAGCATCCAGGCGGTCAGCCGGCCGAAGTCTTCCTCGGAATAGAGGCCGCGGCCGATACCGGCCTGATTGGTCACCACGACGAGCAGGAAGCGCAGCGCCTGCGCGAGCCGGCACAGCTCGAAGATGCCGGGCAGGAACTCGAAGTCCTCGATGCGCCCGACGTGACCCTTGTCGACGTTGATCACCCCGTCCCGGTCGAGGAAGAGGGCCGCTTGCTCCATCGCTGCCGATGCCGGAGGCCGCGTGAAACGCTAGCTCGCGCCGAGCTTCTGGAGATAGACGTCGCAACCCGTTCCCACGCCCTGCGCCTCGACCTCCCGGATCTTTCCTTCCAGCGTCGTTCGCGCGGTAAGGTGGCAGCTTCCGAAGCGGAACCAGTCGTATGATCGCCAGTCGCCCTTCACCGACGTCGTATCGTAGGGACCGATCGCGGCGACGAGCTCCGAGATGTCGCGCTCTTCCCAGTGCGCCACCTTGGACGACGATGGCGGAGCGGTCGAAGTGGCGCAGCCAGCCAGCAGCAACACCGCGACGATGACGGCGTTCCCTCGCATGGGGATCTCCCCGATCTTGGCGACCGCCAAGTTTACCCCGAGTTGGGTCGAGCGGATGCCGCTGCGGCGCTGGTGCGCGATCTCCGGCGAAGCGCCCGATCTCGGCCTGCGCGCCACCGAGCGCGGGACGCGCTACCTGGTCGAGACCGATCCGGCGCGCGACGCGCGGATCAACCCGGCGCGCACGGCTAGGGAGCGGCTGCGACGCATGCTGGGTCGCGATCCAAAGTCGCCGTGGCACGGCGTCGCAGGCTTCAGCGCGATCACCGAATCGTGGAACGGCGCGGTATACGCGTCACGCTGCGGAGAAAGCGGCACGATGATCCTGTACGGCGGCGGTCACAACAACTACTTCGGCTCCAGCGTGCACGCCTTCGACCTGGCGACTCGCCGGTGGCGCCGGCTGACCGACGGCTTCGTCGCGGGAAGCGCCGAGGCCTACGGCGCGGGAGCCGTCTACCCCGACGCGGTATACCCGGACGGCTCGCCCTTGCCGCCGCACACCTACGGATACGTGCAGTACGATCCGGTCGGCAACGACTATCTGCTGCTCAAGGGCCAGACGGAGCTGGGGCCGAACGTCAAGGCGATCGCGATTCCCCACCTCTTCAACCTCGATACGCTGCGCTGGCGGCACGGGCCGGCGCACCCGACGGCGATTCTCAACTCCGGCGGATGGACGACATGGGACCCGCTGCGCCGCGTCCTGTGGGGTCACTCGGGCGACGACGGCGGAGGAAACGCGTTCGTCGGTTTCGGTCCCGACGGGATCGACGCGGGCGGCCGCTGCGGCCGCTGGACCGAGCGATTTCCGAACAAGCTGCCCGGGATCGCGAACCACAATGCGATGCAATTCGATCCCGTGCGCGACCTGATCGTCGTCGCGGTCCACGCCCGCGACCGTCTCTATGCGCTCGATCCGTCCGAGCCGGGCGGCGCGCTTCGACGGCTCGAGTCCGAGGGCTCGAAACCGGTTCTCCAGGCTTGCGCCGCGATGGACTACGCGCCCAATCTCGCCGGCATCGCCTACTTCTCGCCGATGGACCGCGGGACGGTTCACCTCGTCGCCACGACTGGCGAGGACGGGACGGGAACGCGCGACGCGCCATGGCATTGGCGCGCGTATTCGCCTCCGGCAGACGCGCTCGACCCGATCGCCCACGCGAAGGCGCGCTCCCGCTATCCGGTGAATCCATCGCAGAGCTTCGGCCGCTTCCGCATCGCCAGCTTCGGGCCGATCGACCTCGCAATCCTCGTCCGCCACATCGACAGCCCCGTTTATGCCATGCGGCTCAGCTGACCGACGCGCTCGCTACCGGGGTGGCTTGCTCGCGAGCTGCGCCTCGAAGTACGCGATCGTCCGCGCGAGCCCGTCGCGCACAGGGGTCGACGGCTCCCAGTCGAGATGGCGCTTCGCGACGGCGATGTCGGGCCTGCGCTGGCGCGGATCGTCTTCGGGGAGGCGCTCGAAGACGATGGTCGAGCTCGACCCGGTCAGCTCGACGATCAACCGGGCGAGCTCGAGGATCGAATGCTCCCTGGGGTTGCCGAGGTTCACGGGCCCGGTGACGTCGTCGGGCGCCTCCATGAGGCGGATCATCGCCTCGATCATGTCGTCGACGTAGCAGAACGACCGCGTCTGGGAGCCGTCGCCGTAGACCGTGAGCGGCTCCGAGCGCAGTGCCTGCATCACGAAGTTGGAGATCACCCGGCCGTCGTTCGGATGCATCCGCGGTCCGTAGGTGTTGAAGATCCGGGCCACCTTGATCGCCACGCGGTGCTGCCGGTGGTAGTCGAAGAACAGCGTCTCGGCGCAGCGCTTGCCTTCGTCGTAGCAGGCACGCGGGCCGATCGGGTTGACGCGGCCCCAGTAGCCCTCGGTCTGCGGATGAACCTCCGGGTCTCCGTAGACCTCGCTGGTGGACGCCTGGAATATGGGCGCCTTGATGCGCTTGGCGAGGCCGAGCATGTTGATGGCCCCGTGCACGCTGGTCTTGGTCGTCTGCACCGGGTCGCGGCGGTAGTGGACGGGCGAGGCCGGGCAGGCGAGGTTGTAGATTTCGTCGACCTCGACGTAGAGCGGAAACGTGACGTCGTGGCGCAGCAGCTCGAAATGCGGATCGGCGAGCAGGTGCGTGATGTTGTCCTTCGCGCCGGTGAAGAAGTTGTCGACGCAGATCACGTCGTGGCCCTTCTCGAGGAGCCGCTCGCACAGGTGCGAGCCGAGGAAGCCGGCGCCTCCGGTCACCAGGCTTCGGGGTCGCAGGAACATGGTCGGTGCCGCTCCAGGGTGCTCGACGGCGCGACCTGAACGACGGCGCGACGCGAAGCGAACTATGCTCGACTATCTCTCGGCCAGCAAACGCTCCGCGCGGGCGTAGTCTTCGGGCGTGCCGATGTCGATGAACGGCCCGGCCGAGCGGAAGGCCAGCGGGCGGATCGAGCCCAGGCGGCTTGCGAGCAGGTCGCGCTCCAACGAAAAGGCCCCCTGCGCCGGCAGGAGGCCGCGCAGCTCGCGGCCGAGGAGGTAGGTTCCACCGTTGATCCAGCCGGGACCCGATCGCCCCTTTTCGGCGAATCCGCGCACGCGATCGCCCTCGAGTTCGAGCGCGCCGTACCGGCCGGCGTCCGGCACCCGGCAGATCGCCATGGTGAACAGCGCACCGGCCGTGGCGTGGGCGGCGACCATGGCGCCGAAGTCGAGCTCGAGGTAGGTGTCTCCGTTCAGCACGAAAGGCTCGGCGATGCCGGCGCTCCACGCGAGGCGGATCGCACCGCCGGTGCCGAGCGGCTCGGCTTCGACGGAGTAGTCGAGGGCCATCCCGCGGTAAGCGTTGCCGAAGTGGCCGCGCACCGCTTCGTGGCGGTAGCCGGAGGCCAGGACCGCGCGATCGAAGCCCGCGTCGGCGAGCCGGTCGAGCACGAAGCTCAGGAACGGGCGGCCTCGCACCGGCGCCATCGGCTTGGGCACATCGCTCACCACACCGCGCAGCCGCGTGCCGAGACCGCCGACGAGGACGATCGCCTCCATCAGGCAGGCTTGGGAAAGATCTCCGTCTCGATCATCTGGCAGATCGCGTGCCCGATCGCGATATGACCCTCCTGGATGCGCGGCGTGCTGTCCGACGGCACGCGCAGCAGGTGGTCGCAGCGCGACGCCATCTGGCCGCCGCCGCGGCCGGTCAGGCCCACGGTGACGAGCCCGCGCGAGCGGGCCACGTCGAGCCCGAGCAGAACGTTCGGAGAGCGGCCGGACGTCGAGAAGCCAAAGAACACGTCGCCCCTGGCGCCGACCGCTTCGATCTGGCGCGCGAAGAGGCGCTCGAAGCCGTAGTCGTTGCCGATCGCCGTGAGCGCCGAGGTGTCCGTCGTCAGCGCGAAGGCGGGCAGCCCGGGGCGGTCGTAAGCGAATCGACTCACCAGCTCCGCCGCGAGATGCTGCGCGTCGGCCGCGCTGCCGCCGTTGCCGGCGAACAGTATCTTGCGGCCGGCCCGCAGCGCGGCGATGCAGGCGGTCGCGACCATGGCGACCTCGCCGACGAGCGCGTCGTCGCCTGCCATAGCCTCGAAGTGGCGCGCGGTTTCGCGCAGCTGCTCGCGGAGCGAGCTTCCCAGTCGTTGCTTTGCGATCAGTAGATCTTCCATCCCTGTGTACCGTACTTGGTGAAGTGGCAAGTGGAAACCTGGCCGCGCGGCGCCAGGGCGCGCATGACGTCCATTCTTCGTACCGGGTCGACCAGCATCATCATGAATCCGCCGCCGCCGGCGCCGGAGATCTTGCCCGCGAGCATCCCGGCGTCGCGGGCGATCTCGTAGCTCTCCTCGATCTGCGCGTTGGAGATGCTGCGGGCCATCCTCTTCTTGGCGTCCCAGCCGGCGCGCAGCGATTCCACGAGCTGCGCGAAATCTCCCTTGAGCAGGCTCTCCTTCATGGCGAGCGCCTCGGCCTTGAGCGCGTGCATCGCCTCGACTGCCGCGGCGTCGTTGCGCTTCACGTTGGCGGCCTGCTCGTCGATGATCTTCGCCGAGTCGCGCGACACGCCGCCGAAGTAGAGGAGCAGCGAAGCCTCCAGCTCGGAGATGATCCAGTTCTTGATCCGCAGTGGGTTCACGACCACCCGCTCGCCCGGATGGAACTCCATGAAGTTGAAGCCGCCGAACGTGGCGGCGTACTGATCCTGGCGGCCGCCCGAGAGCCCCACGTCGACGCGCTCGATCTCGTAGGCGAGGCGCGCGATCTCGTATTCGCCCAGCGGCAGGTTGAGCCACTCGACGAACGCCTTGATCATCGCGACAACGAGGGTCGAGGACGAGCCGAGCCCGGAGCCCGGTGGCGCGTCGGTGTGGGTCGTGAGCACCAGCCCGAGCGGGCGACCGGCCTGGAAATCGCGAACGATGCGGTTGTACACGCCCTTGTGGAGGTTCAGCCGTCCGTCGAGGGCGACGTGCACGGCGGCCTCGCCTTCCCAGGCATCGCCGCCGTCGGCGGCGACTAGGCGAAGCCCCTGCGCCGCCGGGCGCGGTTCGATGACGGCGTAGGCGTACTTATCGATCGTCGCGTTGAGCGTGAGCCCGCCGTAGCGATCGCAATAGGGCGAAACGTCCGTGCCGCCGCCGGCCAGCCCCAGGCGCAACGGCGCCCGCGCCCGCACGATCTTCGCCTCTCCGGCGGCGTGCGCCGGCCGATCGGAATCGAGGGATTGAGGGCTCATGCGTCCTGCGAGAGACTGCCTTGGATCGCGGAGGGCTCCGCGACCGCGGCGGATGCGGCCGGTCGCGTCGCCGCGACGGCGCCGCCGCGCATCGACTGCGGATCCTCATCCAGCCAGCGGTCGAGCAGAGCCCGCAGCGCGTCCGCGGTCTCCGGGTGCTCGGCGAGCACGTCGCGCCGGCATCCGGGGTCCTCGCGGATGTTGAACAGGCGGTAGATCGCGCCGTCGGTCAGCGGCTGGTAGGTGAGCTTCCAGTCGCCGACGCGCACCATGCGATCCTTGGCCGCGACGATGATGTCGACGTACCCGGGCTTGAGGGAGATCATGCCGATCGCCTTGTCGGGTACCTCGAGGAGCTCAGGCAAATGAGGGTAGCGCAGGTGGTTCTCCGGCGTTCCCGGCAGGTCGGTGAGCCAGACGCCGGTCTCGTTGAAAGCGGGCAGCTGGGCATCGAGCGCATCGCCGCGCATCGACGGGGCGAGCGAGACGCCCTGCATCGAAGGCGCGGCCGGGAGTCCCGCGAGTTCGAGGAGCGTCGGGGCGATGTCGACCGTGCGCACGACGCTGGTCACTTTCCGCGGGGTACGCAGCCGCGGGTCCGCGATGACGATGGGCACCCTCGCCGAGAAGTCGCCGATCGCCGAATTGCCCTGGCCCCAGGTCTCGTGCTCGAAGAACTCGAAGCCGTGATCGCTGAACACGACGACGATTGTGTTGTCGGCGAGCTTCGAGGCTTCGAGATAGGCGAGGATCCGCGCCACCTCGTCGTCGAAGTTCCTGACGCAGCCGTCGTAGAGGTCGATCACTTGCTCCAGGTCGAACTTGGACTTGGGCTCGGCCTGCGCGCGGATGATCTCCCAGGGATCGCGCAATTTCGCCATGATGAACTTCGACTCGCCCCGGTACGTCGGATCGGAATAGAGCGAATAGTACGGATACTTGGACGTGAACGGCGGATGCGTCGTCGCCATGAACGAAACCACGAAGAACGGCGCGTCGTCGGCCGCGAGCCGGGCGATCATCCGCCGCGTGTCGCGTCCGACCTCCTCGGTGAGAGGAATGCCGCCGAGATAGTAGATCTCCGGCAGCAGCGCCTTGCCGAACGCATTCTGCGTGAACAGCGACAGGAACAGGCGAAGGTCCTTCGGCCCCTGGCGCAGGAGGAACTTGATGTTCCACTGGTCCGGCGGCAGATCGCGCTCGTCGAAGCCGAAATTGAACTTCTCCGCGTCGGAAGCCGCCCAGTCGCCGACGATCCCGGACCGGTAGCCGGCCTGCGCGAGGATCTGCGGCAGCGAAGGGACCGGGAGCTGCGTCTGCTCGGGGGTCACGAACGTGTCTCGCACGCCGTGCCGATGCGGCCAGGTGCCGGTGAGCATGCTCGCGAGGCTGGGCGCGGTGCGCGCGCAGGGAACGTAGCAATCGGTGAAGTGCGTGCCACGCCGCGCCAGCCGGGCGAGGTTCGGCATCAGCTCGCGGCGGTAGCCGGCGCCGAAGAGGCGATCGGCGCGCAGCGTGTCCGAGCCGATCAGGAGGATGTTTGGCCGCGAAGGCGGACGGTCGCGGGCCGGAACCGGAGGCGGCTCCGCGCGTCGCGTCGCCCACTTGACGACCGCGAGATAGAAAGCGGCGAGGCTGGCGAGGGCAGCGAATCCGGCCCAGGCGCCGGTGCGCGCCAGCAGCGTCAGCGCCGCGGTGAACCAGAGCACGCACGCACCGGTCAGCGCCATGTCGGCAGTCGTCAGGCGCTGCGGCGTGAGCATCCGCCACAGCCGGTAGAAGTGGGTCATCGAGTACAGCGACGACGCTGCGATCACCCCGGGGGAATAGAGCAGCGTGTGCGCGAACCGGCGCGCGACCAGGAGCGACGCCGAGGCGAAGCCGCAGGCCACCGCGACCCAGATCGCGTAGCGGCCTTCGAGCAGCACCAGCCCGGCAACGTAGACCGCGATGCCGACGAAGGCGACGAAGGCGACGATCAGGAATGCGAAGGCGAACAGCCGGCCGAGCGAGTAGGCGAGGTAGACCCGGTAGTGCGTCAGGACCTCTTCCGCCATCTCCGGGCCGGTGCGGCTGAAGTCGAGGATCGACTTCACGACCAGGATGACGCTGCAGATCGCGCCCAGGGCCAGCGCGACGATGGCGCCCTGTACGAGCGATGCGAGCACGAGACGGTCGAGGGCAATCATCGTCAGACCGGGCGTCGCAGCAGGAAGTCGCGCAGCAGGCCGAGGCAAAGGCGGCCGCGCCCGAGCGGCGACAGGCAGAGGGCGCGCAGCGTGTCGGCGTAGGCGAGGCTCAGCCGGCCGGCGCGGTACGCCGGCTTGGCGTAGTCGGTGTAGACGCCCGCGAGGCAGTCCCGCCAGAACCCGCCGCGCAGCGGCGGCGGGAGCAGGGCGCGGTTCTTGCGCAGCGACTGGAGCGTCGCCGCGCGCATCGTATCCAGGTTGCGGCTCACGCTCTTCTCGCGGCGCAGGATGACGGCCAGCACCTCGTCGACGCAGGCGTAAGCCGAAACGGCCGCGAGGCGCAGCCACAGGTCGGGATCCTCGAAGCCGCCGAGGCGCTCGTCGAACAGGCCGACGCGGTCGAAGAGCGCCTTGCGCACCATCACGGCCGAGCAACCGCCCGCGATGCTCGCGTTCTCGGCGAACAAGGTGGCGAGGATGTCGGCGTGGTCTCTCGGGCAGCGCCAGAGGTTGAGCAGGGCGCCGGCTTCGTTCTCGACCCGCGCGGCGGTGGAGCAGAAGCCGAGCTCGGGACGGCGCTCCATCAGCTCGACCTGCCTCGATAGCTTCTCGGGAAGCCAGCGATCGTCGGCGTCGAGGAACGCGACGTACGCGCCGCGCGCGGCGCGGATGCCGGCGTTGCGCGCCGCGGACATGCCGCGGTTCGCCTGATCGATCACCGTGATCGCCGCGCCGTAGCCTCGCAGGAGCCTGCCGGTGTCGTCGGTGCTGCCGTCGTTCACGACGATGAGCTCGCGCTGCCCATAGTCCTGCGCGAGCACGCTGTCGATCGCGCGGGCCACGCACCACGCGACGTTGTACGCCGGGGTGACGACGCTCACCAGCGGCGCGCTATTGTCGGCCATATCCGAGTTCCGCCATCAGTGGCGAGATCGCCGGCAGGATCCGCTCGATCTCCGCCGCATGCCGTTCCCGCCATTTTTCCTTCCTCGGGGAGCCGTGCACGATGCTCGTCGGTCGCTGGTCGAGGGTCGCGCAGCGCCGCCGCACGGCGTCGTCGAAGGGAAGGTCGAGGCGCGCGAAGACCTCGCGGAACATCTCGACCGGACGCTCGAACAGGTCCTCGTAGCGCACGCGGATCCACTGCTCGGGCGCGAGGTCGCGAAGCGCGCCCAGCGCAAGACGGTTGGCCGTCACCCACTGGTAGGCGCAGACCTCCGCTAGCGACGCGCTGTTGTAGTCCCGCCAGCCCGGCGGAAGGAGGAAGGACCAGTCGCTGATCGCCCCCTCGCCGATGCGGACCTCGCAGGGCAGCCGGCCGAGCGACTTGCTCAGCGCGAAGTGCCCGTTGTGCAGCCAGCCGTCGATCAGCGAGGCGACGTTGTCCCGGCCGTCGCGATGGATGTAGACGAAGCGCGCCTGGGGAAAGAGCCGGTGCAGGTAAGGCACGCGCATGACGTTGATGCAGGTCTTCTCGAGCACGCGCCCCGAACCGAGACGCTGGAAGAAGTAGCGCTGCGCCGCTGCGCGATGCTCGGGGCGGGCCGCTTCGGCGTCCGCGGCTTCCGACTCCCAGCCGTTGTTGCGCGGCCCCCAGAGGCTGTCCCAGAACTCGGGAATCTCGTGTCCGAGCGACAGGAGCCCGGGCGAGGCCGCGATCGTCTCGTAGGTGACGGTGGTGCCTGAGCGCGAGCAGCCGATGACGAAGATCGGGTCGGGGCTGCGCGGCCGCGCGAGGTCCCAGTAGAGCCCGCGCAGCCCGAGCTTCAGCGCGCGCAGATTCTTGGCCCGGATCTCCGCGTCGCGCAGCTTGTGGAGATTGCGCAGGCTGGGCATCGGGTCAGGCCCGCTTCACACGGGGCTCGTCCATGCGCGCGCGCAGGCGGCCCTTGATCTCGCCCAGCGAGGCGGCCAGCCGCACCAGGTGGAAGCGGCGCTGGTGCGGCCCGACGGAGGCGAGCACGGCGAAGGAATACTCCGCGGCCTTGCGGATCATGTAGGCGGGAATGATGGCCTGATCGTCGGCGGCGCCGCCGACGCGCACCGCGGAGGCCGAGCGCTCGTAGGCCTTGCGCACGACGTAAGCGGTCTTCAGCCGCTCCGGGTCGACGTAGTGGTACTGCACGATGTCGGGCACGTACTGGACCTTCGCGCCGCTCGCGATCGCGCGCAGCACCCACTGGTGATCCTCGGCCCCGCCCAGGCCCCGGCCGACCGGTCCGTACGCCACCGAGAAGTCGCCGACGCGGTCGAAGAGAGCCGTCCGCAGCACGAGGTTGCCGCCGCCGGGCGTGGTGACCTCGTGCGGCGAGGCGAGCGGCCGGTCGCCGAGATCGTAGCGCGGCACCGGCAGCGGGTAGATCCGGTACGGACCCTCGTCGTGCACCCACGAGGGCTCCGAGCCGTCCCAGTCGGGAAGGATGCGGCCGCAGAGGATGTCGGCGTCGGGGTAGCGCTCGGCCGCCCGGCACACGCTCTCGAGGTATGCGATGTCGACGCGATGATCGTCGTCGACGAAGGAAACGAGACCCGAGGTCAGGAGCGGGATCGCGCAGTTGAGCGCGAACGATTTTCCGACGTGCGGCTCGGCGACCCAGCGCAGGCGCAGCAGCGCGGGCTCCGCGGGCGCGACCGGCGCGTCGAGAACGTAGCGATCGAGCATCGCGTGCGTCCCGTCGGTGCAGGCGTTCGCCGCCACGAGCACGTCGATGTTCCAGCCCGCCGGCCGGCGCGCTTCGTTGAGATAGCGCAGCGTGCGCTTGAGCAGCCCGACGCGATTGTGCGAGCTGATGAGCACGGTGAGCGTCGGTTTCGCGCCGGGCTCGGTCATGGCGGGCTCATGCCCGGTTCGCGCGACGCGTTGCGATAGCCCGCCATCGTCCCGAGAAAATGCCCGACCGTCATCAGCTGTCGGAACGCCCGATCGGGACCCCGCGTGACGAGCAGGCCGACATACCCGGCCACCGCGCGCGTCAGCTGCGGATAGAGGAACAGCGGAACGCCGAGCGCGCGGCGGGGAAATCGGCGCGTGTCGTAACGGGCCTTCTGGAAGCCGGCGTTGAAGTGGATCGTCAGGAAGTAGCGCTGCTGCAGCTGGAAGGGCTGCACGCGATGATAGACGATGGCCCGAGGCTCGTAGAAGATCCGCGCCTCGGGGCTGGCGGCGGCGAGCCGGTTGAAATAGTCCGTCTCCGCGCCCTTGAAGAGCTCGCCGCGCTTGCGTCCCTCGCCCTTGCGGCCTAGCCTCGGGTCGAAGAGCCCGATCCGATCGACGACGCGGCGATGGAACGACATGTTGCCGCCGAACGGGTACTTGTCGCGGCCGTCCATGCGGAACGCGCGCTCGCCGAAGTCCTGATAGCCCAGGAAGCCCGCGATCTCCGAGCCCGGCGCGACCCATGCCGGCAACTCGACCGACGGATCGAGATGGATACGTCCTCCCACCGCGTCCGCGTCGTTCTCCGCGAAGGCGGCGCGCAGCGCGCCGAGCCACCGCGGGCTCACGCGGATGTCGTCGTCGACGAAGGTGAAATGCGTGCCCGACGAGCTGGTGACCCCCCGGTTCCTGGCGTGATTGAGCCCCTGCTGCTCCTCGCGCGCGTACCGCAGCTTGATCGGCAGCTCGGTGGCGAGCCGTTCGACGGTTCCGCGCGTGTTGTCGGTGGAATTGTTGTCGACGACGAGCACCTCCCAGTCGAGTCCCTCGACATCGACCTGCCGCGCCAGCGCGCCGAGGCAGGAAGGAAGGTTCCCGCAGCGGTTGTAGGTGCAGACGATGACGGTGAAGTCCACGGCGAAGCCTAGAAGCCGAGCCGCGACGCAACGCGGGCCGCGTAGTAGCGCAACGGAAAGAGCCTCGAGACGTCGGTGGCACCGAACTTGAGCTTCTGGCGAAACTGCCATGGGCTATCGCCGCCGTAGATCTCCACCCGGCGCAGCGAGTAGCGGTCGGCGTCCGGCGCGTTGAAGCCGGAGCGCGTCGAGCAGGCCACGCGGTAGCCCGCTTCCTCGACGGCCGAGCGCGCGTCGTCGTCGAAAAGTCCGTAGGGATAGGCGAATGCGGTCACGGCGCGGCCGAGGACGTCCTCTAGGCACGCCCTGCTGCCGCGGATCTCCTCGCGCTTCGCCGCCGCATCGATCTCGGGCAGCCGCGGATGGCTGCGCGTATGACTGCCGATCGCCACGCCCGCCGCGCTCATCTCTCTCAACTGCGCGGCCGACATCAGCCGGCGCGCCGGGAATCCGCGGCGCGCCATCCAGTCGTTGCTCTGGCCGAGACGATCCGCTACGGCGAACATAGTCGCCGGAATCGCGTAGCGCTCGAGGATCGACGATGCGTTGGCGAAGGTTTCGGCGAAGCCGTCGTCGAAGGTCACCGCCACGCCGGACCCAGGCCAGTCGCCGCGCCCGTCGAAGGCGTCGGCCAGCGCATCGAGCGCGACCAGCGACGCCCCCGAGTCGCGCAGGTGCTTCATCTGGGACTCGAAGCGTCCCGGCGGGCAGCAGTAGCGAGCCTCCTGCGCGGAAAGCGGCTCCGCGACGATGTGGTACATCAGGATGACGACCCGCTTCATCCGATTAGCCCGCCGACGTCCATGACGTACATCTGCCGCTGGCCGCTGTGCACGGAGTCGATGCATATCCGGCGGCCGTCGCGGCTCCAGCGCGGGTGCAGGTCGCAGCGGGTCTCTCCCCACCATCGCGCCTTGGGCGAGTGCAGGCGAGCGAGGTCGACGCGCTCGCCGTCGGGCCAGCGATAGAGCATGAGGGCGCGCATGTCGTAGCGGTCGGGGTAGGTGTCGTTGAGCACCCAGCTTCGGTCCGGCGAAAAGCTCACGTGCCCGTCCTCGACCAGAACGCCAGCTCCGATCGGGCGGGAGCCGCCCGAGCGCTCGACCAGGCGAAACCGGCCCGGCGCTCCACGCTCCTTCGCCCAGATGAGCATGCGCTCGGCGTCCAGCCAGTCGTAGTGCGAGACGACCTCCGCGTCCAGCAGGCACGCGAGCTGGGAGCCGTTGCTCGAGCAACAGCACAGCCGCGCCCGCCAGCCCCCTTCGGCCGTGCGTCGAATGTGAAAGAACGCGATCCGCCCGCCGTCGGGCGAAACCTGGACATGATTGATCCACGCGAACGCGCCGCGCCACGCCTCGTCGCCCAGGCGCGAGAGCTCGTCGAGCGAGACGATGAGCTCGGAGCGCCCCGACGCGAGATCGATGCGATGGATGCCGTCCTCACCCGGGTGCGGGCTGTCGGACCATGGGTCCTCGCCGCCCGCGTAGCCGTATCCGGGCCGATGCGCGTAGAGCCGCGCGAAGTTGACGGAGTAGGCGGCGCCGCCGTCCGGCCCGATCGCATAGATCGGCCGGTCGTACACCGCGTACGTCCTGCCTCCGGTGTCGCGCACGATCGCCGCGAACCGCCCGTCGCGCCGATCGTTGTGCAGCAGGAGGCGCTCGGGATCGGCCGGATGCCATTGCAGCATCGAGCCCTGCTGCCAGTTCCAAGCCGGGGTCGTCGCGAGCGCCTCGTAGCGGTTGCCTTCCGCGACGTGCACCACTCCGACCGAAACACGGTCCTCGGGCCCGGGCGGTCGGTCGTTGAACGACGCCTCGTGCGCGAGCAGCAGGCTCTGCGAGGCGTTCCACGGACACTTGTCGTAGTAGCCGAAGAAGTGATGCGCGGGACCTGTCGTCACCGCGTGCAGCGGATCGCGCGCCGCGCCGAAATGAAGCCAGCGATACAGACCGGGCTGACGGTCGCGGCACGACGACTCGAGCCAGCGCTCCATCCCGTGGCGCAGTCTCCACGGGATGACGGGGTTCGTCGCGAGAGCCCGATAGATCGCCATTGCTAGGCTACGTTCCGCGGCGCTCGGCCAGCGTCACGAGGCTCCGGTACGGACCTTCGGGAAGAAGCGCGGGCAGCAGGTACTTCAGGTCCTTGATCTCCCAGCCGCCTGCTCGCAGCGATCGGCGAAAGATGCGATGGGCCGAGACCAGGTCGCGGCGCCAGTAGCAATCGTAGCCGCGACGCAGCAGGGCCCCATCGATCAGCTCCTGGAGCTTCCGCCGCGAGAATCGAGCCACGAGCTGCGGCGAGGCCGTCACGAACTTCCTCTTGACGCGCCACACGTTCTCCGCCTGGCGCCACTGCTTCGAGGTGATCTGCTCGCCGGTGTGAAAGCGGTAGTAGGCGAGCACCTCCGGGACCCGCGTGATGGAGCGCGCCGCCCCGATGCGCAGCCACAGGTCGTAGTCCATGCAGGTGGCGAGCGTCGTATCGAACCCGCCCGCCTCGTCGAGGGCGGATCGCCTGACCAGCGCAGCGTGAATCGGCCACGGCGACGCCGCCCGGAGCAGCAGCTCGAGTTTGTCGCCGGCTTCGTAGTCGGGAGGGACGTAGGGCTCGTTGGTGCGGTCGGTTGCGCCGACGTTCTGCCAGCCGCAATAGGCGAGCGCCGCGTCCGTGCGGGCGAGCGCCGAGTGGAGCTTGGCGAGGAAGTCGCTCGCCCAGTAGTCGTCGGCGTCGAGGAACGCGACGAACTCGCCGGCAGCGCGCGCGAGTCCCGCATTGCGGGCGGGATACGGTCCCTGGCGCTGCGTGCCGAGTAGCATGATCCGCCCGGAGTGGCGCTGCGCCAGGCGCTTCGCCGTCGCCGGCGAGCCGTCGTCGGAGCCATCGTCGACGATGACGAGCTCCAGGTCGGCCAGGCTCTGGGCCATCACCGAGTCGACCGCCTGCTCCAAATAGTCGTGCGCGTTGTAGCACGGCATAATGACGGAGATGAGCGGGCGACGAGGGCGCTCCTCCCCAGCGGAGGAGGACGCGGCTACCGGGAGCGTGGGCGTAGACATGTCGGACAGGGACTCGAAATGTCGATTCTACCGAAGCGGATACGCTCGCCGGCGAGGCGCGCGAGCAGGCCCGTGACTTCCGCGGCCTCAGCCGTACAATTCGTGAGGTACAGCGCATGGTCCCCGAGGCCGTGACGGCGATTCCCGGCGCCGTCGCGGCGCCATCCGACCCGGTTGAGAGCTGCCTCGTCTGCGGGGGAGTGCGCACGGAGCGGCGCTTCGTGCAGCGCGGCTACCCGGTCGATCGCTGCATCGACTGCGGCCTGCAGTTCGTGACACCGACCCCGAGCGCCGCGGAGCTCGCCGCGTACTACGATCGGGGCTACGCGGTTCCTCTCGAGCGCTATGCGGCCGCGGGCCATCGCAACGCCGCGCGGATCGCGGAGCTCGAGCGGTGGCGTCCGGAGCGAGGCCGGCTGCTCGAGGTCGGTGCCTCGTACGGTCATTCGCTCGCGGCGGCGCGCGAACGGGGCTGGGACGTCGTCGGCGTGGAGCTCTCCCCCACGGCGTCGGAACACGCGCGCTCGCAGCTCGGGCTCACCGTCCATACCTGCGCTCTGGCCGACGCGCCCCTCGCCCAGGGCCGCTTCGACGCCGTGATCATGTGGCATGTGCTCGAGCACGTGCGCGATCCGAGGGACGAGCTGCTGCGCCTGGCGGGGCTGCTGAAGCCGGGGGGCATCCTCGGGCTGCGCGTGCCCAACATCGACAGCTTCGGTGCGAGGATCGCCGGCCAGTGGTGGCCCTGGATGTGTCCGCCCGCGCACCTCTGGTTCTTCTCGAGGACGACGCTGCCGCGCCTGGTCGACGCCTGCGGGTTCGACGTGAAGCAGGTCGCGACGCTGCGCGGGGACGGCAACAACCTCTATCAGTACGCGCTCATGGCGGCGGGAAACGGGCTGAACGACCTGCGCGTGCGACTGCTGGGGCGCGAGCCGGCCCGCGCCGAGCCGGTACAGCGAGCGGAAGCCAAGACGACGATCCCGTCCGCCGCGGCACGCAGCGCCGATCCCGGCGCCGAGGTTTCTCCGCAAGAGGCCTCGGGCCTGCTGCAGAAATGGCTCGAGATCCTCACCCGCGCCCAGCCCGTCACGAACGCCATGGCGCGCGGCACGCGCTGGGTGGTCGAGCCCCTGGAGCGGCGCGGCTGGGGCGACGAGTTGCTGCTCTACGCACGGCGAAGGGGATGACGGGCCCCGCAGGCGCTGCGACCGCGCGCGCCGGGCTGTGTTAGAACAAGGTCGCGCGTGAAACTTCTGCTCACCGGCAGCGACGGCTTCGTCGGCAGCATCCTCAGGGCGGAGCGCGCGTGCGTTCCGCTGGCGGACGAAAACGGCAGCGTCGACCTGCGCGCCCCTGAGCGCTTGCAGCGCGCGGTCTCGCGCATCGCTCCGGAGGCGGTCGTCCATCTTGCGGCGCAGAGCTCCGTTCCGGCTTCCTTCGCCGATCCCAGGGAGACCTACGAGCTCAATTTTTTCGGCACGCTGAACCTTCTCGAGGCGCTCAAGGCGTCGGGCTTCGCCGGGCGCCTGCTCTACGTCGGCTCGGGCGATGCTTACGGCGCGGTCGATCCCGGCGAGCTGCCGGTCGATGAAGCGCACGCGCTGCGGCCGCGCAATCCCTACGCCGTAAGCAAGGCGGCAGCCGAGATCCTGTGCTACCAGTGGAGCCGGTGCGAGAGCTTCCAGATCGTGATGACCCGCTCGTTCAACCACATCGGCCCCGGCCAGAGCGAGCGCTTCGCGATCTCCGATTTCGCGCGCCAGATCGTCGCGATCCGGCGCGGCGCGAAGCCGCCGGTGATCCGCGCGGGGGACATCGACGGGACGCGCGACTTCACCGACGTACGCGATATCGTTCGCGCCTACATCCTGCTGCTCGAGCGCGGACGGGCCGGCGAGATCTACAACGTCTGTTCGGGCATCGAGCGCCCGGTCCGCGCCTTGCTGCTGCGGCTGCTCGAGCTGGCCGGCGTCGAGGCCGCGATCGAGCGCGACCCTTCGCGGCTGCGCAGCGTCGAGCAGCAGCGCTCCTGCGGCAACCCGGCAAAGCTCAGGCGCGACACGGGGTGGGCGCCTGCCATTTCCCTCGACACCAGTCTGGCGGATATCCTCGCGGATTGGGAGACCAGGCTGTCATGAGCAAAGCGGCATTGATCACGGGCATCACCGGCCAGGACGGGAGCTACCTCGCCAAGTTCCTGCTCGAGCGCGGCTACGAGGTCCACGGCCTCTTCGCGCGCCGCACGGCCGACACGCTGTGGAGGCTCCGCTATCTGGGCATCGACAGAGAAATTCGCCTGATCGACGGCGATCTCACCGACGTCGCGTCGCTCGTGCGGGCGATGGAGACCTCGCGCGCGACCGAGGTCTACAACCTCGCGGCGCAGAGCTTCGTCGCCACGTCGTGGCAGCAGCCGCTGCTCACGGGCCAGGTCACGGCGCTCGGGGTCACCTCCGTGCTCGAGGCGGTCCGGATCGTCAATCCCAAGGCGCGCTTCTGCCAGGCGTCCAGCAGCGAGATGTTCGGCAAGGTGCGCGTCGCCGTCCAGGACGAGAGCACTGCGTTCCACCCGCGCAGCCCCTACGGTGTCGCGAAGCTGTACGGGCACTGGATGGCGGTGAACTACCGCGAGAGCTTCGGGATTCATGCCTCGTGCGGCATCCTGTTCAACCACGAGTCACCGCTGCGCGGACTGGAGTTCGTGACCCGCAAGGTCTCCGACGCGGTCGCCCGCATCAAGCAGGGCCGGCAGGGGGAGCTGCGCCTGGGCAACATCGACGCGAAGCGCGACTGGGGATTCGCGGGCGAGTACGTCGCGGCGATGCACCTGATGCTGCAGCAGGAAACGCCGGACGATTACGTCGTCGCCACCGGCCGCACGACGTCGGTGCGCGAGATGTGCAGGATCGCGTTCGCGCACGTCGGTCTCGACGCCGAGCGCTGGGTGGTCATCGATCCGAAGCTGCACCGGCCGGCCGAGGTGGACGTGCTCTGCGGGAATCCTGGGAAGGCGAAGTCTAGGCTCGGGTGGGAAAGCAAGACAGATCTCGAGGCGCTGATCGCAACGATGGTCGACGCGGACATGGAGCGAGTTGCCAGGGAGTGACGCGCAGGAGCCCCGCGGCGGCTGTTGCGCACCCTCGACCCGGCGCCCCGAGCGAAGCGATCACACCGGGTGCTGCCCCCGCCGCGCGAGCTCAGCGGCGCGACCCCAGGAGCCATCCGTGCGCGGGCACGGAGCAGGATGCGATGTCCGCCACCGGCGTGCCGTCGGCCGACCCGAAAGCCAACCCGTCCGGTGGCTCGCGTTCCCAGGCGAGGGGGATGGGTTCCGCTTCCGGGTTGACCACCAGCAGCTCCACGACGCCGCCCCGGCCGAGATTGGCGATGCGCAATCGGGGGTCGGCCGGCGACGGGCAGGCCACGAGCTCCTCCGGGGGCACGACCTCGGGATTGGCGCCGAGGAGCGAAGGCGGCAGCCCCAGGCCTGCGTCCAGCGCGGCCAGCATCGCCTCCGCGAGATGCGCACGCCAGCCCGGCTCGGGATGCAGCATGGCGAGCTGATAGGTCGCCTCGACCCAGAAGCCCAGCGCCTGATGCTCCTTCGCTTCGACCCAGTAACGCAGCAGCGAGGTTCCGGTCACCGCGGCCGCGCCTTCGCGCAGCACCGCGTCGAAGTCTTCGCCGAAGAAGCGCCGACGCAAACGAGCCAGGTCGGAGACGTTGACGCTGTGGTAGTTGGTGCCGAAATGCAGTCGCGAAAGATGCCGCTCGATCAGTCCTCCAGGCATGACCATGCGCGGAAACCGGCGCTTGATCCGGTGCAGCTGGGGAACGACGCAGCGGCGCGTGAGGCGCCTCGCGATCCGCAACGGCGCGGAGAGCCGGCTCAATTCCTCGGCGGGCAGCAGCGTCAGGCCGACGCCCCGGTAGAGGAGGCGGTAGAGCGGCTCCGCCGGCCGCAGGGCGAGCAGCCGTCGCGTGGCGAGCAGCGCGGACTGGATCTCCGTTGCGAAGCGATCGTCGCCGGTAAGCTCCCGATAGCGATCCAGCGCGACGATGGCGTCGAGGTGCGTGTTGAGGATCATCTTGTTGGTGACCGACTTGCCCAGTACGCGGCTCGGAACCCACCGCATCCCGCTCTTCTCGGTGAGCTCCAGGCTCTGCTCCAGCGAGTCGTGCAGGAACCACGTCCCGATGTCCGTGGAGTCGACGCATCGCGAGAGCAGCGCCGCGGCGCGCTCCAGGGACCGGCGGATCGTCCCGTCCGCCGCGGCTTCCGGCAGGTCTTCGAGCGCCGATTCGAGGAGCAGCATCGCGCCGCAGTGGAAGCGGTAGTGCGACTCCATGAAATCGGTCCACTCGCCGTGCTTCCAGCCGCCGTCGGCCGACTGGCGGGCGACGACCGACAAGACGAGCTGCAGCCTCAGCAGCCGGTAAATCGTCTTGTGCGTGGCGGCCTCCAGGCCACGCAGCGCGACGTAGAGCGAATACGCCTCGAGCTCCGAGCAGATCTTGCGCTTGCGGCGCCAGTCGAAGCGGTTCTCGTAGACGCTTCCGTGCGCGATGTAGCGATACACCTCGCCCGCGCCGCGGAGCGCGGTGTGCGAAGCCCACATGAATATGGGTTGCGCTTCGAGCGCGCTCGGCTGCTCGAGCGATGTCGCCAGGCCGGTCCCTGCAGGCAACGACCATACCGCGAGCTCGAGGTTCGCCTTGGTTCGAACCGCGAGCTCGAGCGCCGTTTCGGCCGCCGCCGGCGTGACGGCACGCAGCGAACAAGGCGATTCCGACACGATCCGGCCCAAGGCGTCGAATCCGCGCGCGACCGGGGCCTGGGGAATCCAGTAGGTGGGGAGCTGTGCATCCACAGGCTTGAGCAGCCACCCGCCGGACGGGCAGGCTTCGAGCGCGTAGATTCCCCGGAGCCTGAAAAGAGCGGTCTGTCCCGGGCCGAGCGCATGACTGAAGAAGCAGCACGACGCGGTTCCCGGTCCGCCGAACCGGTCGATGACGAGACGCGCGCCGCCCGCTACCTCGCAGGCGAGCCGCTCGATGGGTCCACCCCGCACGAGCGTCGACGCGGCCCCCGGCCCCGGGGGATCGAGCAGCTCGTGGAGCCAGAACTCCGGGCGCGCCTCCGGGACGCGCGTCATAGGCTCGATCGCACGCAGGATGCTCGAAGGCGGCGTCCGCACTGAATTACAATGCGTCCAAGAGCCGCGGAATCGCATCGCCGCCCGCCGCGCTGCTCCGATCGATCGGCGATGCGCACGAGGACGCAATGGAACCTGGCGAGCCGGATAGACGCGCGACGACGAGCTCCGATGCTCAGGCCTGGGACTGGCTGCGCCAGGGCCTCAGGTGGCGGTTGCAGCGACTGCTCGGCGCGATCGCCAAAGGCTCCCCGCCTCACAGGACGCCGAGCCCCTACGTGCTGCCCGAGGGCGGCTACGACGCGCAAAGATACTGGGGCGATCGGCACCGGCGCTATCGCCACAGCTTCCGCGGCGTGGGCGACGCGTCGAAGAGCGAAGAGCAGAACCTGCACGAGTACGTGGCTGCGGTCGGGACGATCGCGGAGCTCCTCGCGGAGGTCTCGTTCAATCCAACCGGCAAGAGCTGCCTCGACATCGGCTGCGGGAACGGATTCTGGACCGGCATCCTCAAGGCCTGGGGAATCTCGGCCTACACGGGCGTCGACATCACCGACGCCCTGTTCGACCTGTTGCGCAACCGGTTTCCGGACTTCAGGTTCATTTCCGGCAGCCTGCCGGCGCTTCCGCTCGAGCCCGGCTACCAGCTCATCACGATGATCGACGTGACGCAACACATCACCGACGATACCGAACTCTCCAGGATATTGGAACACGTGCGCGCGCTGCTGGCTCCCGACGGCGTGTTCGTCGTCACCTTCTGGAACCAGTCGCGCCCGCAGGAGCAGTTCTACGAGACGTTTCGCCCGTTCGCCTTCTATACCGCCTCGCTCGAAGGTCTCGCGCACACGGCACCGAGGCCGTTCCGCGACAAGTTCGTGGCGGCTTTCCACAACCCTCGGCGCCGCCCGGAGGCCCTGCGCATCGAGCCTCTGCCCGCCGCGTCCATCCTCAGGGTCGCCGAGCAGGTGCTCGCCGCCTGATTCGACGCTGCAGGCGCGCGGGTCGCGGGTTTCGCGGCCCGGAGCAAGACGAGCGCTCCGTCGCTGAACCCGGCGGCACCGCGTGATCGCGGGCGGAATTGTCGTAGAATCCGTCGTCTTGCACGAGACCCCTATCGCCTGATGGCGGCGCTCCGCAACATCATCGATCACCGCGAATTGATCGCGGTGCTCGCGTGGAAGAACATTACCGTACGCTACAAGCAAGCGTACCTAGGCATCGGCTGGGCGATTATCAAGCCGCTCACGCTGATGCTCGTGTTCAGCCTGGTCAGGAGCTTCGTGACCATCCCGAGCGGGAACGTCCCCTACTCGGTGCTGGCCTTCGCGGCGCTCCTGCCGTGGATATTCTTCCAGGAATCCGCGTCCGAGGGCGTCCTCAGCATCGTGGGCAACGCAGCGCTCATCCGCAAGATCTACTTCCCTCGGGAGGTCTTCCCGATCAGCAGCATCGTCACCAAGGTCGTCGAGCTCGCGATCAACATGCTCGTTCTCGCGGTGCTGATGTGGTGGTCGGGCATCGTCCCGAGCGCGCAGATCGTCTGGGCCCCGCTCATCATCCTCTATACGATGTTCGTGGCGCTGATGATCGCGTTGCTCGGCGCCGCGATCAACGTCTACTACCGCGACGTCGGGGCGGCGCTTCCGGTGCTGCTCTCGCTGCTGATGTACGCCTCGCCGGTCATCTACCCGCTGGATCTCGTGAAGGAGAAGCTGCTCGTTCACCGCGCCGCCGGCCAGTGGTCCGACGCCCTGTACGCGCTGTACACGCTCAATCCGCTGGCCGGCATCATCGACAGCTTTCAGAACGTCGTCCTGCGCCAGCTGCCTCCGGACTTCGGCGCGCTGCTCCCGGGCATGCTCCTCGTCGCGGTCATGTTCCCGCTGAGCTACCTGTTCTTCAAGCGTGCCGAGACGTACTTTGCCGATGTCATCTGAGCGCTCGCGGACCGGGCCCGTCGCTGCCGACGCCGCGTTCGCGAACATCGAAGACACCCGCACGGGGCGGCAGGAAGAGGCGGCAGACCCTTTGGCGACCATCGCCTCGGCGGTCTACAACGTCCTGTTGAAGACGCAGGCGCTGGAGAAGCATCGCGTCTCGCACGCGGCCTGGAAGGGTCTCTGGAACGCCAGCAGGCGCCACTTCAGGGGCCCGGTGAGGACGGTCATCCACGGGCACGAGGTCGTCGTCAACTTCGGCTACGCCTACCCGTACCTGGCGCGGCGATTCCCGCTCTACAACCAGCCGCTGCTCGAGCTCGTCCATCAATCGTTTCGAGCCAAGGGGTCCCCGATCGGCTTCGTCGACGTCGGGGCCGCCGTCGGCGACACGGTGCTGCTCGTCGACGCCAACTGCCCGGGCATGATCGCCCGGTACCATTGCATCGACGGCGATCCCGAGTTCTTCGGGTACATGAAGAAGAACCTGGGCTCGAGAGCCGACGTGAAGCTCTACTTCGCGCTGCTCTCTTCGGCTCAGGGCGAGGAGCGCGAGCTGGTGAGGATCCACAGCGGAACCGCCAGCGCGCAGGGCGCCCAGCGCACGGGCGCGGTCACGCTCGATGCGCTCCTTTCCGGCCCGGACTGCGAGATCGACGTGCTGAAGATCGATGTCGACGGATTCGACGGCCGGGTGCTCGCCGGCTCGCGGGCGATCCTCGAGCGGCAGAAGCCGTCGGTCATCTTCGAGTGGCACCCGATCCTCTGCCAGCAGACCGGGAACAGCGCGTACGAGCATTTCGAGGTTCTCGCCGACATGGGATATGCGACCTTCGCATGGTTCACGAAGCTCGGCGCGTTCAGTCACTTTACGAGATCGTTCGACCGGAAGGTGATCGGGGACATGGCCGAGCTCTGCCTTCGCAACCGGCACGGCGAGGATTGGCACTACGATGTCGCGGCCGTTCACGCAAGCAGCAAGGTCGACACGCTGGGCCTCGCCGAGCTGGCATTCGCCAGAGGGCGGAGGTCGCGCTGCTGATGACGTGCCGGTCGAGGGGGCGACGCGGGCCTCGAGGCGGGGCTTCCGCCGTCCGCGCTTCCCCGGTCGATGAGCCCGTCTCAGGCCGCCCATATCCGAGCGCCGGCAGAGGCCATGGCGATTGTTGAAGTCGATCACGTCAGCAAGGAGTTCAGCCTCGGGCAGCTCCAGGGCCTGAAGGAGGGGATCAGGCGCGTCTTCGGCCGCCTTTACGGTGCCGCCGCTCCGGCGCAGAAGCCCTTCAAGGCGCTCGACGACGTCAGCTTCACGGTCGAGCAGGGCGAAGTGCTCGGCATCATCGGCCAGAACGGAGCCGGCAAGAGCACGTTGCTCAAGCTGCTGGCACGCATCAGCGGCCCCACGCGTGGGCGCATCGTCGTCCGGGGCAGCGTCGCGCCGCTTATCGAGGTCGGGGCAGGGCTCGTGCCGGATCTGACCGGCCGCGAGAACGTCTACCTGAACGGGATGATCCTCGGGCTGCGCCGCGCCGAGATACGGAGGAGGTTCGACGAGATCGTGGCGTTCTCGGAGCTCGAGGAGTTCATCGACACGCCGGTCAAGCGCTACAGCTCGGGGATGCAGGTGCGCTTGGGCTTCTCCATCGCCACCAGCGTCGACGCGGCGATCCTGATCGTCGACGAGGTCCTCGCCGTCGGCGATCTCGCGTTCCAGCGAAAGTGCTTCGACCGCATGGAGGAGCTGATCAACGGGCAGGACAAGACAGTCCTGCTGGTGAGTCACAATATCCGCCAGGTGGAGAGACTGTGCTCCCGTGCGATCCTCCTCGATCACGGACGGATCGTCGCGGACGGGAAGCCGGCGGAAGTTTGCAATCTGTATTTCGAACGGAGCGACCAGAAGATCCGCGCCGACAGCCGCCGGTTCGGGCGTGAGCGCCACAAGCGCTTCCGCAGCTCGGGAGACGTCGAGATCCTCAAAGTCGTGCTCCTGAACGAGGCAGGCGAGCCGACCGATCGCATCCGCCACAACGACCAGATCACGGTGGCGATCACGTACCGAAGCCACATCGAGCTGCGCCAGGCGAACTTCTGGGTCGGTGTCCACACGACCGACTTCTTCTACCTTGCGACGCATTCCTCCGAGGAGAGGATGCCCCGCCCGGACGTCGCCTCGGGCGTGTTCACCGTCCAGTGCCGCATCCGGCGCACGCCCCTGCTGCCGGGCGTGTATTCGATACGGGTCGGCGTCCAGGTGGGCGAGCTCAGGACGCCTCTGCTTCACGCGGAGAGCGTGCTGCAGTTCCGCGTGGAGGCGGATTCGATTTCGCGGGCGCAGGCGATCGACCTCGGCTTCGTGAGCTTCGACGCCGATTGGAAGATCGGCGACGTCGAGCCGCCGTCGATCGGCCAAGACCTCCCGACCGAGGATGTCGGCGGCCGCCTCTGACGCGTTGCCCGCGTCGAGCGAAGCGCGAGCCTGGTCCAGCCCGAGGAGTGCCTCGTGCCCGCCGGTGACAGCCCGATGACAGCGGTGTCGCAGGACGGATTGCCGACTCGCGAGCTCGGCATCAACGTCATCGGCAACGTGACGAGCAATACGGGCCTCGGGGTGCACGCGCGCAACATGATCCGCGTCCTCCAGGCACGCGGCGTACCGATCTCCGTGTTCGACGTCGACCCCGGGCTTGGCCGGGCGGGGCGCGACGCGACGTTCGCCGCCTACCGCGTGCAGACGCCGGACGAGCTGCCGCATCGGATCAACTTTTTCGTGCTGCATCCGCCGGCGTTGTTCTCGCTCGCCGCGGCTTTTCCGGACGCCTTCGTCAGGACCGCGAACCTCAACGTGGGCCTGCTGCTCTGGGAGCTCGGAACGCTCCCGGCAACCTGGATTCCCGGATTGGCAGTGCTCGACGTCATCGGCGCCGCCACGCATTTCGTCGCGTCCGCGGCTTCCTCGATGCTCGAGGGGCCGCCGACGATCTCGATCCCGTGCCCGCTTCACCTCCCCGAGCGCGTCGTGCCCTCGCGCCCCCGGTTCGGTCTTCCCGACCAGGCAACGCTGTTCGTGCTCAGCTTCGAGCCGAACAGCGACATGCGGCGGAAGAATCCCTTCGCCGCGATCGAGGCGTTTCGGAGGGCGTTCGACGGCAAGGGTCCGCAGCAGCTGATCGTCAAGCTGAACAATGCCGCCGGGCAGGGCGGTGCTCACCCGGCGGTCGCGGAATTGAGCGCACTGTGCGACGGCCGTCCCGACATCCGCATCATCGACCAGTCGCTCGCCTACCAGGATGTCTTGAGCCTCTACGCGAGCTGCGACGCATTCGTCTCGCTGCACCGCGCCGAGGGCCTGGGGCTGGGGCTCATGGAAGCCATGGCGCTGGGCAAGCCCGTCATCGCCACCGCGTGGTCCGGCAACATGACGTTCATGGACCACGCCAATGCCTGCCTGGTCGGCTACGAGCTCGTTCCGGTCGACGGCAGCCTGCCGGTCTATCGCCGGGCTTTTCTCGGTGAAGGGGCGCGGTGGGCGGATCCTCGCGTGGACGAAGCCGCAGCGTGGATGAAGACCCTGGCCGGCGACGTGCACCTGCGCTCGTCGATCGGCGCGAAGGCGAAGGCGGACATGGCGCGCCATCACGAATCCGCAATGCGCGGGCATTTCGTCGATGAGATCCGGGCGATCGCCGAGCAACGGTCCTTCCTGCGGAAGAGGCAGGCCCGGCTTACGCTGCCGATCGGACAGCTGTGGGATGCGGCGGACACGCGGGCGGCAACGACGGCCGCAAAGTTCAGGCGGCAGCTCCAGCGCATGGCGCAGCGCCGCGTCCTCTGGCGATTCCGGCGCGGGCACAGCACGCCCGACGTCGACTGACGATCTTCGCCGGTTGGCACGCCAGCGACCGGCAAGTCTGACATTGCACTTGCAATTTCGGCACGCCGCCCTTGTCGGCAAGCGGTGCAAGTGTCGACAAATCTTACACAGGCGAAGGCGCTAAGCACACCGCGCGCATTCGAAACACGCGCTCGCCGTGTAGAAACATCGGGCTACTGGTACACTATGCCAATGGCATATGGCCCTGGCATGCTCTTCGCTCGCGGAAGTCCTTTGAGCCGGACTGCAGGTAATGCGGCGCGGGCACGCCTTCGGAGCGAACCGCACCACGAATAAAACGGCGACGCGCAGAGTGAAAAGAGCTCTCTTCGTAATCCTGTCCTGTCTGTCGCTGGCGCTGCTCGAGGTTTCGCAGGTCCGCGCACAAGTCAGCGTGTGGACGCACCGGTACGACAACGCGCGTACCGGCGCCAACGTGGCCGAGACTCAGCTCAACGTTTCGAATGTCAATTCCAGCCAGTTCGGGAAGCTGTTCAGCTACGCCGTAGACAGCGACATCTACACGCAGCCGCTCTTGATCCAGGGCGTCAGCATTCCGGGCAAGGGCACGCACAATGTGGTTTATGTCGCAACGACCAACAACAGCGTCTATGCGTTCGACGCCGATAACAACCTGGGAGCCAACGGCACCGCGCTCTGGCAGGTGAACTTCAACGGGCCGGGCGTGACGCCCATTCCGGCGACCGACGTCACCACCTACAACAGTATCCGGACGCCGGGGCCGATCGGGATCATGGGCACGCCCGTGATCGATCAGTCGACCGGAACGATGTACCTGGTCGCGCGCACGAAGGAGGTCTCGGGAAGCACCGTTTCGTACAAGCAGCGGCTGCACGCGCTCGACGTACACAGCGGCGCAGAGAAGCTCGGAGGGCCGATCGTCATCCAGGCATCGGTCGCGGGCACCGGCTACGACAACGCGGGCGGAGTGGTCAGCTTCAATTCGCTGACCGAAAACCAGCGCACGGGTCTCGCGCTCGCGAACGGCAACGTTTACATCGCCTGGTCCTCGTACGGCGACGGCGATCCCTACCACGGCTGGGTCATGGCGTACAACGCGACCACGCTGCAGCAGACGGGGGTGTTCTGCATCACCCCCGCCGGCGAGCGCGCCGGAATCTGGCAATCGGGGCAGCCGCCGGCGGTCGATGCCTCCGGCAACCTCTACCTCGCCACGGGAAACGGCAGCTACGACGGCGCGCAGAATTTCGGGCAGAGCATCATCAAGCTCAATCCGAGCCTCTCTCTTCTCGACTGGTTCACGCCCTACAACTGGGACTCCCTGAACAACAGCGACCTGGACGTCGGCTCCTCAGGGGTGCTGCTCGTACCGGGAACGACCGACGCCGTGGGCGGGAGCAAGGACGGAAACCTCTACGTGGTGAACCAGGGCAATCTCGGTCACCTCCAGGCCGGCAACGGCCAGATCGTGCAAAGCATCTACGGCGGCGGGCAGCACGTCCATGGCGCGCCAGCGTATTGGAACGGTCCCGGCGGGCCGCGGATCTACGTCTGGCCGGAGGAAGCCCCGCTGCAGGCCTTCGCGCTGAACGGCTCTTCGTTTACGACGCCTGCAATCACTGAATCCACGTATCCCGCCCCCACGGGGATGCCCGGCGGATTCCTTACCGTCTCCTCGAACGGGAATCAGGCCGGCACGGGCATCCTGTGGGCGTCGATTCCATACGCCCTGGACGCGAACGAGGACGTCGTCTCCGGCGTCCTGCGGGCGTTCGACGCAACGGACCTCACGCACGAGCTCTGGAACACGCGAATGGTCCCGGCGCGCGACGACCTGGGCAACTTCGCCAAATATGCTCCCCCGACCGTGGCCAACGGTCGTGTCTACCTCGCGAGCTTCTCGAACCGGCTTTTCGTCTACGGGCTCCTCGACTCGATCTCGCCGGGGAGCGGAGGGGCCATCACAGGGAGCGGAATCACATCCACCGCTGCCGTCGACCTTACCGGGGCCGGGACGTCGGACTGGGCACACTGGCCAGGTTACGACGGCAAGATCACGGGCAATGCCCAGATCAGCGATTTCGCCTTCCTGGGCAGTGCGGCCACCACGTACAGCGATTCGCGCGCATTGGCCTGGAACGACGGAACACCCACCCTGTGCGGAGCGTCGACGCAAGGCGTCAGCGTCAGCGGCACGAGCAACGGATTTCTCATCACGGCTCCCGCGGACGCCGCGACCCGGACGCTCAAGCTCTACGTCGGCGGTTCGAACTCGCGGGGCATGTTGACGGCTCACCTTTCCGACGCCTCGGCCGCCGATTTCGTCGATACCGGATTCTCCAGCACCGGGCAGTACGACGCGGTCTACACGCTCAGCTATCACGCCGCGTCCGACGGCGAGCAGCTGACCGTGATGTGGACGCAGTTTGCCGGCAGCGGGAGCGTCACGCTGCAGGGAGCGGCGCTCATCGGCACGGGAGATCCGGTGCCGCCGTCCGGGTGCATCTGGGTGGAAGACGCCGTACCGCTCTGGGCTACGGTGGGCGGCAGCGGCGATACCTGGAACTGGGTGAGCAGCAACCCGACGCCCTATTCGGGTGCGCTCGCGCATCAATCGGCGATCGCCAGCGGCATGCACCAGCACTATTTCCTCAATGCGGCCACGCTGCTGCCCGTCAACGCGGGCGATACGCTGTTCACCTACGTGTACCTGGATCCGGCTAATCCGCCGAGCGAGCTGGTGCTGCAGTGGTACGACGGGAATTGGGAGCATCGGGCCTACTGGGGCCCGAACCTCATCTCCGGCTGGGGCGTCGATGGGACCAACAGCCTGCGCAGCATGGGGCCGCTGCCGCCGGCGGGACAGTGGACGCAGCTGGCCGTCCCCGCTGCGCTCGTGGGCGTCGAGGGACAGATGCTGAGCGGCATGGCGTTCAGCCTCTACGGCGGGCGCGCAACCTGGGACTACGCCGGGAAAATCGCCTCGTCGTCGACGTTCCAGATCACGGGCACGGTCACCCTCGGCGC
>DATJVX010000020.1:0-271724 GCA_035501595.1 Casimicrobiaceae bacterium | reverse complement strand
TTCGGGATCGAACCGATCTGCAAGGTCTTGCCGATCGCCCCGTCGACGTATTTTGCGCATGCTGCCCGTCGCCCCAATCCGGATCTGCGCAGTGACCGCGCCAAACGGGATGCTGTGCTGATTCCCGAGGTGCAGCGCGTGCACCGGGAGAACTTCGAGGTCTATGGAGTTCGCTCCATCGCCGGCGTTGGCCCAACCTGGCGGCGGTGGAATTGGCCACACTCGAGTGGCTAAACTGGTTCAATCATCATCGGCTTCTGGAACCGATCGGCAACATTCCGCCGGCCCAGGCTGAGGCACACGACTACGAGCAACTTTCCGAGTTACATGGATCCCTACGCGCGAGGCCTGGAAGAAGGGGCGGCGCGATCGACTTCCTCGCGCGCAACATCTGGCTCCTCGTTCCGATCCAGGGAAAGATAAGGGAATTCTTCAAGGACTACGACAAGTATCCCTAGCAAATGGGCAGTTCGCTGAATGCCAGCGGCATCGGCTACGGACTCCTCAGGCAACAGGAAGCGTTGAAACGTCTGAAAGAACTGGAGAGCCTGCACCCGGTTTGACAGAGACGAGTGCAGGCAATGGCGCGGACCTGACTGCGAACATCAGCGGTCAGCGCAGCTAGGAGGGATGCGGGAAACACGCGGCATACTTGACGAGGCCCGTCGTCAACCAGCGATCCGAGGTTTTGGCGCGTGCTCAAAAGGCATGGGACAGCGCGGCAAACCACGTCCGCCTTTCCCCGTACTGCGGCGCACCGACACCCACCCCCGACCCGTCGCGCAGAAGGTAGGTCTTGTCGAACAGATTGGTGATGCCCACACGACCCTCCAGATGGCCCACCTGCGGAGCATCCCAGTCACGGACATAGGCGATATTCATGGTCGCATAGCTTGGCAGCTTGCCCGAATTCGGCGGCGCGCCATCCGGGGTTCGGCGGAGCCCGCTGCCATAGATGAGATCGGTACTCACGCGGCTCGGACCGAAGCGGTACGTGACGCCGCCCGACAGCGAATAACGCTGATCGTGGTCGAGGTAGATGAAGTGGTCGGCGATGTAGGCGAGCTCATCCGGCTCGAAGAGCGACTGCCCCGAGATGATGTTCTTGCCCTTCGCCTTGCTGATGGCGAAGTTGAGGTAGCCGCTCCAAGGCCCACCGGAGTACGTCGACGAAAACTCGACGCCCTCCGCATATCCCTCTGCGTAATTGAACGGCGTCAGGATCAAAGCCTGCCCGAACTGGCCCTCGTCCAGAAGATTAGTGATGCTCTTGTAATAGGCGTCGATCCCGACGGTGAGTTGAGGCGAGAAGGTCTGCGAGAGGCCAACGTCGAAATAATGTGTCCTCTCCGCCTTGACCGCATCCGAGACCTTGACCTCGGGCTCGTTGGTCGTGCCGAGGAACTTGTCGATCGATTCCTGGAGCACGAGCTCCTGCGGCGGCGGCGTGAAATACCGGGCATATCCAGCATGGATAGCGGTTGCATCCGTGATCTTCCAGAGCGCATTGATGCGCGGGCTGAACTGATGCTCGTTGGTGAACGCGGCCACATGGTCGAACCTTAAGCCGTAGTTCACCGTCAGCCTCGGATCGATGCGCCACTCGTCTTGCACGTAGAGGCTGCTGAGATTTCCTCTCTTGTCTGAGTCGTCGGCGATCGTCAGCGGATCGCTGCTCGTCTGATTGCCCGCCTCGTCGACCGGGAACACACCCACCGAGTTCTCGCTGCGCGTGAGCTGGTGTGTGAAAGCCGCACCGAAGCGAAGGGTGTGATCTGCCAAGAGCTTGTAGGAGGCATCCGCCTGCACTCCCGTAGCTGAGTTGGCCTTGAATACATCCGATGCCACGCCGAGGTAGATCAGGTCGCCGCCCTGCGTGTCCGGGAGGTAGTGCAGGCTCGAATACTGATAGAAGAGAGACGCCTGGTAGTCAAGGGCGCCCAGGCTCTGCTGCAAGGAGGCGACGACGTAGTGATTGACCTCGCGCTGGCGCTGGTCAAGGTCTGACGAGGGCCGGGCGTTGAATCCGGTGTTCACATCGCTGACGCCCGTGAGCGAGAACGAAGGAACCTGGTCGGGGTTGTTGGGGATCTGGAAGTTGCCCTGGTACGTTCCCGCCATCAAGCCCAAGCGGGTATCGCTGTTCAACAGGTAGGACAGATACGCGAAACCGCGGACCTGCTGGGTACGATCGTGGATCGCGTCGCGGGTCGGCAAAGGGTTCTCGATGCCGAGCGTACTGGTCAGATAGTTGCCCGTGACGTAGTAGCTCAGGGCATCCTTCGATCCCACGAGCTCCGCGCTCGGCTGGAACATGTCGTGGCCGCCGGCCAGAACGCCGATGCTGCCGCCCGGCGGTACCGAGGATCCGTCTTTGGTCTCGATATCGACGATCCCTGCGGTGCGCAGGCCGTATTGCGCCGGGACCGCTCCCGTGACGAAGTCGATGCGGTCGACGAAACGGCTGTCCACGGATTGGCCGAATCCACTGATCCCTTCGGGAAGTTGAATACCGTTGATGCGGTACTGGACGTTGGCGTGCTCGTCGCGAACGTGAATGGATCCCGACGCCTTGGAGTCCTGGGCGATGCCGGGGAAGCGCAACAGTACTTCGTTCATGGGCGTGTTTTCGCCCATGCCGTATTCGGCCACGAGCTGCTGGTCGAGCGTGTAGACCGTCGTGCCGATCTTGGGGGATAGCGCGATCCGCGCCTCTTTGAGACGCGCAGCCGTGACCTCTAGCTTGGGAATCTGGGCCAGGACCGAGGCAGCAAGGGTCACAGCGACTTCGGCGTCCTGGGCAACGTCGACGGGCGTCGACCTGGCGTCGCCACTCGCCACCGTGTAATGCCCGGCGGGGATGTCAGCAAATCTGGCGACACCCTTCACATCCGTCGTCTGCGCCGCGACTTGCTTGCCATTCGAATCGAGCAGCGTGACGGCGACACCGCTCACGAACTTGCCGGAGGAATCTTTTACTGTGGCGTGGATCGTTGCAGCGAAAGCGTTGGCTACGAAAAGGGAAGCAGCAAGGCATGCAGCCAGCCGCTGCCCGGAACAGGGCGTCGACATCGTTGCTCCTTTGCGCGCATAGCACCAGCAGCCCACGATCGGGCTGCAGGAACGAGGAATGAGTCGCGGGCGCCAGGCGCCCGCCGCGTGCTACGCGACTTCCGGAGGGCCGCAACTAGGCGGCAGGATGACGACGAGGCGGTGACGGACCTGGGCGTCCTGCGGAACCTCGCACCGCCAGAAGGCCAGGGCGACGGGCGCGAGGGCGGGTGGCTGGGCAACCGGGCTTTCGAGCTTCCCTGCGAACGCGGCGCAAACAGCGCACGCTTCATCCTGGTCGGCACCGATGTGCAAGTGGCTCGCCGCAACGGAAGCGAGGATCGCGAATGCGATCGCGCATACCGTGGCGACTACTCTGCGATAACGCAGCACGTTCATGTCGGCGACATCGCCCACTGGCAAGAGGTTATGCCTACGCGAATAGCGTAGCACAGGCGACACCACGGCGTGCCGCCAAAGCGGACGGACGCGCGCCCTGGGTTCGAGCCCGGGTCGATGGGCCCATTGACTTGCCCGCTCCGCGGGTCTGCGTCAGGATTGGCCCTCGATGCCCGGCACCGCCTCCAGCCGGCCCCTCCCGGCTGACGAGCGCGCGTGCCAACCCGCATCGGTCGATTGACTGAGTGGTCACCCGCGGAAGGACCCGACATGGAAAGCGAGACCAAAGCAAATCTCAAGAAACGGGCGATCGAGGAGCTCAAGCGTTTCTGGATCATTGCCTTGTACCTGTGGGTATTCCTCGGCTCGTTCACGGTCTATCGCAGGCTGATCGTCGCTGAAACAGGCACTGCCTATCTGCACTATGGGATCGCTCTGATCGAGGCGTTGATCATCGCCAAGGTCGTCCTGATCGGCGAGATGTTCGGCTTCGGCCGACGTTTTGAAGACCAGCCGCTGATCGTCCCGGTGATCTACAAGTCGCTCCTGTTCGGCGTCCTTGTGCTGCTATTCGGCATCGTTGAGCACCTCGTCGAGGGATGGATTCACAAGCAGGGATTGCTGGGCGGTTTGCGCGAAATCGGCGACATCGGTGTCTACGAAATCGCCGCCCGCGTGCTGGTGCTGATCGTGGCCTTCGTTCCATTCTTCGCCTTCTCGGAGATCGGGCGCGTTCTGGGTGCCGACAAGCTGGCGGCGCTGTTCTTTTCGAAGCGTGAAGCGGTTGGCGGGATCGAGCGCTAGGATCGTTAGACCTTCCGCACAGCGAGGATCCCAAGTCGCCGACCGGCATGGTGTGGGTCCGTGGAAGCCTCCCGAGGCCAAGAGGTCTTCCAGCGGAACCGCGAACCGACTTCGACGGCGATCCGATGCTATTCGGCTTCACGTACAGCATCGGCTTCGGCCTCGACCAGGCCGCCTCTGGCGTCAAAGCAATTGATTAATATCGGGTAAATTCGCACTCCCGGATGGCTTGCGGACCCGGACTGTGTTTTTTCACACAACGTGGCCTAACCGCTCAAATCAGGGTAAGTTCCTACGCGCAACGGCCAACCGAACGGATCAGGGCCGGCGAGGCTATGCGCCGCTGGTTGCCGCTAGGCGAGTCCGCACCATCTCGCGGGATGCGCGGGTGCGGCCTGACGATGCAGATGCGCATCCGCACTTCACTCGGGGAGAAGAGAAGATGAAGACTCAAGGCATGAACTTCGGAATACTGGCCGTAACGCTGGTAGCGGGTGCGCTCGTATGCGCCGGCACCGCATACGCTCAGACGGAGAAACAGCCTCCGACGGAGAAGCAGATAATCAACAAGCCAGGCGAGCCGCCGATTGCTTTGCATCGAGTGACCGGAACATCACCGACAGTCGATTTGGCGGCGGTCAGCAAAGAGGTCTCTCCGGGCGTGCTCGAGGTGGATCCCAACGTCATCGCCGGAAAGCGCCTCGTGGTTCCCGGTAGTGGCAAGGGAAAGAACATCTGCCTGGGGAAGTGGATCACGCTCAGGTCGGGTCCCACGTGCGAAGGAAGCTGGGTGCAGATGTAGCCCTCCTGTCGCCACGCACGATGCACCGCCGGCGGGGAGTCATGATCCCGGCGGTGCATCGGTAAAGCAGTCGTCCGTCCTATTCGGTGCGAATGAACGCCGCAATCTCGGCTGTCTCGCGAAGCGCGGCGAGAGCCGCGGCATCGGGTAGCTCGGGCCGGTCGCGCTCGTGGTTGACGAGACACAGGAAGCCCAGGCACGCGTCTTCGTCGGCGCGGAACTGATGCCAGGTTCGTGGCGGGACGCGAACCAGATCGAAGGGCATCACGTTGGCGATGGCGTCTCCCACGAGCACCCGTCCGCGCCCGCGCTGGATAACAACCGCGTGCACGTGCTCGTGTCGCTCGAGCGTCGTGTAGCCGCCCGGCGCAACCTCGAAGTAGCGAAGCTCGCAGCGCAAGGCGGGATCGTCGAAGAGCACCTGTCGAGTGACGTCGCGATAGGGCACTCCCGGATCGTTCTTGTAGGCCCGCGTCTCGACGCCTTCCCATCGAAACGCGGGATCGTGCTTGCGGAACCGGGCCGAATCGTTCAAGCGCTGGCTCCCTGGGCTGTGGGCGCGGACGCCCGGGCGGCCGCGGCAAACTGAGCGGCGCGTTCGCCGACACGCTTCGGGTCCGATAACAGCGAGCCGCCGACCAGCAGCATGACGTCGTGGCCATAGAACGCGATCACGTCGTCAAGCGTGTCGAGCTGCAGCCCACCGGCGGGAACCGGCAACGCGGGGGCCAGCGATCCCAGCGGCGCGCGCGCACGCTCCGCGAGCTCGCGGCACGCCGAGGGAGGCGGTGCGAAGCGGCCGCTCGCGTGCGGAAAGATCACGGCATCCGCGCCAAGGGCGCGGTACAGAGTGCCGATGAGCAGGGGATGCGCGATGCGCGTCGCGCCCCCGAACGACGGGTGGGCAATCACCGGAACCTTGATGTCCTCGCGCACGAGCTCGGCAAAGGCCGGGAGCCCCAGAAGCGAAGGCGCAAGCAGCAACGCCTGCGCGCCGGCCTCCTGCGCGAGACGAATCTGCGCGGCAGCGCGCCGAGGCGAGCCCACGATGCTGGGCGCGTAGACCGCGCGATGCGCCGATCCGGCGCGCGCGCGATCGATGGCGCGCAGGCACGCTCGCACCCGATCCGCGAAGGGCGAATACGCCTGGTCCGCCAAGCCGTGGTCGTCCTTGATGACGTCGATTCCCGCGCGCGCGAGCGTCTCGCACAGTGCCGCCAGCCGCTCGACCGGGAGGCCCTGGGGCTTCAATGCGGCGCAGGTGAGTGGGCGGTCCGGTGCGCCGAGGAGCGTCCGCAATCCGCTAAGGCCGTAGCGCGGGCCGGGAAGCATCGTGAGACATTCGTGCGGAAAGCGGACGTCCACGAGCTCGACGTGATCCTGCAGCGAAGAGTTGCCGAACAGCATGTTGACGGTCTGCGCGACATCCCCGCCCATGGTTGCCACGGCCAATTCGATGTCGACGTCGAAGTGATGGTCGTCGCGCCTCCGCCATCCTGCGACGCGGCCGGCAATGTGCGCCGCGATCTCGGGGTCGTGGACGGCCGAGGGGGGAAGCTCGACGCTCTGCTCGAAGGCGATCGCCTGCGCCACCGCCGACACGTCGGCGGGAGCGCTGCGCACGCGATAGGTGACGGCGACGCGACTCATAGGCCAGGACAGCGCAGTGTATCGCTCGCCTTGGAATTGCGCATGAGGACCTATTGTACGCAGGTTGCAGACGACGATCGGCGGAGACCCTTCGGACCGTCAGGTGACCGCCCGCTCGTGCATCTCGCGCGGCGCGGATCGTTCGCGGCTGCGCTTTCGTCAGTCATTCCTGGCCTTTCGTCTGCCTTCGACCCCGACAGGCGAGTACCTGCCGATTCATTCGACCAGGACAGGACCAAACGGGTTTCCTCAGGCATTTGACCGAGCGCGGCGACGGGTGGATATTGGCGCTCGAATTGCGCAGATGTGAGAAGCGGATGACGGCATCACGGAGCACCCTGCGAGAGAGCCCTCGGCGGCGCCCGGTCTTCAGGCACTGCCGATGAGCGCATTTACCCGCCGCGACTTCCTGCAGGCTGCCGGGGCGCTGTCCGCGTCCGCGGCGCTGGCGTCGTGCGCCGACATGCTGCGCACGGAGCCGGCATCGAAGCTCTCCGACATCGACCACATCATCATCCTGATGAAGGAGAACCGCTCGTTCGATCACTACTTCGGCACGCTCGCGGGCGTGCGCGGCTACGACGACGCGGACGCGCTGATGCTCGCCAGCGGCCGCAGCGTGTTCTACCAGCCCGACGAGGCCAACCCCGACGGCTATGTGCTGCCGTTCCGGCTCGACACCCGGAGCAGCAGCGCGCAGCGGTTGACCGACCTCAACCACAGCTGGAGACCGCTGCACGCGTGTTTCAACGACGGCCGCATGGACAGCTTCGTCGCCACGATGCGCAGGTTCGACGGCGACGCCGGTCCGCTGACGATGGGGTACATGACGCGCGACGACCTTCCGCTCATGTACTTGCTCGCCGACGCGTTCACGGTCTGCGACGGCTACCACGCGTCGCTGATGGGGCCGACGCACCCCAACCGTTTCTTCCTGATGACGGCCTCGATCGGCGCCGACGGCCGCCACGGCGAGCCGGCGACCAGCAACAGCGGGCGTCACTACGCGTGGGAGACCTACCCCGAACGCCTGACGCGCGCCGGCATCACCTGGCGGATCTACCACGACTACGACGACTACGGCTGCAACGTCGTGAAGTACTTCAACCAGTACCAGGACGCCCCGAGAGTGTCGGAGCTGCGCGAGAACGGGCTCGTCAACCGGCCGCTCTACGAGCTCCTGCACGACCTCGCCACGGGAAACCTGCCGCAGGTCGTGTGGATCGTGCCGCCGTCGGACGCTAGCGAGCACCCGGACTACCTGCCGGCCGCGGGCGAGCATCATACGAAGCTCGTGCTCGATGCCCTGTGGTCGAATCCGAAGGTCTGGGCGCGCTCGGTCGTCATCCTCAACTACGACGAGAACGACGGCCAGTTCGACCACGTGCCGCCGCCGACGCCGCCGCCGGGCACGCCAGGCGAGTTCATCGACGGACTGCCCGCGGGTCTCGGCTTTCGCGTTCCCTGCCTCGTGATCTCGCCTTGGAGCCACGGCGGCTACGTCGTCGGCGACACGTTCGACCACACCTCGACGCTGCGCCTGATCGAGACGCGCTTCGGCGTCGAGGTCCCGAACCTGTCGGCGTGGCGCCGCGCAACCTGCGGCGACCTGACCGCGGCGATCGGGCTCGGCGCGCT
Source organism: Casimicrobiaceae bacterium (assembly GCA_035501595.1). Classification (GTDB taxonomy): domain Bacteria; phylum Pseudomonadota; class Gammaproteobacteria; order Burkholderiales; family Casimicrobiaceae; genus PALSA-1003. The sequence continues at coordinate 263,380 of DATJVX010000020.1, read as the reverse complement.
GCCGCGCTACGACGTGCCAGTGCTGCCCGATACGGCGGCGCATCTCGCCGAGGTCGAGCGCACGGTGATGAACCTGCCGCTGCCGGCACCGCCGGCGACGCAGTCGATGCCGACGCAAGAGCAAGGAACGCGCAAGCGCCGCGGCGCGATGCCGGCGTGACCAGCTCCCGGGAAGCGGCCACGAGGGTCGAGCTCTCCATGCGGCTTGCGTGAGGCCGGAGCCCTCGATACGGCGTACGCGCATCAGCTGGCGCAGCCGGAGGGCGTGCTGCCGACGCGGGTCAGGGCGATCATGCCCGTGGCTCCGATGCTCGGCCCGGCAGTGAAGTCGAAAGCCAGCGTCGCGCTCTCGCAACCATTGAACGTGAGCGTAGCCGATCCGACCCCGATCGTTGCCTGCGTCGCCGGCGTATCGGTGTCGAAAATGCCGCCCGTGGTCTCGTAGAGCGTAACGCTCGCCGACCTCGCCCCGGCGCTGTACGCGCCCTGGCCGGTGAACCACCGCTGGCCGGCTTCTCCGAGCGACGCGCCGTTCGTCGCGTAGGTGTACCAGGCGAAGAAGAGCACCGGGGCATTGGGATTGACCTCGACGATGAATCCCTGCCCGGACGTCGACGGGTCGTACCAGTTGCCAGACAGCGCGAAGTCGGCGTTGGTCGGCCGGTTCGCGGTCGCCGAGCACGTGACGTTGGGCGTTATCCGCGTGATCGGAATGGTGCCGCTGCGTCCGGAGCCGTCGCTGAAGGCATACGCGAACTCGCCGGCGGTGCATGAGGAGAACGATATCGTCACGCTGCCTACCTGCTGCCCGTTCGTGACCGGTGCGGCATCGAAATTGCCGCCGGTATTGAGATGCAGCGGCAGGCTCGCCGACGACGTGCCGGCGAGAATGGGGCCTCCGAACGTGTACCAGCGCTGCTTGTCGACCCCGCCCGCCGGCGCGACGTCGAAGGTGAACCAGCCGCCTTGCAGATAGCCGCGCCCGGCTCCTTGCAGGTCGGCGTACACCTCGAGGGCGAGGCCCTGGCCGCTCGATGCGGGCTCGTACCACACGCCGGTCAATCCTTGCTGATCGACGTCGGGCGCACTGGACGCGCCCGGCTCGGCGGCGATTCCGATCTCGAGCGCCGCCGCATAGCCGGTCGAAACGCTGCCGCTGATGGTCGGCGTCTGGAGGACAGCGCCGTCGTCCGCGAACACCATGTCCTGAGCGAGCGGCGTCGCGTCCAGGTTCGCGAGGCTGGATCCATACAGCGCGGTCTGCGCGTACACCTGGCGACATGCCGCATCGGGCATCGCGAGCTGCGACGTCTTCAGCGCGTTGCTTCCCGAAACGGCGGCCGCGGCGCCGGCGTAGATCTCGAAGTGGATGTGCGGATAGCGGCCGGAATACGCACCGGGAAAGATGGTCGTGAACGTGACCTGTCCGTCGGCATCCGTGATCTGCACGCCGCGCAGCCAGTTCTGGGCGGTGGCGCCGGGCGAATAGAGCGAGTACCGACCGGTCGCGTTGCAGTGCCAGATGTAGATCGCGAAGCCGGCGAGCGGCGTGCAGTTGTCGATCGTGCTGACGAGTCTCAGCGTCAGGGTGAGCGGCGTTCCCGGCGTCATCGCCGTTCCCGCGCTGCCGAAGCTCGACCGGATATCGGAACGCAGGATCCCGCTCTGCGTCAGCACGTTCGGGCCGTTGCTGCCGTCACCGGGAAAGGGGCCTTGCGTTTCGGTCGGGATGATCGAACAGGCGAGCGCCTTGATCGGGAAGGAGAGCGCGGCGGCGGCGATGCTGCGCAGCAGTCGGCGGCGCGGGTGGAAGCCGCGCCGTTCCAGCAGCGCGACGGTCTGCGTAAGCGACGCGTCGGGGTCGTGCAGGCGAAGTTTCGATTCAGGCATGACGGGGTCGAGATCGGCTCGCGTGGTCGGGAAGCAGGGATCGTCGCGGGCAACCGTGCAGCAAATGTGGAGAGCGGGGCCGCTCGTCCGCGGCCTCGTGCGAATCCACGATTGCTGCACATTTCCCGCACATTGTTCGGCGATGCTGCTCCGGGTGCGGGCCGACGGCCGGCCCGCATTCGAACGACTACCATCGAAAGGAGTAACCATGCATCGATCGATGACACGCAGCTCGCGTGTGCTGAGGTGGTTTGCCCTCGTCGCGGCGCTGCTGCTCGCGGGGGGATCCGAAGCGCAACCGCACGGTGGGCCGCCGGGAGGCGCCGGCGCGCCGCCGCTGCTCGCGGCCTTGCTGCTCGATACGCGGGTCGAGTCCACGCTCAGCCTGAGCTCGTCGCAACTCACCCAATGGACCGCGTTGCAGACTGCCGCGCAGACCGCGGCGACCCAGGCCGCGTCGAATCGGGCCACGCTGGATTCCTATATCGCCAGCCAGCTCGACAGCGGATCGCCGGACCTGCTGGCCATCGACAGCGCGATCGCGGCGGAGCACCAGTCGACGTCGACCGCGATGGAAGCGCTGCGCGCGGAGGCGGACGCGTTCTACCAGACGTTGTCCACGGGCCAGCAGGCGATCGTCATCTCGGCCGCACAAGCGGCGCCGCGACCGGGGAGCGCGCCACCACCCCGCTGAGACCGTTCCCGCGGGGCGCCTGCAGCGCGCCGTGACATAATTCCGTCGAGGCCCGACGGCAGGACTGCCCTTTGGGCCAGGGCGGCTTGCGGCGTGGCGACCGGCCGCCTCTCCTCATCTCGCGCATTCCCGCCTCTCCATTGCTGCCTCGGCTCAACATCAAGACGCGCCTGTTTCTCGCCATCGTCGCGACCAATGTCGTCGTGGCGCTGGCGTTCGTCATCGCACTGCAGTTGAGCAGCAACGCGCGCTTCCGCGACTACGTGCGCGAGCGCGAGACCCGGCGCGTCGAGGCCCTGGCCGCGCTCCTCGGCGACGCCTACGCGGAGCACGGCGGCTGGGAGTTTCTCAAGGACAACGCGGGTCTGTGGAACGCGATCAACGACGCGAATGGGCCGCCTCGGCCCGTCGGACCGCCGCAGGAGCGGCGCGGCGGCGCGACGTTCATGCGCGAGCGCATCGACGGCGGGCCGCCGCCACCGCCACCACCGCCGAAGGGCGGTCTCGGGCCGCCGCCGCGACCGCCTCCGCCCGACGACCCGCGCCGCAGCGAGATCGGACGCGAGCCGCGCGCGATGCTCGTCGACATCCATGGAACGCGCATCGCAGGGGACGGCCTGCCCGGCGGCGAAGGCACGCGCGTGCCGGTCGACGCGAACGGCCTGACGGTGGGGTGGGTGGTCATGCCCCAACCGCGCCTCGTCGCGCCCGACCTGCGGTTTCTCGAGGAGCAATCGGAGGCCACTTGGACGATCGCAGCCTTCGCCGTCGTCCTCGCGGCGCTGGTGGCGTGGGCGCTCGCGCGGGGCCTGATCGCGCCGGTGAAGCGGCTCGTCCACGCGACGCATCGACTCGCCGCGGGCGACTTTGCCGTCCGCGTCGACACCCGGTCGCGCGACGAACTGGGCCAGCTCGTGCGCGACTTCAATGCTCTGGCCGGCACGCTGCAGCGCACCGACGAGACGCGCCGCGAGTTTCTCGCCGACGTGTCGCACGAGCTCCGCACGCCGCTGGCCGTGTGCCTCGCGGAGCTCGAGGCGCTGCAGGACGGCGTGCGTCCGGTCACCCCGCAGGCGCTCGAGTCGCTGCGCACGGAGCTCGCCACGCTTACGCGGCTGGTCGAGGACCTGCAGAAGCTCGCTCGCGAAGACGCGGGCGTTCTGAGCTACGCGATGACGCCGCTCGACCTCTCGACCCTGGTGCAGTCCGCCCTGAACGCGTTCGCGGAGTCGTTCGCGCGACGCCCACTGCAGGTCGAGCTCGCGCCGGGCGAGCGTACGCCGCTTCGGGTCGTGGGCGATCGAGAGCGCCTCACGCAGCTTTTCAACAACGTATTCGCGAACTGCATCCGCTACACCGATCCCGACGGCCGGGTACGGGTCACCCTCGCCTCGGAGGGGATGTACGCGCGCGTCGACGTCGAGGATTCGGCCCCCGGCGTTCCCCCGGAAGCGCTGGACCGGATCTTCGATCGCCTCTACCGGGTCGAGCGCTCGCGCAGTCGAGCGAGCGGCGGTGCGGGACTCGGGCTCGCGGTCTGCCGCGCGATCGCCGTGGCCCATCACGGAACGATCGAAGCGCGGGCATCGTCCCTCGGCGGGCTCATGATTCGCGTGCGGCTGCCGTTGAACGAAAGACGCACATGACGGGCAGGCCGCCGCGCATCCTGATCGTCGAGGACGAGCCGAAGCTCGCCGGCGTGCTCACCGACTACCTCGTTGCATCGGCGTTCGAGACGCGCGTGGAGGCCGACGGCCGCGCGGTTGCGCGCATCGTGCGCGAGTGGCAACCCGATGTCGTGCTGCTGGACATCATGCTGCCCGGCCGGGACGGCTTTGCCGTTTGCCGGGAGCTCCGCGCCTTCACCGCCGTGCCGATCCTCGTCGTCACGGCGCGCGTCGACGAGATCGACCGGCTGCTCGGCCTCGAGCTCGGCGCCGACGACTACATCTGCAAGCCGTTCAGCCCGAGGGAAGTCGTCGCGCGCGTGAAGGCGATCCTGCGTCGCAGCACCGGGCGAGTGCTCGCGGCGAGCCGGCTCGCGCTCGACCAGGACCGCTTGAGCGCGACGCTCGACGCCCGGTCGCTCGACCTCACTCCGGTGGAGTTCCGGCTACTGCGCCTGCTCGCGTCGCAGCCGGGACGCATCTTCTCTCGCGGCCAGGTGCTCGATCACCTCTACGACGACGGACGCGTGGTGAGCGATCGCACGGTCGACAGCCACGTGAAGAACCTGCGGCGCAAGCTGCACGATGCAGACCCTTCGAGCGAGCTGATCCGCTCGGTATACGGCGTCGGCTACGCGCTGGAGGTTTGATTGCCGTGCGTGGGCAGCAGTCATTGGCGCTCCAAGCCGGCACGCCGCAAAGCGTCTGCGATCCGGGCCCGCGCGTCCCCCGTCAGCGTTGTCAGCTATTTTTACATCCTCTGAGGTCCAGGCTGTGGCGTACAGCGATAACCGACTGGTTCTGAACAAAAACCATCTCACGGCATGCTTCCTGCCTTCGGACGCCACATTTAATTCGTGACGGGTGCGCGTGCCATCAGGGGGTGGGGCGCATCCGCGCGGACTTCAGGGAGGGGTAAATGGGCAAGCGTATATCGGATCTGTTGGCTGGCTGTCTTGTAGCCGCGGCTATGCTCCTGAGCACGACGGGCCAGGCCAGCCCCAATAGTATCGTCGTCAATGGCGACTTCGAGACCGGAGACTTCACCGGATGGACGATATCGATCGATCCGGTGTTCGACGGGGTCGATGATGCAGCTCCGCAAGCCGGCACGTACGCCGCCTTCTTCGGCAACCCCGACGGCATCAGCGAGATCTCGCAGACGATCACGACCGTGCCCGGAGGCGAATATCACATCAGCTTCTGGCTGCAAGTCGAAAGCGACGCGTTCGGGAACCCGATCCCGAACTCCTTCGAATTCGATTGGGGCGGGACGCCGGAGCTCGCTTTGAGCAACCTGGCCGAGTCTCCGTACGTGCAATATTCGTTCGACCTTACCGCGACCTCGACGTCGACCGAGCTGGCGTTCTTCTTCTCGGACGGCCCGGCGTTCCTGGATTTCGACAGCGTGTCGGCGGTCCCTGAGCCGGGGTCGCTCGCGCTGGTGACGCTGGCCGGCGGATTGATCGCATTCGTCCGCCGCCGTCGCAGCGCCTGAAGCGAAGTCCTGCGGGGAAAAGCAATTTCGTCTGAATAGGGTTGGCGGCCGGCGAGCTCCCTCGGAGCGCGCTCGCCGCCACGCTTGATCGCGTTCGCGAACAGGCTGTAGAGTGCAGGCCTGCAGCGCACAGTAGTGACATCGACACCAGGGAGGGGCGATGAGGTCGTTCTTGCAAGGGGTAGCGTTTTTTTCCGCGGTTGCCACGTTGGGATATGGACTCGGCGCGAACGCGCAGGTACCTGAGCAGGTACAGCAGAGCCTGAGCGACAACTCGCCGGTGACGCCCGTCGGGCACAGGGCGCCCGGCTACAGGTACCGGACCGTCGTCGTCATGTTCGCGGGCGATTCCGTCGCCGACATGCAGAAGCGCATGGGACGCCATCTCAGTCCGTCCGAGAAGAACACGATCAAGGCGTTGCGCGCGGCACAGCACGCGAGGATGACGCCCGAGATCGAGCGCCGCGGCGGCCAGGTCCTCGCGACCTTCCACGGCGCGCTGAACGGCATCAAGGTGTCGATACCGGAGGGCCGGGTGCAGGAGCTGCGCTCCATTCCCGGCGTCGTCGCCGTGAAGGGCGTCGGCGTGTACGACCGGGCCAATGCGACCAGCGTGCCGCTGATCGGCGCACCGCTCGTATGGCAGGGACCGGCAAAAATCCAGGGTCAGGGCATCAAGATCGCCATCCTCGACACCGGGATCGACTACACGCACGCCAACTTCGGCGGCCCCGGCACCGTCGCTGCCTACAACGCGGCGAAGGCGACGGACACGCAGCCGGCCGATCCCTCGCTCTTCGGACCCGCTGCACCGAAGGTGAAGGGCGGCACTGACCTGGTGGGCGACGACTACGACGCCGACCCGGACGATGCGACGTACCAGCCGGTCCCCCACCCGGATCCGAATCCGCTCGACTGCGAGTACACGAGCGGCAACGTGGGGCACGGCAGCCACGTGGCGGGCACTGCCACCGGCTTCGGCGTGAAGGCTGACGGCACGACCTTCCACGGACCCTACAGCGCAGCCGCGTACACGCCGGGCGCGTTCAGGATCGGGCCGGGAGTGGCGCCGCTGGCCGACCTCTACTCGTTCCGCGTCTTCGGCTGCAACGGGTCGACCGACGTGGTCGCCGAGGCGATCGACGCGGCGGTCCTGGCCGACGTGGATGTGATCAGCATGTCGCTAGGGTCGAACTTCGGCAACGTCGGCAACACCGACAGCGGCGACCTGGCGGAGGGCGCAGCGATTGCCAACGCGGTTTCTGCGGGCATCGTGGTCGTCGCGGCATCGGGGAACGCGGGCCTGCAGCCGTACATCACGAGCGCTCCTGCGGTCTACGACGGTGCCATCTCGGTCGCCGCGACGGACGCGCTGGCGGGGCTCCCCGTAGCCAGCTTGGCGCTCACGCCCAGTGCGACGATCACCGTCCAGAACTCCAACAGCGGCGCCTTCACGAACGGCGCAAGCTGGCCGGTCGTCGTGCTGAGAAACCCCGACAGTACGATATCGCTCGGCTGCAACCCGGACGAGTACGACAAGACCAAGAACGGCGGGATCGACATCACCGGCAAGCTCGTCGTGACCGTGCGCGGCACCTGCGCGCGCGTGTTCCGCGCCGGCGCGGCCCAGCATTTCGGCGCCGCCGCCGCGCTGATGATCAACAGCACACCAGGGTTCCCGCCCTACGAGGGTCCGATCCCCGGTGGCGCTCCCGACCCGGCTGACGGAAATATCTACGAGCCGGTCACGATCCCGTTCTTCGGTGCCGATCCGGCCAACACGAGCGTGATCAACGTCGCGACTAACGCGGTGGGCACCAATGCGGGCATCACTCCCAATCCCGGCTTCGAAAAGATCGCAAGCTTCTCCTCGCAAGGGCCGCGGATCGGCGACAGCGTGCTGAAGCCCGGCGTCACCGCGCCCGGCGTGTCGACCGTGTCGACGGCATCGGGGACCGGCAACGGGTTCGAGATCCTGTCCGGCACGTCGATGGCCACGCCCCACGTGGCGGGCGTCGCTGCGCTCGTCAAGCAGGCGAACCCGGCGTGGTCGGTCGCCGACCTGCGCGCCGCGGTCGTCGAAACGGCAAGCCCGACCATGCTGGGCGATTACACGCCGCGCAACGAAGGCTCCGGACTGGTGCAGGCGCAGTTCGCGACTGCGACCCAGGCGGTGGTGCGCACGCCGGACGAGAGCCTGTCGTTCGGGTTCGCCGATCTGCTGAGCGACTTCAATGCGACCAAGCAGGTGACGGTCCACAACGCGGGCCCGAAGGCGGTGCAGTTCAACATCGGCGTGACCAAGACCGTCGGGCCGGCCAGCACCACGGTTACGACACCGGCCTCGGTCATCGTCGGCGCCAACAGCGACGCTACCTTCCCGGTGAACCTGACCGTGCCCGCGGCCTCGGTCGGCGGCGGTACGGCGTTCCAGGACGTCGGCGGATACGTGCAGCTCACGCCGTCGAACTCCCGGCTGAACGGCAACGTCAAGCTCTCGGTGCCTTACTACCTGGTGGCGCACAGCCGCTCGAACCTGGCGGCGACCCTGTCCGGGAACACCGTAAGCCTCACGAACGCGGGCGGGGCCATTGCCGGAACGCCGGCCTTCTACACCTTGGGTTTATACCAGTCGACGGCGCAAAACGTTACCCAGAACGACGTCCGGGCCGTGGGTGCGAGGTTGTCCGGGACCAACGTCATCTTCGGGGTCAACACCCACAACCGGACTTCCACGCCGCTCGCCGGGCAGGAAATCGACGTCTGCATCGACACCAGCGGCGCCCCGGGGTTCACGCCGAACTTCGTGCTGATCGGCATCGTTCAGTCGGCCTTCGGAGGGGTTACGACGACGTACTCGACCGCGCTCTTCCCGACCGACGCGAACTGCATCATCAACGGCAACGGGGCCCTGTTGTTCAACGTGACGCAGCCGACGGACAACTCGAACCTACAACTGCCTGTGACCAGGGCTAGCTTGGGGCTCACGGCCGCCAACCCGCGGTTCAAGTATCAGGTGTACTACTATGGGATCGACGGGACCAGCGCGCAGATGCCTGGCACGGGCAGCTTCAATGCGTTCACTCCGGCGATCACGTTCAGCGGCGGAGGTGCGGTAGCCCCGAACGGGTCGGGCTCGGCGACGGTCAGCGTCAATGCGACCGAGCTCGGCAACACGCCTGCGCTCGGCGAGATGCTGCTGGCTCCGGACAACGTCTCGGGCACGTCACAGGCGCTGCTCCTCCCGGTGCCGGCGACGTCGCCTTAAATCGAGCGTCCGTACCGCGATCCAAGGCCCGGCGGGGCAACCTGCCGGGCCTTTTTCTTGGGCGTGATGCTTTCACGGCAAGGGTATACTCGCCGTCCCAGGGGGGTGCGGATCCGGTGAGCGATATCAAGCACTGGCTCGAGGCGCAGGGGCTCGCACAATACGCCGAGGTCTTCGCCGAAAACGACATCGACCTCGATGTCCTGGGAGAGCTGTCGGAAGCCGACCTCGAGAAGCTCGGCTTGTCGCTGGGCCATCGGCGCAAGCTTCTGCGCGCGCTCGACGCGAAGCGCCGCGCCGAAGCGCCGGCGCAACCAGCGCCGGCTGCACGCGCCGCATCAAGCAAAGCCGAACCCGAAGCCGAGCGTCGGCAAATCACGGTGCTCTTCTGCGACCTCGTGGGATCGACCGAGCTCGCGAGCGCGCTCGACCCGGAGGACGCGGGCGCGCTGCTGCGCCGCTACCAGGACGCATGTGCCGGCATCATCGTGCGCTTCGAGGGCTTCGTCGCGAAGTTCATGGGCGACGGCGTGCTCGCCTACTTCGGCTACCCGGTGGCCATGGAAGACGCCGCGGAACATGCAGTGCGAGCGGCTTTCGCGCTCGTCGATGCGGTCAGGCGAATCAGGCGCCCGGACGGACGAGCCTGCCAGGCGCGCATCGGCATCGCGACCGGCATCGTCGTGATCGGCGAAGTCGTAGGCACCGGCTCCGCGCGAGAGCGCACGATCGCCGGCGAGACGCCGAACCTCGCCGCGCGCCTGCAGGCACTCGCCGATCCTGATGCGATCATCATCGGCCCGCGCACCCATCGACTGCTCGGCGAGCGGTTCCAGTATGAAAGTCTCGGCGAGCACATGCTCAAAGGATTCGCGGCGCCCGTGCCGGTGTGGCGCGTGCTCAGCGAAGGAGCCGCCGAGAGCCGCTTCGCGGCGCGCGCCGCGGGTCGCGCGGCCTTCGTCGGCCGCCGCGAGGAGACATCGCTGCTCCTGGACCGCTGGCATCGCGCAATCGATGGCCAGGGCCAGGTCGTGTTCATCTCCGGTGAAGCGGGCATGGGCAAATCTCGGCTGGCCGATGCGCTCTCGGAGCTCGTCGCCGGGGAGCGCTGCTATCGCGTGACCTGCCAATGCTCGCCATACCACACCAACAGCGCGCTGCACCCGGTGATCCGGCATTTCGAGCGCGCGGCAGGTTTCGCGCCTGCTGATCCGGACGCGGTGAAGCTCGCAAAGCTCGAAGCGATGCTGGGCGGGCCCGACGACACGCCGCCGCAGCCCGAGACGGCGTTGATCGCCGACCTGCTTTCGTTGCCGACCGATCGTTATCCGCCCGTCGAGCTGCCTCCTCAGCAACGCAAGGCGGCAACGCTGGCGGCACTCGTGAACGTGCTCACGCAGCTCGCCGCCGACGCGCCGGTGCTGCTGCTGCTCGAGGATGCGCACTGGATCGATCCGACCACCAAGGAGCTCTGGACGCGCCTCATCGACGGCATCGCGGCCACGCGTCTCCTCGCGCTGGTGACTGCGCGGCCGGAATTCGCGTCACCCTGGACGGGGCGGCCGCATGTGTCCTCGATCGAGGTCGCGCGAATTACGGAGGCGCAGGCGGCGCAGCTCGTGGCCGAAATCGCCTCGCCGCGCTTGCTCGACACCTGCCTCCTGGGCGACATCGTCGCCAAGAGCGACGGCGTGCCGCTCTATGTCGAGGAGCTGACGCGAAGCGTGCTCGAGTCCTCGACGCCCGAGCACCCCGCGGTGCCGGACACGTTGCACGATTCGCTGCTGGCGCGGCTCGACCGTCTGGGCTCCGCAAAGGAGATCGCGCAGGTCGCCTCGGTGATCGGGCAGCAGTTTTCGCATGCGCTGCTGGCCGCGGTCGTCTCGTATTCGGCGGCCGAGCTCACCGCCGGTCTGCTGCGGCTCCTGGAGGCCGGGCTGGCCTATCGCCGAAGCGGCGGCGTGGAAGCAAGCTACAGCTTCAAGCATGCGCTCGTTCGGGACGCGGCCTACGAGAACCTGCTGCGCGCGCGCCGCGCGCAGATCCACGAGCGGATTGGACGCGTCCTCGCGGAGAATTTCGCCTACGTCGCCGAATCCGAGCCCGAGGTTCTGGCGCATCACTTTCATCACGCGGGCCTGCTCGACCTGGCGGCGGACTATCGCGAGCGCGCCGGCGATCGCGCTGCAGCGCGCTCGTCGTACGCCGAGGCCGTCGCGCATTTCACCGGCGCGCTCGACGAGCTGGCGCAGCTTCCGGCCGGACCTGACCGCACGAAGCGCGAGCTGGGCCTGCTGCTCAAGCTCGGCCCGCAGATCGCCATCATCAAGGGCAATCAAAGCCCGGAGCTCGAGAGCGTCTATCAGCGCGCGCACGAGCATGCCAAATCTTCCGGCGACGAGACGGCACTGTTCAAGGCCACGTGGGGACTCTGGTACACATCGCTCACCACCCGCCGCCTGGATCGCGCCCGCGACCGCGCGGAAGAGCTGATGGCGCTCGGTGGCCGCCAAGCCATCGACGGTGACCTCCTGCTGGAAGCGCTCCATTGCCGTTGGTCGACGGCGTTGTTCCGGGGCGACCTCCGGCTCTCCGAAGAGGCGGCGCGCGAGGGCGTCAGGCGCTACGAACGCGCCCAGCACAGCTGGATGGGTCCCGTGTTCGGCGGTCACGATCCCGGCGTATGCGCGTATGGCGTGCGTGCGATCGCGCTCACCGGGTCGGGCCGGCATGTCGAGGCCACCCGCGAGCTCGAAGGCGCGTTCGCGCTGGTCGATCAGCTCGGGCAACCGAGCAGTCGTGGCCACGCACTGATCACCGCCCTCATCGTGGTGCAGCTCGCGCACGACCGGCCGGCGATCGAGCGCTATGCGCAACAGGCCATCGAGCTCGCCGACCGGCACAACATGCCGCCTTATCGCTCGCATGCGGCGATGATCCTCGGATGGGCGCATGCGCTCGGAGGCGACCTCGATGCCGGGGTCGCGGCGATGGAGACCGAGTTTCCGCGCGCCTACGCGGTGGGCCCGTTCTTCCGTTACTACGCCGCGCTGCTTGCCGAGGGCCTGGAGAAGGCGGAGAGGTTCGCAGAAGCACTGGACGTGGTTCGTCCAGCGCTCGCCACCGTGACGGAACCCGGCGTCGGCATCTTCGTATCCGAGCTGTACCGCCTGCAGGGGCTCTGCCTGATGCGCGTCGAGGGCACCAGCAAGGACGAGGCGGTGCAATCGTTGCGCGCGGCGGTCGATGTCGCCAGGTCGCAAGGTCAGCCGCTGCTCGGACTCCGTGCGGCAACGACGCTGGCGCGGACCGCCATCGAGCTCGGGCGACCGGACGAAGGCGTCCAGGCGTTGCGCGACCTCTGCTCGAACCTGCCCGGCGAGTTCGCCGCGGTCGAGCTGTCGGAAGCCCGGGAGATCCTCGCGAGCGCGGCTTGAGTCACGGAGGCCCCGGCGCTCGAGCTCGCGAAGGAGTCGGCTGACCGGTTCGCCACGTATCCGACAGGTGTATGCTCGCGTGACGCTCGACGCGCTCCTCGCGTCGGGTCCCGATCGACGTCGATCACCGTGGAACAACACCTCGTCCTCTTCCACACGCCCCTCTCGGTCTACGACGTGGCCAACGTCGAGGACATGAACCGGGAGCTCCGGGAACGGCTGTCGGAGGAGGCACGGACCACGCCGGGCATGCGTCGCTCCAATGCGGGCGGCTGGCACTCGCCGGCGGATCTCGCCCTGCGCACGGAGCCCTGCTATCGCGCGGTGATGAAGCTGATCGTCGATCACGTCGGCGCGACGCAGTCGAAGGCTGTCGCCGCGATGGGTCTTCCTCCATCGCCATGGCGCGTCGCCGCCGAGGCCTGGGCCATGGTCATGCACAACGGCGACTACACGATCGCGCACGAGCACGGCGACGCCCACTGGTCCTCGACTTACTACGTCGATGCCGGCGACGCCGATCTCGAGCGCTCGCCTGATTCCGGGGCGCTCGCCGTGCTCGATCCCCGTCGCGGCGGACGGCCGATCCCAGGACTCGATCCGGGCTCCACGTTCACGATTCGCCCGCGCACCGGAATGCTGGTCGTGTTCCCGGGTTGGCTCCAGCACTATGTCCATTCGTACCGGGGCACGCGTCCCCGCATCTCGATCGCGTGCAACCTGACCCTGTCCCCGGTCGAGCGCGACGCGTCGACATCGTCGGCGCCGCGATGAAGTAGCAGCCGGGAGAGCTTGGCTCGTTCTCCCCGCCTTCCTTTGTCGGTCGCACCTGAGGCGATTTCACACCTGCATTCTCCAGCTTCGTCTGCGCTCGCTCGAGTCGTCGCCTCGGCTTCGGTACTCTTTCCGTCCTGAGTGCGCTCGGCACGTCGCGGCGCAGCGACACGGGATTCGACCGATGGCGGGAAGTCGTTCGCTTCGATCAGCACCGGCTGGAAGGCGACGCTGACCAACGATGCGGCGTTCGACAGCGCCGCGACTCCGAGCCTATACGTGGCCTTCAAGGAAGGTATCGGCGTGCTGAAGACCCAGGACCGTGGCAAGAGCTACCAGCATTTGGTCGATCCGGTCGATCCGACGGATCCCAACGCTCGGGTCAGGACGCTGGCGATCGCAGCTACGAACCCGCAGCTCATCTTCGCCGGCACGTTCACCAACGGTCTCTTCCGCAGCACCAACGCGGGCCAATCGTGGACGCGCAGCTTCGTCGACACCGGAGGCGAGGAGTTCAGAAAGCAAAACTCCCAGATCGCGGTCGATCCAGGGAATCCGAACAACGTCTACTTTGCGACCGATGGGGTTTTCGGCGGGCTTCCCGGTTTCTACCGTTCGACCGACGGAGGGTCGACCTTTCGACAAACGGCTCAAGATCAATATACGAAGGTCGCGATCGACCCTGTGAATCGAAACGTCATCTATGCGAGCGGCCTTTCGCAGCTGGATTATCAGGAGCACCTGTTCAAGTCGATTAATGGCGGACTCAGTTTCACCGAAACGAGCTTTCTCGCGACTCCGCCTGATCGCATCGTGGTCTCCCCGGCTGCGTCGGGCAACGTCTACTTGTCTGCACAATTCGGGGTAATCGAGGACAGCTCCCAGCGGCATTACCTGGCACGATCGAGCGATGGCGGCTCGACGTTCGCGGGCGCCGATACCGGGCTGCCCGCGGTTATCGACTTCGCGCTCGACCCGCAGAATCCGGCGCGGCTCTACGCGTGGACGCAGGGCGGCCTGTTCGGAAGCAACGATCGCGGAGCGTCCTGGACGCTGCTCGAAGGGGACCAGACCCTCAAGGCCAGCCAGGTCGACGGGATCCTCAAGATCAATCCGCAGAAACCGAATCTCCTCTACTTGATCGGCAACAGCATCCTCGAAGTGGAGATTCATAACTTCTGAGACTGGCGGCGTGAAGCGGCGCGTCGCTCCCGCGATGCGCACGCCTGCATCGCGGTATTGAGTGGTCGCATCATGCCGGTGCGTCGAGCTCATCGGAGCGCGTCCGACCGATCCCGTCGCGCTCGTCGATTCGTGCGTCGTCCGCAGGACTACGCGCGTCGCGCGCTTTCGATTTGGATTCGATCGCGCCGCACTTGCCACGCAGGCGAGTGTCGAATCAGGGTCTTCCGCATATGGAGCCCGTTATGACACGCCTCGTCATCGCTTCGCTTCTCGCCGCCCTGCTTGGCGGCTGCGTCGTCGTGCCTGCAGGCTATGTCTCGTACGACGACGGCTATCATCGTCACGGGTACTACTATCGCGACGACGGCTACTACGGCTATCGCGGCTACTACCGCGATCACGGGCAATAGTCAGCGTCGTCCGAACGCCGGCTACGCACTACGATGCGGCGGCCGGATCGTGCGCCGACTCCTGCGACGGATTGTCGGCGTCAGGGGGCGAGCTGCGGCGCCGACTGCAGCAGAGCGGCGAGCTCGCGTCGGTAGAACTTCGCCATGCCGGTGGTGCCGTGGCCCGCGGTGCTCTCGCTCGCCGGAATGAGCAGCACCCGGCCATTCCTGACCCGCTTGATCTCGCGATCGAGCAGTCCGAGCTCGGGAGGATTGCGCTCGTCGTCGGCGGCATTGATCGCCAGAACGGTGGCAGGCAGGCCATGGGCACAGCGATATCCATGTAACCGGGGTATTTCTCGGCGAAGATCCAGGTCTCCATGCCGCCCATCGAATTGCCGATGACCGCACGCAGGTGCTTCACCTTCAGATGCTCGGTCAGCAGGCGGTAGTGCGCGCCCACCATGTCGTCGTAGTCATACCGCGGAAATTTCATGCGCAGGCCGTCCGAGGGCTTGGACGACTTCCCATGACCGAGCGTGTCGGGAATGATGATGTAGTAGCGCGAGGCGTCGAAGGGCTGCCCCGGCCCGAAAAGCTCCCCGGCGAAAGCGGGGGTGAGCATCGCCGCGCCCGAGCTCGCGGTGCCGTGCAGCACGAGCACCGGCTCGCCCGTGGGCGCGCCGATGGTCCGGTAATGCAGGCGCAGCTCCGGCATGACCTCGCCCGAGTGAAAGCGGAAGTCGCGCGCTGTCCACGATCCTTCCTGCGGAACGGGATAGCCGGCGGCTTGCGCGGCCAGCGTCCCCAGCGCGCACGCCAGGGCTGATGCGATAGCCACTATGCACTTCAGGGCGCCCCTCATCTTATCCTCCCTTTGCAGCGTCGAGCACTGCGGGGAAATCTCGGGTGGCGACGATGGCGATGCCGGCAAACGACCGGCGCGAGCATGGTCGCTTCGCCCGCAAGCCGCGCGCCGCCCGATACTCGACTGCGAGGTGCCTGGCTCGATGGCCTAGCGCCAACCGGTCATTGAGCTCGAGCGGGCTTCGAGCCGCGACCCCGACGGCCTTTGCTTCCAGTCGCGAGCGAGACTCTGTGCCTCCTCGATGCGCTGCTGACTCATCTTCGTCGCGACGATTTCGCGATTCCGGATGGCGCGGGCGCGGTTCTCCGGCTCGGAGGGGAGGAACAGGGACGAGGCGAGGTTGAACCACTTGTGGCTCTCGACGTAGTCCTGCGTGACCCCTCGGCTGTAGAAGTACATCATGCCGAGATTGAGCTGGGCGGCGGCAAAGCCCTGGTCCGCGGCCATGCGGTACCACTTCACCGCCTCGGCGTAGTCCTGCGCAACGCCACGGCCGCGGTCGTACAGAACGCCCAAGGCGAACTGAGCGCTCGCGTTGTCCTGATCGGCCGCAGCGCGGAACCATCGATGCGCGGCTGCGTAGTCTACGGGCGCGCCGTACCCGCTCTCGCACATGACACCCATGTGGTACTGGGCCACGGCGAAATTCTGATCGGCTGCCCTGAGGAACCACTCCCGGGCTTCGGCGTGGTCCTGCGCCACGCCGTAGCCCCCCTGGCACAGGACGCCCAGATTGTTCTGGGCCTGCGCGCCGCCCTGCTCGGCGGCCTTGCGATACCACCTCGCGGCCTCGGCATAGTCCTGCGGCGTCCCGAGGCCGCGTTCGAGCAGATAGCCGAGGTTGGTCTGGGCGCTGACCAGCCCGCGATCGGCCGCCTTGCGAAACCAGTTGACCGCTTCGGCGAAGTCCTGGGTCACGGCCTGACCGCGCTCGTACATCACGCCGAGGTTGAGCTGCGCGTTCGGATTCCCCGCGGCCGCGGCCCTGCGATACCACTTCAGAGCCTCGGCATGATCCTGCGGCGTTCCTCGCCCACGCTCGTGCATGAAGCCGAGGTTGTTCTGGGCATGGGCCTGGCCCTGTTCCGCGGCCTTGCGATACCAGGCGACGGCCTCGACGTGGTCCTGCGCCACGCCCTGACCGATCTCGTGCATGACGCCGAGGTCGTTCTGGGCCTGGGCGAAGCCTTGCTCGGCCGCCTTCCGATACCACCTCGCCGCTTCGGCGTGGTCCTGCGGCACGCCCCTGCCCGAGGCGTAGATGCGAGCAAGCGCGTATTGGGCGCGGGCGTAGCCTTGGTCGCCGGCTCGGCGATGCCACGCGAGCGCCGCGGCGTCGTCCTGGGGCACGCCGCGACCGACGCTGTACATGCAGCCCAGCATGTACTGGGCGCGGGGATGACCCTGTTCGGCGGAGCTGTGAAACCAGCGCGCCGCCTCGACCTCTTCCCTCGGCGTTCCCTGGCCGTTCGCATACATCAGGCCGAGCTCGTAGTGCGACGCTGCCTCGCCGGTGGCGGACAGGACGAAGCGCAGTGGGGGGAAGTTCGAAGGCAGACCAG
Source organism: Casimicrobiaceae bacterium (assembly GCA_035501595.1). Lineage (GTDB taxonomy): Bacteria > Pseudomonadota > Gammaproteobacteria > Burkholderiales > Casimicrobiaceae > PALSA-1003. The sequence goes on along the minus strand of DATJVX010000020.1, from coordinate 246,148 downwards.
CCTGGCTCATCGGGCACTTTCTACCGCTGTATCGAATCGCCCAGGGATTCCAGGCCAGCTCCGATCCGACCCCCCCATTCTTACCGTCGCGACTTCTGTAGTCAACCGGTATGCTCGGCAGGGAGCGAGTCCATGCAGCCGGGCGGCCCGCCGGGCCGGGGGCAGGGCGATCAGCTACGCGCGTTCCCCCCCTGCGATGTCCGGGACATCAGGCGGGCGATGCCGATGCAGGCCAGGCCCGCCGCGGTGGAAAGCACGGCGAGGGTGGAGGCGAGCTCCTTTCCATGCCACAGCGCCGCGAACCACCGGTCGAACTCGTCGGCGTAGACGGCGAAGCGTCCTCCCATGACTTCGAGGTTGTGCTGGTACATCCTCTCAGACGCTATCCGGGCGTCGGCGTCTGCGTCCGCGTCGTCGGGCACGAGCGCGTAGATGAGTGCTGCGCTGAGCAGGCCGAGGACCAGAATCGCCACGCCCCAGGCGTAAACGACGACGTGGCGGGGACGCCGTCGTCTTCCGAGCTCGTCCTGTACCGGGCTCTCAGTCACCCGATCGGATCTCCGTAACAGCGCTCGTCATCCGTCGAAGGATACCGCGCGCGCCCTGCCGCCGCTTGCGAGCCAGGGGACGCCGCGATAGGTGTCGGCAACCAACCACGCACCGGTGGCGATCGCGCAGGAGATCGCGAACTCGGCCCAGTTCTCCTGAGCCGCGGGCGCGGTGGCGACCCGCGGTATCCAGACGAACAGCGTGATGATCCAGAGCATCGCAGCTTCCAGGCTTGCGGCGAGACGCGGCACGATGCCGAACAGCATGCCTGCCGCGGCGGCGACGCTCGCGGCGCCGGTCAGGTAAGTCCAGCCCACGGGGAAGCCGAGCCACTTCGGGACCAGGCTCGCGGTCAGATCGGCGTAGGCGAAGTGGCTGAGCCCGATCATCGGCAGGGCCGCGATCAGCAGCAGCCGGGCGACCCGGATCCCGCGCTCGCCGACGGCGAAACCCAGATGCCGCCGCTCCCAGGCGCCTGCGTAGGCCGCGAACAGGGACCAGCCTCCGGCCAGGGTTGCGGCCGTCTCGGCGAACGATTCCCAGCGCACCATGACCTGCGGCGCCAGCACGAGTCCCGGAAGCTTGAGCAGCAGCAGCCACAACAGCAGGAAGGCGACCAGAAAGCGGCAAGCCAGAGTCAGCGCCGGGCGCAGCAGGAGCCCGATCCCCGTCCCCAGGGCGACCATCGCGCAGGCGAACATCACGGCGGGGCGGCCGGGTAGGCTCGCGGGGATCTGTTCCCAGATCAGGCAGGCATTCCCGTAGATCAGGCCGAGGAGGCCCAGGCCGATCATCACCGCCGCGTAGACCGCATGGCTCGATCGCATGGACATGCCCGCGCCTCTGTCCGCCTAGACGGCCAGCATTTGGAGGTAGGCCATCCCGAGGATGCCGCGGTAGCCCCGGAAGTACGCCGCGCGCTGCCTCGCGGCCGATTCTCGAACGCCCTGCGCTTCCGGATGATCGGCCGGATGGGTGGCCAGCCATCGCGCATAGCGCGCGACGAAGCCCGACTCGAAGGCGTCCCACTCGTCCAGGGAAGCCTCGTGAGCTCGTATCACTTCGAAGCCGCACGCGATCGCGATGTCGAGCAGATCGGGCAGCGTCACATACTCGTCGAGCCTCCCGGCCAGCGGGGCAATTGCCGCCGCGGTCGGCGCGGAAGCCCAGATCCCTTCGCCGTAGATCACCGGCGCTCCCCGTTCGAGCATCGATCGCACTGCCTTGAGAGCGCCGTGGTAGTCGAGCGGCAGCTTCGCTTCGACGGGAGGTCCCCAGATCTGGCTCGCTCCGATGCATATCGCGGCCTGCGCGGAAGCGGGAAGGCGGTCCTTGGCGTCGCCTTCGATCAGTGTGATTCGGTCCGCAACGCCGCGCGTTCGAGCGACGGCTTGCGCGTGCTCGATGGAGCCCGGCTTGAGGTCGATGCCTATCCCATTTGCGCCCGGCGTCGCTTCCAGGATCCGGATCAGAAGCTCGGCCCAGCCGCAGCCGACATCGACGACCGTACCGTCGAGGCTCTGCGAGACGAAGTCGACCAACTCGGTGGCGCGTTCCTCCGACAGCGGCGCCATGAAGCGGAGGTCGAGATGAAAGGCCGCGAGATCCGGCGGCATCGGGCGCGGCGACGCGGATCGTCAAGCGAAGAAGTCGATGACTCCCGTCGCCAGGTGGTACATCGCGCCCGTGATCTTGACCGCCCCGCTCGACTCCATGCCGGCGAGCACCGGGCTGTCCTTGCGGATGTTGGCGATCGTGAGCGCCACATTCTTGCGCGCGACGGCATCGACGAAAGCATAGTTCTTCGAGCTTCTCTCTCCGGAATAATTGGTCGCCGCGACCGCCGGCTTGATCTTCGCGAGCAGGCCGGTGAGATTGCCGAGCTCGGCGTTGTCGATGGCGCCCTTGATCGCGCCGCAAGAGGTGTGGCCCATCACCAGGATCACCTTAGCTCCGGACAGCTTGCAGGCGAACTCCATCCCGCCGAGGATGTCGGGATTGGCGATGTTGCCGGCCACGCGGCTGTTGAAGATGTCGCCGATCCGCAGGTCCATGATCGTTTCGGCCGGCGCTCGCGAGTCGATGCAGCTCAGCAATACCGCCATCGGATGCTGGCCCGAGGCGCTGGCGCGCTGCTGCGCAAGGTAGTTGTGATCCTCGCGCTTCCCGCTGTTGAAGCGCTTGTTTCCCTTCTTCATGAGCGTGAGGATGTCGTCGGGCGTCAACTTCTCGCGCTGCGCGCTGGTCAGCGCGTCGGCATAGGCAATCCCGCTCAGCGTGACGGCACCGACGGCGGCGAGCGTGGTCATCGCGAAGGACGAGCTCAGGAAAGTGCGGCGATCGAGAGAGCGCTGGCAGTGCTCGTGTTGCACGGTCATGAATACCCCCCGGATGGTTCGTTGGCCTACGATGCGCGAAGAATGAATGCCGCTGCGCGATCGGGCTGCCGCGTGGCGGCAGGCGCGCGGAATGCTATCTCGCGACTGACCCTGGCGCAATATCCGCTCGGCTTGCGGACCGTGTCGGACCCGCCGAACTGCAGCGAGAGCGCGAGAGCCGGAACAAGCGCTCGCGCCGGCGGCGGGCTGGGTAGTACGCCAGGATCTGCCGGCGCTATCGCCGCTATCGCCGCCGGTACGTCAACACCGGGCATCGATCCCCCATCTCGTAGTCGGAGCGCGATTCTCCAATGGTCTCGAAGTGCTCGGCCATCACCGACGCCATCTCACTTGCGGTCGGGAAGGACAGCCGCGTGTCCTTGTCGCGGTAGAGCCGCAGCGTATCGATCTCGATCTCCGACCAGCCCGTGCGCGCGGACAGCGTGTCGCAATCGATGCCGCCTTTTTGCGCGGCGTCGAATACGTCGGCGTGTCGCACGCCTTCCGCCGCGCTCGGCTGCATCGACATCGCGAGTCGGAACTTGAAGGCGTGGACACTGCCGATCTTCCCGTCGACAAGGTCGCGCAGCACATTCGCCGGCGTTTCGCGTACGACGGCCTGCAGGAACGTGCGCGTGACGAAAAACCCGCCCTCGGCCAGCGACGTGGCGATCTTGCGGACGAGGGCGACGTATTGATCCGGGTAGCGCATGATCGCGAATACGCCGTCGCAGATCACGATGTCGTTGCTTCCGTAGTCGCAGGCGAACCAGTCCGCCTGGCGAACGGTTCGGCGGCCCGCGATGTCGCCCGGCCACACGTGCTCGATCATCGCCTCCGAGCGATCGATGGCCGTGAGATGTGCGTCGTCCGGCCAAGCCATGGCGGCGATCTCCGGCGTGACGCCGAGCAGCAGCGCGCGCAGTCCGCGCACCACCGGTCGGCCGGGCCAGGACCGGACGCTTTGCTCCATCGCGGCGATATCGGCCGGCGACGGGCGCAGCGGTGGACCGTACTCTTGCCAGTGATGGGCGACAGCGCTCCAGTGCGGATCGTTCGATTCTGCCGTGCGAGCGCTCACGACGGGACGTCGGAAGGAGGCGCGTCGAGCGCCGGGCCCGCGACCAGGACGCAGCCGGCGCCACCCGTCGGAATCGTCGACAAGAGCTCGAATCCGGCCTGGCACAGCAGCGCGTCGAACTCCTCGCGCGTACGCTCGCGTCCCCCCAGCATGACCATCATCTGGAGGTCGAGCATCACGACGTGGTCGTTCGGGATCGACCGCGCCGTCATCAGGTCTTCGACGATCAGCAGGCGCGAATGCGCGTCCATTGCAGTGCGGCACTTGCGCAGGATCGCGGTACAGCGCTCGTCGCTCCAGTCGTGGAGGACATATTGCAGCAGGTAGATGTCGCCGCCGGCCGGCACGGCTTCGAAGAACGATCCGCCGACGATCGACGCGCGGTCCGACACGCCGGCGGCGTCGAACACGGCGGGCGCTTCGGCGACGACGTGCGGCTGGTCGAAGACGATGCCGCGAGCGCGGGGGTGCGCCGCGAGCAGGTCGGCGATCAGCCCCCCGGGGCCGCCACCGATGTCGACGATCGTGCGCGCATGCGAAAAATCGTAGGCTGCCAGCACTATGCGGCTCGCGCTTGCGCGGTGATCGGCCATCGTGCGATTGAACGCCGCCGACAGATCGGGGCGTCGCGCGCGGTAGTCCCAGGCGCTCATGCCGAAGGCGCGCTCGAACGCCGTTTCACCGGTCATGACAGTGTGCGCGAGGTGCTGCCACGCCGCGATGTATTCGTCGCCGATCAGCGTGGCGCGCGCAAGGAAGGCGCCATCGGGCTCGGCCAGGCGGCGGCCCGTCGCGGTAAGGCCGATGGTTCCCGCTTCGCGCTGCACGATGCCGAGGCGCTCGAGCGCACGCAGGAATCGAGCGAGAGACGGCGCATGCGCACGCGTCTCGCGTGCGACGCTCGCTTCGTCCTTCGGCGCAGCGCGCAAGGCATCGAGCACGCCGGTGGCGAGCGCCGCGAGCACGATCGACGTCGTGCGAAAGCCGTACAGCAGGTCCAAGAGCTCATCTCGCTCGTCCGCCGCACTGCCGCCTTCGCTCGATGAGAGAGGGCGGGAAGGCCGCCGAGCGCGCGATGGAGGTTCGATGATGAGCCTGCCAATGAATGTCGGGTGGAGCGTCGTGTGCGGTAGTCCGGGCGTCGCCGATCTCCTGCGCACAGAGCGCGCGACATTCTAGCGCCAAGGCTGATGCTGTGCATCGACGGCGCGGCCGAGGCCTTCGCCTCTACGGGCCGCTGCAGCCGCGGTTCGCCAGGACCTGGCGAGGGAGAAATCGAGGCAGTGAGCCGGTCGAGCGGGCGACGCCTAGGAGAGAGCGTCCAGCGCGGGCAGCTCCGCGCCCCCGCGGATGCAGCGCCACGCGTAGACCGCGAGCCCGGGGTCGCCCGTCCACAGCGTATAGCGTCCCTGGCCGAATCGCGCTCGCATGCGATCGAGCTGCCCGAGCGCGTGCATCGCGAACGAGCGCGCGCGGTCGAGCCAGACTCGATCGCCCGTGCGACGGAAGAGCTTGAGGAAGGCGTAACCGTTGCCGGCGGTGCCGTGGCACAGGCCGTAACCCTTGACGAGCGGGCCCGCTCGCCAGATCGCGTTGCCCGCTGCGACCAGCATGGCGTCGAGCTCGGCGGATCGCTGCGGCGGGAAGTCCGCGATGGCCGTCACCATTCCAGGTGCGCCGTGGCACCACTGCATCAGCATGCGCGCGCCGCCGGGTCGCGGATCGAAGAAGCCGGGCCGCCAGTTGATCGCATCGCCTTCGCGCTGCGCCGTCGCGCGCAGCGTGGCCAGGCAGCGGTCGTAGAGCGCTTCGCGACGCGGCGCATCGAGGAGCGCCGCGCCCTTGAGTAGCGGATAGACGTTGCCGGCGAAGCCGTGGCCTGCGCCGAGATACTGCACGAGCCTGCCGTACAGCGCCTGCGTCCAGACGTGGCAGCCCGCGCGCTCGTCGAAGTGCCAGGTCGACCAGACTGCGTCAGCGTTCTCGACGAACAGATCGTGCCAGCGCGACTCGCCGGTCTGTTTCCACAGGTGCCACGCCGCCAGCATGGTTCCCGGTGCGCCCCACAGCGCCTCGTTCGTCGGGTTCTGCACGTTCGAGCGCACCGAGGCGTAAAGGCGATCCGCGGCGGCTCTCGCGCCCGTCAGGCGCCACAGGGCGAGCAGGATGCCCGATTCGCCCAGGAAATAGGACGGAACGACTTCTCCGGTATCGGGCTGCCGCGGATAGACCGTGTCCGCGTTGCGGATGCCTTCGACCGGGTCGCCGCGAAGCTCGACCGCGCCCTCGCGCTGCAGCTGCCACAGCGCCCACAGCACGCCGGCGCTTCCGAGGTAGAGGCTGCTGCAACCGCCGCGCGGCGAATCGCCTTCGTCGTCGAGCGGATGCATGGGCCAGAGACACCCGCCGCGGCCGTTCTCCTCGATATCGCCGACGATCGACCGGATCGCTTCGCGTGCCCGCGACTCGTCCCAGGCGACGTCCTCCAGCGCTTCGTGGCGATCCGGCTCGAACAGCATCAGGGCGCGCTACGTGCGGGCCGTCGCGGTCGACGATTCAAAGCGCGTTCAGCCCCGCCATGGGCTGCGAGCGCTGGCGCAGGTATCGGTATTCCTGAACGGTCATCGCGATGATCACGATATCGACCGCGGTCAGGATCAGCAGCCACATCGAGTGCGTCGTCTGGAAGCGGAAGAGCTGATAGACGACGAACAGGCCGAAGGCGAGGATCGACAGCGGATAGTACGCGAGCCGCTGGCGCAGCAGCCCGACGATCAAGGTCGTCTTCACGATGCCGTGGCTCAGGAGATAGAGTGCGGCGAAGCGCTGCGAGCCGATCGAGAGATCCTCCGCCGCCTGCCGCAACGACTGCGCGAACCAGTCGTCGAGGTTGCGGGTGAGCTCGTCCTGCGTCAGCACCGTCACGAAGCGCACGATCGCGTGCTGGCTGAGCACGAAGCCCAGGACCCCGGCCACGATCTCCAGCACCGACAGGAGTGCCTTGAATGACAGGCACAGCCGGAACAGCAGCCGTCGCGTGGATTCGATCGGCGCGGCCTGAGCGCGAGCGGCGGCGAGGGGCGGTGGCATTGGATGCGGTTGAAAGGGCGTAGTATGAGTCGCGCCGACGAGCCTGACAAACCTGCGCGTTTTCGGGAACGCTCGCGGCCAGGCGCGGAGGACTTGCATGCGTTTTTCGACGAATGGGCTGGCCGTGCTCGGCGCGGCATGCGTTGCCGCGGTTTCCGTATCCGCAGGCGCGGCTCCCGCGGAAAGGCCGTACTGTCCCGACGCCGCGCACGCCGCCCCGGCGAAGGTCCCCGCGGACCTGAGCGCAGCCGTGGCCAGGGCGTTCCAGATGGACGAGAGCGCGATGCGGGGCGGCGCCTATGTCCGCTGTGCCGGTCCGAAGCTGCTCGCGTGCTACGTCGGCGCCAACCTCCACTGCTTCAAGGCCGACACGCGTCGAGCGCTGCCCGGCGCGAGCGCGTGGTGCCGCGCCAATCGCGGATCGCTGGTGATCCCGATGTCGGCGACCGGGCACGCGACGATCTACGACTGGAGCTGCGACGGCGACCGTGCGGTCGCGGGCAAGGTGCTGATGCCGGTCGACGCACGAGGCTACATCGCCGGCAACTGGAAAGAAATCAGATAGGCGCGCCATCGCGGCCGGGCGGCCGCGGTGTGTCCGCGCAGCTGCCACCGCAGATCGGCCCCTCCCCGGGGGGAGCACTCTCCCTGCACCTTGGGACAATTGCGCCTCGCACGTCGGATGCCGTACTTTGGCGGCGACTGGCGAGCGCGCCATGCGCTCGCCCCGATCCAGGCCGGGTTTATCCCCCCGACCCTCGCGGGTCATCCCGAACCCGGTCTCGCCTCGCGCCCCGTCCCCCGGGGCGCCTTTTTTTGCCTAGCTGCGTGTTCGATTTCGACGGCGCCAATTTCGCGACTTTCTTCGCTGCCTCGCCGACCAGTTCGAGCTTGACCGGCACCATCGCCTTCTTCCGGAGGCCGATTTGACCGGCACCATCGCCTTCTTCCGGAGGCCGATCTTCGCGGCGGCGGCGCTCGAGAGGTCGATCACGCGTCCGGCCCGCGTCGGTCCGCGATCGTTGATCGTCACGCGGGCGACGCTTCGACGACAACGATTCCGAGCAGAAGGAGGAGCACGCGAGACAGGCGGATCATTGGACTTCCTTTCCCGAAGGGAGGCAGAATGCGGGCGGCTCCGCAGCATCGTAGTCGTCGCACGCACTCTTCGACAATCGCAAGTCGCCTTCGGTCGTTCATCGGCAAGCCTCCAACACGCGCAATGAGCGGGATCCGATTCGCGAACGACGCGGCGAGGCGCCTCGAGGCGCTCTACCAGACGCCCGACGTCGTCGGCCAGCGCGCCGCGACGCTGGGGAAGCTGCGGCTGCTCGCAGGGCAGTCGGTCGTCGACCTCGGTTCCGGCCCGGGCTTCCTGTGCGAAAGCATGGCCGACGTCGTGGGACCGTCCGGCCGCGTTCTGGGCATCGACGTCTCGGCGCAGCTCATCGCGCTTGCCTCGCAGCGCAACCAGCGCACATGGCTCGACTATCGCCTAGGCGACGCGACCGCAGTGGATCAGCCCGACGCGAGCTTCGACGTCATCGCCTGCACGCAGGTGGCGGAGTACATCGAGGATGTCGACCGGGCGATCGCGGAATCGTTTCGTCTCCTGAAGAGGGGCGGCCGAGCGGTGTTCGTCGCGACCGACTGGAACGGCGTGCTGTGGTACTCGGAGATGCCTTCCCGGATGGCCGCCGTGATGAAGTCCTGGGAAGCGCACTGCGCGCACCCGCGGCTGCCGCGCACGCTGGCGTGGCGGCTGCGAGCCGCGGGGTTCGCGCTGGACGACGTGACGGTGTTCCCGATCCTCAACCTGCACTGGGGCGACGATACCTACAGCAAGGGCATCGCCGGATTCATCGCCGACTTCGTCGTCAAGCGCGGCGACGTCCCCGGAGAAGCGCTGGCGGCATGGATGGAGGAATTTCCGCGGTTGACCGCGCAGGGACGCTACTTCTTCTGCACCCATCGCTTCATCTTCAGCGCGTCGAAGCCCTGAGTCGAGCCCCGTGGCGCCCCGCGAGCTCCTTCGTTCGATGTTCGACAGCGCGATCGCGGCGGCGCAGCCCGCCTTGTGCGTGCCGCGGCACCTGCCGCCGAAGCCCGCGGGCCGGCTGATCGTCGTCGGAGCGGGCAAAGCATCGGCCGCGATGGCGAAGGCGGTCGAGGAGCACTGGAACGGCGAGCTCTCAGGCTTCGTCGTGACGCGCTACGGCTACGCGGTCCCGTGCCGCCGCATCGAGATCTTCGAATCCGCGCATCCCGTGCCCGACGCCGCGAGCGTCGAGGGAGCACGGCGGATGCTCGAGACGGTGCGGGACCGGCGCGCCGACGACCTCGTGCTGTGCCTCATGTCGGGTGGCGCGTCGTCGCTGCTCGTCGCACCGATCGACGGCTTGACGCTCCAGGACAAGCAGCTCGTCAATCGCGCGCTGCTCAAGTCCGGCGCGAGCATCGGCGAGATGAACTGCGTGCGGCGCCATCTCTCCGCGATCAAGGGCGGTCGCCTGGCGGCGGCCTGCCATCCCGCCAGGGTCGTCACGCTCGCGATCTCCGACGTGCCCGGCGATCGGCCGACCGACATCGGCTCCGGTCCGACCGTGGGCGATCCCACTACCTGCGCCGACGCGCTGGCGATCGTGAAGCGCTGCGGCATCGAGCTTCCGGCACAGGTGCTCGAGGTGCTGCAGAGCGGTCGCGGCGAGAGCGTCAAGCCGGGCGATCGCCGCCTCGCCGGCAACGAGCTGCGGATGATCGCCACCGCGCAGCTCGCGCTCGAAGCGGCCGCAGCCGTAGCGCGGGCCGAGGGCGTCGCGGCGCACATCCTCGGGGACAGCATCGAGGGCGAAGCGCGCGACGTCGGCAAGGTCATGGCCGCGATCGCGCTGCAGGTGGCGCGCCACGGCGAGCCGTTCGAGCCGCCGTGCGTCCTGCTCTCCGGCGGCGAGACGACGGTCACCGTTCGAGGCCAGGGCCGCGGTGGGCGCAACGTCGAGTTCCTGCTATCGCTCGCGATCGCACTCGACGGGCACGCCGGCGTTCATGCGCTGGCCGGTGACACCGACGGCGTCGACGGCCTCGAGGAGATCGCCGGCGCCTTCGTGGGCCCCGACACGCTGGAGCGCGCGTGGGAGCGCGGCATCAACACCAAGGAGCGCCTCGCCCAGAACGACGGCCACGGCTTCTTCCAGTCGCTGGGAGATTCGGTGGTGACCGGCCCGACGCTCACCAACGTGAACGATTTCCGCGCCGTGCTCGTCGCTGCGGACGCGCGGGAGCGGCGCGAGCATTCCTGATTCGCGAGCCGCAACGAGCCTCGCCGGCTCGCACGGAGCCAGGACGCCTGCAGTTGCTCGCGATGGGATCGCGTCAGGTCTGGATCGTCCGCGTCTCGCCCGGTTTCATCACGATGGCCGTCACCGCGGGAGCGATCGTCCCGAGCGCGCGCTTGAAGTCGTCGCCCGCTTCGATGCCGAGCACCTGCGGATCGTGCGCATAGTGCACCGGGATCGCCTGCGTGACGCCCATCCACTTGCACGCGCGCGCCGCCTCCTTCGGCCCCATCGTGTAGGGACCGTCGCCCACGCAGACGACGCCGAGATTCGTCGATGAGCCCCTTGCGCATGAGATCGCTCTGCCCCGCCGTCATCACCGGCAGGCCGGCGGCGGAGAGTCCCTGGAGCATCTCGAAATAGTCGCCCATGTGATCGCCGTGGTCGTGGGTCAGCAGCACGAAGACCGCGTCGGGTCGCCTGCTCGCCACGTAGCGGACGAAGCCCTCCTTGCTCGCGTACTCGGGCGGCTTCGAGATGCCGAAGCGGCTCCAGTGCGCGTTGTTCCAGATCCAGGCGTCGTCGTAGGCGATCTGCTTGCAGTGGGGCATCGCCAGCTCCATGATCCCCCCGCCGAGCCAGCGGACGACGATGCGGCCGCCGCTGCTTGACGGCGTCGGGCCGGCCGTTCCGCACGCGCCCAATACGAGTCCACCGCCGAGCGCGAGCATGCCGCGCAACAACGCGCGCCTGCGGATGCCGTGCGCGCCGATCTCGTGCTGCAGAGACACCTGATCTGTCCGATCCATCGTCGTCACCCCCTCCAGAAAGCGTTTGGCGGGCGGTGAACACCCGAGGCGGGCGCGACGATGCGTGGGGTCTCGGCGCGCCGGCCGGCGTTCTGCTATCGTCAGGGCGACATCCGCTCCGGAGCGCGCGGCGCGTCCGCGGGCGCTCGGCTTCGAGCGCAGGCCATGAGCGCTTCTTGGTACCGCGACCTCTACCGAATCGACGCCGTGCACGGCGTGCAGGCGGTGCTCACGCGCGTGGGGCTCGCGGTCGGCGTACCCATGGTCGGGTACGTGCTGCTCGGGCACCCGGGTGCCGCCGTCGCCGGTGGCGCGACGGCCCTGTTCGTCACGCTCAGCGATGTGGGGCGGTCAGCCCGGACCCGTCTCGGAACGATGTTCGCCGCGTGGGTGATGATCCTCGCCGGCGGCACGCTCGGACACCTCCTCGGCGAGACGCCGTACAGCCGCGAGGCGATCGTGCTTGCCTGCGCGCTCGTGGCCGGATGGGCGAGCGGAGCGCACCCCGGCGTGGCCGTGGTCACGCGCTTTCTCGCCATCGCCGCGGCGGCCGGGGCCGGCATGCACTTTACCGATCCGGAGATCCTCGCCAGCGTCGTGGGGGGCGGCGTCACCGCCTTCGCCGCCGCCTTTCTGGTGTGGAAGCTGTTCGGCCTGCCGCCGCAGGAAAACGTGATGGATTGGCGGGACGGAGTGCGCCGTGCCTTCGAAGGGGTCGGCTCGGGCCTGCGCTTCGCCTGCTGCTACGCGAGCGCGGCGGCGGTCGCGCTGTTCGCCGCCTCCGCCCTCGGGGTGAACGACCCGTACTGGGCGACGCTCGTCGTGCTCATGGTGATGCGCCCCGAGGGTGTCGTCAGCCTCGAGCTCACCATCCACTACGCGTTCGGCACCATCGTCGGCGTCGTCGCCGGCGCGGGCATCCTGCGCTTCGTCCACGACCCGCTGACGCTTGCGATCGTCGCCACGCTGGCTGCGGCGTTCGCACGCGTCGGCTTCTCGATCAATCCGTCGCTCGGCTACATGTCATTCACGATGTTCCTGCCCTTCTGCGTGCACCTGAGCTCGAGGGGGGCCGCGGTGCCCCTTCTGTTCGAGACGCGGGTCTACGACGTGTCGGTCGGCTGCGCGCTGGCGCTCGTCGGCACGCTCCTGGCGACGTATCCGCGGGTCGTGCCGGCGCCCGCTCCGCGGGCGGCTCGCCGCGAATGACGTCGCGGTGTGCGACGAGCGAACGCGCCTGCGAGGCTTCAGTCCCGTTCCAGCGGCACGACGCTGATCGAGCCGTTGTTCTCGAGCACGGCCATGTGCACCTGCTCGACGGCCGTGCAGCCTGCCTGTCGGAGCGCAGCTTGAAGCTCGTGATGGGTCAGGTTGGCGCGAGCCAGCGTCTCGTCGTAGAGCCGGCCGTTGTGGATCAGGACCTGCGGGCGGCCTTCGATGATCGACTCCAGCCGCTTGCTCCGGAAAGTGGCATACGCGAATGCGGCGTTGACGCCGACAAGCGTCGCCGCGGAGATCAGGCCTCCGACCAGCGAATTGTCGCCGGCGTTCATCGAGTTCTGGACCGCGTTGGACAGCACGAGCAGCAGGACGAGGTCGAAGGGCGCGAGCTGCCCGACCTGGCGCTTGCCGGTGAGACGAAGGAGCACGAGCAGGAAGACATACACGACGGCGCTGCGCAATACGAGCTCCCAGATGGGCACGGCGATGTTGAGCATGTGACTTCCTTTCCGTGTCGAGGCCGTCGCGGCTCGGAGGCACGAATCATAGGACGCGCCTCGCCGGATCGCCACGGAACGCGTCGTCAGCGGACAGTCAGGCAACTCCTTGCCGGGCGCTGGGGCGTTTACGCGCGCCGCCGGCGCTGCGAGGCGTCCGGGCGGGGCGCCCGGACGACGGTCCGGCGATTCTCCAATGGATCCCGTCGCGCGTTCGCGCTGCGCCTCTACGCTCGACGGGAGATGGGCCTAGTTCTGCGAGACGTAGTAGCCGTGCAAGTCGACGTTGATGCCGGCGCCATCGTTGAAGTCCGTGTCCTCTATCAAGATAGCTACGGTAGATCCGGGATCCGCGACGAGAAAAGTGTTCGTATTCACCAGGTACGCCCAACCGCCTATCCCTCTGGGTCCAAAGGGAATGAGCTTTCCCGAGCCTCCTCCATTGGTCGTCACGCCGATCTCCACGTCGTACGCCGTGCTGCCGTTCGTGAAGCCCGAGACGTCATTGATCACGAGATACTTGCCCGCCGGCACCGTGAATAACACGGGAGCCCGGACGTTGGGATACACGCGTACCCCCCACGCCGACAAGGCGGGATTGTCGGCGGCTTTCGTGGGCACCGGATTGGCGGACGTGTTGGTCACGAACACCAGCGCTGCCGCGGCGGAGCGGGCGTCAGGCGAGACGATCGCGATCACGGCCGCGAATCCCAGCGCGCCCATAACATACGGACGGATTGCTCGAAGCTTGGACATTTTCACTCCCTTGTGATGAACGAGTTCATTGCTTCTTCTTCGTCGTGCACGCGACAGCGAGATCTACATGGATGACCTGGCGACCGGGAGGGCGTAGGGCGCCGCTTGCCGGATCGCGCCGTCGTCGGCGCCGGGAGGCGAGCGCAGTTGCCTGACGAGCCCGTTCGGGCCGATGGCCGTTTCCCCGCCGTCCGCCGACGATGTGCCGGGGCTGCCGGAAGGCGTCACCGGCAGCGGTGTGGCGCGACCCTGCGGCGCGGCTCTCCGGCCGAGGTCGCTCCCCACGTGTGGGGTATTCTCGACGGGACGGATGCGGGTCGGCCGCAGCTCGCTTCGCTCGTCGCCTTTCAGTGCCAGATAGCCGTACGCGACCCACGCGAGCGCGGAGATCGCGAGGGCGAGTCCAAGGATGCGGGCGGCGGAGCTCACTGCTCGGCGCGTCCGCTCTGCCGGGGGCCGAGCCGATTCGGGCTGCCCGGGCCGTCGAGGATAGGCTGAAGGCGTTCGGAGCTGCGGCGGCAGCTCTCGATGCGACGGCGAAAGCCAGCGCGCTGCACCCGATCGGTCTCCCCTGGATCGCTGCAGGCCGGAAGCAATGGCTGGGCCCAATCCATCAAGGCCTTAGCGATCAATCGCTTGCTCATACGCGGGGGCCGCGCGCGATTGGGTTTGTAAGAATCGCCGACAGCCGGGTGAGCCGGCTCCTCGCCAAAAGCGGGCGGATCGAGGCAGGCCGCCGCTGCGGCCCGTACGCCGATAAGCAATCCGCCGCGCAACGCAAAGCGAAGGCAATGCGCGCCACGCCCGCATGCGGCACACTTCCGACTGACCTGTACCGCAGAGGACCTGCCCATGGCACGCATCATCGGCGGCATCGCCGCCTCGCACACGCCCACCATAGGCTTCGCCTACGACCGCAACAAGCGGGACGATCCCGCCTGGGCGCCGATCTTCGAGAACTTCGCGCCGCTCGCCTCCTGGCTCGCCGAGAAGCGCCCGGATGCGCTGGTGCTGATCTACAACGATCACGTCAGCTCGTTCTTCTTCGATCACTACTCGGCCTTCGCGCTCGGCGTCGGCCCGCAATGGCGCGTCGCCGACGAGGGCGCCGGCGCGCGCGATCTGCCGCCGATCGAGGGCCATCCGCAGCTCGCCGCGCACATCGGCCGCTCGCTGATGGCCGACGAGTTCGACATGTCCTTCTTCCAGGACCGGGCGCTCGACCACGGCTGCTTCTCGCCGCTGTCCATGCTCTGCCCGCACGAGCCCGCGTGGCCGGTGCGGCTGGTGCCGCTGCAGATGGGCGTGCTTCAGTTCCCGATTCCAAGCGCGCGCCGCTTCTTCAAGCTCGGGCAGGCGCTGCGGCGCGCGATCGAGAGCTATCCCGAGGATCTCAAGGTCGCGATCGCCGGCACCGGCGGGTTGTCGCACCAGGTCCACGGCGAGCGCGCGGGATTCAACAATCCCGAATGGGACCAGCGCTTTCTCGACCTCTTCGAGCGCGACCCGGAAAGGCTGACCGAAATGACCATCGCCGAATTCGCGGCGCTCGGAGGCTTCGAAGGCGCCGAGGTGGTCATGTGGCTGACGATGCGCGGTGCGCTGCCGGCGACCGTCGCGTGCAAGTATCGCAGCTACTACCTGCCGTCGATGACGGGCATCGCCACCGCGATCTACGAGGGCGTGGACGACGAGCCCAGCGCCGCCGCCGTCGAGCGCCATCGCCGCCACATGGATCGCCAGCTCGACGGCGCCCAGGCGATCCAGGGCTCGTATCCGTTCACGCTGGAGCGCAGCGTCAGGGCGTTCCGCATCAACGACTACCTGCACCGCATGGTCGAGCCGAGCCACCGGGAGGCGTTTCTCCGCGATCCCGAGGCGAGCTTCGAGGCGGCGGGGCTCACCGCAGAGGAGCGCGACCTCATCCGTCGCCGCGACTGGCGCGGCATGATGCACTACGGCGTGATCTTCTTCATGCTGGAGAAGCTCGGCGCCGTCACCGGCGTTTCGAACCTGCACATCTACGCGGCGATGCGCGGCGAAACGCTGGAGGTTTTCCAGCGCACGCGCAACGCCCCGGGCGCGCTGTACTCGGTCGCGGGCAAGAGCGCGGGCAACCTCGGCTGGGACAAGCCCGCCGGCGCGGCCAAGCCGGGCTGACCGCCGCCGCCCATGGCTTTCGCTCCGAGGCTACGACCAAAACCATGATCATCGACTGCCACGGCCATTACACGACGGCGCCCAAGGCGCTGGAGGAATGGCGCAACCGCCAGATCGCCGGCATCAAGGACCGCTCGCTGATGCCCACGGCCTCGGATCTCCGGATCGGCGACGATGAGCTGCGCGAATCGGTCGAGGCCAACCAGCTCAAGGTCATGCGCGAGCGGGGGATCGATCTGACCGTCTTCAGCCCGCGCGCGAGCTTCATGGCGCATCACATCGGCGACTTCGAGGTGAGCGCGACCTGGTCGTCGATCTGCAACGAGCTCTGCTATCGCGTGAGCCGGCTCCTGCCGGGCCAGTTCGTCGGCGCGGCGATGCTGCCGCAGTCGCCGGGCGTGGATCCCAGGACCTGCCTGCCGGAGCTCAGGCGATGCGTTGAGGAATACGGCTTCGTCGCGATCAACCTCAATCCCGACCCTTCGGGCGGCCACTGGAAGGAGCCCCCGCTCACCGATCGGCACTGGTACCCGATTTACGAGAAGCTGGTCGAGTACGAGATCCCGGCGATGATCCACGTCAGCACGAGCTGCAATCCGTGCTTCCACACCACGGGCGCGCACTACCTGAACGCCGACACCACCGCGTTCATGCAGTGCCTCACGGGAGACCTCTTCAAGGATTTTCCGACGCTCAAGTTCGTCATCCCGCACGGCGGCGGAGCAGTCCCCTACCACTGGGGGCGCTTCCGCGGGCTCGCGCAGGAGCTCAAGCGGCCGCTGCTCCAGGAGCATCTGCTCAAGAACATCTTCTTCGACACCTGCGTCTACCATCAGCCGGGAATCGATCTGCTCACGCGCGTGATCCCGGTCGACAACATCCTGTTCGCGAGCGAGATGATCGGCGCGGTGCGCGGCATCGATCCGACCACCGGGCACCACTACGACGACACCCGGCGCTACATCGAGGCCGCCGCGATCGACCCCGCGGCGCGCCGCAGGATCTACGAGGACAACGCACGTCGCGTCTATCCACGCATCGACGCGGCGCTGAAACGGAAGGGCTGACCATGTACGAGCTCGGCGTGGTGTATCGCAACATCCGGCGCAGCGACGCGGGCCTCGCGGCGAAGCTCGGCGCGCACGGGACGGCCACGGTGCACGAAGCGATGGGACGAACGGGCCTCATGAAGCCGTACCTGCGCCCGATCTACGCCGGCGCGCAGGCCGCGGGCAGCGCCGTCACGGTGCTGCTGCAGCCGGGCGACAACTGGATGCTGCACGTCGTCGCGGAGCAGATCCAGCCCGGCGACGTGGTCGTGGCGGGGGTCACGGCGGATTGCACCGACGGCTACTTCGGGGATCTGCTCGCGACCAGCTTCAAGGCGCGCGGGGCGCGGGCGCTCGTGATCGACGCCGGCGTTCGCGACGTGCGCGTGCTGACCGAGATGCGATTCCCGGTGTGGAGCAAGGCGATCTCGGCCAAGGGGACGGTCAAGGCGACCCTGGGGTCGGTGAACGTTCCCGTCGTGTGCGCCGGCGCGCTGGTGACGCCGGGCGACGTCGTCGTGGCCGACGACGACGGCGTGGTGATCGTGCCGGCCGCCATGGCGCAGAAGACGCTCGAGGCGGCGGCGGCGCGCGAGACGAACGAAGGCGAAAAGCGCTCGAAGCTCGCCTCGGGCGTACTGGGCCTCGACATGTACAGGATGCGCGAGCCGCTCGAGAAGGCGGGCTTGAAATACGTCGACTAGAGACGCGCCGGACATGAGCGTCGAGCCGACCCGCGCGGACCCGATCGCAGGCATCTCGTCGATCGCTACGCGGCACCTGCTGGGCGAGCTCGCGGCGGCCTACGAACGGCGATCGGGGCAGGCCACGGCCGTCGAGTCGATCGGCGGCGTCGAAGCGATGCGCCGTGTGCAGGCCGGCGAAGCCTTCGACTTCGTCGTGCTCGCGGCCGAGGCGATCCATCAGCTCGGGCACGCCGGCCGGATCGTCCCGGAGAGCCGAGTCGAGCTGGCGCGCTCCGGCGTCGCGGTCGCGGTCGCGGCGGGCGCGCCGCGGCCGGGCATCGGGGACGAGCATGCCGTTCGCCGGGCCGTGCTCGCGGCGCGCGCAGTCGGCTATTCGACCGGGCCCAGCGGCGTGCACGTCGCGCGCCTGCTCGAGCGCTGGGGGATCGCCGAGGGCGCCGGGCCGCGCCTCGTGCAGGCGCCGCCGGGCGTACCGGTCGGCACGCTCCTCGCGCGCGGGGACGTCGAGCTGGGCTTCCAGCAGCTGAGCGAGCTCCTGCACCTGCCGGGAATCGACGTGATCGGCACGCTGCCGCCGGAGATACAGGTGACGACCACCTTCACGGCGGCGGCGTGCAAGACCTCGAAGCGGCTCGACGAGACCCGCGCGCTGCTCGCTTTCCTGGGCTCTCCCGAGGCCGACGCCGCGAAGCGCCGTCAGGGCATGGAGCCGGCGTGAGCGCTGCGTAGCGCGCGCGGTCCGCCGCTCGGCGAGCGATCCGCCGCCGAGAGCACCGCCGGGCAGCGGCGCGTTATTTCCTGCATCAGGATCCGGGCACCCGGGGAGGGGAGGCCGTCCCGGCGTCGCGTGATCCCGATGACGCGCCGCGTATCGGGGAGCGGCACCGGCAGCAGCGTCAGGAGGCCGGTCTCGAGCTCGTATGCAAGCTGGTGCGGCGAGATCGCGGTCAGCAGGTCGCTGCTGAGAAGCACGCCTCTCAGCACCGCCAGGTCGCTCGTTTCGACGACGACGTCCGGGGCCGCGACGCCGCGCTTGGCGAGCGCGCTCTCGAAGAGGCTGCGGCTCGGCGTATGCGGACGCGGAAGGACCCAGCGCGCGCGGGCGAGATCGTCGGGGCGGATGCGCCTGCGCTGCGCCCAGGGGTGCTCGCGCCGCGAAACGATGGCGAGCTGGTCGTCGACGAGCGGCTCGCCGTGCAGGTCGGTGGCGAAATCGGCCGGGCGCAGCGCGCCGAGGATGAAGTCGAGGTCCCCGGCGCGAAGGCTCGCCGCCAGCGCCTCGAACGCCCCTTCCAGCGTCCCGATCCTCAGTCCGGGGTAGCTGCCGACGACGCTCGCGATGCACTCCGGCAGGAGCCGGGTGCGCCCCAGGGGCAGCGCGCCCACCATGACCGTGCCCTGGGTGATGCCGCGCAGCGCCGCGATGTCCGCGACCGCGTCACGGATCTCGGACAGGGCCCGCTTCAGGCGCAGCGCGAGCGCCGCGCCGGCTGGCGTCGGAATCATCCCTCGCGCCGTCCGCTCGAAGAGCGCGACGCCGACGCTGTCCTCAAGCTGGCGCACCGTGATGCTGACGGCGGGCTGGGTGATGCCGAGGCTCCGCGCGACCGAGGGCATGTGGTGCTGCTCCGCCAGCCCGACGAAGGTGCGAATCCGCCGCTCGGGCACCAGCATGCCGAAGATCGGTGCGTTCCGGACGCTGCCCTTGTCCGCCTGCGCGCCCAGGTCCGTCCGCGCTCGCTGCATCTCGGCGCGCACGCGCAGCGCCCGCACGAGCAGCGCGCGACCGTATTCGGTCAGGAGCATCCCGCGCGTGCGGCGCTCGAAGAGCGCGATCCCAAGCCCGCCTTCGAGCTTGCGGATCGAGCGCGATACGGCCGACTGGGCGCGGAACAGGGCGGCACCCGCTCGATTGGCGCTTCCCTGATCGGCAACCGCGAGGAATGCACGGAGGTCGCGCAGCTCGGGTTGCATCGTGTCGCAGCCTGTCCCGGGGAGGAAGCGGCAGTGTAATACGTCTCACCCGGAGGCCATGATAAAAATATTCGATACCGGCAGGGGCGAATACTGTTGGCTTGCGGTTCCTCGCGGGCGCGAGAATCGCCTTCACGCCGGCGCGCGAGTGCGCCGATAAGCCATGACGATATCGGAGGACGCTCATCATGCCCCGCTTCGCTCGTTTCCCCGTCCCGCAGGCGTTCCGCGCCTGGAGCCGCCGCGCATCGAGAGCCGCGCTCGTCGCGCTCGCCATCGGCAGCGGCGTCCCCGCGCTGGCCGCCGACCCGGTGAAGATCGGGCTGATCCTGCCGCTGACGGGACCCTTCGCTTCCACCGGCAAGCAGATCGAAGCGGCGTGCCGGCTCTACATGCAGCGCAACGGCGACGTCGTCGCGGGCCGCAAGGTCGAGCTGATAGTCAAGGACGACACGGGGCTCGCGCCGGAGACGACCAAGCGCATCGCGCAGGAGCTGGTGGTCAACGACAGGGTCACCGTGCTCGCCGGATTCGGGCTGACGCCGCTCGCGCTCGCCTCCGCGCCGATCGCCACGGAGTCGAAGACGCCGATGATCGTGATGGCGGCGGCCACGGCGATCATCACGTCGAAGTCGCCCTACATCGTGCGCAGCGGCTTCACGTTGCCGCAGGTCACTTGGCCGATCGCCGAATGGGCGGCGAAGAACAAGATCAGGAAGGTGGTCACGCTGGTGACCGACTACGGCCCCGGGCTCGACGCCGAGAAGACCTTCGTCAAGCGCTTCGCGGAGGCGGGCGGCACGATCGTCGACTCGCTGCGAGTGCCGCTGCGCAACCCGGACTACGCGCCGTTCCTGCAGCGCGCCAAGGACGCGCACCCGGACGCGCTCTTCGTGTTCGTGCCTTCCGGCGAAGGCACGGCGGTCATGAAGGAGTTCAACGACCGAGGGCTCAAGCAGGCCGGCATCCAGATGATCGGCACCGGCGACGTGGTCGACGACGACCTGCTCGAGAGCATGGGCTCGGTCGCGGTCGGCGTCGTGACCTCGTTCCACTACTCGGCGGCGCACGACTCGCCGGAGAACAGGGCCTATGTCGACGCGTTCATGAAGGTTAACGGCTTCCGGCCGAACTTCCACTCGGTCGGTGGCTACGACGGCATGCATCTCATCTACGAGGCCGTCAAGAAGGCGGGGCCGGGCGCGGACGGCGACAAGCTGGTCGAGGCGATGAAGGGCATGCAGTGGACGAGCCCGCGGGGACCGATGACGATCGACCCTGCGACGCGCGACCCGATTCAGAACGTGTACGTCCGCAGGGTCGAGATGGTCGGGGGCAAGCCGTGGAGCGTCGAGTTCGAGAAGTTCGAGAACGTCAAGGACCCGGGCCTCTAGCCGCTGCTCGGCGAGAGAGCCCCGGTCCCGCGCTCCACGTTCGAAGGGCGGCGTTGGCGGCCGCGTGGACGCGACATCGAGGGCCGGACGGCCGGCGTGCCGCGCCTGCCCGGGAACGCCGCTGGTAGAATGATTCGATCGTTCGTCGGGCATCCGACGAGCCAGAAGAACCCTTGGAGGTCCGCCCGATGCGCTTCCCGGTACGCAGTCTCGCTTTCCTGCTCGGCCTCGCGTTGACCCAGCCGCTGTTCGCGCAGACCGAGCCCGTCAAGATCTTCGGGCTGGTGGAGCTTTCGGGCACAGGCGCGACGTCGGGGACCAATTTCAACGACGGCGTCAAGCTGGCGGTGAAGGAGATCAACGCCGGCGGCGGCATCCTCGGCCGCAGGGTCGACTACGCCGCGAGCGACACGCAATCCCAGCCGCAGATCGCGAAGGCGCTGGCGGTGAAGGCGATCGACGACGGCGCCTACCTCGTGATGGGGCCGGTGTTCTCCGGCTCGATCCTGGTGAGCATGCCCGAGACGCGGCGCGCCGAGATACCGAACTTCACCGGCGGCGAAGCAGCGGCGATCACGCAGCAGGGCAACCCCTACATCTTCCGCACGTCGTTCACGCAGACCACCGCCATGCCGAAGGTCGCGCGCTACCTGAAGGACAACCTGAAGGCGAAGACCGTCGCGGTGATCTGGGTCAACAACGACTTCGGCAAGGGCGGACGCGATGTCTTCATGAAGGCGGTCGACGCCCAGGGCATCAAGGTCGTGGCCGACATCTCGACCGATCCCGGCCAGCTCGACTTCTCGGGCGCCGTGCTCAAGGCGAAGCAGGCGAACGCCGACGCGCTGTTCGTCTACAGCAACGAGGAGGAGTCCGCGCGCTGCCTGCGCGAGCTCAGGAAGCAGGGCTACGACAAGCCGATCGTCGGCGAGACGGTGCTCACGAGCCAGAAGGTGATCGAGCTAGCGGGCGAGGCCGCTAACGGCGCGGTCGCCCACGTCGGCCTCACGGCGGATGCGCCGGATCCGGGCATCAAGGCCTTCGCCGAGCGCTTCCAGAAGGAATACGGCTACAAGCCCGACCACAACGGTCTCAAGGGCTACACGGCGATGTACATCGTCAAGGCCGTGACCGAGAAAGTGGGCAGGTTCGATCCCAAGGCTTTCGCCGGCGCCATGCACGGCATCAAGCTGTCGGCGAAGCAATACCCCGGCATCCTGATGGACGTGAGCTTCGACAACAACGGCGACCTCGACCGCGAAAGCTTCATGACCAAGGTCGTGGCCGGCAAGCAGGAGGTCGTCGCCGTGCTGCCGCCGGCGTCGGCGCAGTAGGGCCGGCGCGGATCGCGGCCGGAAGCGATGGTTGATCCGAAGACGTTCGGCATCGCGGGCGTCATGGGATGGCCCGTGGCGCATTCGCGCTCGCCGGTCATCCACAATCACTGGCTCGCGCACTACGGCATCCCCGGGCGCTACGTGCTGTTCGCGGTGCCGCCCGAGAAGCTCGAAGCCGCCGTGCGCGGCCTCGGGCCGCTGGGCCTGCGCGGCTGCAACGTGACGACGCCGCACAAGCAGGCGATCTTCCCGCTGCTCGACCGCGTCGACGACCTCGCCCGGCGCATCGGCGCGGTCAATACCGTCGTGGTCGAAGCGGACGGAACCCTCACCGGCTTCAACAACGACGGCAACGGCTTCATCCAGAGCCTGCGCGACGCCGATCCGAAATGGCGTCCCGACAGCGGTCCGATCCTGGTGCTCGGCGCGGGCGGTGCCTCGCGCGCGGTCGTCGCGAGCCTCGCTGCGCAGGGCGCGAAGGAGATCCGCGTCGCCAACCGCACGCAGGAGAAGGCGCGCGAGATCGCGCAAGCCGTGGGCTCGGCGGTCAAGGTCGTGCCGTGGGAGCAGCGCGAGACCGCGCTCGACGGCGTTGCGCTGCTGGCCAACGCGACGAGCCTCGGCTCGGCCGGCAAGCCGCCGGTCGAGATCTCGCTCGACCGGTTGCCGAAGCACGCGCTGGTCGGCGACCTGATCTATGTGCCGCCGGAGACGCCGCTACTCGCCGCGGCGCGCATGCGCGGCAACGTCACGGTCAACGGCCTGGGCCTGCTTCTCAACCAGGCGCGTCCGGCATTCAACGCCTGGTTCGGCGTCATGCCCGAGATCACGCCTGCGCTCAAGCAGGCGATCGCCGCTACCTTCTAGGCCCGGGCGTGGACGCGCGGATCTTCGACGAGCCGAAGATCGACTGCCACGTGCACGTCCTCGACCCCGCGCGCTTCGCCTACGGAGCGAACACGCACTACGCACCGGCCGGCCAGGAGATGGGCATGGCCGCGCTGCTCGAGCAGGCGATGGACGCGTACGGGACGCGCCATGCGCTACTGGTCGGTCCCAACTCCGGCTACGGCCTCGACAACGCCTGCATGCTCGACACGATCGCGCGGGGGGAAGGGCGCTACAAGGGCATCGCGGTCGTCGAGAACGACGCGACTCTCGAGGAGCTCGAGCGCCTCAGGGACCGGGGCGTCGTCGGCGTGGCGTGGAACGTGACGCACTACGGCCTCGAGTACTACCGCGGCGCGGAGCGACTCCTCGACAAGCTCGCGGCGCTCGGCATGTTCGTCGATGTCCAGACCGAGCACGATCAGCTGGTGCGCATGCTGCCGCTTCTCGCGGCTTCGGGCGCGCGCATCCTCGTCGATCACTGCGGCCGCCCGACGGTGGGGGAGGGACTCGACCAGCCGGGGTTTCGCGCACTCCTCGATCTCGGCCTCGCCCGGCGCGCCTTCGTCAAGCTCTCGGGGCTGGTCAAGTTTTCGCGCGAGCCTTCTCCGCACCGCGATGCGTGGCCCTTCGTCGAGGCGCTGGTGCGCGCCTTCACGCTCGAGCGCTGCCTGTGGGCGTCGGACTGGCCGTACCTGCGCGCGCCGGCGCGCGTCGATTACGGCGTGCTGCTCGGCCTGGTGCTCCGCTTCTTCCCCGACGCGGACGACCGGCGGAAGCTGCTCTGGGATACGCCCCGCGCGCTGTTCGGATTCGATTCCTGATGCGAGACACTCGGCCCGGGCTCGCCGCCGGCGTCCGATCACGGGAAAGGAGGAGTGCTTGCACCCGTCGGAGATGAACTTGCCTGCCACGTCGCGGAGCCTGGTGCGCGTTGCCATCCTCGGCCTGTCGATGGCCTTGACCGCGGTCGCCTCGGACGCGCTCCATGCGCAGTCCTATCCTCGTCAACCGATCAGGATCGTCGTGCCTTACGCCGCCGGCGGTGCCGTCGACATCATCGCCCGGAGCATCGGGCAGCCGCTCGCCGAGTCGCTCAAGCAACCGGTGATCGTCGAGAATCGGCCGGGGGCAAGCGCGAATATCGGAATGGAGCTCGTGGCGAAGGCCGCGCCCGACGGCTATACGCTGCTCATGGCCTCGAACGGGATCGCGACCAACATGGCGCTGTTCCCCAATCTGGCGTTCGACGGTCGCCGCGATTTCGCTCCGGTCGCCCGCATCGGCTACGCACCGCTGGTGATCGTCGTCCCCGCTTCGTCGCCGGCGAAATCGCTCAAGGAGCTGATCGCGATGGCCAGGGCGGACCCGGGCAGGCTCACTTACGCGTCGGCGGGCAACGGCAGTTCGGGACATCTGGCCGGCGAGCTCCTGAAATCGAGCGCGAAGATCGACGTCCTCCACGTCCCCTACAAGGGAGGCGCACCCGCGATCACCGATCTGCTGGGCGAGCGCATCTCGTTCATGCCGATCAACCCGGTCGAAGTGCTGGCGCATATCCGCGCGGGCCGGCTTCGGGCGCTCGCGGTCGCGAGCGACAAGCGCTTTCCGTTGCTTCCGGAGGTACCGACCGCCGCCGAAGCCGGCCTCCCGGGCTACGAGGCATCCGTATGGTGGGGCCTCGTGGCGCCGGCGAAAACGCCCGCGGAAATTGTCCGCCAGCTCAATGCCGAGACCAACAGGGCGCTGGCCGATCCGGCGATCGCGGGCAAGCTGAGAGAGCTCGGAGTCGTCCTCACGCCTGGCACGCCGGACCAGTTCTCCGGCTTCATCACGTCGCAGACGGAGGTCTGGTCGGAAGTCATCAAGTCGGCAGGGATCCGGCCGGATTGATCACCGTCGTCTCCTGGCCGTCACCTCGACCCCCCGAGCGGGCACCGGCATTAGTCCGCGTTTGCCTTGCCGATCGACGCGTTGCGCTACCGCCGTCAGGCTGGGCAGCGGCGCGTCCGCGGCGTAAGCTGTTCGGCAGCTCGCCACGCGTTGACTCGTTCGTCTTCTCGTTTCCAGTCTGGAGCTTCGATGATCACCCTGAACGTCAATGGCCGATCCGTTTCCGTCGATGCAGCGCCCGACACGCCGCTCCTGTGGGTATTGCGCGACCATCTCGAGCTCACCGGCACCAAGTTCGGCTGCGGCATGGCGCTGTGCGGCGCGTGCACCGTGCATCTCGACGGCCAGCCGACGCGCTCCTGCGTCACGCCGGTCTCCGCCGTGTCGGACAAGAGGATCACGACTATCGAAGGCCTGTCCGCAGGCCAGGCGGACCGCGTATCCAAGGCGGTGCAGGAGGCGTGGAACCGGCTCGACGTAGTGCAGTGCGGCTACTGCCAATCCGGCCAGATCATGGCCGCCACGGCACTCTTACGCGGAAAGAAGAAGCCCACCGACAAGGATATCGATGCCGCGATGAGCGGAAACGTCTGCCGTTGCGCGACCTACGTTCGCATCCGGGCGGCGATCAAGGATGCGGCATCGAGGCTCGCGTGAGGAGACCGCCCATGGACACGATATTCAAGCTGCGCTTCGCCGGGTCGCGCCGGGAGTTTCTCAAAGCCGGCGCCGGCCTGACGCTGGGCGTGATGCTCGTCCCGAACGCGCTCGCTGAGGCGGCCGGTCCCGGTCGCGCCGGCGGCGAGGTCGTCGCCAGGGGCGCGCTCGAGCCGAACGCGTTCGTCCGCGTCGGCACGGACAACGCGGTCACGGTCGTGGTGAAGCACATCGAGATGGGGCAGGGGACGTTCACCGGGCTCCCCACCCTGATTGCCGAGGAGCTCGACGCCGACTGGTCGCAGATCCGGGTCGAGCCCGCGCCCGCCGATGCGAAGCGCTACAACAACCTGTTCTGGGGTCCCGCGCAGGGTACCGGCGGCAGCACGGCGCTTGCCAACTCCTACGAGCAGCTCCGCAAGGCGGGAGCGGCGGCGCGCGCGATGCTCGTCACCGCGGCGGCACAGCGATGGAACGTCGCGCCGCAAGCCATTACCGTGTCCAAGGGCATCGTGTGGCACAAGCCGTCCGGACGCAAGGCGAGCTTCGGCGCGCTCGCCGACGCCGCGTCGAAGCTGCCGGTGCCCCAGGAAGTCAAGCTCAAGGACGCGAAGGATTTCGTCTATATCGGCAAGCGCGCGCCCCGTACCGACAGCCGCGCCAAGACCAACGGCACGGCGACGTACACGCAGGACGTCAAGCTGCCCGGCATGCTCACCGCGGTCGTCATGCATCCACCGCGGTTCGGCGCCAAGGTGAAATCCTTCGATGCCGCCAAGGCGAAGGCGATGCCGCGCGTCGTCGACGTGGTGCGGATACCTTCCGGCGTGGCCGTGCTGGCGTTGGATTTCTGGTCGGCGAAGCAGGCGCGGGACGCGCTTGCCGTGGAATGGGACGAAACCGACGCGTTCAAGCTGAGCTCCGCGGCGATTCTCGCGCAGTATCGCGTGCTCGCCGAGAAGCCTGGCGCGTCGGCGCGTAAGGAAGGCGACGTCGCCAGCGCGTCGGCTACGGCGGCCAAGACGCTCCACGCGGAGTTCGAGTTTCCCTATCTCGCGCACGCAGCCATGGAGCCGATGAACTGCGTCATGCGGCTCGGCAGCGGCGGCTGCGAAGTGTGGAACGGGGAGCAGTTCCAGACCGTCGACCAAGCGGCGGTGGCGGGCGTGCTGGGGCTCAAGCCCGAGCAGGTGACGCTCAACATGCTCTTCGCCGGCGGCAGCTTTGGCCGGCGCGCCAATCCTCATTCCGACTATCTGGTGGAGGCGGCGAGCATCGTCAAGGCGATCGAAGGCCGCGCGCCCGTGAAGCTCGTCTGGACCCGCGAAGACGACATGCACGCGGGCTACTACCGCCCGCTGTACTACCACGCGCTAAATGCCGCGCTGGACGCGCAGGGTGATATCGTCGCCTGGCAGCATCGCATCGTCGGGCAGTCCATCCTCACGGGAACGGCGTTCGAATCGATGCTGGTGAAGGACGGGATCGACGCGACGTCGGTCGAAGGGGCGAGCACGCTGCCCTACGCGATTCCGAATCTCTCGGTCGATCTCCATTCCCCGAAGCTTCCAATCCCCGTGCAATGGTGGCGATCGGTGGGCTCGACGCACACCGCTTACTCGACCGAGACGTTCATGGACGAGCTGGCGGTGGCCGCCGGAAAGGATCCCTACGTCGTGCGCCACGCGCTGCTCTCGGCGCACCCGCGGCACCGAGGCGTGCTCGAGCTCGCGGCTCAGAAGGCCGGGTGGACCCGACCGCTCCCCGGCGGCAGCGCCGGCGAGCGACGCGGCCGCGGCATCGCGGTGCACGAATCGTTCAACACCTTCGTCGCGCAGGTCGCGGAGGTCACGGTGCAGCGCGACGGGTCGTTCCGAGTCGACCGCGTCGTTTGCGCCGTCGACTGCGGAGTGGCCGTCAACCCCGACGTGATCCGCGCGCAGATGGAAGGCGGGATCGGCTACGGCCTGTCGGCTGCGCTCCACGGGGCCATCACGCTCAAGGACGGCGCCGTTGAGCAGTCCAACTTCCACGAGTACCTGCCGCTGCGCATCGGCGAGATGCCCGCGATCGAGGTGCACATCGCGCCTTCGACCGAGAAGCCGTCCGGAGTCGGAGAGCCGGCCACACCGGTCGTCGCGCCGGCCGTGGCCAACGCGATCTTCGCGGCCACCGGCAAGCGGTTGCGCAAGCTGCCCTTCGACCCCGGAGAACTTGCGCCGGCGTGATCGCGCCGCTCTTCGCTGCTCAGGCTACGAAGCGCACGTCCGACTGCGGCGTTCGCGTGTCCATGTTCTTGCCGCGGTTGAGGTGGTCGTCGATTTCCGCAGCGCAACCGAGCATGCGTCCGTACAGGAACACCGTGAATGCGGCGGTCTCGAGCGCTCGCTCCGACAAGGCTCCGGCGCGGTAGCGCGGCCAGAGCATTTTCAGCAGCACCGACGCGATCACCGCGTCGACGTTGACGCAGAACACGTTGCGGGTCGCGTTCTCGTCGTAGAGCGCCTGCACGAGCTTCCGGTAGTAGTCGTGAAACACGTTGTATTCGCCGCGCTGCTCGAAGAGATTGCGCACGAACTGCTCGCGTGGATCCACGTTCACCGGTTTGCCCTTGAATACCGGGTGGTTGATGCACGGCAGCGCCTGCGCGGCTTCCGCGCCTACTTCCTTGCGCTTGATCCGCTCCTCGGCGTACTGCCGCGCGAACTCCGTCGCCATCGCCTTCAGATCCAGGCCGTGCTTCGGATCGGAAGCATCGCCCAGCTTCGCCCCTTTGAAGCGCTCGAGCAGGAAGGCAACGCCCTCGTAACCGTTGCCGCCGTGGGCGTAGCCGGAATGGGTGAGAAATCCCACCAGCGCCTTGTTGAACTGGACCCGTCCGGGCGCCTCCGGACCATCGGCGGAGGTCGCTCCCTTCGCGCCCTGCGCCGAGATCGCACCCGGGCCGTTGGTGAGCAGGAGCCCGACCAGCGTCTGGAATCCGAACAGATCGGCGGGGTGCGGCTCCTGGCCGATCAACGCGACGCAAGCGACTTCGGTCAGCGAGCGCTTTCCGACGAGATCCGCCGTCGGAATTCCGCATAAGGCGCCGGCCGTGTGCTTGCTGGCGTCGACCGACGCGCCGATCATCGTTGCGAACAAGCGGATCCACCACGGGAGGCTCTCCGCCGTCTGCTTCGAGATGCGCTTGCGCATCAGCGGCCCCCAGGCGAGCGTCGCCGCGATCGCCGCAAGAACGGCATCCGCGGTCGGAGGGCCGCCGAGGCCCTCGACGTAGCGTACGAACACCGACTTCGCCCCGCGCAGCTTGAGACCGGCGAGCATCGCCACGGCCTTCTCGTCGGGCTTCTCGCCGATGAACAGCGCGCGCTGAGCCGCCTTGACCCGGGAGAGATCGAAGGATTCGTCCTTCGCATCCTGCAACCCGGCTTCCGCGAACCGCTCGATCAGCTCGCGCAGCGCACTGCGCGCCGCCTCCTGGCGTCGCGGGCCGACAATGCTGATCGCGGCTGCGAGGACGCTGTTCGGTGCGTTGCCGGCTTCGCGCGACGCATGCGCGGCCGCCAGGGTGGGGTCGCCGGTCAGATTCAGCTCCGCGCCGATCGCCACGTTCACAAGCTTGCAGTCGTTTTCGCCTCCGTGCTCGTGGAGGAGCGCGAGGCAGACGTTGGATTCCATCGGATGCAGCGCAGCTTCGAGCATCGGCACGCCATGCAGGCTCGTCACCTGGGTCTTCGCGTCCATCTGCGACGAGCCCGACGTGTCCTTCATCGATTGCCGCGGGAACACTGCGCCGATCTGCCGGTTGAGCGAGAGGATCTGCTCGTTGTACGGGCGCGTGGCTTCGACCACCGGCGCCTTCAGCGCTTCGGGCAGATCGAGTCCGCGGTCGGCGCCGAACCAGGCCTTGAGCGCGAGGCTGCCTTCGGGCTCGAAGTCGGGTCGCGTCGCGTTTTCGCGCATGACCGCGGTGAGCGCCCCGGGAATGTGCGCGATATTGGTGACGACGGCGCCCTTGGCCGAGAGCACGGGGCGCTCGGGGGTGAAGATGCCGCTCACCCCGAACTTCTCCATGAACCAGCGCTCCTTGCCCGCCGCGTCGTCGGAGCCGCCGGCCATCGCGCCGGCGTGTCCGACGGCGCGCGTGAGCTTGCTCTTCCATCGACCCACGACGCAGGCCACGATGGGCTTCGTGTACTCGGCGGCGAGCTCGTAGTAGCCGCCCGGCTCGACGTACATCACGGCCGCCTTGCTGCGCGCGTCGTTCGCGAGCGCGAAGGCGAACTCGGGGGCGGCGAAGTGGATGTAGACGTCCTTGCCGCTGGAGATCAGGGTGGTCGTGCCCCAGCCGGCCATGCGCAGATAGGTCGCGATGGTGGTCGTGAAGTTGCCGGAGTTCGAGAAGATCGCGATCGAGCCCTTGCGCAGCGCCTCAGCCGGGTTGTCGCCGCCGAGGGCGCCGCCGATGCGCACCTTGTTCCACGCGTCGGCGACGCCGAGGCTGTTGCCGCCGAAGATGTCGACCCCGTTCTGCTGCCCCATCGCGCGGATCTCGCGCGAATCGTGGACCGAGAGCTTCTCGGTCACGATGTACACCTTCTTCAGCCGCGGATTGACGCGAATCAGCTCGGCGACGCCGTCGCGTGCGCCCGAAGGCGGCAGGTAGATGACCCCGCAGTTGAATTCGCGTCCGTCCTGCAGTCCTTCGAGCACGCTGTTGTAGACCGGCACGTTGCCGATCGGCGTCTCGAGCACCTGTCCGCGGCGTCCCGGAGATGTGCCGAAGACGACGTTGCCGCCCGAGTAGGCATGTCCGACGGGTGTGACGTCGCTCGACTCTCCGCCGAGGATGTTGAGCACGCACACCCGGTCCTCGCGCGTGGCCACCTGGGCGAGGGAGCTGATGCCGACGAAGTACTTGAAGTCGCCTACGCCCTGTCTGTACATGATGATCTCTCGAAATCGATGCGGGCGCGGCCGCGGCGCCGCGCCACGGCTACGTCGCCGGCTGTGGCTGCGCAGCGGATGTCTGAGGCGCCGGCGCCATCCCGAGCTTCGCCGCCACGCGCTCGCGTCCGCCGGCTTTCATCCATGCGTCGGCCGTCTTGGCATAGTTGATGACCTCGCTCATGTCCGAGTCGAAGCCGAAAATGCGGTACGGCAGTCCCAGCGCTTCGAAAGTGTCACGCATGGCGCCCATGCCGCGGATGAGGTTCGGGCCTCCGCGTCCGATCACAACGTAGAGCGGGGTCGCACCGTGCTGGCTGAAGTGCTCGCGAAGCGCATCCGCCATCGCGCGGAACGTCTCGAAGATGTCGGTGTTGTTCGACTTGCCGCCGATGATGAACAGGACGTTCGCCTGCTTCAGCCAATGCTTGAAGCAGATGCGCGCCACCTCCTTCATCTTCTCGTAGGGAGGATTGCCGCCGAAGTCCGAGGAGATGATCGCGTCGTCGCCGAGCAGCTCCGTGACCAGAGAGTTGGCGCCTCCCCCGAAGGTCGGCGCGAGGATCGTGCCCTTGGCGTTGATGACGTAGACGTCGCTCTGACCCTGGTAGGTGCGCAGCTGGTTGATTTCCTGCTCGAAGTCCGAGAAATCAACCGCGAACAGATGAGCCGGAAGGTTCAGCCGCAGCCAGCGCTGGTCGTCGCGGTCGAAGCCGCACTTGAAGTCGCAGGCCACCGGCACGAGCCGTCCCTGCTTCTCCGGGCGCATGCGGATCGGGTTGAGCTCGAGCGTCGTCATGCCGAAGTCGTGATAGAGCTCCCAGAGCTTCGGCAGCTGCTGCACCAGCGGTGAGATGAGCTGCTTAGGCGCGTTGAGTTTCGAGAGCGCGTTGGCGACGACGAACGCCTTCATCCCGGTCAGCGGATCGAAGGGCACCTGCGCGACCATGGTCTTGTCGAGCTCTTCGATGTCCATCCCGCCGTGATGCGTGAGCGTCATCGTCGGCGCGCGGAAGTGCGTCGAGTCAGTGATGGAGAAGTAGACCTCGTGCTCCGCGGGCACGGCACCTTCGTAGGTCACGCCATTGGCTTTGGCGACCTGGTTGCCGTGACGATGCTCGACGAAGTACAGCCGCTCCTTCTCCCGGAGCGCCGTCTTCAGGTCCTTTGCGCGTCCGAGCAGCCCGGCCTTGCCTTTCTTGCCCACGCCTCCCTTGAATACGGGCTTGACGAAGATCATCCCGTACTTGTCGATCAGCGCCTTGATATCCTCTTCGCTCGCGTCGGGACCCAGCACCTCCGCCGTCGGGAACCCGACGAACTGGAGCATCTTGGCTCCGTAAAGCATGCCCGTGACTTGCATGAAATGGCCCTGCCAGGTGTCTAATGCTACCGTTTGCGGAGGCCGCGCGCTCTCAAGTCGCGCCGGCCGCGGGCCGCCGCCGGAACAGATACAGCGTCGCGAGCAAGCCGCAGAGCGCTGCGGTGCTGAGCCAGTAGGCCGGCGCGGCCTTGTCCTTTGTGGCCTGGATCAGCCAGGTCGATATTGCCGGCGTGAACCCGCCGAAGAGCGCCGTGGCGAGACTGTAGGCGAGCGAGAAGCCCACGACGCGCACGTTGGTCGGCATGACCTCGGTCAGCCCGACAACCATCGCTCCGTTGTAGAACCCGAAGAAGAACGAGAACCACAGCAGCACGATCAGCATGCGCTCGAAGCTCGGCGCCGCGGCGAGCCACGAGAGCGCGGGATACGCCGTCAGGAGCGCGAGCACGGTGATCGCGGTCAGGATCGGCTTGCGCCCGATCCGGTCGGACAGTGCCCCGCCGATCGGCAACAGGATGAAGTTCGACAGTGCGATGCACAGCGTGACGACGAGGGCGTCGGCGGCGCTGAGCTTGAGCACGGTCCTGCCGAAGGTCGGCGTGTAGACCGTGATCAGGTAGAACGAGGTCGTGGTCATCGCCACCAGCAGCATCCCCGCGATCACCACTTGCCAGTGCGCCATCATCGAGGCGAAAACCTCGCGCGCGCTCGGGTGATGCTTCTGCGCCTTGAACTCGGTACTCTCCTGCAGCGAGCGCCTGAGAGTGAAGATGAGCGGGATGATCATGCAGCCGACGAAGAACGGAACGCGCCATCCCCAGTCGCTGATGGTTTCGGGTGCCATCCAGCTGTTGAGCGCGTAGCCGAGCGCGGCCGCCAGCATGATCGCGACCTGCTGACTGGCCGATTGCCACGCGGTGTAGAACCCCTTGTGACCGGGAGTGGCCATCTCGGCCAGGTACACCGATACCCCGCCGAGCTCGGCGCCCGCGGAGAAACCCTGCAGGAGCCGTCCGATGAGCACCAGGATGGGGGCGATGAGGCCGATGGTCGTGTAGCCGGGGACGAACGCGATCAGAATGGTGCCGCAGGCCATGATCGAAAGCGTCACGATCAAGCCCTTGCGGCGGCCGACCTCGTCGATGTAGGCGCCGAGGACGATGGCGCCGAGGGGCCGCATGAGGAAGCCTGCGCCGAAGACCGCGAAGGTGAGCATCAGCGAGGCGAACTCGCTCCCCGTCGGGAAAAACACCTTGGCGATGTAGGTCGCGTAGAACCCGAAGAGAAAGAAGTCGAACTGCTCGAGGAAGTTCCCGCTCGTCACGCGCAGAACCATCAACAGCTTGGACTGGGGGGCGCCTGCGGTACCCGCGGCGGCGGCTGTTGCCATGGTGGTCCTCCTCACGGCGAAACGTGGGTTGGCGGCCTGGGCCGGTCTGGTTCGATTATCCTCTAACGGCATCGTCAATGGCGCAGCGGGCGGGGGGCCCATCGGAGGGCATGGCGGGACACGGTTGCCGGATTCGTCGACCCGGCGTCGCATCTGCCCGCGAAAGGAGGCCGGACCCGGCTTCGAGCTCGCCTAGCGCGGGTTGACGTCGACGTACGGCAGCACCGAGTAGAGAAACGGGTGCGTCTTGTGCCCGAGCACCCACGGCTGCAGGACGACGATGCGACGCTGGTATACGCCCAGCACCCAGGCGGTGTCCGCCTCCGACTGCCGCGTCATCGCGAGGAACAGCCGGTTGCGCTCCGGGCCGTCGGGAAGCGCCTCGGCCTGTCGATAGAGCTTGTCGTAGGCCTCCGAGCCGTAGCAGCCCGGATTGCTCTCGTGGCTGTTCGGTCCGTAGAGCAGCTGCATGAAGTTCTCGCCGTCGGGATAGTCGGCGAACCAGTTCCAGCTGAACAGCATCGTGGTGCAGGTCGTCGAGCGCTTGGCGGTCTCGGCGCCGGTGAGGACCTCCGAGCGGATGCGCACGCCGATGCGCTCCAGGGATTTCTGCCAGATCAGCTCTTCGTCGCGGGCCGATCCGCCGGTGTACGAGTTGCGCACGAGCTCGAGGGGCTTGCCGTCGGGCAGCGTGCGGAATCCGTCCGCGCCGCGCTTGTAGCCGAAGCGGTCGAGGAGCCGGTTCGCGAGCTCGGGATCGTAGGCATTGTTGCTGCGATACGCCGGGTCGTACCCGGTCACGCCGGGCGGAATCGGCATCTCCGCGTGCTCGGCGGCGTCGTGAAAGACGACGTGCACGAGATCATCGGTCCGGTAGGCGAGAGCGATCGCGCGCCGCAGCGCGATCTTCTCGGGTGCGAAGCCGCCGACGACCGGATCGAGGAAGTTGAACGCGGTGAAGCCGACGACCGGCGTGGCGGCGCGATAGATCGAGATTCCCTTGGCGGCGAGATCGGGGGCGAGCTTGTCGCCGACCAGTGCGGTCCCCTGGAAGCGCGGCAGCAGGTTCACGGTATCGAGGTCGCCGCGAAGGAAAGTGAGCCAATAGGTCGTGTCCTCCTCGATGATCGAGAGCTCGATGTGCCCGATCTGCGGCATGCGCTTGCCGTGCATCTGCGCGACGATTTCCTTGTCGCGGGGGTCGGACCCGGGAGCGAAATCCCAGACGAACCCGCGATAGCCGGGATTCGCGTCGAGGACGGCGCGCGTGCCCGGGGTCCAGCTCGTGAGTACGTACGCACCGCTGCCGACCGGATGCCGGCCGATGTCGCCCCCGTACGCCTCGACGACCTCGCGGGCGACGATACCCGTCGCGGAATGGGCCAGCAGATAGCCAAAGCGGTAGTCCGGAGCGGCAAGGCGGAAGCGCACGGTGTAGCGATCGAGCGCCTCGATGCCGGGGATACGGGCGTCGTAGTCGAGCTTGCCGCCTTTCGCCGCGCGCGCGAGGTCGTCGAGCCCCACGAACTTGTTGCGCATCATGAACTGGTAGGGCGAGCGCTGCACGGGGTCCATGAAGCGCTTGAAGCTGTAAACGACGTCCTCGGCGGTCAGCTCGCGGCGCTTGCCCTTGAACGCCGGATCGGCCGCGAACACGATGCCCTTGCGCAGCTTGACCGTCCACGTCCTTCCCTCGTCCGTGACCAGCGGCATCGCCTCGGCGGCCATCGGAACGAGCTTCGCGGGCCGCGCGAGATAGTCGTAGGTGAGGAGCCGGTCGAAGATCAGCTCGAGTACCACGGCGGCGGAGGCATTGGTCGGGCCCGCGGGATCGAATCCCGGGACGTCCTCCGCCAGGATCCCGTGCCAGCGCTTGCTCGGATCGGCTGCGTGCGCGGAGGCGCTGGCGACGAGCAACGCGAGCAACGCCGCGCGGCTGAACGACCTCCTTCCGCCCATCTCGTCGCGCCTCCGAGGTTCCGATCGACGGCCTATTCTAAGCCGGGCCGATCCGACGGGAGGATCGATCGGTGCGGTCCCGCGCGCCTCGATACCAGGCGGATGCTGCCGCTCGGGCCGGCGCTCCTCGACGCCGCGGCGGACACCGACGCGGCGAGCATCGACGCTGGTTCGGAAGCGGCCTTGGGCGGCGCGCTCGGGCAGGGCTTCGCGGCACGCGTTTCCGGAGGAGCCGGACTGGCGCCGGCCATCGCACGGGAGCCCAGGCAGCGCTCGAGCCGACCGAAGGCCCCGCGCCTGTCTGTCGACTGACTATTTCCCGGGCTCGGCCGAGGCTCGATCGCACCCGCGCGGGGCTCGCGTGGACACGCGAACATCGCATCGCTATGATGAGCGCCGTCGCTTTTAGGACGGAGATGTCGTTGGACGCAGCAGGTTGTGGTACTTCCGCCGAGGTCCGCCGGTAGCCCTGTCGTAACACAGTCCATCCCGACTGCTTTCGACTCTCCCGGTTGACCCAGGCGTGGTCCCGGGAAGTCGAAGCAGCATGCCGCGGCGTTGCGCCCCGGCCCGCAGCTCTTCTTCGAACCTGGAACAGGTGTATGCAGTCAACGCCGAGACGGTGCATGGCTGCGGAAGAGCGCTGCGCCCCGAGGGCATTCCAAGCCGGAAGAGACCTTCGCCCGAGCCGAGTCGAATCGTCGAATGACTTCCCGCGCCTATCCTGATACGACGGGCCAGCAGATCGCGCACGACGGGCGCTTCGGCTGGATCGACGCGGCGCTCGTCCTCGTCGTGCTCGCTCTGCTGTGGCTGCTGGTCGTCCTGGGCGGCGATATGCGGGTCCAGTTCGACGAGCTGCGTCCGCCGCCGCTTTCGCTCGACCTGGCCTACATCCCCTACTACACGGCACGAACGGTGCTGCGGATGTTCATCGCCTTCGCCGCGGCGCTCCTGTTCACGCTGACCTACGGATACCTCGCCGCGAAGAGCGTGCGGGCCCGCGCGGTCATGCTTCCGCTGCTGGATATCCTGCAGTCGGTGCCGGTCCTCGGTTTCCTCTCGGTGACGGTAACCGGTTTCCTCGCGCTGTTTCCCGGCAGTCTGCTGGGAGTCGAATGCGCCAGCATCTTCGCGATCTTCACCGCGCAGGCGTGGAACATGACGTTCGGCTACTACCACTCGATGGTAACGATCCCGCCCGAGCTGCAGGAGGCCGCATCGGTATACAAGCTCAACCGGTGGCAGCGCTTCACCAAGGTCGAGCTTCCGTTCTCGGCGATCGGTCTCATCTGGAACTCGATGATGAGCTTCGGCGGCGGGTGGTTCTTCGTCGCCCAGAGCGAGGCGATCTCGGTGCTCAACAAGAACATCAAGCTGCCGGGGCTCGGCTCCTACATGGCGGCGGCCGTCGAGGCCGGCGACACGCGCGCCGCGGTCTGGGCGATCGTGGCGATGATCCTCACGATCGTGGTGATCGACCAGCTGCTCTGGCGTCCGCTCGTCGCCTGGGCGGAGAAGTTCAAGCTCGAGCAGACCGAGGGCAGGGACAACCCGACTTCGTGGGTGCTCTCCCTGCTGCAGGGTTCATTCGCGCTCGCGTGGCTTGCCGAGCACGCGGGACACATCCTCGGCCGCTTCTCGGAGCGGGCGTCGGTGCTGGGCGCGGACCTGGCCGACACGCTTGCCGGCCGCACGCCCGGCAGGGTGAAGGCCCTGCTTCGCGTCGCGATCGCCGCCATCGCCGCCGCGGGCATCGGCTGGCTCATCGTCGACGCGCTCGGCATCGCGAAGGAGATCCGGAGCGACGTCGGCGGCGCCGAGATGCTGCGCGTGTGCGGGCTGGGCATGCTCACGCTGCTGCGCGTCGTGGCGATGACCACGATCGCCACGCTCATCTGGACGCCGATCGGCGTGTGGATCGGCCTGCGTCCGCACGTCGCCCGCATCGCTCAGCCGCTCGCGCAGATCGCGGCGTCGTTTCCGGTGAACATGACCTTTCCGTTCATCGTGGCCTTCTTCATCTCGACCCGCATCTCGATCAACTGGGGCAGCGTGCTGCTGATGGCGCTGGGCACGCAGTGGTACATCCTGTTCAACGTCATCGCCGGGGCGATGGCGATCCCGAGCGACCTGCGCGAGGCGGCCGCGCTGTTCGGGCTGCGGCGATGGCGCCTGTGGCGGACGCTCATCATCCCCGCGATCTTTCCCTTCTGGGTGACCGGTGCGGTGACCGCCGCGGGGGGCGCATGGAACGCCAGCATCGTCGCCGAAGTCGCCTCGTGGGGCGACGACAAACTCGTGGCCGACGGGCTCGGCGCGTACATCGCGCAGGTGACCGCGAAAGGCGATCAGCCTGCGATCTATTTCAGCATCCTGGTGATGTCGCTGTTCGTCGTGATCATGAACCGCGTCCTGTGGCGGCGCCTCTACGACCTCGCCGAGCGAAAGTTCAAGCTCGACTGAGAACGACGATGCCAGCGGCGCACGAGGATTTGCAAGCAACCGCGGCCGAGCGCCCCGCTGCGCGCCGCCGGAGAGGATCATGCCCGCCGACATCCTGACGGCCGACCGATTGCCCGAGGCCCGGGCGCAGCGCGCGAGCGGCGCGCAGCTGATCGAGCTGCGCCGCGTCTCGAAATCCTACATGGGCGCCGAAGGCAGCCCGCCGGTCACGGTGCTCGACGACATCAACCTCGAAGTGGGCGAAGGGGAGGTGGTCGCTCTGCTGGGGCAATCGGGCTCGGGCAAGTCGACGATCCTGCGCCTCATGGCGGGTCTCACGAGCCCGACCCAGGGCAGCGTGCTCAGCCACGGCGCGCCCCTCGTCGGAATCAACCGCAGTCTCTCCATCGTCTTCCAGAGCTTCGCGCTGTACCCCTGGCTGACGGTCCAGGAGAACGTCCAGATTGGCCTCATCCAGCGTC
Source organism: Casimicrobiaceae bacterium (assembly GCA_035501595.1). GTDB lineage: Bacteria > Pseudomonadota > Gammaproteobacteria > Burkholderiales > Casimicrobiaceae > PALSA-1003. The sequence continues at coordinate 207,886 of DATJVX010000020.1, read as the reverse complement.
GTCTCGAGGAGAGCAGGCAGCAGGAGGAGATCGAGCGCGCGCTGGAGCTCATCGCGCTCTCCGGCTACGAGAACGCCTATCCCAAGCAGCTTTCCGGCGGGATGCGCCAGCGGGTCGGATTCGCCCGCGCTCTGGTCGCCCAGCCGGAAGTGCTGTGCATGGACGAGCCGTTCAGCGCTCTGGACGTGCTGACCGCCGAGAGTCTGCGCACCCAGGTGATCGACCTGTGGCGCAGCTCCCAGCACGCGGGGCTCAAGAGCATCTTTCTCGTCACCCACAGCATCGCCGAGGCCGTGTTCACCGCGACCCGGATCGTGATCATCTCGTCGCACCCCGGCCGCGTGCGCAATGTCATCGTCAACCCGTTGCCGTATCCTCGCGACGTGAACTCGAGGTCGTTCGCCGACCTCGTCGATCAGGTCCATGCGGCCATCACGGCGCTGGTCCTGCCCGACGAGCCGGTCGAGGAGCCGCGGGCGGCGGCTGCGGCCGCGGCCCAGGCCGCCGCGCTCACCGCCGCGCCGCCGAGCGGCAGGATCGAGCCGGTACCCAACGTGCCGGTGGAGACGATCGTCGGCCTGCTGGAGATCATCGAGGACGCGCAGGAGACCATCAACGTCTTCGACTTGAGCGCCCGGATCGGCAAGGAGTTCGGCGAAACCATCGCCACGGTCAAGGCTGCCGAGATGCTCGACCTCGTCGACACCCCGAAGGACGACGTGCTCATGACGCAGGCCGGCTGGTATTTTCTCGCCGCGCCGACGCCGGCCCGCAGAGCGCTGTTCCGCCAGGCGATCCTGAAGCTGCGCCTGTTCCAGATGCTGACGTCGCGCCTGGCGGAAGCGCCGGAAGGACGTCTCGACGCCGAGAGCGTGCTCGAGTGGCTGGGGACGCTGCTGCCGTACGATCAGCCGGCGAGAATGCTCGAGACGCTCGTCGGCTGGGGTCGGTATGCGGAACTCGTCGATTTCGACCAGGACAGCAACACCGTCCACCTCCATGAAGCGAGCACGGAAGGCGAGGACCGGGGCATGGAGGCCTCTTCGTGATCCAACCCGACCGCGCCGCGCCCGGACGGCGACAACGATGACGAATCCCGTGGTCGCGGTCATGGGCTCGGGCGACATCGCGTTCGACGTGGAGATGGCGACGAGGGCGGAGCTGTTCGATCGGCTCGCCGCGATGCTGGCGCACGGCAGCCGCCCCACTCGCGCGGAGGTCGTCGCGGGCCTGAGCGCGCGCGAGGAGCTGGGGTCGACCGCGGTCGGCTACGGCATCGCGATACCGCATGCGCGCATGCCGCAATGTGCGGCGCCGGCCGCGGCGCTCGTTCGCCTTCGCACCGGCATTCCCTTCGGCGCGCCCGACGGAAAGCCGGTGTCGCTATTCCTCGGGCTGATCGTTCCGCAGGACGCCAATCAGCAGCATCTGAAGCTGCTCGCCACAGCCGCGGCCATGTTCAGCGACCGGGGCGTTCGCGAAGGACTGCGCGTGGCCCGCGACCCCGCGACCGCGATGGAGCTCCTGGCCGCATGGCCGGGCGTCAGGCCACCGCAGTGAGGGCGGCCGCGAGCGCATCGTCGACGCGCTCCATCCAGACGAAGCGGAGCTTTTCCCGCGCGTCGGCCGGAATCTCCTCGAGGTCCCGCCGGTTGCGCTCCGGCAGCATCACCGTCGTGATGCCCGCGCGCAGCGCGGCGAGCACCTTCTCCTTGACGCCCCCGATCGGCAGCACGAGCCCGCGCAGCGAGATCTCGCCGGTCATCGCAACGTCGCTGCGCACGGGGCGGTGGGTGAGGAGCGAAGCCAGCGCCACGAACATCGCCACGCCGGCGCTCGGACCGTCTTTCGGCGTCGCCCCCGCCGGGACATGCACGTGGATGTCCGACTTCTCGAGCGATTCCGCCGAGACGCCGAGCTCGCTCGCGCGCGCTTTCACGAGCGACAGCGCCGCCTGCGCGCTTTCCTTCATCACCTCGCCGAGCTGGCCGGTGAGAATGAGCTTGCCCGATCCGGGCATGCGCGCGGCCTCGACGAAGAGGATGTCGCCGCCGACCGGCGTCCAGGCGAGCCCCGTGGCCACGCCCGGCACCGCGCTGCGCATCGCGACCTCGGCTTCGAACTTGCGCGCGCCGAGGATGGGCGCGAGGTCGCCCGGTCCGATCCGGACCTGCTGTGCGCTGCCCTCGGCGATCTTCACCGCGACGCTGCGGAAGACGTTGCCGATCTCGCGCTCGAGGTTGCGCACACCCGCCTCGCGCGTGTACTCGTCGATGATCTTCATGAGCGCATCGTCGCCGATCTCGCACTGGCCGGCCTCGAGCCCTGTGGCCTCGAGCTGACGCGGAACGAGATACCGGCGCGCGATCTGCAGCTTTTCCTGCGCGGTGTAGCCCGGGAGCTGGATGATCTCCATCCGGTCGCGAAGCGGGCCCGGGATCGTGTCGAGCACGTTCGCCGTGCAGATGAACATCACGCCGGAGAGATCGAACGGCACCGCGAGGTAGTTGTCGCGGAAGCTCGAGTTCTGCTCCGGATCGAGCACCTCGAGCAGCGCCGACGCCGGGTCGCCCTGGAAGCCGCCCATGCCCAGCTTGTCGACCTCGTCGAGCATCATCACGCAGTTGCGCGTTCCCGCCTTGCGCAGGCTCTGGATGATGTTCCCGGGCAGCGAGCCGATGTAGGTGCGGCGGTGGCCGCGGATCTCCGCCTCGTCGTGCACGCCGCCGAGGCTCACGCGCACGAACTTGCGCCCCGTGGCCTTGGCGATGCTCTGGCCGAGCGAGGTCTTGCCCACGCCGGGCGGGCCGACGAAGCACAGGATCGGGCTCTTGCCCGACGGGTTGAGCTTGCGCACCGCGAGGAACTCGAGGATGCGCCGCTTGATCTTGTCGAGGCCGTAGTGATCGGCATCGAGGATGCGCCGCGCCTCGTTCAGATCGATCGGCGTACCCGGGTCCGCGGCCCAGGGCAGCTCGATCAGCCACTCGAGGTACGTGCGCACCATCGAGTATTCGCCCGCGGCCTCCGGCATGCGCTCGAGCCGCTTCAGTTCCTTGCGTGCCTGCTTCTCGACCTCCTCGGGCATCTTCGCTTCGGTGATCGCCTTGTCGAGCTCCGCGATCTCCGCCGCGCCTTCGTCGCCTTCGCCGAGCTCCTTCTGGATCGTGCGTATCTGCTCTCGCAGGAGGTGCTTGCGATTGGTGTCGCTGATCGACTCACGGGTGCGCGCGTCGACCTCGCGCGACACCTTCAGCACCTCGATCCGGTGGGTGAGCAGCTCGAGCAGCTTGTCGAGCCTGGTCTTCAGGTCGAAGATCTCGAGCAGCGCCTGCTTCTCCTCCGGTCCGATGTCCATCACGCCGGCGATGAAGTCGGCCAGCCGCGATCCGCCTTCCACCGCGTTGAGCGCCGCCACCAGCTCCTCGGGCACCTGCGGCAGCAGCGACAGGATCTCCAGCGCGCGCTCCTTCAAGGTGCGCGCGCGGCCTTCGATGTCCGCATCGACCGTTTCCGGATCGTCGATGGTCTGCACGCGGGCAGCGAGGAACGGGTAGCCGTCGAGGAACTGCAGCACGCGGAAGCGCTGGAGCCCGCTGCAGATCGCGTGATGCGATCCGTCCGGCGCGGTGATGTAGCGCACCACCGTGGCGGTCGTGCCGACCCAGTGCAGGTCGTCGGGGCCGGGCTCCTCGGCCTCCGGCTTGCTCTGAAGGAGGACGCCCAGCGGCCGCTGCGAGCGGGTGGCTTCCTGGGCCGCCGCGCGCGAGCGCTCGCGTCCGACCGTGAGCGGAATCACGGCCCCGGGGAAGAGCACGACGTTGCGCACCGGGACGATGGCCACCGCATCGTCGGGCAGCGGACGCGCCGCCGCGTCGCGGCGCAGCGTCGCCCCGGCGGCCGGGCTCTCGATGCGCGTACCCGCGTCGGCGGTCACCGGCTCGGCATTCTCGATCGTCTTTTCGTTCATGTCGGTCCTAGCCCGCCTTGCGCAGCCTCAGGATGAGGCAGCCGTCGGCGAGCTCGCGCGTGGCGGATTCGAGCTGCGCCTGCGCGAGCGGAATGCGCCGCTCGAAGTAGCCGTAGGGAATCTCGAGGCGGCGCACGGCGCACCCGGATCCCGAGAAGGGGAGCGGCCTTTCCGCGCGCACGACGATGGCCCCGGCCTCGACCGTCACCTCGAGCCGGTCCGCGGCGACGCCGGGGAGGGCGACGACGATGACGACAGCTTCGTCGTCCTCGAACACGTCGACGGGAGGCTCCCAGGTCGGCCGTGGGCGCGCCGTTGCGGTCAGGCGGAAGAACTGGCGATGCATGCGCTCGGCCTGCTCCAGCAGCTCGACGGCCTGCGTCCACATCCAGTCGGTCGGGTTGCGCGATGCCATGGCGATACGCTAGCGCGGCTCGACGCTGGCTTCCACCCAGCGGACGAGCCGCGGCGCGTCGAGCGCGCCCGATTGCCGGGCGATCTCGCGTCCGTCCCTGAAGGCGATGAGCGTCGGGATGCTGCGGATTCCGAACCGCGCCGCGATGTCCGGCTCGTCCTCGGTATTGAGCTTGGCGAGCCGCACGCCCGGTGCGAGCTTCGCCGCGGCCTGCTCGAAGGCCGGCGCCATCATCCGGCATGGACCGCACCACGGCGCCCAGAAGTCGACGATGAGCGGCAGGTCGGTCGCCGCGACCTGGCGGTCGAAGCTCGCCCCGGTCAGCTCGAAGGCCTGTCCCGGAAGGAGCGCCCGCCTGCAGCTGCCGCACCTTGGACCGTCGCCGAGGCGGGCGGTCGGGACCCGGTTGGTCGTCGCGCAGCCGGGACAGACTACGCGCACGCCGCTCGAGGCTGCCCCGGACGCGACGGACGGGTCGGCTGCAGCCGGTCGGGTATTCATGATGAGTCAGTATGAGGGCATGACGGGGGGATTCAAGCCCTCGAAGAAGGGCTCGGAAGCCTCGTCGGCGCCTCGGCTGGGCCGCCCCTTTCGGACACGCAGAACCCGAGAGAATTCGTCATGTGCCCGCCGATTCGGATCGGCGTAGACTAGGCTGGGCTTACCAGGGGAGGGGCCATGAACCAGCGAGAGCGCTATCTGCGCGCGGCTGTGGCATGCGCAATCGGGTTGGCATGCGCAGCGTCTTCACCGCTCGAGGCCGTGGGCAAGCAAAAGCCGATCGCACAGATCGTCCGTCCCGGCCAATCGATCCAAAGCGCCATCGACAACGCCCCGCCTGGCGGGTGGATCTACATACTGCCCGGCGTCTATCACGAGACGGCGAATGCGACCAATGGGCTCAACATCAGCGCCAGCGTGAATCTCGTCGGGCTGTCCACGCCCAGCGCTCCGGTCGTGCTGGAAAACGCGGGCAATCAGGCGAACGGCGTGGTGGTTGTCCCGCAGGATCGGACCGAGTGCATGAGCTGCCACGCGAGCCTCGCGCCGCCCTTCAGCCTCCTGCCCGGCGTGAGCGCGACACCCGTGCCGCGGCCGCCGATGATGAACGAAGTGTCGATACGCGGGATCACGATTCGCAGCTTCAACAACAACGGTCTCTTCCTGGAGAACGTCGACGGCTTCTCGATCGTCGACGTGCAATCGGTCGACAACAAGAACTACGGCATCTTTCCGACGCTCTCCCGGAACGGCGTGGTCAGCAACAGCCACGCCTCGGGCTCGGGAGACACGGGCATCTGGGTCGAGACTTCGAGCAACGTCCTGGTGACCGGCAATCTGGTCGAGAACAACGTGGTTGGCTTCGAGGTCTCGAACAGCGACAACATCTTCCTCGAGGGCAACGAGAGCCGGAACAACTCGGTCGGGATGGGCATCTTCCTTCTTTCCGGCCTGTTCGCCAGTCACCCGGGCGCGAGCGCCGTCACGGCGACGAAAAACTCCATCCACGACAACAATCGCGCGAACGATGCGCCGCCGAATACGATCCTCGGGTTCCTGCCTCCGGGCACCGGCGTTCTCGTCCTGGGCGTCGATAGCTCGCTCTTGTCGAACAACGACGTCGAAAACAACAATCTCGCGGGGATCGCCATCGTGGACGTCTGTCTGGCGTTCGCCGGCTCGAGCTTCGACTGCTCGACCGATCCAAAGGCGACGGACGCCTACCTCGCCGACCAGGATGCGACGAACGATCGCGTCGTGCGGAACAAGCTCGTTCACAACGGAACCGCGCCCGGGCCCACCCCGTTCGCCTTCGCGGCGGGCGATCTCACGCTGCTGTCGACGGGCGCGGGCAATTGCTTCGGCAAGAACAGCTACGCGACGAGTTTCTCGATCGAAGGATTCCTCCCGGCGTGCCCCTGAGCTGATAGCGCCGGTCGTATCGCAGGCGCTGCGAGTTCGAGCCGGGGGCGGCACGAACCATCGCGCGAGGAATCCGATCGCTGCGCACCCGTGGAGGCGCTTTGACATGGCGTCTGCCCCGGGAATGCTCCGTCGCGCCGCCTGTCCAATCGCAGTGTCAGTATGACTGGCGCCGACGTGTCCGGATTCCCCAGGGCGGCTCCGAGCTTCGAGGAGCCTCTGGAGATGCTCGCCGCCTGTCACGGCCGCATCCGCGGCTTCTGCGCGACGCTCGTACGTCTCGAGGCTCACGTGGCTGCGCTGGGCAGCGACGCGGCCGCGAGCCGCGCCGCCCGGGACGTCATCCGCTACTTCGACCGCGCCGGCCGCGCCCACCACGCAGACGAGGAGGAGGATCTGTTCCCGGCGCTGATCGAGTCGATGGCCGGCTCGGACCCGGTGTGCATCCGCGAGCTCGTCGGCTCGCTCGCGAGCGAGCATCGCGAGCTGGAGCGCCTGTGGATCCCCGTGAGGGTTTGGCTTGCCGCCATCGAGGCGCGTGCCGCTGTCCTTCCCGATGGGCACGGCGTCGAGGCGTTCGTCGCGCTGCAGGAGCGCCATGCGGCGCGCGAGGAGGCCGAGCTTTTCCCGATGGCCGAAAGGCTGCTGGGACCTGCGGAGCTGGATGGGATCGGTCGCTCGATGTCGGCGCGGCGGGCGGTGGGACGAACCTAGCACGAAAGACCGGGCGAGCTGGGCGTCGGGTGAACCGCCCGAGCGGGTCGGTGTCCGAACCCTAGACGCGGCTCCGCGTGAACCGTCATGGCTTCGAAGATCGAGGACTACGCTCTCGTCGGCGATTGCCATACCGGCGCGCTGATCGCCCGGGACGGCTCGGCCGACTGGCTGTGCTGGCCGCGGTTCGATTCCGATGCCTGTTTCGCCGCGCTCCTGGGCGAGCCCAGGCACGGCCGCTGGCTCATCGCGCCGCAGTCTGCCGGCGCGCGCGTCCTGCGGCGCTATCGCCAGGGCACGCTGGTCCTCGAGACGGATTTCGAAACCGCGGAGGGCGCGGTCCGCATCGTCGATTTCATGCCGGCGCGCGGCTCGGCGTCGCACCTGGTGCGCATCGTCCGCGGGCTCCGAGGGCGCGTGCCGATGCGCATGGAGCTGATCCTGCGCTTCAACTATGGCGCGTCGGTGCCGTGGGTCAGCAGGCTGCCCGACGGCAGTCTCAGCGCGGTGGTAGGCGGAGACAGGACGGTGCTGCGCACGCGCGTGCCACTGCACGGCGAGGGGCTCAAGACCGTCGGCCGCTTTACAGTCCGCGCGGGCGCCTCGATCCCCTTCGTCCTGAGCTACGGCCTGTCGTACGACACCGTGGCCCCGCCCATCGATCCGGCGGCCGCGCTCGAGGCGACCGAGGCGTTCTGGCGGCAGTGGTCCGATCGCTGCTCGTATTCCGGCCAGTGGTCCGATGCGGTATCGCGCTCGCTGATCACGCTCAAGGCGCTCACCTTCGCACCCACCGGAGGCATCGTGGCCGCGCCGACGACGTCGCTGCCCGAGCGGCTGGGGGGCGTGCGCAACTGGGACTACCGCTTCTGCTGGCTGCGCGACGCGACGCTCGCGCTGCTGGCGCTCATGCACGCGGGCTACTTCGAGGAGGCCGACGCGTGGCGGCGCTGGCTGCAGCGCGCCGTCGCCGGCAGCCCGGAGCAGCTCCAGATCATGTACGGACTCGCCGGCGAGCGCCGCCTCGACGAATGGATCCTCGAGTGGCTGCCGGGGCACGCGCGCTCGCGCCCGGTGCGCGTGGGCAATGCGGCCGCCCGGCAGTTCCAGCTCGACATCTACGGCGAGGTGATCGATGCGCTGCACCAGGCACGCAAGGGAGGGTTGAAGTCCGACGCCGGCACCTGGGCGATCCAGTGCAAGATGCTCGAGCATCTCGAGAGCGTGTGGTCGGAGCCCGACCGCGGCCTGTGGGAAGTCCGCGGCCGGCCCCGCCATTTCACGTATTCGAAGGTGATGGCCTGGGTCGGCGTCGATCGCGCCGTGAAAAGCGTCGAGCGATTCGGTCTCGACGGTCCTCTGCGCCGCTGGCGCGCGCTCCGGCGCCGCATCCATAACGACGTCTGCAGGAACGGCTTCAACGCGAGCATGAAGAGCTTCGTGCAGAGCTACGGGTCGCGCGAGGTCGACGCGAGCCTGCTGCTCATTCCCGTGACCGGGTTCCTGCCGCCGCACGACGTCCGCGTTCGCGGTACGCTCGCCGCAATCGAGCGGGAGCTCACGGTCGACGGCCTGGTGCTGCGCTACCGGAGCAACCGGACGCTGGACGGCCTGCCGCGAGGCGAGGGCTTCTTCCTCGCCTGCAGCTTCTGGCTCGCCGACAACCTGGTCCTCCAGGGGCGCAGGGACGAGGCGCTGGCGCTGTTCGAGCGGCTGCTCTCCCTGCGCAACGACGTGGGCCTGCTCGCCGAGGAGTACGAGCCCCGCGCTCGGCGCATGCTCGGCAATTTCCCGCAGGCGTTCTCCCACGTGGCGCTGGTGAACACGGCGCTCAATCTGACCCGCGAGGAGAGCCCCGTGCGTCAGCGCAGCGGTGAGACGGCGCCGCGGCGGGCGTCACGCCGACAGCCGGCCGGAACCACCCGCCGGTCGAAGCCCTCTCAGTAGAAAGAGGCGCGAAAAGCGACACGAGAGCCTGCCATGCAACTCGGGATCATCGGCCTGGGACGAATGGGCGCGAACATCGCGCGCCGGCTCATGCGGGCCGGGCATGCGTGCGTCGTCCACGACATCGATCGCAGCGCGGTCGACGCGCTCGCGCGCGAAGGGGCCGCAGGCGCGCCGACGCTCGAAGCGCTCGCGGCACGCCTCGCTCCGCCGAGAGCGCTGTGGATGATGCTGCCCGCGGCGGCGGTCGACGAGACCATCGGCAGGCTCGAGCCGCTGCTCTCTCCCGGCGACGTGCTGATCGACGGCGGCAACTCGGACTACGTCGACGATCTGCGCCGCGCCCGCGCGCTCTCCGAGCGTGGCGTGCGCTACGTCGACGTCGGCACGAGCGGCGGCGTCTGGGGCCTCGACGAGGGCTATTGCCTGATGATCGGGGGCGAGGAGGACGCGGTCCGCCGGCTCGATCCGATCTTCGCGGCGCTCGCGCCCGGGTCCGCCGCAGCGCCGGAAACGCCTTCCCGGAACCATGCGCCCGGGACTGCGCCGCGCGGCTACCTGCACTGCGGTCCGGTGGGCGCGGGCCACCTGGTGAAGATGGTTCACAACGGCATCGAGTACGGCCTCATGGCGGCGTACGCAGAAGGGCTCAACCTGCTGCGGCACGCGAATGCCGGCGCGCGCTCGGGTGCTGCGGATGCCGAGACGGCGCCCCTGGCTGACCCGGCGCGCTACCGCTATGACATCGACGTCGCCGAGGTCGCCGAGGTCTGGCGCCGGGGCAGCGTCGTTCGCTCCTGGCTGCTCGACCTGATCGCCGACGCACTCGCCAGCGACCCCGATCTTTCGGCGTTCCACGGCCTGGTGTCGGACTCCGGCGAAGGCCGGTGGACGGTCAAGGCCGCGATCGACCTCGCGGTGCCCGCGCCGGTGCTCTCCACCGCGCTGTTCGCGCGCTTCGCCTCCCGCGGCCAGGATGAGTTCGCGAATCGCCTGCTCTCCGCGATGCGCCGCGAATTCGGCGGCCACCGCGAGCCCGCCGGCGCTGCGGCGGAGCACGCCGAGTGAGCGCGAGGCTGTCCGACGCGCTGGTGCTGTTCGGCGGAACCGGCGATCTCGCGCGCAAGAAGATCTATCCGGCACTGCAGGCGATGGTGCAGCACGGCCGTCTCGCCGTGCCGGTGATCGTCGTCGCGCACAGCGATCTCGGCACGCACGGGCTGCGCGACTTCGTCCGCGACGGCCTGCAGAAGGAGGGCGGTTTCGACGCCGCGGCGTTCGACCAGCTCGCCGGGCGCCTCGACTACGTGCAGGGAGACTATCGCCGGCCCGAGACCTTCGCGGCGCTGCGCCGCAAGCTCGGCGAGGCAAGGCGGCCGCTGTACTACCTCGCGATTCCTCCCGCGGCCTTTCCGGTGGTCGTCGAGCACCTCGGGGCCAGCGATCAGAGCGGCGCCCGCGTCGTCGTGGAGAAACCCTTCGGCCGCGACCTCGCGTCGGCGCAGTCGCTCAACCGCAGCCTGCACACCGTGTTCTCTGAGGAGCAGATCTTCCGCATCGACCACTACCTCGGCAAGGAAGCGATCCAGAATCTCTTCTACTTCCGCTTCGCGAATTCGTTCCTGGAGCCGATCTGGAATCGCAACTTCGTCGGCAGCGTGCAGCTCACGATGGCGGAACGCTTCGGCGTCGAAGGTCGCGGCGCATTCTACGAATCGGTCGGCGCGGTCCGCGACGTCGTACAGAATCACCTGCTGCAGGTGGTGGCGATTCTCGCCATGGAGCCGCCGATCGGGATGCAGGGCTCGGCGATCGGGGACGAGAAGGTCAAGCTGCTGCGCGCGGTCCGGCCGCTCGCCGCCGCGGACATCGTGCGCGGGCAGTATCGCGGCTATCGCGAGGAGAAGGGCGTCGAGGCGGGATCGCGGGTCGAGACCTTCGCCGCGTTGCGCCTGCACGTCGACTCCTGGCGCTGGGCCGACGTGCCGTTCTTCATCCGCGCCGGCAAGCGCCTGCCCGTGACCGCGACCGAGGTCGTCGTCGAGCTGCGAGCTCCGCCGCAGCACATCTTCGAAGAACCGCTGCGGCCGGGCTCCAACTACGTCCGCTTCCGCCTCGGGCCGGACCGTGTGGCGATCGCCATGGGTGTCCGCACGAAGCAGCCGGGTGCGGCGCTGGTCGGACGAGACATCGAGCTGTACTGCGCCAACGAGCCGGGCAGGACGATGGACGCCTACGAGCGTTTGATCGGCGACGCCATGCGCGGCGACCCGCTGCTGTTCGCGCGCGAGGACGTGGTCGAGGCGGCTTGGCGGATCGTCGAGCCGTCCCTGCGCCCGGCCGCGCCTGTCTCCGAATACGATTCGGGGAGCTGGGGCCCCGCGGAGGCCGACGCCATCACGACGTCCGTCGGAGGCTGGCGCGCACCCGCGCCCGCGGCGTAAGGACGCGTCGAGGGGAGGCGCATGCCGAAGCGAAAGAAGCGACGGGAGCCCGCGAAGAGCCCGCGAGGCGGAGCGCCGCACACGCTGGCGATCGACATCGGAGGGACGCATCTCAAGGCCTCCGTGCTCGATCGGGCGGGCCGCGAGATCGTCCCTCGCGTCGAGGCGGCGACCCCGCATCCAGCACCGCCGGCAGCCGTCGTCCCGCTGCTGGTCGAGCTCGTGCAGGCGCTGCCGAGATACGATCGCGTGTCGGTCGGCTTTCCGGGCGTGGTGAGCCGCGGCCGCATCATCACCGCGCCGAACCTCGACACGGCCCACTGGCGAGGCTTCCCGCTGGCCGGCGAGCTTGCCAAGCGCCTGCGCCGCCCGGTGCGGGTCCTCAACGACGCCGAAGTGCAGGGGCTCGGCGTGATCGAGGGCCGCGGCCTGGAATGCGTGCTGACGCTCGGCACGGGGCTGGGGAGCGCGCTCTATCGCGACGGCGAGCTCATGCCCCATCTCGAGCTCGGACAGCATCCGATCCGCAAAGGCAAGACCTACGACCAGTACGTGGGATCCGCGGCGCTCGCGCGGAAGGGAGACGCGAAATGGAACCGGCGCGTTCTCAGGATGATCGGCGTGGTGCGCACGCTGCTCAACTTCGATCGCCTGTACCTCGGCGGCGGCGACGCGGCTAGGCTGCGACTCGAGCTCCCGGCCGACGTCACGATCGTCTCCAACGAAGCCGGCATCACGGGCGGGATCCGGCTGTGGGATCCGGCGCTCGACCGCTTTTTCCCGCCGGTCGACCGACGGGCCGCGCGGACTTCGCGGTCGGCGCGAACGGGCTAGCGAGGAAGGGCGGCGATCGCGGCCAGTACCTGCGCCTGGATGCGGGAGTCCTTGTCGATCGTGATGTGGAACACGCCGACCTCGCCCGCGATGTTGACGTTCGAGAGATCGCCCTTGAAATCGGCGTCGGCCGTGAGCGCCGAGCCCCAGCCGGGCGACTGGTAGTAGTTGACCGCGCGCACGACGTTGGCCGGGACGGGGTTCTGCATGAACGGGGCGAGCGTGATGAGCAGATCGATCGCGATGCCGTGACTCTGCAGCTCGCGCGCCATGTCGATCGCGTTGTTCGCGCCTTGCGAGTGACCGACGAAGACCAGCCGCAGCGTCTTGCCGGCGGCTTCGTCGCTGACGATCTCCTCGGTCGCCGACTTCCACGCGAGGTGCCCGATCACCCGGGCGTCGATGCCCTTGGCGCGCAGCGCCTCTGCCATGCCGTCCATGCCGGTGGAAAATACGTTGAACCAGCCGCGCAGCAGATAGACGCGCGTCTCCGCCGCGGCCACGGAGGGACGGGCGAGCGCGATCGCGAGGAGGGCGAGCTGCAGCCCGACCCGAAGGCCGCGCCCGACCGCGACCTTGCGAACGTCCGATGTCGGCGATCCCTGCGGGGCCCGTGCGCGCGTGTCCGGCATCGCGCGATTGTCCAGCAGTCTCCGGAGTCGGCCAAGTCGCAGCCGACAAAGTCCCTTGGGGCGTTGGGGATTTCTCTGCGCCTGCGCCTTGCTGTACAGTCCGGCGCCTTGCGGTAGAGTGAATCCGCACCGTCGCTCGCGAGCCAACACCAACCATGAAGCGATGCAGGCTGGGACAGCGAAGCTGCTGCCCGCTTCGCGGGAAGCCGCGGCGCGGCGTGGCGCCGCGGCGGGTCCCAACCTCGAGTCCCGGAGCGCAGACGCCGTGACGCAGCGCGAGCCGCGCGCGATGGTTCACATCGTCGACGACGACGCGTCGATTCGCCAGGCGTTGACGCGCCTGCTCTCGGCGGCGGGCTATCGGACCAAGAGCCACGCGTCGGCGGGCGACTTCCTGCTCGAGGCGGACGGTGGGCCGGGCTGCATTCTGCTCGACATCCGCATGCCCGGCCCGAGCGGAATCGACCTGCACGAGGCGCTCGCCAAGCGCGAGCGCTCGCTGCCGGTCGTCTTTATCACCGGCTATGGCGACGTCGAGACCGGCGTTCGCGCGATCAAGGCCGGCGCGGTGGACTTCCTGACCAAGCCCGTCGCCAAGGATGTGCTGCTCTCGGCGGTGGCCGCCGCGCTCGAGCGCGATCGTCGCGATCGTGGCGTCCACGAGCGCAACCTCGAGCTCAAGCGTCGCCATGGCACCCTCACCGCGCGCGAACGCGAAATCTTCTCGCGCGTTGCGAATGGCGCGATGAACAAGAGCATCGCCTACGAGATGGGCATCTCGCTGCGCACGGTCAAGGCCCACCGGGCGCGGGTCATGGAAAAGCTGGGCATTCGCGCCTTCGCGGAGCTCGTGCGTGCCGCCGAGCTCCTCGGCTGCGCTCCGCCGCCGCGGGCCGACGCCGCCGGCGCCGCATCCAGCCGGGAATAGAACGCACGCGCGCCCGGGAACGGAACCGAATCCAGGCCGGGAAAGGAACCTTCGCGTCGGCTGGCGCGTGCGGTGCGCGCCGAGGGCAGCCTGATTAGCCCATGTACCCGGGGGCAGGTCATCATGCACCTTGGGCGAATGGCGCGCGCCCCCCCGGCAGGCGACGATCCGGCCCCGGGGGGCGCGAGCAGGCTTTCTGCGTCGCCGCGAAGCGCGGTGCGGGCCGCGTTCCCGACCGCTCGACGACCGCCGACGCACCCGCGCTTTCCGAGGGAGAAAAGCCATGCCGCCACCGAGCAACCGTCCTGCCGACGGCCGCATCCGCGCCTTCGTTCGGCGGATCTTCGCGGCGGCGCTCGCCGCGCAACTGCTGGTCGCCACGGGCTGCACTACCGTCGGCCAGGGGATCGACCCGCTGCCGTCGTGGAACGACACCGCGCCCAAGCGCGCGATCGTCGCCTTCGTGATCAACGCGTCGACCGAGGGCAATCCCGGCTTCATCCCGGCTGCGGCGCGCATCGCGGTCTTCGACAACGACGGAACCCTGTGGGCCGAACAGCCGGTCTACTTTCAGCTCCAGTTCGCGTTCGATCGCGTCAAGGCGCTCGCCGCCTCGCATCCGGAGTGGAAAACGACGCAGCCGTTCCAGGCCGTGCTCGAGGGCGACCATCGAGCGCTCGCCGCCACCGGCGAGCGCGGGATCGCGCAGATCATGATCGCCACGCACGCTGGCATGACGACCGACGAGTTCGCGGAGACCGTATCCGGCTGGGTGGCGTCCGCGCGGCACCCGCGGTTCAACCGGCCGTATACGGACATGGTCTACCAGCCGATGGTCGAGCTGCTCGCGTACCTGCGCAGCCGCGGCTTCAAGACCTACATCGTGTCGGGAGGCGAGGGCGATTTCATGCGGGTATTCGCCGAGAAGGTCTACGGCATCCCGCCGGAGCAGGTGATCGGCTCGTCGATGCTCACGCAGTTCGAGATGAAGGACGGCAGGCCGGTCCTCGTGCGGGAGGCGAAGCTCGACTTCATCGACGACAAGACGGGCAAGCCGGTCGCGATCAACAAGTTCATCGGCCGGCGGCCGGTGCTCGCCTTCGGCAACTCCGACGGCGACCAGCAGATGCTCGAATGGACCGCGGCCGGGGCCGGTCCGCGCTTCATGGGCATCGTCCACCACACCGACGCCGAGCGGGAGTACGCCTACGACCGTCAGTCGTCGATCGGTCGCCTCGACAAGGCGCTCGACGAGGCGAATGCCCGGCGCTGGACCGTGGTCGATATGAAGCGCGACTGGAAGCGGGTTTTCGCATTCGAATGAGCCACTCGCCGCGGAAGCTGCGGTGCCGGCCGGAAGGTGCACGCCGGCCACCGGGGCCGTAGAATGGCGGCAGGGCGAGCGAAATGAGCAGAGGCACACCGAAGTGGACTCCGCGGGATGCCGCCTCGCGGGCCGCGTGCGCGGTCTGCGCAGGGATCCTGGCGCTCGTCTTCGCATCGGCGGACGACGCGGCCGCGGCGCCTGCCGCGGCCGCGGTGAACGACGGCCCGCAGGCGCTGCAGGTCGGCACGCGCCAGTGGAAGAGCGACTTCGACGGGATGAAGAAGCGCCGGATCATCCGGGCGCTGGTGCCTTACTCGAAAACCTTCTGCTACGTCGAGAACGGCCGGCAGCGCGGGGTCTCCTACGACGTCTTCCAGGCGTTCGAAGCCGACCTGAACAAGAAGCTCAAGACGAAGACCGTCACGCTGCACGTGCTCTACCTTCCCGTCGGGCGCGACGAGATCATCTCCCGGCTGACCGACGGCTGGGGCGACGTCGTGTTCGCCGACCTGACGGTCACTCCGGAGCGCGAGAAGCTCGTCGACTTCTCGGCGCCGATGTACTCGGGCATCAAGGAGATCGTCGTGACCGGCCCGGGCGGACCGCAAGTCTCCTCGCTGGACGATCTTTCGGGCAAAGAGGTGTTCGTCCGCAAGAACACGAGCTACTACGAGCACCTGCAGGCGCTCAATCAGCGCTTCGCCGCCGCCGGCAAGCCACCGGTGACGATCCGCGAGGCGCCCGAGGAGCTCGAGGCCGAGGACATCCTGGAGATGACCAACTCGGGCCTCATCGGCGCGACCGTGGTCGACCGCTACAAGGCGGTGATGTGGAGCCGGGTGTTCAAGAGCCTGCAGCTGCACGACGACATGCCGCTGCACGAAGGCGCCGAGAATGCCTTCATGATCCGCAAGGGGAGCCCGCAGCTCAAGGCCGTGCTCGACGACTTCGCCAAGCGCCACGGCGAGGGCACGACGTTCGGCGACTCGATCGTCAACCGCTACGCCAAGGATCCGAAGTTCGTCAAGAACGCGCTGGACGAGGATGAGCGCAAGCGCTTCGGCGCGACGGTGAGCCTGTTCCGCAAGTACGGCGACCAGTACGACATAGACTACCTGCTGATGATGGCGCAGGGGTTCCAGGAATCGGGTCTCCACCAGAATGCGAAGAGCGCGGTCGGGGCGATCGGCGCCATGCAGATCATGCCGGAGACGGCCAAGGATCTCAAAGTCGGCGACGTCAAGCAGGTCGAGCCCAACATCCACGGAGGGGTCAAGTACATTCGCTTCATGATCGACCAGTTCTACAAGGACGAGCCGATGACCCCGCTCAACAAGGGCCTGTTCGCGTTCGCCTCCTACAACGCGGGCCCGGGGCGCATCGCGCAGCTGCCCCGTGAAGCGGCCAAGCGCGGCCTCGATCCGAACCGCTGGTTCAACAACGTCGAGCTGGTGGCCGCGGACCGGATCGGGTCGGAGACCGTGACCTATGTGAGCAACATCTACAAGTATTACACTGCGTACAAGCTTCTCCTTCAGCAAGACGAAGAGCGCCGCAAGGCGCGCCTGGAAGTGTGCGGCAACAAGCGCTGATCCCCCACCGACGACCCCAAAGGAGTCTTTGAACATGCTCAAACGTCTGATATCCATTTCCGCAGTGCTGATGCTCGGCCTGACGGCTTCGTTCGCCTGGGCCGATTCGTGCACCGACACGGCCAACCTCTTCAGGAAGGCCGGGCAGAGCGCGGGCTTCTTCAAGACGGCGTACGGCTACGCGGTCTTCCCGACAATCGGCAAGGGAGGCATCGGCGTCGGCGGCGCCTACGGCAAGGGCTGCGTCTACGCCAAGGGCAAGCATGTCGGCGACACGTCCATGACGCAGTTGTCGATCGGCTTCCAGCTCGGCGGCCAGGGCTTCAGCGAGATCATCTTCTTCCAGGACGAGCGTTCCTTCCGCGAGTTCGCGGGCGGCAACTTCGAATTCGGCGCGGACGCAACGGCCGTGGCGATCACCGCCGCAGCCGGCGCCGGAGCGAGCTCGACGGGCGCCTCTGCCGGCGCGAGCATCTCGAAGAACGACGCGTCCACCGGAGGCGGGGCATACTACAAGGGCATGGCGACGTTCTACATCATCAAGGGCGGGCTGATGTACGAAGCGGCCGTCAAGGGCCAGAAGTTCAGCTACAAGGCACGATAGCTCGATGAGCGGGGCGGGTGCCTCTCGAGGCGCCCGCCCCGTACCGCCGATTCGGATCCCGCTGATCTCCGTCGACGTGACGCCCAGCCCATGAGCGTACGGCGCATCAAGCCGGCACCGCGCATGAGCGGAGCCGTCGTCCATGGCGACACGGTCTATCTCCAGGGCGTCACCGCGGACGATCCCTCGCAGGACGTGAAGGGCCAGACCCGGCAGGTCCTCGCCCGGATCGACGCGCTTCTCGCCGAGGCCGGTACCGACAAGTCCAAGCTGCTCTCCGCCAACATTTGGCTGACCGACATCGCCACCTGGAGCCAGATGAACGAGGTCTGGGACGCGTGGGTTTCGCCCGGCAATGCACCCGCCCGGGCCACGGTCGAAGCGAGGCTCGCGCGACCGGAGCTCAAAGTGGAGATCATGGTGGTGGCGGCCAGGTAGGCAGTTCATCGCCGACGACGCCGGCGAGATCTATACCTACGACGTCAACACCCACACGAACTACGACGGCGCCGCGGAATCCGAAGCGGGCGTCTACGGCATGCGGGCGATCGCGGCGTACCTCGGCGGCGAGTTGAAGAAGATCGAGCGCGCGGAGCGCGAGGCGCGACCGGCCGCCATCCTGTCTCCGGCGTAGCGCGCCACCTGCTCGTTCCAACCCGCTCCAGCGCTCGAGCGGCAATATCGTGCTACAGTTTTCGCGGGCGCGCCTGCTCGCGGCCCACGCACCGAGCGAGCGCGTCCTTGCATCCGGCACGATGATCGAGCTTGTCATCCCGCAGCGGCGCCGCGACCTCGGAGGCTTCGAGGTCGGTCGCATCCTGCCGCATGCGCAGCGGCGGATGGTTGGCCCGTTCATCTTCTTCGATCACATGGGCCCGGTCGACTTCGCGCCCGGCATACCGCGGACGGTCGACGTGCGCCCGCATCCGCACATCGGCCTGTCGACGGTCACCTACCTCTTCGACGGCGAGATCGTGCACCGGGACAGCGTCGGCTCGGAGCAGGCGATCCGTCCGGGCGAGGTCAACTGGATGACCGCCGGGCGCGGAATCACGCACTCCGAACGCTTCGAGCGCGCGCGCAAGGAGGGCGGGCGCATGCACGGGATCCAGGCCTGGGTCGCTCTGCCCGAGCGCGACGAGGAGACCGAGCCCGCGTTCTTCCACCACGGCGCGGGCGACCTGCCGGTGCTGGGCGAGCCTCGCGCGCCGTGCCGGCTGATCGCGGGCGAGGCCTTCGGCGCGAAGGCGAAGGTCGAGACGCACTCGCCGATGTTCTACGTGCACTGGACGCTCGAGCCGGGCGCGACCGCCGAGCTGCCGGACGGCTACGCCGAGCGTGCGATCTATGTGGCGAGCGGCTCGGTCGAGGCGGCCGGGCAGCTTCTGCGGGCGGGTGAGATGGCGGTGCTCGCACCCCGCGCACCGGCCGTGATGCGCGCACGCGAGCCGGCGATCGTCATGGGTCTCGGAGGCGAGCCGCTCGGCGAGCGCTTCATCGAATGGAACTTCGTCTCCTCTTCGCGCGAGCGCATCGAGCAGGCGAAAGCCGAGTGGCGCGCCGGACGCATGAAGCTTCCCGATCTCGACAACGGCGAATTCATCCCGCTTCCGGGCGACCCGCCGCCCGCTGCGAACCCGATGTCCTGACGGGACGCGCGGGAGACGGCCACAGCCGCGCGTGCTAATGTCGCGGCATGCAGACCGTGCGCGTCATCGACTCCCATACCGCCGGTGAGCCCACGCGGGTGGTCGTCGCCGGCGGACCGGATCTCGGATCGGGCAGCCTCGCCGAGCGGCGCGAGCGTTTCCGCACCCGGCACGATCGCTACCGCTCGGGCGTGATCAACGAGCCGCGGGGCTCCGAGGTCGTGGTCGGTGCGCTCCTGTGCCCGCCGGTCGACCCGACCTGTGCGGCAGGCGTCATCTTCTTCAACAACGTCGGCACGATCGGCATGTGCGGGCACGGCACGATAGGGCTCGCCGTGACGCTCGCCCATCTCGGACGGATCGAGCCCGGAGCGCATCGCTTCGAGACGCCGGTGGGTGTGGTCGGCGTCGAGCTTCACGATCGGCACCGCGTCACGGTGGGCAACGTTCCGAGCTATCGGCTGGCGCGGGAGGTCACCGTGCCGGTCCCGGGGCACGGCGAGGTGACCGGCGACGTCGCATGGGGCGGCAACTGGTTCTTCCTGGCCCCCACGCCCGGCATCGAGATCGTCCCGGCGAACATCCCTCGCCTGGACGCGTTCGCACGCGCGGTCCGGCACGCGCTCGACGCGCGAGGCATGCACGGCGCGGCCGGCGCGCCGATCGATCACGTCGAGCTCTTCGCGCCTCTCGGCGAGGGCAAGGGAAGCCGCAACTTCGTGCTCTGCCCGGGTGGCGCGTACGACCGCTCGCCCTGTGGTACGGGCACCAGCGCCAAGCTCGCCTGCCTGCACGCGGACGGCGCGCTGCGGCCGGGCGAGCCCTGGCGCCAGGAAAGCGTCATCGGCACGGTGTTCGAGGCGTCGTTCTCCCTCGACGACGGCGACGCCACGCGCGTTCGCCCCCGCATCACCGGAAGCGCGTACGTCACCGCTGACGCGACGCTGATCTTCGACGACGACGATCCCTTGCGCTGGGGCATAGGCTCGCAGGCATGAGCGGGCGCGTCCTTGTGGTCGGCGGCGGCATCGTGGGGCTCTCGGTCGCGTACGCCTGCGCCGTGAAGGGCCACCAGGTCATCGTCGTCGAGCGCGGCGCGTCCGAGCGCGACGACGGCTGCTCGTTCGCGAACGCCGGCATGATCGTCCCGAGCCATTTCATCCCGCTCGCGAGCCCGGGTGTGGTGCGGCAGGGCCTGCGCTGGATGTGGAACCCGGAGAGTCCTTTCCACGTGCGGCCTCGCCTCTCGGGCGATCTGCTCGACTGGGCCTGGAAACTGGCGCGGGCTGCCACGCCGCAGCAGGTGCAGCGCTCGGCGCCCGTCCTGCGCGACCTTCATCTCGCGAGCCGCGCGTGCTACGAGGCGTGGGCGGCGCAGTGGGACGACGCATTCGAGCTCGTCACGAAGGGCCTGCTGGCGATTTGCGCAACCGAGCATGGCCTGGAGGAGGAAACGCGCGTCGCGGGGCTCGCGCAGCGCCTCGGCATGCCCGCGGAAGTGCTGACGCGGGCCGAGGTCGCGGCGCGCGAGCCGGGCATCCGCATGAACGTCGCGGGCGGCATCTTCTATCCCCTCGACGGCCATCTCACGCCGGCGCGGCTCATGGCGGCGCTGCGGAACGAGACTCGGCGCCTCGGCGTCGAGCTCAGGCACCGCACCGAGGTGCGCGGCTGGCGTGCGCGCGGCGACCGGGTGGATGCGGTCGAGACCGCCGCCGGCGCGATCGGGGCCGACGAATTCGTGCTCTGCGGCGGCATCTGGTCGACGGAGCTTGGGCGCGAGCTGGGCGTGAGGCTGCCCATGGAGGCGGGCAAGGGCTACAGCCTGACGCTGGACGCGCCGCCGGTGCTGCCGGTCAGCTGCGCGCTCCTCACCGAGGCGCGCGTCGCGGTGACGCCGATGGGCCGGCGCCTGCGCGTCGGCGGCACGATGGAGATCGCAGGGGTGGACGAGAGCATCAATCCGGCGCGGATTCGCGGCATCGTGAAATCGGTAGGCGCGTACTATCCCGCGCTGACCGCCGAGCAGCTGGCGAGCGCTTCGATCCGGACCGGACTGCGACCCTGCTCCCCCGACGGACTCCCCTACGTCGGCCGGTTCGCGCGCTTCGCCAACCTGTCGGCAGCAACCGGACACGCGATGATGGGCGTGAGCCTCGCGCCGATCACCGGCAAGCTCATCGCCGAAGTGCTGTCCGGCGAGCGGCCCTCGTGCGCCATCGACGCGCTGAGCCCCGATCGCTACGCCGGCGCACCGGTGGCGCGCGCCGCGTAGCGCCGATCGAGGGAGCATGACCGACTCCATCTCGCTACGCTCCGCGGTCCAGTCCGTGGTCAAATCGGAGGAGCTGCCTTGACGAGCTATCTATTCAGCGGTGGACGCCTGCTCGATCCGCGTCGCGACGAGCTGGCCGGGGGCATGGAGGTGCTGGTCGAAGGCGGCCTGGTCAAGGAGGTCGCCGACCGCCCGATCAAGGCGCCGACGGCGCAGCGGATCGACCTCGGCGGGCGCACCCTCATGCCGGGTCTCATCGACGCCCATATCCACGTCGTGCTCACGGAAGTCAACCTGCACCTGCTCTCGGGGGTCCCGCTAACGCTGCTCGCCGCCAAGGGCTCGGCGCAGATGCACGCAATGCTCATGCGGGGCTTCACCACGCTGCGCGACACTGGCGGTGCCGATTGGGGCATTAAGGCCGCAGTGGAGCAGGGACTCTTCGTCGGACCGCGGCTCTTCATCTCCGGGCAACCGATCAGCCAGACCGGGGGCCACGGCGACTTTCGCCTGCGCACGCAGAACGAGATCTCCTGCCCGTGCTCCAGTGCGCTCACGCATGCGTCGCGCATCGCCGACGGCGTGCCGGAGATGATCAAGGCCGTGCGCGACGAGCTGCGCAAGGGTGCGGACCAGATCAAGATCATGGTCTCGGGCGGCGTGGCTTCGCAGGCCGATCCGCTGGAGAGCCTGCAGTTCCGCATGGATGAGATCGAGGCCGCGGTCGAGGAGGCGGAGCGCTGGGGAACCTACGTCTGCGCGCACGCCTACAGCGCCAAGGCGATCGAGCGTGCGGTCCGCGGCGGCGTGCGCACCATCGAGCACGGCAACCTCATCGATCAGGTCACGGCGAAGCTGATGGCCGAGAAGGGCGCATATATCGTCCCGACGCTCGTGACGTACGATTCGCTCAAGCGGCGCGGAGCGCAGTTCGGGCTCTCCGGCTACAGCCTGGAGAAGAACGAGATCGTCCTCGAAGCTGGGCTGCGCTCGCTGGAGCTGTGCCGCGCGGCGGGCGTGAAGATCGGATTCGGCAGCGATCTGCTCGGCCAGCTGCAGAACGACCACTGCAACGAACTCCTGATCCGCGCGCAGGCGATGCGGCCGCAGGAGATCATCCGGTCGGCCACCCTCGTCAATGCCGAGATCGTGCGCCAGGAGGGGAAGCTCGGCGAGCTCGTCCCCGGCGCGCACGCCGACCTGCTGGTCGTGAACGGCGACCCGTATCGCGACCTGTCGGTGCTCCTGCCCGGGGAGGACCGCATCGACGCCATCATGCTGGCGGGGCGCTTCTGCAAGAACCGGCTCCCGGGCTAGGCTTCGCCGGAGCGCATGGTCAGGGGCAGTCGATCGCGCGAACGCCTGGGACGCCTCGCGTTCCGGTCCGCCGTCGCCGCGACGTTCGCGTTCATGGTCCTGCCGATCGCGATGGTGCTCTGGCTGTCGTTCTTCGCGAACGAGATCCTTTCGCTGCCGCCCGAGGGCTACTCGCTGCGCTGGTACGCCGAGATGCTGGGGCAGCGGCAGTTCATCGGCGGATTCGGGACCAGCCTCAGCGTCGCGCTGCTCGCGACCGCCTGCGGCCTCGCGGTCACGACGCCGGCGAGCTTCGCGCTGACGCGCTTCGCGTTTCCCGGGCGCGACGCGATCCTCCAGTTCCTGATGTCGCCCCTCGTCGTGCCCGCGATCGTCATCGGCTCGAGCCTCTACATGGCCTTCGTCCAGTTCGAGGTCCTGACCGGGCTCGCCGTCGCGGGCTCGACCTGGGGTCTCGCCGTCGGGCACGTGCTCATCACGATTCCATGGAGCATCCGCCTGATCACGGCCAACCTCGTCGGCGTCGACCGATCGGTGGAGGAGGCTGCGCTCAGCCTGGGCGCCTCGCCACTGGTCGCGGCGCTCAAGGTGACGCTGCCGCTCATCTGGCCGGGCGTTGTGGCCGCCGCGCTGTTCAGCTTCGTCGTGAGCTTCGGTAACCTGGAGATTTCCCTGCTGCTCGTGGCGCCCGGAAACACCACGCTGCCGATCGCCATCCTGCAGTACCTGCAATGGAAGATCGATCCCACGATCGCCGCCGTCTCCGCGCTGCAGATCGCGGTGATCGGCGCCGGGCTGCTCGTCACCGATCGCTTCGTGAGCCTCGCGAAGGTGGTATAGGCGCCGATGGCCACCGTCGCCCTCGACCGCGTCAGCAAGCGCTTCGGCGAGTTCCCGGCGGTCGACGATTTCTCGCTCGACGTGGCCGAAGGCGAGCTGCTGGTGCTGCTCGGGCCTTCCGGCTGCGGCAAGACGACGACGCTGCGACTCATCGCGGGCTTCGCCGACGCGAGCGCGGGGACGGTGCGCATCGGCGGCCGCGACGTGACGCGCGAGCCGCCCTATCGGCGCAACGTCGGCGTCGTGTTCCAGAACTACGCCCTCTTTCCCCATCTCACCGTCTTCGAGAACGTCGCGTTCGGGCTGCGCAGGCGAAGGCAGCCCGAGACGGAGATCGCCCGGCGCGTGGAGCGCGCGCTGGCGCTGGTCAAGCTCGAGACGCTGGCGCAGCGCCTGCCAAGGCAGCTCTCCGGCGGGCAGCAGCAGCGCGTCGCGCTCGCGCGCGCGCTGGTGATCGAGCCCGACGTGCTGCTCCTGGACGAGCCGCTGTCCAACCTCGATGCCAAGCTCCGGCACGACGTCCGCCAGGAGATGCGCCGCCTGCAGCAGCTGCTCAAGCTCACCACCATCATGGTCACGCATGACCAGGACGAGGCGATGAGCATGGGCGATCGCCTGGTCGTGATGGCGAGCGGCCGCATCCAGCAGATCGGCTCGCCGCAGGATCTCTACATGCGGCCCGGCAACCACTTCGTCGCCTCCTTCATCGGGCAGGCGAATTTTCTCGAGGGACGGCTCGACGGCGACGGGTCGGCGTTCGTGACGAGCTCCGGCCTCGCGATCGCCTGCGCGCGCTCGGCGCCGGACGCGCGCATCCTGATGATCCGCCCGGAGGCGATCGAGCTGCTCGACGCGCCTTCGTCGGGGCAGAACGTGCTACGGGGAACCGTCGAGGTGGTAACCTATCTCGGCTCGACGTCGGAGCTGATCGTGCGCCTGGCGAGCAACGACATCGTGACGGTCACCAAGGCCTCGAGCCCGGGTTCCGGATCGCCGCGCAGCTTCGCGGCGGGGCAGAGCCTGCTCATGCGCATCGATCCGGCATCCGCGGTCGGCATCGTCCCGGCGTGAGGAGAGGATCCGGGCGCATCCGGCGGAAAAGATCGACGTTGCCAAGAGAGGAGATCGAGTCATGGCCCACGCAATGACGCGTCGTCAGTTCAACACCGCGCTCGCCGCCGGCGTCGCGCTCGGCGGTCTCGGCCTGCCCCCGGCGCGCGCCGCGGGCGGCCCGGTGATCGTCGGAACCTGGGGTGGCGATTATCAGAACCTCCTGCAGAAGTACATCGCCGAGCCGCTGCTCGCGCCGATGGGCGTCGAGGTCATCTACGACACCGCCAACGACACGGTGCGCAAGACCAAGCTCATGGCCGAGAAGCGGCTGCCGCGCGGCTCGATGGACATCGTCGCCCTGACCGCCTCCGGCGCCTACGAGATGTGGAAGAACGGGACTTTGGAGGAGATCGATCCGGCGAAGATCCCCAACATGAAGCACCTGCTTCCGAAGCTCAAGACGAAATACTCGGTGCCGCACATCTACACCGGCCGCGTCATTCTCTACAACCCGGCGAAGATCAAGACCAGGCCGACCTCTTACGCCGACCTCTGGAACCCGGAGCTGGCCGCGCAGGGACGCATCGGCGTGATCGACATCCAGTACCAGACGACCATCGAGTCGGCGGCGATGATCAGCGGCGGCAGTCTCACGAACTACGAGCCCGGCAAGGCCAAGCTGCTCGAGTTGAAGAAGATGGGCGTCAAGATCTACCCGACCAACGAGGCGATGGCGCAGGCGCTCAAGACCGAGGAATGCTGGATGTGCATCATGTGGAAGGCGCGCGGCGTGATGTGGCAGAACGCCGGCGTCCCGGTGGAGATCGCGAACCCGAAGGAAGGCATCGTCCTCTACGTCTCGGAGATGTCGATGGCGAAGAATGCCAGGAACAAGGACACCGCCTACGCCTACCTCAACGCCATCCTCGATCCGCAGCCGCAGCGCGAATTCGCCAAGAACATGGGCTACAACCCCACGGCGACCAACGCGGGGCTGGCCGCCGACATGGCCGCGCGCATCGGCTTCGACGCGGCGACCGAGGAGCGCTTCCTCGTCCAGGACCAGGAGTACCTCGCGCAGAACGATCCGCAACTCCAGGAATGGTGGAATAAGGTCTTCAAGGCCTAGGTCATGACGTCATCCCGGCGTAGCCTCCCCGGAGTGCTTGAATCCGGGGGCCGGGATCCAGGATCATGGAGCGGCGACGCTTGCTGGGCCAAGTCGGGCCCCGGCCGGAGCCTGCTCCGGCATGCTTGAAGCCGGGGCGGGGGCGACACCCCTATCGGATCGCCGGATGATCCGGCGCCGCGGCACGGCGATCGCGCTGATGCTGCCGGCGTCGGCGCTGGTGCTCGTCTTTCTCGCCCTGCCGCTCCTGCTGCTGCTTCGCTACAGCCTCAACCGCTTCGTTCCCGGCCAGTTCATGGTCGAGGCGCTGACGCTCGAGAACTATGTCAAGGTCGCCACCGATCCGTACTACGCGGGCGTGCTCAAGACCACGCTCCTGATGGCCATCGGCGTGACGATCGCCTGCCTCGTGGTGGGATTTCCGGCGGCGCTCTACCTCGCCCGCACGACCGTGCGCCTCAAGGCGGTCCTGATTCTCGCGGTGATCCTCCCGCTGTTCGTGGGCAATGCCGTGCGGGCCGCGGGCTGGATGGTGGCGTTCGGCCAGAAAGGCATCGTCAACTACCTGCTCGCGCTGCTTGCGCCGAGCGCCGCGCCGCTCACGATCATGTATACGCCGCTCGCCGTGTTCGTGGGGATCGTCTCGGTCAACCTGCCGTTCGTCGTGCTCACGCTGCAGAGCGTCCTGGAGGGCATCGATCCGACGACGGAGGAGGCGGCGGTCAGCCTGGGCGCGACGCCGTTCGAGGCCTGGCGCCTGGTGACGCTGCCGCTCGCGGTGCCGGGAGTCCTCGCCGCGGGCGTGCTTTGCTTCATCCTGGCGATGAATGCCTATGCGACGCCCGTGCTTCTCGGCGGGCCGCGCTTCCAGATGATGGCGCCCGTGGTCGCCAATGAGGTGCTGAACCAGAACAACTGGCCGTTCGGAGCCGCGCTGTCGTTCGTGCTGATGGTCGTGACCATCGCGCTCACCGCCATCGCCAATGCGGTGGTGATCCGGCGCTACTCGTACTGAGCGTCCGAGGTGAGCTACGCCCGCGCGCGCAAGCTCGTCGCCGGCATCGGCGTGCGGCAGGTACGCATCGCCTGCGGGCTCATCCTGTTCTGCTACCTGTTCTGGCATTTCACCAATCACGCGCTCGGCAACGTTTCCTACGAGACGATGGAGGCCGCGCTCCAGTTCCATTTCGCGTTCTGGCGGAACCCGGTGGTCGAGAGCGTCTTTTACACCGCCGCCATCGTCCACTGGCTGCTCGGGCTGTGGGCGCTGTACCAGCGGCGAGAGTTCCGCTATCCGGGCGCCGAGATCACGCAGCTCGTGCTCGGTCTTTCCATTCCGCTTCTGATCGCCGGACACCTGATCGCCGCTCGGCTGCAGTCGCCGCTGTTCGGGCGCGACGTCGACTACGCGCACGCGTTCGTCTCGTACTGGATCAATCGCCCGTATCTGCACTGGGTCCAGTTCACGCTGCTCCTGGTCGCGTGGATCCACGGCTGCATCGGGCTCTACTTCTGGCTGCGGCTGAAGGGCTTCTTCTCCGCAGCGGCGCCCTACCTGCTGGCGGCGGCCGTGCTCATGCCCACGCTCGCCCTTCTGGGGCTGATCCAGGGCGCGCGCGAGGTGGTCGCGCTCTACGCGACCCCGGAATGGCGCGAGATGAACGTCGGGCCGGACAGCATGGCGACCCCGGACGAGCGCGCGCTGCTGGACACGATCACGCTGGAAGCGATGGCCGCCTACCTTGGCGTCCTGGCGCTGATCTTCGTCGCGCGCGGCGTGCGGGCGCTGCGCGAGCGGCGCGGCGGCTTGATAAGCCTCCGGTATCCGGACGGCCGTGTCGTCCGCGTCGCGCGTGGCACGAGCGTGCTCGAGGCCAGCCTGCGCAACCGCATTCCGCACGCGAGCGTCTGCGGGGGCAAGGCTCGGTGCTCGACCTGCCGAGTGCGCGTCGTCGGCGACCTGAGCAACCTGCCGGCGCCGTCCCAGCGCGAGGCCTTCGTGCTCGAGCGGGTCGGCGTCCGCGCCGATGCCTCGGTGCGCCTTGCGTGCCAGCTGCGGCCGCAATCGGACATCGCGTTCTATCCGCTGTTCCCCCCGCAGATGACCGCGGACATGCTGCGACGATCGGTGGGTTTCCGACTCGACGAGGAGCGCTATCTCGTGAGTATGTTCGTCGACATGCGCCGCTCGACGAGCATGGCCGAGAAGCGGCTGCCGTTCGATACGATGTTCTTCATCAATCGGTTCGTCGCCGCCGTCGCCTCCGCCGTCGAGCAGAGCGGAGGGCGAACGAACCAGTTCGTCGGCGACGGCGTTCTCGCGCTCTTCGGGCTGACTTGCGGCCCCGAGGCCGCGTGCCGGCAGGCGCTCGATGCGGTCGGTAGGGTCGCGGTCAACATCGAGCGGCTGAATGCGGAGTTTGCGCACGATCTGCGCGAGCCCATCCGCTTCGGCATCGGCGTCCACGGCGGCGAGGTGGTCGTCGGCGACGTCGGCTACAAGGAGCACCGGGTATTCACCGCGCTCGGCGACGCGGTCAACGTGGCGGCCAGGCTGCAGGATCTGACCAAGGACCTGGGCGGGGAAGTCGTGATCTCCGAAGAGGTCTGCCGGCTCGCGGGGCTCGATCCCGCGGCGCTGTCCGCCCGCGAGGTCTCGATTCGCGGCCGAAGCGCTCCGCTCAGCGTACGCGTCGCGGTCGAGGCGCGCAGGATGGCGGCGCTCGCCGCGTGAACGCTCTCCTCGAAGCGGGCGATCGCCCCGCGTCCAGCGCAGGCTCGACCGAAGCAGCGTGCGCCGTGGCACAATCGCCACGATGGAGCTCACCCAGAATTCGTCGCTGACGCGGGCGCCCGTCGTCGCATCGCCATCGCCGGCCGAGCACGCGCGTCCGGTCGCGGCATGGCTGCTGGTCTGCTGCGCACTGGTTTTCGCCATGGTGGTCGTCGGCGGCGTCACGCGGCTCACGCACTCGGGGCTCTCGATCACCGAATGGCAGCCGATCGTCGGCACGCTGCCGCCGCTCACCGACGCGCAATGGGGCGAGGCGTTCGCGAAGTACCAGACGACACCCGAATACCGCGAGGTCAACCGCGGCATGACGCTGGAGGCATTCAAGGGCATCTTCTGGTGGGAGTACTTCCATCGCCTTCTCGGGCGCGCGATCGGCGCCGTGTTTCTGCTGCCGCTGCTGTGGTTCGTCGCGCGGCGCAGGATTCCGCCCGGGCTCGCACCGAAGCTCTTCGGCATCTTCGCGCTCGGAGCGATGCAGGGCGCCCTGGGCTGGTATATGGTGCGGAGCGGGCTCGTCGACGATCCGCGCGTCTCCCAGTTTCGCCTGACCGCGCACCTGGGTCTCGCCTTCGTGATCTTCGCGGCGATGTTCTCGGCCGCGCTGTCGCTCCTGAGACCGGCCGCCGCAGCCGATCGCGCGGTCGCTGCGCCGCTGCGGCGCGCGGCCTGCGCGCTCGCGGTGCTGATCTTCGTCATGGTGCTCACCGGCGGGCTGGTCGCGGGGATTCGCGCCGGCTTCGCCTACAACACGTTCCCGCTGATGAACGGCGCTCTCGTGCCGCCGGAGCTGATGCTCCTCGACCCGTGGTACCGCAATTTCTTCTACAACATGGCGACCGTGCAGTTCGATCATCGCGCCATTGCCGGGACGCTCGCGATCCTCGTCCCCCTGTTCTGGTGGCGGGTGCGAGCATCGCGCGTCGCACCGCCGGTCGCCCGGACCGCTGCCCATCTCCTGCTCGCCGCGCTCGCGGTGCAGGTGGCGCTCGGCATCTGCACGCTGCTCCTGGTGGTGCCGCTTCCGCTCGCGGCGGCGCACCAGGCGGGCGCAATGCTGCTGTTCGCGGCGTCGCTCAACGCCGCGCTGGCGCTGGGCTGAAGCTCCAGCCGGCGGGCCGTGCAGGATCGCCCGACACGCATCGAAGCGCCGCCCCGGGGAGACGCTCCGCGCGTCAGCGCCCGCGCGGCGCGGCATCGACGTCGACGTAGCGCCAGAGCGCGTAGCGCACGGGCTGGGGCTTGTAGTTTCGCACCCAGGGCTGCACGAGGTGATCCTCGATGCGATGCTCCATCATGCGCCAGGGCGCGTAGGCGAGAACGAGCTCGGTCATCCGGTCGAACAGCTGCGTGCGTTCCGGCGAGTCGGGCAGGCGGCGGGCTCGCTCGAAGAGGCGGTCGAACTCGGGCAGGCGGAAACGGGCGTGATTTTCCTGTCCGACGCTGGGACCGTAGAGCAGCTGCATGAAATTCTCCGCATCGGGATAGTCGGCGTTCCAGCCGTCGGTGCGCATCGGCAGCTTCCCGTCCCTCGCCATCTTGCGCAGCTCCTGCAGGCGATCCTTGCGGAAGACGATCCTGAGCCCGATGGCATCCATGTTCTTCTTCCACTGCTCGTCCTCCTGGCGCGAGGCGAGCGTCGGCGCCGACCAGCGCTCGAGGACAAGCGGCTTGCCGTCCGCCATCTCGCGATAGCCGTCGCCGTCGCGGTCCTGGTAGTCGAAGCGGTCGAGGAGCGCGCGCGCCGCCGCGGGATCGTAGAGCTGCGCCGCGGTCTTGAGCGCAGGATCGTGGCCGGCGACGTCCGGCGGGATCGGTCCGAGTGCGGGAACCCCGCGTCCCTTGAGGATGACCCGGATGTATTCGGCGACGTCGTAGCCCATGCCGATGGCGCGACGCAGCGCGATCTTCTCCGGCGTGTAGCCGCCGACGACCGGGTCCTCCATGTTGAAATACGTCCACCGCGTGTTCGGCCGCAGCAGCGCTTCGTGCCCGATCCCCCGGTCGGCGAGAGCGGGCCGCAGTCGACCGTCGACGAGCGCCTGGTCGACGAAGTCCGGCGGCAGGCGCTCCAGCAGGTCGAGCTCGCGGTTGAGGAACGCGAGCCAGACGGCCTGCGCTTCCTCGATCACGCTGATCTGGATCCGGCCGACCAGCGGCAGCCTTCGTCCCGCGAGCGACGCGGCGATGGCGCGCGACTCCGGCGGGACCGGCCCCGAGGGAACGTAGGTCGTCTCGCGATACGCGGGGTTCGCGACGAGCACGATCTTCGCGCTGCGCCGGTACTCGCCGAGCACGTACGGCCCGGTGCCGACCGGATGCGCGCCGAAATCCGCGCCGTAGGCTTCGACGACTTCGCGAGCGACCGCGGCCGTGTTGGGAATGGCGAGCGCATAGACGAAGCGCAGGTCGGGCGCCTTTAGCCGGATGCGCAGGGTGTAGCGATCGACAACCTCGAGCCCGGCGATCGGTGCGTCGTAGTCGAACTTGCCGCGCTCGAGCGCGCGGGACCGGACCGCGTCCGCGCCGACGATCTTGCCGTCGACCAGCCAGAGCCACGGGCTCTTCACGGCGGGATCGAGCAGGCGCTTGAGCGCGTAGGCCTGATCGGCAGCGGTGAGCTCGCGAGCACGCCCCTTGAACGCCGGATCCGGCGCAAACAGGATGCCGCGCACGAAGCGGCAGACGTAGGTCGCGCCGCCGTCGGCGATCGTCGGCATCGCCTCGAGCGTTCGCGGAACGAGCTTCACCGGGCGCGCGAGGTAGTCGTAGTCGAGCATCGCCTCGTAGAGGTGGTCGATGATCCCGTCGGTGCCCGCGTCGGCGGAGAACTGCGGATCGAAGCTCATTTCGGCGCTGGTGAGCGCGACGCGCAACGTCTTGGCCGGGTCCGCAGCGTCCGCGCGCCACGGCAAGGCGAGCGGGAGCAGCGCCGTCCCGACAATCCGCGACATCGCGCTGCGCCGGGATGCGTTCGATGGAGGCTTGCCCATGCGGTGCCGAGGAGCGCTTTTGCGGCGTCGACTATAATCGAACTCCCGCTTCGCCGCGCATCGTCAGGCCGTGAAAACCCTCGCGACTGTCCGCCACCATGGCCTGGAGCTGACCGACTGCGAATTCGCCGTGCCCCTCGATCACGCGCGGCCCTCGGGCGAGTCCCTGGCCGTCTTCGCGCGGGCGGTGAAGGCCGCGGCGAAGGCCGGCGAGCATCGATCCTGGCTTGTCTTCCTCCAGGGCGGTCCGGGATACCCGGGACCGCGCCCGCTCGACAATTCAGGGTGGCTCAAGCGCGCGCTCGACGATTACCACGTGCTGCTCCTCGACTCCCGCGGCAACGGCCGGAGCAGCGTCGTGCTGCCGCAGACGCTGCTCCGCCGGGGGGACGCACGGGCGCAGGCGGACTATCTCGTGCACTTCCGCGCCGACAGCATCGTGCGCGATGCCGAGCTCATCCGCCGCGAGATCCTCGGCGACGAGCCCTGGAGCGCTCTCGGCCAGAGCTACGGCGGGTTCTGCGCGGTGACTTACCTTTCGCTGCACCCGGAGGGTTTGCGCGAGGCGTTCATCACGGGTGGGCTCCCTCCGCTCGCCGGCACTGCCGACGACTACTATCGCCACACCTATCCGGAGGTCCGGCGCAAGACCGAGAAATTCTTCGCCCGCTATCCCGGCGATCGCGAGCGCTGCGAGCGCATCCTCGATCATCTGCACCGACGGGAAGTGACCCTGCCGACCGGTGGCAGGCTGACCGTCCGCCGCTTCCAGCAGCTGGGCCTGCTGCTCGGCTTCCACGATGGCATGGAGCACCTGCACTACCTCTTCGAGGCGGCCTTCTGCGCGGGCCGAGAGGGCGATGAGCTGAGCCTGCCGTTCCTGCGCGCGCTCGAGAACCTGCAACCCTTCGAGACCAATCCGATCTACGTGGTCCTCCACGAGATGTGCTACACGCAGGGCGCGGCCTCGCACTGGGCGGCGGAGCGCGTGCGCGCCGAGTTCCCCGAGGCGGACTGGGCGCCGGGTAAACCGCCATCGTTCACCGGCGAGATGGTCTATCCGTGGATGTTCGACGATTACCCGGGGCTTCGTCCGCTGCGGGAGGCCGCCGAGCTGCTCGCGCGGGAGGAGCGCTGGCCGGCGCTCTACGACGCCGCGCGCCTCGCGCGCAACACAGTGCCTTGCGTCGCCGCCGTCTACGCGGAGGACATGTACGTGCCGCGCGCACCTTCGGAGCAGACGGCGGCCGCGATCCCGGGCATGAAAGTCTGGCTCACGAACGAGTTCGAGCACACGGGGCTCAGAGCGAGCCCGGCGGTGTTCGAGCGGCTGCTGGCGATGCAGCAGGGGCGGACGTAGGCCGCCCGCGCGTCAGTCGGGTGCGAGAGGCGCGGCGCCTAGCGTAGCGGCGAATGCCGGGTAAGCATGCATGAGCCGCGCCGTACCCGCAGGTCGGCATTTGCGGCGTAGCGCGCGAAGCCGGCGTTCGCCGGCCGGTCGGGTTTGCCGGACGGCCCGGATCAGGCTGCCTGCTTGAGCCCCACGTCGGGCAGCCGCGGCCGCGTGGCCAGCGCCTGCTTCATCATCGCCTCGACCTCGGCTGCGTCCTTCGGCGGCAGCGCCAGCCGTGGCGGCCGGGTGCGACGCGTCCCGCGACCCATGATGTGCTCGCAGAGCTTGATGCACTGGACGAGATCGGGCCGGGCATCGAGGTGCAGGAGCGGCATGAACCACTCGTAGAGGCTCATCGCCTCCGCGTAGCGCCCGGCGCGCGCGAGCCGGAACAGCGTCTCGCCTTCGCGCGGGAACGCGTTCGACAGGCCCGACACCCAGCCGACCGCGCCGACCATGACGCTTTCCACGACGACGTCGTCCAGACCCGCGAAGAGCACGAAGCGATCGCCGACCAGGTTGCGCAGGTCGGTGAACCGGCGCGTGTCGCCGGACGACTCCTTGAAGCACACGATCGTCTCGCAATCGGCGAGCGAGGCGAGGATCTCCGGCGTCACGTCGTTCCTGTAGATCGGCGGGTTGTTGTAGACCATGACCGGCAGGTCGGTCGCCTTGGCGACGTTGCGGAAATGCGCCGCCGTCTCGTGCGGCTTGGACGAATAGACGAGCGCCGGCATGACCATCACGCCGTCGACCCCGACGCGTGCCGCCTCCTTCGCCATGTCGATCGCGAACGCAGGGGTGAATTCCGCGATGCCGGCGATCACGGGGACGCGACCGCGCGCAACCGATTTCGCCGCCTCCATCACCGCGAGCTTCTCGTGCCTGGCGAGGGAGGTGTTCTCGCCCACGGTGCCGCAGACGATGAGCCCCGACACGCCGTCGCGGATCAATCCCTCCATCACGCGCGCGGTGGCGTCCACGTCGAGCGACAAATCCTCGCGGAACTGCGTCGTCACCGCCGGAAACACGCCGCTCCAGTCGGGCTTCAAGGTCGTCTCCAGGTTGCTTGCCGTCGCTGGCCCCGATGGAATAGCACCGATCCCTGCGGACGGTCAAATGGCGGCCGTCGGCGCCCGAGGGCGCGTTCGATGCGGACGGGCTCGGGGCGACGGCGCCGACGATCAAGCCGTCGTCGCGCTGCTGCGCCGGCGGCGGCGCACGCCATGGCGAGCGAGCTGCGCCTTCGCTGCGGCGACCACGTGCCTCGTGTCGAAGCCGAAATGCCCGGCGACGACCTTGCCGGGCGCGGAGAGGCCGAAGGCATCGATGCCGAGGACGGCGCCGCTCGTGCCCGCGTAGCGTTCCCAGCCGATGGACGCTGCCGCCTCGACCACGACGCGCGCCACGACGGCCGGCGGGAGCACGCTGTCGCGGTACGCCTCGCTCTGCTCCTCGAACAGTTCCCACGAGGGCATGCTGACGACCCGCGCTCGAATGCCGTCTCCGTGCAGCCGCTCCCAGGCGGAGACGCACAGCGCGACCTCGCTGCCGGTGCCGATGAGGATGACCTCGGGCGGCTGCGGCGCATCGGCGAGCACGTAGGCACCGCGCGCGAGCCCGCGGGCGGACGCGTACCGCTTTCGATCCAGCGTCGGCACGGGCTGGCGCGTGAGGATGAGCGAGACCGGACGATCGCGCAGCTGCATGATCACGCGCCACGCCTCGACGACCTCGTTCGCATCCGCGGGGCGCAGCGTCATCATGCCCGGCATGGCGCGGAGCGACGCGAGCTGCTCGATCGGCTGGTGAGTCGGACCGTCCTCGCCGAGGCTGATCGAGTCGTGCGTCCAGACGTAGATCACCGGCAGCTCCATCATCGCGCTCAAGCGGGTCGCCGCACGGCAGTAGTCGCTGAAGATCAGGAACGACGAGGCATAGGGCCGCAGGTCCGACAGGGCGAGGCCATTGGCGATCGCGCACATCGCGTGCTCGCGCAGCCCGAAGTGGAAGTTGCGCCCGGCGTAGCTGCCGCCGCGATCGGGCGCCTGGAAATCGCCTGCGGCTTCGAAATCGAGCCGCGTCTTGGTCGACGGCGCCAGGTCGGCAGCGCCGCCGAGCAGCCAGGGGAGCTGTGCGGCGATGGCGTTCTCCACCTTGCCGGAGGATTCGCGGGTTGCGAGGCCCTTCGCGTCCGGCGCGAACGCCGGCAGCTTCGCGTCCCAGGCCGCGGGAAGCTCGCGGCGCCGCAGGCGCTCGACCTGCGCGGCGAGCTCGGGGTAGCGCCGGCGGTAGTCCGCGAACCGCGCCCGCCAGCCACGCAGCGCGCCGGCGCCGCGCCGTCCGAGCCCGGCGCGAAACTGCGCCCGCACGCCGGGGGGCACGACGAAGCTCGCGTCGGGGTCCCAGCCGTAGAACTCCTTGGTGAGGCGCAGCTCGTCGGCGCCCAGCGGCTCTCCGTGCGCCTCCCGCGAGTCGTGCTTGTGTGGCGAGCCGTAGCCGATGTGGCTGTGGACGACGATGAGCGTCGGCCGGTCGGCCGTTGCGAGGAAGACCTCGTAGGCGCGGGAGAGCTCGTCCAGATCGTTGGCATCGCTCACCTCCACGACCTTCCAGCCGCAGGCCGCAAAGCGCCGCCCGAGGTTCTCGGTGAAGGTGAGCGCGGTCGAGCCCTCGATGGTGATGCGGTTGTCGTCGTAGATCCAGCACAGGTTCGAAAGCGCGAGGTGGCCGGCCAGCGAGGCCGCCTCGCTCGCGATGCCCTCCATCATGTCGCCGTCGCTGCACAGCGCGTAGACCCGGAAGTCGAACAGTGGGAGCGCTTCGTGGTTGAAGGTCGCCGCGAGCCAGCGGCCGGCGATCGCCATCCCGACGCTGTTGGCCGCGCCCTGTCCCAGAGGCCCGGTGGTGGCTTCGACGCCGGAGGTCCGCCCGTATTCGGGATGGCCGGTGCAGCGGCTGCCGGCCTGGCGGAACGACTTCAGGTCGTCCATGGTGACGGCAAGCCTGCGGGCATCCTCATCGCTGGGGGCGGCAGCACGGACTTCGGCGAGGTAGAGCAGCGCGTAGAGCATCGCCGAGGCGTGGCCGGCGGAGAGCACGAAGCGGTCGCGGTTGATCCAGTTCGGATCCTGCGGGGCGTAGCGCAGATAGCGCTGCCAGAGGCAGTAGACCGCCGGGCTCGCGTCGAGGGGCGTGCCCGGGTGGCCCGAGCCGGCGCGCTGGACCGCGTCGACGGCGAGCATGCGCATCGTGTCGATGCACAGCCGGTCGAGCTTCGCCGCCTTGCTCATTGCGCCTCGCTCGAGGGGCTCGCCGGCGTCTCGCCCGCGTCGCGCTCGAGCCGGTAGCGGCGGATGAGCGCGGCGGTCGAGCTGTCGTGCACGGCCGGATCCTCGCAGCCGTCGCGGAGCTCGCCGATGATGCGCTGCGCCGCCTGCTTCCCCAGCTCGACGCCCCACTGGTCGAAGGAGTCGATGTCCCAGATCACGCCCTGGGTGAAGACGCTGTGCTCGTAGAGCGCGATCAGCGCGCCCAGCGTCTCGGGCGTCAGGCGCCGTGCGAGCAGCGTGTTGCTCGGGCGGTTGCCGTCGAAGGAGCGGTGGGGGGCGAGCCAGTCGGGGACGCCCTCGGCCCGGACCTGGGCTTCGGGCTTGCCGAAGGCGAGCGCCTCGGCCTGCGCGAACAGGTTCGCCATGAGCAGCTCGTGCCGATCGCGCGAGGGATTGAGCGGCTGGCAGAAGCCGATGAAGTCGCAGGGCACGAGGCGCGTGCCCTGGTGCAGCAGCTGATAGAAGGAGTGCTGGCCGTTGGTCCCGGGCTCGCCCCAGAAGATCGGACCCGTGGCGTAGTCGACGCGGCGGCCGTCGAGGGCGACGTGCTTGCCGTTGCTCTCCATCGTGAGCTGCTGCAGGTAGGCGGGAAAGCGCTTGAGGTACTGGTCGTAGGGCAGGACCGCGACCGTCGAGGCGTCGAAGAAATCGGCGTACCAGACGCCGAGCAGGCCCAGCAGGACCGGAAGATTGCGCTCGAACGGCGCGCTGCGGAAATGCTCGTCCATCGCGCGGAAGCCGCGCAGCAGCGCAGCGAAATTATCAGGTCCGACCGCGATCATCGTCGAGAGTCCGATCGCGGAATCCATCGAGTAGCGGCCACCGACCCAGTCCCAGAATCCGAACATGCGGTCCGGATCGATGCCGAAGCGCGTAACCTCGGCCGCGTTCGTCGACACCGCGACGAAGTGCCGCGCGATCGCGCGCTCGTCGCGCGCCTCGGCGACGAGCCACGCCTTCGCCGCCTTCGCGTTGGTCAGCGTCTCGAGGGTGGTGAAGGTCTTGGAGCATACGATGAACAGCGTCTCGCCGGGTCGCAGGTCGCGGGTGGCCTCGGCCAGGTCGGTCGGGTCGACGTTGGAGACGAAGCGGAAGCGAAGCTCGCGCGCGCTGTACCCGCGCAGCGCCTCGTAGGCCATGACGGGCCCGAGATCGGAGCCACCGATGCCGATGTTGACGATGTTGCGGATGCGCCGCCCCGAGTGGCCCGTCCACCGGCCGCTGCGCAGCTCGTCGGCGAACGCGGCCATGCGCGCGAGCACGCCGTGGACCTCGGGCACGACGTCGATCCCGTCGACCACGAGCATCTCGTCGGCGGGAGCACGAAGGGCGGTGTGCAGCGCCGCGCGCTGCTCGGTGGTGTTGATCGCGTCGCCGCGGAACATCGCTGCGATGCGATCGCCCAGAGCGCATTCGCGGGCGAGCTCGAGCAGGAGCTTCATCGTCTCCGCGTTGACGCGGTTCTTGGAGTAGTCGAGGTACAGGCCGGCGCCCTGCGCCGTGAAGCGCCGGCCCCTGTCCGGATCGTCGTGAAAGAGCCGACGGAGGTGAACGTCGCGCAGTGCGAGATAGTGCGCCTCGAGCGCGCCCCAGGCCGGCCGCGTGCGCAGCCGCGGGCGCTCGCTCGGCGACGAACCCTCGGGCGCCATCGTGCGCCCCTAGGCCGCGCGGGAAGCCGGCTCGCCGCGCTTGGCCGCGATGCGTCCCATGAGGTCCGTCCAGGAATCGACGAAGGCTTTCGCGCCTTCCCGCTGCAGGCGCTCGGCGAGCCCCGCGACATCCACGCCCGCCTGCTCGAATCGCGCGAGCACGGCATCGCCGTCGCGGCCGTCGCGCTCGGCCGAGAGCGTCCGCTCGATCCTGCCGTGGTCGACGAGCGCGAGCAGCGTCGCGTCGGGCATCGTGTCGATCGTCCCGGGCGCCGCGAGCGCCTCGACGTACAGGACGTCGGAGGCCTGCGGATCCTTGGTGCCGGTGCTGGCCCAGAGCAGGCGCTGGGGCGGTGCGCCGGCACCGGCGAGCCGCGTCCATGCGGGCGACGCGTGGAATTGCCGGTACGCCCGAAAGGTTCCCTGTGCGACCGCGATGCCGAGCCGATTGCGCAGCGCCGCCGGCACCTCGTCTGCGACCGCCACGTCCCAGCGGCTGACGAAGAGCGACGCCACCGAGCGCACCGGCGCCGCGAGTCCGGCGGCGAGCCGCCGCTCGACGGCACGCTGGTAGGCGCCTGCGGCCGCCAGGTATTGCCCGGCCGAGAAGAGCAGCGTCACGTTGATGGGTATGCCCGCGACCAGGCATTCCTCGATGGCCGGAATGCCCGCCGGCGTGCCCGGAATCTTGATGAAGAGGTTGTCGATGCCGGCGCGCTGGTGCAGCGCCTTGACCTGAGCGATCGTGCCGGCGGCATCGTCGGCGAGGAGGGGAGATACCTCCAGCGACACCCAGCCGTCCTCGCCCCCCGTGGCGCCATGCGCCGGCCGGAACAGCTCGGCGGCCCGGCGCAGGTCTTCGAGCGCCAGCGCGAAAAAGATCGCCTCGTCGGAGGCACCGTCGCGGGCCGCCCGGCGAATGGCTTCGTCGTAGAGCGAGGTGTGCCGGATCGCCTTGTCGAAGATCGTGGGATTGGAGGTGAGCCCGGTCAGCGAGAAGTCGCGCACGTAGCGCGCGAGGGTTCCGTCATCGAGGATCTCGCGGCTCAGATTGTCGAGCCAGAGGCTTTGCCCAAGGTCGTGCAGGCGTTGTGCGCTGTTCATCGGAATTTTGCGGTCGCGGCCACGCTCGTCGCGCAGCCGCGGCCGGGGGAGGCGCGACCGGTGTCGCTCGCTTCGAGATGAATGTCTTAGGTTGGACCCGCGCCGACGGCGCGCGGTTCGGTCGACCCGGCGTAGGACTTTGGCCGGCAGCGCGGCGCCCCGCGACGAGGCCGTCGCGCTACGGCGCGGCTGCGGCGCCGTCGTTACGATGCTTCCAGCCGGCGACGAAGGCCTTCAGCGCGCCGTCACAGGAAGCGAATGCGTCCCTCAGGAGCTCGCAGACGATCGAGATCGCGGACGGCTCGGGCAGCTCGAGCTGCGCCTGCGTCTCGATCCCCGCCGAGGCGATCTCCATCCCGAGGCGCCTGGCGAGCCGCATGATCGGCGCGTTGGTCGACAGGTACTGCATGGACAGGAGGCCGGCGCCGCGATTGCGCGCGTGCTCCAGGGCGCGCGAGAGCAGCGCGGCGCCGAGCCCGCGCCGGCGCCGCTGCGGCAGGACGGAAACACCGATGTCCGCATGCGGACTCTCGAAGGCGACGTGCACGGCCCCCGCGAGCGAAAGATCGTCCTCGACGACGCCGAAGAGCGCATCGCGGCCCAAATCCAGATGCGCCACGTAGGCGGCGATGGCGCGCGGCGCGAGCGCCGTGCCGAATCTCAGGCTGCGGTCGGCGGGCGGCAGGGAAAGCAGGTGCGCCAGGAAGGCGGGCCGGTGCTCGTCGGCCAGGCGCTGGATCGTGAAGGTCATCGAGAAGTGGCCGCGCCGGCTGCGGAAGGTCGATCGGCGGACCGCGGTAAAACCTGCGGCGGGGAAGCAGGGGGGTCTCTGGAGGGAGGGAGGCATCCCCGCCGCAGTCGCTCTACAACGCGATCTTCGATCCTGAAGGCGACGTCAGGATCGTGCCGTCGGCACTGCCTTGCCGGCGGTTCGAATCGGAAAGCCCTACGGTAGCGGGCTCACGCTTCAGGAGGACTTCGCGGGTGGCGGTTTTTTGTTTCGTTTGTTGCGCGGCCGCGCCGGAAAGCGACCGGGACCTAGCCCGGCAGCTCCGCGACCACCCGGCGCACTTCGCTGGGCAGGAAGGGCTTCTCGATGACCGGTCGGCCGCTGCTGGAAACGAATTCGCGCAGTGCCGAGGCGAGCGTGTCGCCGGTCACGAACACCACGCGCCCCGCCTGTCCCGGCCAGCGCCGCTCGATCTCCTCGTAGAGGGCGCGGCCGTCCAGGTCGGGCATGCGCATGTCGGTGAGGATCGCGTCGTAGGCCTCGGTCGCCATGCGCTCGAGCGCCTCGCGTCCGGAGCAGGCGGTGACCACGCGGTGGCGCGCGGCGGTCAGGATTTCCGACAGTGCGTCGCGGATCTCCGCCTCGTCGTCGACGACGAGGATGCTGCGCCGGCTGCGGTCGGTCTTCGGGGCGCTCGCCGCGGGCATGCCTGCCGCCTCCACCGGGGCCACCGGCAGCGTGACGACGAAAACGGCGCCTCCCTGCGGGGGCGACTCGACGGTGAGCGCGCCGCCGTGCGCCTCGACGATGCCCAGGCTTACCGCCAGCCCGACGCCGGTGCCCATGCCCGTCGGCTTGGTCGTGAAGTAGGGCTCGAAGATCCGCGCGCGCAAGTGCGCCGGAATGCCCGGGCCGTTGTCGGCGACCTTGATGTGGATCTGGTCTGCGCCCGGGCCGAGCCGGGTCTCGAGGCGGATCCGCCGCGGCGCGGGGTGCTCCTGCAGCGACTGCTGGGCATTGATGATCAGGTTGAGCAGCACCTGGTGGAGCTGGTCGGCATCGGCGAGGATGGGCGGGATGTCCTCGGCGAGATCGAGCTCGACTTCGATGCTGCTCGTGCTGATGGCGTAGCCAGTGATGTCGAGCGCGGCCGCCACCACCTCGTTGATCGCGACCGGCCCGCGCTCGGGACGCTGCTGCCGCGCCATCGCGAGGAAGGTGCGCACGATGCGCGCGCAGCGCTCGGCGGCCGTCCGGATCTTCTGCGCCGCGACCTGGGTTGCCGAGTCGCCCTGCTCCTCGAGCAGCACGGCGCGCGCCACGACGACCGAGAGGGGATTGTTGAGCTCGTGCGCGACGCCCGCCAGCAGCGATCCGAGTGCGACCAGCTTCTCCCGCTGGTACGACGATTCGCGCTGGCGCGCGAGCTCCGAGGCGGCGCGCTTCTTGTCCGTGACGTCGCGCGTGATGGTCAGCACGTGCGGCTTGCCCTGATAGTGCATCGGCACGCCGTGCACCTCGACCGCCAGCTGCGAGCCGTCCTTGCGCTCGGTCGCGACTTCCTGGCAGACCGATTCGCCCGCGGCGATCGACTTGATCAGCCCCGGCCCGAACGACTGGCGCGTCCATCCGCCCGGCGGCATCGCGCCAGACTTGCCGCCGTAGCCGTAGATGCGCCACAGGGCTGGATTCGTATCGACGATCTCGCCCATCGCGTTGCACAGCGCAAGCCCATCGATCGAGGCGTTGAACATCGCGCGATACTGTTCCTCGCTCGCGCGCAGCGCCTCCTCGGCCTTCTTGCGGCCGGTGACGTCGCGGGCGAGCGCGAGCACGCGGTCCCGGCCGGCGATCGTCACGCGCTTGACGAACACGTCGAGCCAGAACAGCGTGCCGTCCTTGCGCCGCCCGTGCCATTCGATCGAGAGCGGGTCGTCGACCGAGGCGCGCCGGATCAGGTCGAGCGCATCCCGCTGCGTGTAGGGCCGCTCCCCGCTGCCGAGCACGCCCGCGTCGATGTTGCGGAACTCCTCGCGGCTGTAACCGAAGGTGGAGCAGGCCTTGAGATTGACGTCGACGATCTCGCCGGTCTCGATGTCGTGTACGAAGATCGCGTCCTCGGAAGCGTCGAATATCTCCCGATAGCTCGCCTGGGACACGCGCAGCGCTTCCGCGGAGCGCTTGCGCTCGGTGATGTCGGTGGAGATGCCGCACACGGCGTAGGCCACGCCTTTGGCGTCGTAGAGCGGGAACTTGATCGAGATGTAGGTGTGCACCCCGTCGTCGAGCGGCGCGGTCTCCTCGAACTCCATCGGGGCGTTGCGCTCGAGCACCATGAGATCGTTGGCCCGGAAGGCCTGGGCGAAGTCCGCGCTGAAGCACTCGCTTCCGGTCTCGCCGATGACCTCCTCGGGGCGCCGATGGAAGATACGGGCGAACTCGCGGTTGACGAACAGGAATCGGCCCTCCGTATCCTTGACGAAGACCACGGCGGTCGAGTTGTTGAGGATCTGCTGCAGCCGGGCCTCGCTGTTCTCGAGCTCGCGCTGCACGCGCGCGCGCTCGGCGAGGTCCTTCTGCAGCCGCGTCTGCGTGTCGGCGACCTCGAGCGCCATCGCGTCGAACGCGCGGCCGAGGCGCCCGAGCTCATCCGTGCCGGCCATGCCGCTGCGGGCCGAGAGGTTTCCCGCGGCGAGCTGCTCCGCGGCGCCCACGAGACGCGCGGTGCGGCGCGTGAGCAGGAAGTGGAAGACGAGCCACATCGCGAGCGCGAGCGCGGTGACCCACCCGGCCCAGTAGAGCGACTGCTGGATCACCTGCTCCCGGGCCTCGGCCTTGTAGCGCTGCAGGTCGTAGGCCAGGAACACGCTGCCCGTGCGGGACGGGCGGAGCTCGTCGCCGGTGCCGCCCATGAGAATCCCGGCGTGGCCCAGGAGCTCGTTGCCGGTCGAGTCGCTGGTCATCCCGGCGCGGCGCTGGCGGATGTCGCTGGCCGCCTGGTCGAGGTCGAACTGGGGCAGCACGTCGGCGATGTTGCGGCCCAGCCACGCCCTGCGGGTCGCCGCGACCACCTCGTTGCGGTCGTCGGTCATGACGGCTACCGTGACGTCGTGGTTGTGGGCGAGCACCGCGATCTCGTGCTGCGCGGCCTCGGTGTCGCCTTTGAGCAGCATGTACTCGAGGGTGCTCTGCAGCCGCGACATTTCCTGTGCGAGGCGCTTGCGCCCGTCCTCCTCGGCAGCGCGCTCGGCCTCCGGCACGTGATAGAGGAGGTTCACCGCGCTGAGCGCCGCCGCGAAGCCCAGCAGGGTCAGCGGGACCGTGAGCTTGAGCGGCGGAATCCGCAGGTTCATTCTTCCATGCTCTCGAGCGGTCCGGGCGCGAGCAGCTTCTCGATCGCCACGCTCGCGGAGAGGAGCTTCGCGTCGAGCATCAGGGCGAGAAGGCGGCGTCCGGTCACGGCCAGCTCCGGCTTCATGCCGCCGAGCATCCTCAGGTTCTCCGCCCGCGAAGGGATGTGCAGCCCGCGCAGCGACTCGAGGAACTGCTCGCCGGTCGTCTGCTGGCGGATGCCCATGCGGCGCGCCGCGTCCAGGGGATCGCGCTTCATGTAGTCGGTCGCGCGCAACCAGCCGTCGAGCAGCGCCTCGACCGCCTTGGGCTGTCTCTCGATCACGTTCGCGCGCACCGCCAGGAGGTCGACGATCTCGCCGGGAATCTGGCTGCTGTCGAAGAGCGTCCGCGCTCCCGACTTGAGGAACTGCGCGCGGTACGGATCGAACGTGACCGCGCCGTCGACCTCGCCCTTGTCGAATGCGCTCGGCTGCTCGTTCGATTCCAGGTGCACGACATTGACGTCGCCCGCCTGCATGCCGTTCAGGGCCAGCGCGCGGCTCAGCACGAAGGCGCCGAGCGCGCTGCTCTCGACCGCGACCGCCTTGCCCTTGAGGTCTCCCATCGAACGCATGCCCCCGCGGCCGACGACCACGTCGGCCCCGTCCGATACGTCGACGACCAGGATGATACGCGGCTCGAGCCCGTCGGCGGCGAGGCCGAACAGCTCGTCCAGGCTGATGACCATGCCGTCGATCGCCTGGTTGCGGAACGCCCGAAGCACTTCGCTCGCGGACGGATACTCCACCAGCTGCACCGTTGCGGGGTCGAGGTGGCCGAGCTCGCGCGCCAGGTAGAGCGGCTCGCTTCCCACCCAGACGTTGGTGCCGATGCGCAGCGCCGTTTCCGGAGGCCGCATGCAGCCTCCGAGCAGCAGTGCGAACGCGAGCATCCAGAGCACCTGCGTCGGGCGCCGTGCCGGGGCCATCGGGTCGCTTCCGCCTATTTCCCGTCGGGGACGAACATGTAGCCCTCGTTGCGAATCGTGCGGATGAACCTGGGGTGCTCCGGGTCGGGCTCAATCTTCTTGCGCAGCCGCATCACGCGCAGGTCCACGCTGCGATCCGACGGATCCCAGTCGCGCTGCTGGTGCAGGTTCAGGATGCGCTCGCGCGAGAGCGCGCGGTTCGGGTGCTCGGCCAGCGCCTTCAGCAAGTCGAATTCCAGCGGCGAGATCGGGACCTCGGCGCCGTCTTCGTCGCTGAGCCGGTGCGCGGCGACGTCGAGCACGCAGCGGCCGATGCGCACGCGCTCCGCGCCGAGCTCCGCGCGCCCGGCGGCCGACGTGCGCCGCAGCACGCTCTTGACGCGCGCCATCAGCTCGCGCGGATCGAAGGGCTTGGGCACGTAGTCGTCCGCGCCCATCTCCAGCCCGACGATCCGGTCGACCACCGTCGCCGCGGAGGTG
Source organism: Casimicrobiaceae bacterium (assembly GCA_035501595.1). Classification (GTDB taxonomy): domain Bacteria; phylum Pseudomonadota; class Gammaproteobacteria; order Burkholderiales; family Casimicrobiaceae; genus PALSA-1003. Next base: position 163,500 of record DATJVX010000020.1, on the reverse strand, counting down.
AGCATGATGATCGCGATCGCGGAGTGGCGCTCGCGCAGGTGGCGGGCGAGGCTCAAACCGTCCTCGCCGGGCATCGTGATGTCGACCAGCGCCAGATCGATGGCGCGCGTCGCCGCTGCCGCCCGGGCGACGGCGGCATTCTCGGCGGCGATCGCCGCGTAGCCGTGCGCGACGAAGTACTCCTCGAGCACATCGCGCACGCCCGGCTCGTCATCGACGATCAGGATGGTGGCTCTCGGGTCCACCGGAGGCATTCGGATCCCCTGTATCTCGCGGGCGAGCGGAATGACGGCCGCCGGCGAGCGGAACCGCAAATCGTACATCGACGGCGTCTTCATGTCGCGGGGGCGTAGGTCGAGTCGATCGAGGGCTGCAAGGATAAACCGAAGCGACGCCGCGGAGGGCGCGGGAACGGAGGCCTGAAACAAACGAAACAAAAAGCGCCGCTCGCCGCAATTGCGCTGCTGCATCGCATCCCTAGACTCCAATCCGCGGCTGTACCGACGACGAGTTTGGGAGACGAGATTGGCCAGAGAAGGCAAGCGCATCGTTCGATCCCCCCGCATCCGTTCCGCGATGCAGTGGGCAGCCCTCCTGCTCGGCCTGTACGTCGCGATGCATCTCGCGGTCGGAGGAGCGATCCGCACCGTCACGGGACGGGACGCCTCGCAGGTCATCGCGCCTGGCGGCTCGACGGGTACGCCGGTGGCCGCGTCGGCGGCAGCCGGACGCGGGAGGCGCGAATCGCCGCCCCGCGGGGGCAAGCAGTCGCCGGAGCGGCCCGAGCGCTCGCGGGACTGCAAGCTGAGCCTGCTGATCGATTCCGATTGCCTGTTCGATTGAATCTACAGAGTTGGGAAGGACCATGTCTCGAGCAAACCCGATGAAGAGCCCGTTCGTTTTCGAGAAGACGGCGGCACCCGCGCCGCCGCTTCCCCGCACGCCGCAGATCGTGCCGCTGCGCCAACCGTCCACCCCGACGCCTCCGGCGAAGCGAGACGCTCCGGCGTTGGGCGGGAGCGGGGTACCGGGCAGCGCGCGCGACACGTCGCCCGCCGATGCGACGCCATCCGAATGGCCGACCTCCCACGAGCTCTACCTCTCGGCGCGCAGGCATCAGGCCTTCGTCCTCGGCGAGCTTCTGAGCACGCTGGTGCGGCGCATCGGCGCCGCGGTGCGGGCGCTCGGGAAGCGCTACGAGAGACAGCGTCGCGCCGCCGCCGCGCGCGAGGCGCTGCGCGAGCTCGACGATCGCACGCTGCACGACCTCGGGATCGACCGCAGCGAGATCGCCTCGGTCACCGCGGAGGCGATGGGAGAGGCCGAGCGCTCTCGCGTGCTGCGCCGGCGCATCGCGCCGGGCGCACCGGCGCCGCGATAGGGAAAATCGGACCACGCAACAAGGAAATCGGACCATGAATGCACAACCACGCAACGAGAGATCCATGCACCGCTACGAACTGTCTACCCCGCGTCTTGCCATCGGAACGGCCGCGGTTGCCCTGAGCGCGATCGCCATGGCCGTGATGGTGATCATTCCGGCGACGATCGAGGCCGAGGCCCACGATGGCGGCTCGCCCGTCACGCTCGCGTGGTCGCGCACCGGAGCCGCGGGCGAGCTCGTCGAGGAGCACGAGCGGGCGTCCGAGCCCTGCGCGCCCCAGGGCTCCGAGCTCGACTCGCGGCCGTAGGCGTGAACCCGGTCCCGCGGTGGCGAACGAGCCGGCTCGCCGGCGACCAGCGGCTCCGCGAGGGCCCGCTCATGGACGAATCGTTCGCCGAGGGCTTCGCCGCCGACTGGATCGGCTCCTGGAACGCGCACGACCTGGACCGCGTGCTGTCGCATTACGCGGACGACCTGGAGATGTCTTCGCCGGTGATCGTCCACCTCGCGGGAGAGCCGTCGGGAAAGCTGTGCGGCAAGGCGGCCGTACGCGCCTACTGGGGACGCGCACTCGCGCTCATCCCGAACCTCAAGTTCGACCTGATCGCGGTACTCCTCGGCGTCGACAGCATCACGCTCTTGTACGTCGGCGCGCACGGCCGCCTCGCCGCCGAGGTGTTCCATTTCGGCTCGGACCGCAAGGTCACCAAGGCCTTCGCGCACTACGTCGGCTGCGCGGCCTAGTCGACTTCGCTCGCTCGACGTACCCCGGCGCGCGCCTGCGCGTCGGTTGTGCAAGAATTCGCTTCCGGTCGGTGAACGACCGTGGAGGCGAGCCGGCATGGCCGAAGAGAGCGAGCAAGGCGAAGTTCATCGCGGGTTGAAGGGCGTCTATTTCGATCGCTCGCGCGTGTGCCGGATCGACGGCCGGGCGGGCGAGCTTTCGTATCGCGGCTATTCGATCCACGATCTCGCCGAGCGCTCGACGTTCGAGGAGACGTGCTACCTGCTGCTCCACGGCGAGCTGCCGAAGCGCGCCGAGCTCGAGCGGCTCGATCGCGAGCTCAAGGCTGCCCGCGTCCTCCCCGCCGCGGCCTACGAGATCATTCGCGCGCTGGCGGGCGCCCATCCGATGGACGTGCTGCGCAGCACCGTGTCGGCACTCGCGGCTTTCGATCCGGACGTCGCCGACAACCATCCCGCCGCGACGCTGCGCAAGGCAGTGCGCCTCGCGTCGCAGGTACCGATGATCATCGCGACGCACGAGCACATCCGGCGCGGGCGCGAACCCGTCGCTCCGGACCCGGCGCTCGGGCACGCCGCGAACTTTCTCTACATGCTCAAGGGTGAGCACCCGTCCGCGCGGGCCGGGCGGCTGATGGACGTCGACATGATTTTGCACGCCGAGCACGGCTCGAACGCGTCGTCGTTCGCCGCGCGCGTCGTTGCCGGAACCGAGGCGAACCTGCACGCCGCGATCACGGCGGCGATCGCAGCGCTGTCGGGCCCCGCGCACGGCGGCGCGGCGGAGAACGTGATGCGCATGGCGCAGGAAGTGGGCGACCCGGACCGGGCGGCCGACTACGTGCGCCGGAAGCGGGCGAACAAGGAGCCGGTGATGGGCTTCGGCCACCGAGTCTATCGCACCGAGGATCCGCGGGCGCGCCACATGCGCGCCGGCGTCGAGGAGCTCTCGCGCGCGCTGGGGCAGCCGCAGTGGTACCGCATTCTTTCCGCGCTGGTCGATGCGATGAAGCCCTACGCGCGCCACGGCGTCAACGTCAACGTCGATTTCTACGCCGGCGTCGTCTATTACCTGAACGGGATCGCCGAAGACCTGTTCGTGCCGATCTTCGCCGCCGGGCGGGTCCCCGGCTGGGCCGTCCAGGTGCTCGAGCAGATGGAGAACAACATCCTGATCCGGCCGCTCACGCTCTACAACGGGCCGGACTCCCGGCCGTACGTGCCGCTCGCCGGACGCTAACTGCCGCGGGCCTGCGCGAGGAGGATCGCAGTCGTCGCGACGATGTCGTCGACGGTGGCGCCGCGGGAGAGATCCGACAGCGGACGCGCGAAGCCTTGCAGGACCGGTCCGATCGCCTGCGCCCCGCCGAGGTACTGCACGAGCTTGTAGGCGATGTTTCCGGCGTCGAGGTCGGGAAACACGAGCACGTTCGCGCGTCCCGCGACCTCGCCGACCTGGGCGAGCTTCCGGGCGGCGACCGCCGGGACGAGCGCGGCGTCGGCCTGCAGCTCCCCGTCGATCGCCATCGCCGGCGCGCGGGCGCGCGCGAGCTCCAGCGCGCGAACCATCTTGTCGACGCGAGCGTGCTTCGCGCTCCCCTTGGTGGAGAACGAGAGCAGCGCCACCCGCGGAGCGGCGTGCACGATGCGCTGGAGGCTCCCGGCCGACGCGAGGGCAATGTCAGCGATCTGCTCGGCGGTCGGATCGACGTTGACCGCGCAGTCAGCGAAGACGAGCGCACGCTCGCCGGCGATGATCAGGAAGAAGCTCGAAGGCGTCCGGATGCCCTCGGCGAGGCCGACCGCCAGCATGCCGGCTTCGAGCACGCGCGCGCTCGGATGAGCCGCACCGGCGACCATTGCGTCGGCGTCGCCCGAGCTGAGCATGAGCCCGGCGTGGAACAGCGGCTTCGCGGCAAGCCGTCGCGCGACCTTCGGGCTCGCGTCGGGCCGGCCGGCCAGGTACCGCGCCGCGTACGCGTCGAGCCGCTCGCTCGATTCGGGATCCTCGAGGAGGATGGGTTCGGCCAGGCGCTCGGCGCGCAGGCGCCGCGCGGCCTCGACGATGCGCTCGTCGCTCGCCTCGGGAAACACCACGCGCAGGCCGCGGCCGCGGATCCGGGAGAAGCAGTCGTCGACGATGCGGGACAAGGGGTGCTTGCGTTGCCTGACCGATTCGGATCGCGCTCCGCGCCGGGAACAGGGGCGAGCGCGGATCGGCGCCGACCGTATCACAAACGCCGCGCCGACTCCAACGCCCGCCAGACCGCCTAGACGATTCCGTCGACCGCCCTGGCTGCGCCGCGGCGAGGTTCGCTTCGATCCCCGGCGCGGCTTGATGGCCTGAGCTCCAGGTGACGGTCGTGAAACGAGGCGAGCGCCGAGCGGTGGCCGACGCTCACGATCGCAGTGCGTGGAAGCTGCCGAACCAGCAGCCGGTAGAGCCGCTGTTCGCTCGCCTCGTCGAGCGACGCGGTCGCTTCGTCGAGAAAGAGCCACGCGGGGCGCTGCAGGAAAGCGCGCCCGAGCGCGAGGCGCTGCTGCTCGCCCGGCGAGAGCTCGAGTGCCCAGTGGCGCGACTCGTCCAGCCTGCCTGCAAGATCGGCGAGCCCGCAGTGCGCGAGCGCGTCGCGCAGCGCGTCGTCGTCGTACGCACCGGGTGGATCCGGATACGCGAGCGCACTGCGCAGCGGACCGATGGGCAGATAAGGCTTCTGGGGTAAGAACAGCATGCGAGCCCGGGGCGGCGTCGCGATGCGGCCGCGCCCGAACGGCCAGACGCCGGCGATCGCGCGCAGCAGCGTGCTCTTGCCCGTCCCCGTCGGCCCGGTGACGAGCCAGCGCTCGCCGCGCCCGACGTCGAGATCGATCGAGTGCATCAGTGCTTCGCCGTCGGGGAGTGTAAGCTGGAGGTCGCGGATCGCGAGCGCTGGATCGCGATTCGTCGTTCGCTCGATTCTCGACGCACCGGCGCGCGCCTTCGCCACCTCGATCGCGGCTCGAAAGCCCGTCAGCCGATCGGTCGTTGCCTTCCACTGCGCGAGCTGGGTGTACGCCGTCACGAACCAGCTCAGCGCCGTCTGGACCTGGCCGAAGGCATAGATCGTCTGCATCAGCGCGCCGAGCTCGACGGCGCCCGAGAAGTAGCGCGGCGCGGCCGCCAGCACCGGGAACACGATCGCCGCCTGGCTGTACCCCGCGGTGAACCACGTGAGGCGCTTCTGCCGCTTCATGATCGACCACCAGTTCGTGACGATGCTCCCGAATCGCTCCCGCAGGCTCCGGGTTTCCTCGGGCTCGCCGCGATGCAAGGCCACGGCTTCGGCATTCTCCCGGAGGCGGACGAGGCCGAAGCGGAAGTGCGCTTCGAACTGCTGCCGCTGAAAGTTGAGCCCGATCAGCGGCCGGCCGAGCCGATGCGTGAGCCAGGTGCCGCCTATCGCATAGACGAGCGCCGCCCACAGCATGTATCCCGGAACGGCGACGGGATGCGGTCCGAGCGGCAGGGTGATCGTGCCCGACAGCCGCCACAGGATCGCGGCGAACGAGAAGAGCGTGACCACCGAGCTCAGCAGGCCCAGCGACAGGGTGAGCGTACCCTCGACGAACAGCAGCAGATCGTCGGCGATCCGCTGATCGGGATTGTCCGCGCGATATTCGCCGAGCTGGAGGAAGTAGTGAGCATGTCCGCCGAGCCAGTCGCCGAGGTACCGATCCGTGAGCCAGCGCCGCCAGCGGATCTCGAGCATCTGCGTGAGGTAGGTCTGGTAGACGGCGATGACGATGAAGACACCCGCGAGGACGCAGAAGTAGGTGAGCTCATGCAGGAATCGAGGAAAGTCGCGCAGCTGGAGCGCGTTATAGAAGCGGTTGTTCCAGTCGGAGAATAGAACGTTGACGTAGACCAGGCCGAGATTCATGGCGACGATCACGGCGAGCAGGCCGCGCGCGCGCCACCGGTCCTCCGAAACCCAGTAGGGAAGGGCCAGCGCGATCACCGCCTTCAGGAATCGCCGCGTCGTCGCAAGCATGAGCTGCCGCTTCCGTAGTCCTTTGGCCGACGGCGGCGCAAGGAGAGCCGCCTCGCGGCAAGATGGTCGGTGCATCGCCCCAGTCTTCCCCGCGCGAAGATCGTGAGCCTTGCGACTTAAGGCGGACTTAAGGGCCGACAGGCAGCGTTCCGTTTAAGTCTGGCTTAAGTCGAGGGGCCTACGATCGCTTCATGACTTCGTCCACTCGACCACTGAAAGGGCCGATCATGAATGCCAAACCCATTGTCCGCGCGCTGCTCGTCGCCGGCCTCTCCGCAGGGCTCGCCGCCGGCTGCACGAACAGCTCGTTCTTCCCGAACTCGCGCGCCAACACGCTTGGCGCGCAGGTGCCGACCCATCCCGTGCCGACCGCCGCCGCGCTGCCCGACTTCTCGGGCCTCGTCGCCAGGTACGGCCCGGCCGTGGTCAACGTCAGCGTGACGGAGAGCGTCGACACCCAGCAGAACGTTCCCCAGTTCCAGGACATCGATCCGAACGACCCGTTCTGGAGGTTCTTCCGCGACCTTCCCTGGCAGAAGGGACGGCCCAATGCGCTGCTGCGCGGCCTGGGCTCGGGATTCATCGTGAGCCCCGATGGCGTGATCCTCACCAACGCCCACGTCGTCGACAACGCGAAGGAGGTGACGGTCAAGCTCACCGACCGGCGTGAGTTCAAGGCGAAGGTCGTCGGCAAGGACGATCAGTCCGACGTCGCGGTGCTGAAGATCGACGCGACGAACCTGCCTACGGTTCATCTGGGCGACTCCTCGCGCGTGAAGGTCGGTGAATGGGTCGTGGCGATCGGGGCACCGTTCGGCTTCGAGAACTCCGTCACGGCGGGCATCGTTAGCGCCAAGGCGCGCTCGCTGCCGGGCGGCGGCTACGTTCCGTTCCTGCAGACCGACGTCGCGGTCAACCCCGGCAACTCGGGCGGCCCTCTGTTCGATCTCGACGGCGACGTGGTCGGCATCAACTCGCAGATCTACAGCCGCAGCGGCGGCTTCCAGGGCCTGTCCTTCGCGATTCCGATCGACCTGGCGACGAAGGTCGAAGGCCAGCTGCTCGCCTCCGGGCACGTGACGCGCGGGCGCCTCGGGGTGACGGTGCAGGAGGTGAGCCAGGGCCTCGCGAATTCGTTCGGCTTGAAGAGCCCCGAAGGCGCGCTGGTGAGCACGGTCGATCCCGACGGGCCCGCGGCGAAGGCCGGCATACGGCCGGGGGACGTGATCGTGAAGATGGACGGCGAGGCGGTCGGCCAGTCGACCGACCTGCCGGTCCGGGTGGCCGAGCTCAAGCCCGGAACGCACGCGACGCTGGAGCTCTGGCGCGACGGCGCGGCGAAGGACGTCACCGTCACGATCGGACAGTTCGAGAATCAGACGCTTGCTTCCGCCGAGCAAGGCGGCGCCGAGCGGGGACGGCTCGGCGTGGTCGTGCGGCCCCTCACGCCGGACGAGCGTCAACAGGCGGGCGTGGAGGGCGGCGTCATCGTGAGCGAAGCGAGCGGTGCCGCGGCGGAGGCGGGGATCGAATCGGGCGATATCATCCTCGGCATGAACAACGCGCCGGTGAAAAGCGCCGCGCAACTGCGCGACCTGGTGGCCAAGTCCGGCAAGCGGATCGCGCTTCTCGTGCAGCGCGGCGACGCGAGAATCTTCGTACCCGTCGACCTGGGTTGAGCGGCGCCGGTCGCTCGGCCGCGGAGCGCCTCGCGGCTCTTCGAGAGGCGCCTCCGCAGACCCTATCCGGCAGCAACGGAAAGGAGATGCGCATGCAACGACTGACTTTGGTGGCCGGGCTCGCCGTGGCGGGCCTCGTCGCGAGCGGCCCGGTGCTCGCCCTGGCGATGTCCAATCTTCCACCCGAGGAGACGCAGGGTTCCGTGACCTATCGCACCGGCGGCATCGGTCACGAGGAAGCGACTGCGATGAGACGGGCGGAAGCGAGCTATCCGCTTTCGCTCGAATTCGTCGGACGGGCCGAGCCGCACAACTGGTTCCTGGCGAATGTCGAGTTCACGATCAAGGATCATCGCGGAAACGTCGCCCTTAGGACCTATTCGGACGGGCCGATCGTGCTTGCCCGGCTTCCGGACGGCCGTTACACCGTGACGGCGACCGACGACGGCAAGAGCGAGACCCGCCGCGTCGATATCGCGGCCGGCAAGCCCGAGCGGCTGGTCTTCATCTGGTAGGCGATCCACTTCGAAGGAGCGAGATCATGTTCTCCACGAATCGATGGTGCAGCGCGGCCGTGCTGGCGGCGACGCTGGCGGTCGCGGCGCCCGGCGTCGCAGCCGCCGCGGACGATGTCCCGCCGGTGCACAACTCCGGATCGGTGAGCTACGTGAGCGGCGGCATCTCGAGCGAGCAACAGGCGGCAATGGAGCGTGACTGGGGCGGATATCCGCTGGAGCTGCGCTTTCTCGCGGGCGGACAGGCGAGCTGGGAGCCCAGCTACGTGCCGGTGACGATCAAGGACCATGCCGGCAACGTGGTGCTCGACGCGAGCTCGTACGGGCCGCTCATGCTGGCGAAGCTCCCCGACGGTGAGTACACGGTGAGCGCGCGCTATGCGGGCAGGACCGAGACGCTCGAGGCCGACGTCGAGAACGGCAAGCACACGATGCTCGCCTTCGACTGGCAGGATTGACGCAGCCGAGCCGCGGTCGGGCGGCGGGCGTGCGCCCTAAGGACCTCGCGTCAGGAAATCGGCGAGGCTCAATCCGAAGAGCAGCGCCAGCCACGCGAGCCCCGCGACCGCGACCAGCCGCACGATCGGGCGGTCGCGCCGCAGGTGCATGAAGACCAAGGCGACGAGCAGCGCCTTGGCGAGCGCGATGCCGACATTGACGAACGCGTTGAGCCGCCCCAGCGGCACGAACGAACTGGCGCAGCTCGCAGCGAGCAGCGCGAGGAGCCCGAGCCAGGTCCAGACGTAGGCGGAGACCCGATCGCCCCTCATGCGCGCGAGACCAGGTACAGGCACGGATAGAGGAAGATCCACACGATATCGACGAAGTGCCAGTACAGACCGGCGATCGCGACGTGCTCGGCGCTCGCCCCGGGACGCCTGGCAAGCAAGCGCCAGGCGAGCCCGAGCACCAGCGCAATGCCGATCGACAGGTGCACGAGGTGCAGTCCCGTCGTCGCGAAGTACAGTCCGAAGAAAACCAGCGCGCCCCTCGCATGACGCGGATCGAAGGCGAAGTCGACGAGCGGCACAAGATGTTCGCGATAGTCGAGCGCGTATTCGGCGAGCTTCACGCCCGTGAACGAGAGGCCGAGCGCCGCGGTGATCACGAGGAAGCCGACTGCGGCCTGGCGCGTGCCAAGCGCCGCCGCCCGCACGGAGAGCGCCATGAACAGGCTGCTCGAGAGCAGGATCGCGGTATTCGCCGTCCCGAGCACGAGGTTCGTATGCCGGCTCGCCTGCGCGAAGTCGTCCGGAGCTTGGATGCGCGCGATCGCATAGGCGAAGAAGAGCGCCCCGAAGAACAGCGTCTCGGTGGCGATGAAGACCCACATCCCGAGCGTGGCGGCGGCGCGCTGCTGGACGGCGGTTTCGAACTGCTCGGCCACGCGCGGCCGGCGTGCGGTACGCGGCCGCGTCGCCGCCGTCCGGACCGTGCTCAGCGCCTGCGCACCCGCGGTCTTCATGCCGTGCCCTCGCGGGCCCGCACGATGCCCGCCGGGGACGGGCGATACGCGTAGGGCGGTCCCTCGACAACGGGGACCGCAGCGAAGTTTCGCTTCGGCGGCGGGGACGCCGTCCGCCATTCGAGCCCCGTCGCGTCCCATGGATTGGCCGGGGCGCGGGCCCCGCGCACGAGCGACCAGCTCAGGTAGACGAGCGGCAGGAGATAGCCGAGCGCGAGCAGCACGGCGCCTCCCGAGGAGAGCACGTTGAGCGTCTGGAACTCCGGCGCGTACTCGTGATAGCGGCGCGGCATGCCTGCGATGCCCAGCAGATACTGGGGGAAGAACGTTGCGTTGAATCCAAAGAAGAGCAGGATCGCCGCGAAGCGCGCCCAGCGATCCGAGTAGAGCCGCCCGGTGATCTTCGGCCACCAGAAGTGGATGCCACCGAGGTACGCCGAGACCGCGCCGCCCACCATGATGTAGTGGAAGTGCGCGACCACGAAGTAGGTGTCGGTCAGGTGCACGTCGAGAGCGAGCACGGCGAGGATCAGCCCGGTCATGCCGCCGATTGTGAACAGCCCGACGAAGCCGAGCGCATACAGCATCGGCGCCTCGTAGGTGATGCGTCCGTGCCAGAGCGTCGCGGTCCAGTTGAACACCTTGATCGCCGAGGGCAGCGCGACGAAGAAGCTCAGGAGCGAGAACACCGTGCCGGCGTAGAGCGACTGCCCGGACACGAACATGTGGTGGCCCCAGACGAGAAAGCCCAGCATGGCGATCGCGATGATCGCGTAGGCCATCGTGCGGTAGCCGAAGACCGGGTTGCGGGCGAAGCAAGCGACGATCTCGCTCACCACGCCCATCGCCGGCAGCACCATGATGTACACGGCCGGATGCGAATAGAACCAGAACAGGTGCTGGAACAGCAGCGGATCGCCGCCCAGCGCCGGGTCGAAGATGCCGATGCCGCCGAGACGCTCGACCGCGACCAGCACCAGCGTCATCGCCAGGACCGGCGTCGCGAGCACGAGGATGGCGGAAGTGGCGTACTGCGCCCAGACGAAGAGCGGCAGCCGGAACCAGGTGAGCCCCGGAGCGCGCATGGTGTGGATGGTGACGATGAAGTTGAGCCCGGTCAGGATCGAGGAAAAGCCCACCACGAACACGCCGGCGAGCACCCAGACGACATGGGTGTTGGAATACAGGGTGGAGAAGGGCGCGTAGAACGTCCAGCCCGTGTCGACGCCCCCGAGGATCATCGCGGCGACGGTGAACGACGCTCCGGCGACGTAGATGTACCAGCTCGCAAGGTTGAGGCGCGGGAACGCGAGGTCGCGCGCCCCGATCATCAGCGGAACGAGGAAGTTGCCCAGCGTGGCGGGGATCGAGGGGATCAAGAAGAACCAGACCATGATCACGCCGTGCATCGTGAAAAGCTTGTTGTACGTGTCCGCGGAGACGAGGTCACCGTTGGGTGTCGCGAGCTCGATCCGGATCAGCGTGGCGGCGGCGCCGCCGATGAAGAAGAACAGAGTGATCGACAGCGCGTAGAGGATCGCGATGCGCTTGTGGTCGCGGGTTGTAAGCCAGGAGCGGATCGTGAAGCCCTCCTCGAGATAGCTCGCCGGCGGGTGCAGCGCGAGCTCGCCGCGCTCGCCGAGCACGCCGCCGTCGCCCGCGCGGACGGCCTCCGTCATTGCGGCCGTCCCTTGGTATCGCTCAGGCTCTCGATATACACGATAAGCTCCAGGATCTCGTCTTCGCCGATGCGCCCCGCGAACGACGGCATGATCGCCTCGTAGCCCGCGGCGACTTCCTTGTCGGGCAGCAGGATGGAGTCGCGCAGGTAGCGCTCGTCGGCCTTGACGACGCTTCCGTCCGCGAGCGGCACCGGCCTGCCGTACAGCCCCGCGAGGCTCGGGGCGTGCACGCTGGCGTTCGCTCCCGGCTGGGCGCTCGGTTGCGTCGCATGACAGCCGCTGCAGCCGTATTCGCGGAAGAGCACCTCGCCCTGCGCCGCCATGTCCGACGCGCCGCGATGACCTTCGAGCCAGCGCGCGAAGTCCTCAGGCTCCATCACCACGATGTCGCCGCGCATCCGCGAGTGATCGGTGCCGCAGTACTCCGCGCAGAAGAGGTGAAAGCGGCCGGTCTCGGTGGCGGTGAACCACATTTGCGTGTAGCGGCCCGGGAGGACGTCCTGCTTGAGCCGGAACGCGGGCACGTAGAAGCTGTGGATCACGTCTTCGGAAGTCATCACCAGCTCGACCGGTTGCCCCCGTGCCACATGCAGCTCGTCGATCTCGCGCTGACCGCCCGGATGCTGTAGCTTCCACGTCCACTGCTTGGCGACGACGAAGAGCTGCGTCGCATCCGAGGGCGGCAGCGCGCGCTCGACGTAGACGCGGGCTCCCCAGGCGAACGCCGCGACGAAGAGCGCGAGCGGGACGAGCGTCCACGCGGCCTCGACGCGCCTCCGGGCCCGGGCCTGCGCCGCCGGCACGTCCTCCGCGCGCGGCGCGGCGGAGCCGGCGCGGTAGCGAATCGCGAAGGCGATGATCGTCGCGAAGATCGCCAGGGTCACGGCCGCGGTCACTCCGACCACGGCGTAGAGCAGGTGATCGACGTGCGCGGCGATCGTCGACGCCTCGGGCGGGAGCGCGAGCGCGCTCATCGCGGCGACTCCGCGCGCGGCTTGGGCCGGGCCGCCTCGCGCCGGCGCGTCCGGACGATGTAGCCGGCGAGCGCGAGCAGCGTCAGCAGAGCGCCGGCCCGGACCGCGCTCATGGCGGCGAAGCTGTAGCGCCCGGTCAGCGGATCGTAGTGCAGGCAGAGCAGCCACGTGCCGACGCTGCTGGCGGACGCAAGCGCAGGCTGCGGCGCGTCCGCGGCAGCGATCGCCCGGCGCAGCGCATCTCGATCGAACGCGACGCCGTAGAGGACGCTGGCGACCCGACCTCCGGGAGAGACCACGGCCACGCCGGTCGCGTGCGCGTACTGCTTCTCGCCCGCCTCGTAGCGATAGCGGTAGCCGAGTGCCCCAGTGACTGCACCGATGGCGGCCTCGTCGCCGGTGAGGAAATGCCAGCCGTCGGCGCTACCCGAGGCCTTGCCCAGCACGTCGCGCTTTTTTGTGAGCGCGCCCGGCGGCGCGTCGAGCGGCGAGATGCTGACGACGACGATCTCCACGTCGCGGCCCGCCGCCAGCCTGGCGATATCGAGCGACGCGGCAAGACCGGACAGCACGACGCCGCACAGCTTCGAGCAGTCGTAGTAGGCCGGCACGACCAGCGCGGGATGCGAGCCGAGATAGTCGCCCAATCGGACGCGCCGCCCGTATTCGTCGAGGAAGCGCGCGTCCGCTGGCAAGGTCGCTCCGGGAGGCGGCTCGAATCCAATCTCGTCGATCGGCGGGAGCGCAACGGCGCCTGCCGGTGCCAGCCGCAGCGACAGCGCGAGCGCGATGCCGAACATCCCCAGTGCAAGCGCGCGGTCGACGACCGCGTGCATCGAGAGGCTCATGGCGTCTTGCGCGCGGCGGCGCCTTCGCGGGCGAGGATCGCCATGGCCCGCTCGATCGGGATGTGCGCGATGGCCCCCTCCCGGTCGACCCAGCCGTAGGTCTCGAGCGATCGGCTCTTATCCGCCGCGAAGTCGGCAATGTCTTGCCCCGGCGTCGGTTGGAGCGATACCGGTGCGGCGATCGGGGGCGGCGGGCCGGAGCGCGCTGCCCATCGGGGCGCCGGACGAGCACCGTTGCCGAGATGCGTCACGGCATAGGCGGCGAGCGCGCTCACGACGATCGCAGCGGCGATGAGCGCCGCTCCTGCGCCGATGCCCCGAAGGCTCAGGCGATCGCGCGCATAGCGCGCGCCGCGGCGCGACGGCTCAGCCATGGGCTTCGACTTCCTCCGCGCGGACCTCGCCGCGGGGCACCGGCAGACGAGCGACGATCGCCGCGACCAGCGCGAGCCAGAGCCCACCTTGCGCCGCCAGTGCCGCGACATCCAGCCAGCGCACCGCGAAGCCCGCAGGGCGAAGCGATGGCGCGGTCAGCCACAGCGTGTCGAGCCACTGGCCGCACAGGACGAGCGCGCACACGGCGCCCAGCGCCCGCGCGTTGCGCTTCAGCCTGCGAAACAGCATCACGCAGAACGGCAGCGCGAATTCGAGTCCGAAGACCGCCACGCCGAGCCAGCGCCAGCCGGTCTGCGTACGGGGCAGGTACCAGCTCGTCTCGCGCGGAAGGTCTTCCCCCCAGACGATGAAGAACTCCATGTAGGCGATGTATGCCCAGAACATCGCGAAGGTGAGCAGCAGGTTGCCGAAGTCCTGGAGGTCGCGCGCCGTCGGCACAGCCGCCGCGTCCTTCCGGCGCGGGACGGCCAGCGCGAAGGTGACCGCGAACGTGAGCGCCGCTAGGCATTGCGTCGACCCAAGGCGCACGCCCGCCGCCGTCGACGACCATTCGGGCACCAGCGATGCGATCCAGTCGTAGGCGAACAGCGTGATGGTGGGCAGGTAGACGAGCAGCCCCGCGACCGCGATGCGCCGGCGGGCGCGGGCGTCCGCGGCGCTGGCGCTTCCGAGGCGTTTCACGAAGGCGATCGCGAGCGCGCTCCAGGCGACGAGCCACGCAGCGTTGCGCACGAGGAACGACGGCAGGTTCAGAAACCAGCGCTTCGCCTGGAGCGCTTCGCTGGCGGCGACGGCATCCGGGCGCGCCCACGCGAACAGATGAGGCAAGCCGAAGGCGAGCGGGATTGCCGCCAGCGCGCACCAGGGCAAGGTCAGCATCGCGGCCTCGAGGGGCGGGCGCAGCACGACGCCCCATTCACCGCCGGTGAGCTCGTGGATCATCACGTTCATCATCGCCGCCAGCGCGATCCCCAGAATGAAGAGCCACGCGACGAGCCACGACCCGTAGAACGCGCCGGGATCGCGCCATGCGCCTTCGGCGGCGAGGGCGAGCGCGACGAGGCCGATCGGGCCCGCGATTCGCGACACAGGAGGCAGTGCTTGCCAGCGCGCGATCATCGCGACGGACGCCTGCTCGGCGGTGCAGAGGCCAGCCGGAGGCGATCTTCATCGCCGAGCCGAGCCAGCGGCGCGTGCTGGGAAAGCTGCAGCGCGCGGATGTAGGCGATGATCGCGAGCCTATCGCTGGGCGGGACGCGGGTCGCATACGGATACATCGCGCCGTAGCCGTCGCTGA
Source organism: Casimicrobiaceae bacterium (assembly GCA_035501595.1). GTDB lineage: Bacteria > Pseudomonadota > Gammaproteobacteria > Burkholderiales > Casimicrobiaceae > PALSA-1003. Next base: position 148,485 of record DATJVX010000020.1, on the reverse strand, counting down.
TGACGGCGTAGAAGTGCGCGTCGCTGGCCGCTCGCAGCCGATCGGTATGGAACGACGGCGGATGTGGAAAGCCGCGCCGCGCGACCATGCCGTCGCCGTCCCCCACGATGCTGTGGCAGGGCGAGCAGAAGATGTCGAAGCGCTCCCGGCCGCGCGCCAGAAGCTGCGGCGTGATCGGCGGCATCTCGAGCGAAGCCCCGGCCGTGACAGTCGCGGCCGGCGTGCGGAGCTCGTCGCGGATCGCGTCGAGCGCGGACGTCGCTGGCGGCGGCTCGATGGCGCCCAGGCGCCCGCTGGTCGAGCCCGCCAGCGAGCCTTCGCTGCGCGGGACCGTGCCCTCCACTGGAGAGCGCGCCGCCCGCCCGTCGGCCCATAGCGGGCTGGGCGCCAGCGGCCGGTACTTGGCCTGATCGTACATGTCGCGGAACGTCTGCTCGCATCCGGCAAGGACGACGAGCGCAACCGCGAGGCACAGGCGGAGCGCGACGCTCATGCCGGAACCTCGATGACCCGCAGCGGCTCCAGCGCGTCGAGGAAGTCACGGGTGGCGCGCAATTCGAACGCCGGGTCGGTCGCGCGCACGCTCAGGAAGAAGCGGCTGCGCGAGGCGAGGTCGAAGTCGGGCGTGTTGAAGATCGGGTGACGCAGTCGGGGCAATCCGTTCAGGACGAGCATCCCGAGGAAAGCAGCGAGCGCCGCGGCGAGCACGGCGATCTCGAAGGTCGGGATGACGAAGACCGGCCAGCTGTCGAGCGGGCGCCCGCCGGCGTTGACCGGATAGTCGACGACGGCGCTGTACCACTGGAGAAAGTAGATGCCGAGCGCACCGGCGATCCCGCCCAGCAGCGCAATGAGCGGTACGCGGTTCGCGCGGAAGCCGAGGGCTTCGGCGAGGCCATCTACCGCATAGGGGGCGTAGGCGTCGACGTCCGCGTAGCGCTCACGGCAGCGGCGCGCACCTGCGACGAGGCGTTCCGGATCGGAGAATTCGGCGACGAGGGCGTAGACGGGCGTCATGCCACGGCCGGCGCAGGCTGCCGGATCTCCTTGCGGAGCTCCGACATCGAGATGGCCGGAAGGAAGCGCAGGAACAGCAGGAAGAGCAGGGCGAACGCGCCGATCGACCCGGCGAGCGTGGCGAGGTCCCAGAACGTCGGATAGAACATGCGCCAGGCGGACGGCAGGAAATCCCGGGCGAGGCTCGCCACGATGATCACGAAGCGCTCTAGCCACATGCCGACGAGAACCACGAGAGCGACGGCGAAGAGCGCCAGCGGCCTGTGGCGCAGACGTGCCGACCAGAGCGCCTGCGGCACCGCGACGTTGCACAGGATCACCGCCCAGGAAAGCGGCGCGTACGGGCCGAAGTAGCGGTTGTGGATCATCGCGACCTCGTAGCGATCCGCGCCGTAGAAGGCGTTGAACACCTCGACTGCGTAGCTGTAGGCGACGATGAGCCCGGCGACCAGCATCAGCGTCCCCATCTTCGCGAGATGCCGCTCGGTGATGAGGTCGCGCAGGCGGAAGACCGCGCGCATCGGCACGGCCAGCACGATCGCCATGGCGAATCCCGAATAGAGCGCGCCGTCCACGAAGTAGGGCGGGAAGATCGTGGAATGCCAGCCCGGAACGAGCCCGTACGAGAAGTCGAGCGAGACGACCGTGTGCACCGAGATCACGAGCGGCGTGGCGAGTCCCGCCAGCAGCAGGTACGCCGTCTCGAATCGATGCCAGTGCCGCGCCTCGCCCCGCCATCCGAGCGCGAACAGCCCGTAGCCGACCTGGCTCGGCCGGGACTGCGCCCGGTCGCGCAGCGTGGCGAGATCCGGGATCAGTCCCATGTACCAGAACAGGACCGACACGATGATGTAAGTGCCGATCGCGAAGATGTCCCAGACGAGCGGGCTGCGCCACTGCGGCCATAGGTTCATCACGTCGGGATAGGGAATGAGCCAGTAGAAGAACCAGGGGCGGCCAAGATGCAGGATCGGCATCACGCCGGCCATCGCGACGGCGAAGATGGTCATCGCCTCCGCGAAGCGGTTGATCGACGTTCGCCAGTGCTGCCGCAGCAGCAGCAGGAACGCGGAGATGAAGGTGCCGGCATGGCCGATGCCGACCCACCAGACGAAATTGGTGAGAGCGAACGCCCAGGCGACCGGTTCGTTGACGCCCCAGATGCCGACGCCCTTCGCGAAGAGATAGCTGATCGCGACGAGGAACAGCAGCGTCAGCGCGGTCGCGAGCGCGAAGCCCGCGACGAAGCCCCAGTGCATCGGCCGATCGAGAACGATGTCCGCGATCCGGTCCGTGACGATCGCGCCGGAATGGCGCGGACCCTGCACGGCGCTCGCGGCGGCCGCCATCGCGTCAGGCGCGGAGGTCCGCGGAGGGGTTGAGGATGCGCGCGAGATAGGTCGTGCGCGGCCGGGTGTTGAGCTCGCCGAGCAGCGCGTAGTCGAGCGGCGAGCGCTTGCGGCGCGCGACCTCACTCTCGGGGTCGGCGAGGTCGCCGAAGACGATCGCACGCGCCGGGCAGACCGCCTGGCACGCGGTGACGACGTCACCGTCGCGAAGCCTGCGGCCGTCGCGATCCGCGGCGATCTTCGCCGTCGTGATCCGCTGCAGGCAGTAGTTGCACTTTTCCATGACGCCGCGCATGCGCACCGTCACCTCCGGGTTGCGCTGCGCGTCGAGTCCCGGCACGTCCCGGGAGTAGGCGAGGAAATTGAAGCGACGCACCTTGTACGGGCAATTGTTGGAGCAGAAGCGCGTGCCGACGCAGCGGTTGTAGACCTGGACGTTGATCCCCTGCGCGTCGTGCACCGAAGCCTCGACGGGACAGACGACTTCGCAGGGCGCGTGCTCGCACTGCATGCAGGGCACGGGCTGGAAGAAGCTGCGCGGATCGTCCGGCGAGCCTTCGTAGTATCGGTCGACGCGGATCCAGTGCATCTCGCGGCCGTTGCGGACCTCGTCCGGTCCGACGACCGGGATATTGTTCTCGGCCTGGCAGGCGATCGTGCACGCTCCGCAGCCGATGCACGCGGAGAGGTCGACGCTCATCGCCCAGGCCTGCGGCCCCGTCGGCGGAGACGCGTACTGGCTGCGCGCGTCGCGATGACCGCCGCAGGCGGCTTGCGTGCAGGCGTCCGCCTCCGCGACGCTGTACGAGCGCACGATGTCGCGCCCCTCCATGCTGTGATGCGTCTGGACGCTCGCGAGGGCGTGGCGGCGGCCGGTCCGCGAGATCGCGAGTCCGCGCAGCAGCGACGGCGCGGCGGCGGTCCGCAGCGCGTAGGCGTTCGCGCCGCGCCCGTTGCCCACCTCGCCTGCGGCGCTGCGCCCATAGCCGAGCGCCAGCGTGACCGACCGATCCGGCATGCCCGGCATGATCCACGCCGGCGCCGCTACGCGGCGATCCCCGACGCGCAGGTCGACGACATCGTCGTTCTCGACGCCGAGACGCGCCGCCAGCGCTGGTGACATGAGGGCGGCGTTGTCCCAGGTGAGGAGCGACAGCGGCTTGGGCAGCTCCTGGAGCCAGGCGTTGTTCGCGTAAGAGCCGTCGCCCACGCGGGTGTCGGCCGCGAGCACGAGCTCGATGTCGTCGCCGGGCGGCTCCGGATCGCCGGGCGACTGCCGGGCCGCGGCCGCGCGAAGCTGGGGTCGCTTCGCCGCCGGCGCCGATCCTTCGACGAAGCCGTTGCGAAGCGCCGCGGCGAAGTAAGCCTCGAAGTCCGTGCCATGGCGCCCGCGCCAATAGGCTCGCAACGCGTCCCGCGGCGACATCGCGTCCCCGCCGGCGAGGGGAGCGAGCAACTCGCGGAGGGACTTGCCGCCGTACAGCGGCGCGATGCACGGCTGCTGCAGCGAGACTGTCCCGTCGAAGCTCGCGAGGTCACCCCAGCTCTCCAGCGCGTGCGTCGCGGGGACGTGCCAGTCGCAGCAAGCCGCGGTCTCGTCCCGGTAGAGCCCGTGGTGGACCTTGAACCCTACCTTGGAAAGTGCGTCGACGAAGCCGAGGTCGCCGGAGGTCGTGTACGCGGGATTGACGCCCGTCATCACGAGGATCGCAACCTCGCCGGCGCGCATCGCGTCCACGAGCTGGCGCAGCGAAGACGCGTGGTCGATAGGCCGTGCAGCCGCGCTGGGAATCAGCGAGACCGTGCTGCCCACGTTGCCGAGCTTCTCGTTCATCGCATGCACCAGGGCGTGAAGCGCCGGCGGCTGGCGCGCCCCGGCGACGACGATCGACGCGCCGGCGTGCCGGCGCAGATCGGCGGCGGCTGCGTCGATCCAATCGGAGCGCAAGACGCCACGCTGCGCCGGAGGATCTCCGATGCCCAGTGCCGCCGCGAGCGCCTGCGCGGCGCTCGGGATCTCCGAGGCGCGCAGGGGCCAGCGGTGGTCGGCGGCGGCGCCGGTGAGTGTCGGTGTGCATTCGAGCGCGTACAGCCGGCTGCGCGCCGCCGTCGACGCGGGCGCGCGCCGCGTCGCGGCGAAGTCGAGCGCATAGCGCACGAACGCCGGGTGATCGTCGAGAAAGTCCCCGTCGAGCGCGACCACGCATCTGGCGCGGTCGAAGCGATGGAGTGCCTCGAGCGGCTGGCCGTACGCGAGGACCCCACCGGCAATCGCATGGTCGCGATTGACCGGCTGCCATTGATGCCAGCGCGCGTCGGGAAGGCGATCCAGGAGCGAAGCGATCTCCGCGTACGCCCAGGGCGACGCGACCGTCCCAGTCAGGAGGTGCAGACCGGCGCCACGGCGCGCCGCGACGGCCCGCAGCCACGAGCGCAGCGCGGCGAGGAAGTCGTCCCAGGTCGCGATCGTCCGGCCGTGGCGCACGGTGCGCGAGCGGTCCGGATCCCAGAGCTCGAGGACCGCCGCCTGCCGAAACACGTCCGTCGCGCCGCCGCTGGCCGGATGCAGCGGATTGCCTTCGATCTTGGTCGGCCGTCCCATGTTGGTCTCGACCAGCACGCCGAGCCCGTAGCCGTCGTGCCCCAGCGCCGACGCGTAGTACACCGGCTTGCCGTAGGTCTGCTGCGACGGGCCGTCGCGATAGGGAACGATTCGCTCCGGCGGCGGCCGCGAGCAGCCCGACGTGCCGGCGAGCGCGAGGGACGCGCCCATGAGCTTGATGAAGTCCCGACGGCCCGTCGCGAGGGGGATGCGCTGCGGCGAAGCCGTCGCGGCAGGATCGCCGGTTGCGGCGAGGCTGCGCCAGAAGCGCTCCCGCGCCGCCAATCCCATGCCAAGAGGGTGCAGGGCGCTTTTGCCTGAAGCTTCCATCGCCATCGCGCTAACGGTGACAGGTCGAGCAGTCGGTAAGCTCGCGCGTCGCGCGCAACCCGTAGGCTTTGCGCAGCTCCGCGCCGCGCGCCGCCTGGTCCGGGGGGGCCTGCCAGCCGGCATCGAACACCCGCTCGCGGGGCCGCAGGTAGCGCTCGGGTGCGCGATGGCAATCGAGACACCACTCCATGTACAGCGAGGCGACGCGGCGAATGAGCGGCATCTGCCCGACATCGCCGTGACAGCTGCTGCAGCCGACGCCCTTGGCGAGGTGGATGCTGTGGTCGAAGTATACGAAGCCGGGCAGCTGGTGCACGCGATTCCACTCGAGCGTTCCGGACCCCGTGTAAGCGCGAAGCAGCGGGGCGAGCGGCGGCGCATCGGTGAACAACTGCGAGTGGCAGCTCATGCAGGTCGCGAGGGGCGGGATGCCGGCAAACGAAGACGCTTCAACGGAGCTGTGGCAGTACCGGCAGTCGATGCCGTCGTCGCGAACGTGGTGCTGATGGCTGAACGGGACCGGCTGCTCGACTGCATCGTCCTGCGGTGCGTCGCCGCGGGCGTTGATCCGGTAGACGATCAGCACCGCGACGAGCAGCCCGAGCGCACCCGCGGCGGCAAGGCGGAGCAGCAAGGTGAAGCGTCGCGAAAAAACCTGCGCCATGGCGTCGCGCCGTCCGCAACGAACGCGAGCAATTTCCGGACCGCCGCCGCCGCGCTGCCCTCCCGGCGTTGGTTCGCCGCCGCACTCGGCCTGCGCTGTCGGAGGAAAGGGCCGACATTGCGCGCGCGGGTTCCCGTCGCTCCCGGTTCGAGACGCCGCGATTGCCGACGGTACGATTGTTTGGGTGCGTGTAAAAAATGCGCGTACATTCTTCTGCCGAGCGAGCGCCGGTGCTCCGCCGCCTCCAGCCTCGCTGGCGGCGGGCAGTTATATCGTAATACGATACGATGGCCCGACCTTGGCACGCATGATGCTTCGTATCAGCGGCATCAACGCCCGGTGTCTGATCCGGTCTTTCGTCCGATCAGCCGCAGCATGAGCAAAGTCACCCGAAGAGACATTCTCCGCACCGCCGCCGCTGCGGGATCGGCCGCGGTCGTTTCTTGGTTCGCACCGTCGGAGGCGCTTGGGCGCAGGGGCTCGCTCCTGCCACCGCCGATAAAACCTGACCGGTTTTCGTATCTGACGCAGGCCGAGATCGCCTTCGTCGATGCCGCGGTGGGGCGCCTGATCCCCGCCGACGAGCTCGGCCCGGGCGCCAGGGAGGCGGGCGTCACCTTCTTCATCGATCAGCAGCTGGCCGGCCCCTTCGGTCGCGGCGAGTCCTGGTACATGCAGGGACCGTGGAAGAAGGGAACCGAGCAGCAGGGCTACCAGCTCCGCCTCTCGCCCGCGCAGCTCTATCGCGCCGGGATCGGCGACGCCGACCGCTATTGTCTGCGGACGTTCAAGAAGAGCTTCGCCGAGCTCGCGGCCGCCGATCAGGACAAGGTCCTGCACGGACTGGAGAAGGGCGAGATCGATCTGCCCGAAGCGCCCGCGAAGCTGTTCTTCGACATGCTGCTGCAGAACACCAACGAGGGTTTCTTCGCGGATCCCGTCTACGGCGGCAATCGCGGCTTCATCGGCTGGAAGCTCGTGGGCTTCCCGGGACCGCGCTACAACTACGTCAACGAGATCGAGCAGTATGGGAAGCCCTATGCGCTGCCGACCGTAGGGCTCGCGGGTCGCCAAGGCCTGCCGCCGATGGAGAAGGACTGACCCATGACGACGCGACTGAAGCCGGTCGACGTCGTGCTGGTCGGCTTCGGCTGGACCGCATCGGTTCTCGCCCAGGAGCTGACCGACGCGGGACTTGAAGTGCTGGCGATCGAGCGCGGCCGATTTCGCGATACCGATCCGGACTTCGCCACGACGCACATCCAGGACGAGCTCAAGTACGCGGTGCGCAAGGCGATCTTCGAGGAGCCGGCGCGCGAGACGCTCACGTTTCGCAACTCGATGGACCAGGCTGCGCTGCCGATGCGGCATCTCGGGTCGTTCAATCCCGGCTCGGGCGTCGGCGGGGCCGGCGTGCACTGGAACGGCCAGAACTGGCGCTTCCTGCCGACCGACTTCAAGCAGCGCAGCAACATCGAGCAGCGCTACGGCAGGAAGGTCATCCCCGCAGACATGACCATCCAGGATTGGGGGGTGACCTACCAGGAGCTCGAGCCTTATTACGACAAATGGGAGTACCTGATCGGGGTCTCCGGCAAGGCCGGCAACCTCGAAGGCAGGATCCAGGACGGCGGGAATCCGTTCGAGGGCGCGCGCAAGCGCGACTTCCCGCTGCCGCCCCTCAAGCGCAGCGCCGCCACGGTCAAGTTCGATCAGGCCGCCAAGGAAGCCGGCTTCAAGCCCTTCCCATGTCCAGCCGCCAATACGTCACGGCCCTACAAGAACCCCTACGGCGTGCAGATGGGCGAGTGCACCTACTGCGGATTCTGCGAGTGGTTTGCCTGCGGCAACTACTCCAAGTCGTCGCCACAGTCGACTATCCTTCCGGTGCTGCTCAAGAAGGGCAACTTCTCCTATCGCACGTTGTGCGACGTGACGCGCATCAACCTCGACCGGACGGGCAAGCGCGCGACAGGCGTAACCTACGTTGACATCCAGGGGCGGGAGTTCGAGCAGCCGGCGGAGCTCGTGATCCTGTGCGCGTTCGCGCAGCATAACGTGCACCTGCTGCTGCTATCGAAGATCGGCCGGCCGTACGACCCCGGGACGGGCCAAGGCGTCGTGGGCCGCAACTACGCCTACCAGATCACTTCCTCGGTCGACGTTTTCACCGACGAGGTCATGAACCCGTTCATGGGCGCCGGCGCGCTGGGACAGGCGATCGACGAATTCAACGGCGACAATTTCGATCACGGCCGCGAAGGCTTCGTGGGCGGCGGCTACATCGCGCTCTGGACGACCGGCGGCCGCCCCATCCTGCAGCAGCGGGGAGTGCCCGAGGGGACGCCCAAGTGGGGCTCGGCATGGAAGAAGGCTATCCACGAGAGCTATCTGCGCAGCGCGTCGATCGCGACCCACGGCAGCGTGATGAGCTACCGCGACGCCTACCTCGATCTCGACCCCACCTACCGCGATGCCTACGGCAATCCGCTGCTGCGGATGACCTTCGATTTCCACGATAACGAGCTGCGGATGTCGAAATTTCTCACCGACAAGGCCGTGCTGATCGCCAAGGCGATGAAACCGAAGTCGATCAAGGTCAACTATCGCCAGGGGCACTATTCGATCGTGCCCTACGAGACGACGCACAACACGGGCGGCGCGGTGATGGGCGCCGATCGCAGGACCAGCGTCGTCAACCGGTATCTGCAGTCCTGGGACGTGCCCAACCTGTTCGTGATGGGTTCCTCCGTGTTCCCGCAGAACGCCGGCTACAACCCGACCGGAACCGTCGGCGCCCTCGCGTACTGGGCCGTCGACGCGATCAAGCAGATGTACCTCAAGCAGCCGGGCCCGCTGGTGCAGGCATGACGCGAGCGAGCCGGGCGAGACGGCCGCGGTGGAAGCGCGGCGCGGTCGTCGCGCTGGGCTCAGCATTGAGCATGAGCGCTTCCGCCGTGCTGGCGCAGGGCGCAACGTTCACGACCATCGAGCGGGGCCGATACCTGGTGCAGGCGGGCGACTGTGCCGCTTGCCATACCGCCGACGGCGGGCAGCCCTTCGCCGGCGGACGCGCGATCCCGACGCCCTTCGGGACCGTCTATTCGACCAATATCACGCCCGACCGGGACACCGGCATCGGCCAGTGGACGGATGAGGACTTATACCGGGCCATGCACTCGGGCCGAGGTCCCGACGGCAGGCGCTACTATCCGGCGTTTCCGTATCCCTGGTACACCAAGCTCACCGCTGACGACGTGCGCGCCATCAAGTCGTATCTCGACGTGCTGCCGGCGGTCAGGCAGGACGACAAGCCGCCGGAGCTCCCCTGGCCGCTCTCGGTGCGCCTCGGGATGGCGGCGTGGAACGCGCTCTACTTCGAAGAGGGTGTCTACGAGCCCGACGCGAGCAAGTCCGCGGCGTGGAATCGCGGGGCGTATCTCGTCGAGGGCCTGGGCCATTGCGGGGCGTGCCACACGCCGAAGAGCGCTCTCGGCGGGCCCAAGAAAAGCGAACGTCTCCAGGGCGGTTACGGGGAGCATTGGTACGCGATGAGCCTGGACGGCAACCTCACCGACGGGCTGGGCGCATGGTCGCCGCAGGACATCGTCGAATATCTGAAAACCGGCTCGACCGTCCAGGCCGCCGCGGGAGGGCCGATGGCGGAGGTCGTTGCCAACTCCACGCAGTATTTGGCCGAGGCCGATCTTGATGCGATCGCCACCTATCTGAAGGATCTGCCCGACAGGCGCGGCGCATCCCGCACCGCGTCATCCAGCGTCGACAAGGCGGCGATGTCTCACGGCGAGGCGCTGTACGCAGACGACTGCACGGGCTGCCATCTCGAGAACGGCGAAGGTGTTGCCGGGGTCTTCCCGCCGCTCAGGGGCAGCGCCGCCGTGCGGGCCAGGGAACCAGGAACGGTGGTCGAGGCCATGGTCGACGGGGCCCGCGTCGTCGCGACCAAGGACAAGCCCACCGGCCTTGCGATGCCGGCGTTCGGATGGAAGCTGACCGACGCCGAGCTCGCGGACCTCGCGACCTACATTCGCAACGCGTGGGGCAATCACGCCAGCGCCGTCTCCAAAGACGACGTCGCCGGGATCCGGGAAGAAACGAAGAGGTCCGCTGCGAAGTGACCGGACCGCGCCCCCACGTCGCACGCCGCGGACGCTGCAGGTTTCGCCGTCCCTGCGGCACGCGTGCAGTTCGTGAAACCTGCGGCGAAACGAACCGAGCCGTCGACGGTCGGACCGACCGTGACGGCTCGCCTGACTCGCGAGCCCGTCGCGACCAAGCTTGCGACGCGGCACGCGGCGAAATGCGAAATGCTCAGTACGGCTTCGCGTCCCGCGCCGCATCCGTGACGCCGCGACCCGCTGCGGATACGTCGCGTCCCGCACCTTCCACGGTGTTGCAGGCGGTCAGCGCGAGGGAAAGCAGCGACATGAGAACGAACAGTGTTTTCCGCCACATGACGATTCCTTTCATCGAGATTGGACGCCCGCCCCGGAACGGGAACGAGCCGCCTCTAGGATCGGCCCTGCCTGCATTCGCAACAATCGGCGGCGCACGGATTTTCTCGTAGGACGGGCACCAGGGGGCTGTAGGAACAGCTCGCAACGCCCGGGCGCGGGGCTGCCGGCGCTCCTACGCGAAAATCAGAGGCGCGCTGATACCGTGCAGCGAAGCCGACGGCTATTGTCACTTGCCGCCGGACGCGCTCGATCGCAGCGCCTTGCCGGCCGAATCAAGCCTCCACGAATCCCACCGCCCAGAGGAGCTCACATGGCAAGGAAATCGTTTCTCACCGACGTCAAGACGTTGCGTGCCCGCGCTCGCCAGCACATCGAGGAAGGCCCCGTCACATCTTCGTATGGTGGCGATGCGGCGACCGTTGTGAAGGTTCTCAACGATGCCCTGGCCACGGAGATCGTCTGCGTACTGCGCTACAAGCTGCACTATTTCGTCGCCAAGGGCATTCACGCAGGCCCGGTCGCCGACGAATTCCTCGAGCACGCAAACGAGGAGCAGGCGCATGCCGATCGACTCTCGCAGCGCATCGTGCAGCTCGGCGGTACGCCGAACATGTCGCCGGACGGTCTCCTGTCCCGCAGCCATACCGAGTACGTGCCGACCGAAAATCTGGGGCAGATGATCAAGGAGAACCTGGTGGCCGAGCGTATCGCGATCGAAACCTATCGGGAGCTGGTGGCGTACTTCGCCCCCTTCGACCCCACGTCACGGACTATGATCGAAGAGATTCTGGCGCAGGAGGAGGAGCACGCGGACGACCTGCGCGACCTGCTCGACGGGCTGCCGGACGGATTGAAGCACTAAAGGGACGCCGCGGCGGCCGACCGCCGCAAAAAGGCGCTGGGCCGTCGCGAGACGGCGCCAGCGCCTTCGGCTCGACCGCGGCTTGCAGCAGCCTGCGTTATTGGCCGTACTGCACCTTGGCCTGCTTCACGCAGTTGTCCTTGGCGTCACCGCTCAGCGCGTCGCACTTTTCCTTCGCGACCTTATACTGAGCTTCCATCCTGGTGTCGCGCGCGTCGGCCACGGCATCCCTGGACTTGAGCTGAGCCTTCGCGTCGGCCTTGGCCTTGTCGCGGTCGGCCTTCGCCTGCTGCATGCAGACATCCTTGTCGTTGCCGGTCCTGGCGTCGCAGGCCTGCTTCGCGGCCTTGTAATCGGCATTGGCGCGATCGACTGCGGCATTGTAGTCGGCCTTGTGCTGCTTCTCGGCTGGCGTCGCGGCGTTGGCGCTGATGGCAACGGCGCCGATCGCCAGGGCGCAGAGCATGCTTTTCGTCGTAGCTTTCATCGAAGTCCTCTAGAGGTGGTTGCGGGGTAGAGCAGCGGCTGCGCCGGAGAGCGCGATCGCCGTTTTCGTGAATTGCGGGTCGTTCGGATCGCGAAGCGCGGCGTGCGTCGTCGAGACGGCGCCGCTCGCCTTCATAGGATCCCTGCCACTGCCAGCACGACCAGCACGATCAGCAGCAGGCCGAGGCCTCCGGCGGGGTAGTACCCCCACCCAGAGCTGTAGCCCCATGTCGGCAGCGCTCCGAGCAGCAGCAGAATGACGATGATGAAAAGTATTAGGCGCATCCCGTTCTCCTGGTAAGCCTCCAGCCGGCGGTGCGCGCCTTCGCCCGCATCGGGGCGAGAGGTGCGCTTTCGCGTGTTTCTTCGGTCCGCGGCGTCGGCGACGTCTGCTACCTTCTCGGAGGGCGATTCTCCGCGTACGCCGGAGCGTCAACAATCGGCAGGCGTCTGATTCGCTCGTAGGAGCGCGGTCCCAGACGTGTCACTCGAAAGCGGTCGCGCACGGCCGTGAGGCTGCGGCTTCGCCCATCGGAGCGCCGGCGGAAGCGCGGACAGCGACGCGGACGACGGCCGCGTAAGGCAGCGTCCTAGGCCGACGGCCCCGCGTTCCCACTCCACAAACAGCGCGCGGCTGATGGCAGCGGGCTTACCGCCTCGCCGAGAATGCGAAGCGATTCCATGCGCGGCGCTTCAAGCATCGCAGCTCTGCGCGGACCGAGACGACTGGCAGCATGCCGCGACCGTTCGCATCCACCCTGCATTCGCCCGCCAGCGCGGCAGCCGCCGGACTGGTCTACGTTTCCGACGCATCGCCCGGCCTCCGGCGGGTGCGACGCGGCGACCGCTTCGACTACCGGTCGCCCGATGGCCGCCGCGTCGCCGCCACGGCCGAGCTCGAGCGCATCGCGCGCCTGGCTATTCCGCCCGCGTACGAGGACGTATGGATCTGCGGCGACGCGCGCGGTCACTTGCAGGCGACGGGGCGCGATGCCCGTGGGCGCAAGCAGTACCGCTACCACCCTCGCTGGCGCGTCTTCCGCGACGGACAGAAGTTCGATCGCATGCCGGCGTTCGCCGAAGCGCTGCCGCGGCTGCGTCGGCGCCTGCGGCGCGATCTCGCCCGTCGGGGCATGCCGCGGGAGAAGGTGCTGGCGATCGTGGTCTGCCTCCTCGACGCCACTCGCGTGCGCATCGGCAACGTCGAATACGCGCGCGCCAATGCGAGCTACGGCCTGACCACGCTCAGGAATCGTCACGCGTCGTTCGGGGGAGACGGCAGGCTGCTGCTGCGCTTCGCCGGCAAAGGCGGCGCGGAGCACGAGATCGCGGTCGGCGACAGGCGGCTGGCGCGGCTGGTGCGCCGTTGTCACGAGCTGCCCGGGCAGCCGCTATTCCAGTATGTCGACGACGCAGGCGAAACGCGGCCGATCGATTCGGATCAGGTCAATGCTTACCTGAAGGAAGCCATGGGGGACGACTTCACGGCGAAGGACTTCCGGACCTGGAACGCGACGCTGCACGCCATCGAGATCATGCGCTCGACGCCGCTGCCGGAGCCGCCGAGCGAGCGCGCGGCGAGCGCCCGCATCGCCGAGGCGGTCAGGGAGGTCGCCGCCGGCCTCCGCAATACGCCGGCGGTCTGCCGGAAGTCGTACATCAATCCCGTCGCTTTCGACGCTTGGCGCGACGGCAGCCTCCACGACGCGATCCGCGAAGAGCTCCGCGGCGCGCCGCGCAAGGCGGAGCGTATCGTCGCGTCGTTCCTCCGGCGGTACGCCTCTGCGCCGAATCGTCGAAGCCCGCTCTTCACCGCGAGAGCGGCGCTCCCGCGGCGGCCCGTCTCGCAGGCCGTCCCCGCGACTGCCTGAGAACGACTCGGATCTCCGCGACCGGCTGGCGGCGCGCTCGCTCGCGGCGCTGCTGCCGGCATGCCTCTTGATCTGAATCAAGAAAGCAGCGGATACCTGTGTACAGGGGGCTTCGAAACGCGTCCGGCGATTGCATCTCGCAAAGAGGCATATAAAATACATCTATCGTGAGCCCCTCGAACAGCATGCGTCTGACGAGCTTCACCGAGTACAGCCTCCGGGTTCTGATCTTTCTCGCCGCCACGCCGGGCAGGCGGGCCACGATCGGCGAGATCGCGCGAACCTTCGGCATTTCGGAAAACCATCTCATGAAGGTGGTGCACCTGCTCGGGCGAGAAGGGCTGCTCGTCAACACCCGCGGCAAGGGTGGTGGCCTGGAGCTCGCGGTCGCTCCCGAAAAGATTGGCATCGGCAAGGTGGTGCGCACGATCGAAGGGCCTCCGGTCGTGGCGGAGTGCTTCAATGCCGCGCGCAACACCTGCGTCATCTCACCGGTATGCAGGCTCCACGGGGTCCTCGCCCAGGCGGCGGATGCGTTCTACGCCGTGCTCGACAGCTACACGCTGGAGGACCTGGGTCGCAACCGCCGCGCGCTGGCAAAGGTACTGCTGCGCGAGGCCGCGCAACCGCTGCGCCCGCGGACTTCGAGCGCCGCGATTCCGCCGCGGCATCCATGACGCTCTCGGCAGCGACGGACTTCAAGCCATGCATCCGAACGATATCGCCAAGACTTCACCGCTTGCGGCACTGCCGCCCCAGGCCATCTCCGAAGACATCCTGCTGGAGAAATACGCGAAGGGCGCGGAGCGCAGCGTCGCGGAAGTGCGGCAGCGCGTGGCGCGCGCGCTGGCGGCGGTAGAGCCGGTGGCTCGCCGCGAGACGCTGGAGGAAGCCTTCTACGATGCGCAGGCCGGCGGCTTCATCCTCGGCGGCCGCATCAATTCCGCCGCCGGCACCGACCTCAAGGCGACGCTCATCAACTGCTTCGTGCAACCGGTCGGCGACAGCATCTCCGACGATGCTGGTGAGGTAGGCATCTACGCGGCGCTCAACCAGGCCGCGGAGACGATGCGCCGAGGAGGCGGCGTGGGCTACGACTTCTCGCGCATCCGGCCCAAGGGGGCGTACGTCCGCGGCACGCAGAGCCGGGCGAGCGGCCCGCTTTCCTACATGCGGGTCTTCGACGAATCCTGCGAGACGGTCGAATCGGCCGGCGCGCGGCGCGGCGCGCAGATGGCGGTGCTGCGCTGCGACCATCCCGACGTCGAGGCCTTCGTTCACGCCAAGGACCAGGGAGCATTCGCGAACTTCAATCTGTCGGTCTCGGTGACCGACGCTTTCATGCATGCCGTCGTCTCCGACGGCGAGTGGGAGCTCGTGCATCGCGCCCCGCCGGCTCCCGAGCTGGTCGAGGCAGGCGCCTACCGACGGCACGACGGGCTGTGGGTCTATCGCAAGCTGCGCGCGGCGCAGCTGTGGCATCAGATCATGGCCAGCACCTACGACCACGCCGAGCCGGGCGTCGTATTCATCGATCAGGTCAATCGCGAGAACAACCTGTCCTACTGCGAATCGATCGAGGCGACCAACCCCTGCGGGGAAGAGCCGCTACCGCCGTACGGCTGCTGCGATCTGGGCAGCGTCGACCTCACCCGCTTCGTCGCTTCGCCGTTCACGATCGACGCCCGCTTCGATTTCGCCGCCTTTCGCGCCATCGTCTCCGTCGCCGTGCGGATGCTCGACAACGTTCTCGACGCGACGGTGTGGCCGCTGCCGGAGCAGGCGCGGGAAGCCGCGGCCAAGCGCCGCATCGGCCTTGGATTCACGGGCCTGGGCGACGCGCTGCTGATGCTTGCGCTGCGCTACGACAGTCGGGAAGGGCGGGACATGGCCGCGGCCGTCGCGCGCGAGATGCGCGATGCGGCATATCTCGCTTCGGTCGAGCTGGCGGTGGAGAAGGGGCCGTTCCCGGCGTTCGACGCGGAGAGCTACCTCGCGCCGCCGCGCTTCGCCTCGCGGCTTCCGGATGAGATCAAGGCGAGGATCCGCAAGCACGGGATCCGCAACAGCCATCTCACCGCGATCGCTCCGACCGGGACGATTTCTCTGGCCTTCGCCGACAACGCGTCCAACGGCATCGAGCCGGCGTTCAGCTGGACCTACACCCGCAAGAAGCGCATGGCCGACGAATCGCGGCGCGAGTATCGCGTCGAGGATCACGCCTATCGGCTCTTCAAGCACCTCCGCGGGATCGACGACGGCGTCAGCGTCCTGCCCGCGGCCGCGGCATCCGACCGCGCGCCGGGCAGCGTCTGGGAGGACGTCGGAGGACGGCGCTGCGCGACGCTCCCCGCATACTTCGTGACCGCGCTGGAGATGAGCGCTCTCGACCACATGCGCATGAGCGCCGCGGTGCAGCCCTTCGTCGACACGGCGATCAGCAAGACGGTCAACGTGCCGGAAGACTATCCGTTCGCGGAGTTCGAGGACCTGTACCTCGAAGCGTGGAAGAGCGGTCTCAAGGGGCTGACCACGTATCGCCCCAACAGCGTCGTCGGCTCGGTGCTCGAAGTCTCGCCGCAGTCGGTCGCGCCTGCGGATTTCGTCACCGATCCCGACCGGCGCATCCGCCTCGACAAGGCGCCGCGGCCGCCGCTCGCGAGCCTGCGCTGGCCCGGCCGCCCGGAGCTTCCGAACGGCAACCCGTCCTGGACCTACGCGGTGCGCCATCCGCTCGGCGACTTCGCGGTGTTCGTCGGCCACATCGACGGCGGTCAGGCCTACCCCTTCGAGGTCTGGGTCAACGGCGGCGAGCAGCCGCGAGGCCTGGGCGCGATCGCCAAGACGCTGTCGATGGACATGCGCGCGGAAGACCGCCGCTGGCTCGATATGAAGCTCTCCGCGCTGGAGAAGGCGAGCGGCGACGATGCCTTCGACATGGCGATGCCGCCGAACGGCGGGAAGCTGCGCGTGCCGAGCCTCGTTTCGGGATTCGCGAAGCTCGTGCGCTATCGCTGCACCGAGCTCGGCGCGTTCGACGCCGGCCGCGCGGGCGCCACCCCGGTGATGGACGCGCTGATCGGCCTGAAGGAGCCGAAAGCGGGGCCGGACGGGACCCTGTCCTGGACCGTCGATGTCGTCAATCACAGCACCGGCGACGACTTCGTGCTGTTCCTGAAGGAGCTGGTGATGCCGGACGGCCAGCGCCGTCCCTACTCGATGTGGCTCTCCGGCGAGTACCCGCGCGTGCTCGACGGCTTGTGCAAGGCGTTATCGCTCGACATGCGGGTGTACGACCCGGCATGGATCGGCATGAAGCTCAGGAAGCTTCTCAACTACGGCGAACCCAACGGCTCGTTCATGGCGCGCATTCCCGGATCGGCCAAGGCGCAGACCTGGCCGTCGACCATCGCCTACCTGGCGCGGCTCATGATCCACCGCTACGCGATGCTCGGCATCCTCACGGAAGACGGCTACCCGGTCGCGCACGTCGGCATCCTGTCGGTGCCCGAAGCCGAGCAGAAGGCGGCCACGGAGCTCAAGCTGCTCGCCGGCAGGAAATGTCCCGAATGCGGCAACAAGACGATGATCCGCATGGACGGTTGCGACTTCTGCACATCCTGCGGCCACACGGGGGCCTGCGGTTGACGCTCCTCGGCGCGAAAGCGCAACGACGCTCTCGAATTCAGGAATTCAGGCAAGCGAAGAAGGGAGAAGGCTGTGAACGCGAACGAAAAACGCTCAGCAGCGCGCATTGGAGCGCGCGGCATCCCGGCCGCGGCGGCCATCGCCGCGGCGCTCCTGCTCGCCGGCTGCGACAAGGCCGCCGAAGCGCCCAAGGCCTCGGCGCCGCCGCTGGACAAGGCAGCCGCCGTCGCGGCCGCCGACCCCTACGACATCGCGAAGATGGATTTCAAGCCGGGGCCCGCGACGCTCAGCATGGAGCGGCATACCGGGCCCTTCGCGGCGGGCGACGCGCTCAGCATGGACGCCGCCGTCAAGCCCCTCGCGCCCGGTGCAGTGAAGGAGATCCGGCTCGACACGACGCACAAGGTGATCGAAATCGCGCCGGGCGTGAAGTTCAGCGCCTGGACCTTCGGCGACCAAGTGCCCGGGCCGGTGGTCCGCGTGCGGGTCGGAGACCGGGTCAAGTTCTCGATGACCAATCGCAGCGACGAGCACGCGCCCGGCCTGCAGGTCATCGCCGCGCCGATGATGCACTCGATGGACTTCCACGCCGCGATGGTCTCGCCCACCGACAAGTACCGGTCGATCGCGCCGGGCCAGACGATCAGCTTCGAGTTCACGCCCAACTATCCCGGCGTGTATATGTACCACTGCGGCACGCCGATGGTGCTGGAGCACATCGCTTCGGGGATGTACGGGATGGTGATCGTCGAGCCCCGCGGCGGCTATCCGACCAAGGTCGACCGGGAGTACGCGGTCGTCCAGAGCGAGTTCTACACCAGGCTCGATCCGCAGAAGCGCAAGATCGACGGCGTGCCGCTGTACGTGCTCGACGGCGACCGCGTGCGCAGCAAGGCGCCGACCTACACGGTCTTCAACGGCCGCTATAACGGCTTCGTCGACAAGCCCCTGCCGGCGAAGCCCGGGGAGCGCGTCCGTCTGTTCGTCCTCAACATCGGCCCGTCGAACACTTCGAGCTTCCACGTGGTCGGCACGATCTTCGACCGGGTCTGGCTGGAGGGCAATCCCGACAACCAGCTTCGCGGAGCGCAGACGGTGCTGCTCGGCTCTTCGAACAGCGCGATCGTGGAGTTCGTGATCCCCGAGGCGGGCAACTACGTCATGGTCGATCACCATTTCGCCAACGCCTCGCAGGGTGCGATCGGTGTGATCGTCGCGGGGACGCAGGGCGTGAGCGACACCGAGCATCACAACATCCCGGCCACCTCGGCGCCCGCCGACCCGGCAGCGGTCAAGGGCAAACTCTCGTTCGAGTCGAAGTGCCTCGCCTGCCATTCGATCGCGGGGGGCGACAAGCTCGGCCCGGATCTCTACGGTGTGACCAAGCGCCGCAACGACGCCTGGCTCGGCAAGTGGCTCAAGTCGCCCGAAAAGATGCTGCAGACGGACGCGGATGCGAAGGCCATGCTCGAGAAGTACAAGCTGCCGATGCCGAACCAGAACCTCTCCGACGAGGAGATGCGCGAGTTCGTCGCATACTTCAAGTGGGTCGATGCGAACCTGAGGCCGCAGGGCAAGGAGCAGCCGCAGCCTGCCGCGCCCGGCACGGCGCTCGCGCCGAACCAGACGCTGTCCGGCTCGCCGCCCGGGGCGACGCTCCCCGAAGCGGCGAAGAAGAAGTGAACCGGGAGGACGCGATGATTCGCTTGCAGAAAGGCATCGTCGCGGTCGCGCTCGCCGCAGTGTCGGGCCTGGCGCTCGCCTGCGGCGCCTGCATCGAGGACAAGGTGGCCGCCACCTACGATCACGCGATCGTGACCGGCGCGGCGGCGCGGGGCGAGCTGGTCGTGTTCGGGGAGATCGACGGCCCCGTCGACGCGCAGCGCGCGAGCGAGCGCATCCGCCGCACCGCGGAGCGCGTCAGAGGCGTCCGCCGGGGGACGGTGCAGGCCTCGGTCGCGCCGCCCGCGTTCTCGTTCGCTCTCGATGCGCGCGTCCAGGCGCCGGAGGCCGCCGCAGCGGAGCTCGAGCGCCGCGTCGCGCTTCCGGGGCTGCATCTCGCAGTGATTCGCGTCCTGCGGTGACGCTCGCTTCCGGCGCCTCGAAGGTCGCTGCGCCGATGCCGCTCGGGCGCCGTGCGCCGGAACCCAAGGCAGGCGCCGGCGGCCTCGCGCTCCTGCGCCTGGGCTTCCGGCCCTTCTACCTGCTCGCGAGCATCTTTGCGGCGCTCTCGATCGCGCTGTGGACCGCGCAGTACGCCGGCTGGCTGCGCGCGCCGTATCTGCCCGGGCCGCTTTGGCACGCGCACGAGATGCTCTTCGGCTTCACGATGGCGGTCGTCACCGGCTTCCTCTTCACCGCCGTTCGCAACTGGACCGGCCGACCGACTCCCACCGGAGCGTTGCTCGCGCTGATCGCCCTGCTGTGGATCGCCGGCAGGATCCTCGTCGTGACGCCGCTGGGCTGGGCTTCGGCGGTCGCCAACACAGCATTCCCGCTCGCCGTCGCCGCCGGCATCGGCGTGCCCCTGGTCCGCGCCGGCAACCGGCGCAACTATTTCTTCATCGCACTGATCGTCGTCCTCGCCTGCGCGGTGCTCGCGGTGCACCTCGTGCAGCTCGCCGTGCTCGATCTCCCCGGGTGGCTGGGGATCCGCATCGCGCTCGACGTCGTGCTGTTCGTGATGACCGTCATGGCCGGACGCGTCGTCCCCATGTTCACGAACAACGCCGTGCCCGGCGCGAACGCCCGAAGGCTGCCGAGCCTCGAGAAGCTGGTCCTCGGCGCAACGCTGGCCGTGCTCGCGGCCGACGCGCTGGGGCTCGAGGGAACCGCGCTCGTTGCCTTGCTCGCCGTCGCGGCCCTTGCGCACGCCGCGAGGCTGGCGCTCTGGGCGCCCGGGCGCAGCCGCCGCGCGCCGCTCGTCTGGATCCTGCACGCGGGCTACGCGTGGATCCCCGTGCACCTCGCGCTGCGCGCGCCGGCCGAAGCGGGGCTTGTTCCGGCGTCGCTGCCGACGCATGCGCTGACCCTGGGCGCCATCGGCGCGCTCACCCTCGGCATGATGACGCGCACCGCACGTGGGCACACGGGCCGGGACCTGCGCGCCGATGGCTTCGAGGTCGCGTGCTTCGTGCTCGTGCTGGCTGCCGCGGCGGTTCGCGTGTTCGGTCCGCTGGCGCTTCCCGTTCGCTATGCCGCCACGGTCGAGCTGGCGGCCGTGCTCTGGTGCGCGGCGTACGCGATCTACGCCGTGCGGTATTGGCGCGCGCTCACCGGGCCACGACTCGACGGCAGGCCGGGCTGACGCGCATGGCTAGGGACCGCGGGCGCCGTTCGCCCCGGAGCCCTGCGAGCGCTTGGTCTTGAGCAGCCAGGATTGCCCGTTCGAAGCGAGCCAGTCGGGGAGCATGTCGCCCGGCATCGGCCGCACGAAGCGATAGCCCTGCATGAGCTCGCAGCCGAGCGCGGAAAGGAATTGCTGCTGATCCTCGTGCTCCACGCCCTCGGCGACGATGCGCAGCTTGAGCCTCTCGGCGAGCGCGAGCAGCGTCCGGATCAACTGCTCGCTGGCCGCGTCCTTGCCGATGCCGTCGACCAGGGCGAGATCGAGCTTGATACAGTCGAGCGGGAACCGCGCGAGATAGCTCAGCGAGGAATGGCCCGTTCCGAAGTCGTCGAGGGCCAGGCCCACGCCCAGCGCGTCGATGGCCTCGAGCGTGTCGCGCGCAGCATGCGGATCGCGCAGCAGCGCGCTCTCGGTCACTTCGAGCGTCAGCAGCCGCGGCGCGAGCCCGGTTCGCTCGAGCACTCCGGCGACCGTCTTTACTACGTTCGGCTGTTGCAGCGAGACCGCCGAGAGATTCACGCACAGGCTCGGGCCGCAATTCTCGCCGAGCCACTTGCGCGCGTCGCTGCATGCGCGCTCGAGAACCCAGGCGTCGATCTTGCGAACGAGGCCGCACTGTTCGGCGTGAGGGAGAAACGTTTCGGGCAGCGTGAGGCCGTGGCCCGGCTTGCGCCAGCGCAGCAGCGCCTCCGCTCGCTCGACGCGGCCGCTGCTGGCGTTGACGATCGGCTGATAGAAGACGACGAACTGGTCGCCCGCGATCGCCGCCTCCAGCTCGGCGGTGAGCGAGAAGCGCTCCTTGCCTCGCGCGGCACTCTCGCCTTCGAACACGCGGTACTGCCCGCGGCCCGCCTTCTTCGCCTTGTACATGGCGAGGTCGGCCTTCATCTGCAGCGTCTCGGCGTCGACGCCGTCGTTCGGATAGAAGCTGATGCCGATGCTGGTGCCCACCTTGACCGTCTGGCCGCCCGCCTGAATCGGCATCGCGACGGCCTCGACGATGCGCTCGGCGATGAGCGTGACGTCGGAGGTCGAGCCCGCGCGGGCGAGCAGGATCGTGAACTCGTCGCCGCCCGTTCGCGCCAGCGTATCCGACGCGCGGATGCAGCGCCCGATCCGCTCGCCGATCTCTATCAGCACGCCGTCGCCGGCGGCGTGGCCGAGCGTGTCGTTCACCTCCTTGAAGCCGTCGAGGTCGAGATACATGACCGCGATCAGGTCGCGCTGCCGCTCGGCGCCCGCCAGCGCGACGCGCAGCCGATCGTTGAACAGCGCCCGGTTCGGCAGGCGGGTCAGCCCGTCGTAGAACGCGAGACGCTGGAGCTGCTCCTCGCTGCGCTTGAGCGCGGTGATATCCCGCGACACGCACACGTAGTGCGTCGGCGCGCCGGAGTCGTCGCGCAGCGTGTTGATCAGCACCCAGGAGGGGAAGGTCTCGCCGTTGCCGCGGCAGCCGAGCACCTCGCCCGTCCAGTGGCCGTTGGCCTCGACCGCGCGCCACAGCTCCCGATGGAGCGCTTCGTTTTCGCCGCCGGGCTCGATCGGGTAGAGGCGAGTCCCGATCAGCTCCTCGCGCGGGCGGCCCAGCGCGTCCTCATAGGCGGGGTTGACCTCGATGAGCGTGCCCGAGTCGTCGGTGATGGCGACCGCCTCGCCGGTGCGGCGGATCACCTCGGCGTAGATGCGCAGGTGCCGCTCGGCCTCGCGCCGCTGCACGACCTCGGAGGAGAGCTCCTCGTTCGCCGCGCGCAGCTCGCGCGTCCGGGCGTTGACGCGCTGCTCGAGCTGCGTCTGCGCCTGCCGCACCTCCTGCAGCGCCTCGGTGAGCGAGGCGTTGCTCGTGCTGAGCGCCCGCTCGCTGTCCTGAAGGCGGAGCAACGACTGGCGGAAGGCGGCGATCGCGTGGGCGATCCGCTCGATCTCGTTGCTGCCCTCGATCGGGACGCGGGTGCCGGCGCGCGCGCCGAGCTCGGTGAGCGCCTCGATCTGCGTCTCGAGCGAGCGCGAAAGGAGCTTGGCCAGCCCGAGGGCCAGCGCGACCAGAAGCAGCGCCGCCGACACCCCGCCGATCATGATCACGGCGCCGCTCGCTTCGCCGTAGCCGATCTGCGCGGAGACTTCGGAGCGCAGCTCCACGCGCTCCGCCTGAAGGAAGCCCGCGAAGGCGTGCTCCATCGCCGCGAAGGTCTCGTTGAGCCTCGCGATCTGCTCCCGGCGCAGCGAGAGGCTGATCGCAGTCATGGTGACCGCCGAGCTCGCGGCGTTGCGATATTCGACCGTGCTCAGCAGGAGCGACCGGCGGCGGGCGGCAAGCCGCTCCGTGGCTTCGGGCGCGGCCGCCACTGCGGGCAGCGTGCGCTCCAGGTCGCTCACCGCCTGGTAGATCCGGTCGAGGCGCTGCTTTTCAGCGTCATAGAGCTCCTCGTCGACGCGCTGTGCGCCATGCAGCAGGTCGAGCAGGGCCATGTGCTGGTCGGACAGCTTGACGAAGACCTCCGAATAGCGGTCGTAGGCGGCCACGTCGCCGCCGTCGAGGCGCTTGAGCAGCCTGGTCGCGTGCTGGAGCTCGTAGCTGAAGGCGACCGCCAGCGCGCTAAGGAGCGCGAGCCCCAGCAGCGGCCCGACGAGAAAGCGCTGCCGCAGCGAGAGCCGCTCGACGAGGCGGGCGATGCGGGTCATGGTTGTCGCGACGAGGGCGAAGGCGTGATGCCGCGAGCCCGCGCGCAGCCGCGGCGTTCGCGGGCTTCAAGGCAGCCACCAGCGCTCGATCGCATCTCCGATCTCCGATGCCAAGTTGCGAAACACCGCCGTTCTGCGGCGATTCGCGACGAAAAGGAAGCCCGCTCGGAAGGAATGGCGCGACGATGCAACCTGCGACGGGTGCTGCAGCGCACCCGGCCGCTGGCCGGCATATTCGGCAGCCCCGCTATCGTAGGACGAGTCCCTCGGTGTCCCTTAGACCGGAAGCTTTACGTCGCCGCCTTTCGACGGGTTTGCCTTTGTCGTCTTCGGAGCGTATCGAAGCACCAAGCGTGCCATGCGGCATTGCGGCCCCGTTTTGTCGATCACAGCCGCGGGGCCGAGCGATCGAACCGACTCGGGGACGAGCGCTCTGGCGCAGCCGGGGCGGCTCGTGTCCTCACCCGATTGGCCCGGAGCTCCCGTTGGCTCCGGCGCGAGGCTATCTGGAGAAGATAATATGAAACAATCGCTTGCGGAATTAGTCCCTAAGCAGGCCTTGACAATTACTGCTTAGGCAATATAATACAAGAGTGGACGAAACCGTCGCAATGCCGGAACGCGTCGAAATCTACGACGCCAAGGCCTACGATCCCAAGCGGAGCGTGGGCGGGCTCCTCGGGCGAGTGAAGATGAAGCTGTTCGAAGCGCTCGAATCCGAGCTCGAGCCTCTGGGCATCACCGCGGCACAATACGTGATCATCCTCAACCTGGCGAACGGCGTGAACTCCGCGTCGGGCCTGTGCCGCAGCGTCTCGTACGACCCCGGGGCGATGACTCGAATGCTCGACCGGCTGGAAAAGAAGGGGCTTGTGCGGCGAGTCCCGTGCGCGGAGGACCGACGGGTAATGCGGCTGGCCCTGACCGAGGCGGGGGCCGCGGTCTACCCGAAGCTCACCGAGTGCGCCGCGCGCGTGCTCAACGAGCGACTGCGAGGCTTCACCGCGGGCGAGGTGAGGCAACTCGAGGAATTGCTGGAGCGAATGATCGCGAACGACTGAAAAAATTTTGTGTTAATTGTTGCCTAGGCATCGACAGCCCGGGCAGAGAAAGGTCCAAAACGATAAGAGGAAGAAGGGAAAGCGTAGCGATGAAGGCATGGTTGCAGTGGTTGGTTGAGCAGCTCAAGGAGATCGGGCCGTATTTCGCGCTCGAGCTGGTGCTGCCGGGTGGAACGTTGATCGCGCTGGCGTTGTGGCTTTACCGCCGCCGGGCCGCGCCCGCGCATCGCGAAGGAGCGCCGCAATGAATGCTCTGAACGGAATCGCGATGCCAGGGACCAAAAGAGTGACGAGGGAACCGCTTCTTGCGGGTTGCGGCGCGTCGGTGGGTGGCGGTATACGTCGCCTGTGGGCGCCGATCCTATTGACGATCATCGCTTTTGCCGCGGTGATCGCCGTGGAGCTGGTGGCCGCCCGCGAGGCGCCGGCTCTACTGGGAACATCGGCAAGGGAGTTCGCCGCCGAGGTCGGCATGACGCTGGCCCAGGTCGCCTCGACATCGATCCTGATCGTGCCTGTCGAGTGAACCACAGTCATCGAAGGAAGAGTCATGCCTCAAGACAAGCAAACAACCGCCCCCACTTCGAGCGCCCCTGAAACCGCGCCCCAGAGAGCGAAGCGCAAGCGCTGGCTGGTCATCGCCGCCGCGGTGTTCGTACTCGCCGGCGCGGCCTACGGAGCGTACTGGGCGCTCGTGCTGCGATACAGCGAGTCGACCGACGATGCCTACGTCAGCGGCAACGTCGTGCAGATCACGCCGCAGATTTCCGGCACGGTCGTCGCGATCGACGCCGACGACACGCAATTCGTCACCGCGGGCCAGACCCTGGTGCAGCTCGACCAGGCGGATGCGAAAGTGGCGCTGGACGAAGCGGAGGCGCAGCTCGCGCGCACGGTGCGCGAGGTGCGCGGCCTGTACGCGACCTCCGGTCAGGGCGAAGCGACCGTGGCCATGAGGCGCTCGGAGCTCGATCGCACCACCCAGGATCTCGCGCGGCGCGAGCACCTGGCGGGCTCCGGAGCGATTTCCAAGGAGGAGCTGCAGCACGCGCGCGACGCGGTCGACAGCGCGACGTCCGCGCTCCAGGCTGCCGAGCAGCAGCTCGTGGCGAATCGCGCCCGGGTCGATCGCACGACCATCGAGGACCACCCCGACGTGCGCAACGCTGCGGCGCACTGGCGCAACGCATATCTCGCGTTCGCGCGCACGACGCTCCCGGCCCCCGTCGCCGGTTTCGTCGCGAAGCGGGCGGTGCAGCTCGGCCAGCGCGTCGGCCCGGGCGCGCCGCTGATGGCGATCGTGCCGCTCGACGAAGTCTGGGTCGATGCCAATTTCAAGGAGGCGCAGCTCGCCACGATGCGGCTCGGCCAGCCGGTCAGCCTCACCGCGGACCTCTACGGCGGGAAGGTGACCTACCACGGAAGGATCGCCGGCTTCGGGGCGGGAACGGGCGCCGCCTTCGCCGTCCTGCCCGCGCAGAACGCGACCGGCAACTGGATCAAGATCGTGCAGCGCGTTCCTGTGCGGATCGCGCTCGACCGCGACGAGCTCGCCGCGCACCCGCTGCAGGTAGGGCTGTCGATGCAGGTCGACGTCGATACCCATGACCGCCGGGGCGACCGCCTGCCGCAGGTGGCCGCCAGCCGGCCGACGCTCGCGACCGAGGTGTTTCGGCGACTCGACGAGACCGCCGACCAGCGGGTGAAGGCGATCATCGCGGCCAACGAAGGGGCGTCGAGCCCGCTGGCGCAGTCCCGCGTGCGCGAAGGCGCCCGCGACGCGCGCCTCGCTCGCGCGAATCGCGCCAACGCCGCCGCAGCTGCGGCATCGGCGCACGCCGGCCCGCTCTAGAAGGCCGATGGCCGCGTCCGAGGGTGCTCGTCCGGGGCCGCCGCCTCTCTCCGGCGGCGTGCTCGCGCTCGGCAGCATCGCGCTGTCGCTCGCGACGTTCATGAACGTGCTCGACACGTCGATCGCCAACGTCTCGATCCCGGCGATCGCGGGGGACCTCGCGGTCTCGCCCGACCAGGGCACGTGGGTCATCACCTCCTTCGCGGTGGCCAACGCGATCTCGCTGCCGCTCACCGGCTGGCTCACGATGCGCTACGGCCAGGTGAGGCTCTTCCTCGCCTCCACGCTCCTGTTCGTGCTTGCTTCGTTTCTCTGCGCGCTCGCGCCGACGATCGGTTTTCTGATCGTCTTCCGGGTCGTTCAGGGCGCGGTGGCCGGGCCGATGATCCCGCTGTCGCAGTCGCTGCTGCTGGCGAGCTTCCCGAAACGCAAGGCCGGTATAGCGCTCGCGATCTGGGGCATGACGACGCTCGTAGCGCCGGTCGTGGGCCCGGTCCTCGGCGGCTGGATCACCGACAACATCTCCTGGCCCTGGATCTTCTACATCAACATTCCGGTAGGACTGGCGGCCGCAGCGGTGACCTGGGCGGTGTATCGCGCGCGGGAGACGGCGACCGCACGCCTGCCCGTCGACGGCGTGGGGCTCGCGCTGATCATCGTGTGGGTCGGCGCGCTGCAGATCATGCTCGACCGCGGCAAGGAGCTCGACTGGTTCGCGTCGGGCCAGATCGTGGCGCTCGCGCTGGTGGCGGTCGTCGGCTTCGTCCTGTTCGTGATCTGGGAGCTGACCGACCGGCATCCGGTCGTGGATCTGCGGCTGTTCGCCCGGCGCAA
This sequence comes from Casimicrobiaceae bacterium, assembly GCA_035501595.1. Classification (GTDB taxonomy): domain Bacteria; phylum Pseudomonadota; class Gammaproteobacteria; order Burkholderiales; family Casimicrobiaceae; genus PALSA-1003. The sequence goes on along the minus strand of DATJVX010000020.1, from coordinate 121,403 downwards.
CTACTGGACGAGCACGCTGGCGATGTCGTTAGCCTACGCGGCGTTCTTCGGCAACGTCGTGCTGCTGCCGCTCTGGCTGCAGCAGTATCAGGGCTATACGGCGACCATGGCGGGCTGGGTACTGGCGCCGGTCGGCGCGCTCGCGATCCTGCTTACGCCCTTCGTCGGGCGCACGGTCGACCGCGTCGATCCGCGCGTCTTCGCGACCGGGTCGTTCCTCGTCTTCGCGCTGGTACTGTGGATGCGCTCGCAGTTCAACACCCAGGCGGACCTCGCCACGCTGCTCATGCCGACGATCATCCAGGGCATCGGCGTCGCGATCTTCTTCATCCCGCTGGTGACCCTGAGCCTCTCGGGCCTGCCGCAGGAGCAGATCCCCTCGGCGTCGGGGCTGTACAACTTCTCGCGCATCACCGCGGGTGCCTTCGGCACGTCCATCGTGACGACGCTGTGGGACCGCCGTGCCGCCCTGCATCACGCGCAGCTTGCCGAGCACATAACCCCGTACGATTTCTCTTCCGCCCACATGCTCACGACGCTGCAGTCGAGCGGACTCTCGCCCGAGCAGAGCCGCGCGATGCTCGAGCGCATGATCGATCAGCAGGCCTACATGCTGGCGGCAAACGACCTTTTCTACGTCTCCGCGATCCTCTTCCTGTTCCTGATCGGCGTGGTGTGGCTCGCGAGGCCTGCAAAGCGCGTGCACGTGCCGCCGGAGGCCGCGGCGGCGCACTGAAAGCCCCGTGCTCGAGCCCCGGCCTTTGGCGGCGGGTGGATAAGCATTCATAATAGGAACCTGTCGATCCGGCGCCGGAGGAGGCACCATGGAGCGAGCTCCCGTTTCCCTGCAGCGGCGGGCAGGGGTCACCGCGGTCCATTCGCTGCATCGCTTCGTCTTCACGGTTCCCGACCTGCACGCCGCGCAGCGCTTCTACGCCGCGTTCGGTCTCGACGTGCGGCGCGAGGGCGAGCGCCTCGATCTCTACACCTTCGGCCACCCGCATCGCTGGGGATCGATCCATCGCGCTCCCGGCACGAAGAAGCTCCAGTACCTGAGCTTCGCGGCGTACCCCGAGGATCTGGAGCCGCTGCGGCTGCGCGCCGAGAAGGCCGGCGCGACCGGGATCAAGCCTCACGCGCTCGCCGAGGAAGAGGGGCTGTGGCTGCGCGATCCGGACGGCACGGCGGTCCAGGTGGTGGTCGCCGGCAAGGTCTCGCCCGACGCGATGGACGCGATGGAAGCGCAGGTCGCCCGGCCCGGGACGGCCGCGGCGCCGAGCCGCTCCAAGGCGCCCCAGGTTCGGCCGCGGCGCCTCTCGCACGTGCTGCTCTTCTGCAGCGACGTGCAGCGTTCCGCGCGCTTCTACTGCGACGCCCTGGGCCTGCGTCTTTCTGACACCTCCGCAGACCTCATCGCCTTTCTCCACGGCGCGCATGCGAGCGACCATCACATGCTCGCTTTCGCCAAGTCCGGGGGACCGGGCCTGCACCATTCGAGCTGGGTGGTCGCCGGCATCGATCAGGTCGGAATGGGCATGGAGCAGATGTCGGCGCAGGGCTACAGCGAAGGCTGGGGCGTCGGCCGCCATGTGATCGGCTCGAACTATTTCCGCTACGTGCGCGATCCCTGGGGCAGCTTCGCCGAGTACTCGGCTGGCATCGATTTCATTCCCGCCGACGTCGAATGGAGAGCCGGCGACCATCCGCCGGCGGACTCGTTCTACGTCTGGGGGCCGCCGCCGCCGGATTACTTCATCGTCAATCACGAGCTCGCGGTCCCCGCCTGAGCCGCGCGAGGTTCACGCGCCGCTCGCCGCGCCGCGGTGCAGGCGGTGGTCGATGCGCAGCAGCAGGACGCTCACGACGGCGGCGAACACGACGATCAGCAGCGTCACGGAGAGGATCTCCTCGACGTTGTGCAGCCCGATGCCGGTCATGAGCAGATAGCCCAGCCCGCGTTGCGAGGCGAACATCTCGGCCAGCAGCGTGCCGATGAGGGTCAGCGAGAAGCCGACGCGAAGCCCGGTGAAGATCTCCGGCACCGCCGCCGGAAACAGAATCCAGCGCACCATCTCGCCGGGGCTGAGCCCGAGCACGCGCCCGGTCTTGAGGAGGATCGGCTTGGTATTGCGCACGGCGGAGAGGGTGAACACGATGATGGGGATGACGCCGTGGATCACGCCGAACGCCACCTTCGCGGACAGGCCCAGCCCGAAGGCGAGCAGCAGGATCGGATAGAGCGTGAGCTTCGGGACCGCGTAGACCGCTACCACCATCGGCTCGAGCGTGTCGCCGGCGACGCGCTGAAAGCCGAGCCAGAAGCCCGTGGCGAGGCCGATCGCCACCGAGAAGGCGAAGGCGATCGCGAAGGCGCGCATCGTGTCGTAGACGTGGCCTGCGAAGTCCTCGCTCGAGATCATGCGGACGGTGTAGCGCAGCGTAGCGAGCGGCGAGGCGAGCGCCGCTTCCCCGACCCAGCCATAGAGCGCCTGCCAGATCGCGAGCAGCGCGGCGATCAGCAGCAGCGCGTTGCGCCATCCGCGCCAGCGCGCGCTCATCGCAGGCCCCTGCGCTCGAGGAGGCTCAACTCCCAGCGCGACAGTCCCGCGTTGATCGCGATCGAGGCGAGCAGGATGAGCACGATCAGCGGGTACATCGTCGCGTTGTCGAAGTTGGTGTAGGAGAAGCTGATCTCGTAGCCGATGCCGCCGCGCGACAGGATGAACTCGGAGCCGATGACCCCGATGAAGGCGTAGGCGACGGCGAGCTTGACGCCGGTGACGATGTACGGCGCGGCGGCCGGAAGCGTGACGCGAAGCGCCGTTTGGGCTGCCGACAGCTTGAGGCTCCGCGCGGTCTTGAGCAGCACGGCCGGCACACGGTCGAGCCCGTTCAGCGTGTTCACGATCATCGCCACGACGCCGAGCATGAAGCCGATCAGGATCTGCGGGAGATCGCCCAGCCCGAACACGACGATGAAGAACGGGTAGAAGGCGAACACCGGCACCGCGTAGTAGGTCGCGAAGAGAGGGTCGAGCGTCTCGCGCAGGCCTCTCGCGCGATGCAGCAGGACGCCGGCGACGACGCCGACGCTCAGCGCGAGGCTGAGCGCGAGCAGCGTGTTGCGCAGCGTCTTGACGATCGCCGCGTTCATCCGTCCTGAGACGATGAGGCGGAAGAAGTCGCGGACAATGAGATGCGGCGCCTGCATCGTGATCCTGTCGATGACGCCGCTCAGCGACAGGGCCTCGAGCGCCGCCAGCGCGGCGAGCACGATCGCGAGGCGGTACCAGCCGACGCGGCTCACGGCGCGTGGCCTCCGGCGCAGCTGCGGCCGATCGTCTTGAGCGACTCTTCGCGCAGCGTCTTCCAGAGCCGCGCCGTGATGGCGCCGAACTCGGGGCGCTCCACGATGCGGCTGTCGCGTTCGCGCGCCCAGCCGGTCTCGATGACGTCGATCAGCTGCCCGGGGCGCGCCGACATCACCCCGATGCGATCGGCGAGCATTGCGGCCTCGTCGAGCGCGTGGGTGATGAGGAACACGGTCGCCCCGGTCTGCCTCCAGAGCCGCAGGAGCTCGTCGCCCATCAGCAGCCGCGTCTGCTGGTCGAGCGCGCCGAACGGTTCGTCGAGCAGGATCAGCCGCGGCTCCATCACCAGCGTGCGCGCGATGCACACCCGCTGGCGCATGCCGCCGGACAGCTGCGCCGGGTACGCGGTCGCGAAGTCGGCGAGCCCGACGAGCTGCAGAACCCTGCGCACGCGATCGTCGGCCTCGGCGCGGCCGAGACGAAGGCGGCGCAGGCCGAAGGCGACGTTGTCGGCCACGTTCAGCCAGGCGAACGACGCGTCTTCCTGGAAGACGACGCCGATGCCGTCGGGCGCTTCACCCGCGATCCCGCGACCCTCGAACTCGACGCGGCCCTCGCTCACCGGCGTCAGGCCCGCGATCACCTCGAGCAGGGTCGACTTGCCGCAGCCCGAAGGGCCGACGACGGCGAAGAACTCGCCGTGCCGCAGCTCGAGGTCGACCGGTCCGAGCGCGTGCAGCGGTGCCGGCGGACGGCCGGCCAGGAACGTCTTGCCGACGCCGGAGAGCGCGACCTGCGGGGCGGTCACGCTGATGTCGTTCCCGCGCAGGCGGGAACCCGGCGTCGTCGGTGCGAAAGCCGCTGGATCCCCGTTTTCGCGGGGACAACGCTACGCATTGCGCCCGCGCGTCCGGTGGCGGCGTTGGACGGCGGGCGTCACCGGATCTTCTTCAGATCGTCCGGAAGGAAGCGCGTGTCGATGATCTTGCTGTAATCGACGTCGCCGGTGATCGCGCCCACCGAGCGCTGCGCCTCGATCATGCGCTTCAGGCCTTCAAGATGGATCTCGCCTTCGCCCCAGTAGGGGACGCCCTGCGTCGTGCTGGCGGTGAGATTGCGCACCGCGCTGCGCGCGACCTCGGGCTCGAGGTTGTACTGCTTGGCCACGATCTCGGCGGCCTCGTCGGGATGCTCCTTCATGAACAGCACCGCCTTGCGCCGGGCGCGGATCACCGCCCGGATGAAGTCGCCGCGCTTCTCCATCATCTCGACGGTGGCGACGCCCACGACATTGTCGAGCGGAGGCAGGACATCGTTGGCCACGACCACCGCCCGGAACTTGCCCTTCACCTTCGACCACAGCGGCTCCGTGATCGGGGCGATGTCGATCTGGCCGGATTCGAGCGCGGCGATGCCCTCGCCGAAGCCGCCGGTCTTGACCAGCTCGGCGTCGGCCTCCGTGTAGCCGCCGGCCTGCAGCAGCATGCGCGCCAGTGCCTGGCTGGTCGAGCGCGGATTGGTATAGCCGATCTTCCTGCCCTTGAAATCCTTGATCGACTTGATCGGCGAATCGGGCTTCACGGCCCAGACGAACTCGGCGACCGTGAGGACGTTGTCGCTGACGATCCGCAGGTCCGCGCCCTGCAGGATGGCGTTGACGACGACGCCCGGATTGACCTCGCCATACGGCACGCCGCCGCCGGCCAGCATGTTGCGCAGCGAGGTGCCGCCGCCGGCAGAGGAGATGAGGCCCGTGATGTCGAGCCCCTCCTCCTTGAAGTAGCCCTTGGCGAGCGCGACGCCGAAGGGCATCCCGTTGGCCGACACGCCGTAATTGCCGACGGCGATCTGCTCGCTCCGGGCGCCGGCCGCCAGGAGCGCAAGGACGATGCAAACGAGCACGCGCTGCATGGTGAGTTCCTCCTCAAGTGTGCAGAATCCTTCCCTGCCGGCTGTGGCGCCGCCGCGCCCGGCCGCGTTGTGCCATGTCTCGCTACAACATCACGTTCACGGTCTTGATCTGCGTGCAGGCGAGGAGCTCGTCGATCGATTCCTCGCGGCCCATGCCCGACTGCTTGTACCCGCCGAAAGGCACGCCCACCCAGTGCTGGCTGGCGCCGTTGACCCAGACATAGCCCGCCTCGACGCGCGCCGCGAGGCGGTGCGCGCGATCGAGATCGCGCGTCCAGATCGAGCAGGTGAGCCCCACGTCGAGCGCGTTGACGCGCGCCAGAAGATCTTCTTCGTTCGACCAGCGGAGCACGCTCACGACCGGTCCGAAGATCTCCTCGCGGGCGATGCGCATATCGTCGGTGACGTCGGCGAAGACCGTCGGCTCGACGAAGAAGCCGCGGGCGAGCCTCGGATCGGCGGACCGCTTCCCGCCGTAGACGAGCCGGGCGCCGCCCTCCAGGCCGAGCTTGATGTAGGCGAGCGTCTTGTCGAGCTGCGCCTGGCTCGACAGGCAGCCCATCTCGGTGTCGCGCTCGGTGGGAAGGCCGACCCTGATCCTGCGGACGCGATCGACGATCTCGGGCAGCGTCGCATCGTGGATCGCGTCGTGGAGGAACACGCGGCTCGTCGAGTTGCACGACTGCCCGGTGACGTAGCGGAAGTTCATGCCACGGACGACGCCGTCCGCGACCTCGGAAGGGTTCGCATCCGCGCAGGCGATGAGCGCGTTCTTGCCGCCGAGCTCGAGCGTGAGCTGCTTGAGCGTCCCGCTGGCCGTGCCCATCACGGCGCGTCCGCCGTTGACGCTGCCGATGAAGCCGATCTTGGCCACGCCGGGGTGCGCGGTCAGCGCCGCGCCCGCGTCGCGGCCGCCGGTGACGATGTTGAACACGCCCGCGGGAAAGATCCCGTCCCACAGCTCCGCAATCCGCAGCGCCGTGAGCGGCGTCGTGTCCGAGGGCTTGACGATCAGCGCGTTGCCTGCGGCGAGCGGCGCGCCGCACTTGCCCGCGACGAAGAGCAGCGGGTGGTTGAACGCCCCGATCCTAGCCACGACGCCGAGCGGCTCGCGCAGCGTGTAGTGGAGCGTCGAGGGGCCGATGGGAATCGTGCTCCCCTTGATCTCCGTCACCAGCCCGGCGAAGAGCTCCATGTAGTCGGCGCTGATGCCGACGTCGTAGACCATCGCGGAGAACGGATTGCCGGTGTCGAGCGCTTCGATCAGCGCCAGCTCCTCGGCGTGCTCGCGGAGAACCGCCGCGGCCTTCCGGATTGCGCGGGCGCGCTCCTGGGGCGGGACGTCGCGCCAGACGGCGAAGCCCTTGCGTGCCGCCGTGACGGCCCGGTCGACGTCGGCGGCGCTCGCGTCGACGGCCACACCCAGCGCTTCGCCGGTCGACGGGCTCGTCACGGGCGCCTCGCGTCCTCCCGACGAGGCGTGCCATGCGCCGCCGTAGTAGAGGCTGCGATGCGAAGGCAGAATGAGCGTCGCGACGGCGCCGCTCTCCGCGACGGGCGCGGCGCTCATGGCTTGTTCTGGACGTTGCGCATCAGCGACGACGACACCGCGCGCGAATATTCCGGCGCGACCCGCGCATCGACCACGACGAGCTCGCCGCCGCGCACCGCTGCGATCGCTTCGGCGAGCGCCTCGGCCAGCGCCTCGACCGTGCGCAAGGGACCGTAGCCGCGCGCGCCTTGCGCGCGTGCCAGCGCCGCGAGATCGGGCGCCGGGTCGGAGAGGCGCATGCCGATCCAGCGGTTCTCCACCGGCCGGCCGCGCAGCCGCGCCATGCGCTCCTGGTGCAGCTCGTCGTTGAAGAACGATTCGTTGTTCGCCACGACGATCAGCGCCGGCACGCGGTAGTGCACGCCGGTCCAGAGCGCAGTGAGCCCCATCAGGTAGTCGCCGTCTCCGAGCACGGCGACGGGCAGGCGATCCGTGCCGCGCAGCGCCAGTGCCGCACCGATCGTCATGCCGGGCCCGGAGCCGATGCCGCCTCCGCCGTCGAAGCCGACGTAGTCGAGCGGGTGCGCGAAGCGGCAATATTCGCCGGGCCAGCCGAGCGGCAGGCGCAGATACGACGGACGATGCCTCGCCAGTGTCTCGGTGGTCACCCGCGCGAGCTCGGCGAGCGGCATGCGCTCGCGCGAGGCGGGCGCTGCAGCCGGGACCGCTGCCTCGGCGCGGGCGGCGAGCCACGGCTTCGCGGGCGCGGAGCCCCCCGGACCGAGCGCCGCGAGCAGATCTGCGACCAGCGCATCGGGCGGCGCCAGCATCGCGATGTCGGCCGGCGGCAAGGCCTGGTAGTCCATGTTCCAGCCGTTGTGGACGTATTGATCGAGCGAGCACTGCACGACCCTCGCGCGCGGCAGCTCGCCGCCGCAGGCCTGGCGCAGCGTGCCGCCGAGATCGATCCAGTCGAGGCTCAGGATCGCATCGGCCTCGCGGATCGCTTCGGCCGCACCGCCCGTCGCGTACAGGCTCGGCGGGAACGGATGCAGGGGATGCTGCGTCGGGAAGCTCGCCCCGGTCTTGATGTCGGTGATCGCCAGCGCGCCCAGACGCTCGGCCAGCGCGATCCGGCGTTCGAACGCCGCTGCGTCCGCCGAGACGCGGCCGATCATGAACAGCGGCCGCCGCGCGCCTTCGAGGAGGCGCGCCGTCTCGCGCACGGCCTCGGGCGCCGGAACGCCGGGCAGCGCCGCCGGGAATCGCTCGCTCGCCGGCAGCGGCACCGGTGCGGCGAGTGCTTCCTCCTGCAGACCCGCGTCGAGGCTCACGTAGACCGGTCCCTGCGGCTCGGTCTGCGCGATTCGCCAGCCGCGCAGGATCGATTCCAGCGCGGCGGCGACCGAAGCAGGCTGGTCGTCCCATTTGGTGTAGCCGCGCACCAGCGCGCCGAGGTCGCGCGAGGTGTGGATCCAGTCGACCCACGGCCGCCGCTGCACGGCATCGACGGGCCCCACGCCGCCGAGCAGCAGCATCGGCACGCGATCGCACCAGGCATTGAAGATCGCCATCGTCGCGTGCATGAGCCCGACGTTCGCGTGCAGCGCCACGGCGAGCGGCCGCCGCGCGGCGCGCGCGTAGCCGTGCGCGACGGCGACCGCGGTCTCCTCGTGGACGCAGAGCAGGATCTCCGGTCGCGTGTTGCCGAGATGATTGACGAGGCTGTCGTGAAGCCCGCGGAAGCTCGCGCCCGGCGTGAGGGCGACGTACTCGATGCCGAGCGCGCGCAGCAGGTCGGCGATCGCGTCGCTTCCCCAGGCGGCGGGCGAGGCGGAGGGTTCCGTTGCTGCGGCAGCCGGAGGGTCGAGGGCTTGGGCGAGGCTGTTCATGGGCGAGAGCTTAGGACGAAGCGCAGGCGAGCGGAATAGAGGAGTCGGGATCGATCGAGCCGCAGGGGATCCCGCGCTACGGCTTGAGCCGCCGAATATGCTTGAAGCGCGGGTGGTCTCGGAACGCGGCCTCGCGCGAGGCTCCCGCCTCGATGCGCCCGACGATCGCCTGCTCGATCTCCGCGAGGCGCTCGGCCCAGGCGACGACGTCCTCGGCGATCGCCTGCGGGATCACCATCAGCCCGTCGCCGTCCCCGATGACGAGGTCGCCCGGCGCGACGGCGACGCTGGGCGCGACCTGGCCGGGGAGCGCGATCGGGGCGTCGGCCCGCGTGAGCCGCCAGCGCCCGCCCGAGTTGAGCGGGGTCACGTAGCGGCAGAACGTCGGCACGCCCAGCTCGACGAGCTCCGGCGCGTCGCGCACGCCGCCGTCGACCACGAAGCCCGCGCAGCCGCGCTGGCGCGCGGTAAGGCCCATCAGCCCGCCGACGGCCGCGCTCGCGCGATGCCCGTTCATCGCGATCACCAGCACCGCGCCCGCGCTCATGCGCCGGTCGATCTCGAAGGCGCTGATCGCCGCTGCGCCCTCCGAAGCCGGCTCGGACAGGCCCTCGAAGCACACCGCGACGCCGGCCATCTTCGCGCTCCGGTCGAGCGCTCCGATCGCGCTTGCGATCGACTGCTCGCGATAGCCGCAGTGATCGAGCACGTCGCTCACCACCGAGGCGGAAAGCCTTGCCAGCCGCGTGACGAGAGGGGGAGGCGAAGACAAGGATTCGCTCGTTGTTCAGTTCAACGTGCGGGAGAAACGCGCATTATGCACTCGAAACCCGGGGACTCAGGTAGGATTGGGCCCCTGAATATGCCGCTCACCCACCTGCAGCGCCTCGAGGCGGAGGCGATCCACATCATGCGGGAGGTCGTCGCCGAGGCCGACAACCCCGTCATGCTGTACTCCATCGGCAAGGACAGCTCGGTGATGCTGCACCTTGCGCTCAAGGCCTTCCATCCCGCCAAGCCGCCGTTCCCGCTCCTTCACGTCGACACGACCTGGAAGTTCCGCGACATGTACGCCTTCCGCGACAGACGTGCGAGCGAGGTCGGGATGGAACTGATCGTGCACATCAATCCCGAAGGCCTGGCGATGAAGATGAGCCCGATCACCCACGGGTCGGTCGTGCACACCGACGTGATGAAGACCCAGGGGCTGCGCCAGGCGCTGGACAAGTACGGCTTCGACGCGGCGTTCGGCGGTGCGCGGCGCGACGAGGAGAAGTCCCGCGCCAAGGAACGCGTCTTCTCCTTCCGCTCCGCACAGCATCGCTGGGACCCGAAGACCCAGCGACCGGAGCTGTGGCGGCTGTACAACGCGCGCAAGCACAAGGGCGAGAGCATGCGCGTGTTCCCGCTGTCGAACTGGACCGAGCTCGATGTCTGGCAGTACATCTACCGCGAGAACATCCCGATCGTGCCGCTGTACTTCGCGCTCGAGCGCCCGGTCGTGGAGCGCGACGGAACGCTCATCATGGTCGACGACGAACGGCTCCCGCTGCTCGACGGCGAAAAGCCCGCGATGCGCAAAGTGCGCTTCCGCACGCTGGGCTGCTATCCGCTCACCGGCGCGATCGAGTCCGACGCCGACACGCTGCCCGGGATCATCGAGGAGATGCTGCGCACGCGGCTCTCCGAGCGACAGGGGCGCGTGATCGACCACGACGCCACGGCGTCGATGGAAAAGAAGAAACAGGAAGGGTACTTCTGATGGAGCGGGCGCCCGCCGCGGTCGACGTCGCCGGCTATCTGCGCGCGCAGGAGCAGAAGAGCCTGCTGCGCTTCATCACCTGCGGCAGCGTCGACGACGGCAAGAGCACGCTCATCGGGCGGCTGCTCTACGAATCGAAGCTGCTCTTCGAGGATCAGCTCGCGGCGCTGCAGGCCGACTCGAAGAAGATGGGCAAGGAAGACCACCTCGATTTCTCCCTGCTCCTCGACGGGCTCGCGGCCGAGCGCGAGCAGGGCATCACCATCGACGTCGCCTACCGCTTCTTTGCCACCGACACCCGCAAGTTCATCGTCGCCGATACGCCCGGGCACGAGCAGTACACGCGCAACATGGTCACGGGCGCCTCGACCGCGGACGCCGCGGTGCTGATCGTCGACGCGCAGAAGGGACTCCTGGTGCAGACGCGCCGGCACAGCTACCTCGTCTCGCTGCTCGGCATCCGCCACATCGTGGTCGCGATCAACAAGATGGACCTCGTGGGCTACGCCGAAGGCACGTTCCGCGCGATCGCCGCCGAATATCGCGAATTCGCGGGGCGGATCGGCCTCGACGACGTCACGTTCATCCCGGTCTCCGCGCTCAAGGGCGACAACGTCGTGGCGGCGAGCGCGAACATGCCCTGGCACAAGGGGCCGACGCTGATGGGCTACCTCGAGAGCGTGCCCGTGGACGAAGAGCGCCAGCAGAAGCTCGCGTTCCGCCTGCCGGTGCAATGGGTCAATCGTCCGAACCAGAACTTCCGGGGCTTCGCCGGCACGATCGCCGGCGGCGAGATCGAGCCGGGCACGCGAGTGCGGGTGCAGCCGTCCGGGCGCGAGAGCCGCATCGCCCGGATCGTGGCCGCCGACGGCGACCTCGCCCGCGCGGTCGCCGGGCAGTCGATCACGCTCACGCTGACCGACGAGATCGACATCTCGCGGGGCGACGTCATCTCCCGCGCGGACGCGCCCGCCGAGGTGGCCGACCAGTTCGAGGCCACGATCGTGTGGATGGCCGACGAGCCCATGCTTCCGGGGCGGCCGTACCTGCTCAAGGTCGGGGCGTGCATGCTCAACGCCCAGATCGGCGAGCTCAAGTACAAGGTCAACGTCAACTCGCTCGAGCACGCCGCGGCCAAGACGCTGGCCTTGAACGAGATCGGCGTCGCCAATCTCTCGCTCGATCGCGCGATCGCTTTCGATCCTTACAAGGAGAACCGCGACACCGGCGGGTTCATCTTGATCGACCGGTTGAGCAACAACACCGTGGCCGCCGGGATGCTCGAGTTCGCGCTGAGGCGCGCGCACAACATCCATCTGCAAGCGCTCGACGTGAACAAGGCCGCGCGGGCGCAGCTGAAAGGCCAGCAGCCCTGCCTGCTGTGGTTCACGGGGCTCTCGGGGGCAGGCAAGTCGACAATCGCCAACCTGCTGGAGAAGAAGCTGCACGCGCTGGGACGGCACACGTACCTCCTCGACGGCGACAACGTCCGCCACGGCCTCACCAAGGACCTGGGTTTCACGGACGTCGACCGGGTCGAGAATATCCGCCGCATCGCCGAAGTGTCCAAGCTCATGGTGGACGCGGGGCTCATCGTGATCACCGCGTTCATCTCGCCGTTCCGGGCCGAGCGCCGCCTGGCGCGCGAACTGATGGCCGAAGGCGAGTTCATCGAAGTATTCGTCGATGCGCCGCTCGCCCTCGCCGAGGAGCGCGACCCGAAGGGGCTGTACAAGAAAGCGCGGCGCGGGGAGCTCGTGCACTTTACCGGCATCGACTCGCCCTACGAGGTGCCGGAACACGCCGACGTGCGGATCGAGACCGGGCAGCTCTCGGCCGACGCGGCCGCCGACCTGATCCTGCGCGAGCTCGAGCGGCGTGGAGTGATCCAGACCTCGGGATAGAGCGGCGGCATCGAGCCGTGCAGCAGCGTCCTGAACGCCACCCCGAGATCCGCGAAGCCGTGCGCGCGCTTTGCGCCGCGTTTCCGGACGCTTACTTTCGCAAGATCGACGAAGAGCGCGCGTACCCGCAAGCCTTCGTCGAAGCGCTCACCAAGGCCGGCTGGCTCGCCGCGCTCATCCCGCAGGAATACGGCGGCTCGGGGCTCGGCCTGTCGGAAGCCTCGGTGATCATGGAGGAGATCAACCGTTCGGGCGGCAACGCCGGCGCTTGCCACGGCCAGATGTACAACATGGGCACGCTGCTGCGGCACGGCTCGGAGGCGCAGAAGAAGCGCTACCTTCCGGGCATCGCCGCCGGCGAGCTGCGACTGCAGTCGATGGCCGTCACCGAGCCCACGACCGGTACCGACACCACGCAGCTCAAGACGACCGCGGTGCGCAAGGGCGACCGCTACGTCGTCAACGGCCAGAAGGTCTGGATCTCGCGGGTGCAGCACTCGGATCTCATGATCCTGCTCGCGCGAACGACGCCGGTCGCGGAGGTCAAGCGCAAGTCCGAAGGCATGTCGATCTTCATCGTCGACCTGCGCGAGGCGGTCGGCCACGGGCTCTCGGTGCAGCCGATCCGCAACATGGTCAACCACGAGACCAACGAGCTGTTCTTCGACAACCTCGAGGTCCCGGCGCAGAACCTGATCGGCGAGGAAGGCAAGGGCTTCCGCTACATTCTCGACGGGCTCAACGCCGAGCGAACGCTTATCGCCGCGGAATGCATCGGCGACGGCTACTGGTTCGTCGAGCGCGCGGCGAAGTACGCGGGCGAGCGCGTGGTGTTCGGCCGCCCGATCGGCAGGAACCAGGGCGTGGCGTTCCCGATCGCCGAAGCGTTCATCGAGGTCGAAGCGGCCAGCCTGATGCGATACGCTGCGTCGGATCTGTTCGACCGAGACGAGCCCTGCGGGGCGGAGGCGAACATGGCCAAGCACCTCGCGGCAAAGGCGTCGTGGGAAGCTGCGAACGCCTGCCTGCAGACCCATGGCGGCTTCGGCTTCGCCGCCGAGTACGACGTCGAGCGCAAGTTTCGCGAGACACGGCTCTATCTCGTCGCGCCCATCTCGACCAATCTCGTCTTCAGCTACATCGCGGAGCACGTCCTCGGGCTCCCGCGGTCGTTCTAGGGGCGTCGGCACGCTCGCCCGCGCAAACCCACCGGTTGTGAATCGTGCCGGCCTCGAGCGCGGCCGGCACGGTGTCGCAACTTCCCGGCCAAAGCGCTTATTCGGCGAACCCGAGCGGGCCACCGAACTGGACGTGCAGCCAGAACAGGACCACGAAGGCCGACGCGAAGATCAGCAGGCCCGTCGCGATCTCGCCGCTCGTGCTCGACGGGCCTTCGCGAGCTTCGTTTCGGTGTTGCCTGCGCGGCGAGAGGGGGTTGGCGAAGCGGCTTGCCGTCAATCCGAGGTTGGCGATCTGCGAGCTCATGGCAATCTCCCTTTCGAGGTTTGCGAATTCCGGTGGCGATTCGCGTCGGCGAGCACCCGTTAAGTACCTCAGGGCCAGGCATCTGCTCCTCGTGCTGGACAATGCCGAGCACGTGGTCGCCGCCTGCGCGCAGCTCACGGATATCGGCGCCCCGCTTCACCCCGCGGAGCGCGACTCGCACGTCGCTCCGGCGCGTGCCGCGCTCCGTGGCGACCGGGAGTTCGATGCGCCATGGCAGGAGGGCGGTGCGATGAGCCTCGACCAGGCGCTCGAGTACGCGCTCGCCGAGCCCGACGCCGCGAGCGCGGACGCCTGAGCTAGTCCGTGCGCCGGACCCAGTCGCGCGCGATCGCGGACGCGTCGTGCAGCGCCGCCTGCACCGGTTTGGCCGTGCCGGGCGTGCGGGAGAAGCGCGGCGCAGGCGCCGGGCATTCGACGCCGTCGAGAGCCACGATCGCACCGCGGTCAGCCATGTGCGGATGCCGCGCGACCTCCTTCATGCCCAGCACCGGCGCGAAGCAGGCGTCGGTCCCTTCGAGGAGCTCGCACCATTCCTGGCGCGTTCGCCGGGCGAAGGTCTGCTCGAACGCGCGCCGCAGGCGCGGCCACGATGCCGGGTCGTCGCGATCGGCGAACGCCTGCGGATCGAGCCCGAGCCGCTCGAGCAGCTCGGCGTGGAACTGCGGCTCGAGCGCGCCGACCGCGATGTACTCGCCGTCGGCACAGCGATAGGTCGAGTAGAACGGCGCGGCGCCGTCGAGAAGGTTGCGGGCGCGCGCGTCGCGCCATTCTCCGCGCGCGAGCGCCGCGTAGGTGAAGCTCAGCAGCGACGCTACGCCGTCGACCATCGCGCAATCGACGACCTGGCCGCGGCCCGATCGGCGCGCCTCGAGCACGGCTGCGAGCACGCCGACGAGGAGGTACATGCCGCCGCCTCCGAAGTCGCCCAGCAGGTTGAGCGGCGGCACCGGCGCGCCGTCCGCCGGCCCGATCGCGTGCAGCGCGCCGGCGAGCGCGATGTAGTCGATGTCGTGCCCGGCCGCGTGCGCGAGCGGGCCCTTCTGTCCCCAGCCGGTCATGCGCCCGTAGACCAGGCGCGGATTGCGCTCGAGCGCGACGTCGGGTCCCAGGCCCAATCGCTCCATCACGCCGGGCCGGAATCCCTCGACGAGGACGTCGGCGTGCCCGACGAGCGCGAGCGCCGAGGCGAGCCCGGCGCTGGACTTGAGATCGAGCTCGATCACGCGCCGACCCCGCTCGACGATGTCGTGCGGCTTCAGGGCCGGCGCTCCCGGGCGGACCACGCGAACGACGTCGGCGCCCATGTCGGAGAGCAGCATCGCCGCGAACGGCACCGGACCGATTCCGGCAAGCTCGACCACGCGCAGGCCCGAGAGCGGGCCGGAGGCATGAGGAGTCATCGTCGTGTTCCCGTTGAGCCTGGAATGCTGCGAAGAAAATCGGCGGCTGCGGCGAGCACTGCAGCCGGCTGATCGCGGTGCGGCGAGTGGCCGCAGTCGGCGAGCTCGAGGCGGCGGAAGTCGGGCACGCCCCGCCCGATCCGATCGATCTGCTCCATCGTGCCGTACCGGTCGTCGATGCCCTGGATCGCGAGCACCGGGCAGGCGATGGCAGGGAGCAGCGCTTCGACGTTCCAGCGGACGAAATCCGGGGCGAGCCAGATGTCGTTCCAGCCCCAGAACGCGCTGTCGGCGTCCGCGTGACGGCGGGCGAGGCGCTCGCGCAGGTCGCCCTCGAGATAGGCGCGGCGGGTCTCGGCGATGCTCGCGAGCCCGTAGGCTTCCACGAAGACGTGCGGGGCGAGCGCGATCACGGCGGCGACGGGATGCTTCGCGGCGTGAATGAGGGCGATCGAGCCGCCATCGCTATGCCCGAACAGGACCGGACGCTCGATGCCGAGCTTGCGCAGCAGCTCGGGAAGCACCTCGAGGGCTTCGACGTGCATGAAGTCGACCTGACGCGGTCCGGTCAGCGGATCGGATCGTCCGTAGCCGTAGCGGGAGTAGACGAGAACGCGGCGGCGCGTCGCGCGCGCGAGCTCCACGGGGAAATCGCGCCAGAGCGACAGCGAGCCCAGTCCCTCGTGCAGCATGACCAGCGGAGAAGCCCCGGATCGCGCTCTGCCGTGCCAGGCGTACTCCAGCCGGTGGCCGCCGGCGTCGACCGTGCCCATTCAGACGCCGAGGTGCCGATGGAGGAGCTCGGGCAGTCGCCGAAGCTCAGCGCCGGGAAGATCGGCGACGATCTCGCCCTTGACCAGCAGCGCGCAGCGGTCGGCGTGATCGAGCACCGCGCCGACATTGCGGTCGACGACGACCGTCGCGACGCCGTCGGCGCGGAGCATCTCGATGACGCGCCAGATCTCGCGCGCCAGGAGCGGCGCCAGGCCCTCGGTCGCCTCGTCGAGCAGCAGCGCCTCGGGCTGCGTGAGCAGCGCGCGGCCGAGCGCGAGCATCTGCTGCTCGCCTCCGGAGAGCGCGTCGCCCCGATGCGCCAGCCGCTCGCCCAGACGGGGAAAAAGCTCGAGCACGCGCGCGAGTGTCCAGTCGCGCGTGCCGGCAGTGCCCAGGCGCGACGCCATCATCAGGTTCTCGCGCACGGTCAGGTTCGGGAACACCCCGCGCCCCTCGGGGACGTAGGCGACGCCGAGCCTGGCGATCGTCTCCGGCCGCGCGCCGGTCACGACGGCGCCGCGCACCCGCACTTCGCCGCGCCGCGGCTTCACGTGGCCGAGCAGCGAGCGTATGAGCGTCGTCTTGCCCATGCCATTGCGACCGAGCAGGCCGACGGTTTCGCCGCCGCCGACATGGAAGTCGATCCCGCGCAGCACATGGCTCGACCCGTAGTAGGCGTGGATGCCGCGCGCGTCGATCAGTGCGTCCATGGGCTCATGCAGTCAGCGCTTCGCCGAGATAGGCTTCGCGCACCGCGGCGTCGTTCCTCACGGCCTCCGGCGTGCCCGAGGCGAGCACTACGCCGTCGGCCATCACGGTGATCACGTCGGCGAGCGCGAACACCGCGTCCATGTCGTGCTCCACCAGCAGCATCGCGCGGCCGGTCCTGAGCCGGCGCAGGAGCGCGAGCACGCGCTGTGACTCCTCCGGGCCCATGCCGGCCAGGGGCTCGTCCAGCAGCAGCACCGCCGGCTCGGTCGCGAGACACATCGCGATCTCGAGCGCGCGCCGCTCGCCGTGCGAGAGCGCCGCGGCGATCACGCTCGCGCGCGGGCCGAGCTCGACGGCGGCGAGCGCCCGAGACGCAGCCTCGATGCTCGGTCCGCAGGCCTGCGCGCGCTCGTGCAGCGCCCAGCTCCGCGGATGCCTCGCCTGCGCGGCGAGCCGGCAGTTCTCGAGCGCGGTCATGTCGCGGAAGACGTTGCTGCGCTGGAACGTCCGGCCGACGCCGAGGCGCGCGATCCGGTACGGCGGCATCCCGGCGATGGCCCGTCCCTCGAGCAGGATCGTTCCTTCGCTCGGGGCGAGCTCGCCCGAGAGCAGGTTGACGAGCGTCGACTTCCCGGCCCCGTTGGGACCGATGAGCGCGTGGATCGATCCCCGCTTGAGGGCGAGCGAGACGTCCCTGACGGCGGCGAGCCCGCCGAAGCGGCGCGTGAGCCCGCGCGCGAGCAGCGCCGTCTCAGCCATCGCTACTCGCCGTTGCCCGGTGGCGCCAGCGCTCGCCCGCGCTCGCGAGGCCGCCGGGCAGGAGCATGACCGCCGCGATCACGAAGCCGCCCATGAGCAGCAACCAGTGCCGGGTGGCGAGCGAGAACGCGTCCTCGAGGAGGATGAACGCGAACGCGCCGACGATCGCTCCGAACGCGGTCCCCGAGCCGCCGAGAATCACCATCAGCAGGACGTTGGCCGACTCGTGCCACGAGAGCATCTCGGGGTTCACGAAGCCGAACTGGATGGCGGCGAAGTAGCCGGCGACGCCGGCCAGCGCGCCGGCGATCGCGAACGCGGCCAGCTTGTAGGCGTAGGTGTCGAAGCCGAGCGCGCGCATGCGCTGCTCGTTGCTGCGGATGCCCGAGAGCGCGTGGCCGAAGCGCGACGCGAGGAGGACCCGGAGAAACGCGAACGCAACGACGAGGATCGCCAGCACGACGTAGTAGAACTGCGTGCCGTCTCCCAGGTCGATCGGCGTCCACGGACCGAGCTGGGCCTTGGGCCTGGCGTAGATGTACGCCCCGTCGCTGCCGCCGCCAAGCTTGGTGTCGTGGAAGACGAAGTAGACGAGCTGCGAGAACGCGAGCGTGACCATGATGAAGTAGACGCCTCGCGTGCGCAGCGCGAGCGCGCCGATCGCCAGCGCGAGGAGCGTGCTCGCGGCGACTGCGAGCGGCAGGGACGTCCAGAGGCTCGCCGCCGTGTACTTGTCGGGCGCCGAGAGCACCAGCGTGTAGCCCGCGAGGCCGAAGAACGCGGCGTGGCCGAGGCTCACGAGCCCGGTGAAGCCGACCAGCAGGTCGAGACTCATGGCGAACACCGCCATGATCATGATCTTGGCGAACAGGTCGATGTAGAACTTGCCGGCGAATCCGGGAAGCGCGACCAGCAGCGTGAGCGCGAGCCAGGGGAGAGCGCGGCGCACGCCGGTCAAGCGGTCGTCTCCCGGAACAGGCCTGCGGGCCGCCAGACGAGGACTACCGCCATCAGCAGATAGACCAGCGCTCCCGAGTAGTCGGGAAGGAACACCTTGCCGAAGGTGTCGACGAAGCCGATGAGGAGCGCCGCCACCAGCGCTCCCGTGACCGAGCCGATACCGCCGATCACGACGACGACAAAGCACAGGATGAGCACCTGGTTGCCCATGCCGGGGTACACCGACGACGCTGGGGCGGCGACCATCCCGGCAAACGCCGCGAGCGCCACGCCGAGCGCGAACACGATGCGGAAGAGCATGCCGACGTCGATGCCGAGCGAGCGGACCATCTCGCGGTTGGACGCGCCGGCGCGGATCATCATGCCCAGGCGCGTATGGCGCAGCAGCACGAACAGCAGCGCCGCGACGACGAGGCAGGCGGCGGAGATGCAGAGGTTGTAGACGGGGTAGGTCATCGTCGAGCCGAGCGGGATCGACGCCGACAGCGCCGCCGGCACCGCGACGCCGTGCACGTCGTCGCCGACGGCGAGGCTGCGCAGGTCCTCGAACACGAGGATGAGCCCATAGGTGAGAAGCACTTGCTGGAGATGACTGCGCTCGTAGAGGAAGCTCACGAAGATCCATTCCAGGACGTAGCCGAAGACGATTGCGAGCGCCACGCCCGGGGCGATGGCCAAGAAGAGGTTGCCGGTCAGCGAGGTCAGGGTGTATGCGGCGTACGCGCCGAGCATGTAGAAGCTGCCGTGCGCGAGGTTGATGACGCCCATGATGCCGAAGATGAGCGTGAGCCCGCTCGCGACCAGGAACAGCGTGAGCCCGTACTGCACGCTGTTCAGCACCTGGATGAGGAAGATCGAGAGGTCCATGCGTCGTCCCGCACAGAATTTCGCCGCATTGACCGGCGTCGAAGGCGCCGGTCCAATGCGGCGAGATATTACGTCACGTCCTGCGTGACGTAATATCAGCCCATCGAGCAGCCGCGCCCGGGATCCGCGAGCGCCTTCGCGGCGAGCCCGATCGACTTGTTCTCACCGTTCTCGACCTTGCGCAGGTAGAAATCCTGCACGACGTTGTGCGACGGCGACAGGCTGATCCTCCCGCGCGGGCTGTCGATCTCCGCCGCGGCCATCGCCCGGATCAGCAGGGGGCGCTGCCCCAGGTCGCCGCCGACGGCGCGCAGGCCGATGCCCAGGAGCTGCGCCGAGTCGTAGCCCTGCACCGCGTAGACGTCGGCCTTGCTGCTGTAGGCCTTGGCGTAGGCGAGCCGGAACGCGATGTTGCGCGGCGTCGTGAGATTGTCGGCGTAGTGCAGCGTGGTGAGCAGGCCGTCCGCCGCGGCGCCTTGCGCGTCGAGCGTGCCGTCGGTGAGAAACCCCGCGCCCAGGAGCGGGACCTTCTCCTTGAGACCGGCCGCCGCGTAGTCCTTGACGAACTTGACCGCGCCGCCGCCCGCGAAGAACGCGTAGGTGCAGGTGGGTTTGAGCGAGGCGATCTCGGTGAGCAGAGCCTGGAATTCGACGTTGGGAAACGGGACGTAGAGCTCCTTCAGGACCTTGCCGCCGCCCTTCTCGAAAGTCTCCTTGAAGCCGCCGATCGACTGCTCGCCGGCGGCGTACTTCCAGGTGATCGTCGCCGCCGTCGTGTAGCCCTTGAGCGCGGCGACCAGGCCCATCGCGAGGCCCGGCTGCGAGTTGGAGAACGAAACGCGGAAGATGTTCGGCGCGCAGAGCGGCCCGGTCGCCTCGTCGACCCCCGCATTGGGGATGATGAGCAGCGTGTTGTTGTCGCGCGCAGCCTTGACGATCGCCATCTGCACGCCCGAGTGCACCGTGCCGACGATCACGTCGACGTTGTCGCGCTTGATGAGCTTGTTGACGTTGTCGGCGGCCTTCGCCGGCTCGGACTCGTCGTCGACGGTCACGTACTCGAGCTCGCGGCCGCCGAGCTTTCCGCCCTGCTCGCCGACATACAGCTTGAAGCCGTTCTCGATCGCCCGGCCCAGCGCCGCGTAGGTGCCGGTATAGGGCAGCATGAAGCCGACCTTGACCTTGCCGCCCTGTCCTCGCGCCAGCCCGGGCGCTCCGATCGCGCCGAGCACGCCGGCCGCTCCGAGCGCACCGACGATGCGGCGGCGCTGTCGCCCACGTTCGTTGGTTGTCATGTGTCGTCCTCCCCGAGCGGATCGGCAAAACCGCGTCATCCTACACGGCTACGCCTCCGAGCGCAGCTTGAAGCGCTGGATCTTGCCGGTCGCCGTCTTCGGCAGGTCGGCGACGAACTCGATATGGCGGGGGTACTTGTAGTGGGCGAGCTGACCCTTGACGTGCTCCTGGATTTCTCCCGCGAGCGCATCGCTCGCCGCATGCGAAGGCCGAAGCACGACGAAGGCCTTGGGCTTGACCAGCCCGTCGGCGTCCTGCCAGGCGACGACCGCTGCCTCGAGCACGGACGGGTGGCCGATGATCGCGGCCTCGACCTCCACGGGCGACACCCAGATGCCGCCGACCTTGAGCATGTCGTCGTTGCGGCCGCAGTAGACGTAGTAGCCGCCTTCGTCGCGGCGATACTTGTCGCCGCTGCGCGTCCAGTCGCCCAGGAAGGTGGCGCGCGACTTCGGGCGGTTGTTCCAGTAGGTCATCGCCGCGGTCGGCCCCTTGATCAGGAGCTCGCCCTGCTCGCCGTCGACGATGTCCTGTCCATGCTCGTCGACGATGCGCAGCTCGTAGCCGGGCACCGGCACGCCGGTCGTGCCGTAACGCACGTCGTCCGCCCGGTTGGAAAGGAAGATGTGCAGCATTTCCGTCGAGCCGATGCCGTCGAGGATATCGATGCCGGTCCGCTCGCGGAAGCGCCGGCCGATGTCCGCGGGGAGCGGCTCGCCCGCCGAGACGCAGCGGCGAAGCCGCAGCGCTTCGCGTGCCGGGAATTCCGGCGACGCCAGCATCGCGGCATAGAGCGTCGGCACGCCGTAGAAGATGGTCGGACGATGCTCGAGCAGGCGCTGGAAGACCGCGGCCGGCGTGGGCCGCTCGGCCATCAGCACGGTCGTCGCCCCGACCGAGAGCGGAAAGGACAGGGCGTTGCCGAGACCGTAGGCGAAGAAGAGCTTGGCCGCCGAGAACACGACGTCGTCCTCGCCGATGCCGAGCACGGGACGCGCGTAGAGCTCGGCTGTCTGGATCATGCTCGAGTGGACGTGCACCGTTCCCTTGGGCGCCCCGGTCGAGCCCGACGAGTACAGCCAGAAGCAGGCATCGTCGCCGGTGGTCGGGGCCGGCTGCAGGGAACCTCGCGCCGCCGCGAGCAGCTCGTCGAGTTGCCGGTGCGGCGGCTTCGCCTCGCCCGAGACGACGATCGTGCGCAGGGCCGCGGGGCCGCCGTCCGCGAACGCCTGCTCGAACGCAGGCAGCAGCGGCGCGGAGACGACGAGCGCGCTGGCACGACTATCCTCGATGATGTAGCGGTAGTCCCGTGACGTGAGGAGCGTGTTGACGGCGATCGGCACGATTCCCGCCTTGATCGCGCCGAGGAACATCGCCGGGAAATCGATCGAATCGTGGAGCGCCAGCAGCAGGCGCTGCTCGGGCACGAGGCCCAGCGAGAGCAGTGCATTGCCCGCGCGATCGACCCGCGCGGCCAGCTCCGCGTAGCTCGCGCGACTCCGGTCGTCGACATAGGCGAGCTTCGCGCTCCGTCCCGCGCGCAGGTTGCGCTCGATCAGGTCGTGCGCCGCGTTGTAGCGATGCGGGAAGACGATCCGCGGCGGGCTCGCGCCTTGATCGGCGCGGGAGAGCTCCATCGATCCTCCTTCCGCGATGCCGGCCGCCGACCGACTGCCGGCTTCCGCAGGCGGCCACGGCGTTGTTTTTGGCCGCCTCGTATAGTATATCGTCGGAGAGCGGCGTCGACGGCGCCGCGTGGAGGACAGGTGTCCGCAGTGGCTCAGGAAAGGGTCGCACCGCCGGCGGCGGTCGCTTTCGAAACGCATCCCGGCGCGTATCGGCACTGGCGGCTTTCGGTCGACGGTGCGGTGGCCACGCTCGCCATGGACATCGCCGAAGAAGCTGCGATCCGGCCCGGCTACAGGCTCAAGCTCAACTCCTACGACCTCGGTGTCGACATCGAGCTGGCGGACGCGCTCGACCGCATCCGCTTCGAGCATCCGCAGGTGCACTGCGTGGTGATCACGGGTGCGCGGGAGCGGCTGTTCTGCTCCGGCGCCAACATCTACATGCTCGGGCTCTCCACCCACGCCTGGAAGGTGAACTTTTGCAAGTTCACCAACGAGACCCGTCTCGGCATGGAGGATTCGAGCACGCATGACGGCATCCGCTTTCTCGCTGCCGTCAACGGTTCCTGCGCCGGCGGCGGCTACGAGCTCGCGCTGGCCTGCGACGAGATCCTGCTGATCGACGACCGCTCCTCGGCGGTGAGCCTGCCCGAGGTGCCGCTCCTCGGCGTGCTTCCGGGCACCGGCGGGCTCACGCGGCTCACCGACAAGCGCAAGGTCCGGCGCGACCTCGCGGATCTGTTCTGCACGACGACGGAGGGCGTGCGCGGCCAGCGCGCGCTCGACTGGCGGCTGGTCGACGGGCTCGCCCGGCCGGGCGATTTTCAGGCTGCGGTGCGCGATCGCGCCGCCGCGCTCGCCGCCAGCGTCGCCGCCGAGCTGCGGCGCGCGCCAGGCACGGGAGGGGTCGCGCTGCCGCCGCTCGAGCGCAGCGTCGCACGCGATCGCTATGGCTATCGTACGGTCGAGGTCGCGATCGACCGCGCATCGCGGCGCGCCGACCTGCTCGTGCGCGCGCCCGACGCCGCACCGCCCGGCAACGCCGAGGGGGCGCGCGCGCTGGGAGCGGACTGGTACCCGCTGCGCCTCGCGCGCGAGCTCGACGATGCGATCCTCAACCTGCGCACCAACGAAGCCGAGATCGGAACCTGGCTGCTGCGCGCCGAAGGCGATGCGCGCAAGACGCTCGATCACGATGCATTCCTCGCCCGCGAGTCGCGCGACTGGTTCGTGCGCGCGACGATCGGCGCGCTGCGGCGGACGTTCAACCGGCTGGAAGTGTCCTCGCGCAGCATGTTCGCGATCCTCGATCGGGGATCATGC
This sequence comes from Casimicrobiaceae bacterium, assembly GCA_035501595.1. Taxonomy (GTDB): domain Bacteria; phylum Pseudomonadota; class Gammaproteobacteria; order Burkholderiales; family Casimicrobiaceae; genus PALSA-1003. Next base: position 97,907 of record DATJVX010000020.1, on the reverse strand, counting down.
TTCGCCGGAACGCTGTTCGAGCTGGCGCTCGCAGCCGACCGCAGCTATATGCTCGACGCCGACGACGGCCCGAGCATCGCGCTCTCGGTGGCGAACTTCGGCCTCTATCGGACGCTGCGCGACCGGTCGCGGCTCGCCGAACGGTTCGCCGCGGATCCGGGCCACGCTGAAGCGCTGGCGAAGTGCTTCGGAGAGCCGCTCGCGGCCGCCCGCGCGCTCGAGCTGGGGCTGGTCACCTCCGCGCCGGACGAGATCGACTGGGAGGACGAGCTGCGCATCGCGCTCGAGGAGCGCACGTCGTTCTCGCCCGACGCGCTGACGGGCATGGAGCAGAACCTGCGCTTCGGTGGCGAAGAGAGCATGGCGACGCGGATCTTCGGGCGGCTCTCGGCATGGCAGAACTGGATCTTCAGCCGGCCCAACGCCGTGGGCGAGCGCGGCGCGCTCAAGGTCTTCGGCACCGGCAGCAAGACGAGCTTCGACTGGACGCGTACATGACGCGGGGACGCGCATGAGCGCCGCAGGAGGCGTCGACTACGGTCAACGCATCCCGAACAACGTCGGGCTCGCCGACGATCGCGCGCTGCAGCGTGCGCTCGAGCACTGGCAGCCGAGATTCCGCGACTGGTGGCTGGAGATGGGCCCGGACGGCACCGCGGGTCACGACGTGTATCTGCGCACCGCGATCAGCGTCGAGCGCGACGGCTGGGCGCATTTCGACTACGTGAAGATGCCCGACTACCGCTGGGGGATCTTCCTCAATCCGGCCGAGCCCGGGCGCAGGATCCACTTCGGCGCGCACAAGGGTGAAGAGGCCTGGCAGGCCGTGCCCGGCGAGTATCGCGCCAACCTGAGGCGCATCATCGTCACGCAGGGGGACACCGAGCCCGCGTCGGTCGAGCAGCAGCGCCACCTGGGCGCGACCGCGCCGTCGCTCTACGACCTGCGCAACCTCTTCCAGATCAACGTCGAGGAGGGCCGCCACCTCTGGGCGATGGTGTACCTGCTGCACCGCTACTTCGGGCGCGACGGGCGCGAGGAGGCCGAGGCGCTGCTCGAGCGCCGCTCCGGCGATCGGGACAATCCGCGCATCCTCGGGGCCTTCAACGAGAGGACGCCGGACTGGCTCGCGTTCTTCATGTTCACCTTCTTCACCGATCGCGACGGCAAGTTCCAGCTCTGCGCGCTCGCCGAAAGCGCCTTCGATCCGCTCGCCCGCACGACGCGCTTCATGCTGACCGAGGAGGCGCACCACATGTTCGTCGGCGAGTCCGGCGTCGCGCGCATCCTCCAGCGCACGGCGGAGGTGATGGCGCGCCACGGGCTGCGAGACCCCGCGGACGTTCGCCGGCACGGCGTGATCGACCTGCCCACGCTGCAGCGCTACCTCAACTTCCACTACAGCGTCACGCTCGACCTGTTCGGCGCCGACGTATCCTCGAACGCCGCGACCTTCTACAGCACGGGGCTCAAGGGCCGGTTCGACGAAGGGCGCATCGCCGACGACCACGTCCTCGACGGCGCGAGCTACCCCGTGCTCGAGCTCGCGGAGGGGCGGCTCGCCGAGCGCGAGGTGCCCGCGCTCAACGCCCTCAACGAGCGCCTGCGCGACCGCTACATCAAGGACACCGTCGGCGGCCTCGGACGGTGGAACCGCGTGCTGGAGAAGGCCGGCGTCGAGGAGCGGCTCGTCCTTCCGCACAAGGCGTTCAACCGCCGCATCGGCTCGTTCGCCGGCGCGCGGATCGCGCTCGACGGGCGCATCGTCGGCGAGGACGAGTGGAACGCCAACGAGCGCGCTTGGCTGCCGACCCGAGAGGACCGCACCTACGTCGCCTCGTTGATGGGGCGCGTCGTCGAGCCCGGCCGGTTCGCGAGCTGGATCGCTCCGCCGGCCACGGGCATCAACGCGCAACCGGTCGACTTCGAGTACGTCCGCTTCGGCTAGCGCAGGCAACTTGTCCGATCGCTCTCCGCTCGTGTCGCTCGCGCGCGATGGTCCCGTCGCGCTGATCGCGATCGACCATCCGCCGGTCAACGCCCTGTCGAAGGACGTGCGTGCCGGGCTCGTCGCCGCGCTCGACGAGGCGATCGCCGACAAGGGGATGCGCGCGATCGTGCTCGCTGCCGCGGGCCCGTCGTTTTGCGCGGGGGCCGACATCCGCGAGTTCGAGTCGGCGCCGCAGCCGCCGCATCTGACCGACGTGATTCAGCGCTTCGAGGATTCGCCCAAGCCGGTCGTCGTCGCACTGCAGGGCAGCGTGTTGGGCGGAGGCTGCGAGCTGGCCGCCGGATGCCACTACCGGATCGCGGCGCGGGCGGTGCGCGTCGGTCAGCCCGAGGTCAACCTGGGGCTGCTTCCCGGCGCGGGCGGAACGCAGCGCCTGCCGCGGCTCATCGGCTTCGACGCGTCGCTCCGGCTGATGCTCGACGGCAAGCCGAGGCGGATCGGTGACGCCGCCGTCGGCGGCTTCGCGGACCGCGTCGTGGACGGCGACGTCCGGGCGGAGGCGCTTTCCTTCGCGCGCGAGCTCGCCGAGGCGGGCGCGGGGCCGCGGCGCACCGGGTCGCTCTCCCCGCCGGATTGGACGCCGGAGGTGTTCGAGCGCCACGCCGCGGAGGCCCGCAAGCGCCGCTTCGAGCCGGCGCCCGAAAAGATCGTCGCGGCGGTGCGGCGGGCGATCGACATGCCTTTCGCCGACGCGGTGGTCTACGCGCGCGCGGATTTCCTCGCGCTGCGCGACACGGTCGAAGCCGCCGCGCTGCGCTACGCCTTCTTCGCCGAGCGGCGCGCCGCGAAGCCGGGCCCGGAAGTACGGCTCGGCAGCGCGCATCCGCTGACCGCCGCGGCGGTGATCGGCGCGGGGACGATGGGGCAGGGCATCGCGATCGCGCTCCTCGACGCCGGCCTGTCGGTGACGCTGATCGAGAGCTCGGAGGAAGCGCTCGCGCGAGCGAAGGAGCGCATCGCGGGCCACTACGAGGACGCCGCGGCCAAGGGCCGCCTTCCCGCCGCCGGCGTGCCGGCGATCCTCGCGCGGCTCGAACCCGCCGCGACCCTCGATGCGGCGCGGGACGCCGACGTCGTGATCGAGGCCGTGTTCGAGGACATCGCGGTCAAGCGCGAAGTCTTCGCGAGCCTGGACGCGATCGCCCGGCCGGGCGCGCTGCTCGCGACCAATACCTCCTACCTCGACGTCGGGGAGATCGCGGGATTCACGCGGCGGCCACAGGACGTGATCGGGCTGCACTTCTTCAGCCCCGCCAACGTGATGCGGCTCGTCGAGATCGTCCGCACCGATGCGTCGTCGGCGGACGCGCTGGCGACCGGCGTGGCGCTCGGGAAGAAGCTGCGCAAGGTCGGCGTCGTATGCAAGGGCAAGGACGGCTTCGTCGGCAACCGCATGCTGGTGCAGCGCACGCGCGAGTGCCTGTTCATGCTCGAGGAGGGCGCCAGCCCCCGAGACGTCGACGCCGCGTTCACGGAATTCGGCTTCGCCATGGGTCCGCTCGCGGTCAGCGACCTGGCGGGTCTCGACATCGGCTGGCGCAACGCGAATCTTCGTCGGCAGCTGCGCGAGCTGGGACGCAACTGCGCGCTCCTCGATCGGCTGGTCGAATCGGGCCGGCTGGGACAGAAGACGCGCGCCGGCTGGTATCGCTACGAGGCCGGCGGCCGCACGCCGCTCGCCGATCCCGCGGTCGAGACGCTGCTGATCGAGCACTCGCGCTCGCGCGGCATCGAGCGGCGCACCGTGCCAGCCGCGGAGATCATCGAGCGCTGCCTCTACGGAATGGTCAACGAGGCGGCGCGGATCATCGAGGAGGGCGTCGTCTCGCGACCGTCGGACGTCGACGCCGTCTGGCTCACCGGCTACGGATTCCCGCGCCACCGCGGCGGTCCGCTGTTCTACGCCGATCGCGTCGGCCTCGACCACGTGCTCGCGCGCATAGAAGCATTCCGCGAGCGCTTCGGGTCGGCATACTGGACCCCGGCGCCGCTCCTCGCGAAGCTCGCGGCAGGCGGCGGCAGCCTCACGTCGGGTGCGAAATGAAGTAGCATTGCGCTGCGGCCGGCGTGGCGGGGGTGCCGGCGAGCAAACCAACAAGAAATGCCTGGAGGAGGCCTATGCGTCACCCGTTCTACTCATCGCGCCGGCGCTTCATCGCGGGCGGCGCCGCGGCCGCGGCCGCGTTGTGGCTGCCGCGTTCCGCGCTGGCCGCCGACCCGATCAGGATCGGCCTCATCCTGCCGATGACCGGGCCTTTCGCCTCCACGGGCAGGCAGACGAGCGCCGGCGCGCGGCTGTATATGCAGCAGAACGGCGACACCGTGGCCGGGCGCAAGATCGAGCTCATCGTCAAGGACGACACGGGGCTCGCGCCGGAGACGACCAAGCGCATCGCCCAGGATCTCGTCGTGCAGGAGAAGGTCGCGATCCTCGCGGGCTTCGGCTTGACGCCGCTCGCCCTGGCCACCGCGCCTGTCGCCACGGAGGCCGCGGTGCCGATGGTGGTGATGTGCGCCGGGACGTCGATCATCCCCCAGCGCTCGCCGTTCATCGTGCGCACCGGATTCACCATTCCGCAGAACACCGCGCCGATCGCCGACTGGGCGGCAAAGAGCAACCTGAAGAAGGTCGTCACGCTGGTGACCGACTACGCCCCGGGCATCGATGCCGAGAAGACGTTCGTCAAGCGCTTCACGGCCGCCGGGGGAACGATCGTCGAATCGATCCGCACGCCGCTCCAGAATCCCGACTTCGCCCCGTTCCTGCAGCGCGCCAAGGACGACAAGCCCGACGCGCTGTTCGTCTTCGTGCCTTCCGGCCAGGGAACGGCCGTGCTCAAGCAGTTCGCCGAGCGGGGGCTCAAGGAGGCGGGCATCAGCCTGATCGGTCCCGGCGACGTGCTCGACGACGACATTCTCGAGGCGATCGGGCCGCCGGCGCTCGGCATGATCACCTCGCAGCACTACTCGGCGGCGCACCCCTCGCCCGAGAACAGGGCCTACGTCGAAGCGTTCATGAAGGCGAACAACGGCATGCGGCCGAACTTCATGTCGGTGGGAGGCTACGATGGCATGCATCTCATATACGCCGCGCTCGCCAAGACCGACGGCGCGACAGACGGCGAGAGGCTGATCGAGGCGATGAAGGGCATGGCGTGGGTGAGCCCGCGCGGACCGATGTCGATCGACCCGGCGACGCGCGACGTGGTCCAGAACGTCTACATCCGGAAGTGCGAGATGGTCGACGGCAAGATCTACAACGTCGAGTTCGACAAGGTCGAGAGCTTCAAGGACCCGGGTGTCTGATGCGATGAGCCAGCGCAGCCAACCCCCGTTCCGCTCCGACCACGTCGGGAGCTTCCTCCGGCCCGCGGAGCTGCTCGCCGCGCGGGAGCGTTTCCACAAGGGAGACATCACGCGGCAGGCGCTGCGCGCGGTCGAGGACAAGGCGATCACCGAGGTCGTGCGCATGCAGGAGGACGCCGGCATCCAGGGTGTCACCGACGGCGAATTCCGGCGCACGTACTTCCACATCGACTTTCTGGAGCAGATCGAAGGCGTCGAGACGCGCGGCGGCCTGACGGCTCACTTCCACGGCGCGAAGGGCGACGTGGACTTCGCCCCGCCGGTCCTGCATGTCACGCGCAAGCTGCGGCACGTCCGGCCGATCCAGGTCGAGGATTTCGAGTACCTGAAATCGGTGACCCGAAGGACGCCCAAGGTGAGCATTCCGTCGCCGACGATGCTGCACTTCCGCGGCGGCCGGGAGGCGATCAGCCGTGAAGCCTACCCCGATCTCGAAACCTTCTTCGCCGACGTGGCCGCGGTGTACCGGGCGGAGATCAAGGCGCTCGCGGCGGCGGGTTGCACCTACCTGCAGCTCGACGACACGAATCTCGCCTACCTGTGCGACCCCAAGATGCGCGAGGGCGCTCGCGCTCGCGGCGACGATCCGAACGAGCTGCCGCGCCGCTATGCGCGCCTGATCAACGCGGCCATCGCCGAGCGTCCGGCGGGGATGACGATCTGCACGCACCTCTGCCGCGGCAATTTCCGCAGCGCCTGGGTTGCCGAAGGAGGTTACGAGCCGGTGGCCGAAGTGCTCTTCAACGAGCTCGCGGTCGACGCCTATTTCCTGGAGTACGACGACGCGCGCTCCGGCGACTTCTCGCCCCTGCGCTTCCTGCCGAAGGGCAAGATCGTCGTGCTGGGGCTGGTGACGACGAAGGTCGGCGAGCTCGAGTCGAAGGATTCGCTCAAACGCCGCATCGCCGAGGCGGCTCGCATCGTGCCCCTGGAGCGGCTCTGCCTGTCGCCGCAATGCGGATTCTCGAGCACCGTCCACGGCAACGATATCGCCCGGGAATCACAGGTCGCTAAGCTGCGCCTGGTCGTCGAGACCGCGCGGGAGGTGTGGGGTACACTGTGAGGCACTGAGGCACGTCCGGGTTGGAGCCGCCGGCACGTGTCTTGCGTCCGGGAGCGTCGATTCCCGTAAACGCAGTTCGACAAGGGCTCCATGGACGATAAACGTCAGCGTCGCCCGCAAAATGCGGCTTCCAGCCACGCGCATGCCCCGTCCACAGCGGTGGAGGCGCTCCGGCAAGCCCTCACCTCGCACGGCGGCGATCGGCCGCCAAAGCTCGGGGAGATCCTGGTCGCCCAGGGTCAGATCACCAAGGAGCAGCTACAGGCCGCGCTTGCGAGCCAACGCAAGAGTGGCCGGAGGCTGGGCGAGGAGCTGATCCAGGCCGGCTATGTGAAACGCTCCGTCGTCAGCCGGGCGCTGCGCATTCAGCGCCGAGTTACGTTCGCGGCGATGTGCTCCACGCTCGCGGTGTCGACGGTCGCGCCCTCGGTCGATGCAGCGCAACAGCACGGGCAGATCGCCGTGAGCGCGGTCGTGCCGGCACAGGCCGTCGGACAGGTGGTTCAGCAACCGGCCCAGATCACGATCACCGAAGCGGATATCGCCCAGGGCTACGTCGACGTGCCGATCGGGTCGCGGCTCCGCGTGAGCTCGAACAATCCCGCAGGTTACGTCATCGATTTCTTCACGCGCCTGCCGATCTTCCGCTCCGTGCGCGTGAGCAACGACAATGGCAGCGCGGAGCTGGGACCCGATGGCGGTACGATCATCGAGCGCGGCCAATCCGGCCGGAATCTGCCGCTCGATCTGACCTACCGTTTCAACCTCGCTGCGAGCGCTCAGCCGGGTACCTACGCCTGGCCGCTTGCGCTGAACGTTCGACCACTCTGATTCGCTCCTTCAGTAGCTGACCGTGACGGTCACGTTGTCCTGGTAGTTCGAGACGGTCACGTCCTGCAGCGCAGGTACCTGCCCGTAGACGGTCACGGTGGCGGAGCCGGTCGGACTGAAAAAAACGATAAGCGTCATGCTGCCGGAAACGGTGGCGGTGCTGCCGCTGCCATCGCCCCAGACGGTCGAATAGCTGTTCGAGGTGTAAAGGTTGTAGTGGAGCGAGCTGCCACCGCCCGCCATCGTCCGCTGCACGAAGCTGTTGCTCGACCCCGTCGCCAGGCTGATTGTATAGTTGACTTTGACGAGCGTCTCAGTCGTCAGCGAGCAGTTCACTTTGACCGACCCCGTTCCCGGAACGGGGCTCGAGCTGAAGACATCGTAAGCTCCGAATGCGACGCCGACCGTCGAGGCGCTGCACGAGACGGCGAGAGCATCTTGTGTGGCGAGAGCGGCGCAGCCGAGCAGCCCGGCACAGAGCAGGCGTCCAGGCATCGCGGCCAGGACGGGTCGCAGGCCGGAGGGACGAAACCTCATCGTGTCACCCCGTGACACGCGAAGACACCTAGGCTCGGCAGGGGTTCGGTCGTTTGCGGGAACGCGGCTTCGAATTCGCAGCTTCGGCCCTTCCACGATACGCTCAGGTGGTTTCTCTCGGAAAGACCGGTGACATACGCCTCGCCCTTCAGAGCGACCGGGAACTCCTCGTCGCGGCCGACCACGCGCACGATCGCGCCCGATGGAATCGGAGCCCCGTCATCGAGGAGGACCACGAGCGTCGCTCCGTGCGAGCGCCGCACGGGGAAGTCGAACAGCAGTCCGCTGCGGAAATAGGGTACGGCGTCGATCTTGAGTCGGTCGACTTGGGCGTCGAGCGGAAGGTCCCGCTCGTCGATCGAGACACGATTGATGTCGTAGGCGCGCAATTGCGGCAGCACCGCGTAACCCGTTGCGTCGGTGCGTCCCACGGGTTGGTTGTCCTGCAGGATGCCGATGCCGGCATAGTCTGCCACCTTGACGACGCCGAAGCTGTCGGTGATCTGCCGGCTCGCAAACGCGTAGCCGCCGACATAGCCGATGCCGCCCGCGGCACTCAGACGCGCGGCGTTGGAACCCTCGAAGCGCGTCGCGTCGAGGGTGTACGTGCCGACGTTGTTCTGCCAGGTGCCGCTCGCTTCGTAGTCGTCGCTCGTATGCGCGACGAAGCGATAGCCATAGCCTTCGCCGGCCGGAACGTTGCGCTGGAGAGTGAAGGTCGTGTCGTTGGTGTTTCCGGCGCTCGACGAGCGAATGCCGTTGTAGGCTGCTGCGGCGAGCGTGCGATCGCTCAGGGGAATGCTCAGCGTCGCGCCCAACGCAATGTCGCCCTGTGCGCCATAGGTCTTTGCCACGGAGAAGCTCACGAACGCCCACGAGCCCAGCCCGAGCGAATAGCTCGCCGAAAGCACGTGGATGTCGTCCTTGGTGCGGAAATTTTGCGCGACGTAAGTCACTCCGACGCTGCCGAAGCGATCCATCTGATAGCCGATCGAGCCGCTCAGCTGGCGCGACGCCACCGGATCGTCGGGCGTAGCTCCGATCTGGCGGAACGACGGACTCGCCCATTGCGCCTGGGCGAACACGCTCAAGCGCCCTGTCTGCCGCTGGAAACCGGCGCCGGCGAGCGTGCCGCTCCCTGCGCCCCCACCGCCGCTCGCTGCGATCGTCCCGGTGAAAACGCCCACCTCGTTGATGAGGTAGTCCGCCGACACGCCCGCCACGCCCAGATCGCGCTCGAGCTCGCCGCGAACTTCGCCGGTGAGCTGATCGGTCAGACCGCGGCGGTACGTCGCCGTCACCAGGCCTCGACCGTAGTCGTCGCTCTCGGTGCCGAAGTTGTTGCGCTCGAATCCAGCTTCGTAGGAAAAATCCTCGAGGCCGGCCTTGAGTAGGTTGACGCTGGCGTAGAACGGCTGCGAGATGACCTGTTCCCGCCCGAAAAGATCGCGAACCACGAGCTGCACGTTGCCGCTGCCGTTGACCGTGGGGATGTTGGTGATCGAGAACGGGCCCGGAGGAACGGCCTTCTGCGCCACGAGGGCGTTGTTGACGAAGACGTCCACGGTCGATGGCAGCGCGGCCTGTCCACTGCTCGCTATGGAAGGAAAAGTGATGTAGCCCGGCTGCGTGGCGAAATTGGTGGAGTACTGCACGCCGCCGAAACGCACGGCGCGACCCCAGGCTCCGGGCACGTTGATCGCGTCGCCGATGCGCAGCGACGATAGCCGCTCAGGAAGGTCCGTGGTCCAGGTCGTATCGAGGCGCACCACGTTGGGACTTCCGGGGTTGTTCTGCGCGAGCAGCCCGCCGATCAGTACACCGTAGGGACTGAAAAGGCCGCCTTCGAACTGACCCGCGTACGAGGACTCGTCCGAGGCCCGCGAAGCGAACAGCGTGTAGTTGAGGAACGCCCCAGGCTGCGGCAGCGTCGGCGGAGGATTGCGCAACTCCGCGTTGACGAACCGGCTATCCGTGAAGGCGGTCGCCAGCGCGCTGATCGTGAGCTTCTGGCGAGCAGCGTCGTAGACGTAGGATACGCCCGAGATGGCATCGAGCGGATAGTAGGGCACGCCGGCATGGAAGCGTGGCGCCGTGTCGGGGCGGCGGAGGCGCCATCGACCGAGACTGTCGGCCGGGACCGAGATCTGGCCGTTCCGCGCGCGCAGGACGAGTACCGTGTCGCCGAGCCCCTGCGCGTTGACGTCGACTTGCAGCAGCAGCTCTTCGTCGTCGGGCAGCTGCGCGATGCCAGCCGGCGGCGGCGGAACGCTCTCCCTCGTCGGGGTTTGCGCGTTCACGGGGCCGGCAAGGAGGAACACGATAAGGGCCCAGGTCGCGGCATCGCTAATGCTCGACGGTGATAGGCGTGTCGATATCACCAGCATCGGTATAGGCCTTGAGCCGAAGCTCGCGTGCCGCGCTCACCTGCCCGTACGGTGCCGGCAACGTCCATTGTCGCCGCTGTCCGGCAAGAACATAGGCGAGCGAGGACTCTCGAGCGATCGGCTCTGCGGCATTCGGCGCGCGCAGCTCGAAATCGGTGACCTGCACGTGGGTGTTTCCGGTGTTCTCCGCCGCGAGGCGGATGCTGTCGGAGACGATCTGAGCCGACCATTCGAGGCGCCGCACGCCTGGAACCGCAGGCGCGACGAAGACGGGTAGGCCTACGCGCAATGCAACCTGCAGTCCTGTGAACCCGGGCTTGGGCGGCGGAGGCACCTCCTGCAGATAGAGTCGATAGGTCAGCTCGCGTTGCGGGTCGGGTCCTCGCCGCAGACCGACGCGCACGATCTGCTCGGCGCCGGCAGGTATCGTCATGATCGGCGGCGTGACGAGCGCCTCGGTAGTCGGCGTGTAGACGTCCTGCCCGTTGTCCTGCGTCCAGGCGAGCACGCTCGCCTGGACGACCACCGGCTCGTCGCCGTCGTTGCGCACGGTGATCGAGGAGGTCGTCGCACCTCGCGCCATCTCGATGCGGATGGGATTGACCTGAAATGACCCTGCGATGACGGGCAATGCAACCAGCGCCAACGCGATCGTGATCGAGGCGAGGATGCAACGTGGGGCGGCAGGTTTGGGCATGGGAATCGCAGCGAGTCGTGCACTGCGTGGCCGTTGTAGAAGCTCAGAAGTTTACCGTTGCCACGACGGTGTCTGCGTACGACCCTATGGGCGCGAGTTGTCCCGCGGGGATCGTCCCGCACACGCTGTAGGTGCGAGGGTGGCGCCCCGTGGGAGCTCCAGGAACGAACGTCTGCGTCGACGACGCGCCCCACGGGGTCATCCCGGGAAAGCTGCACGGCGTTCCTGGCGTTACGCTGGGCGGCTGGTAGATCTCGTAATACAAGCCCCCGGCGGAGGACGCCGTGGCCGTCATGTACCGCCTCCCGGCGTTCGGGTATTGACCCATGTCCATGGTGATTTTCGGTGCAGAACCGCGCGTGCACGCAATGCTCAGCGCCCCGACGGCGTTGAGCGGCTGGGTTGCGTTGCCTAGAAGCGCTTCATACCGGCCGAACGCGAGGGCGGATGCGCTGATCGTGCAGTTGGCGCTGACGGACGCCGAGACTCCGAGAACGGCGGTCGCCGCTTCGGCGTTCGGGGTGAACGCAAACATCGACGACGCGGCGAGCATCGCCAGCTCGGCGCGTGCCGTAATCCGACCTCGATTTCGACCTTTGCTCATGCCGATCCGCTTCCGACGAGCGATGTCGCGGCCTTTCGCCGCGACATCGTCTCGCTCGTGAACCCGCTTCCCGATCGGGCGACGCGCCCTGACCGCGGGAGCGGCGCCGCGCGGTTGCCCGCGCGACCTTCGGCCTTAGAAATTGACCGTGGCGACGACCGTGTCCTGATACGTACCGACGCTCACGTCCTGACCGGCCGAGACGGTTCCGCACACGTTGTACGTGCGGCTCGTCTTGCTGGTGGGGGAAGTCGGCGTGAATATCGCGGCGCCGGTGGTCCCCCACGCCTGGCTGCCCGGGAAAGAGCACGCGGTGCCGGGTGTCGTGTTCGGCGGCTGGTAGAGCGCATACTGAAGCAGGTCGGTGCCGCCGCCAGTAATCTTCATGTTGCGCGTGGAGCTCGCGTAGTTCTGGCCGTTGTCGAGCGTAACGGTCGGCGCGGAGCCCTTCGTGCAGGCGATCGTTACCGAGCCGTTCCCGTTCAGGGCGGACGATGCGTTGGCGACGACCGGGTCATACGAGCCGAAGCTGAGCGGATTGGTGCTGATGGTGCAGTTCGCGTTGACTTGGGCGCTGACCGCCAGGTTGGCGGGCGCGCTTCCGGCGTACGCGGGGTTCGTGGCAACTACCGTCGCACCTAACAGAGTACCGAGGGCGACTACGGTCGCCCGTTTGCTGAAACGAATCGCATTCATTCTAAAGACCCTCTCTATAGTTATACCTGTTGGAAAACCGTTTGAGCCGTTGCCGTCACGCACGCTTACGTTAGTCTTACATCTAAGTGATTGATTTATCGTAAGCAATGTACGGCGGCAACCGCTTCCGTCCTACATAAAGCAACGGCCATGCCAACCTGTGCTCCGAGGGTTGTTCCGGCAGGATCCTGAGAGGGAGAAGAAGGGTTGGGCTGCCCGCCCGTCGGCGACTCGACTGCCGGCCCGGGGTTGCCGCGCAGGGGCACAGTTTCCCCACAACTCCGGGGCCCGGGTCTTGGCGAGTGGTACGCACCCCACCGTTGGTGGGGGACCGGTAGCGGGGGCGGGCCCCCACGACCGAGGAGCGCTAGGCGACGACCTTGATCGTTCCGTCCATGTCCTCGTGCCCGTCACCGCAAAAGATGTCGCAGTGGAAGACAAAGGTGCCCGCCCTCGGCGGCACGAAGCGGACATGCGTTGTCTGCCCGGGGATGAGCGTTGCCCGCACGGCGAAGTCCGGAGCATTGAAGCCCATCGGCACGTCGCTGCTGCTGAGCTCCAGCACCACGGGCTCGTTGAGCTTGACCACGATATCGTCGGGCTCGTAGCTGAACTTGTACGCGCGGATCTTGATCACGCGCTCGGCCGGTTGCGAGCGCACCGTGAGCGTCGCACCGAGGCTTGCGCAGCCGGCGGCGCCGAGGAAGCCCAGCATCTTTCTGCGGGGGAGCCTCATGCTTCAGCTCGCGACGACCGGCAGCTCGGTCAAGTCGTACCTGACCGGACTCGGTTCGGCTTCGACTTCCCGGTAGCCGAGTCCCTTGTACGGGACCGCGGGATCCCACGCCACCGGCGTGCGCTTGAGCTGCGAGCCGGGCGCGGGGAGAGCGAACATCAGGCCCTTAGCCGCGTGGTGCTCGATGGCGCCCGTCTTGAAGTGGTGCTCCTGGTGGATGTGGCCGTAGAAGACCGTCACGTTGTCGCGCGTCTGCAGGATCTCGATCGCCTTCGCCCCGTCGGTGGTCGCCCAGTCCCATTGCGGATAGAGGTCGAACAGGGGCCGGTGCGTGAACACGACGATGCGCGCGTCCTTCGGCTGGCGATCGAGGTCGGCAGCGAGCCATGCGAGCTGATCCGAGCCGATCGAGGCGCCCGGATCGGAGACGTTGTCGAGCGCGACGAAGTGCACGCCCTTGTGATCGAAGCTGTAGTGGGTGGCGCCGAAGAATTCCTGGAAAGCCTTGCCGTGATCGAGCGAGGCGTCGTGCTCGCCCGGCATGAACTTCACGTCCTTCACCTTGAGCTCGCCGATGATCGACCGGACCTCGTCCATGCGCTGGCGCCGGACCTTGCCATCCTCGGTGGTGTGGGTGAGATCGCCGGTGAAGACGACGAAGTCGGGCGGCTCCTTGAGCGCGTTGACGCCGGCGATCGCCTTGTGCAGCGTTCCCGTCGAATCCGGGTTCTGCGCGGGCCCCTCGAAGCCCCAGTGCAGGTCCGAGAGCTGGACGAAGTAGAAATCGTCCGCACGAGCCGCTGCCGCGCGGCCTCCGAAACCGGCGCCGCCGACCAGCACTGCGCCGCCGAGCCCGGCGATCTTGAGGAATTCGCGTCGATCGATGAAATGCGTCATGGGGAGAACCCTCGCCGAAATAGTCGCAGGAGATGACCTCAGCTTGCCGTATCGGCGGAGCGAGGCGTTTATTCCCGCCTTCGCGCATGGTGCGCCGCCATAGCCGGCTCCGGTCCCCTCGAGCTCTGGCCTGCCCGTCCCATCCGCGTCATACTTGTGGCGTACGCTTCCGCCGTCCGAGCGCCTTCGCACCGTGCCTTCCTACCTGTCGATCGAGGACCTGACCGTCTCCTACGGCGGCGCCCCCGTCCTCGATCGGGTGAGCCTCGAGGTGGAGCGCGGCGAGATGGTGGCGCTGCTCGGAAGCAGCGGCTGCGGCAAGACCACGCTGCTGCGCTCGATCGCCGGCTTCGTGATTCCGGAGTCGGGAACCATTCGCATCGAGGGCCGCGACATCGCGCGGCTTCCCCCGGAGGCGCGCGGCACGGCGATGATGTTCCAGTCCTACGCGCTCTGGCCGCACATGAGCGTCGCCGGCAACATCGGCTACGGGCTGCGGATGCGAGGGCAGAAGAAGGACGCGATCGCCGCCCGCGTGGTCGAGATGCTCAGGCTCCTGCAGCTCGAGGGCTTCGGTCCGCGAGCGGTGACGCAGCTCTCCGGCGGGCAGCGCCAGCGCGTCGCGCTGGGCCGGGCGCTGGCGGTGAGCCCGCAGCTGCTGCTCCTGGACGAGCCGATGTCCAACCTCGACTACAAGGTGCGGCTCGAGCTGCGGCACGAGCTGCGGGCGCTGCAGCAGCGCATCGGCATCACGGCGGTGTACGTCACCCACGACCGGGAGGAGGCGCTCACCCTTTCCGATCGCATCGCCGTGATCGACGCCGGCCGCATCGTCCAGACCGGCGTACCGGAGGAGATATTCCACCATCCGTCCTCGGCCTTCGTCGCGGGCTTCATGGGCGCGGACAATGCCGTCGACGTCGTCGCGAGCGACGACGGCTTCGCCGCGCCGGGCCGCGCCGCGTCCGGCCGGAAGCTGCGCGCGCATTTCCGCAGCGACTCGGCCCGGCTCGCGGCGTCCGGGGCGCCGGTGAACGGCGGCGACCTCGTCCTCGACGGCGTCGTCTCGCAGTCGGTCTACGTCGGCCAGGGCTACCGCTATCGCGTTCGCACCGACGGCGCCGAAATCTGGGTCCACGCGCCCGAGCGCGTCGCGGAGGGCACCGCTGCCCGCGTCGTCGTGCCGCGCTCGGCCTTGCTGCTGTTTCCCTGAGGATCACGCCTCAAACGGTCTCACCTAGGAGGAATCATGAAGAGAGGGCTATTCGCAATCGTCGTCGCGCTGGGCTTCGCCGGCGCTGCGCCGGCGCAGACCACGCTCAACGTCGTGACGGCGGGCGACCAGAACATGGTCGACTACGTCAACAACTACCTCGCGCCGAAGTTCGAAGCGATGAATCCGGGCGTCAAGGTGCGCGCGGTCGGGACCGGTCCGGGCGACGGGGGCTCGCAGAAGATCTACGAGAAGCTCTCGGCGCAGCAGAAAGCGGGGAGCAGCGAATGGGACGTCGACGTCGCCGTCATCCATCAGCTCGCCTCCGCGACGATGGTGAAGGAAAAGCTGCTTATGCCCTATCGCAGCGATGTTTCGGTCGGCAAGCTGGTCTCTCGCGACACCGCGAAGAATGCGCTTGGCGCGGACGTCGACGGCTACGTGCTGCCGATGTTCCACAGCCAGATCGTGTTCGCCTACAACCCCGACCTCGTCAAGAGCCCGCCCAGGTCCTTCGCCGAACTCAACGACTGGGTCAAGAAGAATCCGAAGCAGTTCGGCTACAACGGCGTCAAGGGCGGCATGTCGGGCGTCGGTTTCGTGACCGGCTGGGTGTCGGCGTACAGCGGCATGGCCGACAAGCTCGAGAAGGGTCCGTACGACGCTGCGGCCGTGCCCGCGATCGACAAGGCGCTCTCCGAGCTCAAGGACTTCAACCAGTACGTTGTCATGACCCCCGGCAATGCCGGGACGCTGGACATGCTCAATCGCGGCGAGATCGCGATGGGGCCGGTCTGGGTCGACATGTTCTACACCTGGCAGGCCGACGGCCGGATGAGCCCGAAGATCAAGCTCGTGCTGCCTTCGCCCGGACTGCCCGGGCAGCCGATGTACTACGTGATCCCGGCCAAGGCCGCTCACGCGGCGCTCGCCAAGAAATTCATCGAGCTGGCCGAGAGCCCGGAAGTGCAGGCCGACGGCATCATCAAGCAGTTCAACTGGTATCCGGGCATCGATCCGCAGTACGTGCAGCCGAAGCTCGACCAGGCGGCGTGGAACAAGCTCTTCACCGACATCTCGCCGCAGGACCTGGCGAAGTACGGCCGACCGTTCCCGCTGTCGCCGTACTTCAAGGAAATCACCGAAGGCTACGAGCGCATCGTGACGAAGTGACGCATTCGTCCAAGAGCGGGCCGCTCCGGCGGCCTGCGATTGGAAACGAATGCGTCATCCCGGCGGAGGCCGGGATCCAAGTTGCGGGCCATGCGCAGATCAGACGAACTCGAGCCCCAGCCTGCGCCGGGGCGACGGGCGATGCAGCGTCGCGCGTACCGCAACGGGCCATGAGGCTCGCCGATGTCCGGCGCTAGCGCCGCGAGGGCTCCGTCGTCGCTGGTCCGCGGCCGCGGGGCGGCGCTTCTCCTGATCGCGCCGGCGCTCTCGGTCGTGGGACTGTTCTTCGTCGCTCCGCTCGCCATGTCGGCGATCGTCGCGTTCCGCGGCGCGAGCGGCGGATTCACGCTCGAGCACTTCGCCAAGGCGTTCGATTTCTACGGCACCGACCTGCTGTTCACGCTGGCGATCGTGCTCGTCTCGACGCTGCTGATCGGCGTCGTCGCGATCGCGATCGCCGGCTACCTGACGCTCGGCGGGCACCCGCGCACCGTGGCGGTCCTGCGCTGGCTGTATCGCTGGCCGCTGTTCATCCCGTTCGTCGTCGCCGGGCAGCTGATGCGCACCTTCCTCGCCAAGAACGGGATGCTCAACCACGTGCTGATCGGGATCGGGCTGATCGAACCGATCTCGGCGCAGAGCCTGCTCGACTGGCGCGGCATCATCGTCGCCTTCGTGTGGAAGCAGGCGCCGTTCGTCACGCTGCTGCTCGCCGGCGCGATGGCGGCGGTTGAGCCGCAGCACATCGAGGCCGCGCGAAACCTCGGCGCAAGGCGTCTGTCCGTGCTGATCGACATCGTGCTGCCGCAGGTGCGCGGCACGCTGCTGGTCGGGCTCGTCCTCTCGTTCGTGACCATGCTCTCGGTGCTGTCGGTGCCGCTTATGATTAATCCGAACTCGCCGACGATGATGACGGTCGACGTCGCGTACCGCATCAGCACCCACGCGGACTATCCGGTCGCGAACGCGCTCTGCCTGCTCTCCCTCGCCCTGGCGGCGATCGGCGCGGCGTTCTACCTCCGGCACGCGGTGGCCAGGGCCGAAGCCGCGTGAGCCTACCCGTGCGTGCGCTCGCGCTTCCGTCGCCGATGCTTGCGCTTTTCCGCGCCGTCGTCCTAGCACTGCTCGCCTTCGCGATCTTCGGGCCCTTGCTCAACCTGCTCCTGTGGGCGTTCGCCGAGCGCTGGTACTTTCCCAACAAGCTTCCGGCGGAATACGGCCTCACCTACTGGTACCGGGTCTTCCAGCCGCGGGGCAACGCGCTCGGCTCTCTCGGCACCAGCGTCTGGATCGCCGTGCTGACGGTGATCGTCAGCCTCGCGGTCGCGATTCCCGCCGGCTACGCGCTCGCGCGACTCAAGCTGCCGTGGCGAGGCGCGATCCTGCTCGCCTTCCTCCTGCCGCAGGCGGTGCCGAACCTGCCGGTGTACGTGAACATCGCCCAGGTCTTCTACCAGATCGGGCTCAACGGAACGATCCTGGGCGTGGTGCTCGTGCACGCCTCGCACGGGCTGGTGCTGGCGGTGTGGATCGCCTCGGCGGCGTTCTCCGCGGTCGATGCCTCGCTCGAGGAGGCATCGCGCAATCTCGGCGCGTCGCCGTGGACGTGCTTCCGCACGGTCACGCTGCCGCTCGCCGTGCCGGGGCTGATCGCGAGCGCGATCTTCGTGTTCCTGGAGTCCCTCGACGAGTTCACCGGCACATACTTCGTGGGCGTTCCCGACGTGACGACGCTGCCGCTGCTCATGTTCAACGCGACCATGGGCGGCAACTACCAGATCTCGTCGATCACGGCCCTGCTGCTCCTCATTCCCTCGATCGGCTTCATGCTGATCGTCGAGCGCTTCCTGAAGGCCGACGTCCTGGCGATGGTCGGGCGCTGACGATGACGGCGAGGAGGACGATCCCGGCGAGAATCCCGTGCGGCGCGCGGGTGCGGTTCTGTGCGATGATGCCTCGTCCGAGGCTTGGTCCCTCTGCGCGACGCGAACCTGCCCGCGAGCGATGAACGCCGATCATCCAGCGGTCGACGAAGCGGCGCTCGCTGCGCCGCCGCCCGATCCGGGGCCCCGCTGCCACACTCCGCAACCCGAGGACGACGACGATGACGAGGAGGAAGACGACGATCGGGGCTCGGGCGGCGGCAACATCGATCCGGACGACGACGAGGGCGACTTCGACGACGAAGACGATGACGACGAAGAAACGCTCTGGACAGCCCCACGCCCGCGCGATGGACGCGGCTGAGGCGCGGCCGCTGCCGAAGGCCCCGGCCGACGCCGGAGCCGCGCGCGGCTATCTCTCCGGCTTCGGCAGCGAGCTCGCGAGCGAAGCGCTGCCCGGCGCGCTGCCGCAGGGCCAGAACTCGCCGCAGGAGGCGCCGTACTGCCTCTACGCCGAGCAGCTCTCGGGAACGGCGTTCACCGCGCCGCGCCACGCCAATCGCCGGTCGTGGCTGTACCGGCTTCGTCCCGCGGTGAAGCACGGCGCATTCCGCCCGCGCGAGCAGGGCATGCTGCGGAGCGCTCCGTTCGACGAGATACCCATCCCTCCCGACCAGCTGCGCTGGGACCCGCTACCGACGCCCGCCGCGCCGACTGACTTCGTCGAAGGGCTGATCACGCTCGCGGGCAACGGCGACGCGGCGATGCAGGCCGGCATCGGCATCCACGTCTATGCCTGCAACCGGTCGATGTGCGCGCGGTACTTCTACGACGCGGACGGGGAGCTGCTGATCGTGCCGCAGCAGGGCGCGCTGCGCATTGCCACGGAGCTGGGCGTGCTCGAAGCGGAGCCGGGAGAGATCGCCGTCGTCCCTCGAGGCCTGCGCTTCCGTGTCGCACTGGAAGGCGCGAGCGCGCGGGGCTACGTCTGCGAAAACTACGGCGCGATGCTGCGGCTGCCCGAGCTGGGCCCGATCGGCGCCAACGGACTCGCGAACGCGCGCGACTTCCTGGCCCCCGCCGCGGCGTTCGAGGATCTGGAGGGACGCTTCGAGCTGGTCGCGAAATTCGGCGGCCGTCTATGGTCCGCGCCGATCGATCATTCGCCGCTCGACGTCGTGGCCTGGCACGGCAACCTCGCGCCCTACAAGTACGATCTCGGGCTGTTCAACGCCATGAACACGGTGAGCTTCGACCACGCGGATCCGTCGATCTTCACGGTGCTGACCTCGCCGTCGGATACGCCCGGGACGGCCAACGTCGACTTCGTGATCTTCCCGCCGCGCTGGATGGTCGCCGAGCACAGCTTCCGGCCGCCGTGGTTCCATCGCAATGTCATGAGCGAATTCATGGGACTCGTGCGCGGAATCTACGACGCGAAGGCCGAAGGCTTCGTTCCGGGCGGGGCGAGCCTCCACAACTGCATGTCGGGGCACGGCCCGGACGCCGAGACCTTCGAGCGCGCGGCAAACGCGACGCTTCAGCCCCAGAAGCTTGAGAACACGCTGGCCTTCATGTTCGAAAGCCGCTACGTCATCCGTCCGACGCGCTTCGCGCTCGAGTCGCCGTCGCTGCAGAAGGACTATCGCGCCTGCTGGGACGGGCTCGCGAAGCGCTTCCCAGGCGAGGGCTGAGCTCGCCCGGAATGCCGGCGGCCGGCCTCGCGTCGCGCTAGCGCCGGCGTCTGCGCCGGTACCACCACGCTGCTACCAGGCCTGCGCCGACCAGCGCCAGGGACCCCGGCTCGGGCACGGTCCCGGAGAGGGAGAACGCGGCGTTGAATGTCCTGGTCACGCCGTCCTGCGGGCCGACGATATCGGTCCCAACCCGCAGCCAATCCGGATCCAGGCCCTCGTCGCGGGTCCAGGTCTGCAGGTCCGTGAATCCTGCCGGGAACGGCGTCGTGCCCGCCCCAGAGACGGGCCGCGACGCCGACAGCCAGAGGAACGTGTCGCCGTCGCCCAACTCGACCTGGGGCACGAAGAAGTAGTGGCCCGGAGGAAGCAGCATCGCGCTGCTGAAGTCGATGCTGAACGCTACCTCTGTGCCAGTGACGGCGCCGTCTCCGCCGGTAGGAGGCAAGGGGCTGGGCAGGGGCGGCGCGGGAATGCCGCCCGGCTCGACGGAGTTGGCCGCAGTGAAGCTCGTGGAAAGGGTGCTCGTCGCAAAGCTCAGGTCTCCCGCGACCGCGGAGTCGCGGCCGACGAATTCGACGTCCGAGGGCGAGTTGTTCCGCGTGGGGACGGCCGGCGTTCGCGTCGTGTCGGAATCGGTGGGAAAGACGCGGTAGATCTCGATCACGACCTCGATGACCGTCGGCGCGCTGGCCGACCCGACGAACAGCCCGGTAAAGGTCGCATTGGTGATCAGCGCACTGCGGGTCAGGACGAAGTCGTCCGCCGACTCGATCTCGAAGCCGCTGGCATCGGGCCGCGACGCCGTCGCCATCTGACTGTTCGGCGTGTCGTTGAAGTAGATCACCTCGCCCGCGCAGAGGCGGGCACCGAGGGTCCACATCGCGATGGCGGTAATCCAGGGAGTGAAAGGATGGACGTTCGAGGAGCGTGGCATATCAGACCTCATGACATCCGCAACCTGTTCTGAACAATGTGAACAAGGCAAAGCAACCGTCGTGCCCTTGCACCGGCCTGGCTGGAAAACAAAGACTTACGGAAACCTGACGCCGGACAGGGCGGCGCCGATGTAAAGAAACTCGACGCCCGGTGGCGGATCCGGGTCAGGATTCCCGGAAGCGGCGGCCGAAGGACGCGGCGGCAGGGAGGCCCCCATCGGGCGCTCGCAGCGTCGTCGCGAGGTAGCGCTCCGCTGCGCCCCGGGTCAGGCGGTAGAGCTCGCGGCACAGCGCGTAGGCGTCGCGCGCCGGCCATCCGGGCGGCGCCAGTTCATCGGGCAGCCCCGGGTCGTGGAGGGTCACGCGCCGGAAGGCGTGGATCAACAGGCTGCGAACCACGAACGCCTGCTCGGGGTCGACCGCGCCCGCGGCGCGGAAGTCCTCGACCACCGGTCCGAAGCGCCTCAAGAAGGCGCGGTACTCGGCGGCGACGCGCCGCCGGTCCCAGCTCTCGCGCGTGCGGGCCGCGAGCGATCCGGCCGCGGGCCCGGCAACGTCGCGCGCCCGCAGGACGAGCACGCCGCGAACAATACCGAGGGTCGCGAGCAGAGGGCGAAGATCGGTCTTGCGAGGCCCGGGACGCGCGTAGAGGCCCGCCCCGATCGAGGCGAATCCTTCCCAGCCCAGCTCGCGCTTGAGCTCGCGGCGCTGCCTGGAGCTGAGGGCAGCCACACAGGCCACGATCTCCCACGTCCCATCCCAGCCCGCGGCGCGGGCTGCGTAGATACGGCGATACGCGTGCTCGAAGCGCTGCAGCCCCGCGGTGGTCAGCCGGTAGAGGCTTCTGCGCCCGATCTGACGCGCGCCGAGCCAGCCTTCCCGCGCCAGGCGATAGACGCTGGTGCGCACCAGCCTCTCGTTGAGGCCCAGCGGCGCGAGCAGGCGAATGAGGCCGCCCAGCCAAACCGCTCCGCCATGGGGCGCGATGGCGTCGCCCCAGACCGTCACGACCAGCGATTTCGCCTTCGGCGGGTGCCGCGCGAGCTCGTGCCGGATCCAGCGGGCGATGCGCTCGCCTGCGTTCCGGGACCGCGCGCGGCTCATGGTCGACGTGATACGAAAATTGCGCGAATGGACGCAGAAGTGTATCGTTTTATGCGACACCGCGCCAAGCTGATTGCCGGAAAACAGGGCGCCCGGAGGCGGGCCGCCAGGAGACGGGGCGCGAGGAGACAAGCCATGTATGCGCAGATGGTCGACACCGGGCAGAAGCGCCTGCGCTCTCTCGCGGAGATGACGCCCGAAGAGCAGGCGTTCCAGGGCCGCGTCGACGCGGACGTGAAGATCGAGCCCAAGGAATGGATGCCCGAGGGCTATCGCCGGACGCTGGTCCGCCAGATATCCCAGCACGCGCACTCGGAGATCGTCGGCATGCTGCCCGAAGGCAACTGGATCACCCGCGCGCCGACGCTCAAGCGCAAAGCGATCCTGATGGCCAAGGTGCAGGACGAGGCGGGCCACGGCCTGTACCTCTATGCCGCGGCCGAGACCCTGGGCGTCTCGCGCGACGAGCTCATCGCCGAGCTGCATGCCGGTAAGGCGAAGTACTCCAGCATCTTCAACTACCCGACCCTCACCTGGGCTGATATCGGCGCGATCGGCTGGCTGGTCGACGGCGCAGCGATCATGAACCAGATTCCGCTGTGCCGCTGCTCGTACGGCCCGTACGCGCGGGCGATGATCCGCGTGTGCAAGGAGGAGAGCTTCCATCAGCGCCAGGGCTTCGACATCATGATGAAACTCTGCGCCGGCACGCCCGAGCAGAAGGCGATGGCGCAGGACGCGCTGGACCGCTGGTGGTGGCCGTCGCTCATGATGTTCGGTCCGCCCGACGCCGAGAGCGTGCACAGCGCGCAATCGGCTGCCTGGCGCATCAAGATCCTGTCGAACGACGAGCTCCGGCAGCGCTTCGTCGACCAGACCGTGCCGCAGGCCGAGTACCTCGGCTTGAAGCTGCCCGACCCCGCGCTCGCCTGGAGCGACGAGCGCGGACACTACGACTTCGGGCCGATCGACTGGGACGAGTTCCACAACGTGATCAAGGGCAACGGTCCCTGCAATCGCGATCGCCTGCGAACCCGGGTGAAGGCGTGGGAAGAGGGCGCCTGGGTGCGCGAGGCGGCGGTGGCGCACGCCGAGAAGCGAGTGGCACGCGAAAAGCGCGCGGCATAGCGAGGAGAAACCCATGACCATGAAGGAATGGCCGCTGTGGGAGATCTTCATCCGCTCCCAGCACGGGCTCGCGCACAAGCACGTCGGCAGCCTCCACGCGCCGGACGCCGAGATGGCGATCAAGAACGCGCGCGACGTCTACACGCGGCGCAACGAAGGGGTGAGCATCTGGGTCGTCCGGTCGTCGGATATCACGGCCACGGCACCGGGCGAGAAGACGCCGCTGTTCGAGCCGGCGAACAGCAAGGTCTACCGGCATCCGACGTTCTTCCCGATGCCGGACGGAGTGAAGCACCTGTGAGCCGCGGTGGTTGCACGACGCGACTCCAGAACGCGATGAGCCGATGAACGCCGACGAGCGCGTCTTCGACTACCTGCTGCGGCTCGCCGACAGCGACCTCGTGCTGGCGCAGCGTCTGGGTGAATGGGTCGGTCACGGCCCGGTGCTCGAAGAGGACATCGCGCTCACGAACGTCGGGCTCGACCTGCTCGGCCAGGCGCGCCTATGGTTCGCCTACGCCGCGGAGGTCGAGACGCGCTTCGCGGGCAGCGGTCGGAGCGAGGATGCGCTCGCGTTCCTGCGCGACGGCGCGGAGTTTCGCAACCTGCTGCTGGTCGAGCAGCCCAACGGCAGCTACGCCGACACGATGGCGAGGCAATTCTACTTCGACGTCTGGCACCGGCTGCTGCTCGGGGCGCTGACGCGCTCGCGCGACGAGCGCATCGCCGAGATCGCGGCCAAGGCCGCGAAGGAAGTTGCCTACCACGCGGAGCGCAGCGCCGACTGGGTGATCCGTCTCGGCGACGGAACCGAGGAGAGCCACGCGCGGATGCAAGCGGCGATCGACGACCTGTGGATGTACACCGGGGAGCTCTTCGAAGTGGACGACACCGAGCGCGCTCTCGCCGGCGAGGGCATCGGCTGCGACGCCGGGCTTCTCGATCAGCCATGGCGCGAGAGCGTGGCCGGCGTGCTCGCAGAGGCGACGCTCGTGCTGCCGACGTCGCCGGCGACGCAGCGCGGAGGCAAGCGCGGCATCCATACCGAGCACCTGGGCCACCTGCTCACCAGCATGCAATGGCTGCAGCGGGCCTACCCGGGAGCGCAATGGTGAATCCCGCGGTCGTCGCCACGCCTCGCGACGCGGAGGTCTGGCGCGCGCTCGCGCGGGTTCCGGACCCGGAGATTCCCGCGCTGTCGGTGGTGGACCTCGGCATCGTCCGGCGCGTGGACTGGCGCGACGGCGAGCTGGTCGTGACGCTGACGCCGACCTATTCGGGTTGCCCGGCGACCGAGATGATCGTCGCCGACGTCGGGCGCGCCCTGTCGGCGGCCGGCTTCGCGAGCCATCGCCTGGAGATCAGCCTTTCGCCCGCGTGGACCACCGACTGGATCAGCACCGAAGGCCGCGCGAGGCTCGCCGCTTTCGGTATCGCCCCGCCGGGACCGCGCGCCGCCGCCGCCGCGCAACCGATCGACGCTTCGGCGCTGCGCACGCGCCGGCAGACGGAGGTGCGCTGCCCGCGCTGCGGATCGGCCCGCACGCGCGAGCTCTCGCGTTTCGGCTCGACGCCGTGCAAGGCGCAATACGCCTGCAGGGACTGCCTCGAGCCCTTCGACTACTTCAAGCCGCATTGAGCAAGTTCCATCGACTGAACGTCGCGCAGGTCGCGCGCGAGACGCGCGATGCGGTGGCGATCACCTTCGACGTCCCGCCGGCGCTCAAGGACGCGTTCCGCTTCGTGCAGGGCCAGCATCTCACGCTGCGCGCCGACGTCGCGGGCGAGGACCTGCGCCGGTCTTACTCGATCTGCTCGGCCGTCCAGGACGGCTGCCTGCGCATCGCGGTGAAGAAGGCGCCCGGGGGCGCGTTCTCGACCTGGGTCAACGAAGGGCTGAAAGCTGGACAGGCCCTCGAGGTCATGCCGCCGATGGGGCATTTCAACGTGCCGCTCCATCCCGCCAACCGCAAGCACTACCTCGGCTTCGCCGCGGGCAGCGGCATCACGCCGCTGCTCTCGATCATCAAGACCACGCTCCTCACCGAGCCCGGGAGCGAGTTCACGCTGTTCTACGGCAATCGCTCGTCGGCGGCCGTGATCTTCCGGGAGGAGCTCTCCGACCTGAAGGATCAGTTCCTGTCGCGGCTGAATCTCATCTACGTCATGAGCCGCGAGCCGCAGGACATCGCGCTGCTCAACGGCCGCATCGACCGGGAGAAGGCCGACGCGCTGCTGGCCCACTGGGTCGACCTCGACGACGTCGACACCGCGTTCGTCTGCGGGCCGGACGGCATGATGCAGGCGGTGGCCACCTCGCTGCAGGCGCGAGGCTTTCCGAAGTCGAAGATCAAGATCGAGCTTTTCGCCGCGAGCATCCCGAAGCACGAGCACCGGACGCCCGCGGCCCCGCACCCGGGTCGCAGCGAGTGCACGGTCACCGCGATCATCGACGGGGCGGCGCGCGAGTTCACGCTCGAGAAGGGCAGGGAAAACGTCATCGACGCCGCCCTGCGCCAGGGCATCGAGCTGCCGTATTCGTGCAAGGGCGGCGTGTGCTCGACCTGCCGCGCGAAGCTCGTCGAAGGCGAGGTCGACATGGACGTCAACTTCGCGCTCGAGGACTACGAGGTGGCGCGTGGCTTCGTCCTGTGCTGCCAGAGCTACCCGGTGACCGACAGGGTGGTCGTCGATTTCGATCAGACGGCGTGACACAATGTGGCGAAAACAAGGAGCGTCGAAGTGTCCCAGCCATTTTTCGAGCGCCACCAGGCGCTGCTCGAGCAGGCGCTGAAGGCGATCGCCGAACGCGGCTACTGGAGCGCTTTCCCGGAGTCGCCCAGTCCCAGGGTGTACGGCGAAGGCGCCGCCGAGGCGGGCAAGGCGGCCTTCGACGCGCTCCTCGGCAAGCCGTTCCCGATGACGCTGCCGGCCGCGCACGGCACCACCGGCGCCGAGCGGTCGCCCTACGGCTTTCCCCTCGGGATCGCCTATCCCAAGGTCGATCTCGACCCGCTGTTCGCGGCCATCGCGGTCGCGGAGGCGGGCTGGAGGAAAGCCGGCCCCAAAGCCTGGGTCGGCGTCTGCCTCGAGACGCTCGTCCGCATCAACAGGCGAAGCTTCGAAATCGCGCACGCCGTCATGCACACCACCGGGCAGGCCTTCGTCATGGCGTTCCAGGCGGCGGGGCCGCATGCGCAGGACCGCGGGCTCGAAGCGGTCGCCTACGCCTGGGACGAGATGCGCCGGGTACCGGCCAAGGCATACTGGGAAAAGCCGCAGGGCAAGAACGAGCCGCTCAGGATGGAGAAGCGCTATCGCGTCGTCCCTCGCGGCGTGGGCCTCGTCATCGGCTGCAATACCTTCCCGACCTGGAACGGCTATCCCGGGATGTTCGCGAGCCTCGCCACGGGCAACAGCGTAGTCGTCAAGCCGCATCCCAACGCCATCCTGCCGCTGGCGATCAGCGTGCAGATCGCCCGCGAGGTTCTAGCCGAAGCCGGCTTCGATCCGAACGTCGTGACCCTGGTCGCGCACGAAGCGGGCGACGACGTCGCCCGGAGGCTCGCGCTGCGGCCCGAGATCAAGTTGATCGACTTCACCGGTAGCAGCGCCAACGGCGACTGGCTCGAGAAGAACGCGCGCCAGGCGCAGGTGTACGCGGAGAAGGCGGGCGTCAATCAGATCGTCATCGATTCCGCGGACGACATCAAGGCCGTGGCGCGCAACGTCGCCTTCTCGCTCGCGCTCTACACCGGTCAGATGTGCACCGCGCCCCAGAACATCTACGTGCCGCGCGGCGGCATCGAGACCGGCGGCGGGCACCTTTCCTTCGACCAGGTCGCGCAGGCGCTCGGCGAGTCGGTGCAGAAGCTCGTCGGCGATCCGGCCCGCGCGGTCGAGATTCTCGGCGCGGTGGTCAACGACGGGGTGACCCAGCGCATCGACGCCGCGCGCTCGCTCGGTCCCATCGTCGTCGACAGCCAGGCGATCACTCACCCGCAGTTCAAGGACGCGCGCATTCGCACGCCCCTCATCGTCAGGCTCGACGCGAGGGATCGAGCCCAGTACCTCAAGGAATGGTTCGGACCGATCGCCTTCGTCATCGCGACGGACGATACCGACCAGAGCCTCGCCATCGCGCGCGACGCCGTGCGCGAGCAGGGCGCCCTGACCCTGTCGGTGTATTCCAGGGAGCCGAAGGTCGTCGAGCGGGCCGTCGAGGTCGCCGAGGACGGCGGGGTCGCGCTCTCGATCAATCTGACCGGCGGCGTCTTCGTCAACCAGTCCGCGGCGTTTTCCGACTACCACGGCACGGGCGCCAACCCCGCGGCCAGCGCCGCGCTCACCGACGCGGCCTTTGTCGCGAGCCGCTTCCGCGTCGTGCAGCACCGGATGCACGTGTGAACTACCAGAACATCCTGTTCACGGTCGACGCGAACGTGGCACGCCTCACACTCGACCGTCCCGACCGGCTGAACAGCTTCAACGACGCGATGCACGCGGAGGTCCGCGACGCGCTCTCGCGCGTGCGGGCCGAGCCCTCGCTGCGGGTGCTGCTGCTCACCGGCGCGGGTCGGGGCTTCTGCGCGGGGCAGGACCTGGGCGATCGGGCGGTCGCGCCGGGTTCGGACCCTGTCGATCTCGGCGCCTCGATCGAGCGCAATTACAAGCCGCTCGTGCTCTCGCTGCGCTCTCTGCCGCTGCCGGTCGTTTGCGCGGTCAACGGCGTCGCGGCGGGCGCGGGCGCGAACCTCGCGCTCGCCTGCGACATCGTCATCGCGGCGCGGTCGGCGAGCTTCATCCAGGCCTTCTGCAGGATCGGCCTCGTTCCGGACTCCGGCGGCACGTACTTCCTGCCGCGGCTCGTGGGCACGGCCCGGGCGGTCGGTCTGTCGCTGCTGGGCGACAAGCTGCCGGCCGAGCAGGCCGCGGAGTGGGGCCTCATCTGGCAATGCGTCGAGGACGCGGAGCTGCAGCCGACGGTCGAGAAGCTGCTCGCCGCGCTGGCGGTCGCGCCGACGGCCGGGCTAGCGGCCGCCAAGCGCGCGCTCTACGCCTCGGGTGGGAACAGCCTCGACGCGCAGCTCGATCTCGAGCGCGACCTGCAGCGCGCGCTCGGCTACGGCGCCGACTATCGCGAGGGGGTGGCCGCCTTCGCCGAGAAGCGCGCGCCTCGGTTCACGGGGCGCTGATGGGCGAGCATCATCCGGCCGCAACGCCGGCGGAGGCCCAGGCGCTCGCCGAGCGCGTCGCCGCGGCGATGTACGGGCGCGACGCGGCGTCGCAGGCGATGGGCATGTCCATCGTCTCGGTCGCCCCGGGCCGCGCGCAGCTCGCGATGCGCGTACGGCCCGACATGCTCAACGGTCACGCGATCTGCCACGGCGGCTTCATCTTCACGCTCGCCGACAGCGCGTTCGCCTTCGCCTGCAACAGCTACAATCTGTCGACGGTGGCGTCAGGCTGCGCGATCGACTTCGTCGCTCCGGCTCGCGAAGGCGACGTGCTCACCGCCGCGGCGCGCGAGCGCAGCGCGAGCGGGCGCACAGGCGTGTACGACATCGAGGTCACGAACCAGCGCGGAGAGCCCATAGCGTTCTTTCGCGGCAAGTCGTATCGGATCAAGGGCCACGTCATAGAACAAGCCTAAGGAGGGGGTATGCCTGCCAGGAAGCCCGCGCCGGGCGATCTCGAGCCGATCGAGACCGCCAGCCGCGACGAGCTGCAGGCGCTGCAGCTCAAGCGTCTGCAATGGACGCTGCGCCACGCCTACGACCACGTACCGCACTACCGCGCGGTGTTCGACCGCGCGGGGTTCCATCCCAACGACTTCAAGGCGCTCGACGAGCTCGCGCGGCTTCCGTTCACGACCAAGAAGGAGCTTCGCGAGAACTATCCGTTCGGCATGTTCGCCGTACCGCGGGACCAGGTCGTGCGCATTCACGCCTCGTCGGGCACGACCGGCAAGCCGACGGTCGTGGGCTACACGCGCAACGACATCGACGTCTGGGCGACGGTGATGGCGCGCTCGTTGCGCGCCGCCGGGGGCCGGCCGGGAGACGTCGTGCACGTCGCCTACGGCTACGGGCTCTTCACCGGCGGCCTCGGCGCGCACTACGGCGCGGAGAAGCTGGGCTGCACCGTGATCCCGATGTCCGGCGGCATGACCGAGCGCCAGGTCCAGCTCATCGCCGATTTCAAGCCCGACATCATCATGGTGACGCCGTCGTACATGCTGGCGATCGCCGAGGAGATGGAGCGCCAGCACTACGACCCTCGGAAGAGCTCGCTGTCGATCGGGATCTTCGGCGCGGAGCCGTGGACGCCGACCATGCGCGAGGCGATCGAGTCGAGGCTCGACATCGACGCGATCGACATCTACGGCCTGTCGGAGGTGATCGGTCCCGGCGTCGCGCAGGAGTGCATCGAGACCAAGGACGGATTGACCATCTGGGAGGATCACTTCTACCCGGAGATCGTCCACCCCGAGAGCGGCGAGGTGCTGCCCGACGGCGAAAAGGGCGAGCTCGTGTTCACCTCGCTCACCAAGGAGGCGCTGCCGCTGATCCGCTACCGCACACGCGATCTCACGCGGCTGCTGCCGCCGACCGCGCGGTCGATGCGCCGCATGGAGAAGATCACGGGGCGCTCCGACGACATGCTCATCATCCGCGGCGTCAACGTGTTCCCGACCCAGGTCGAGGAGCTGATCCTGCAGCTGCACGCGCTCGCCCCGCACTATCAGCTCGAGGTGACGAGGCCGAAGAGCCTCGATGAGCTGACCGTGCTGGTCGAGCGCTCGCCCGGCGCGGGCGCGGCGACCGGCGAGGCCGCCGGGGCGCAGCTCGCTCAGAGGATCAAGAACCTGATCGGCGTTTCGGCGGAGGTTCGCGTCATGGACTCCGGCGGCATCGAGCGCTCGGTCGGCAAGGCCAAGCGGGTGATCGACAGGCGCCCGAAGGAGTGAACCGGCGCGGGGTCGCCTCAGCCGACGACGACCTCGCTCACCTGGATGACGGGCGTCAGGTCCGTGTAGTTGGGGATGTCCGCCATGATCTCCTTGGCGTGCGGGCCGAAGCCCGCCTGGAAGCTCTCGACCGAATCGCAGAAGATGTGGCACATCCCGACGTAGGTGGCGGGCGCGCCGGGCGCGCCGCCAGCGAGTCCCTTGTCGACGGTATAGTATTTGCAGCTCGCGCCCATGCGAGCCTTGACCAGCGGCATGTGCTTGTCGCGGTAGTAGGCATGGTCGAAGCGGGCGCCGGGCGTGTTGGGATACATCACGCTGACCTTGATCATGGCTGAAAAGTCTCCTCGAGATTTCGCTTTGCGGGCCGCCATGATGCCCTCCAACGCTGAGGCGGCGCAAGGCGGATCCCGCGCGGCGCAGAGGGGCGCGGCGCGATGAGCGAGTCGATCAACGGCGACCTTTCGGTCCGCGTGACCGCGGACACCGCGCGGATGGAATGGACCGCCAGCCCGAGCCCGTCGGTCCAGCGCAAGCGCGTGCACCTCGTGGGCCCCGCTGAAGCGGGCCAGGTGACCTCGGTCGTGCGCTATGCGCCGCACTCGAGGTTTCACGCCCACGACCATCCGGACGGCGAGGAGATTCTCGTCCTCGAAGGCGTCTTCTCCGACGAGCACGGAGACTGGCCCGAGGGCACGTTCCTGCTCAATCCGGAAGGCTTTCACCACGCGCCGTTCTCGACGCCGGGCCGCGTGCTCTTCGTGAAGCTGCGCCAGTTCGCCGGCCGCGGGCGCCGGCACGTCGTCGTCCATATGCGGCGGGCGCCCTGGTCACCGACCGCCGAGCCCGGAGTCGAGCGCCAGGAGCTCTATCGGCAGAGCGGCTTCGCGGATTGCATGGACCTCGAGCGCTGGCGGCCGGGAACCGATCGCGGCGTCGTCGAGTACGAGCAGGGCGCGGAGCTCTTCGTGCTCGACCGCGCGTTCGCCGACGAAGCCGGGCGCTACGCCGCGCGATCCTGGCTGCGCTTTCCGGTCGGCTCGCGGCATCGCCCGCGGACCGACGAGGGCTGCACGATCTACGTCAAGCGATCGGGGCTGCGCTATCTCGCGTCGGACGCGAAGTAGGCTTCGGGGCGCCTCAGGCCTCGCCGAACAGCGACTCGATCAGCCCGCGCAACCAGCGATTGCCGGGGTCGCTACCGAAGCGCCCATACCAGTGCACCGAGACGTCGAAGACCGGCAGGCCGACGTTCGCTTTCCACACCCTGTACCTCCCCATGCGCGTGAACGCCTGCGACAGCCTCTCGGGCATGATCACGGCAAGATCGGTCTCGGCGAGGATCCGCGGCAGCACCATGAAGTGCGGGATCGCGAGGCGGATGTTGGCCTGGAGGCCGAGATCCTGCAGCGCCCGCGCGGTCGTCGAGTGCGAGCGCACGAGCACGTAGTCGAGGCGCTTGAGCAGGCCGCGTCCCGGCCTGCGCCGGCCGAGCGGATGGCCGGCGCGCATCACGACGACGTACCTCTCGTGCAGCAGGAACCTCCGCTCGACGGTCTCGGCCAGCGAGGGCAGGTAGCCCAGCGCGAGGTCGATGCGCCCGCTTTCGAGCGCGGGAAGGATGTCGTGGTCGTCGAGCTGGTGCACGTCGAGGCGTGTTCCGGGTGCGCGGCTCGCGAGCGCCTTCATGAGCGGCGGCAGGAATACCGTCTCACCGATGTCCGTCATGTGAAGCCGGAACATGCGCAGCGAGCGCGGGGGATCGAAGCGCTCGCCCTCCGCCTGCGCCACGTCGAGCACGCGCAGCGCATGCTCGACCGCCTTGGCGAGCCGATCGGCCCTCGGCGTCGGGACCATCCCGCCCTGCGCGCGCACGAACAGCGGATCCCGGTAGGCGAGGCGCAGGCGCCCGAGGGCGTGGCTCACCGTCGGCTGGGACACGCCGAGCCGCTCGGCGGCGCGGCTCACGCTGCGCGCGGCGTGGACGGCCCGGAAGGTATGCAGGAGGTCGAGATCGTGGCGCATATTATTCGTTCACTGAATGATACTTATGAGGATTATGGCATGGACAGATACTCGGGCGCGGGCCTAGAGTGACGCCAGCAGAGGAACGGCCGGCCCGCCGCCTGCGTCCGGAGAGATCGTGGAAGTCTCGTTCAGCAGGGAAGCGCGCATGCTGCGCCGCGGCGAGGGCGAGCGCTTCCACGGCGAAGGCATTCTCGCGATCACCAAGGGGCTGCTGCAGGCCGGCGTGGCCTACGTCGGCGGCTACCAGGGCGCCCCGGTGTCGCACCTGCTCGACGTGCTCGTGCAGTCGCGGGACTACCTCTCCGAGCTCGGCGTCCACGTCGAAGCCTGCTCGAACGAGGCCTCCGCGGCAGCGATGCTCGGTGCGTCGATTCACTATCCGCTGCGCGGCGCGGTTACCTGGAAGTCGATCGTCGGCACCAACGTCGCCGCCGATGCGCTGTCGAATCTCTCCTCGCCCGGCGTCACCGGAGGGGCGCTGATCATCGTCGGCGAGGACTACGGCGAGGGCGCGAGCGTGATCCAGGAGCGCACCTACGCCTACGCGCTCAAGTCCTCGCTGCTCCTGCTCGATCCCCGGCCGGACCTCGAGCGCATGGTGCGGATGGTCGCGGAGGGCTTCGAGCTGTCGGAGGCCTCCGCGATGCCCGCGCTGCTGCAGCTCCGGATCCGCGCCTGCCATCTGCGCGGCAGCTTCGCCTGCCGAGACAACGTCGCTCCGGCGATCTCGGCGAAGAACCTGCTCGAGGATCCGGCGAGCTTCGACTACGGCCGGCTTGCGCACCCGCCGGTGACGTTCCGCCAGGAGCGGCTGAAGAGCGACCAGCGCATCCCGGCCGCGCGGCGCTTCATCGTCGAGCACGGTCTGAACGAGGTCTTTCCCGGCCGGCGGAGCGACCTGGGGCTGATCCTGCAGGGCGGCCTCTACAACTCGACGGTTGGCGCGCTGCAGCGGCTGGGCCTCGCGGACGCGTTCGGCGCGGGCGAGCTCGAGATGCTCGCGCTCAACGTGACCTATCCGCTCGTGCCCGAAGAGATCCGGGACTTCTGTCTCGGCAAGGGCGCGGTGCTGGTGCTCGAGGAGGGCCAGCCGGAGTTCATCGAGCAGGAGATCCTCGCCACGCTGCGCCGCCTGCGCGTCGACACGCCGATCCACGGCAAGGGCTTTCTTCCCCGCGCGGGCGAGTACACGGTGGAGACGATCGCCCGAGGGGTCGCCGACTTCCTCGCACACGCCGCGCCGGAGATCGAGCTCGAGGCAGGACGCTGCTGGCTCGCCGGCGTCGCCGAGCGGCGCGACGCTGTGGCCAAGGCCCTCGGACAGGCGCTTCCGCCTCGGCCGCCCAACTTCTGCATCGGTTGCCCAGAGCGCCCCGTCTTCGCCGCGCTCAAGCTCGCGCAGTCCCGCGTCGGCGCCGTGCACATCGCTGCGGATATCGGCTGCCACTCGTTCGCGACCTTCGACCCGTTCTCGATGGGGCACTCGATCCTGGGCTACGGCATGAGCCTCGCCTCGCGCGCGGGCGTCTCGCCGCTGATGCGCCGGCGCGCGCAGGCGGTGATGGGCGACGGCGGCTTCTGGCACAACGGTCTCATCACCGGCGTCCAGTCGGCGCTGTTCAACGGCGACGACGCGGTCCTGCTCATCATGAAGAACGGCTACACGTCGGCGACCGGCACGCAGGAGATCCTGTCGACGCCGGCGTTGGCGCTCAGGAGCGATGCCGCGGACAAGACCCGCAGCCTGGTCGATCGCAACCGCACGATCGAGGCGACGCTGGAGGCGATGGGTGTGAAGTGGCTACGCAACGTCGACAGCTACCGGGTCGACCGGATGCGCTCGACGCTCGAAGAAGCGTTCACGACCGCCTTCGACGGACTCAAGGTGATCGTCGCCGAAGGCGAGTGCCAGCTCGAGCGGCAGCGGCGCGTGAAGCCGTGGCTCGCGGGCCTGCTCGAGGGCGGCAAGCGCGTCGTGCGCGTCAAGTACGGCGTGGACGAGGACAGCTGCTCGGGCGACCACTCCTGCATCCGGCTCTCCGGCTGTCCAACGCTGTCGATCAGACCGTCGTCCGATCCGCTCAAGGTCGACCCCGTTGCCACCGTGCTCGAGGGCTGCGTCGGCTGCGGGCTTTGCGGCGAGAACGCGCACGCGGCGTCGCTCTGCCCGTCGTTCTACCGTGCCGAGCTGATCCAGAACCCGAGCTGGCGGGATCGTCTCGCGGCGATGCTGCGCGGCGCGTTCATCCGCGCCCTGCAACCGGCATGAGCGCGAGCGAGCCCGGGAACGCGGGCCGCCCGCGGACGATCCTGATCACCGCGCTGGGCGGGCAGGGCGGCGGCGTGCTGACCGAATGGCTGGTCGAGGCGGCCACGCGAGCCGGCTATCTCGCGCAGGCGACCTCGATTCCGGGCGTGGCGCAGCGCACCGGCGCGACCACCTACTACGTCGAGGTGCATCCGCAGCCGGTCGCGTCGCTTGCCGGCAGAACGCCCATCCTCGGTCTGTATCCCGTTCCGGGCGGCGTCGATCTGCTCGTGGCCTCCGAGCTCCTCGAGGCCGTGCGCATGGTGCAGGGAGGCATGGCGAGCCCCGGCGAAACGCTGCTCGTCGCGTCGATCTCGAGGACGCTGACTACGGTCGAGAAGATGGCGCTGACCGACGGGCGCTTCGATTCGGCGAAGCTCCTGGAAGTGGCAAGAGCCTATTGTCGGCGCTTGGTCGCGTTCGACATGGAAGCCGTTGCCCGCGAGGCCGGCACCGCTATCAGCGCCGTGATGGCGGGGACGATCGCCGGCAGCGGTGTGCTGCCCTTCGCGTCGGGCGCCGTCGAGGCGGCGATTCGCGCCTCGGGCATGAGCGTGGCGGCGAACCTCCTCGGGTTCGAGCGGGGCATCGCGGCGATGACGGACGGGGCGTCGGCCGCGCGACCCGTCGAGTTCGACGGCGCAGCGAAGACCACCGGCCCTACGCGCGAAGGGGACGTGCAATTTCCCGCCCAGGTACGCGATATCGTCGGGGCGGGCATCGAGCGTGTGACCGATTTCCAGGATCGGGCCTATGCGGAGCTGTACCTGCGGCGGCTGCGGCGCATCCTAGCCGTCGAGAGCGCGATCGATCCCGGCGCCGAGCACGGCCACGCGCTCACGCGCGAGAGCGCACGCTTTCTCGCGCTGTGGATGGCCTTCGACGACGTGGCGCGTGTCGCGGCGCTCAAGTCGCGCGCCGCCCGCTTCGCGCGCGTGCGCCGTGAGGTCGGCGCGCGGGCCGGCGATATCGTCAGGATCGCCGACTTCTTCAAGCCCGGCGTGCCCGAGCTCGCCGGCATGCTGCCGCCGGGACTCGCCCGGCGACTCGTGGCCTGGGACCGGCGGCGGCAGCAGCGCGGCAGGCTGCCGCTCGCGTGGCCGCTGCGCATCCGCGCCGACAGCGCGAGCGGTTTTCTCGCGCTGCGCGTGCTGGCGAGCTGCAAGTGGCTGCGCCGCCGCGGACTGCGCTGTGCCGAGGAGCAGGCGCTGATCGAGCGCTGGCTCGCCGCGATAGAATCGGCCGCCCGGAGCGATTGGCAAACGGCGCACGAGATCGCGCTCTGCGGGCGGCTCATCAAGGGCTACGGCGCGACCAACGAGCGCGGCAAGCGGAACCTCGTGCACATCCTCGACCACGTCGCGCGGGGCGGCGCCTTTGCGTCCGAAACCGAGCGCGCGGCTGCGATCCGCAGCGCGCGGGATGCGGCTCTGGCCGACGAGAGCGGCAAGACGCTCGACGCGACGCTCGTCTCGCTTGGTGCGCCGCGGCAGCCCCCGGCGGCGCGCCCGGTCGTGTTCGTGCGACGTAAGCCCGCGTCCGAGAAGATGGTGGCCCGCTAGAGAGAGTCGAGCATGCCCACGACTCATGTCACGCAGTTCACGGTCGAGTTCGGAGACTGCGATCCGGCGCAGATCGTGTTCTATCCGAATTTCTTTCGCTGGATGGACGCGGCGTCGCTGCACTTCTTCGCTGCGGCCGGGATTGCACCGTGGCACCGGCGCGATGCGAGCGACGGCATCGTCGGCACGCCGCTCGTCGACGCCCAGGCTTCGTTTTCCGCCACCGCGACCTACGGCGACAGGATCGAGATCGAGACCTCGATCGTCGAGTGGCGCAACACGAGCTTCGTCATGCGGCATCTCATTCGCCGCGGAACGACTCTGCTCGCGGAAGGCAGGGAAGTGCGCATCTTCGCCCAGCGCCATCCCGAGGGAGGGCAGCGCCTGAAAGCGGTGCGGCCGCCCGCCGATATCCGCAGACGATTCGAATAGCCGCCGCGAGCGGAGGGGCTGGAACGCGCCGGGGGACGCTTGGACAAGGGGACGCGCGAGAAGGACACGCGGGAGACGCCGGCACCGGGCCGCGGCGAGCTTGGCGCCGTCGGCAGAAAACTGCTCGCGGCCGCGCGCGGGCTGGCAATCGTCGGCGGCCTCGTCTTCGTTGCGCTGGTGGGGATGGAGATCGTCTCGATCGTCGGACGGAAGCTCTTTTCCTGGGCGATTCCGGGCGACGTCGAGATCCTGCAGATGAGCGCGGCGTTCGCCTCGGCCGCGTTCTTCGCCTACTGCCACCTGGTGAACGGCGACGTGAAGGTGGATTTCTTCACGCAGGATCTCGCACCCTGGAAGGTGGCGCTGCTCGACGCGACGGGATCGTTGCTCGTCGGCTCGGTCGGCGCGCTGCTCGCGTGGCGGACGGCCGCCGGCGCATGGTCGCTGAAGGAGGTCGGCGAGACTTCGGCCATCCTCGGGATTCCGGTGTGGATCGCGCAGGCGCTGATGGTTCCGGGATTCGCCCTGCTCGCCGTTGCCGGGTTCTACATGGCGGCGCGGCTCGCGCGCGGGGCCGGTCGCGCCCGGCGCGACGGGCGCTGAGGCGATGACCGGAATCGAGCTCGGCGTCGTCATCTTCGGCGTGATGCTCGCCCTGATGGTCGTGCGCGTGCCGATCGGCGTGGCGATGTTCCTCGTCGGCGCAGGCGGTTACCTCTACCTCACGGGCAATCCGCCGGCGCTGCTCAACTCGCTCAAGAACCTCGGCTACGCGCGGCTTTCCAACTACGACCTGGTGGTGATCCCGCTGTTCCTCCTGATGGGGCAGTTCGCCACGCATGGAGGGCTTTCGCGCGGACTGTTCCGCTTCGTGAGCGCTTTCCTCGGTCACCGCAAGGGAGGGGTGGCCATCGCCGCGATCGGCGCCTGCGCGGGCTTCGGCGCGATCTGCGGCAGCTCGCTCGCCACCGCGGCAACGATGGGACAGGTGGCGCTGCCCGAGCTGCGGCGGTACGGCTATTCGGGCGCGCTCGCCACGGGAGCGCTGGCCGCGGGCGGAACGCTCGGCATCATGATCCCGCCGTCGGTTCCGCTCGTGATCTACGCCATCCTTACCCAGGAGTCGATAGGCAAGCTCTTCGTGGCCGCGGTCCTGCCCGGCGTCATCGCGATGCTGGGCTACATGCTGGTCGTGCGCATCGTGGTCAGTGTCAATCCGAAAGCGGGGCCCGCCGGCGCGGCCTCCGACTGGAGCGAGAAGCTCACCAGCCTCGCCGCGGTGCTGCCGGTCCTCGCGGTCTTCCTCGTCGTCATCGTCGGGATCTACGGGGGCTGGGCCAATCCGACCGAGGCCGCGGCGATCGGTGCCGCGGCCTGCGGCGTGCTGGCGGTGACCACGGGCGGTATGCGGACCCGGGGGCTCGTCGACAGCTTGCTGGGGACGGCGCAGGCCACCGCGATGATCTACCTCGTGCTGCTCGGCGCCGACATGATGAACACGACGCTCGCGCTCTCGCAGATGCCCGCGGAGCTCGCCCGCTGGGTGAAGGCGAGCGGCGTCGCGCCGCTGCTCGTGATCGCGATGATCCTCGTGATCTACATCTTCCTTGGCTGCGTGATGGACGCGCTGGCCATGATCCTGCTCACGATCCCGATCTTCTATCCGATCGTGATGGGCCTGGACTTCGGGCTCGTGCCGCAGGACCAGTCGGTGTGGTTCGGAATCCTCGCACTCATGGTGGTCGAGATCGGTCTCGTGCATCCGCCCGTCGGCATGAACGTCTATATCATCAACCGGCTGGCCCGTGACGTGCCCCTGGTGGAGACGTTCAAGGGCGTGATCCCGTTCCTGCTCTCCGATGCGGTGCGGGTCACGCTGCTCGTACTGTTCCCGGTCATTTCGCTGTACCTGGTTCACGCGTTCCGCAACTAGGTTCTCATCGCACGCAAGGAGGAGACATGAAAAGCTTGAGGAGGCTCGCGCTTTCGCTCGCAGCGGTCCTGGCGGCAGCCCCCGCCGTCGCGCAGGACGTCGTCCTGCGCATCCATCACTTCCTGCCGCCGCAGGCGACCATCCAGGCGCAGTTCTTCGTTCCCTGGTGCGACAAGCTCGGCAAGGAGTCGGCGGGGCGCATTAAGTGCCAGATCTACCCGGCGATGCAGCTCGGCGGCACGCCGCCGCAGCTCTTCGATCAGGCGCGCGACGGCGTGGCCGACGTCATCTGGACCGTGCCGACCTACCAGGCGGGACGATTCATCAAGTCTGAGGTCTTCGAGCTGCCGTTCATGGCGAAAAGCGCGGAAGCGGGCAGCCCGGCGCTGTGGGAATACGTGCAGAAGAACGCGCTCGACGAATTCAAGGGCGTCAAGCTCATCGCCATGCACCTTCACGACGGAGCGCTGCTGCACTTCGCCAACAAGGAGGTGAAGACGATGGACGACATCAAGGGAATGAAGGTGCGCAGCCCCACGCGCATCGGCGCGAAATTCCTGGCCGCGATCGGCGCGACGCCGGTGCAGATGCCCCTACCGCAGGTGCCCGATTCGATGTCCAAGGGCGTCATCGACGGGGCCATGGTCCCCTGGGAGGGCGTGCCGCCGATCAAGCTGCAGGAAATCGCCAAGTACCACCTCGACAACGCGCCCGGCGCGCCGCGCATGTCCAACACGATCTTCGTCGTCGCGATGAACCAGGCGAAGTACGACAGCCTGCCCGCCGAGCTGAAGAAGGTGATCGACGCCAACAGTGGGCTCGAGACCTCCAGGATGATCGGCAAGGCTTTCGACGGCACGACCGAGATGGGAAAGAAGCTGGCCGCCGACAACAAGGGTGTGTTCGACGTGCTGTCCGGCGCCGAGTACGACCGCTGGCAGAAGGCGACCGCGGGCGTGGTGACGGAGTGGGTCGGCGACGTCGCGGCGAAGGGCGGCAACGGCCAGGCGCTCTACGACGAGGCGAAGGCGCTGATCAGCAAGTACGGCGGGTAGGATTGTCTGCGCCGGTCGAGGCGCGGGGGACGGCTCGCCCGCTAGTTGCGCTAAGATGGGTGCAGGATTCTCCCGCGTTCGCCTTGACCATGTCCGAAAAGCAATTCGCCTCGCAGGCCGACCTCGCGGACAAGAAGGTCAGCTTCGACAAGCTCTCCGACCACGCCTACGCCTACACGGCGGAGGGCGACCCCAATACCGGCATCGTCGTGGGCGACGACGCCGTGATGGTGATCGACACCCAGGCCACGCCGGTGATGGCGCAGGATGTCATCCGCCGCATCGGCGAGGTCACCGACAAGCCGGTGAAGTACGTCGTGCTCTCCCACTATCACGCCGTGCGCGTGCTGGGCGCGTCGGCGTACCGGCCCGAGCACGTCATCGCCAGCCGCGACACCTACGAGCTCATCGTCGAGCGGGGCGAGGCCGACATGAGGAGCGAGATTGAGCGCTTCCCGCGGCTGTTCCGCGCGGTGGAGTCGGTGCCCGGCCTGACCTGGCCCACGCTCGTGTTCGAGCGGCGGCTCACGCTCCGGCTGGGCGCGCTCGAAGTCGAGCTGCTGCAGCTCGGGCGCGGCCACACCCGCGGCGACACGGTCGTCTGGCTGCCGCAGGAGAAGGTCCTTTTCTCGGGCGATCTCGTCGAGTACGGTGCGACGCCCTACACCGGCGACGCCTATCTGTCCGACTGGCCGGCGACGCTGGACGCGCTCGCCGCGCTGCAGCCCGCCAAGCTCGTTCCCGGCCGCGGCGCTTCGCTGCAGACGCCCGCCGAAGTCCGCGCGGGGCTCGAGGGCACGCGCGCCTTCGTCACCGAGATGTTCGCCTCCGTGAAGCGCGCCGCGGCCGCGGGCAAGGACCTGCGCGCGGCCTACCGGGAGACCTACGCGGCGCTCAAGCCGAAGTACGGCAGCTGGGTCATCTTCGATCACTGCCTGCCCTTCGACGTGAGCCGCGCCTATGACGAAGCGACGCGCTACGAGCATCCGCGCATCTGGACGGCGCAGCGCGACCGCGAAATGTGGCAGTCGCTCGAGAGTTGAAGACCTACACGCCGCCCGTCTACGCCTATGCGGCGCCGGCCGAGCTGACCGGCCCGACGCGGCACTGGCCCGTGATCGTCGTCGGCGCCGGGCCCGTCGGTCTCACCGCGGCGATCGACCTCGCCCAGCGCGGCGTCGACGTGCTGCTCCTCGACGAGGACGATACGGTGAGCGTGGGGTCGCGGGCGATCTGCTGGTCGAAGCGCACGCTCGAAATCCTCGATCGCCTGGGCTGCGGCGAGCGCCTTGTGCAGAAGGGCGTCGGATGGAGCGTCGGGCGCGTGTACTTCGGCGAGCAGGAAATCTTCCGCTTCGACCTCCAGCCGGAAGCGGGTCATCGCCGCCCGGCGTTCATCAACCTGCAGCAGTACTACGTCGAGCAGTTCCTGATCGAACGCGCCGATGAGCTCGCAGGCGCCGAGCTGCGCTGGCGGCACAAGGTCGTCGACGTGGAGGCTCGGCCCGACCGTGTCGCCGTCCGCGTGTCCACGCCCGACGGCGCGTACACCGTGCATGCCGACTGGCTCGTCGTCGCCGACGGCGCGCGCAGCCCGGTCCGGGCCGCGCTCGGCCTCGAGAGCGAAGGCCAGGTGTTTCACGACCGTTTCCTGATCGCCGACGTGCGGCTGGGTTCCGAATTTCCCCCGGAGCGCCGCTTCTGGTTCGATCCGCCGTTTCACCGGCACCAGTCCGCGCTGCTCCATCGGCAGGCGGACGACGTCTGGCGGGTCGACTTCCAGCTCGGCTGGGACGCCGATCCCGACGAGGAGAAGCGACCCGAGCGGGTGCTCCCGCGCATCAAGGCGATGCTGGGCGAGGAAGTGCGATTCGAGCTCGAATGGGCGAGCGTCTACACCTTCCAGTGCCGTCGCATGCGCTCCTTCCGTCACGGGCACGTGCTTTTCGTCGGCGACGCCGCGCACCTCGTATCGCCGTTCGGCGCCCGCGGCGCGAACAGCGGCATCCAGGACGTCGACAACCTGGCATGGAAGCTCGATCTCGTGCTCGCCGGTCTCGCGCCCGAGCGATTGCTCGACAGCTACGACGCCGAGCGCAGCGCCGCCGCCGACGAGAACATCCGCCATTCCACGCGCAGCACGGACTTCATCACCCCCAAGAGCGCTGTTAGCCGTGCTTTCCGCGACGCGGTGCTGATGCTCGCGAAGAGCCACGCTTTCGCGCGCCGCCTGGTCAACAGCGGGCGGCTGTCGGTGCCGGCGATCCTGGCCGATTCTCAGCTCAACACGCCGGACAGCGAGCCGTTCGCGGGCGCGGTCGTGCCCGGGTCGCCCGCGGCCGACGCGCCGGTCGGCGGCGACCGCGGAGCGTGGCTGCTCGACTATCTCGCCAGCGGTTTCACGCTGCTCGTCTTCGCCGACGCGGCGGCGGACGCTTCGCTGCGCGAGCTCGATGCGCTGGCGCAGGATCCGGTCCCGTGCGCAAGCGTGCTGGTTGGCAGCGCGGCGAGCTCCGTTCCACGCGCAGTCCGCCGTATCGAGGATCCGACCGGCCGCCTTGCGGAGCGCTACGATGCGAAGCCGGGCACCGTCTACCTCTTTCGCCCGGACCAGCACGTCTGCGCGCGCTGGCGCCGCTTCGACGGGGAGCGCGTGCGCACCGCGATCTCGCGCGCCATCGGGCAACCTCTCGACGAGACGAACGCATGCTCAAATCGGAAGTCAATCTCGCCGCACCCGACGACTTCTATCAGGAGCTGATCGAGCTGCATCGCGGGCTCACCGACGAGCAGAGCATGCTCGTCAACGCCAAGCTCGTCCTGCTGCTCGCGAACCACGTCGGAGACATCGGGGTGCTGCGCGAGGCGATGGCGGCGGCCCGCGCGGGCGCCATCGATCAGGGGGCAGCGAGCGGCTCGACCGGCTCGTAGCGAAGCTCCAGCACCGCCTGGGTCGCACGCGGGCCCGTGCGCCGCAACGTGAGGCTCGCATCGCCGCCGTAAAGCGCGGCAAGCCGCTCGCGGATGCCGGCGATGCCTAAGTCTTCGGACTCCGGACGGAGACCGGCGCCGGTGTCGGCGATCTCGAGCCGCAGCCTCTGATCGGCGAGGCCCGCGCGCACGTGCATCGATCCACTCGCCGTCGGATCGGCGAGACCGTGCACGATCGCGTGGTCGACGAGCGGCAGCATCATCATCGGCGGCATGCGGGCATCGGCGATTTCCCCGGGAGGCTCGATGTCGAACGCCAGCCGCTCGCCCAGCCGCAGGCGGACGATCCCGAGGTACGCGCGCACCAGCTCCAGCTCCTGGCCGACCGTCGAGGACGTGTCGCGCATCTTCGGCATCGCGGCCCGGAGGTAGGCGATGAGCTCGTCGAGCATGCGCTCGCCGCGCTCGGCGCTCGCCCGGTAGAGGTCGCGCACCTGCGCGAGGGTGTTGAACAGGAACTGCGGCTCGACGCGTGCCTGCATTGCCTGCAGCCGCGATTCGAGTGTGCGCTTCGCGGCCTGCGCGCGTTCGATTTCCGCGGCGTGCATCCGGGCCCTTGCGGCGCGAGCGCGCCGCCGATCGGTATAGATGAAGGTTGCGATGCCGCCAAGAACGAGCCACTCGAAGAAGAAATAGAACGAGCTTTTGACGAACTCGATCCACGTAAAGTCCGAGCGGAGTTCGATCAGCGCCAAGAGCAGTGCGTAGAGCGTCGCGGTGACCACGACCGCGGCTGCGTAGGCCGCGCGGTGGCGCGGATCGTTCCCTGTGATGCGATCGGTGGCGACGAGGGCGAGCAGCAGCACGGACGCGCCGAGCTGAGCCTTGAGAAATCCGATGCCCAGCCAAAGGGGAAGTCGTTCCAGCTCCGCAAATATCGGATTGGCAAACACGACGAGGTGATACGCCCAGAGCGCGCAACCGAACAGAAACGCGCCTTTGACTTGAACCCAGGTGATGCCGCGCCAGGCGTCGAGCGCCTCGCGGGCGATACCGCCGCGTTTGGAGCCATGCAAGGCGTAATCGACGGCGCTCATGCGGCCGCAGCGCTCGTTGTCGCAATGGCGTAGGGCAGGAAGATCGTCGCCGTGACGCCGCGCGGCTTGTTCGCACCGATGCGCAGCCGGGCAGCTTGGCCGTATATCCCGAAGAGCCGGGCGCGAATGTTCGAAAGCCCGGTCCCGCCACCCGCATCCTTGACGAAACCCCGCCCTGAATCGGCCACCTCCAGCCGAAGCTGGCCGCCGTCGACGCGCGCGCTGATCCGGATGAACCCGCCCTCCGGCAACGGATTGAGCCCGTGCTTGACGGCGTTCTCAGCGAGGGTGAGCAGCATCATCGGAGGCAGCGGCGCATCGCGAAGCTCGAAAGGCACCTCGATCGCGAAGCGAAGGCGGCGACCCATCCGGATCTGCTGGATGCCGAGGTACGCCTCGGCGAGCGCAGCCTCGCGCCCCAGCGTGGAGTCGCTCGCGCGCATCTGCGGCAGCGCGACCGCGAGGTAGCGCATCAGGTTGTCGAGCATCGACTCGGCGGCCGCGGCGTCGGTCTGGTAGAGCCGGCGAACGGTCGCGAGCGTGTTGAACAGGAAATGCGGCTCGATCTGCGCCTGCAGCATCAGCAGGCGGGCCTCGTCCATCTGCTGTGCGAGGCGCGCGCGATCGACCTCGGCTTGATGCCTCGCCGCCTCGCTATCTTCGGCGCCGCGGAAGTAGACGAAGACGGCGGCGAGCAGC
The DNA here is from genome assembly GCA_035501595.1 of Casimicrobiaceae bacterium. GTDB lineage: Bacteria > Pseudomonadota > Gammaproteobacteria > Burkholderiales > Casimicrobiaceae > PALSA-1003. Next base: position 53,934 of record DATJVX010000020.1, on the reverse strand, counting down.
GCGCCGAGCAGAAGGTAGCGCGGCCACGTCGCTTCAAACCACCAATAGATGCTTTCGATCTCGCTGAACTCGAAAGTGCCGTTCGATTCGATCGCGCCCAGAATCGCCGTGCCGACGAGGCTCGCGATCACGATTCCGAGCGCGAGCGCAGGATATCGCCACCGCGGCGCAGCCGAGACCCGGTTGTAGATGGCGACGACGACGACCGTGACCAGGAGCATCGCGATCAGCCCGGTAACGATCGACTCCCCGACATTGCGGAGCCAGGTCCAGAGGGGCAGGTCGAAGAACTCGGTGACGTTGCGCCGCAAGGCATTGAGAAGCGCGAGCAACGCGATCAGCGCGACCCCGCGCCACGTCAGGCCCGAGAGCCAGCCCTGCCGGGACGCCGGCGCCGCCCGGGTCATCGACGTCATGATCGACTGTCAGAGTCCATAGCGGCCCGCCCCCGTGCGTCCCTCCCTCGTTGCACCTGTATACCTCAAGCGGCGCGGAGACGCCAAGTCCGCTTGCCGGAAGCGCCGATCGGCGCGCCTCCGATGCGGCGTGAATGACGCGAAGCCGGGGACGCGGGGAAAGCGGGCCGTTGCGTCAGCCAGCGTTCGAGGTCAGGTGCGCGACCAGCGAGTCGAGCACCTCCATGCTCGCGTCCGAAACCACCCAGCACTCCATGCCGCCGGCGCTGCCGTGCGCGACGTTGAAGCCGCGCAGCGCCGCCGACTTCGGCCGCGCCGTGGGCTTGCCGGATTCGACGGGCCGCATGAACACGTCGATCGTGTGCTCGCGGTACTTGTAGACCAGGGTCGCGACGGGGCGCCCGTCGAGATAGTCCACGCGCCCGCCGACGAGCGGCAGCCCGTCGGCGCTGAAATCGCGCACCGGCGGCGAGTAGTCGAGCCGCGCGGAAAGCCACGGCTTCACGGTGTGCTGATCCGACGACTCGACATCGGTCAACCGGTGCGAGAGGGTCGCGCGGGCATGGTTGGACACCGCCTCGGCGACGAGGTCCGTGCCGACCTGCCAGTCGAGGATTGCGCTGCCGATGAACCAGGCGAACACGGTGGCGGCGCTCCCCGCCAGCGCGCCCGAGGTGAGCCATCGCCAGCGGTTCGCCTTCACCGGCGGCGGCACCGGCGCATCGAGCGAGCGCGCGATCGCCGCGCGGACGCGCTCGCGCAGGGCCGGCGTCGCCGCGTAGTAAGGCACTTCGGCCTGGACCCGCGAACGCAGGTTCGCGAGTTCGTCGCGGCGCGCCGCGCAGCCCGCGCAGCCGAGCAGGTGCTTCTCGATCTCGGCGCTCTGCACCGCATCGAGCTCCCCGTCGGCGTAAACGGGCAGCAGGTTCATCGCCTCGTCGCAGTTCATCCTTTCACCCGTTTCGTCGAGGATGGCATCGTCAGTCGCCTTCAGAGCGCCGCGCGCTCGCGGATCGCGCGCAGCACGGGTGAGCGCTGCAGCAGCGCACGCGCCCGCGCGAGGCGCGACATCACGGTGCCGATCGGGATGTCGGCGACGCGCGCGATCTCCCGGTACGGCAGTTCTTCCAGCTCGCGCAGGATCAGGACCTCGCGATAACCGAGCGGCAGCGCGGCGATGGCTTCGGTCAGGGCCGCCGTCGAGGCGTTGCGCGCGACGATCTGCTCGGGCGTCGGCGCGGACGGATCGACCATCTCCTCCAGCGCCTGGCCGTCGCCGGGAACGATTTCGGCCGGCCGGTTGCGCTTCAGCCAGTCGTAGCACGCGTGCCGCACGATCGTGAGAAACCAGGCCTTCGCGTCGGTGCCGCGAAACGCCGCGAAGTACTTGAGCGCGCGCTCGCACGCGTCCTGCACGACGTCTTCGGCATCGTTCGCGTTGCGCGTGAGCCAGCGGGCGAGGTTGTACCCCGCATCGAGCTGCGGCAGCACCATCTGCTCGAATCGACTCGCGTCGCCTCCGCCGGGCTTCAAGGCGCTCATACCCGCATCATACTGCCCGCCCGGGCGTCTTATTCCCGTGCTCGCGGCCGCCGGAGGCCGCTGTGCTACCATTTTTGCCGAGGCAATCCCCGGAAGCGCGATGCGGTCGCTGCGTAGGTTCGTCCCGTGCCTGGTCGCCGCGCTGGCGGCTTGCGCCAGCACCACCATTGTCGACAGCTGGTACGACGCCGGCTACCGCGGCGGTCCCTTCAAGCGGATCATGATCCTCGCGGTCACCGATCAGGAGGTCGCGCGGCGAACCTTCGAGGACACGTTTTCGGCGAAGCTGCGGGCGGCCGGGACCGACGCCGTTGCCTCCTATCAGCTCCTGCCGCAGAGCGGGCGCACTGAGGAGCCCGCGCTCGACGCGGCCGCGCGCCGCGCCGACGCCGACGGGCTGCTCATGGTGCACCTGGTCCGCGTCGATCGGCAGACGCGCGTCGTGCCCGGCTACCCTGCGCCTTTCTATCCCGGCTACTACGGCTACTATCGCGCCTGGGCGGCGTACCCCGACGTGTACACCTACGACATCGCGACCGCGGAGGCGAACCTGTTCAGCGTCGCGAGCAGGCAGCTCGTGTGGGGCGGAACGACCGAGACGTTCAATCCGCAGAGCGTGAGCAGGGATTCGGCGGTCTTCGCCGACGTCGTGATCGCCGCTCTCGCGAAGCGGGGCCTCGTTCCAGGGGCGAAATAGTGCGGCCGCCGAGGGCCTCGGCCGCCGGCGGCGGACGCAGCCGGTGAACGCGCCCGCGCCGTCGGCATCGCGCATCCTCGAGCGCTGCGACGCGCTCGCGCGCTGTTCCGAGCAGTCCGACGGCTTGACCCGCGTCTATCTCTCGCCCGAGCAGCGCGCGGCCAACGCGCTCGTGCTGGGCTGGATGCGCGAAGCCGGCATGAGCGCCCGGCTCGACGCGGCGGGCAACGTCGTCGGCCGCTACGAGGGAGAGCGCGAGGGGCTGCCCTGCCTGATGCTCGGCTCGCACCTCGACACCGTGCGCGATGCGGGCAGGTACGACGGCATGCTAGGCGTGGTGACCGCCATCGAGTGCGTAGCCTGCCTGTCGGCCCGCGGTGCACGCTTGCCGTTCGCGGTGGAGGTGATCGGCTTCGCCGACGAGGAGGGCGTGCGCTTCAACGCCACGCTGCTCGGCAGCCGCGCCGTCGCGGGCAGCTTCGATCGCGCGAATCTCGAGCGCACCGATGCTGCCGGCAGGACGATGCGCGAGGCGCTCGCGGACTTCGGACTCGACGCCGACGCGATCGGCCGGGCGGCGCGCCGCCGCGAAGAGCTGCTGGCCTACGCCGAGCTGCACATCGAGCAGGGGCCGGTGCTGGAGGCGGAGGGGCTCCCCGTCGGCGTCGTCACCGCCATCAACGGCGGCAATCGCCTGGCGATCGAGATCGCGGGGGTTGCCGGCCACGCGGGCACGGTGCCGATGCGCCTGCGCCGCGACGCGCTCGCTGCGGCCGCCGAGTGCGTGCTCGCCGTCGAGCGCATCGCGGTCGGCGAGCCCGACGTCGTGGGCACGGTCGGCAAGATCGAAGCCGCGCCCGGTGCGATCAACGTCATTCCCGGCCGCGTGCGCTTCTCGGTCGACGTGCGTGCTCCGACCGACGCCCAGCGCGAGCGGGCGGTTGCCCGCGTGCACTCCGCGTTCGCCGAGATCGCGCAGGCCCGCGGCGTCGCGCTCGACCTGCGTCCGGTCTGGGAAGCGAGGACCGCGACCTGCGCGCCCTGGCTCGAGCAGCAGCTCGGCGCGGCCATCGAGGCCGAAGGCATCCCGCTGCACCGCCTGCCCTCCGGCGCGGGCCACGACGGCATGGCGATGATCTCCATCGCGGACATCGGCATGCTGTTCGTGCGCTGCAAGGGTGGCATCAGCCACAATCCCGCCGAGGCGATCACCGAGGACGACGCCGGCGTCGCGGCGCGCGTCTTCCTGCGCTTCGTCGAGCGCTTCCAGACGCGGCGCCCGGCATGAGCGATCCGCGGGGCGCGATCCGGGAGTTCGTCGTCGCGCACCGGGAGGACGCGGCGCGCTTTCTCGCCGCGCTGGTACGCACGCCGTCGGACAATCCCCCAGGCGATTGCGCACCGCACGCCGAGAGCGCGGCCGCGCTGCTCGAAGCCCTGGGCTTCACCGTCGAGCGCCACCTCGTGCCTCCCGCCGAGCTAGCGGCCAGCGCGATGAAGAGCTGCGTCAACCTCGTGGTGCGCGAACGCTTCGGCGCCGGTCCGACGGTCGCCTGCAACGCGCACGGCGACGTGGTCCCGCCCGGCGAAGGCTGGACGGTCGATCCCTACGGCGCCGAAGTTCGGGACGGAAGGATGTTCGGCCGCGGCGTGGCGGTGTCCAAATCCGATTTCGCCACCTACGCCTTCGCGCTGCTGGCGCTCAAGGCCGCGGCGGCGGCCGGCGCGAAGCTCGGAGGAGGGGCCGAGCTGCATCTCACGCACGACGAGGAAGTCGGCGGCGCGATCGGACCGGCGTGGCTCCTCGCGCGGGGCATCGTCGAGCCGGACTACGCGATCTGCGCCGGGTTTGCCTACGGCATCACAATCGCGCACAACGGCTGCCTGCATCTCGAAGTCGAGGTGCGCGGCAAATCCGGCCACGCCGCGGAGCCGGAGAAGGGCGTCGACGCGCTGCAGGGGGCGACCGGCATCCTCGCCGGCCTGTACGAGCTGCGGGAAGCCTACGCGTCGACGCGCTCGCGCACGCCGGGCATCGGCTCGCCGACGCTCGTGATCGGCGTCATCCACGGCGGCATCAACACCAACGTGGTGCCGGACCGCATCGTGTTCCGTCTGGACCGGCGAATCATTCCCGAGGAATCTCCGGCCGATGTCGAGGCGACGCTCACGCGGCGCATCCGCGAGCTCGGCACGCGCTTCCCGGGCATCGCGGTGGAGATCCGCAGGATCCTGCTCGCCCTGCCGTTCGTCCCCGCGCCGGGACAGGAGAGGCTGGTCGCGGTCCTGCAGCGCAACGCGCGAGCGGTCCTCGGCGAGGACGTCGCCGCCCACGGCGTGCCGCTGTACACCGACGCCCGGCATTACAGCGCGGCAGGCGTGCCGACCGTGCTCTACGGCGCCGGGCCGCGCACGCTCGCCGAGGCCAACGGGCATCGCGCCGACGAGAATCTGCTGCTCGCCGACCTCTACGCGGCGATCGAGGTGGTGGCGCTGTCGCTCTACGATCTGCTGGCCGTCGACGCTCAGCCTGGGTCGTGAAGCCGCCGGCAGCTCCGACGCCGGCGCGGCTCGCTAGATTGATCCCGGCGCTGGGCGTCGCGCAGATCGTCTCGTGGGGAAGCCTCTTCTACCCCATCGCCGTGCTCGGCAATGCGATGCGCGACGATCTCGCCATCTCCGCGACATCGCTTTTCGGGGCCTTCACCGTGGGGCTCCTTTGCTCCGGGGCCGTATCGCCCGCGGTCGGCCGCCTGATCGATGCGCGCGGCGGCCGCTTCGTGCTCTCGTGCGGCTCCTTGCTCGCCGCGGCAGCGCTCGCCGTCCTCGCCTCGGCGCAGCACTATGCGACACTGTTCGCAGGTTGGGCACTGGCCGGCGTGGCGATGGGCGCGTGCCTGTACGACCCGGCATTCGCCACGCTGCATCAGGTCGCCGGTCACGCGTATCGGCGCGCGGTCACCGCGCTCACGCTCTTCGGAGGCTTTGCGAGCACCGTCTTCTGGCCGCTGTCGCAGTGGCTGCAGGACGCGGTCGGCTGGCGCGAGACGCTCTGGATCTACGCCGCGCTGCACCTTGTCGTGTGCTTCCCGCTCCACGCAGGCTTCGTTCCCGCCCGCGGCGCAGTGGCTCCGCTCGAGACCGGCGAAGCGTTCGTCGCGCCTGCGCAGACGTCGCCCCGGGCCGGCGGCCGCGCGTTCTACGCGCTCGCCGCCGCATTGGCCGCGGCGGCGTTTCTTTCCGCAACGCTGTCCGCTCACCTGATCGAGCTCCTCAAGTCCGCCGGATTCGCCGCGCGCGACGCGGTGTTCGTCGCTTCGCTCATTGGACCGATGCAGGTCGCCGGTCGGATCGCGGAGCTCGGCTTCGCGCGCAGGGTATCGCCGCTCGCAGCGGGAACGCTCGCCTTCGGACTGATGACGGCCGGGTTCGCCTGCCTGGCCTTCGTCGACGGGCCGTCGGCCCTCGCCTTCGCCTTCGCGGTGCTCTACGGCTGGAGCAACGGGGTGATGACCATCGTGCGCGGCACGGTCCCCGCGGCGCTGTTCGGCAGGCGCAACTACGGGGCTCTGCTGGGACGCCTCGCGCTTCCGGCGTTCGTCGCCAAGGCGATCGCGCCGGTCGCGTTCACGTGGCTCCTGGCCGCGGGCCTCGCGCGAGGGACCGCGCTGTGGGTGCTCGTGCTGGTGTCGATCGCCGCGTCGATCGGGTATCGCCGGGCGGTGCGCGGCTAGCACGCCCGCGAGACTCAGGACGCGCCGCGGCGCGGGTGGCGGGCGCGGGTCTCGACCTCCGCGCCGCTCTCGTGCTGGCTTCGCCTTCCGACGACGATGTGGAGCGCGATCAGCGGCGCGAGCGCGAGACCGACGATCCAGTGCGAGAGCGACACGGCCGGCCGCGACGCATCGTCGACGAGATAATAGAGCGCGTAGCCGGTCGCGATCAGGATCGCGAGCAAGGCGATCACCGCGCTGCCGCTCGTGCGGTTGCGCTCGAGGCTCCAGCCGCGGCGCACATGGTTAGCGCTGATGGCGCCGACGGCGATCAGTATCGCGAAGGCCGCGGCGCCGTGGACCCTCAGCGCGCGCGCCTCCTGCGCGAGCCGCGCGAGATCGCCCTCGATCGCATAGTGCGCGGCGAGCCACCACGCGCCGCTGCCCACGAGGACGGTGAGCGCGGCATAGAAGGCGCGGCGAGGGCCGTCGCGCCACCGAACCCGCTCCGCGAGCAGCTGGTAGGCGCGGTCGTGGGCGCGCGACATGAGCCCGGCGCCCTTACGCCGCAGCGGCGGGCCGCGGCAGCCGCGTGCAGCGCCACCGGCCGCGCGCGGGCGAGAGGATCGCGGCCGAAGCGCCGCAGCTCGCCAGGGTCTTCGCCGCCGCCGCGCCTTCGAGCGCCACGACCTTGGTCAGCGCGTCGGCGGTAATGCAATCCGCGGCGATGACCGACACGGTGCGCGTGCTCATCCGCGGCAGCGCGGAGCGCGGGTCGATCAGCGGCGTCGTCCACCGGCCCCATCGGCGCCGGCGCTGGCCGCCGTAGGCGCTCGTTGCCACCGCGCCGTCGGCGAGCATCGCGAGCGCGAGGACCACGCTCTGCGGACCGCCGGTGCGCACGTGGATCGGCTCGGGCTCCGGGCCGAACACGCGCAGGTCGCCGCCGGCATTCACGCGGCCCGCGGTCGCGCCGTGGCTCTGCAGCGCCGCCACCGCGCAGTCGACCGCGTAGCCCTTGGCGATGCCGTCGAAGTCGAGCGCGAGCGGGCGGGCGAAGCGCACGCCGCGCAGGTCGAGCTCGACGTCGCGCCAGGTCGCGCCGCCCTCCGGCGCACGCTCGTCACGCTCGACGTGACCCACGGTCGGATCGAAGGCGCCGACGGAGCGGCAGGCGATCTCCAGCGCGCGCCGCAGGACCGCGCGGAAATCCTTCGACACCGGCTGGATGGTCGTCAGCGCACCGCGGTTCACGCGGGAGAGCTCGCTCTCCGGGTCGTGTCTGGAAAGCGCGCGGTGCACGCGCGCGATCGCGGCAAAGGCGGCGGCGAGCGCGGCCTTCCGCGCCGCCTCGGTACCGGCTCGCGCCGAGACCTCGACCAGCGTCCCGAGCCAGATTTGCGCCGCCTGGCCGGAGAACGGGGCGTTGCATCGCTCAGGCATGCGCGAGCGCGCGCTCGTAGAGAACGAGCAGCCGATGCACACCTTCGGTCACGTGGCGGCACGACAGCGTCGCGCCCGAGATGTTGCGAATATCGGCGTCGAGGCGCACGGGATCGGCTGCGCGCTTGCCGGTGAATTGCGCGCGCCATGCCGCGAGCCGGATGGCGTCGCCGTGGGTCTCCCGATACGCCATGATCTCGAGGCCCTTCACCGCGCCGCCCGCGTCGAGAGCGAGCGCATAGGTGATGAGCTCCACCTTGCCGATGACCTCGTCGACGATGAACCAGCCGAGGACGCGCTCGCCCTGGCGTGCGCGAAAGACGCGCGGCGCGCCCGCGAAGCGGCCGGCTTCCTGCACGACAGCCGCCCGCTCCTCCGCGGAGACCGGCACGATCTCGAAAGCGGTCGCATCCGGAAACAGCGCCTTTTGCGCCGCTTCGACGCTCAGGTACTCGGTCGCGTAGACGATCTGCGCCACCGGGACCGCTGCGCCGGCGAGCGCTGCCGGAAGCAGCCATTCGTAGCGCAGCGCCATGCGAGCGAGCCTTTCTAGAAGTTGTAGCCGAAGCCGAGATCGAACCGGTCGCGCGCCGTGTCGACGTGGAACTTCTGGTAGTCGGCCTTGAGCACGATGTTCGGTCCGATGTAGAAGTTCGCGCCGATCGTTCCGACGCGCTCCGTCGGCGACGGCGGAACGCCGAGCCCTTCGGGCACCGGCTCGTACGAGGCCGCCGTGTTGAACCACTCGTAGCGCGCGAACGGCGCGAGCGAGTAGTCCTTGTACGCCCACGCATGCCACGCGCCTTGCACGTAGGCTCCCCAGAAGGACTTGGGAACCGGCGTCGGATCGCCGACGAACGTGAGGTTGAGCGCCTGCGTGTCGCTGATCGTACCACGCGCATAGAGGGCCGAAAGATCGAAGGGCCCCGGCTGCCACCGGGCGTGGCCTTCCCAGAGCGTCACCCTGGCGTCGGGGGCGAGGAAATTCGGCGCACCCTGGCCGGCCTTGCCGGTGAATACGCCGCCGCCCGCGGTCAGACCCGGGATGCCCTGGTAGTTGGCCGCGGCGTACACCGAGAGGTCGCGCGCACGCGCGAGCTGCAGCTCCTGATGGATGCTGCCGAGCGGCGATTCGCGGCCTTCGTTGGAGGTCGGATCCCACTTCGACAGATCGAAGCCCGTGGTCACGCCCAGGTTCCAGTTGAATCCGGACTCGGTTCCGCCGAGGAGCGAGACGCCGCCTTCGCGCCAGGTGGTGGGAATGATCGCGGTCTCGACGAAGTTGCGGAACACACCGTAGTACTGGGTCGGCTCGTGGTGCTCGTTCAAGAGGCCGAGCGGAATCAGGAACAGGCCGATCCGTCCAGCGACGCGATCGTTCAGCTGGCGCTCGACGTAGAGCTGCTCGACCTCGGACTCGCCCTGGTCGTCGGCGGAGGTCACCGCGTGCTCCCATTCGAACTCCCCGTACGCGCGGGTGCGATCGTCGAAGCTGTGCGCGAAGCCGAGCACGGCGCGTGCGAGGTCGGCCTGCGTGCCGCCCGAGTCGTGGGTCGGGTGGCTGTAGGCGATCTCGCCGTAGCTGAACAGCTTGGTCGCGCTGGCTTCGTCCGCCTGCGCGCTGACCTGCTGCTCGAGCTTGTCGACCCGCTCGGCGAGGGCCGGCGTCGCGGCGGGCGCAGCCGTGCCTGCGGGAGAGGGAGAGGGCGCGGCCGCAGCGGAGGGCGCCGCTTTGCCCTGGCTCATCATCGCCTTCATCTGCTCCTTCATCTCGTCGATCTGCTTGCGAAGGTCCGCGATTTCGGCGCGCAGCTCGGCCTCGTCGGCCAGCGCGAGGCTCGGCGCGAGCGAGAAGGCCGCGGCCAGGGCCGCGGCGAGCCCGGTGCAGGCGAAGCGGTGGAAGCGAGGGCCTCGGGACACGGCGAAGCGGGTGTTGCGGCGAACGACGGGCATGGTGGAATCCCTCTCGGATGCAGGAATGGACGAATCGAGCCTGTGGCGGCGGTCAATTCCCGGCAGGCGTCGCTGTCGGGTCGTAGCCGTCGGTGAGCGTGTTGAGGAAGGTTTCGAGGTCTTCCAGCTCGGCATCGGAGAGCCGCGGCGCCTCTCCCGGGTGCCGATCGTAGGGGACCTCCTCGGTATTCACGTTGCGCCGGTACTGCGGCGGCAGGTCGTCGAACTTGAGCACCGTGCCGTCCTCGGCGACCGGGTAGAAGAGCTCCGGATTGGTATCGCGCTGGACGTAGAACTGAAGTGCATCGTGCAGCGAATGAAAGCGTCCGTTGTGGAAGAACACGTGCCGCGTGGCGACGTTGCGCAGGGTCGGCACCTTGAACTGGCCGCACAGGTCCGCCTGGTTCTCGAGGTCGGTGCGCGCCGGACCGCAGAGACCGAGGTCGTAGTAGGTGGGGTCGGCGTTGGCGGGAATCTCGTCGTTGCGCGGCACGCCCAGATTGTCGTAGGTGAAGTCTGTGAACATGGGCGGCTCGCCGTTCGGGCCGCGGTGGCTCGGATGGCATGCGGCGCAGTTGCCCTTCTGCGGGTTGTTGAAGAGCGCGAGCCCGCGCAGCTCCGCCGGAGCCAGCATGACTTCCCCGCGCAGGAAGGAGTCGTACTTGGAGTTGAACGGGCGGAAGTCTGGGTCGAGGGTCTGGTACTGAGAGAGCGAGAAGAGGAGCGCCTGGAACGCCCCGTTGGGATCGGCGAAGATGTCGGCGCCGTAGACCTGGCGGAACTCGTCGGCGTACGGGGTCACCGACAGCCGCTGGATCAGGTCCTCGATGCTGGCGTTCGCCATCTCGTTGGAGGAGAGCAGCGGCCGCATCGCCTGGATGATGAGCGTATTGGCTCGCCCGTCGCGGTCGAAGCCTCCGAACGGACCGTCGTCGCCGAAGCCGAAGCGCGGGATCAGGCTGACATACTGGAGGGAAGGAACGGCGCGGGTGCCCGGCACGTCGAGCCCCGCGCCGCCGTACTGCACCGAGAGGTCGTTGCTTTGCGCGTGCGCGTGCGCGGGGTCGTGGCAGGTCGCGCAGGCCATCTTTCCCGACGCCGACAGGCTCGCGTCCGCGAAGATCTTCTCGCCGAGGCTGACCGGCGTCGGCGCACCGGAATCCAGCGCATCGGCGATGGCCAGGCCACGAGCCGCAACGAATGCCAGGGTCAGGGCCGCCGCGGCAACCGCGGCGACCACGAGTCTCGGATGCCAGCCGCTCGATCTTCGCATCGTCCATCCTCGCGACGTGACGACGCGCGGGAAGCGTGCTTCGCGCGCGTCGGTTCGGCTGGCTGGCGGACGCCGCCCGCGAAGCGCTCGATGCTTCGGCAAGCGGGGCTGGCTGGCGTTAGAAAGCTACTTGGTCAGGATCAGTTTTCCGAACCGGGTCTCACGCAGGAAATACACCGTCTCGCGATGTCGAATCGCGAGCTGTGCGCCGCCGCCGAGCAGCGTCGCGCTGTCGATCACTCGGCCCCGCGGCGCCACCGGGGGCGCGTCGCCCGCCGGGGTCGGAGACCCCCGCGGATCGGGCACGGCGCGGGACGCGGCGCTCGACATCGGCTTGGGTCTAGTCCTTCCCGTCGCCGAGCTGCGATTGCTGGTAGTTCTCGATGCCGATCTTGTCGATGAGCTCGAGCTGGATCTCGAGCCAGTCGATGTGCTCCTCCTCGGAGGCGAGGATCCGGCGGAAGAGGTCGCGCGTGACGTAGTCGCCGGTGGCCTCGGCCTCGGCGATCCCGGCCTTGAGCACCGGGTGCGCCGCCATCTCGAGCTTGAGGTCGCAGGACAGAGCCTCCTGTACGTTTTCGCCGACCAGGAGCTTGTGCAGGTCCTGCAGGTTCGGAAGCCCTTCGAGAAAGAGCGTGCGCTCGATCAGCTCGTCGGCATGCTTCATCTCGTCGATCGAGGCCTTGCGCTCCAGGCCCGCGAGCCGCGAGAAGCCCCAGTGCTGGAACATCTTGGCATGCAGGAAGTACTGGTCGATCGCGGTGAGCTCGTTGATCAGGACTTCGTTCAGACGCTTGATGACCTTGACGTTGCCCTTCATCGCTGCCTCCCTAGCGGTGCCGTGTCCGGCGACCCTACGCGGCGATCTTGTCGGTGCGGGCGGTCATCCTGGCGACCTTCTCGCAGAGCACGATCTCGGCGCAGGAAACGCAACGTCCGCAGCCCAGGCCGATGCCCAGGTGCTGCGCGAGATCCTCGGACGATCGGGCGCCGTGCTCGGCGGCCTGCTCTATCTGGCGATCGGTGATGGCGTTGCAGAGGCAGATGTACATGGTGGAATGGCAGGCGTCAACGCCCGCTGCAAGGGAGGATTTCAGCGGGGATCGCGGCGGCCCGGAGGGCCTCGACGCCTTCGCGCGGGGTAGGGGGAGTCTGCGGCACGGTGTGGGGCGGGAGGGGCCCTGTTCCGGAAAAGAAATGAGAATGGTTCGCATTATTGCTCGAATCTTCGGCGGCCGCAAGGGCCTGCCGCCGGAGCCCCGCGGCGGGTCGGCCGACGGACCGGGGGCCCGGCGGAACGCAAGGCCGGGATCGGGTGCTACCGGGGCGTCGGGGCGTCGCCGCGGGATGGCTCGGAAGCCGCCGCGGCGAAGACGGAACGCGCCCCCGGTCCGCCGGAATTCTTCGTTCGCCGCCGCCAGCGCCACAGCAGCCAGGGAATGCCGACCACAGTGACGATCGCCCACAGCGCGATCGCGATCTCGGACCGATCGTGCGGGGGCGCCAGCAGGTCGTCGTCGCGCAATCCGGCCGGAAACGGCCGCGCCGGCACGGGGATGATCTTCGCCTGCGCCGGGTCGCGCGGATAGCGGTCCCGGTACTCCCAAGGGGTTGCGATCGGAAAGTCGCCCCAGGCGCGCGACGAGGGAAGCTGCGGCACGCGCAGGTAGACGATGGCCTCGAGGTCCTCCGCCAGAGCGGCCTCGAGCTCGGTCGGCTGCCGCGGCAGCGTCCCGCGGGCGAGGTTGAGGAGGTCCGCGCCGATCTCCTCGAACGCGGCAGCGGGCAGCAGCCGCGTCTGGTCTTCGGTGAGATAGTCGAAGGCTTCCCCCGCCTTCTGCACGCTGCGATTCTGCACGACGAAGTAGGGCAGGCCGAGCGCGCCGGCTAGCCAGCTCGTGGCGCCGCGCGCAGGCACGTTCCACCCGAGGGTGCGCAGCACGTCCACGCTGATGCTCGCGCAGTTCATCGTCGTGTGCCGGTAGACGAGCTGGTGGCGGTAGAACTGGTTGTAAGTGCGCTCGAACGCGCTCTGTACGCGATCCGCCGCGCGCTCGCGCTTGAGCACGGCCAGGACCAGGTACGACGGGCGATACCAGGCCTGGCCGCTGTTCAAGTCGGTGAGGTAGCTGTCGAGCGGCACCATCGCCGCCAGGATGCCCTTCTCGCTCTCCGAATCCAGGGTGTAGAAGTTGTCGACGATCCAGTCGCCGATCGCACCGTCGTCGGGCACCCTGCCGGTGATGAGCGCGAAATGCCCCGCGTGCGCTTCGTCGTCGTCGCCTTGCGCGCCGTTGAGCATCGCCGCGAGCACCGGGGCGCCTCGCCAGTGCCGTGCGGCACCGGGCGTGCGCTCCCAGAGCGTGACCGCGGCAAACGGGCTCTGCGCGCCGCCGCGAGGCTCCGCGCGGATCAGGCCGCGGAGCGCTTCGGGCGTGGAAGCAATCGGCCGCAGCGGCGCATCGAGGTCCAGACGGAACTCCTCCGGCCAGATCGTGCGGGCCGTGAACGTCCCGTCGCGCGCCTCTCCGCGCAAGCTCAGGCGGCGGCCCGCGAAGAACTCGGTCGAGCTTTGATCGTAGTAGGAGCGGTTGAGCTCGATCTTGGGCACGCGCCCGAACGCCCAGCGGTTCCCCTCGGTGCGGAGGATCCGGCCGTCGGCGGAGAGTTCCGCGCCGCGGACGATTGCCGGCGCGCCGATCCACAGCAGCGGCGGCGCGTCCGGTTTCGCGTCGAGCGGGTGGATGGCGGCCCATTGCCGGAGATCGTCCCATGCGGTCACGCCGCGCGTGAAACCCGCGACCGGGATGCCCGGTCGCGCGCTGGCGATCGTCTCGTCGGCGAAGTACCACAGCGCCTGGCGAATGGTCGCGCAGTCGCGGCAGCGTCCGGTGGCGAGCCGCAGCTCGTCCATGCGGAAAAGCCCCAGCTGCGCATCGAGCGCGGAGGCGGGACCCGTGCGGAGACTGTCAGGCACGGGACTTGCGGCCAGGAGGAACAAGCTGCCGATGAGCACCACCGCGCGCAAGCCCGCGCGATGCGCTCCGTGCTGCGAACTCCCTGGCGTCGTGGTCGGCTGGCGCATCGATCATCGCGGGCGGACGTGACTCGACGGCATGTAAGTTTTTCAAGGCGCTGCCGACGTTTATGATACGGCTTCAACAGGGGAAGCGATGACGCATTGGGCGACGGTACCACAACGGCGTATCGGGATTTCGTTCCCGGCCGGGTTCCGGCTGCAGCAGCGGCCGGCCGATCCTTGGCTGCAGCCTGCGCGCAACGACCGTCCGGAGCTGATCGCGGGCCTGCTGGCGGACCCCGCGCGCATCGCACCCAAGTATTTCTACGATGCGGTGGGCTGTGCGCTGTTCGAGGCGATTTGCGAGCTTCCCGAGTACTACCTGACCCGCACCGAGCGGGCGATCTTCGCGGCGCATCGCGACGCGATCGCGGCGGTCGTCGGCCGGCATCGGCAATTCGTGGATCTCGGCGCCGGCGATTGCCGCAAGGGCGAATCATGGCTCGCCGCGCTTGCGCCCCGGCGCTACGTTGCGGTCGACATCGCCGCCGCGGCGATCGAGCCGGCGCTCGGGCGGCTCGCCGCGGCGCATCCGGAAATCGAATTCACCGGCGTCGTCACGGATTTCTCGCGCAAGCTGGACCTCGCCGCCGACCTCGATCCGGGCCCGGTCACGTTCTTCTATCCCGGCTCGAGCATCGGCAACTTCTCGCCCGATGAAGCGCTGGCCCTTCTCACCCAGATCCGCCGCTTGTGCGGCCGTCGGGGTGGCCTGATGATCGGCGTCGACGTGCCGAAGGACCAGGGCCGGCTCGCGGCGGCCTACGACGATTCGCTGGGAGTGACCGCGGCATTCAATCGCAACGTGCTCAACCACGTCAACGGGCTCATCGGCTCGGACTTCGACCCGGCGGCGTACGAGCATGTCGCGCTCTACAACGCCGGGGAGAGCCGGGTCGAGATGCACCTCGAAGCGAGGCAGGAGCAGCGGGTGATCTTCGACGGCCGCGAGCGGCTGTTCGCCCCGCGCGAGCGCATCCACACCGAGAATTCGTACAAGTACGCGCCGGAGCGCTTCTCCGCGCTGCTGCGCCGCGCCGGCTTTGCCGATGTCGCGCTGTGGCAGGACGAGGCCGGCGACTTCGCCGTCTATTACGCGGAGTGAATCAGCGCGTCACGCGGACACCGCCGTCTGCTCGACGCCGGCGTGACCCTCCGCGTGACGCACTAACTCGGCGGAGTGAGGCGGACGCGCACGCCGCCGCGTTCAACGCGGCGCTGCCGCGCCTGCTTCGGCTATCGCCCTTCGACGATCGCGACCAGGATCTCCGCCGCGCGTGCGCACTGCTCCCGCGTGACGTCGAGGTGCGTTACGGCGCGCACCGTGCGCGGCCCGAAGGCGAAGATGAGCAGCCCGCGCTCCTTCGCGCGGGCGACGACCGTCGGCGCGTCGGGGGCTTCCGGCGCGACCTCGAACACGAGGATATTGGTCTGCGCGGTCGCGAGGTCGATCCGCACTCGCGGGCACTGCGCGAGGCGCTCGGCGATGAGCCGCGCATTGGCGTGATCCTCGGTGAGCCGCGCGAGATGGTGATCGAGCGCGTAGAGACCCGCGGCCGCGAAGATGCCGACCTGGCGCATCGCTCCGCCCGACATGCGCCGATAGCGCGTGGCGCGCGCGATGAGCTCGCGGCTACCCGCGAGGAGCGACCCGCCCGGAGCGCCGAGGCCCTTCGACAGCGCCACGGCGACGAGGTCGAACGGCGCGGCGAGCTCGGCCAGGGACCCGCGCGCCGCGGCGGCCGCATTCCACAGCCGCGCGCCGTCGAGAAAGGTCGCGACCTCGCGCTCGCGCGCCGCGGCGCAGATGCGCTCGATCTCGGCCTGCGGGAAGACGACGCCGCCCGCGCGATTGTGCGTGTTCTCGATCTCCACCAGCGTGGTCGGCGGGTAGATGACGTGGCCGCGGGGCTTGCATGCGGCGGCAAAGGCTTCCGCCGTGAAGACGCCGCGCTCGCCGACCTCGGTGAACTGCACGCCGGCGTTGGCGGCACCCGCGCCCGTCTCGTGCCACACGGCATGGCTTTCACGGCTCACGATCACGTCGTCGCCGGGACGGGTCAGCGTGCGCAGGCCGACCTGGTTGGCCATTGTCCCCGACGGCAGCCACAGCGCGGCTTCCTTGCCGAGCAGCTTCGCGACGCGCTCCTGCAGCGCGTTCGACGTGGGATCTTCGCCGTATTGATCGTCTCCCACGGGCGCGGTGGCCATCGCCTCGCGCATCGCCGGCGTGGGCCGGGTGACCGTGTCCGAGCGCAGGTCGATCGCGGTCGATGCGGCGTGAGTCACGCGTCGTCTCCCATCCTTTGTGGAAAGGCCCGAAGTGTACGCCTTCGAACGCGCACTGCGGATCGGGTGCCGCGCACCCGACGGACGCCGCGTCGCTTCAGGCGGTGCCGAGCGCCAGCGGCAGCTCGGGGCTCGCGCCGTTGCCCGAAGCGGGCAGCACATGCAGCGCCGCGTGCCAGGACGGATGCGCGTCGGGCGAGGTCCACACGCTGGCGTGGAGCTCGGCCAGGGCGTCGGTGTCGTCGAGGAGGCGCATCTTCTGCACGTCGCTCAAAGCGGCCGGCCCGTCGGAGAGCGCGAGGCGCACGAGGTGGCGCCGCTCCGCGCTCAGCGGCTGCGATACGCGAGCGCGCGGCGTGCCCGTCGCGCAGACCAGCGCGTTCACCTCGGGATCGACGACGGCCTCGGCGAAGCCGGGTGTCGGCGCGGCGCGATCGGTGGTCATCACGGCGGCGCGGATCTCCTCCGGCGGATGCAGCTCCTCGGGAATCACGAACAGCCCCGCGCGCCGCAGCCATCGGCCGAGCGAGACGCGGCTCGTGTACACGGAAACCGGGATCGAGACGATCAGCGCCCCGGCGACGGGCAGGAGCCACCACAGGAACGACGGGTTGAGCCAGTAGACGCCGCCGGCCCATAGAACGCCGAGGAGCGTGTGGGGGCCGTGGCGCTGCACCGCTTCGCGCCAGCTCGTCTCGGAATCCTGCCGCGGCGGGGATTTCCAGTGCAGCTTGAGGCCGAGGAACGCGAGCAGCACGAAGCGGCTGTGGAACAGCATCCGGATCGGTGCGAGCAGCGCCGAGAGGAGCATCTCGCCCAGCACGCTGAAGGCGAGCCGCGCCGAGCCGCCGAAGCGGCGGGCGCCGCGCACGGCGACGACGAGCATGGCGAGGATCTTGGGCAGGAACAGCAGCGCGGCGGTCGCGCCGAACAGCGACAGCGCCCACTCCGGGTGCCATTCCGGCCACATGGGGAAGAGCTGGTAGGGCTTCAGGAAGTATTGCGGCGGGGTCAGCGTGTGCACCGCGAGCAGCGCCGTCGACAGCAGGAGAAACGCGAACCACAGGAGCGCCGACACGTACGCCATGACGCCGCTCATGAACACCGCGCGATGCGCCACGTGCAAGCCCTTCATCATGAAGAGGCGGAAGTTCATGAGATTGCCCTGGCACCAGCGGCGGTCGCGCTGCAGCTCGTCGACCAGGCTTGGCGGCATCTCCTCGTAGCTGCCGCGAAGGTCGTAGGCGATCCAGACCGCCCACCCGGCGCGCCGCATCAGCGCCGCCTCGACGAAATCGTGCGACAGGATCTCGCCCGAGAGGCTCCCGCGCCCTGGAAGGCGCCGCAGCCCGCAGTAGCGCATGAACGGCTGCACGCGAATGATCGCGTTGTGGCCCCAGTAGTGCGACTCGCCGAGCTGCCAGAAATGCAGCCCCGCGGTGAACAGCGGCCCATAGATGCGGTTGGCGAACTGTTGGACGCGCGCATACAGCGTCGCGCGTCCCGCGGCGCGCGGCGCGGTCTGGATGATGCCGGCGCCCGGGTTGGCTTCCATCAGGCGCATGAGCCGCGTCAGGCATTCCCCGCTCATCACGCTGTCGGCATCCATGACCACCATGTAGCGGTAGTTGCGGCCCCAGCGGCGGCAGAAGTCCGCGATGTTGCCGCTCTTGCGCTTGATCCGGTGCCGGCGCCAGCGGTAGAACACGTGCTCGAACCCGACATCGAGGCACAGGGCACGCCACGCGGCGAGCTCGGCGACGCGGGCATCGGGATCGCTCGAGTCGGAGAGCACGAAGAAATCAAAGTGCCCGAGCTCGCCCGTGCGCGCGAGCGATTCATAGGTCGCCTGCAGGCCCGCGAACACCCGCGGCACGTTCTCGTTGCGGATCGGCATCACGATCGCCGTGCGCACGGCGTCGTCGAGGGGCGAGGCGGCGCTCGCGGTGCGCGAGATCGCGAAGCGGTCGCCGCCGAGGAGCTGCAGCACGAAGCCCGCGATCGCCGTCCAGAAGCCGCCGGAGACCCAGGCGAAAAGCACGCAGAACAGGACGAGCATCGCGATCTCGAGCGGCTGTCGGCCGTGATACGGCAGCACCGCCGCCATGAAGTTGGTCGCGATGTAGGTCTGGGCCACGACCAGCCCGAGCAGGACGACGCGCCGGAGGGTGCCGACGGCGTGCCAGTGGCCCTGCGGGTCGGGCGAGCCCGCGGCGCTCGTGAGCGCCGCGTCCCGCGCGGGCCGTTCGCGACGGCCCCGCAGCCTGGCGAAGAGGCCGCGGGACCACGGCGGAGGAACCATCGAGCTGCGGGCGAGCGGCGGCGCGGTGGGGAGCCGGTCGCGGCCGCGCGCATCGTGGGCCATGGGAACTTCGCGAACCGTCGAAGCGAGCCGCCGCCGGATCGAGGCGCGCGGCGCCTCGTCCTCGCTCACCGCGCGGCCGGCGAGCGCGCGGTGCAACGCCACGAAGCGCTGGCGGGCATCTTCTCCGTTCGCCGGCGCGCTCGCGATCAACTCTCCGCGTTCCCGGGCGGAGAGCGTCAACCGATCGAGATAGGAGAGATACGCCTGGGGCCGCGGGTCTTCGCGGACCGAGGCGCTGCGGTCGTTCACGCGCTTCCTTGAATCGGCGCTCGCCCCGCCGTCAATCCGGCGGCAGCACGTAGCTCCAGGTTTCCGACAGTGTACTCGTTCGAGTGCGCAAGTACGCTCGCAGTTCGAGCGGCTTGGCGGCGTCGGTGCGCTTGAAGCGCAGCACCAGCCGCCAGCCTCCGGTCACGTCGTTGTGGTGCGTGACGACTTCTCGCACCTCGGCGTTGGCATCGACGGTGACGATCCCCTCGACCTCCGCGTCAGCCGGAAGCTTACGCAGGGCGGGACCCTCGAAGTCGAGCACGAACTGCATGCTGCCGTCGTCGTTGCGGGTGTAGCCCCGGCCGCGCCGTGTCTGGGTCACCCAGGACGAGGGCGGACGCGTCGTTACGTCGCGCTGCCAGAGCAGTCGGTATTCGAGGTCGAGCGGCGCCCGCGGAGCGGGCGGCGCCTCGGGCACCCAGTACGCCACGATGTTGTCGTTGGTCTCGTCGGGGCTCGGGATCTCCACGAGCTCGACCCGCCCCGCGCCCCAGTTTCCCTTCGGCTGCACCCACACGCTCGGGCGCAGGTCGTAGCGAGCCTCGAGGTCCTCGTAGTCGTCGAAGTTGCGGTCGCGCTGCATGACGCCGAAACCGGCCGGGTTCGCCAGCGCGAACGACGTCACGAGGAGCCGCTTGGGGTTGACCAGCGGCCTCCAGATCCACTCGCCCGTGCCGGACTGGATCGACAGTCCGTCGGAGTCGTGCACCTCGGGCCGATAGTCGTCACGCGTCGAGCGCTGGTTCTCGCCGAAGAAATACATCGTCGTGAGGGGCGCGATCCCCAGGCGGCTCACGTTCTCGCGCAGGAACAGCCGCGCCTTGACGTCGATCGCCGTCTCGACGCCGGGGCGCAGGACGAAGCGGTACGCGCCGCTCGCGCGCCGCGAGTCGAGGAGCGCGTAGATCGTGAGCTCCGTCGCGCCGGCGGCGGGCCGTTCCAGCCAGAACTCGACGAAGGAGGGAAATTCCTCGCCCGAGGCGAGTCCGGTGTCGATCGCGAGGCCGCGCGCCGAGATGCCGTAAACCTGCTGCCTGCCCAGCGCGCGGAAGTAGCTCGCGCCGAGGAAGACCAGCACCTCGTCCTTGTACTTGGGCGTGTTGAGCGGGTAGTGGACCCGGAACCCCGCGAAGCCCAGCCCGCTCATGTGCTGCGGGTCGAACTTGTTGGCGCCGTAATCGAACAGCGCTGGGTCGAAGCGAATCTCGCGCACGCTGTTGCCCGCGACTTCGTTGATGCGCACCGGATGGTCGAAGTACAGCCCCATGTGGAAGAAGGCGACCTCGAAGGGCAGGCGCGCGTCGCGCCAGAGCGAGCGCTCGGGACGGAAGCGGATGTCCCGGAAGCGGTCGTAGTCGATGCCCTGCAGCTCCTTGGGCAGGTCGACCTTCTGCGGCCGGTAGGGCTGGCCGGCGAGCTGCATGGCGCGGCGCGCGACGTCGTCAAAGTCGAACGCGAGCGCCGCGGCCGGCGCGGCGACGAGGAGCAACACCGCGCCCGCGCGCCGCCCCCGGCTCCACAGCGAACCGATCGCCGTCACAGGTCGCGCGCGAGCCTGAGCCCGCTGAACTGCCAGCGTGCCGAGGCCGGAAAGAAGTTGCGATAGCTCGGCCGGACGTGCGAGCGCGGCGTGGCGCAGGAACCGCCGCGCAGGACGTACTGGTTGCACATGAACTTGCCGTTGTATTCGCCGATCGCTCCGCCGGCGGGCCGGAAACCGGGGTAGGGCGCATAGGCCGACTGCGTCCATTCCCACACGTCGCCGAAGAGCTGCCTCGAGGGCCCGGAGCCGGCGCGTGCCGCGCGCGGCTCGAACCAGCCGTCCTCGGCGAAGTGCCCTTCGATCGGCGTGAGCGCAGCCGCGACTTCCCACTCCGCCTCGGTCGGCAGCCGCGCGCCGGCCCATCGCGCATAAGCGTCGGCCTCGAAGAGGCTCACATGGCATACCGGTGCGTCGTCGGGCAGAGGGAGCACGCCGTGCAGGGTGAACGCCTCGCGGCCAGGCGCGCCCCCTTCCCAGTACAGCGGCGCAGCGATCGCGTTCGCATTGACCCAGTCCCAGCCCTCGGACAGCCACAGCTCGGCGCGCCGATACCCGCCGTCGGCAATGAACGCCGCGTATTCGGTGTTGGTCACCGGCCGCGTGGCGAGCGCGCGCCGGCCGAGGTATTCGCGGTGACGCGGCGTCTCGTTGTCGAACGCGAAGCCCGAGCCGTCGTGGCCGATCTCGACGAGGCCTTCCGCGAACTCGACCCAGTCGGGCGCGGCCCCGGCCGCTTCGCCGCGCGGCGCGGGCTTGGGCGCGTAGGCCGGACGCAGCGGATTGCACGACAGCATGTGCTTCACGTCGGTGAGGACGAGCTCCTGGTGCTGCTGCTCGTGGTTGAGTCCCAGCTCGATCAGAGGCGCGAGCCCGGCTGCGCGGCCGTCGCCGAGCAGCTCCTCCATCCCGCGGTCGACGTGCGCCCGATAGTCGCGGACCGCCTCCAGCGAAGGGCGCGACAGCAGGCCGCGCCGCGGGCGCGGATGCTTGTCGCCGACGGCGTTGTAGTAGGAGTTGAACAGCATTCGGAAGGCCGGATCGCGCAGCGTGTAGCCGCGAAGATGCGGCGCCAGCACGAAGGTCTCGAAGAACCAGCCCGTGTGCGCCAGGTGCCACTTCACCGGACTCGCGTCGGGCATCGACTGGATCGCGCAGTCCTCGGCAGACAGCGGTGCCGCGAGCGCTTCGGTCGCCGCGCGCACGTTCCGATAGCGCTGCAGGAGGGAGGGCACCGCCGCCTGCCTCGTGATCAGCGTGGAAACCGGTCCGTCGTTCATGCGCAATCCGCTCCCGCTTTCGCTTTCGTCGAGTCTGCCGCCGCAGTCGATTGGTGGCTGCCGCGGGGTCAACGCACCCGGACGCGCGGCACGCCGCCGAGGCATTCGCCGATGGGCGCCGCGTGCGCGAAGCCCTGGTCGCGGAACACGGCGAGCACCGAGGGGACCGCGTCCGGCGAGACCGCGGCCAGCAGCCCGCCCGACGTCTGCGGATCGGTGAGGAGCGCGCGGCGCGCTTCGTCGATCGAGGCTTCGAGCGCGACCTCGCCGCCGTAGCTCGCCCAGTTGCGTCCGGAGGCGCCGGTGACGAAACCCGCGCGCGCGAGCTCGAGCGCGCCCGGATGCAGGGGGATGCGCTCGAAGGACAGCGCCGCCCCGACGCCCGACGCCCGGCACATCCCTAGCAGATGGCCGAGCAGCCCGAAGCCGGTTACATCGGTGAGCGCGTGCACCCCTTCGATGCCTCCGAGCGCGATTCCCGGCGTATTGAGCTGCGTGGCGCTGTCGCGCAGCACGCGGTATCGCTCCTCGGCGAGCTGCACCTTCTTCAGCGCGGCGCTGTAGATGCCCACGCCGAGCGGCTTGCCGAGTACGAGCACGTCGCCCGGGCGCGCTCCGGCGTTGCGCTTCAGATGTCGCGGATCGACGAGTCCGATCGCCGCGAGCCCATAGATCGGCTCGACCGAATCGATCGTGTGGCCGCCGGCGACGGGTATCCCGGCCCGGGCGCAGATGGATTCGCCGCCCTCGAGGATGCGGCGGACGACTTCCATCGGCAGCTTGTCGAGCGGCATGCCGACGAGCGCCAGCGCGAACAGCGGCGTCCCGCCCATCGCGTAGACGTCGGACAGCGCGTTGGTCGCCGCGATCGCGCCGAAGTCGAACGCATCGTCGACGATGGGCATGAAGAAGTCGGTGGTCGCGACGATCGCCTGCGTTGCGTTGACCTGGTAGACCGCGGCGTCGTCGCCGGTGTCCACGCCCACGAGGAGCGCGGGCGGGACGATGCCCGGGGCGGCCTTGGCGAGCATCTGCGCCAGCGCGGCCGGCGCGATCTTGCAGCCGCAGCCGCCGCCGTGGCTGAACTGGGTCAGGCGAATCGCAGCGCGGTCCGGTGCGTTCATGGACTTCTCGTTCGAGTGGAAGAAGCGGATTGAAGGAGCGTTCGACGACACCGCCAGTGTAGTGTACGTGTGGTTTCCAGACCAGACGTAAAGCCCATGTTGCTAATGATTGAATGCAAAGGGCTTTTCAGTCGCGCGCGAGAGGCGTAGGATGGCGCCACTTTTTCGGATGTGGTCGCGGTCCGACGCCTCCGCAGCATCAGGGAACTGAGGCGGTCAAGACAACAACAAAGAGCCGGGAACATCCGCCACGGAGGGGCATTGAGACAGACCGATACCTCGGATCCCGCCTACTTTCACAAGGTCGTCGATTGCCAGTGGGCGTGTCCCGCCCATACCCCCGTTCCCGAATACATCCGGTTGATCGCCGCCGGGCGTTACTCCGACGCCTACATGATCAACTGGAAGTCGAACGTCTTTCCAGGGATCCTCGGGCGAACCTGCGACCGCCCGTGCGAGCCGGCGTGCCGCCGCGGCCGGGTGGTGGAGGGAGCGCCTGCGGGCAGCGCCGCCGCGAAGGATCCCGAGCCGGTGGCGATCTGCCGCCTGAAGCGCGTCGCTGCCGACCACAAGAGCGATATCCGGCATCGGCTGCCGAAGCCCGCGCCGCGAAAGAACGGCAAGCGCATCGCGCTCGTCGGCGCGGGACCGGCATCGCTGACCGTGGCGCGGGATCTGGCGCCGCTCGGCTACGAGTGCGTGGTCTACGACGCGGATCCCCAATCTGGCGGCATGATCCGCAGCCAGATCCCCAAGTTCCGGCTGCCCGAGTCGGTGATCGACGAGGAGGTTGGCTACATCCTCAACCTGGGGGTGGAGTTCCGCGGCGGGACGCGCATCGACAGCCTGAAGGCGCTGCTCCGCGGCAACGGCTCGACCTACGACGCGATCTTCGTCGGCAGCGGCGCGCCGCGCGGCCGCGATCTCGACATTCCCGGCCGGAAGGAGGCCGCAAAGCACATCCATATCGGAATCGACTGGCTCGCGAGCGTTTCGTTCGGCCACACGACGGCGATCGGCAAGCGCGTGATCGTGCTGGGCGGGGGCAACACGGCGATGGACTGCTGCCGCAGCTCGCGCCGCCTCGGCGGCGAGGACGTGAAGGTGGTGGTGCGCTCGGGATTCGAGGAAATGAAGGCCTCGCCCTGGGAAAAGGAAGACGCCATGCACGAGGGCATCCCGATCATCAACTACCACGTGCCGAAGGCGTTCGTCCATGAGTACGGCAAGCTCACCGGCATGCTCTTCGAGAAGGTGCACGCCGAGTACGACGCCGACGGCCGCCGGCAGCTCGTCCCCACCGGCGAGCCCGAAGTCCACTTCCCGTGCGACGACGTGCTGGTCGCCGTGGGCCAGGAGAACGCGTTCCCGTGGATCGAGCGCGACTGCGGCGTCGAGTTCGACCGTCACGGGCTGCCGGTTCTCGACCGGACGACGTTCCAGTCGACCCAGGCGAAGGTGTTCTTCGGGGGCGACGCCGCCTTCGGCCCGAAGAACATCATCTGGGCGGTCGCGCACGGGCACGAGGCCGCGATCTCGATCGACGCCTTCTGCCGCGGCGAGGACGTCAGGAAGCGTCCCGCGCCCCTCGTCAACCTGCTGTCGCAGAAGATGGGCATCCACGAGTGGAGCTACGACAACGACGTCTCGTCCGACGCGCGCTTCAAGGTGCCGCTCAAGGACAAGGTGATCGCGTTGCGGAGCATCAAGGTCGAGGTCGAGCTCGGCTTCGACGACGCCCAGGCGTACGCGGAAGCGCAGCGCTGCCTCAACTGCGACGTGCAGACCGTGTTCACGTCCAAGCTGTGCATCGAGTGCGATGCCTGCGTGGACATCTGCCCCATGGACTGCATCAGCTTCACGGCGGACGGCGAGGAGCAGGAGCTGCGCGGGCGCCTCAACGCGCCGGCGCGCAACGCCACCCAGGACCTGTACGTCGCGGCAGGCCTCAAGACGGGCAGGGTGATGGTCAAGGACGAAGACGTCTGCCTGCACTGCGGGCTGTGCGCCGAGCGCTGTCCGACGGGAGCCTGGGACATGCAGAAGTTCCTCTTCGAGCCTGCACAGGCGAGGGACTGCCAGCGGCGGCCCGCCGGAGGCGGCGCCGCGCTACGGGACGCGGCCGACTGATGAAACCTTCCGTAGCACCGATCGAGCGCATCAACGACTTCGTCGTCAAGTTCGCCAACGTCAACGGCTCGGGCTCGGCGTCGGCGAACCTGCTGTTCGCCAAGGCCATCCTGCGCATGGGCGTGCCTGTCGCGCCGCGCAACATCTTCCCTTCGAACATCCAGGGGCTGCCGACGTGGTTCGAGGTGCGCGTTAACGAGGCGGGATGGCGCGCCCGGCGCGGTGGCGCCGACCTCATGGTCGCGATGAATCCGCAGACCTGGGACCAGGACATCAAGGAGATCGAGCCCGGCGGGTATCTTTTCTACGACTCGACCAAGCCGATCGCTTCCGCCAAGTTCCGCGACGACATCACCGTCATCGGCATGCCGCTCACGGAGATCTGCAATCGCGAGTACCGCGATCCCAGGCAGCGGCAGCTCTTCAAGAACATCATCTACGTCGGCGCGCTCTCGGCGCTCCTCGAGATCGAGCCCGAGGTGATCGCCGAGCTGATCGGCGAGCAGTACCGTGGCAAGGAGGCACTCCTCAAGCCGAACGTGCAGGCGCTGCAGATGGGCCGTACCTACGCGATGAACAACCTCGACTGCCCTCTGGGCATCCGGGTGCGGCGCGCAAGCGCGGTCGGCGACCGGATCTTCATCGAGGGCAACAGCGCCGCGGCGCTGGGCTGCGTCTACGGCGGGGCGACCGTCGCGGCCTGGTACCCGATCACGCCCTCGTCTTCGCTCGCGGAGGCCTTCGCGCGCCACTGCAAGCGCTTCCGCACCGAGGCGCAGACCGGCAAGGCCCGCTACGCGATCGTCCAGGCGGAGGACGAGCTCGCGTCGATCGGCGTCGTCATAGGCGCCGGCTGGAACGGCGCGCGGGCCTTCACCTGCACGTCGGGGCCCGGCATATCGCTGATGCAGGAATTCATCGGGCTCGCCTACTTCGCCGAGATTCCCGCGGTGATCTTCGACATCCAGCGCGGCAGCCCCTCGACCGGGATGCCGACCCGCACCCAGCAGGCGGACCTTCTCTCCTGCGCTTACGCCTCGCACGGCGATACCAAGCACGTGCTCGTCTTCCCAGAAGACCCCAGGGAAGCGTTCGAGTTCGCAGCGAGCGCGTTCGACCTCGCCGACCGGCTCCAGACGCCGATCTTCGTGATGATGGACCTCGACATCGGGATGCAGGACTGGCTGTGCGAGCCGCTCGCTTGGAACGACGCGCGGCTTTTCGACCGCGGCAAGCTGATGACCTACGCGGATCTCGAAGCCGGCAAGGACTTCGGCCGCTACCTCGACGTCGACGGCGACGGGATCGCGTATCGCACCTATCCGGGGACGCACCCGAAGCGCGGATCGTATTTCACCCGCGGCACCACCAAGGACCGCTACGCCCGATACACCGAGGACGGCCCGACCTACGTCGACAACATGGAGCGTCTGCTGCGCAAGTTCGCGTCGGCGAAGCAGTACCTGCCGAAGCCGGTGCTCCGGAAGGCGGCCGGGGCCACGCGCTTCGGCGCGATCTATTTCGGCTCGACGGGGCCGGCGATGGAGGAGGCGCTCGCGGCGCTCGCCGCCGGCGGCGTTCATCTCGACACGCTTCGCGTGCGGGCCTTCCCGTTCCACGACGAGATCTCCGACTTCATCGCCGACCACGAGCAAGTGTTCGTCGTCGAGCAGAACCGCGACGCGCAGCTCAGGATGCTGCTGATCAACGAGCTGCCGGTCGATCCGGCGAAGCTCCTGTCCATTCTCCACTACGACGGCACCCCGATCACCGCGCGCTTCATCCTGCGCGAGATCGGCGAGAAGCTCGCGATGTTCAACGTCACGCCGCTGCGCAAGCGCGATGCGGCGGCCTAGGGCGACGACATGACCTACCTCGCCAAGCCGAAGCTCCATCATCCCGAGCTGCCGACGAACAAGCTGGGGTTCACGCACCGCGACTACGAGGGGACCGTCTCCACGCTCTGCGCCGGCTGCGGACACGACTCGATCTCGGCGGCGATCATCCAGGCGTTCTTCGAGCTGGACGTCCCGCCGCACCGGGTGGCGAAGCTCTCCGGCATCGGCTGCTCGTCGAAGACGCCGACGTATTTCCTCGGCAACTCCCACGGCTTCAACAGCGTGCACGGGCGCATGCCGTCGGTGCTCACCGGCGCGTGCCTCGCCAATCGCGAGCTCATCTACCTCGGCGTCTCGGGCGACGGCGATTCGGCTTCGATCGGCCTGGGGCAGTTCGCGCACGCGATGCGCCGCGGCGTGAACATGGTCTACATCGTCGAGAACAACGGCGTCTACGGGCTCACCAAGGGCCAGTTCTCGGCGACTGCCGACAAGGGCTCGAAGGCGAAGCGCGGCGCGGTCAACAACGAGGAGTCGATCGACCTGGTCATGCTCGCTCTCGAGCTCGGCGCGACCTTCGTGGCCCGCGGCTTCTCCGGCGACAAGGAGCAGCTGGTGCCGCTGATCCGCGCCGCGGTCGCGCATCAGGGCGCGGCGTTCATCGACGTGGTGAGCCCCTGTGTCGCGTTCAACAACCACCCCGGCTCGACCAAGAGCTACGACTTCGTGCGCGAGCACAACGAGGCGGTCAACCGGCTCGACTTCATGCCGGCGCGCTCGGAGATCAGCGCGCAATACGCCCCCGGCGCCCTGCGGGAAGTCGTCCAGCACGACGGCTCCGTGCTGCGGCTGCGCAAGCTGCACGACGACTACGATCCGAGCGACAAGCGCGCGGTCATGAACCATCTGCTGGAGCGCCGGGCGGCGAGCGAGATCGTGACCGGGCTGCTCTACCTGCGTCCGGACGCGGAGGACCTGCACGCGCTCCTCAACACGGTCGATGCGCCGCTCAACTCGCTCGGCGAAAAAGAGCTCGTTCCCGGAGCCGCGATGCTGGAGAAGGTCAACGCGTCGCTGCGCTAGGGCTGTCGTTTCGGATAGCCCCTGTCGCCGTCCGGCGACGGTTCGTTTCCCAGGTCAGCGCGCTACAATCTGCGCATGCGGATTTTCTGGCGCAGCCTCGCGGTGCTGGGGGGCATCGTCCTGCTGCTGCTCGTCGCGATCGCGATCGCGGTGCACACGGTCGACGTCAAGGAATTCCTCGGCCCGATCCAGCAGCGCGTCCGGGATGCGACCGGGCGCGAGCTCAAGGTGAACGGCGGCATCGAGCTCAAGCTGGGCCTCGAGCCCAAGCTCGTGCTCGACGACGTCTCGCTCTCAAATGCGGCCTGGAGCAAGGCGGCGCAGATGCTCTCGGCGAAGCACATCGAGGCTCAGATCGCGCTGCTGCCGCTGCTCACCAAGCGCTTCGAGGTCACGAGCTTCACGCTGGTCGAGCCGACGATCAGCCTGGAGACCGACGCGGCCGGCCGGGGCAACTGGGAATTCCCGTCGATGGCGTCGGCGGCGACAGCGACGGACCGCGCGCCCTCCGGCGGGACCCTCGGCGGCTTCGTCGTCGGCGACATCGCGATCAGCGACGGCGCGATCACGTATCGCGACGGCAAGACGGGCGAGATCACGAGAATCGTCGTGGAGAGCCTGTCGGTGCACGCGCGCGATGCGCAATCACCCGTCAGCGGGCGCTTCCGCGGCACGATCAACGACACCGCCGTTGCGCTCGAGGGCGACTTCGGTCCGCTGGAGCAGCTCGTGCGCCAGAAGTGGCCGTATCCGGTGACCGTCCAGGGCGACATCAACGGCAAGAAGGCGCAGGTGGGCACGCAGGTGTCGGTGCAGAACAACGTCGTGGGCCTCGATCCGCTCAAGATCGGCTCGGGGTCGAGCCAGCTCACGGGCAAGATGGCGGTCGTCGGCGGCGCGGCGCGCCCCAAGCTCACGTTCAAGCTCGACACGGCGATGCTTTCGCTCGCCGACTTCAGCTTCCCCACCGCGGCGGCCGTGGCCGCACTGCGCGCCGTGAAGCCGGCGACCACGTCCCGTTACGTGTTCAGCGACGCGCCGATCGACCTCGGCGCGCTGCGCAGCTTCGACGCGGAGGGAGAGCTGACCGCGGCGGTGCTCGTGCTTCCGGACGGCCGGCGCCTCGAACAGGTGCACCTGCAGCTCGTGCTCGCGAACGGCAAGCTCGACGTGCCGGCGCTGCAGGCGACGATCTTCGGCGGCAGCGTCCTCTCCCGGGTGCAGATCGACGCGAGCCGCGGATCGGACACGGTGCTCGAGCTCCACGCCGAAGGTAGGAACCTCGACGCGGCCGCGATCGCGGCGGCCGCCGGCGTGCGCCGGGAGCTGCGCGGCGGCAAGACCGAGCTCAAGGTCGACCTCGTCGCGCACGGCGCCTCGCCGCATCAGTGGATGAGCACCGCCAACGGCAGCATCGTCGCCGTCGTCGGACCGGCGAGCGTGGCCGGCGGCAAGCCCGCGGCGGACTCCTCGCTCGATCGCCTGGCCGGTGCCGTCGATCCCTTCCGCGAGCTCGACGCGACGACCGAGCTCCGTTGCGTCGTCGTGCGCCTACCGCTCCGCAACGGCGTGGCGAACGTCGACCACAGCATCGCGGCCGAAACCAGCAAGATCGGCGCGACCGCAAGCGGCACGCTGGATTTTCGCGACGAGACGCTCGATCTCGCCTTCCATCCGCAGATCCGCCAGGGCGTGAAGCTCGAGCTCCCGCAGGTCGCGGAGCTGGTGCGCCTGCGCGGCCCCTTCGCCTCGCCGTCGGTCGGCATCGACGCGACCGCGACGGCGGCGACCGTCGCGCGGCTGGGCGCGGCAGCGTATACGGGGGGACTTTCCATTCTCGGCGAATCGCTGCTCGCCCAGGCGCGCTCCGATCCGGGCGCGCCATGCCAGATAGCGCTTCAGGGGAGCAGCCCGCCCACGACCCGGGCGCAGTCCAATCCCAACCCGGCTGCCAGCGCCGCAGAGGACGTCGGCAAGACGCTGGGCAGGCTCCTCGGCCGCTGAGCATCGCCGCGCGCGGGAATCCCGCATCGACCGCGCCTTCCATGAACGCGAACGACAGCTCTCCCGCCGGCCCGGCGAATGCGGAGGACCGGCAGGCCATCGATCCCGTCTGCGGAATGCGGGTGCGTCCGGACACGCCTCATCGCCACAGCTTCGAGGGCCGCGAGTACCTGTTCTGCTGTGCCGGCTGCCTCTCGCGATTCAGGGCATCGCCCCGGGAGTATCTCGACCGGCCGGCCGCGGCGCCGACAGCCCGGATCGGCGTCGGCGAGATCGGCCGAGGGCGCCCCGCGTCGCGGCCAGCCAATGCTGCGCCCCCTCCCGCGCACGGCCGCTCGCACACGGTCCGCGTCGACGTCGCGCAGATCGCCCGGGGACACGCGCCGGCTGGCCGGGCCGACGCGGCTCCGCCGCCTGGCGCGGCGAGCTACACCTGTCCGATGCATCCGGAGATCCGTCAGGCCGGCCCGGGGCACTGCCCGATCTGCGGCATGGCGCTCGAGCCCGAGATGCCGACGCTCGAAGAGGAGAAGAATCCGGAGCTCGAGGACTTCGGGCGTCGGTTTTGGTGGACGCTGCCGCTGTCGATCGTCACGGTCGCGCTCGCGATGGGAGGATCGAAGCTCGTGACGCCAGTCCCCGCGTGGATCGCGTGGTTCGAGCTCGCCCTCGCGACGCCGGTCGTGCTCTGGGCCGGCTGGCCGTTCTTCGTTCGCTGCGTCGATTCGATCCGCAGGGGCAACCCGAACATGTGGACCCTGATCGGCATCGGCGTGGGCTCCGCGTACCTCTACAGCGCCCTGGGCGCCATCGTTCCCGGATGGTTTCCCGATCCGTTCCGCGAAGGCGGGCGGGTCAGGGTGTACTTCGAAGCGGCCACGGTGATCGTCTCGCTCACGCTGCTCGGCCAGCTCCTCGAGCTGCGCGCGCGCTCCCGGACCTCGTCGGCGATTCGCGCGCTGCTCGGCCTGCAGGCGAGGACCGCGCGCCGCATCGCCGCCGACGGCAGCGAGCAGGACGTCGCGCTCGCCGAGGTTCAGGTCGGTGATCGCCTGCGCGTTCGTCCCGGCGAAAAGCTGCCGGTCGACGGCATCATCGTCGAGGGCCGATCCAGCGTCGACGAATCGATGCTCACGGGCGAGCCGATGCCCGTGGAGAAGGCTCCCGGCACACGCGTATTCGGCGCGACCCTCAACGGAACGGGCGGCTTCGTCATGCGCGCGGACAGAGTCGGATCGCAGACGGTGCTCGCGCAGATCGTGCAGCTGGTCGCGCAGGCGCAGCGCAGCCGCGCGCCGATGCAGCGGCTGGCCGACCGCGTGGCCTACGGGTTCGTGCTCGCGGTGCTCGCGATCGCGGCGGCAGCCGCGATCGCCTGGTGGCTCGCCGGTCCCGAGCCGCGAGGCGCCTACGCGGTGCTCAACGCGGTGGCGGTGCTGATCATCGCCTGCCCCTGCGCGCTCGGGCTCGCGACGCCGATGTCGATCATGGTGGCGAGCGGCCGGGCGGCGGCCGGCGGGGTGCTGTTCCGCGACGCGCAGGCGCTCGAGACCTTGCGCAGGACCGATACTCTGGTGATCGACAAGACTGGTACGCTCACGGTCGGCCGGCCGGTCCTCGCAAGCGTGCTCGCCGTGCCGCCCTTCGGCGAGGAAGAGGTCGTGCGCGTCGCTGCCAGCCTCGAGCAGGGGAGCGAGCATCCGTTGGCGACCGCCGTCGTCGAAGGCGCGAGGGCGCGCGGGCTCGCGTTGTCGAAACCCGAGGCGTTCGAGGCCGCCGCCGGGCTCGGCACGCGCGCGAGGGTCGACAAGCGGGCGGTCGTCCTCGGGAATGCGGCGCTGCTGCGCGAAGCCGGCATCGACGCGGCCGGCCTCGCGACCGAGGCGGCGCGACGGCGCGCGGAGGGCGCGAGCGTGGTCTACCTCGGCGTCGACGGCGCGCTCGCAGGCATGCTCGTCGTGCACGACCCGGTCAAGGAATCGAGCCGGGACGCCGTGGCCGCCCTGCACCGCGCCGGCGTTCGCGTGGTGATGGCCACGGGGGACGACGTCACGACGGCGCGGGCCGTGGCGGCGCAGCTCGGCATCGACGAGGTGCACGGCGCCGTCCGCCCCCAGGACAAGGCGGCGCTGGTGGCGCAGCTCCAGGCGCAGGGCCGGCGCGTAGCGATGGCGGGCGACGGCATCAACGACGCACCGGCGCTGGCGCGTGCCGACGTCGGCATCGCGATGGGCACGGGAACCGATCTCGCGATGGCGAGCGCACAGGTCACGCTGGTGAAGGGCGATCTGCGCGGCATCGTTCGCGCCCGCCGGCTCTCCGAGGCCACGGTGCGCAACATGACCCAGAACCTGTCGTTCGCGCTGGTCTACAACGCGATCGGCGTTCCGATCGCCGCGGGTGTGCTCTATCCCTTCTTCGGGATCCTCTTGTCGCCGATGATCGCGGCCGCGGCGATGTCGCTGAGCTCGGTGTCGGTGGTGACCAACGCGCTGCGGCTGCGTCACGCCTGATCGCGAGGCTCGCCGGCAGCGGCTCGCGAACGCAACCCGTTCAACCGCGGATCGCCGCCTCGAGCCGCAGGAGCGCTATGCGCTCGATCTGCCGCAGCGCCTCCTCGAATTCGCTCGAACGATCGCGGCGGATGCGCTCTGCGAAACGCTGGAGGATCGCCGGGCGATCGAGCCCCTTCACCGCGAGCACGAAGGGAAACCCGAACTTCGCGCGGTAGCCGTCGTTGAGCTCGCGCAGGCGGGCGAGCTCCCCCGCCGAGCACCGATCCAGGCCGGCGCTCGACTGCTCGGCGCGCGAATCCCTGGTCAACGACTCCTTCGCCGCCTTCCCGGCCAGCTCAGGGTGTGCGCGGATCAAGGCGAGCTGCGCCTCCGGCCCGGCGCCGCGCATGATGTCGACCAACGCGCGGTGGAGGGCGTCGAGGCTGGCGAAGGGGCGCCTGGGGCACGCGGCTTCCGCGACCCACGGAGAGTTCTCGAATATGCCCTCGAGCGCGAGCACGAAGCCTCGATGATCGCGCGCGTTGAGCTCGGACAGCGTCATGCGGCCGGACTGCAGGGATGCGCGGCCATCCAGTGCCGGGCGATGTCGATGCGCCGCGCGATCCACACGTCCTCGTGCGTGCCGACGTAGTCGAGAAAGCGCGCGAGCGCGGCGAGCCGCCCCGGCCGCCCGGCGATGCGGCAATGCAGCCCGATCGAGAGCATCTTCGGCGCGTCGAGGCCGCCGGGATCGCCTTCGGCGTAGAGCACGTCGAACGCGTCCCGCAGGTAGGCGTAGAACGGGCCGCCGCTGTTGAAGCCCTGCGGAGTCGCGAAGCGCATGTCGTTGCTGTCGAGCGCGTAAGGCACGACGAGATGGTTCCTGACGCCGCTCGCGGTCTCGACCGCGACCCAATACGGCAGATCGTCGGCGTAGGAATCCGCGTCGTAGACGAAACCACCGTGCTCGACGACGAGCCGCCGCGTGTTCGGGCTGTCGCGACCG
The DNA here is from genome assembly GCA_035501595.1 of Casimicrobiaceae bacterium. Taxonomy (GTDB): domain Bacteria; phylum Pseudomonadota; class Gammaproteobacteria; order Burkholderiales; family Casimicrobiaceae; genus PALSA-1003. Next base: position 20,394 of record DATJVX010000020.1, on the reverse strand, counting down.
GTGTACCAGCCTTCGGGCGGCTTGCCGGTGAGCCGGCGCAGCGTCTCCACCGCGCGCGCGATGTGCTCGCGCTCGGTGGCCTCGGCGACGGACTGGTAGCTCACCCAGCGCCAGCCGTGGCTCGCGATCTCGTGGCCGTCCTCGAGCATGGCGTCGACGGCGGCCGGATTGCGCTCGAGCGCCATCGCGGTGCCGAAGACGGTCGCCGGGATGCGCCGGTCGCGCAACAGACGCAGCAGCCGCCACAGCCCCGCGCGGGAGCCATACTCGTAGAGCGATTCCATGCTCATGTGCCGCGTGGGAAACGCGGCTGCGCCGACGATCTCGGAGAGGAAGGTCTCCGACGCCGCGTCTCCGTGCAGTACGGAGCTCTCCGCACCTTCCTCGTAGTTGACGACGATCTGCAGCGCGATGCGCGCGCCGCCCGGCCAGCGCGCGTGCGGCGGCCGCGCGCCGTAGCCGATCATGTCGCGCGGGTAGCGATCGGGCGTCGTTTCGGTCGCCATCTTGGCGGAGCCTCCTAGCATAGAATACCGCAACGGGAGGATAGCCTCGTGGGACGACTGACCACGCACGTGCTCGACATCGCGCACGGCACGCCCGGCGCCGGCATGGCGCTCACGCTCTACCGGCGCAGCGGCGACCGGTTCGAGCCGCTTCGCTCGGCGACGACCGGAGCGGACGGGCGCGTCGCGGCCCCGCTGCTCGAAGGCGAGGCTCTGTCGCCCGGACGCTATCGCCTTGTGTTCGCGGCGGGCGCGTATTTCCGCAGCCGCGGTGTCGCGCTCCCCGAGCCGCCGTTTCTCGACGAGATCGTCGTCGAATTCGGCGTGGCGGACGCGGCGGCGCACTACCACGTGCCTCTGCTCGTCTCGCCGTGGAGCTATTCGATCTATCGGGGCAGCTAGTGCTCGAGCGCCAAGGGCGCTTCTGGACGAGCGAGCTCGAATCCGGGAGCGGGCCGCAATCGAGAGCCGGATGGAAGCCTACGCGAGCGACTGGCTGCAACTGATCCTGCGCTGGATCCATCTGATCACGGGCATCGCCTGGATCGGCGCGTCGTTCTACTTCGTGTGGCTCGACAACAGCCTCGCGCCGCCGCGCGATCCTGCCGATGCCGACGCGGGCGTGGGCGGCGAGCTGTGGGCCGTGCACGGCGGCGGGTTCTACGTGGTGCGCAAGTTCCGCGTGGCCCCCGCGATGCTACCCGCGACGCTGCACTGGTTCAAGTGGGAAGCATACTGGACATGGATCTCGGGCTTTGCCCTGCTCGTCGTGCTCTACTACGCGCACGCGCGCCTCTACCTGATCGATCCCGCCGTCGCGGAGCTCGCGCCGTGGCAGGCGATCGGTTTGAGCGTCGCGCTCATCGTCGTCGGCTGGATCTTTTACGATCAGCTCTGCAAGCGCCTCGGCTTCGAGCGCGAGCCCTGGATCGCGGCGGCCATGCTTGCGTTCCTCGCGCTGACGGCTTGGGGGCTCTCGCACCTGGTCAGCGGGCGCGGGTTGTACATCCAGATCGGCGCGATGCTCGGAACCATCATGGTGGCCAACGTCGCCCACGTCATCATCCCGGCGCAGCGCAAGCTGGTGGCAGCGAAGGAGCGGGGCGTCCCACCGGATCCGGTCGAGGGCCTGCGCGGCAAGCAGCGGTCGGTGCACAACAATTATTTCACGCTGCCGGTGCTGTTCATCATGATCAGCAACCACTACCCGCTTACGTACGGCCACCCGTACGGCTGGGCGATCCTGATCGCGATCGTGATCCTCGCCGCGTACGTGCGCCATTTCTTCAACCTTCGGCACAAAGGCCGCGTCGTCTGGGCGATCCCGGTCAGCGCCGCGCTGGGAGCCGCCGCGCTCGCGATCGCCATCGCACCCGCGAAGGCCCCCTCGCCAGGCGCCGCCGTCTCCTTCATCGAAGTGCAGGACATCGTCGCAAGGCGCTGCGTCGCCTGCCACGCTGAGCATCCGACGCAGCCGGGATTCGCGTCCGCGCCCAACGATCTCAAGCTCGACACGCCCGAACGCATCGCGACCCGTGCCGCGAAGATCTATCAGCAGGCGGTGGTGACCCGGGCGATGCCGATCGGCAATCTCACGGGCATGACCGACGACGAACGGGCGAAGCTCGCCTCGTGGGTGCAGTCCGGTGCGAGCCGCTAGCGTCCGAGCCGTGGCGCGCCGGCGCCTCAGGATTGCGGCGATGGTTCCGGTGCGGTGACTTCGAGCAGCCTGATCGCAGTCTTCGCGACCTGCACGGTGTCGAAATAGGCGTATCCCGCGACGGCGGCGGCACCGATGACGGGCACCCAGCGGCTCGCGGTCGTTCCGGCGAGGCGCTGCGTGGCGGAGATGCCGATGCTGGTGAGAACGCTCTTAAGCGCGCCGCCCGAGAGCTGGCGCACGACGAAGCGCTGGCCGGCGCGCACGACGGCGTCGCGCGCGAGCTGGCTCGAGGCGTGCCGAAACAAGCAGTAGAGCATGTGCGTGCGGGTGAGCTCCATGTCCTTGCCGTAGAGACCTGCCACGTCGGCGACCATCTGCGTCTGGATGCGCCAGATCGCGACCAGATCCGGGACGACCGTCAGCATTCCCAGCGCTCCCGGCGGGAGCGCCAGCGCCCCCGAGAGCGCCGCGGCGCGCGACGCCGCCTTGCGCGCGACGCCCTTCGCGGCGGCGGACGGCGAGTCCGACGCCTTCTCGCGGCTCGGAGGCACGCGGGCGACGAGCGTCTCGACCGCGTCGATGACGCTCACGACCAGCGGCTGCACGGCCAGGGAATAGGTGGATGCCATGGTGATTCCGGGCGGACCCGGGCGACGTCAGTATACGGGTTACAATCGCACCAACAAGGCCATGGGGGGAAGGATGGATGCAACCCGCTGCGTGCGCCGCGCCCGCGGACACGCACATGAAGCGTAACCCGCCGATCCTGCCGTACACCAATTCCGGCGCGGAGTACGTGGAATACGACCGTGCCGCGATCGATGTCGCCGCCGAGGTCGGCGCGCTGATCGAGAAGGCCGCGCCCTGGGCGGAGGTCGAGCATATCGGTAGCACCGCGATACCCGGCTGCGCCGGCAAGGGCATCGTCGATGTGATGGTGATGTATCCGCCGCATCGTCTCGAGTCGACGCGCGGCGCGATCGACGCGCTGGGCTTCCAGCCGCAGAAAGCGGGCCATATCTTTCCCGACGACCGGCCTATGCGCGTCGGAGCGATCGACCACGACGGCAGACGCTATCAGCTGCACGCCCACGTGATCGACATGACCAGCCCCGAGATCGATTCGCTGCGCCGCTTTCGCGATCTGCTGCGGGCCGATTCGACCCTGCGCAACGCCTATCAGGAGAAGAAGCGGACCATTCTCCAGTCCGGCGTGCGCGAGCCCCGCGCCTATACGCAAGCCAAGGGCGAGTTCATCACCGCTGTCATCGGCGAATCCGCGCGCCGCTGAAGGAGCTTTTTCCCGATGCGCGTCTTCGGCTTCGCTGGCTGGTCCGGTAGCGGCAAGACGACGCTGATCGAGCAGCTCATCCCCCGGTTCGTCGCGCATGGTCTCGTCGTGTCGCTCGTCAAGCACGCGCACATGGCGTTCGACCTCGATCACCCCGGCAAGGACTCGTTCCGGCACCGCGAAGCCGGCTGCCGCGAGGTGCTGGTCACCTCCGCGGCGCGCTGGGCGCTGCAGCACGAGCTGCGCGGCGCCCCGGAACTCACCCTCGAGCAGGCGCTCCAACGGCTGGCTCCGTGCGATCTGGCGCTGGTGGAAGGCTTCAAGGCCGCGGCGATCGCCAAGCTGGAGGTCTACCGGGCGAGCGTGGGGAAGCCTTTGCTGCACCCGCACGACCCGAACATCGTCGCCGTGGCGACGGACGGGCGGCTGGCGACGGCGTTGCCGGTGCTGCCGCTGGGGGATCCGGACAAGGTTGCAACATTCATGCTGCGCCACCTGGGCTTGCGAGGCGTTGTCGATTGACTTCGCGGGGTGGCTGAGCGTAAGGTGAATCAGTGGATAGACCTGTGCGTTCCGTGTGGGCGCGAGGTGGATCGGTGGGTTTGGGGCCGTGAAAAAACAGATACTTGCGTGCCTGATCGGCGCGGGCCTCGCCCTCGGGGCAGTCTCCGGCGCCTTGGCGCAGGACGGCTTCTACGGCGGCGTTTCCATGCGCGACAACGGCGCCGAATCCAACGGTCTCGCGCTCACCCCCGAGCGCCCTTCCCAGACCCTCGTCTGGAACCGCTTGGCGGCCCCCGTGCCGGACGACAGCGCCCAGCGTTCGCTGGTCTACGGCGGCTACCGGTGGACCAACGACCTGGCCGTCGAAGCGGTATTCAACAGCAGCGACAAGTACGCGCTGCGCCCTTCCGCTTCGCCGCTGGCGATCGGTCCGGGCCCCGGCCTGAACTTGGGCGACGTGAGCTCGCACGTCTGGAACGCCGATGTGTACACGAGCTGGGAATTCCTGCGCAGCCTCTCGCTCTACGGACGCCTCGGCTACGCCCAGAGCGATGCGCGGCTGCTCTTCGCCGGCGCCTCGCTCGTGCCCGGAGACCCACGGCGCCAGCGCGACGGCGTCAACTACGGCGTGGGGCTTCGCTACGACGTGACGCATGCCCTCGGGCTGCGCGTGGAGTACGCGCGCTTCGGGCGCTTCGCAGGCGAGCTGGGCGGCCCCAGCGGCCTGCCCGAGTCCGACCAGGTTTCCATCGGCGTTCAATACCGCTTCTAGCTGCATCTTCAGCTGCATGCGCCGGCGGGTAGATACTGCCGGCGTTTTTGTTTCGAGCGAGTACGCGATGCTCGCGATGGTGCCCCCGGACCCGCGGCGGTAAGATGTGGCGGTGATCACGCTGGTCTACCTCGCCCGGCTGCGCGAGTCGCTGGGGGTGCCCTCCGAAGTCGTCGAGCTTCCCGCCGGCATCGGCAACGTGGCGGGCCTCCTCGCGTGGCTGCGCGCCCGGGGCGGCTCGTGGGCCACGGAGCTCGCCCCCGGCCGCGCGGTCCGCATCGCCGTCAACTTCGACGTCGCGAAGAGCGATACGCCGGTCCGTGCCGGCGACGAGGTCGCGCTCTTCCCGCCGGTGACGGGAGGCTAAGCATGATCGTCCGCGTCCAGACCGAGGATTTCGACCTCGCGCGCGAGATCGCCGCGCTGCGCGGCCGCGACGCGACGGTCGGCGCCGTCGCGGCCTTCGTCGGCTTGGTGCGCGACGTCAACGACGGCGCGTCGGTGACCACGCTCAGCCTCGAGCACTATCCCGGCATGACAGAGAAGGCGCTGGAGGGCATCGTCGCCGAGGCGAAGTCGCGATGGCGCGTGTACGACGCGACGCTGATCCACCGCGTCGGCGAGCTCAAGCCGGCCGATCAGATCGTGCTCGTGGCGGTCACGAGCGGGCACCGGGGAGATGCTTTCGCCGCCTGCGAATTCATCATGGACTACCTCAAGACGCGCGCGCCCTTCTGGAAGAAGGAGCGCACCCCCGAGGGCGAGCGTTGGGTCGAAGCGCGCGCGAGCGACGAAGAATCCGCGGCGCGCTGGTGACGCCCACGGCGTCGCTCCCGCGCGAGTTCGGCGGCAGCAGAGGAAGCCCGTGTCGGTCGCGCTGATCGCGATCGACTGGGGAACGACCAGCGCGCGGGCGTACTGGCTCGACGGGCAAGGGCGGGTCGAGCACGCCGCGAGCGCTCCCCTCGGCGTGCAGAGGCTTGCCGCCGGAGGCTTCGCGACCGCCCTCGAGGCGCTGCTCGCCGGAACCGAGCACGATGCGCTGCCACTGATCGCTTGTGGCATGGTCGGGAGCCGCCAGGGCTGGGTCGAGACCCCTTACCGGGACTGCCCCTGCGATGCCGCCGCGCTCGCTTCCGCGCTGACGATCGTCCCGGGCACGCGCCTTGCGATCGTGCCCGGCCTGCGCTGCCGCGACCCCGCAGGGATTCCCGACGTGATGCGCGGCGAGGAAACCCAGATTCTCGGCGCGCTCGACGAGAGCGGGGACGAGCGCGCGCTTCGCGTCGTCGTCCTGCCCGGCACGCACAGCAAATGGGCGCTCGTCCGTGGCTCGAGCATCGAGACGTTCACGACGTTTGTGACCGGCGAGCTCTACGGAGTCTTGAGCCAGCACAGCATCCTCGGGCGCCTGGCGGTCCCCGGCGAGGACCTCGCGGCGCTCGAGCGCGGCGTGCGGCGGAGCCTGGCGGGGGACGCCGGCCTCACGCACGAGCTCTTTTCGGCGCGGACCCTGGCGCTGACCGGCGAGCTTGCGCCCGAGGCCGTCGGCGACTACCTTTCGGGTTTGCTGCTGGGAGCCGAGCTCGCGGCCGGGCAGCGCTGGCTCCAACGACAACGAGCATCGGGGGAATCGGTGCATCTGATCGGCGACGCGCCGCTGTGCGAGCGTTACCGACGTGCCTTCGCTTTCGCGGGCGTCGGCGCGTCCCCCGGCCCGGTGGACGCCGCGGCGCGGGGCCTCTGGCAACTTGCCCGCCGCGCGAAGCTGGTGCCCGCATGAGCGCGGCGTCGCTTCGGGCCTATCTCGCGCCATTGCCTCTGGTCGCGGTGCTCCGCGGCATCATGCCGGGGGAGGTCGAGGCGATCGGCGCCACGCTCACCGAGCACGGCTTTCGCATCCTGGAAGTCCCGCTCAATTCGCCGGAGCCCTTCGCGAGCATCGGCCGGCTGGCGCAGCTTCACGGCGCGCGCTGCCTCGTCGGCGCCGGGACCGTGATCGAGGTCGCGGACGTCGCCCGCGTCGCGGCCGCAGGTGGCCGGTTGATTGTGATGCCGCACGGCGATGTCGCGGTCGTTCGCGAAGCGAAGCGGCTCGGACTCGTGGCGCTTCCCGGGGTGGCCACGCCGACCGAAGCGTTCGCGGCGCTCGCCGCCGGTGCGGACGGCCTGAAGATGTTTCCCGCCGAGCAGCTCTCGCCGGCGGTGCTCAAGGCGTGGCGGGCCGTGCTGCCGAAGGACACGCTCGTCTTCCCCGTGGGCGGCATCCGACCCGACAACATGGCACCGTACTGGGCCGCGGGCGCGAGCGGCTTCGGCACCGGTTCCAATCTGTACAAGCCCGGGGCGACGGCGGCAGGCGTGGGCGCGATCGCCGCGCAGTTCGCCGCCTCCTGTGCAGCGTTGACCGCGACTCCGCGATGAGCGCGCGCTTCGACCTGGTCGCGCTAGGCGAGCCCCTCGTCGAGTTCAATCAGACGCGCGATGCGGGCGGGGCGTACGTCCAGGGCTTCGGCGGAGACACGTCGAACTGCGCGATCGCGGCGGCACGGCTCGGCGCCCGGGCCGCGTACGTCACACGCATCGGCAACGATGCCTTCGGCCGCCAGTTCCTCGATTTGTGGCGCAGGGAAAGCGTCGACGTCGCCGGGGTCGCTGTCGATGCCGACGCGCCCACGGGGATCTACTTCGTGGGGCACGGCGCCTCCGGCCACGAGTTCAGCTATCTGCGCGCGGGGTCCGCCGCGAGCCGCATGCGCCCCGGCGAGCTCCCCCTCGAGTCGATCCGCGCGGCGAAGGTCCTCCACCTGTCCGGCATCAGCCAGGCGATCTCCGCGTCGGCCTGCGACGCGTGCTTCGCAGCGATGGACGCGGCCCGAGGCGCGGGCGTGAAGATCTCCTACGACACCAACCTCCGGCTCAAGCTCTGGCCGCTCGCCCGGGCGCGGGCGATCATTCGCGCGAGCATCGCGTTCGCCGACTGGGTGTTGCCGAGCCTCGACGACGCGAGCCAGCTCTTCGATCGCGACGAGCCCGACGCGATCCTCGATGCCTGCCACCGCGACGGCGCGCGGCTGGTCACGCTGCGCTGCGGCGCCGAAGGCTGCATCGTGTCCGACGGCGCGCGCCGCGAGTGCATCGCCGGCCATCGCGTGAAGGCGATCGACGCCACCGGCGCCGGCGACTGCTTCGATGGCGCCTTCGCGGCGAGGCTCACCGCGGGCGACGACCCATTCGCCGCCGCGCGCTACGCTAACGCGGCCGCGGCGCTGGCGACGACGGGTTACGGTGCGGTCTCGCCGCTACCGCGGCACCGCGACGTCATGGCGCTGCTCGGCGAGGCGATTCCCTCGTGACCGGCATCCTCCAATCTCCGTGACGGCGGCCAACCCGCCGCAAGACAACATGCCGCTCAATACCGCGATCCGCTACTTGAAGAGAGGCGAATGGCAGAAGGCCCATGAAATCGCGCAAGCCGACGAATCGAAGCTCGGCTGCTGGGCGCATGGGATCGTGCACCTGGTCGAAGGCGACCTCGGCAACGCGCGCTACTGGTACCGCCGGGCCAAGCGGCCCTTCCCGAAGGACCGCGACGTCGATCGCGAAGTCTCCGAGCTCACGCGCGCGCTCAAGTCGGAGCAGTGACCGCGCTTGGCTCGCCGCCGGCCGTCGCGGCTCGCGGCCTCGACGCGGGAGCATCGCGAAATCCTCGCTCGACAGGCGGCGTGGCTTCGGCGAACGCCGGGAAGGGAGGATAATTCCGGCGATGCCGACTCCCGCTGCGTTCCACCCCGCCGTCGAATCCTGGTTTGACAAGAGCTTCGCGGCGCCGACGCCCGCGCAGCGGCGCGCCTGGCCGGAGATCCAGTCGGGGCGAGACGTCCTGGTCGCGGCGCCGACCGGCTCGGGCAAGACCCTCGCGGCGTTTCTCGCCGCGATCGACGCGCTGGTGCGCCGGGGCGTCGAAGCGCCGCTGCCGGACGAGACCTTCGTGGTCTATGTCTCGCCGCTCAAGGCGCTTTCCAACGACATCAACAGGAATCTCGAGGCGCCGCTCGCGGGCATCCGCGACGAGCTCCGCGCCGGCGGCTATCCGGACGTCGAGATCCGCACGCTGGTGCGCACCGGCGACACGCCGCAGGCCGAACGCGAAGGGATGCGGCGCCGACCTCCGCACATCGTCGTCACGACGCCCGAATCCCTCTACATCCTCCTCGGCTCGGACTCCGGGCGGAAGATGCTGTCCACGACGCGCACGGTGATCGTGGACGAGATCCATGCCCTCGCGCCGAGCAAGCGCGGCAGCCACCTCGCGTTGTCGCTCGAGCGCCTGGCGGCACTCGCCTCCGCGCCCCCGGTGCGCATCGGTCTCTCGGCGACGCAGAAGCCGATCGAGACGGTGGCCCGCTTTCTCACCGGGGCCGCGGCTCCGCAGTGCGCCATCGTCGACGCGGGCCACGTCCGCGAGCGCGACCTCGCCCTCGAGCTCCCGCCTTCGCCGCTCGAGGCGGTGATGTCGGGCGACGTCTGGCAGCAGGTCTACGCGAGGATTGCGGAGCTGGCCCGCCAGCATCGGACCACGCTGGTGTTCGTGAACACGCGCCGCATGGCCGAGCGCGTGGCGCGGCACCTGTCCGAATTGCTGGGCAAGGATCGCGTGACCGCGCACCACGGCAGCCTCGCCAAGGAGCGCCGGCTCGCCGCGGAACAGCGGCTCAAGAGCGGCGAACTGACCGCGCTCGTCGCGACCGCCTCGCTCGAGCTCGGCATCGACATCGGCGACGTCGAGCTCGTCTGCCAGCTGGGCTCGCCGCGGTCGATCGCAACCTTCCTGCAGCGGGCCGGACGGGCGAATCACAGCGTGACCGGCAGGCCGAAGGCGCGTCTCTTCCCGCTTTCCCGCGACGAGCTGGTCGAGTGCGCGGCGATGCTGGACGCGGTCGCGCGCGGCGAGCTGGACCGGGTCCACATTCCGCCGAAGCCTCTCGACGTGCTCGCGCAGCAGATTGTCGCGGAGGTCGCCGCTCGCGAATGGTCCGAGGCGGCACTTTTCGACGTCTTCCGGCGCTCGCAGCCGTACGCGAATCTCGAGCGCGAGGAATACGCCGCGGTCGTGCGCATGCTCGCCGAAGGCTTCACCACGCGCCGCGGCCATCGCGGCGCCTACGTCCATCGCGACGCGGTGAATCGCGTCCTGCGCGGGCGGCGCGGCGCGCGGCTGACCGCGCTCACGTCGGGCGGCGCGATTCCGGACACCGCCGACTACGACGTCGTGCTCGAGCCTGCCGGCCAGTCGGTCGGCACGGTGAACGAGGACTTCGCGATCGAGAGCCTCGCCGGCGACATCTTCCAGCTCGGCAACGCGTCGTACCGGATCCTGCGCGTGGAGTCGGGCAGGGTGCGGGTCGAAGATGCCAAGGGACAGCCGCCCAACATCCCGTTCTGGCTCGGCGAAGCGCCGGGACGCACCGACGAGCTCTCGCAGGCCGTGTCGCGGCTGCGCGAGGCAGTCGTCGAGCGCCTCGACGATGGCGCGAGCGCCGGCGAGGTCGCCGCCTCGCTCGCCTTCGGAGCTTCCGCGAGCGGTCAGCTCGTCGAGTACCTCGCCGCCGCGCGGGCGGCGCTCGGCGTGATGCCGACGCAGGCCACGATCGTGCTCGAGCGCTTCTTCGACGAGTCGGGCGGCATGCAGCTCGTCATCCACTCGCCCTTCGGCAGCCGGATCAACCGCGCCTGGGGCCTGGCGTTGCGCAAGCGCTTCTGCCGCAAGTTCAACTTCGAGCTGCAGGCCGCGGCGACCGAGGACGCGATCGTGCTTTCGCTGTCGACCAGCCACAGCTTTCCGCTCGACGAGGTCGCGCGCTACCTTCATTCGAACAGCGTCCGACCGCTGCTCGTCCAGGCGCTGCTCGATGCGCCGATGTTCGCCGCGCGCTGGCGCTGGGCCGCGGCGACCTCGCTCGCGCTGCCGCGCTTCCGCGGCGGGAAGAAGGTTCCGCCGCAGCTCCAGCGCATGGCCTCCGAGGATCTGCTCGCTGCGGTGTTTCCGGACCAGATCGCCTGCGCCGAGAACATCGTGGGGGAGCGGGAGATCCCGGAGCATCCGCTCGTCGAGCAGACGATTCACGATTGCCTCTACGACGCGATGGACGTGGAAGGCCTCGAGCGCGTCCTCAAGGCCATGGAGTCGGGCGAGATCCACGTCGCCCATCGCGACCTGACCGAGCCTTCTCCGCTCGCGCTCGAGATCCTGAGCGCGCGCCCCTACGCTTTTCTCGACGACGCGCCGCTCGAGGAGCGCCGCACCCACGCGGTCATGAGCCGCCGCTGGCTCGACGAGGACAGCGCCGCGGGCCTGGGCCGGCTCGACCCTGAGGCGATCGAGCGCGTGCGCAGCGAAGCCTGGCCGTCGGCGGCGAACGCGGACGAGTTGCACGATGCGCTGCTCGGCCTCGGCTTTCTCACGGCGGACGACCTTCGCGCCAACCCCGGCTGGCAGGCGCTGCTGGACGAGCTCGCCCTGGCGCGGCGCGCGACGCGCATGAGCGTGTCCGCCGCCGCACCGCTGTGGGTCGCTGCCGAGCGCCTGCCGCAGTTCCAATCGGCGCTCGGCGAGGCGCGCCTGGAGCCGCCGATCGAAGCGCCGGAAGAGTTCAGCTGGCGAGCGTGGACGCCCGACGAAGCGCTCGTCGAGATCGTGCGCGGCCGGCTCGAAGGATCGGGACCGGTCACGGCGCAAGCGCTCGCGGGGGCGATGAGCCTGCCGTGCCCGGAGGTGGATGCGGCGCTCGCGAAGCTCGCCGCGGAAGGCTTCGCGATGCAGGGCTCGTTCACGGGCGGCGGCACCAAGGAATGGTGCGACCGGGCGCTGCTCGCCCGCATCCACCGCTACACCGTGAAGCGGCTGCGGCAGGAAATCGAGCCCGTGTCGAGCCGGGACTTCATGCGTTTCCTCAGTCGCTGGCAGCACGTGATCCCCGCCGAGCGGCGCGAGGGCCCCGACGCGCTCGCGGCGCTACTGACGCAACTCGAGGGCTTCGAAGCGCCGGCGGCGGCGTGGGAGGCGGAGATCCTGCCCGCGCGCCTGGAGAACTACGACTTCACCTGGCTCGACGACCTTTGCGTCTCGGGCCGCGCCGCGTGGACGCGGCTCACTGCGCCCTCGCGCGTCTCCGGCAGGCACGCGGGTCCGATTCGCACGACCCCGGTCACACTCGTGCCGCGGCGCAGCCTCGCGCTGTGGAATCGTGCCGTGCCCGTCGCGGGCGAAACGTCGTCCGCGAGCGCGCGGGCGCAACGCGTCGCCGACTACCTGAAGAGCCACGGAGCGTGCTTCTACGACGAGATCGTCGAGGCGACGGGGATGCTGCGCACGCAGGTCGAAGACGCGCTCGCCGAGCTGGTCGTTCTCGGTCTGGTGCACTCGGACAGCTTCGCCGGATTGCGCGCGCTGCTCACGCCCTCCGACCGGCGCAAGCCGCTGGGCGAAGGCCGCCGGCGCCGGCGCACCTCGCTCTTCGGCATCGAGGACGCCGGGCGCTGGGCGCTGCTGCGCAGGCCTGCGCCGCGGCACGCGTCGATCGGCGGCGTGCACGACGCGGAAACCGAGGTCGTCGAGCATGTCGCGCAGACGCTGCTGCGCCGCTACGGCGTCGTGTTCTGGCGGCTGCTCGAGCGCGAGGCCGGGTCGCTGCCTCCCTGGCGAGACCTGCTGCGCGTGCTCCGGCGGTTCGAGGCGCGCGGCGAGATTCGCGGCGGCCGCTTCGTCGCCGGCGTTCCGGGCGAGCAGTTCGCTCTGCCCGATGCGCTGCCTCTGCTGCGGGAGACGCGGCGCGCTGCCGCGACGACGAGCTGGATCTCGCTGTCCGCGGCGGATCCGCTGAACCTCGTGGGAACGATCATGCCGGGCCCGAAGGTCCCGGCGGTCACGGGCAATCGCGTCCTCTTTCGCGACGGCATCGCGATCGCGGGGCTCGTCGGGGGCGACGTGCACTGGATCGAGTCTCTCGATCCCCGCGAGGCGCACGAAGCCGAGAGCGCGCTCATCAAGCGGCAGCCTGGCTCGCCGTTGCTGTCGTACCTTCGCGCCTGAGAGGCCGGCCCCGCGAGGGACGAACGCAAGTTACGCCGCGCTGTCCTGTCCGCACCGATCGGCGGTGCGCATGCTGGGCGTGAGCTTGCCTTGCTTTCGCCGCTTGCCTTAAACTATCGGGGCAGTCCAGGAGATGGCCGTCCTCCTCTAACCGCCGCAATGGCTGATGACGCCTACGTTTGTCTTGTGTGGTCGGCAAGCGTGGGCGAGCGTCTGACGGTGTAGATCGCTCCGCTTGACCGTGCTCTAACGATCAGGGCGTCGCCCTGTTCAAGCATGGAGATGTCGGCGGTGCGAGCGTTCCGCGTTTCCGCAAAAAAGACCGTCCGGCGCCAGGACCGGATGCCGGTTTCGCGGCCCCCGAGCCGCTGAAGCTTCGCATCATGGCCGAGCGCATCGTCTTCAACGTCGTTCAGGTCCTCGTCGTGATGGCGTTCGCGCCGCTCGTCGCTGGCGTGCTCGCGCGCATGAAGGAGATCGTCCAGTCCAAGCGCGGGCCGAGTATCTTCCAGCCTTACCGGGATCTGTGGAAGCTCTTCCACAAGGATGAGATCGTATCCGAGGACAGCTCGTGGATCTTCCGGTTCACTCCCTACGTAATCTTCGTCACGCCGATCTTCGTCGCGCTCCTGATCCCGGTGCTGACGAGCTATCCGCTGTTCTTCGCCTTCATGGGCGACATGCTCGGCGGAGGCTTCGTGCTCGCGCTGGGAGGATTCTTCGCGACGCTCGCCGCGGTTGACACCGCGAATCCCTACGGTCCGATGGGCGCTAGCCGCACGCGCATGGTCGGCTTCCTCGCCGAGCCGGTGTTCATGATCGTCTTCTTCACGGTCTCCTTTGTCGCTGGCTCCACCATTCCGTACATCGTCCAGCAGAAATGGGTAACGCCGATCGCGAACTTCTTCGCGCCGTCGCACGTGCTGCTCATGCTGGCCTTCCTCATGCTGATTCTCGCCGAGGGCGGCCGAATCCCGGTCGACAATCCGACGGGGCACTTCGAGCTCGCGATGATCGACGAGTCGAAGTCGCTCGAGTACTCGGGACGCGGCTTCGCGCTCGTGAAATGGGGCGGGCAGATGAAGTTCTTCGTACTGCTCTGCATCTTCCTGAACGTGCTGGTGATGCCCTGGGGCCTTGCTGGCGAGCAGAGCTTCGCGGCCGTCCTCCTCGCGATACCGCTCGTGCTGTTCAAGATCTTCTGCCTTCTGCTCGTGCTGGTTTTGATCGAATCGTCGCTATCGAAGCTGCGGCTGTTCCGGATTGTCGAGTTCCTGGGGGCTGCATTCATCACCTCCGTGGCCGCGATGATCGCGCAGGTCTTCACTGCCTGAGGCCGGCCGATGAGCGAAGCGACGCAGCAGCTGCTCGATAACCTGAATGCGCTCGCCTGCGGCCTGTTCCTGCTCACGGGGTTCGGCATCGTGGCGACGCGGCAGGCGAGGGGATGCCTCCTGCTGTTCATCGTCCAATCGCTGCTGCTCGCCGCGTCCGCTGCGCTCCTCGGCATGCGCTACGGTTCGGGGCACCTGTACGGCGTCGCCCTGGTGAACCTGGTCAGCAAGCCGATCATCGTGCCATGGCTGCTGCGCAGGACTTCCCCGGCGGAGGTCTACACGCGCCGCGAAATCGATCAGGCGCTGAACATTCCGGTCACGCTGACCATCGCGCTCGCGCTGGCGGTTTTCGCCTACTTCCTGGGCGTTCCCCTGGCCAACGCGGCCGGAGCCGAGTTTCGCGGCCCCAACGTGCCGATCGGCATCGCGGGATTGCTGCTGGGCGCGTTCACGCTGACAGTGCGCCGCGAGGCGCTGCCGCTGCTGATCGGCATCCTCGCGATGGAGAACGGCGCGTTCCTCGCCGGCATTTCGATCGCGCGCGATCTCGACATGCTCATCGAGCTCGCGATCGCCACCGACGGCTTGATCATCGTGTTCATCATGGGCGTGCTGGTTCGTGCGGTGCAGCAGCATGTCGGCACGACGGCGGTCGGGGAGCTCGCGAGCCTGCGCGAGCGTGGCGTCGAGTCGAGTGCGTCGCCGGAGGCCAACCCGTGAGCGCGGCAAGCGGCCGGGTCGCGGCGGTACGCGATCGGAGCAAGGAGATCGCGTGAGCGTCGTCTTCATTCTCGCGCTACCGGTTGTCGCCGCACTGCTGGTCCTCCTGCCCCTCGGCAAGCGCTGGATGTCGGGCGTGACCGTGGCAGCGTGCCTGGGGAACCTCGTCGTGGTCGCGCGCCTCGCCTGGAGCGTCGTCGGCGGAACGCCGCCGCTCAGGCTTGGCGAACCAGGGTGGTCGCAGTGGTTCGTAGCGGACGGCTTGAGCGTCCTCATCCTGCTGCTCATCGCACTGGTCGCGACGACCGCCGCGATCTACTCCGTCGGCTACATGGCGCACGGCAATCTGCAGGCGCGCAAGCTGCGCCTGTACTACGCCAACTACAACTTCTTCGTATTCTCCATGCTGGCGATTCCGCTGCTCGCCGAGCCGACGCTGGTCTGGATCGTCGTGGAGCTGACCACGCTTTGCTCCGCCCTGCTGGTTGCCTTCGAGAATACCCGGGAAGCGCTGGAAGCTGCGTGGAAATACGTCGTGCTCTCGCTCATGGGCGCGGGTGTGGCGTTGCTGGGCTTCCTCCTGCTTTTCGCAGCAATGCAGGCTGGAGGCGGCGGCGTCTATACCTGGGCCGGACTCATCGTCGCGGCCCCCCGGATGCCACCCATCCTCCTGCAGACCGCGTTCCTCCTGATCCTGATCGGACTCGGAACCAAGGTCGGACTCGTGCCGATGCATACCTGGCTGCCCGATGCGCACAGCCAGGCGCCTTCGCCGGTCTGCGCGCTCCTCTCGGGCGTCGAGACCACCGCGATTCTGTATGTGATCCTGCGTCTGTTTCCGGTGATGCAGGCCGTGCCTCAGGCGCACGTCGAAACCTGGGCGCTCGTGCTGGGGTTGCTCTCGGTCGGCTTCGCCGCCTTCCTCCTGCTGCAGGTACACGACTACAAGCGGCTCTTCGCGTTCTCCACGGTCGAGCACATGGGCATCATCCTCGCGGCCATCGGACTCGGCGCATCGGCGGCCGACTACGGAGCGATGCAGCAGATCGTCAACCACTCGGTGACCAAGTCGTTCTGCTTTTTTGCCGCCGGCGCGACGCTGCTCACCGTGCACACGCGGGACATCGCGGCCGTGCGCGGATTGATCCGCCGGTCTCCCGCGGCCGGCGCCGCCCTGGTCTTCGGCGGCCTCGCGATTGCCGGCGCACCGCCGCTGGCCGTCTTCTTGAGCGAGTTCGCCATTCTCAAGGCGGCCCTTGCGCAGGGACAGTACTTGGCGACGGCGCTTCTGGCGCTGTTCATCGCAATCGCCTTCTTCGGAGTGATGCTGCATGTCAATCGCATCGTGTTCGGCGTGGCGGAGCATGCGGGGCCGCAGGACAGCGATTCGGCGGCGCAGCGGACCGGCCCCGGGCTGCCATTCAGCTGCGGGCTCGCACTTATCCTGGCCGCGGTGCCCGTGCTCGTGCTTGGCGTCTACGTGCCGGAGCCGCTGCACCGGCTGCTGACGATGGCCGCCGCCGCCTTGACGAGATAGGCGACCATGAGCCCAACCGACCTTGACCAACGGATCGCCGCACGGTGGGCAGTGACGATCTCTCGCGCCGACTCCGAGGCGTCGGCCATCGAGCTCAACTGCGCGAGGTCGGCGGTGGCAGAGCTGTGTCGCTACCTCTTCGAGGAAGAGAACTTCGGGTTCGCCGGGCTGATCGTCGAGGAAGCCGAGAGCGAGTGGCGGCTGCGCTACGTGTTCTACCGCGCAGGGGACTGGGGCTGGGTGCACGTCCTGGTGAACTCGGCGCTCGAGGAGCGCACGTTCCCCAGCGTTGTCGAGTGGATCCATGCCGCCGATTGGCACGAGCGCGTCGCGGAGGATCTGTTCGGTGTGCACTTCGAAGGTCACCCCAGACTGGGCGATTTCGTCTTGCACGACGACGTCTGGCAGGAAGACGTCGAGCCGATGCGCCGGAACTTCGACGCAGGAGCGGCGATGCGCCATCGCCGGCCCGCAGAGGACTGGCGGCCGAGGCGCATCGTCGAGGAGTCGGGCGCATTCGTGATGCCGGTCGGGCCGAAGTTCTCCGGCATCACCGAATCCGTCCATTTTCTGCTGGAAACGGTGGGAGAGGACGTCATCCGTTCGTCGACGCGTCTGTTCTACAAGTGGCGCGCGATCGAAAAGCTCGCGGAGGGACAGATTTTCGATCGAGGTCTTCTCCTGGCGGAGCGTTTCGCCGCGACAACCGCCTTCGCCCACGGGCTGGCTTTCTGCCAGGCGATCGAGACGATCTGCGCCACCGCCGTGCCGGATCGCGCGCGGGCGCTGCGCGTTTTCCTCGCGGAGCTCGAACGCCTCCGTCACCATGCGGGCGCAATCCAGGAGATCTGCGAATCGACGGCGCTCGTGGTTGCCAACGCTCATGCCGGGATCATCGAAGAGGACCTGCTGCGCGTTTCCGGGGAGCTAACGGGCCATCGCTACCTTTTCGGTCTTCTCGCGCCCGGAGGCCTGCTCCACGACCTGCCGACCGCCTCCTGCCGCAAGGCGCTGGAGGACGCGCAGCGCATCCTCGAGCGGCTGAACGCGCTTGAGCGCGAGCTGAGGATCTCCAGCAGCTTCCTCGATCGCCTCGAAGAGGTCGGCATCATCCAACCGAAGACGGCGAGCGACTACAGCCTGGTGGGTCCGGTCGCCCGCGCTTCCGCGCTCGCCCGCGATCTGCGTCGCGTGCGCCCTTATTCGGGCTACGACGCCTTCAGCTTCGACGTGCCGACCGAGCAGGAAGGCGACGGCTATGCGCGCCTGCGCGTGCTTTTTGCCGAGGCGCGGCAGTCGGTGCGCATCATGGACCAGGCCGCCCTCGCAATGAGGGACGGTGCGGAGGTGATCGCCCGCGTCGCGGGCCGCCCTGGAGCCGCTCTCGGCTGGGTCGAAGCGCCGCGGGGCGCGACATTTCACTGGGTGCGCCTGGACGACGGTGGCGCGATCGTACGCTACCGCGCGATCACACCCTCGTTCACGAACTGGCACTCCTTCCACCTGGCCGCCGAGAAGTTCGCATTTCAGGATTTCCCCATCATCCTGTCGACGTTCGATCTGTCGGCGGCGGAGAACGATCAATGACCGCTTCGCAGCGAACCGGGAGCACCGATGAGCCGCTGGGTCGCTAGGGGGCTCCGCCTCGGGATCAGGACGACGGCGTATCCACGGGCGGCGGAGCGCGCCGCCGGCGTCACGCCGGGCTTGCCCCGCAGCAGCGAATTCGGTGCCGGAGCAGACGCTCTCGTGCAGCGCTGTCCAACCCACGCCCTGGAGCACCGCGACGGGACGATCGCCGTGGACCGCCGCCGTTGCGTTCACTGCTACCGCTGTGTTCGCGGTGTCGAGCGCCCGCTCGATTGGGAGGCGAGCTACGAATGGGCCTCCGAAAGCGGCGCTGCGCGCGCAGGCCAGAGGTTTGGCCAGCCATTCCAGCGCTCGATCCATGTCCTCGTGGTCGACGCAGGCGATTGCGGCGCATGCCTCAACGAGGTGAAGCAGCTCAACAATCCCTACTACAACATGCACCGGCTGGGGTTCTTCATCACGCCCACCCCGCGCCACGCCGATGTGCTGCTCGTCGTCGGTCCCGTCACCGAGCACATGCGCTTCGCGCTCAAGAAGATCTACGACGCGATCCCGACGCCGAAGCGCGTCGTCGCGGTGGGTGCCTGTGCCCTGTCGGGTGGCATTTTCGCCGACAGCTTCGTGTGCGCGAGGGGGGTCGCCGATGCCCTCCCTGTGGACGTGGAGGTTCCCGGGCATCCGCCGCCGCCGCTCGCGATCCTTCACGGCTTGCTCGTCGCGGTCGGCCGCAAGACCCCGACCCGGACGGCCTCGATCTCTCCGGTGCTTGCGGCCGGCTCGGCGGAGGGATAGGTGGAAGCGCAGAGCCTGCTCCTCGTCTTCGCCGTCCTGTGCGGCGTCGGCATGCTGCTCGCGGGCACGTTCGTGCCCGAACGACAGGGAAGCCTGCTCGCCTGGATAGGGGCTGCGGCTGGGATCGTGCTCGTGCTCGCTGGCGGAAGGATCCTGACCGGCGGCGCGGCTTTCGTGCAAACCCTCTGGTCCGTGCCCGGCGTGACGGTGCTTACGCTCACCTGCGATCGTCTATCCGCGATGTTCATTGCGGTGACCGGCTTGGTGCTCGCGCCGGCTTCGATCTTCGCCGGCCGGGACCTCGATCGGGAGGGGCGCCGCGGCGGCGAGAGGAGCTTCACGACGCTGCTTCTCGCCTTGTACGTATCGATCGTCCTGGTCTACCTAGCAGGAGACGCGGTCACGTTTCTTCTGGCCTGGGAGCTCATGTCGATCCTGTGCTATCTGCTTATCGTCGGAGGACGCGGCGGCGAGAACGGTCGCGCGGGCGCCGGCTATCTGTTGCTCGGGTTGGGCGAAGCGGGGACCGTCGCGATCATGCTGGGGTTTCTGCTGCTCGCCGTCAGCGCGGAGTCGCTCGCGTTTCCGGCGCTCAGGTCCGCGGCGTCCGCGATGGGCGGGAGCGCGCGCTGGGTCACGTTTCTCCTCAGCTTCTTCGGCTTCGGCGTGAAGGCGGGCCTGGTGCCGGTCAATTCGTGGCTGCCGCGTGCGTACTCGGCCGCTCCTCGTGCCTTCGTCCCCATTCTCGCCGGCGCGACACTCAATCTCGGGCTCTACGGCATTCTGCGCATCAACGTCGATCTCATGCCGGCGGTCGACGTCGACACGGGTCTCCTGGCGCTCGCCTTTGGATCCGCCTCCGCGCTGCTCGGCATCCTCTACGCTACGACGGACAACGATCTCAAGCTGATGCTGGCTCATAGCTCCATCGAGAACGTCGGCATCGTGGTCGCCGGCTTCGGCGCCGGGATGGTCTTTGCCGCGACCGGCCATGCGGCACTCGCCGCCATCGCCTTTATCGCGAGCCTCTACCACCTCGCCAACCACTCGCTTTATAAGACGCTCCTGTTCTTCGGCGTCGGCGTGGTCGAGCGCGAGACTGGCACGCGTGACATGGACCAGCTCGGCGGATTGATCAGGTGGATGCCGCTGACCGCTCTCGTTTTCCTCGCGGGCACGCTGGCGATCGCGGGCCTGCCGCCCTTGAACGGCTTCGTGAGCGAGTGGCTCACATTGCAGACGATGCTGCGCTCCGCCGAGCTCGCATCCATCGAGGCCAAGATCATCTTCGCGCTGTGCGGCGCGGCGCTCGCGCTCACGGCCGCACTGGCGGTGACTTGCTTCGTCAAGGTGTTTGCGATGACCTTCCTGGGAATGCGCAGACTGGACCCGGAGCGACGCGTCGCCGAACCGACGTCGGGAGCGCTCGTGCCGATGGCCGTTCTAGGTGTGCTGTGTCTGGCGCTGGGGGTGTTGCCGACGTACGTGATCGGGGTGTTGGACGGGGTGGTGGCGCCGATGAGTGGGGCGAGAGCGGCGGAGGCTCTGGTGCCGCCGTTCTTTGCGGGGGCGGCGGGGCACGAGGGGCTG
>DATJVX010000019.1:0-2362 GCA_035501595.1 Casimicrobiaceae bacterium | reverse complement strand
CGGTACGAGGTGGGAGAGCACCAGCGTCTTCACGCCGGCCTCGGCGGCGAGCTTTCCCAGTTCCTCGGGAACGATGTGGCTCGCGAGCAGGTGCTCGCGCAGCGTCGCCGCGTTGGGGACGATTCTCAGGAGCCGCTCGATCCCCGGCAGGTACATGACCTCGGAGACGAGCACGTCGGCGCCCTTCGCGAGCGCGGCGAGCTCGGGCGAGGTCGTGGTGTCGCCCGAGATCACGATCGAGCGGTCGCCGCAGTCGAAGCGGTAGGCGTAGGCCTGCGCGATCGGCGGGTGGCGCACCCGCGCGGCGGTGACCCTGACGTCCTCGTTGCGCATCACCTGGCCGTCCTTCGAGAACTCGTGCGCGGTGACGAGCTTGCGCGGGTCGACGCGCCCCTCGTCGGCGATGCGCGTCTCGATGTCGAAGCGGTTGAGCTGCCAGTACGCGTCGGTCATCGCCGCGATAGGCGGCGGGCCGTAGGTATCGACGGGCTTGCGCAGCCCCGACGCCCACGCGTCGTAGATCAGGTTGCCGTAATCGAGGTTGTGGTCGGAGTGATGGTGGGTGATGAAGACGTAGCGCAGCGTGTCGAGCGCCACGCCCGCGCGCGCGAGCTGAAGCGCCACCCCGTCGCCGCAGTCGATCACGTAGGGCACGTCGTTCGCGACGATCAGCGTCGCCGGCTTGGCGCGTCCCTTCGCGGTGACGCGCGGACCGCCGCCCGTGCCGAGGAGCACCAGCCGCGTGCGCGATTGCGCGAGCGGGTGGAAGGAAGCGAGCGCGGCCAGCGCCGCGGCGGACTTGAGGAAGGCTCTTCTTGCGTTCACAGGTAGGCGTCCCATAGCAGGTTGCGAAAGCGCTTCTCCGGATCGACGCGGGTTTTAACCGCCGCGAAGGCGTCCGCCTGCGGATAGGCGCGGCGGAACTGCTCGCGCGTGGCGTCGAGCCGGTAGGGCAGATAGTAGCGTCCGCCGTTCTCGAGCGCCGCGTCGATCAGCTCGCGGGTCCAGGCCCGGGACTCCGTGCTCGCCGCCGCATCGCTGCGCTGCTTGTAGTAGAGCACGAAGGCGAAAACCTCCTCGCGCGCCCAGCGCATCAGCGACACCGTGTCGGCGGGCGAATGCCGGATCGAGACGTTGAGCGCGTTGACCCGCCGCTCCTTGAGGATCGCCGCCATCTTCCGCGCGAACGGCACGAAGCGGTCGACCGGCACGAAGTACTCCTGGAGCAGGTAGGTCGACATGCTGCGCGTGCGCGGCTCGAGCATCGCCGTGTCGAGGCTCGCCTCGTGGTTGCGCCAGACCACCGCCGGCTTGCGAAGCACCGACGAGTCGACCAGGGCCTTGCGCATCGACGCGCCTCCCGGAAGCTCGGTCACCGCCCAGATCGCGTTCTTCTCGGTGGAGTAGCTTCCCCCGCGCGGGATCAGCCTGTCCGCCTCCGTCGGCGGCTTGTCGGTGGCCCTCCAGCTGATCGCGACCGGAACGTCGAAGCCGGAAGGAACGAGATCGGCGTTGTGCATCACCATGAATGGATCGGCGAGCACGGATTCTCGGAAGTATCGCGGATAATCCTCGAGCGGCACCCGCTTCGCAATGCGCTCCATGCGCGTATTCCGCGCGAGATCGAGCTCGACCTCGGTGATCGCGCCGAAGGCCCCGTAGCCGCCGATCACCGCACCGAAGAGCTCCCCGTCCGCCGAGCGCGACAGCTCCAGAACCTGCGCGTCGGCGGTGACGAGCTGCAGCGCCCGCACCGAGTTCACCACCGGCCCCAGGCCCACGTAGCGGCCGTGGCAGTTCACCGAAACCGCGCCGCCGACGGTGAAGTTGCTGAAGCTCTGCATGATCTTCACCGACAGATCGTGAGGGTCGATCGCGTCCTGCACGTCGCGCCAGCGCATTCCGGCCTGCACGCGGATCACGCGTCGCCGCGCGTCGAGGAACGCGACCCGGCTGAGCGCGCGCATATCCAGGTGCAGCGAGCCGGGCTCGGCGATCTGGCCGCCCTGGCTGAAGCGCCCGCCGCCGATCGAGATCGCGCCGCTCCAGGCGCGGATTGCCGCCTGGACCTCCTCGGTCGTGCGCGGACGCCGCGTCGCGGCCACCTCGACGGGATTGAGTCGCGAGACGTCGTTGACTACGGGCCTCGCGGTCCGCGCCGAGACGGGCAGTGCCGCCAGCGCAACGGCGGCGCCGACGAAGTCCCGGCGCGTGATCATGAGCCGCTCAGCCCGGCTCCTGCCCCTTCGCCTTGAAAACATCGCGCGCGGCCCGGACCGTCAGGAACTTGCCGAGCGCCCAGGCGGCTGCGGCGTTCTTCGAGGACGTGCTGGCGGCGCCGTGGAACGCGGTGTAGTTCTGC
>DATJVX010000018.1:0-55949 GCA_035501595.1 Casimicrobiaceae bacterium | reverse complement strand
CCCGATGGATAAATGGTCCGCTGGTCGATGCGGCGGTTCGGGTTATGGCGTCAAGCCTTCGTAGGAGCACGCGCACTACGGCAACCTTTCGCTCCTCCGCGCCCCATAGGTAGAACACTTTCGCGCTATGTTGCTTAATTGCCGACAGCGTCGCCTTTTCGAGATGCAGTTTGTAATCCTGGCTGATAACAATCCAGCCTTTGGCAGCGACGAATTCCATCCACTCATCATCGGCCGTATCATGCTGAAAGAGCGTGACCGATCCGCGCTCTATCGGCAAGCCGATCTTCGCTCGGTGAATATGATGGTGGTAGACATTGTTCATGCCTAGCAGCCGCAACGCTTCCGGAATACTCGTACCTACGCACCGATCAAAATAGATTGTCGGCTCATCCTCCAAGGGCGCCGTTTCTCAATTGATAGAGACATGTTCAAATTTCAGGGCTTTTCTTACTTCGGCTGCCTTGATAACGAAATCGGCTGCAATATCGTTGATTGTTTCGCCAGCGGTAAAACGCCCGCGCAGGGCCCACGTTGGAACTCCACGTATCGAGGGCGCGCCGAATGCGATGCGAGGATCAATTATTATTCCGGTATTGGCCCCGCCGACGTGCCAACGAATTGCTAGGTTCTTCTCGTATTCGAACTCGTTAAACCGGTTGCCAATTATTTCGGTCCAAACGAATTGGCCTCCCTTGTTCGCGACGAGTAGCTTTCTATCGCCCCCGAGGTCGTCGCACTCCATGAGAATGTCTTGGCCGTCTGACTTGACTCGGTTATCCGAAAACGGAAATTCCAAGGCGAATCGAAAAGAAAGCCAATCGCGCGCGAGGCGTATCGTGCGAAGCTTCACGCCGAGTTCTCGCATCGCGGCTACAATTGCTAACTCCTGCAATTGAAGATACGACAGGGCCTCGCGGGAAGCGCGAGGGGCAATCGCGGAGCCTGTGGTTTCGTCGGCTTCGCGTTGCCAGTTTCGAATTGTTTGAGTCGTAATGCCGACGTATCTTGCGGCATCGTTGACTTGATAGGCGGGCAGGAACAGCCGTCTAACCCAAGGCTCTTTTGCGTCGGTAGAGATCAGGGTTGTTGACGGCTGCATTACTTGACTTTTAGACGCTGCTGGGCAGCGTGTCAATCCGCCGATAGGTCAAGCGCTTGCCGCTGATGCCGCTCAATGCTGCGTCCGTCCGCTGCGCATCATTGACCCCGAGGCTCGCGCGGTTGTTATATCTGAAATCAAACTCGCGTACATAGCGCTGAAGATGCGACTCACCGACGTGCTGGTAGGTTCCGATGAGGCCGCGCTTGAGGATCGAGAAGAATCCTTCAACGGTGTTCGTCGTGACCTCGCCGCGAGCGTATTCCTTGCGGCCATGGTTCACACTGGAATGCTGCGCAAAGTCCTTACCGAGATTCCAGTAGCGCGTCGCTTCGTCCGTCATCAAGTGCGTATCGGCATGGATTTGCGACGAAAGCACTTGCTTGAGGTTCACATTGGTCACGCTCGGCATGTGGAACGAGCGCACCTTGCCGCTGCGCTCGACCAGCGCGACGATGGCACGCTTGTCCTTCATCGCGGCGCCGCCGACTTTGCCGCGCGCTTTCTTAACGCCGTCCTTATTGCCGAAGTAGGTCTCATCCACTTCGACAATCTTCCCGCCACCGCCAAGCTTGCCGGACGGCGTTTCGCCCATCGCTTCGCGGATGCGGTGCGACATGAACCACGCCGTCTTGTAGGTCACCCCAAGCGTGCGGTGGAGCTGGTGGCTGCTCATCCCCTTCTTGGATGAGCAAAGCAGGTGCGTCGCCAGTACCCATTTGTGCAGGGAAATCTTCGAGCGCTCGAAAACGGTCCCGACCGTGACGGTGTACTGCTCGCGGCATTCCCCGCAAAATAGCAGCCCAGCGCGGTGCGACTCCCCGCTCAGGCGGCTCTGGCGATCCGTGCCGCCGCAGTGCGGACAGACCGGGCCACGCGGCCAGCGGATCGATTCCAGGTGCGCGCGGGCCGCGTCTTCATTGATGAATCGGGGCGCGGTAAAGAGACCTTCAGCCATCGTTATTCTCCTTTATGTGACTGAAGTATGGGCCATTATTCTGCATTTGTCAAGTATATAATTCCCTCTAGCATCGAACCATGAAAGACGGACCGAACATCGCCGGGATCGCCGCGCTCCTGGGCGAGCGCGCCCGCTGCGACATCTTGACCGCGCTCATAGCGGGCCCGGCGCTAACCGCGACGGAGCTCGCCGCCGAGGCGGGGGTGACCAAGCAGACCGCGAGCGCGCACCTCGCGAAGCTTCTCGAGGCGCGGCTGATCGCGGTCGAGAGCCAGGGACGGCATCGCTATTTCCGCCTCGCCGATCGCGACGTCGGGGAGCTGATCGAGAGCCTGATGGGTGTGGCGTACCGCGCCGGCGCCCTGCGGCTGCGCTCGAGCCCGCGCGAGCCGGCGCTGCGCAAGGCGCGCATCTGCTACGACCATCTCGCCGGCGACCTGGGGGTGGGGCTGTACGACGCGCTGCTCGCCGCCCGGCTGGTCACGTCGAACGGCAAAGGGCTCGCGGTATCGCCCAAAGGGACGCGCTCCTTCCGCGAGCTCGGGATCGACCTCGAAGCGCTCGCTCACCGCCGGCGCCCTCTTTGCCGCCCATGCCTCGACTGGAGCGCGCGACGGCACCATCTCGCCGGTGCGCTGGGTGCCGCGCTGCTCGCGCGGTTCATCGCGCTCGGCTGGGCCCGGGTCGTCAAGGGCTCGCGGGTCGTCGCCTTCAGCCCCGCCGGCGAGGACGCGCTCCGCCGGCGATTCGGGCTTGCCTGAAAGCGCTCACGCGGCGCGCCGGGAGGACTTTCGCGACCGTTCCATCGGGGTTGGCCGGCGGTATGATGAGGGCTCTCCAGGGGGTGGAGACGACCATGCGGCTCAAAGGCTCGTGCCATTGCGGGGCGGTCAAGTTCTCGGTCACGTCGACCACGCCGTACCCGTTCATGCGCTGCTACTGCTCGATCTGCCGCAAGACCGCCGGCGGCGGAGGCTATGCCGTCAACATCATGGGCACCGCGAAGTCGCTCAAGGTGAAGGGCGAGCAGAATGTCCGCGCGTACCGCGCCCGGATCGCGCAAGGCAAGGGCAAGCGCAAAGCGCTCTCCGAGGCGCGCCGCAACTTCTGCTCGCAGTGCGGCAGCGCGCTCTGGGTCTGGGACCCGAGGTGGCCGGACTGGATCTATCCCTTCGCCTCCGCGATCGACACGCCGTTGCCCAAGCCGATGGAAGAAGTCGAGATCATGACCAACTATGCGGCGCCCTGGGTCGAGATCCCCGACGGCCCGGAGCACACGCATTTCGACGAGTACCCCGAGGAAAGCATCGCCGACTGGCATCGCAAGCGGCTGCTCGAGGTACCCTGACTCAAAGCACGGTCGGCGCGGCGCCGACCGTCGAGGCCCGCGGCGTCTCCCGCCGAGTCGGGCAATCGCGCGTCGCGATCGCGCGCGAATCGCGGGATAATGAGGCCGTCCATCCCGGAGATCCAGTCATGAACCAGGCAAGAGAAGTCGTCATCCTGAGCGGCGTGCGCACGGCGATCGGCGATTACGGCGGCAGCCTCAAGGACATCCCCCCAACGGATCTCGCGGCCCGGTGCGTCCGCGAGGCGGTCGCGCGGGCCAAGGTCGATCCGAAAGAGATCGGCCAATGCGTGTTCGGCAACGTCATCCACACCGAGGCGAAGGACATGTACCTCTCGCGCGTGGCTGCGCTCAAGGGCGGCCTCGCGCCGGAGTCGGGCGCCCTCACGCTCAATCGGCTGTGCGGCAGCGGCCTCCAGGCGATCGTCAGCGCCTCGCAGTACATCCTCCTCGGCGACGTCGACGCCGCAGTGGCCGGGGGTGCGGAGAGCATGAGCCGCGCGGCCTACGCCAACGTCACGCAGCGCTGGGGCGCCCGGATGGGGGACGCCAAGGATATCGACATGATGGTCGGTGCGCTCACCGATCCCTTCGATACGGTGCACATGGGCGTCACCGCGGAGAACGTCGCGGCGCAGTGCGGCATCAGCCGCACGGACCAGGACGCGTTCGCCGTCGAGAGCCACAAGCGCGCCGCCAACGCCATCGCCAAGGGCTATTTCAAGGACCAGGTCGTCGGCATCGAGCTCAAGAGCAAGAAAGGCCCGGTGCAGTTCGACACCGACGAGCACGTGCGCGGCGACGCGTCGCTCGAGGGCATGGGCAAGCTCAGGGCGGTGTTCCAGAACGACAACGGTACGGTCACAGCCGGCAACGCCTCGGGGATCAACGATGCGGCGGCGGCGGTCGTGCTGATGGAGAAGTCCGCGGCCGCCAGGAAGGGCCTCAAGCCGATGGCCCGCCTGCTCGCCTACGGCCATGCCGGCATCGACCCCAAGATCATGGGCCTGGGGCCCGTATCGGCGGTGAAGAATGCGCTCGCCAAGGCGGAGCTCAAGCTCGAGCAGATGGACGTGATCGAATCGAACGAGGCATTCGCCGCTCAGGCGCTCGGCGTCTCGAAGCAGCTCGGCATGAGTGCCGAGAAGGTCAACCCCAACGGCGGGGCCGTCGCGCTGGGCCATCCCATCGGAGCGACGGGCTGCATCCTGACCGTCAAGGCGCTCTACGAACTCGCCCGCACCGGCAAGCGCTACGGGCTGATCACCATGTGCATTGGGGGCGGCCAGGGCATCGCGGCGGTGATCGAGCGGTTGTAGCGGACCACGCGGCCCGCGCCGCGGGCCGCGCGCTTCAGCCTGGCGCTGCGGGGACGGCGGCCGAATTCGCCGTCCCGTCGTTGCGCCTTCGTGCTTCAGTCACCTTGGCCATTCCCCTGGCCCTGGGAAGGCGCAGGCACGAGGAAGCCATACAGCCCCTGCGATTCTCCATCCGGCCCGGCCGCGAAGAACAGCGCGTCGGTCGGCTGATTCAGCACGCCGTTGCCGAACGCGATGCCCCGCAGCCGGTCGATCTTGAGCACCTTGTTGTTGGCGTCGCGCAGCTGCCCGAGCGGAATGCCCCTGACCGGATCGAAGGCGTTGATCGCCCCGGCGCCGAAATTGCCGACGAGGAGCGCGCCGCCGAATCGGCCGAAGCCCGCGGACGCGAGGGCCATGCCCCACGGCGCGTTCAGCCCTCCCCGCGACGCGACGCGCGCGAGCAACACCCCGTCGGCGTCAAAAGCATCGACGAAGCCCAAGCCCTGGCCCGCGACCTCGTCGTCGCCATTGACCTCCTTCATCGCGTAGGCGACGTACAGCGTGCCTCCGATGTTCATGATGTTGAACGGAACGAAGGACGAGGGAATGGCAGGATCGACGAAGCCGCCGGCGGTCGCAACAGGCTGAAAGTTGGTGTCGAATACGTCGATCTTCTTGTTATGGAAATCCGCGGCATAGAGCAGATTGATTCGTGTCATTGCCCGCGATGGCGACTCCCTTGTAGACCGCCGTCGCCGTCGTCCCCGGCGGATACATCTTCACCGCCGCCGTGCTGGACGACCAGGCGGCGATGACGCCATCCTCGGTCGCGAAAAGAAAGTGCGAGGGCGTGCCCGCGATCGCAAAATCCGTCGTGCCGTTGAAGGTGATGCCCGTCGGAACGCCGGTCCCCGGCCCGTCGATCGTGGGGATGGTTACGACCAGCGGGTCGATGTCCGCGTAGCCGTCGTACAGCGTCGAGACGCCCGTTCCGTTGTCGGCCACCCAGACGAAGGCGTTGGGATTGAGCGCAATCCCCCACGGGTTGACGAGATTCGCGTCCCGGTTGTCGGCGACGCCCGCCTGGTCCGAAATGAGGTTGTGCTGCAGATAACTGTTGCCATTGCTCCCCTTGTTGCCATTGCCGTTCCCGTTGCCGTTCCCGTCGCCGTTGTGGCCCGGGCCGAGACCCATAGGGTTGTCCGACGGCGCGGCGCCGGTAGGCATGCTCAGGGCGAGGCCCAGAGCGATCATCGCCGCGGGAACGACGCGGCGTACTTCTTGTATAAGCGCGGTCATGTCTCGACTCCAGCTCGAGTGGATGAGAAGTTCGATTCGCCGGATATCGAGCGTCGCGCCGACCGCGCTATTCCGGTAGGACCACCGCCGACGGAGGCACGCAAGAACCGCCGAGCCGTTGTAAAGTAGCGATCGCCCTCATGAGTCAAGCTCTCCGGATGGGCCCACTTTCTCCAGCTTCCCGACTCGCTCATGACCTGGTCGATCGTCGCGCGTGACACTTCCGGTGCGCTGGGCGTCATCGTCGCGAGCCGCTTCTTCGCCGTCGGCGCGCTGTGCCCGCACGCACACAGCGGCGTCGGAGCGCTGTCGACGCAGGCGCTGGTGAACCCGCTCTACGGCGCTCGCGGGCTCGCGCTGCTCGCGAAGGGAGACGCGCCTGCCGACGTGATCCGCTCGCTCACCTTCGCCGACGCGGGACGCGAGCATCGCCAGCTGCACCTGGTCGACGCCGAGGGCAACGTGGCCGCGCACACCGGAGTCGAGTGCATCGAGTGGTGCGGGCACATCGCGGGCGACGGCTTCTCGGTGGCCGGCAACATGCTCGCGGGCCCGCAGGTGATCGAGGATACCGCCCAGGCGTTCGACGCCGGGCGTGAGCTCCCGTTCCCGGAGCGCCTGATCGCGGCGATGGAAGCCGGCCAGGCGGCGGGGGGCGACAAGCGCGGGCGGCAGGCCCTGGCGCTGCTCGTCTGCACGACCGAGGCGTACCCGGCGCTCGATCTTCGCGTCGACGATCACGAAGACCCCCTGGCGGAGCTCAACCGCCTCTACGTGAAGAGCCTCGAGCGCTTCCAGCCCTTCGTCGCCTGCCTGCCGAGCCGCGCGCGGCCGGCGGGGATCACGGACCGCGCGACGATCGAGGCCGAGGTCCAGCGCTTCGCAGCGGCACGCGTGCGACGCGAGCGATGAGCTCCGGAGGGACGGGCGCGGTCCCTTCCGGCGACGGAGCGGATTCCGAGGGCGGCAACCGCCCGCTCCTCGAGGTCCGCGACTTGCGCACGAGCTTCGCGGTCGAGGGGCGCGAGACGGTCGCGGTCGACGGCGTGAGCTTCGATCTCGAACCGGGACGCACGCTCGCGGTGGTCGGCGAGTCCGGCTGCGGCAAGAGCGTCACGGCGCTGTCGATCATGGGGCTCGTTGCTGCGCCCGGACGAGTGCAGGGCGAGATCGTGTTCGACGGCGTGGCGCTGACCGCGCTCGCACCGGCCCAGATGCGCGAGCTGCGCGGCGACCGGCTGTCGATGATCTTCCAGGAGCCGATGACCTCGCTCAACCCGGCACTGCGCGTCGGCGATCAGATCGCCGAGGTGCTGCTGCGCCACCGCCGCGTTTCGCGCGACGAGGCGCGCACGCGGACGATCGAGCTCCTGCGCCAGGTGCACGTGCCGTCGCCCGAGGCGCGCTTCGCCGACTATCCGCACCGCCTCTCGGGAGGCATGCGGCAGCGCGTGATGATCGCCATGGCGCTCGCCTGCAAGCCGCGCCTGCTGATCGCCGACGAGCCGACCACCGCGCTCGACGTGACCATTCAGGCGCAGATTCTCGATCTCATGCGCCTGCTGCGCGAGGAAACCGGCACGGCGATCATCCTGATCACGCACGACCTGGGCGTGGTCGCCGAGCTCGCGGACGAAGTCGCGGTGATGTACGCCGGCCGGATCGTCGAGCGCGCGAGCGTCGGGCGCCTCTTCGCCGAGCCGCAGCACCCCTACACCGTCGGCTTGCTCGGCTCGGTTCCGCGGCTCGACCTCGACCAGGAGCGGCTGCCGGCGATCGAGGGGCTCGTCCCCAATCCTCTCGAGCCGATCGCGGGCTGTCGCTTCCATCCGCGCTGTCCGTTCGCGATCGACCGCTGCCGCGGCGAGCGCCCGCCGCTCGCCACAGTCGCGACGAGCCACGCCAGCGCGTGCTGGCGGGCGCCGCTCGACGCCGACGCGCTGGTCCCCGCGTAGCAGCGGATGACGCCGCTCCTGCGCGTGGCCGGGCTGACCAAGCACTTCCCCGTGCACAGGCGCCTGTTCGGCCGCGCGAGCGGCGCAGTGCGCGCCGTCGACGGCATCGACTTCGAGGTCGCGAGCGGAGAGACGCTGGCGCTGGTCGGCGAGTCGGGCTGCGGCAAGTCCACGACCGGACGGCTGATCCTGCGCCTGCTCGAGCCGAGCGCGGGCTCGATCGCCTTCGAAGGCGAGGACCTGCTCGCGCTCGACCCGGCCGCGCTGCGCGCGCGGCGGCGTTCGCTGCAGATCATCTTCCAGGACCCCTACACCTCGCTCAACCCGCGGATGACCGTGGGCCAGACACTCGCCGAGCCGCTCGCGCTGCACGGGCTCGCGCCGGGCCGCGAGCGCGAGCGCGTCGAAGAGCTGCTGTCCGTCGTCGGCCTCCTGTCGCAGCACGCCGAGCGCTATCCGCACGAGTTCTCGGGGGGCCAGCGCCAGCGCATCGGCATCGCCCGCGCCCTCGCCGCTCAACCGAAGCTCGTCGTGTGCGACGAGCCGGTCTCCGCGCTCGACGTGTCCATCCAGGCGCAGGTCGTGAACCTGCTCACCGATCTGCAGCGCGGCTTCGGGCTTTCGTACGTGTTCATCGCGCACGACCTGGCGGTGGTCAAGCACATCGCCGCACGCGTGGCGGTGATGTACCTCGGCCGGATCGTGGAATACGCGCCCAAGTCTGCGCTGTTCGCCTCTCCGCGCCACCCCTACACCCAGGCCCTGCTCTCGGCGATCCCCGTTCCCCGGCCTTCGGCACTTCGCCGCAGAATCGTGCTCCAGGGCGACGTGCCCAGCGCGATCGATCCGCCGTCCGGCTGCCGCTTTCGCAGCCGCTGCCCGCACGCCCGCGCGCGCTGCGCGGAGGACGATCCGCCGCTCGTCGCGGACGGCGCACACGCGACCGCCTGCCATTTCTGGCGCGAGATCGCGCCGACCGCCGCCCTGCCCATCGCCGCGGCGGGCGGAGGCGCCCGGCTCGAGCGGCTGCAGGCCGCGTTCCGCGGCACGCGGAACGCGCCGTGAGCGGCAACGGCTCGATTCCTGCCGCGACCAGCTTGGCGCTAATATCGCTGGACTTCGCTTGAAACCGTGACGAAGGAGAAAACGATGCAGAAACTCCGGAGGATGCTGTGCTGCCTACTCGCGGCAGCGGCGACGAACCTGGCCCAGGCCCAGACGCTGCGGTTCGGTCTGGCCGAAGATCCGGACGTTCTCGATCCGACGCTCGCGCGCACCTTCGTCGGGCGGATCGTCTTCGCGGCGCTGTGCGACAAGCTCTTCGACATCGACGAGCACCTCAACATCGTCCCGCAGCTCGCGACCTCCTACCAGTGGTCCCCCGACAGCAAGGCGCTCACCCTCAAGCTGCGCCAAGGCGTGACCTTCCACGACGGCGAGAAATTCGACGCGGCGGCGGTCAAGTACAACATCGAGCGGCACAAGACGATGGCCGGCTCGAACCGCCGCGGCGAGCTGGCGCCGGTGACGAGCGTCGACGTGATCGATGCCTCCACGGTGCGCCTGAACCTCTCTGCGCCGTTCTCGCCGCTGCTCGCGGCGCTCGCGGACCGCGCCGGCATGATGGTCTCGCCCAAGGCGGCGCAGGCCGAGGGCGACAAGTTCGGCGCCAAGCCGGTTTGCTCGGGCCCGTTCCGCTTCGTCGAGCGCGTGGCGCAGGATCGGATCGTCCTCGAGCGCTATCCCGGCTACTGGGACAAGGGCGCCATTCACCTCGACAAGATCATCTACCTTCCGATCGTCGATTCCACCGTCCGGCTCGCCAATCTCAAGTCGGGCCAGCTCGACTTCATCGAGCGCATGGCGCCCTCCGACGTGCCGCAGCTCAAGAGCGACAGCCGGTTCAAGATCTCCAAGATCACCGAGATCGGGTACCAGGGCATCACGATCAACACCGGCAAGAGCGATCTCGCGGAGAAGAATCCGCTGGGCAAGGATCCGCGCGTGCGCGAGGCCTTCGAGCTCGCGCTCGACCGCGAGGGCATCGTCCAGGTCGCCATGGACGGAGAGGCCGACGTCGGCAACCAGTGGGTCGCGCCGACGAACCCGTACTACGCGAAGAACGTGCCGATACCGAAGCGGGACGTCGCCAAGGCCAAGGCGCTGCTGCAGGCCGCGGGCGTGCCCAATCCAACGGTCACGCTGATGACGCCGACGACGTCCGACCCGCAGAAGATCGCGCAGGTCGTCCAGTCGATGGTCCGGGAGGCCGGCTTCGACGTGAAGATCCAGTCGACCGAGTTCTCCACTTCGCTCGACATGGCGGACAAGGGCAACTTCGAAGCCTACGTGCTCGCCTGGAGCGGCCGCGCCGATCCCGACGGGAACATCTTCAGCTTCTACGGCTGCAAGCAGCCGCTCAACTACTCCGGCTACTGCAAGCCCGAGGTCGACGAGCTTCTCACCCGGTCGCGCACGACGCTCGATCCCGCGGCGCGCCAGAAGATCTACGCCGAGCTCGCCGCGATCGTGCTCAACGACCGGCCGATCATCTACCTGTTCCACCGCCACTGGATCTGGGCGTACAGCGACAAGCTCTCCGGGCTGCGCACCGTTCCCGACGGACTCGTGCGCGTGCAGGGGCTGCAGATGAAATGAACGGGCATCGTCGTCCCTGCTCCGCATCGAAGCAGCCGGGGTCAGCCTCCGGCGGGGACCCGGCAAGGTTCGCTGCACCGCACCGGATTCCCGCATCCGCGGGAGCGGCGATCTCAAGGTCATGACGAACTACCTCGTCCGCCGCGTCGCGACGATCTTCCCGACGCTGTTCTTCGTCTCGATCCTGATCTTCGGGCTGCAGCAGCTCCTGCCCGGCGATCCGGCGATGATCCTCGCGGGCGAGGAGCGCGATCCGAACGTCGTCGCCTACCTGCACAAGAAGCTGCACCTCGACGAGCCGCTGCCCGTGCGCTACCTCTACTGGGCGGGGGGCGTGCTCACCGGCGACCTGGGCGAATCCGTGCGCATCCAGAAGCCGGTGCTCGAGCTCATCGCCGAGAAGCTCCCCGTAACCGCGGAGCTCGCCCTGCTCGCGATGACCATCGCCCTCATGATCGGCGTCACGGCGGGCGTTGTCTCGGCGGTGGCCAGGGACAGCGTCTGGGACTACGCGGCGAACTTCTTCGCGCTCTGGGGGCTGTCGACGCCGAACTTCTGGCTGGGCATCATGCTCATCCTGCTGTTCTCGGTCTCGCTCGGCTGGCTGCCGGCCTCGGGCTACGTGAGCCCCTTCGTCGACCTCAAGGCCAACCTCGCGGCGATGATCATGCCCGCGTTCGTGCTCGGCAACGCCATCGCCGCCGTGCTGATGCGCCACACGCGCAGCGCGATGCTCCAGGTGCTCAACGCCGACTACGTGCGCACCGCGCGCGCCAAGGGCCTCGACGAGCGGGTCGTCGTGCTCAAGCACGCGCTGCGCAACGCGCTCACTCCGGTGATCACGCTGGGCGCGCTCGAGTTCGGAACGCTGCTGTCCGGCGCGGTGCTCACCGAGCAGGTGTTCACCATTCCCGGGTTCGGCAAGCTCATCGTCGACGCCGTGTTCAACCGCGACTACGCCGTCGTGCAGGGCGTCGTCCTGTGCACAGCCACGGCGTACATCGCGCTCAACTTCTTCGCCGACGCAGCCTACTTCCTGGTCAACCCGAGGCTGCGGGATACCGCGTGAGCGCGGGGCTTGAAGCTGGAGCCCCGGCGGGCGCGCGGGGAGAAGCGTCCGAAGGGCGCGTCAGCGCGCGCACAGGCCGTCGCCCATGACCACGGTCACCGCCGCCGCGGTCATCGCCGGGAAACGCAGCTCGCCGGGCCGCCGGGCGCTCAGGCGCCTCGCGCGCCGCCGCGGGGCCATGGTCGCGCTGGGCGTGGTCGTCTTCTTCGTCGCGATCGCGCTTCTCGCGGGGATCCTGTCGCCCTACGATCCGATCGCCACGAGCTGGAGCGCGGTGCGCAAGGCTCCGTCCGCGGCGCACTGGTTCGGCACCGACGAGATCGGCCGCGACGTCCTCTCGCGCGTGATCTTCGGCACCCGGGCATCGCTCCTCGCCGGCGTCGTGGCCGTGTCGATCGCGCTCGCGCTCGGCGTGCCGATCGGGCTCGCCGCGGGCTACCTCGGCGGCTGGATCGACGCCCTCATCTCGCGCATGACCGATGCGATGCTCGCCTGCCCCTTCCTCATCCTGGCGATCGCGCTGGCGGCGTTCCTCGGGCCAAGCCTCGCCAACGCGATGATCGCGATCGGCATCTCCGCCACGCCGATCTTCATCCGGCTCACGCGGGCGCAGGTGCTGCAGGCTAAGGTCGAGGACTACGTCGAGGCCGCGCGCGCGGTCGGCAACTCGCACCTGCGGATCGCCTTCCGGCACATCCTGCCCAACGTCGTGCCGCCGCTCATCGTGCAGGCGACGCTCGCGGTCGCGGCGGCGATCATCGCGGAGGCCGCGCTGTCGTTCCTGGGCCTTGGCCAGCAGCCGCCCGCGCCGTCGTGGGGCAGCATGCTGAACACGGCGAAGAACTACATCGACAACGCGCCGTGGATGGCGATCTGGCCCGGGCTGTCGATCTTCCTGCTCGTGCTTTCGTTCAACCTGCTCGGCGACGGCCTGCGCGACGCGTTCGATCCGCGCAGCCGGTAACAGGCTTACCTAGCAGCGAGCGATGCCCCGCGCGAGCGAGTGGGGGTTGCTCTCCGAGCGTGCACGGGGCTCGCGGGCTACCCCTCACTCGAACTCGACATAGCCGACCTCCCGGAGGAACCCGGCGCGCTCCTGCGCTCCGAGGTGGCTGGCGACGAGCTGCACGAACTGCTGGCGATTGGTCGCTTCCTTCGCCGCCTTGCGGGTGACCACTTTGGCGATCGGGCCGAGATACGCGGCGAGGCGCGTGGTCGTCTGCTCGACGAAGCCCGGATCGATGGGCGCGAGCGGCTGGACGTCACCGGAGAACGACCGCAGCTGCGGCGGTATCGTTCCCCGCATGCCGGTCGAGGTCTTGGTCGCGCCGGAGCGCTCGGCGGCAGCCTTCTGCATCCCGTCGAGGAAGCGCTGGCGCACCTCCGGATCGGTGATGCTGTCGGAGATGAGCGCGTAGAGCTCCGCCGTGTCGCGCGACTTGGCGGCGGCTTTCTTCACCATTACCCGCGCCATCGGCCCGACCAGGTCGGCGAGGTCCCGCTCGATGGTGTGCAGCGTCGTGTCGTCCCACACGGCGGCGGCCTGCGCCTGGAGCGTCACCGCCGCGAGGTTGATCTCGGTTGCGTCCTGCGCTTCGCGCTTGACGTTGAGCTGCGGATCGAGCGCGAGGCGCAGCGCCCGGTTGAAAGCCTTTGCGTTCTGGAAGCGCGCCGTCGGATCCTTGGTCATCGCCGTCTGGACGACCGCGTCTAGACCGGCCGAGACGGGGAGCTTCGAGAGCTCCGACGGCAGCTTCGCCTCTTCGTAGCAGATCTTGAACGCGATCGCCTCGATCGAGCCGGAGAACGGCTTCTCTCCGGTCAGCAGCTCGTAGAGGACGACGCCGGCGCTGAACAGATCCGACCGCTTGTCGACCTCCTTGCCCTGACACTGCTCGGGCGACATGTACGACGGCGTGCCCATCACCATGCCGGCGTTGGTGAGGTTCGATGTGTCGATGCGGGCGATGCCGAAGTCGGCGACCTTGAGCGCGCCCGCGGCCGTGAGGATCAGGTTCGCGGGCTTGACGTCGCGGTGCACGACGCCGCGCTCGTGCGCGAAGTCGAGCGCGAGCAGGAGTTGCGACATGATGGCGACGATCTGGCCGATGTCGAAGCTCGCCTTGCGGCTCAGGTACTCGCGCAGGCCGGTCCCTTCGACGTATTCCATGGCGATGAACGCGTTCAGCTCGTCCTCGCCGTACTCGTACACGCTGACGATGTTCGGATGGAGGAGCCGCCCGGCAGCCTTCGCCTCGTTCTGGAAGCGAGCCATGACCTGCGCGGCCAGGTCGGGGTCGACCAGGTCCTTGCGCACGGTCTTCACCGCGACCACGCGCTCGATGCCCGGATCGAAGGCCTTGTAGACGACCCCCATCGCGCCCCTGCCGAGCACGCCGTCGATCCGATACTTGCCTATCTTTTCCGGTTGCTCAGACATGTGCGTGGGGCGTGACGAGGCTCCGGCACGATGCAGCCGAAGGGAAGCCGAGGCTCGCATTCCCGGTCACGCTCAGGTCTCCAGCATCTTGATCGCCTGGGCCAGGCTCTTGTTCATGCGGCCGAGCGCCTGGCTCAGCGTGCCGATCTCGTCCTTGCTCTTGTCCTTGAACTCCGCGTTCTCGACCT
Organism: Casimicrobiaceae bacterium; assembly: GCA_035501595.1. Taxonomy (GTDB): domain Bacteria; phylum Pseudomonadota; class Gammaproteobacteria; order Burkholderiales; family Casimicrobiaceae; genus PALSA-1003. The sequence goes on along the minus strand of DATJVX010000018.1, from coordinate 41,628 downwards.
GGCCGAGGCTCACGTCGTCGGCCGACTTGGCGAGCGCCTTCACCCGCTGGATCACGATCGAGTTGAGCATCACGTTGATCAGGATGAACGTGACGACCAGCACGAGCGTGAGTAGGAGCATGAACACCTTGAAGGTGTGATTCGCCCGCTGGATCGGCAGCGCGCTGGGCACCGAGACGATCTGCGCGCCGACGATCTCGTTCAGCTTCCATCCGAAGCCGTTCGCCGGACCGTAGAGTTCGATCATCGTCTTCGGCGCCTCGGCCACCGTGTTGTGGCAGGCGAGACAGGCCTGGTCGGTGATCTGGATCGCCCGGGCGAGGTACAGCGAGCGTCCCGTCGGCGTGTCGCGCTCGCCGACCAGGTCGCCCTTCGCCTGGCCGTTGCGGAACTGGTTGACGACATCCGCCTCCCAGTCGGTGGCGCGGTCGCGCGGGTTGGTGGGATTGAGCGTCGCCTCCTTGTAGCTGTAGTCCGGATACTTCTTGCGCAGATCGTTGAACTGCTCCGTCGCGGCGTACGCGAACACCGACTGCGGCAGGAACGAATACCTGAGCTGGGTCTCGAGCAGCGGCTTGATCTGGGAATTGGTGTAGCTGCGTGAGGACTGCGCGACCTCCATCATGACGCGCGCGTTGTCGAGGATCTCCTCCCGCGCGTTCGCCTGCAGCACGGCGTAGGAGACCGCGCCGGTGACGAGCAGGCCGACGACGAACACGACGGCGAGCGCGAGGTTGAATTTCCACATCAGCTTCATGAAGTCCCCCGGTGGGTGCGCGACTCGAGCGCGCTCACTTCTTGCTGTCGCCGAACGGCCACTTGAAGATCGACGGCTTGTCCGGCTGCTTCGGCGCCTCGGCGGGCTTGGAGGCCTCGGCCTTCGGCGGCTCGGCCTTGGGAGCTTCCGCCGGCGCGAGCGAGGCCTGCCATTCGGGGTACGCCTGCGGCTTGGCCATCGCGGCTGCGCGGAATTCCGGATCCGCAAGCCGCGGCTGCAGCCGCCGGATGAACAATCGCCGGTACGGGCCGGTGAGCCAGGGCTCGGCCTCGGCGTAGCTGATGGGGCGGTCGGGCGCGAGCTGCACGCGCGCCACGGCGAACTGCGAGGCCAGCGCGGGCAGCGGACCCCGGAAATGGCGCGGAAGGCCGGCGATGAATCGCTGGGGGGCCGCACCCGCGGTCGCGAACGGACGATCCGGCGCGCGCAGCGCGAACTCGCCCGCCTTGACGTCGTGCGCGGCGCCATCGCCGATCTTTCCCGGCTCGTAAAGCTTGGCGCTTCCCGTTTCGACGAACATCTCGAAAGCATCTCCGTCGGAATGCACGACCGCCACCGCATCCGCGGCGCTCGCCGCGCCGGACGCCGTCCGGACCCGCAGCGGCGCGCCGCTCGTCTTCGTCCCGAGCTTGAGCCAGCCGTGCGGCAGGTACGCTTCCGCGGTGACCGGCAGCTTCGCGTCGCGCGCTCCGGCCGCCACCATGAGCAGACCGGCCGGGCCGACGAAATTCATGATCGGGCCCGAAGTCAGCTCCACCTGCACCTGCCCGCGATCGGCGGCGTCGATCAGGTCGCCGTCCTGCACGCGCGCGCCCTCGACGAGCTTGTACCACGTGGCACCGCGAAGGACCCGCGCGCCCGCGTCGGCGATCGTGACGACGCCGACGTCGGCGCCGTAGCACACGGCCGCCGCGAAGAAAAGACAACACCCGGCCAGCCGAGTCGTTTTCATCGTGTTGCGTCGCGCGAAACGAGAATGCTCCAAAAAAACCCGATCGCCGCGCGAGTTTGATACTAGGCTGCGGCCTCCTCCACTGTCAACGTGAATATCGGCCGCGCCTGGCCGGCTCGAAGGGGCGCTCGAGGGACTTGGCTTATACTTGCGCGGAGCGCGGCAGAAGCGCATCCATGGACAAGGCTCAGGTCAATTTCGCGGTCCTCTTCGCGGACATCAGCGGCAGTGCCAAGCTGTACGAAACGCTGGGCGACGCGGAGGCGCTCGCGACGGTCGAGCGCTGCCTGACGATCATCCGCAAGGCCTGCGTCGACAGCGGCGGCAAGGTCGTCAAGACGATCGGCGACGAGGTGATGGCCGTGTTCCCCTCCGCCGACGGCGCGGCGCGGGCCGCCACGGACATGCAGGCGCACGTGTCCACGCAGCGGACGTCGCGCGGGGCTCCGCTCGCGATCCACGTCGGGTTCAACTTCGGGCCCGTGCTCGAGGAGGGCAACGACTTCTTCGGCGACACCGTCACCGTCGCCGCGAGGCTTTCCAACCTGGCGCGCGGCGGCCAGGTGTTCACCTCCGAGAGCACCGTCGCGCTCCTCCCCCCGGGGCTGCGCGCACGCACGCGCAGCCACCAGGCGCAGACGGTCAAAGGCAAGCAGAAGGACATCGATCTCTTCGAGCTGGTGTGGCAGGAAACCGAAGACGAGCTGACCGCGCTTTCCACGCACGTGAAGGTCCGCCCTGCACAGCTCTCGCTCAAACACGGCGACCGGAAGATCGAGCTCTCGGAGGCGACGCCCACGCTGTCGATCGGGCGCGACCTCGCCAACGACCTCGTCCTCGCAGACCGCAAGGCCTCGCGCATGCACGCGCGCATCGAGCGCCGCCGCGACAAGTTCGTGCTGATCGACCACAGCTCCAACGGCACCTACGTGACGGTCGAGAACGAGCCGGAGCTCGCGCTGCGGCGTGAGGAGCTGGTGCTGCGCAATCGCGGCCAGATCAGCTTCGGCCACGCCTATCAGGACGATCCGGTCGAGATCCTGACCTTCTCCTGCCTCGGCTGAGGAGAAAAACCCGGGTGGTGGTAATGCCCGCCGCGGCTCGCGACCGCTTTTCTGAAGTCTGGACCGCCGGGCGCCGCTTCAGCCTTTCGGCGCCGGATGGATGCTGTCGACCCAGTGCACCTCTTCGGGATTGGGCTCGACGTTGGGCAGGTCGAGGTTGACCACCACCGGCTCCTGACCGCTGCGCACCAGCACACAGGACAGGGGCTCATCGCCGGCATTGATCTCCTGGTGCGGCACGAATGGCGGCACGTAGATGAAGTCGCCGGGGCCAGCCTCGGCGGTGAACTCGAGACGGTCGCCCCACTTCATGCGCGCCTTTCCGGCGACGACATAGATGACGCTCTCGACCGCGCCATGATGGTGGGCGCCGGTCTTCGCCCGGGGATGAATCACGACGGTGCCGGCCCAGAGCTTCTCGGCACCGGCGCGCGCCGCTGTGATCGCGGCGGCGCGATTCATGCCGGGCGTCTGCGGCGTGTTGACGTCGAGCTCGTCGGCGTGCACGACGCGCACGCCGTGCACGCGCCATTTGGATTCACGCGGAGACTCGGGCTGGGATTCGGGCGGATTCATGCGGCTCGCTCGTCGTATCGGTCCTGCGCGGGGCAGGCTCTCGATTTCACACCCCGCGGGGCCCGTCGCGCAAGTCCCGCGTCGGCGGGCCGGGGCAGAGCCCGCAGACTACGGGTTCAGAAACCAGGTCCCGCTGATCGGCGAGCCGTTGCTCCAGACGCCGGCGAAGCTGAGCTTGTTGTCGACCACAGTCCCCTTCACGTCGGCGGCCAGCGCCCGGCCCTTGGGCGAATGGCCGTCCAGCGCGAGGCTGACGGTTCCGTCGGCCGCGATCTCGCCCTTGAGGTGGGCGGGCTGCTCGGTGAAGCGCGTGGTCCATGTCGCCGAGAGCGCTCCGTGCTTGACGTTGAGGACCACGCCCCAGCAGCGCTGCGCGTTGCTGGTGTTGACCGTGCACATGCGCCCGATGTGTGCGCCGTCGAAGCGGTCGATGCCTTTGCTCGCGCTGGCCTTGGCCGCGCCTTTGGCCGCAACCGGCGCGGGCCGGGGCTCGGCGTCGGCCACGGGCGCGGGCGCCGCCGCGGCGCGATCCGGCTCGGCCTTCATGGGAGCCTCCGCAGGCTTGACCGCTGCTGCGGCGGCCAGTTTGTCCTGCTCGCCCTTGCGCTTGCTCGCTTCGGCTTGCGTCAGCGCGTCTTTCGCGGATTTGAGCTCCGCCAGCAGCTTCGCTTCCCGGTCGGCCGTGGCGCGCATCGCCATCTCGCGGTCGGTCTTCGCCTGCTCCTCGGCCGCACGCTTCGCGTCCTCCGCGCGCCGCGCGTCCTCGGCGGCGCGCGCGCTGTAGTCGCGGTACAGCCACACGCCGCCCGCGCCGACCGCGACCAGACCCGCGAGCGCCGCCACGATCATCGGAGCCTTGCGCGGGCGCAGCCGAGTCGCCGGCATCGCGCCGCCCTCGTCGCTGATCGAGAACGTCCGCACCGGCTGCGCGATGTTCTTGAAGCTCTTCTCGCCGAGCTGCCGGATTTGCAGGGTGAGCTTGTTCCGGATCTGGTCGTAGACGCTCCCCGAGGTGCACACGCCGCCCGGCTCGGCGATCGTCTGGATGCGCGCTGCGACGTTGACGCCGTCGCCGAGGAGGTCTCCGCCCTGCACGATGACGTCGCCGAGATTGACGCCGATGCGGAACGACATGCGCTCGTCCGCGGGCAGGTGGTCGTTGCGCGTGCGCAGCGCGGTCTGGATCTCGGTCGCGCAGCGCACCGCTTCGACAGCGCTCGGGAACTCGGCGAGGATCGCATCGCCCGCGGTGTTGAAGATGCGTCCGCGGTGCGCCTTGAGCAGCGCGTCGAAGATCTCGCGATGACCCTGCAGGATCTGGACGGTCCGCTCCTCGTTCTCGCCCATCATCCGGCTGTAGCCCGCGACGTCCGCCATGAGGATCGTCGCCAGCCTGCGCTCGATCGCAGGCTCGGCTCCCTGCGGCACGGTCCGGTCGCTCATCGGCTCCCCCGCCGCGTTAGGCGCCCTCCGCGCGCGGCTGCCGCCAGTGTATTTCAAATGTGCGGGCATCGGTATCCGCAGCCTGCCGCAGGCGGCCGCTGCTACAATCGCGCCTCCACGAAACGGAGGACTCGATGAAGATATCGATGTACAACGCCTCGGTGCCGGTGCTCGTCCGGATGCTGACAAACCTGAAGGCGATCCTCGGCAAGGCCGCCGCGCACGCGCAGGCGAAGAAGATCGAGGAATCCGTGCTGCTCAACGCGCGGCTCTACCCCGACATGTTCCCGCTCGTGCGCCAGGTGCAGATCGCCTGCGACTTCGCGCGGGCGACGCCCGCACGGCTGGCGGGCAAGGAGCCTCTGGGGCTCGAGGAGAACGAGAAGAGCTTCGCCGAGCTCGCGACGCGCATCGACCGCTCGATCGACTACGTACGCTCGCTCCCGAGCGGCGACATCGACGGCTCCGAGGGCCGGGAGATCATTCGACCGCTCCGCGGCCAGCAGAAGCGGTTCACGGGGATCAACTATCTCGAGCAGTTCGCGCTGCCCAATTTCTTCTTTCACGTGACGACGGCCTACGCGATCCTGCGCCACTGCGGCGTGGAGATCGGCAAGAACGACTTCATCGGCGAGCTCGACTGACGCCTCGTTCCAGCGCAGGCCGGGCTCGAGCTCGTCGTCGAATGGGGTCCCGGCCTCCGGCTTGAAGGGTGCCGGGGCAGGCTTCGCCGTCGGTGCGGCGCTCAGCGCAGCGCCGCCGGCAGTGCGCGCACCGGCTCGGGGGCGTCGACGAGCGGGCGTCCATGGGCGGCGACCTCATCGACCAGCCGCGCCACCGTGCCCTCCTGCGGCAGCGACACCCCGTAGTGCAGGAGCGCGTCACCGCGGAAGATCGCGAGCGTCGGGAAGTTGTCGACGTCGATGTCGCCGCAGATGCCGGCGTCGTCCTCGATGTCCAGCCAGACGAACAGCGCGTCGGGCCGCGCCGCGGCGATCCGCTCGAACGCCGCGCGGAACTCCGTGCAGGTGTCGCACCAGGCCGCGCACAGCACCACGACCGCCGTGCAGTCGTCGCTCCAGCGCGACGCGATGGCGCTGCGGTCGCCGGCGGTCGCGACCATGCGCGCGGAGGCTAGGCGAGGCTCGGCGCCAGCGCGCGGCGCAGCGCCTCGTCGCTTTCGCCGGCACGGCGCGCGAAGTCGGCGAGCTGATCCTCGCCGATTCGTCCGACGGCGAAATAGCGCGCGTCCGGATGCGCGAGGTAGAAGCCCGCGACCGAGGCTGCGGGCAGCATCGCGAAGCTCTCGGTGATCGACATGCCGAGCTTGCGGGCCCCGAGGAGATCGAACAGCGCCCCCTTGACGGTGTGATCGGGGCAGGCGGGATAGCCTGGGGCAGGACGGATGCCCCGGTATTCTTCGCGGATGAGCGCGGCGTGGTCGAGCGCTTCTTCGGGCGCATAGCCCCAGTATTCCCGGCGCACGCGGCGATGCAGCCATTCGGCGAAGGCCTCCGCCATCCGGTCGGCGAGCGCCTTGAGCATGATCGCGCCGTAGTCGTCCCTGCGCGACTCGAATTCCGCGAGCTTGCCCTCGATGCCGAGGCCTGCGGTGACCGCGAACGCCCCGACATAGTCTTCCACCCCCGAAGCCTTCGGCGCGACGAAATCGGCAAGGCAATAGTTCGGCTTCCCCGGAGGGCGCTGGTTCTGCTGGCGCAGGTTGCGCCAGCACAGGGCCACGGAGCTTCGCGACGCATCGGCATAGAGCTCGATGTCGTCGCCGACGGAATTCGCCGGCAGGAGCGCGATCGCGCCGTTCGCGGTGAGCCAGCGCCCTTCGACGATGCGCGCGAGCATGGCCCGGCCCTCGTCGTAGACGCCGCGCGCGGCTTCGCCGACGACCGGATCGTCGAGGATCGCGGGAAAGGGGCCCGAGAGCTCCCAGGTCTGGAAGAACGGCGCCCAGTCGATGCAGCGCGCGATCTCGCTCAAGTCCGCGTTGCGGATGTCGCGACGACCTATGAGCGCCGGCCGCGGCGGCGCGTAGCTCCGCCAGTCGGTCCGGAAGGCGTTGGCGCGCGCCGCGTCGAGCGGGATCAGCGCGGGGCCCTTCTTCCCCGCGTGCTGCGCGCGGATCTTCTCGTAGTCGGCGGCCAGCTCGCGCACGTAGGGCTCGCGCAGCTCGGTGGACACGAGGCTCGCGGCCACGCCGACGGCGCGCGACGCATCGGGCACGTAGACCGTCACGCCGTCGTACTGCGGCGCGATCTTCACCGCCGTGTGCACCCGCGAGGTCGTCGCGCCTCCGATCAGCAGCGGCTGCGTCATCGCCTGTCGCCGCATCTCGTGCGCGACGTGCGCCATCTCCTCGAGCGACGGCGTGATCAGCCCGGAGAGCCCGATCAAGTCCGCGCCCTTCTCTCGCGCGGTGTCGAGGATCTTCTGTGCCGGCGTCATCACGCCCAGGTCGATCACCTCGAAGTTGTTGCACTGGAGCACGACGCCGACGATGTTCTTGCCGATGTCGTGCACGTCGCCCTTCACCGTCGCCATGACGATCGTGCCCTTGGGCTTGCCCGCGTCGCCCGAGGCGGCTTTCTCGGCCTCGATGAACGGGACGAGATGCCCCACCGCCTGCTTCATCACGCGCGCGCTCTTGACCACCTGCGGCAGGAACATCTTGCCGGCGCCGAAGAGGTCGCCGACCACGTTCATGCCGGCCATCAGCGGCCCCTCGATCACCTGGATGGGGCGCGCGTACTGGAGCCGGGCCTCCTCGGTGTCCTCGACGATCCAGGTGGTGATCCCCTTCACCAGCGCGTGCGAAAGCCGCTCCTCGACCTTCGCCTCCCGCCAGGCGAGGTCCTCCTCGGCCTTCCGCCCATGCGCCTTGTAGGTCTCGGCGAACGCGACCAGGCGCTCGGTCGCATCGGGGTGCCGGTTGAGAATGGCGTCCTCCACGCGCTCCTTGAGCTCGGGAGCGAGATCGTCGTAGACACCGAGCTGCCCCGCGTTGACGATCCCCATCGTGAGACCCGCGCGGATGGCGTGATAGAGGAAGACCGTGTGGATGGCCTCGCGCACCGGATCGTTGCCGCGGAAGCTGAAGGAGACGTTGGAGATGCCGCCGGAGACCTTGGCGTGCGGCAGGTGCTTCCTGATCCAGGACGTCGCGCGGATGAAGTCGAGCGCGTAGTTCGCGTGCTCCTCGATGCCGGTCGCGATCGCGAACACATTCGGATCGATGATGATGTCTTCGGGAGGGAAGCCGACCTCCCGCGTGAGCAGGCCGTAGGCACGCAGCGCGATCTCGGTCCTGCGCTCGTAGCTGTCGGCCTGGCCCTTCTCGTCGAAGCACATCACGACCGCCGCGGCTCCGTAGCGGCGCACCAGCTTCGCCTGGCGCAGAAACTCGGTCTCGCCTTCCTTGAGCGAGATCGAATTCACCACCGGCTTGCCCTGGACGCACTTGAGTCCCGCTTCGATCACCTCCCACTTCGACGAGTCGATCATCACCGGCACGCGCGCGATGTCGGGCTCGGAGGCGATGAGATGGAGGAACTTCACCATCGCCGCCTTCGAGTCGAGCATCGCCTCGTCCATGTTCACGTCGATCAGCTGCGCGCCGCTGCCGACCTGCTGCCGCGCGATCTCGACGCCCGCGGAGAACTCGCCGGCGAGGATCAGCTTCGCGAAGGCGCGCGAGCCGGTGACGTTGGTGCGCTCGCCGACGTTGACGAACAGCGCGTCGTCGCCGATCGTGAGCGGCTCGAGGCCCGCGAGGCGCATCGGGCGCGACATAGTCAGTCGGCGGCCCGCGGCCGGCGCGGCGGCAGGCCTTCGACCGCCGCCGCGATCGCCCGGATGTGCTCCGGCGTGGTGCCGCAGCAGCCGCCCACGATGTTCACGAATCCGTGCTCGGCGAAATCGCGGATGAGCCGCGCGGTGGTTTCCGGCGCCTCGTCGTAGCCGGTCTCGCTCATCGGATTGGGCAGTCCCGCGTTGGGATAGCAGGAGACGAAGGTGTCGGCGACCCGCGCCATCTCCTCGATGTACGGCCGCATCAGCGCGGCGCCGAGCGCGCAGTTCAGGCCTACGGCGAGCGGATTCGCGTGCCGCACCGAATTCCAGAACGCCTCGGTCGTTTGCCCGGAAAGCGTGCGCCCCGAGGCGTCGGTGATCGTGCCCGAGACGATGAGCGGCAGGCGCCGCCCGCGCGCCTCGAACAGCGACTCGATCGCGAACAGCGCGGCCTTGGCGTTGAGCGTGTCGAACACCGTCTCGACCAGGAGCAGGTCGACGCCGCCGTCGATCAGGGCGCCGGCGGCCTCGCCGTAGGCCGCGACGAGCTCGTCGTAGCTCACGTTGCGGAAGCCGGGGTCGTTCACGTCCGGCGAGATGGTCGCGGTGCGGTTGGTGGGTCCCAGCGCGCCCGCGACGAAGCGCGGCTTGTCCGGGGTCTTCGCGCTCCAGGCGTCGGCGCATTCGCGCGCGATCCGGGCCGCGGCGAAGTTGATCTCGCCCACGCGACCCTCGAGCCGGTAGTCCGCCTGGGCGATGCGCGTCGCGTTGAAGGTGTTCGTCTCGATGATGTCGGCGCCCGCGGCGAGGAACTCATTGTGGATCGAGCGGATCACGTCGGGCTGCGTGAGCGCTAGCAGGTCGTTGTCGCCCTTGACGTCGCAGGCGTGCCCGTGCAGGCCGCACGCGGCCGCGCCGCGATAGTCGGCCTCCCCGAGCCTGCGGCTCTGGATCATGGTCCCCATCGCGCCGTCCAGGACCAGGATGCGCCGGGAAAGAAGCTTCACGAGCAACGCCGTCTTGTCTTCGATGGCCTTCATCTTCCGTGCCCCGAAACAAAAAACCCGTTCAGCTTGCCGCCGAGCGGGTTTCGGTCGAAAGCCGCTTTAGCTGGATTTGTAGAGCGCCCGCAAGCTGTCGGATACGCGTGCAGCCTTAACCGCGACCCGGATCAAATCGGCGCTTATGATGCAAAGTAAGGGTTGTGGCAGGCGTTGTCAACACGCGAGCTCCCCGGCGCCGGCCGGAACGCGCCGGAAATCCGGTACCATGAATGCGGAAGAGGAAGCGATGCTCGACGCCGACATCCGACGCCTGCTCGACACGGTGTTCAGCGTACCCGGCTGGACCGACGCCCCCGACATCGCGCAATTGCGCGCCGGCGCCGAGGCCGCGCCCAAGCTGCTCGGCGGCGCAGCCGAGCAGGTCGAGACGGTGCGCGACGCGCTCGCGCCAGGCAGAGCGCGCGACGTGCCGCTCCGGATCTACCGGCCGGCCGGCGCCGCGGAGCTTCCGCTCGTGCTCTTCGCGCACGGCGGCGGCTGGGTGACCGGCTCGCTCGACTCGCACGACCGCCTCTGCCGCATTCTCGCCAACACGCTTCCTGCCGTGATCGTCGCGGTCGAGTATCGGCTCGCGCCGGAGCACACCTACCCCGCCGCGCTCGACGACGTCGAAACCGCCTGGCACTGGCTGCGGGCCGCGGCGCGCGACCTCGGCGCGGAGCGCGATCTCTTCATCGTCGCGGGCGACAGCTCCGGCGGGAACCTGGCTGCCGCGCTCGCGCTCCGCCTCTCCCGAACCGGCGCAGCACTTCCCGATCTGCAGCTGCTGCTGTACCCGGCGCTCGACGCCGCGTGCTCGCGCGCCTCGTACCGCGAATTCGCAACCGGCCACAACCTGACCGCCGCACAGATGGCGTGGTACTGGGGCGCGTATCGCGCGGCTGCGCCGGAGAGCCCGGAGCTCTGCCCGCTTTCGGCGACCTGGCTCCGCGGCCTCCCGCCGGCGGTGATCGCGGTGGCCGCCGCGGACGTCCTGCGCGACGATGGCCTCGACTATGCGCGCGCGCTCGAAACGGCGGGCGTTCCCGTGCGCGTGGTCGAATGCCGGGGAATGATCCATGGTTTCCTGCGCTGGACCGGCGAAGTCGCTGCGGCGCGCGGCTGGATCGATCGAATCGCCGCGAACGTGCGCGACACGACGCTCGCCGTGTCCCGATGATGCGGCGAGACGCGCGGTCGGCGGAGGCGAGCCTCGGAACGCTCTTTCACGAAACCGAAGAGGCGGCCGCCCTCGCGAGCGAAGTCGCGTGGTACGCCGCGCGGCTTCCGCGCAGCGGCGCACCGATCCTCGATGCGATGGCCGGATCGGGGGCGCTGCTCGCGGGCCTGCTCGAAGCGGGATTCCCGGTCCACGGGGCGGAGGCCTCGGCCGCGCGGCTCGCCCTGTGCCGCGCCCGGCTCGACGCGCGCGGGCAGGCCACTCAGCTCTTCCGCCAGCCCGCGAGCGCGCTCAACCTCCCGTTTCGCTACGCGGCGGCCTTCGTTGCGGGCGGCGCGTTCCAGCTCCTGGTCGACCGCACCGCGGCGCTCGACGCCCTGCTGCGCATCCGCGCGCACCTCGTCGATCCGGGACTGCTGCTGCTCGAGCTCTTCGTGCCGTCCGGGGCGGATCATCCGCCCGGCGCCGCGATCGTCGAGATCCGGACGGTGATTCCGATCGACGGCTGCCGCATCGGGCTGCGCTCGGAGACGTCGTTCGACGCCGACTCGAAGCGCATCGACGTCGTGCGGCGCTACGAGCGGCGCGAGCGAAGGGCGATCACGGCACGCGAGGACCAGACGATCTCGCTCACGTGGTACAGCGAGGACGACGCGGCCGAGCTGCTCGGCGCCGCCGGATACCTCGACATCCGCGTCGAGGCCGCGCCGCGCACGGGTGAAGGAGGAGGCCACCGCTTCGCCGTCGCGGCACGGGCGGGCGGCGCACGACTCCGCGTCTAGCGGTGCGCGAAAAGCCCAGGCTGGAAAGCCGGGCGCGTCCGAAGCGGCCCGTCGCGCCGCCTCAGGTCACGACGGCCCCTGTTCCTCGATCGGTCCGTCGGGCAGCTCGTTCGCGCCACCCGCGCTGCCCGCGAAGCCCCTGGTGGCGAGGATCTGCCCGGCGAGCGCGACACCCGCGTGGAGCGCCGGAGCGAAGCGCCCCGCGCGCACGAACGGCATCATGGCGGCGACGATCCGGCTCCAGTCCTCCGGCGCCACCCGTCCGTACAGGCCCACGTCCGGCAGGATCTCGACCCGGCGCTCGAACTTGCACACGAGGATCAGCACGCCGTTGCGCGCGCGGGTCTTGGCGAGCTCGCGGCGCAGGAACAGCGACTGCGCGTAGTGCCGCAGCTTGCGGTCGCGCACCGCGGTGCGCAGGAACAATCTCGCGTAGGTGGGCACGATCGCGGCTGCGAGGGCGCTCGCTCCGCCCGCGGCGAGCAGCATCGCGGCGACCACGACTGCCGAGCGCGCGACCGGCCAGTCGGGCCGCAGCCAGTCGAGGATCGCAGCCGCCAGCGACGCGAGCAGGACACCGAAGGCGAACGCCATCCACGGCAGCTCCGCGTAGCTGTCGGCCTTGCCGGTCACCACGGTGACGATCGGCACGCCGGTGCGCGCCTCCACACGCGCAACGGCGGCGTCGATCGTTTCCGACTCGGTTCGGGAGATGGTCACGGTGACTCCCGCTCTACGCTCCGGAGAGCGCGAGCGACATGTACACCGCGCCGGGGAGCGGATTTTGGTAGTAGGGCGCGCACTCCCGGAATCCGAGCTGCGCATAGAGAGCGCGCGCCGCGGTCATCCAGGCGAGCGTGTCGAGCTTGAGCATGCGATAGCCGATCGTCTTCGCCTCGCGGAGAAGCTCGCGGGCGAGCCGCTCGCCCCAGCCCTCGCCGCGCCGTGCCGGCTGCACGTACAGGCGCTTGACCTCGCCGATCGAAGCCTGGGCCTCCGCCGAAGCCGCGGAGCGGGCGGCGTCCTCGAGCGGTCGCAGCGCGATGCAGCCGAAGGCAGCGTCTTCGCCGCCTGCGAGCAGCAGTCTCCCGCGCGGAGGCGCGTACGTACCGGGCAGTTCCGCGAGCTCGCGCTCGAAACCCTGGAAGCAGAGGTCGACCCCGATCGAGCCTGCGTACTCGACGAACAGGGCCCGCGCCTGCTCGACATCGCGGGTCGAGCGGGCCGGGTGGATCGTCTCGCGGACGATCGCCGGCTCCACGCCCGTCACGTCGTCTTGTCGCATGTGCCGATTCTGATCTCGCTGTCGACGAACTCGCCCTGCAGCTCCTTCAGCTTTCCGACGGCGGGAGCCGGTGGATCGCGGACCACGAGCAGGGTCTGCGCGACCGATTGCGCGCGCGCGCCGACTTTCGCGTTGGTCACGCCGAGCGTCGTCAGCGCCGCGAGGCGCGCCTGCGCCGCGGCTTCGGTGCGGAAGGCGCCGAGCGAGATCGCGAGGCGCTGCGGCCCGGAGTCGACGACGGTCACGTCGCGGATGTTCTGTGCCTTGAGCTCTTCGACTCGATGATCGGCCGCAGGCTTGCTCGCGGCGGGCGGCAGGAACACCCAGTAGTTGGCGATGACGTCGACCTTCTTCTGGCTGATGAGCCGCGCGAGGTCGAGCGGCTCGAGCTGCGCGAGAGCGCGCGCCCGATCGCCGTCGGACAGCGGCCCCCACTCCACGCACACGTCGGCCAGCGCCGAAGCCTTGGCCGGGCCAAGGGCCGCGACCTGCTGCGGCGTGAGCAGCGAGATCTTGTCCGGCTGGACCTGCTGCGACAGGCGCACGGCTTCGCCCGAGCTCAGCGAGTCGAGCTGGATGTAGCCGAACAGCGCGAGATTGGCGAGCAGCAGCAGGACAACGAGCGTTCTCATCCTCGCTCCGAGGCGTGCGCCAGCGCGAGCACGCCCTCCAGCACCAGATTATCCACGACCTCCACCGGCTCGGTAAGGTAGGGCGCGATATCGGCCGCCGCGCCGCCGGCGAGAAACGCTTTCGGGGCCGGTCCGTCCTCGGCGAGACGCCGCCGCATCTGCTCGATCGCGCCGCACACCGCCTGCATGACGCCGGAGGCGAGCGCGTCGGCCGTGTTGATCGGGAAATCGTGCACGCGCCCGGCCGCCACGCGCAGCGCCGCGGTGTTGCCCGCGAGCGCCTGCAGCATCATGTTGAGTCCGGGCAGGATGATGCCTCCCCGGAACACGCCCGACTGGTCCAGGGCGTCGACGGTCACCGCAGTGCCGGCATTGACGACCACGCAGGGCGAAGGGAACAGCTCGTTGCCGAGGCGCTGCCGCGCCGCGACCAGCGACGCCCAGCGATCGGCGCCGAGCTGGGAGGGCCGCGCGTAGCGGTTGTAGACGCCGCAGGCCTCTTCCTGCGCGACCAGCCACTCCGGCACCGCGCGCCAGCGCACGAGCTGCGCTTCGACACGCACGCGCGTCGCCTCGCCGGCGACATTCACGCCGACGACGCGCCTCGGGCGCGGCAGATTCTGCCAGTCGCGCAGCGCGAGCGTGCCGATGTCCTGGTTCGGAAGATTGCCCTGCGCAAGCCAGCCGCGCGGTCCCTCGAGGCCCCACTTGAGCCGGCTGTTGCCGCAGTCGAGCACCAGGATCACGATCGCAGCGAGACTTCGCCGCTCACGAAGCGCACGCTCCGGCCGGCGATCGCGAGCACGAGCGCGCCGTCGGAGTCGACCCCCGCGACCCGGCCGCGCAGCTTCGCGCCGTCGGGCAGCAGCACCTGGACCGCCTTGTCCTGAAGGCTGTGCCGGCGTTGCCACGCGGCGCGCAGCGGCGCGAAGCCCTCCGCGGCATAGGCTTCGAGCATGTCACCCAGCGCCGCCACGAAGCGGCCGAGAAGCGCGTTGCGATCGATGCTCCGGCGCGAAGCGAGCGTCGCGAGATCGGTCGACGGCTGCGGGATCGCGCGCCGGACCGCGGCCGGGACCCGGACGTTGAGGCCGATCCCGATCACCGCCAGCGAGGGACCCTGGGCGTCGCCCGAGAGCTCCACCAGCACGCCACCGAGCTTCCGTCTCCGCGCGACGAGATCGTTGGGCCATTTGAGCTCGACGCCCGCGAAGCCCTCGGCCGCGAGCGTCTCGGCCAGCACGAGCCCGACGGCGAGCGGCAGCGCTGACGGATAGGCGGCCCCGCGCTCGAAGCGCCAGCCCAGCGAGAAAGTGAGGCTGCCCCCGACGACGGAGGTCCAGCGGCGCCCGCGCCTGCCCCGCCCGGCGGTCTGGCACTCGGTCGCCAGCACGCGGCGGTGAATGTCGCCGGTCGCCGCGCGCCGCGAAAGCTCGCTGCTGGTCGAATCGACAACGTCGATCACGTCGACGGCGAACGCGCGGGCCGCGGGTCCCAGATGACGCAGGATCGCTTCCGCGGAAAGAAAGGGCAGCGCATCGTGGATCCGGTAGCCGCGGCCCCGCGTCGCTTCGAGCTTGAGTCCGGTCGCGCTCGCCTCCTTGAGCAGCTGCGAGACCCTGGCGCGCGAGATCCCGCTCGCCGCGGCGAGCGCTTCGCCGGAATGCAGCTCGCCGTCGGAGAGCCGGCGCAGCAACGAGAAGCCGAGAGCGGAAAGCACGATAGGGCTAAGGATAACCCCGCGCCCGCGGAGCGTGTTCAGCCCCGCAGCAGCGCCAGGACGCTCGCGTGCAGCGCGGGATCGCCGCAGGCCACGACCTCGCCGCCTTCCTCGCAACTGCTTCCGTCCCAGCGGGTGATCACGCCGCCCGAGGCCTCGACGATCGGGATCAGCGCCTGGACGTCGTAGGCCTGCAGGTCGGCTTCGACGACCACGTCGACGAGCCCCATCGCGAGAAGGCAGTAGCCGTAGCAATCGCTGCCGAAGCGCGTCAGCCTGACGCAAGCGCGGACCCGCTCGAAGGCGGCCAGCGATCGCGCGTCCGGGAACATCTCGGGCGTGGTGCACGCGAGCATCGCCCCGTCGAGCCGCGCGCAGGGTCGCGAACGCAATCTCCGGCGCCGGCCGTCGCGCTCCCAGATCGCGTCGCCGCCGGCGACGGCGCTGAACGACTCGCCGACGAAGGGCTGGTGCATGATCCCCAGGACCGGACGGGTCCCGTCGTGCAGCGCGACCAGCGTGCCCCAGTGCAGCTGGCCCAGGACGAAGCTGCGCGTGCCGTCGATGGGATCGATCACCCAGGTGAGCTGCGATTCGCCGCCGCCCGTCCCGTCTTCCTCGCCGCGGATGCGGTGATCGGGATAGCGCCGGGCGATCATCGCGCGGATCTCGCGCTCCGCGGCGCGGTCGGCTTCGGTGACCGGGTCGTAGTCGCGCGCGTCGCCCTTGTTCTCGATCGCGAGCGCGGCGCGGAAGTGCGGCAGGATCGCGGCGCCGGCCGCGGCGACGAGCTCGTGCGCGAACTCGAGGAAGGCGGCGAGCTCGGCGCCGGTCACGGCTCGCCTAGCGCGGAACGATCGCAACCCCGGCGAGCTTCTCCTGCGCCTCGACGAGCGACGCGACGTACTTCTCGCCGAAGCCGAGCAGGTTGGCCGTCACGAGGCTCTGATGCACGGCGGTGCCGACAGCCGATGCGATCGGCAGCGATCCCGCGAAGCGCGTGTAGTAGCGCAGGTCCTTCATCGCGTTCGAGAGCGTGAACTTGAGCCCCGTCAAGTCGCGCGACTCGAGCATCCTGCCGACGATCGCCTGGAAGATGCCGGAGTTGATCCCGCCCGCGGAGATCACCTCGTGGAGCTTGGCGATCGCGACACCCGACTTGGCGCAGGCCGCGCAGGCCTCGGCGGTCGCAGTGGCGATCGACATCGCGACGAAGTTGTTGACGAGCTTGAGCATGTGGCCGTGCCCGGGCGGCCCGGCATGGATCACGTTCTCGCAGTACGCGGCGAACACGGGCTTCAGCAGCGCGAAGGTCGCTTCGTCGGCGCCGACCATGGTGTTGAGCCGGCCCTCTTCGGCCTCCCTCGGCGTGCGCGCGAGCGGCGCATCCACATAGCGCGTGCCCACTCGCCCCAGGTCGGCGCGGATCTTCGCCGTCGACTCCGGCTCGGCCGTGGAGGTGTCCACGACGACGAGACCCTCGCGCGCCGCGCCGAGGATACCGCTCTCGCCGTAGACGATCTCTTCGACCTGCGGCGAGCCTGTGACGCACAGGATCACGACGTCGGAGGCCTTCGCGAGCTCGGCGTAGGTCTTCACTTCCTTGGCGCCGGCGGCGAGCACGTCTTCGGCAGCTTTGCGGTTGCGATGAACGCGGATGGTGAGCGGAAAGCCTTTGGCGACGAGGTTCCTGGCCATGCCGTGGCCCATCAGGCCCAGGCCGGTGAAGCCGATGCGGGGTTTGTCCATTGAGCGATCCTCGGGGGAGAAGCACGGCCTGGCGTCGGTGCAGCCATCCGCGAGAGGGCCGCATTTTACTCCCGCGGCGCGGGCCGTCCCCGCGCCGTCACTCGACCGCCGCAGGCTCCGATTGCGGCAGGCTCGCGCGCCAGCGCTCGTACCAGGTGAGCACCACACCGCTGCCGGCGATGACCAGGATGCCGGCCGCCGTCCACGCATCCGGAAGCGTGCCGAAGACGAACCAGCCGGCGAGAGTCGACCACATGAGCTGGATGTAGGTGAAGGGCGCGATCCCCGACACCGGGGAGCGCTGGAAGGCGCGGATGAACAGCAGGTGCCCCACCGAGCCGACGACGCCGATCCCGAGGAAGGCGCCCAGATCCGACGTGGGATACGCTTCTTCCCGCTCGACGAACGGCACGCCGAGCGACAGCAGCGCGGCGCCCACGAGGCTCGGATACGCGAGGAGCACCATCAGGTCCTCGCCGGCGAGCAGCCGAGTCATAATCTGGAAGGTCGCGTACAGCGCCGCGCCCAGGATGACGAGCACCGCGGCCGGAGCGAGCATTCCCGTGCCGGGGCGCACGATGAGCAGCACGCCGACGAACCCCGCCACGACGAAGGCCCAGCGAGGCCGCGTGAGCCGCTCCTTCAGGATCCAGCCGGCGAGCAGCGTCACCATGATCGGCGCGGTGTAGTTGAGCGCGGTCGCCGCCGCCAGCGGCAGGGAGCGAAGCGCGAGGTAGAACGACAGTGACGAGGCGATCAAGAGCACGCCGCGCACGAGCTGCATCGGCAGCCGCTGCGTGCGCAGCATGCGCAAGCCCATCCTCGGGGCGAGGACCGCCGTCACCACGAGGGCCTGCACGCCCCAGCGCGCCCAGACGATCAGCGGGACCGGATAGCGCTGGCTCAGGAGCTTGACGGATACGTCCACCGTCGTGAAGCACGCGGTCGCGCAGACGATCAACAGCACTGCCGAAAGAGGAACGTGCGCGTGATGCTTCACCGTGGTCGGAAGGTTCCGGGACGCGCTTCGGGACGGCGCGAGCGCGATTCTACCTCCCCGCCGCGCACGAGCCGCGCCGAGCGGCGCATAATGGCCGCGTTTCGACCTGGTCGAGGACGCCTCTCATGCATGCAGCCATCGTCGCGCGCGCGCTCGCCCTGCCCGCGCTCTTCGTCGCCTTCGGCGCGATTGCCGATTCGCTGGCGCAACCCTCGCCGCCGCACAATCGCGTCGTGATCCAGGTGAGCGACGCCGACGCCGCGAAGTGGAATCTCGCGCTCAACAACGCCAACAACCTGCAGACCGATCTGGGCCAGGCCAACGTCGCGATCGAGATCGTCGCCTACGGTCCGGGGATCGGCATGCTCAAGATCGAATCTCCGGTCGCCACTCGCATCGCGCAGGCGAAGGCTGCGGGCGTCGGGATCTTCGCCTGCGAGAACACGATGAGGAACCAGAAGCTCGTGCGCGCCGACATGCTCGACGGCATCGGCTACGTCGGCGCCGGCGTCGTCGAGATCATGCAGCGCCAGCAGCAGGGCTGGTCGTATCTGCGGCCCTAGGCGCGGCGCGGGACGGAAGCGCTCCGGCGGCCGGTCGCGGCCGCGATCGCGACGCTCAGCCGCGCTCAAGCCGGGCGCGGGACCGCCGAGGCCGCCTGCAATCGGTCGATCAGCCTCTGCTTCACGAGCACGATCGCAGCGAGCGCGGTCAAACCTTCCGTGAACGCCTCGTCGTCGGCCCCGAAGACCGCCGGCGCGCCTTCGGGCGTGCGGGCGTTCACGAGCTGCAGCACGCCGATCACCGTCGAGGCCTGATCGATCATCGGCACGGTCAGAAACGAGCGCGAGCGATAGCCGTGAGCGGCGTCGAAGGCGCGGGCGCCGGCGAAGTCGAACCCCGCGGCGACGTACGCGTCGTCGAGCCGCACCGAGCGGCGCGAATGCACGCAGTGCGCGACCACCGAGCGGTGGTTCGGTGCGCCGTCGGGCTCGAAGAGCGGGGGCGCCTCGAGATCGAGAGGCACACCGCAGGCCGCGCCGCCGCGAATGCCCAGGGTGTCGTTGATCAGGAGCGCGAAGGCGAGGCTGCGTCCGCCCGGCTCGACCAGGTAGACCGAGCCGCCGTCGGCCCGCGAGGCCTGCTTCGCGGTCAGCAGGATCCGCTCGACGAGCCGCGAAGTGTCCGGCTCGCGCGCGATCACGCGCGCGATATCGAGGAGCTGCGACAGCCGATCGTCGTCGGCCATGCGGCAAGCATACGGCAGGCCGCCGCGGCGGCGCCAGCGCCGCGCCCGCTCTTGGCAACCTCGCGTCGGTGACGCACAATGCCTCGCCACCCGCGGGTGTAGCTCAATGGCAGAGCAGAAGCTTCCCAAGCTTACGACGAGGGTTCGATTCCCTTCACCCGCTCCAGGCCTTCTGCAGCCTCGCCCGGACGCCTGCCCGGCCTCCCTCTTTGGGTCTGCTGACTACGAGCTGTTACAGCTTGTAACCGGCCCCAAACACAGTCTGTTTACGGGATAATGGTCGGCTGACCGGCGGTACGGGGGAGCGGTTCGGGGCCTCGCCGGCCGCGGCGGTGAACCGATCAATCATGGCGACGGCGCCGAGCTGCCCGCGCGCCGGGAAGCGCCGGGATCGATGTCGACACAAAGAAAGCTGTTCTCCGGCATTTTCCTGGTTGCGGTCCTGGCCGTAGCGGGCTTCCTCGTCTTCCAGGCGAACCGCGCGTCCCGCGCGGAGGCGCAGAAGGGTGCGCCTCCCGTGCCGGTGACGATGGCCGCGGTCGTGGTCAAGACCGTCCCGGTCCGCCTCTACGCGATCGGCAACGTCGAGCCCTACACCACCGTCTCGGTCAAGGCCCGCGTCGACGGGCAGATCGTCTCGGTGCATTTCAAGGAGGGCGACACGGTTCGCGAGAGCCAGGTTCTCTTCGAGATCGACGCGCGGCCGTTCGTCGCCGCGCTCAGGCAGGCGCAGGCGAACCTTCTCCGGGACAAGGCGCTCCTCGACCGGGCAGTCGAGCAGGAGAAGCGCTACCGCGATCTGCTCGCCAAGAACTTCATCTCGCCCGACGCCTACGAGCAGGTCCGCACCAACGCCGACACCGCAAAGGCGACGGTCGCCGCCGACGAGGCGGCCGCGGACAGCGCGAAGCTCTCGGTCGACTACTGCACGATTCGCTCGCCGATCACCGGCTTCGCGGGACGCATCCAGATCCAGCAGGGGAACCTGATCAAGGCCAACGACACCAATCCCCTGGTGACGATCAACCAGGTCGTGCCGATCTATGCATCGTTCTCGGTGCCCGAGCAGAGGCTCGCCGACATCCGCCACTACCAGGCCGACGGAGAGCTCAAGGTCGAAGCCCGCGTCGCCGACGTGCGCCACCCGCCGGTCTCCGGGAAGCTCTCGTTCATCGACAACTCGGCCGACACGACGACCGGGACGATCAAGCTCAAGGCCGAGTTCCCGAACGCCGACAAGGCGCTGTGGCCGGGTCAGTTCGTCAACGTCGTCCTCACCCTCTACGAGGAGCAGAACGCCGTCGTCGCGCCGTCGACCGCCGTCCAGAACGGGCCCAACGGGCAGTACGTCTTCGTCGTCGACGCCGATCGGACGGTCGCGCTGCGCGACATCAAGGTCGCCCGCGCCGACGGCGAGGACACCGTCATCGCGAGCGGTCTCAAGCCGGGCGAGCAGGTCGTGACCGCGGGTCAGCTCCGGCTAGCGCCTGGCAGCAGGGTGAGCCCGGCCAAAGCAGCATCGTGAACATCGCCGCACTGTTCGTGCGCAGGCCGGTCATGACGATGCTGGTCATGATCGGCATCCTCATCTTCGGCCTGATCGGCTACCGGCTGCTGCCGGTCAATGCGCTGCCCAACGTCGACTTCCCGACCATCCAGGTGAGCGCGAGCCTGCCCGGCGCCAGCCCGGACACGATGGCCTCGTCGGTGGCCACGCCGCTCGAGAAGCAGTTCTCGACCATCGCCGGCATCGACTCCATGACCTCGACGTCGATCAACGGCATCACGTCGATCACGCTGCAGTTCGCGCTCGACCGCAACATCGACGCGGCGGCGCAGGACGTGCAATCGGCGATCGCCGCCGCGGCGCGCCAGCTCCCGTCGAACCTGCCGACCCCGCCAACGCTGCGCAAGGTGAACCCGGCGGACTTCTCGATCCTGCTGATGGCGCTCACCTCCGAGACGCAGCCGCTGTCGGTGGTCGACGACTACGGCGAGAACAACCTCGCGCAGCGGATCTCGACCATCAGCGGCGTGGCGCAGGTGCAGGTGTTCGGCTCGCAGCAGTACGCCGTGCGCGTCCAGCTCGATCCGAACGCGCTCGCGAGCCGCGGCATCGCGCTCACCGACGTCGAGCAGGCGATCGGCAACGCCAATGTGAACCTCCCCACCGGCACGCTGTACGGCCGCGAACGCGCGACCTCGGTGATGGCGACCGGCCAGCTCAACGACGCCACCGCTTTCGCCCCGCTGATCGTCGCCTACCGCAACGGCGCGCCGGTGCGGCTCGATCAGCTCGGCCGGGTCTTCGACAGCGTGCAGAACGACAAGATCGCCGCCTGGTACAACGGCACGCGCGGGGTGGTGCTGGCCGTGCAGCGCCAGCCCGGCACGAACACCATCGAGGTGGTCGACGCGATCAAGAACGTCATCCCGACCTTCCAGGCGCAGCTCCCGCCGTCGATCAAGCTCTCGATCCTCTACGACCGCTCGCAGTCGATTCGCGAATCGGTGCGCGACGTGCAGATGTCGCTGCTGCTCGCGCTCGCGCTGGTGGTGGGCGTCATCTTCATCTTCCTGCGCAGCGTGCGCGCGACGCTGATCCCGAGTCTCGCCCTGCCGATGTCGATCATCGGGACCTTCGCCCTGATGTATGTGTTCGGCTACAACCTCGACAACCTCTCGCTCATGGCGCTGACTCTGTGCGTCGGCTTCGTGGTCGACGACGCGATCGTCATGCTCGAGAACATCACGCGGCACATGGAGATGGGCAAGCCGCGGATGCAGGCGACGCTCGACGGCTCGCGGGAGATCGGCTTCACCATCGTCTCGATGACGCTGTCGCTGGTCGCGGTGTTCATCCCTGTGCTGTTCATGGGCGGCATTCTCGGGCGGCTGCTGCACGAGTTCGCCGTGACCATCATCGTCGCGGTCCTGCTCTCCGGGATCATCTCGCTCACCCTGACCCCGCTACTGTGCAGCCGGATGCTCACCAACGAGCACGAGGAGAAGCACGGCCGGATCTACGCGCTGGCGGGGCGGATGTTCGACGGCCTCCTCGCCGGCTACCGCGAGACCCTGGCGCGCGCGCTGCGGCACCGGCGGCTGGTGATGCTCGCGTTCGGGGCGCTGTTCGTGGCCACGGGTCTGCTCTTCGCGTACATGCCGAAGGGCTTCCTGCCGAGCGACGACGTGGGGCAGCTGTTCGTGTTCACCGAGGCGGCGCAGGACATCTCGTTCGACGCGATGTCGAACCTGCAGGGCCAGGTCGCGGAGATCGTCCGCCGCAACCCGCACGTCGACAGCGTCATGTCCTTCGTCGGCGCCGGTGGCGGCGGCAGCTCGCTCAACAACGGCCGGATGTTCGTCACTCTCAAATCGCGCGAGGACCGGCCCAACGCCGACGTCATCGTGCAGGAGCTACGGCCCGCCATCACCAGCGTGCCCGGCATCAAGGCCTTCGTCCAGAACGTGCCCGCGATCCGGCTCGGCCAGCTCACCAAGAGCCTCTACCAGTACACGCTCCAGGCCTCCGACACCAAGGAGCTCTACGAATGGGCGCCCAGGATCGAGGAGAAGCTGCGCACGCTGCCGGGACTGGTCGACGTCACCACCGACCTGCAGGTGACCCAGCCGCAGGTGACGGTCGAGATCGACCGCAACCGGGCGGCGGCGCTGGGGGTTTCCGCGCAGGAAGTCGAGAACACGCTCTACGACGCATACGGCTCGCGCCAGGTGTCGACGATCTACGCGCCGACCAACCAGTACTGGGTGGTCATGGAGCTCCTGCCGCGATTCCAGGCCGATCCCTCGGCGCTGTCGCTGCTGTACGTGCGCTCGACCACGGGCACGCTCGTGCCGCTCAACGCCGTCGCGGCGCTCAAGCCCACGATCGGTCCGCTCGCGATCAACCACCTCGGGCAGCTTCCGTCGGTGACCATCTCCTTCGA
Organism: Casimicrobiaceae bacterium; assembly: GCA_035501595.1. Taxonomy (GTDB): domain Bacteria; phylum Pseudomonadota; class Gammaproteobacteria; order Burkholderiales; family Casimicrobiaceae; genus PALSA-1003. Next base: position 18,421 of record DATJVX010000018.1, on the reverse strand, counting down.
TCTGAAGCCCGGCGTCTCGCTGTCGCGGGCGATCGAGGAGATCCAGTCGGCGACCGCAGCGATGCGCCTGCCCGCCACGATCAACGGCACGTTCCAGGGCAACGCGCAGGCGTTCCGGTCGTCGCTCGCGGGCATGGGCGTGCTCCTCGCGCTGGCGATCTTCGTCATCTACCTCGTGCTCGGGATCCTCTACGAGAGCTTCATCCACCCCGTGACGATCCTCTCCGGGCTGCCGACGGCGGCGTTCGGCGCGCTCGTCACCCTGTGGGCCTTCAGCATCGATCTGAACATGTACGCCTTCGTCGGCATGATCATGCTGGTCGGCATCGTCAAGAAGAACGCGATCATGATGATCGACTTCGCGATCGAGGCGGAGCGCAAAGAGAACAAGTCGCCGGAGGAAGCGATCTACCAGGCGTGCCTCACGCGCTTCCGGCCGATCATGATGACGACGATGGCCGCCCTGATGGGGAGCCTGCCGATCGCCCTCGGCCTGGGTGCGGGCGGCCACGCGCGGCGCCCGCTCGGTCTGGCGGTCGTCGGCGGGCTGATCGTGTCGCAGGCCCTCACGCTCTACATCACGCCGGTGATCTACATCTACTTCGATCACTTCCAGCATTGGCTCGCCACGCGGCGCGGCGCGCGCGTGCCGGCGCCAGCCGCGGCGGATTGACTGCTCCGCCGCAGCGGCGGAGCGTCGCCGTGTTCGATCTCGGCGGCGTGCTGCTCGACTGGAACCCGAGGCACCTGTATCGCAAGCTTTTTCCCGGCGACGAAGCCGCGATGGAGCATTTCCTCGCCACGGTCTGCACTACCGAATGGAACCAGCGCCAGGACGCCGGCCGGACCTTCGCCGACGCCGAGCGCGAGCTCCTGCCCCGTCACGCCGACAAGCTGGAGCTGATCGAAGCCTTCGGCAAGCGCTTCGGCGAGATGATCGCCGGCGCGATCCCCGGCAGCGTCGAGGTTCTCTCGGAGTTGAAGCAGCGCGGCGTCCCGCTGTACGCGCTCAGCAACTGGTCGGCCGAGACGTTTCCTCCGCAGCGCGAGCGCTTCGCGTTCCTCGCCTGGTTCGACGGCATCGTCGTGTCCGGATCGGAGGGCGTGATCAAGCCCGATCCGCGCATCTTCCGCGTGCTGCTGGATCGCTACCGCATCGACCCCGGAACGGCGGTCTTCATCGACGACGTCGCCGGCAACGCCGCGGCGGCCGGGGCCTTCGGCATCCACGGCATCCACTTCCGCTCCGCGCAACAGCTCCGCGAGGAGCTGGCTGCGGTCGGATTGCTCCCGGCGTAGATCGTGGCCGCGCGGAAAGGGGCTAGAACGCGCGAGCGGCTCGCGCCCGGTTGCCGCCGCGCCACGATTGGCGTAAGGTTGACTTCCAAGCGCTAGGGGTCCCCTCGAATTTTTCGAAGTGCGCGAGGCGGTGAGATCACACCCTTGGTACCTGTGCGGATAATGCCGGCGCAGGGAAGCGTGCCTCCATCCGACCGCTCCCTGCCCGAATTTCGCGCTCTTTGCAGAGGAGCCTCATGAACGCCAACGACCGGTTCTTCGCGCGCGACGCGCGCGTCGACGAGGCGGCGGTGCAGCCGCTGCCGCAATCGCGCAAGATCTACGTGGAGGGCTCGCGGCCCGACCTGCGCGTACCCATGCGCGAGATCGCGCAGAGCGATACGCCCGGCTCCTCGTCGGGCAACGAGGGCGCCGAGAAGAATCCGCCGATCGTCGTCTACGATACGTCGGGCCCGTACACCGACCCCGGCGCCCCGATCGACATCCGCGCCGGGCTCCCCGGGCTGCGCTCGCGCTGGATCGAGGAGCGCGGCGACACGGTCGAGCTCGATGCGCCCTCCTCCGCGTACGGCCGCGAGCGCCTCGCCGACGCGTCGCTCTCCGGCCTGCGCTTCGCGCTCGCGCGCCGGCCGCGCCGCGGCGCCTCTGTCAACGGCGCCGGCGCCAACGTCACGCAGATGCACTACGCGCGCCGCGGCATCGTCACACCGGAGATGGAGTTCGTCGCGATTCGCGAGAACATGAAGCGCAAGGAGATGCTCGCCACGCTGCCCGCGCTGGTGACCGCGCAACACGCCGGACAGAGCTTCGGCGCCTCGATTCCGCGCGAGGTCACGCCGCAGTTCGTCCGCGACGAGGTCGCGCGCGGCCGGGCGATCATCCCGGCCAACATCAACCACCCGGAGACCGAGCCGATGGCGATCGGCCGCAACTTCCTGGTGAAGATCAACGCCAACATCGGCAACTCCGCGGTGTCCTCCTCGATCGGCGAGGAAGTCGAGAAGATGACCTGGGCCACGCGCTGGGGAGCCGATACGGTCATGGATCTCTCGACGGGCAAGAACATCCACGAGACCCGCGAGTGGATCGTGCGCAACTCGCCGGTGCCGATCGGCACCGTGCCCATCTACCAGGCGCTCGAGAAGGTCGACGGCAAGGCCGAGGAGCTCAGCTGGGAGATCTACCGCGACACGCTGATCGAGCAGGCCGAGCAGGGCGTGGACTACTTCACGATCCACGCCGGCGTCTTGCTGCGCTACATCCCGATGACGGCGAAGCGCATGACCGGCATCGTCTCGCGCGGCGGCTCGATCATGGCCAAGTGGTGCCTCGCGCATCACCGCGAATCCTTCCTCTACACGCGCTTCGAGGAGATCTGCGAGATCATGGCCGCCTACGATGTCGCCTTCAGCCTCGGCGACGGCCTCAGACCCGGCTCGGGCTACGACGCGAACGACGAGGCGCAGATGGCGGAGCTCGCCACCCTCGGCGAGCTCACGAAGATCGCCTGGAAGCACGACGTGCAGACCATGATCGAGGGGCCCGGTCACGTGCCGATGCATCTCATCAAGCACAACATGGACGAGCAGCTGCGGCTGTGCGGCGAAGCGCCGTTCTACACCCTGGGCCCGCTCACCACCGACGTAGCGCCCGGCTACGACCACATCACCAGCGCGATCGGCGCGGCGATGATCGGCTGGTACGGCACGGCGATGCTCTGCTACGTGACCCCGAAGGAGCACCTGGGCCTGCCCAACAAGGTCGACGTCAAGGACGGCATCATGGCGTACAAGATCGCCGCGCACGCGGCCGACCTCGCCAAGGGCCATCCCGGCGCGCAGATCCGCGACAACGCGCTTTCCAAAGCGCGCTTCGAGTTCCGCTGGGAAGACCAGTTCAACCTCGGACTCGATCCCGACAAGGCGCGCGAGTTCCACGACGAGACGCTGCCGCAGCACGGCGCGAAGCTCGCGCACTTCTGCTCGATGTGCGGTCCGCACTTCTGCTCGATGAAGATCACCCAGGACGTGCGCGACTACGCCGCGAAGCTGGGCGTCGACGAGTCGGCCGCCCTGCACCGGGGAATGGAGGAGAAGGCGGTCGAGTTCGTGAGAAAGGGCGGAGAGATCTACTCCAAGGCCTGATCGCGCACGCCCCGCGAGTCCCTCCCATGCGCAACGCCGCGCTACCCATCACGCTGATCGCCGTCGGCGCCATCGGCCTGGTCTGGCACTTCGGCTGGTTCCCGAATGTCGAGTCGATCACCGCGCTGGCCTTGGCAGGCGCCGGCGTGCTCGTGCTCGTGACCGATCGCGTCACGAAGAGCTCGATCGTCCTCGGCCCGATGCTGATCGCGGTCGGCGCCGCGATCTGGCTGCACGATGCGTATCGGCTGCGCTGGTGGCTGCTCGTCTCGGTGCTGCTGATCGTGCTCGGCGTGTTGATGCTGATCGCGCGCGATCCGCGGATCCCGGAGCGGCGCACGCCGTCGCCGGGCGAGCCGCCGCCGCCCAGCGAGCCGACGCCGCCGAGCGCACCCTGATACGGCCGGAGCGGTTTGCGAAGCTCTGGCGCCGCGAGGAAATCCGCGGCGGCGCGTCGGCGGCTCCCGTCGCGCCTGCCTGCCGGAGGCGCAGGGCCCTTCGGTACACTCTGGCGATGGATGCGCGCGACGTGGAGAGACCCGAGGCGACCGCCGAAGCTGCGCGGAGAGGTTCCGCGCTCGAAGTCCTGCTTGTCTTTCTCAAGCTCGGCATCGGTTCCTTCGGCGGCCCGGTTGCCCACATCGGCTATTTTCGGGAGGAGTTCGTCGTCCGCAGACGGTGGGTCGAGGAAGAGGCCTACGCCGACCTCGTCGCGCTGTGCCAGTTCCTGCCCGGTCCGGCAAGCAGTCAGGTTGGCTTTTCCATAGGGCTCCTGCGCGCGGGCTATCCGGGCGGTCTCGCGGCCTGGACGGGCTTTACGTTGCCGTCCGCCATCGCGCTCGTCCTCTTTGCCTCCGGCGCGAGCGCACTCAGCGGCCCTGCGGGACTGGGACTGCTGCATGGCCTGAGGCTCGTCGCCGCCGCCATCGTCGCGCAGGCCGTCTGGGGCATGGCGCGGACGCTTTGCCCTGACCGCCAGCGCGCCTCGATTGCCGTCGTGGCGATGCTCATCGTCCTGCTGGGCCCTGTTTCGTGGGCGACGCAGATCAGCGCGATCGTGCTGGGGGGCGTCGCGGGCCTGTGGCTTTGTCGTGATGTGCCGCCACCGAGCGCAAGCCGGCTGGCCATGCCGGTGTCACGCGGTGCCGCCATCGCGGCTCTGGTTCTGTTCGCCGTACTGCTCGCGGGCTTGCCGATTCTGCGCGACTTCGAGGGATCGTCGGCGATCGCGCTCTTCGAGTCGTTCTATCGCTCCGGTGCGCTGGTTTTCGGTGGCGGCCACGTTGTGCTGCCGCTGCTGCGCGAGGCATTCGTGACGCCCGGCTGGGTCGGCGACGACACGTTTCTTGCCGGCTATGGGGCGGCGCAGGCTGTGCCGGGTCCGCTGTTCAGCTTTGCCGCCTATCTCGGGGCGGTCGTGAAGACTCCGCCCCATGGCGTCGCCGGCGCGGCGCTCGGCCTGATCGGCATCTTCGCGCCCGGCATGCTGCTCCTGCTCGGAACGCTGCCTTTCTGGGCCAGCCTGCGCAAGCGTGTCGACTCGCAGGCGGCGATGCGGGGAATCAACGCCGCGGTCGTGGGATTGCTCGCCGCAGCCCTTTACGCGCCCGTCTGGACAAGCTCCGTTGCAACTCCGGCAGACTTCGCGATCGTTGCCGCCGGTTTCTTTTTTCTGACCGCCTGGCGCGCATCGCCTCTGCTGGTCGTTGTTTTCAGCGCGCTCGCGGCAATTGCGCAGGCGGCGATCCGCTGAGTCTCCTCGAGGACCTCGGTCGAGCTAACGACTTCGGGATGGCGCCGATCGCGACGATGCACGATCGCGCATGCGCAAGACGACGAAGCCGTAGACGAGGGCGTTGACGCCGACCACCAGCAGCGCGAGCAGCATCTGCGTCCCGCGCGTGAGCCAGTCGGGGTAGATGAGCGCGACGAGGTAATGCTCGACGAAGTCGCCGGCGTAGCCGGCCCCGCCGGCCGCTCGACGCAGGCTGTCTTCGAGCGGCGTCAGCGGACAGATCCAGCCCATCGCTTCGACCAGCGCGCCCCAGAAGACCGCCGGGAGGTGCAGCCACGCGAGCAGCGGCCAGCGCAGGACGAGCAAGCCGCCGAGCGCAACGAAGGCGATGAAAATCAGGTGAACGAGCAGGACGGCGTCGGCAGCGATGCGGTCCGGCATCGTCGCAGCCGGTAGCCGTTAGGGCGTGACCGCCGCCAGGCGCACGGGGACCCGCCGCCGGCCCCATTGCCCGTCGAAGCGCGCATAGCGGCCGCCGAGGGCGGCGCCGCAGGAAGCGCAGCGGCCATCCGGCGTCACGGAGTAGCGCCGGATCTCGTACCAGTCGCGCACGATCGCGGCCATGCCGCAGCCCGGACACAACGTCGTGCCGCCCTCGCGGTCGTGCACGTTGCCCGTGTAGACGTAGCGAAGCCCTTCGGCGATCGCGATGCGCCGCGCCCGCTTGAGCGTCGACGCGGGCGTCGGCGCGACGTCCGTCATCCTGTAGTCGGGATGAAAGGCGGTGAAATGCAGCGGCACGTCGGGACCGAGCTCGCGATGGATCCATTTCGCTTCCGCTTCGATCTCGGCGTCGGAGTCGTTCCTGCCCGGGATCAGCAGCGTCGTGATCTCGGTCCAGACCTTCGTCTCGTGAACGAGATAGGCGAGCGTGTCGAGCACCGGCTTGAGCCGCGCGCCGCAGAGCTTGACGTAGAACTCGTCGGTGAAGCCCTTCAGGTCGACATTGGCGGCGTCCATCTTCGCGTAGAAATCGCGCCGCGCCTCGAAGCCGATGTAGCCGGCGGTCACCGCGATCGCGTCGATGCCGAGCGCGTGGCAGGCGTCCGCGGTGTCCATCGCGTACTCGGCGAAGATGACCGGATCGTTGTAGGTGAACGCGACGCTGCGGCAGCCGAGCGACCGGGCTGTCTCGGCGATCGTCGCGGGCGAAGCCTGGTCCATGAGCGTGTCCATCTCGCGCGATTTCGAGATGTCCCAGTTCTGGCAGAACTTGCAGGCGAGGTTGCAGCCCGCGGTGCCGAAGGACAGCACGCTCGAGCCCGGATAGAACTGGTTGAGCGGCTTCTTCTCGACGGGGTCGATGCAGAACCCGGACGAGCGCCCGTAGGTGGTGAGCACCATCGCATCGCCGGCGCGCTGGCGCACGAAGCAGGCGCCGCGCTGTCCCTCGTGCAGCCTGCAGTCGCGCGGACACAGGTCGCATTGGATGCGTCCGTCGGGCAGCGCGTGCCAGTAGCGGCCCGGGTAGTCGCTCACGGCGCCGCCTGCCGCGAAAGAAGCTCGTTTTCCTTCCACTTCGTCACGCGGTAGAGCGAGACTTCGAGGCGCGGGCTCCAGAAGTCCGCCGGAAGCTTCGCCTTCTCCTTGAGCGCGGCCAGGAACTCCCGCGGCTCGGGCAGCAGCTCCCAGACTTGCGGCAGGAAAGTCGCCCGCCGGTCTCCGAGCTCCAGCGCGACACCGTCCTCAAAGGGGGTGAGGCGAGCGCGGAGCTCCGCTTCGCTCGCGAACGAAGCGATCTGCGGTGCGGAGAGCAGCGAGACCTCGATCAACGTGCCGCCGAGTTCGGCGGCAGTGAGCGGCGCGAAGCGCGGATCGCGGAAGGCGGCGGCGAGCGCGTTCTCGCGCACGTCGACGCCGAGGGGGCGGGTGGCCTTGAGGCTGCCGATGCATCCGCGAAGCCGGTCGCCGCAGACCAGCGTGACGAACGTCGCTCCGGGATGCTCCATCGCCGCGTCGGTCTCCGGCGCCGCGACCGGGAGCGCGAGCTCCCCCGCGATCGCGTGCCGCGCCACGGCCAGGAGTTGCCGCCCGAGGCCGTCCTCAACCATCGCTGCGTCCCGCGATCGCTGCGGCGTCCGGCCGGCCGGCGCCCTTGCGCGCGGTGAACGCGAACGCGGCGTAGCCGACCACGCGAGAACGGTCCCCCGCGGTGTCGCCGGAGTTGCGCAGATCGAGGAGCTCGGGCTCGAGCCCGTGATGCCGCGCACAGAGCGCGAAGCCGTTGATCGGCGTCGCTCCGCAGGCCTGCTCGTGGTCGAGCGGCGGGTCGAGGCCGAGGATCGCGTCGGCCGTGCGCCGGTCGATCGCGCGTGCCGCCGCGTAGGGGTGGTAGTGCGACAGGTCGGAGCTCACGACGATGAGCGTCTCGGGTCCGCCCCAGAGCGTCTCGATCACCGCCGCGACTTCCTCCTCGCTCGCGTCTCCGACCGTCAGCGGCACGATGGTGAAGCTGCCGAGCAGCGCCTGCAGAAACGGCAGCTGTACTTCGAGGGAGTGCTCGAGGGCGTGCGCGGCCTCGCTCACCCGCACCTGCGGCAGCGCGAGCGCGCGCGCCGCGGCTTCCTCGTCCACGGCGAGCGTTCCGAGCGGCGTTTCGAAGCTGCGCGCGGCGGGCAGCGCCAGCCCGCGGATGGGAACGCGGTGCACGGGCCCCAAGAGCACGACGCGCCGCAGGTGGCCGCGGCCGGATGCGATCCGGCGATAGGCGCGTGCCGCGACCGGGCCGGAGTACACGTAGCCGGCATGAGGGACGATCAGCGCCTTGGGCAGCCGATCGGCGGCGCTCCCCCGCTGCGCAGCCTCGGCGAGATACGCCTTCACGGCGCTCGAGAGCGCCGCGGGGCTGCCGGGGTAGAACATACCGGCGACTGCGGCCGGCCGTACCGCGGTTTCCATGGCCAATCCTCGGGGAGCCGCTCGAGCCTCGAGCGGCTCCCCGTCGAATCCGTACGACGAAGGCCCATTGTCCGCCGATGGCAGTCGCTTCGCCAGCGGCCTCGAGCGCGTCCTTCGACTAGCGCGCAGGCACGACCTTGTGATCGGCCATGTGCCGCAAGTAGGCGACGAGCTCCGCGAGTTCGCGATCGGGCAGCGTCCTGGCGTCGAAGGCGGGCATCCTGCTTTCCGGCCAGCGATGCAGCGCCTGCGGATCGCGAATCAGGCGGCGCAAGGCGTCGGGCCGAAGGTACTCCGTCGGGTTGTAGGGGATGTTGAGGTCGGGTCCCGCGGTCGACTCGCCGCCGCCGTTGATCGTATGGCAGGAAGCGCAGTGCTTCTGGAACGCAGCGAACCCGGCGCGAATCGGATGGTTCGCCGGAACGCTCGCTGCCGGCGCCGTCATGGGAAAGCGCCTGGCGGGGGTGGCTACCGTCTCGATCTTTACGATCTGGTAGGGCCACTGCTCGCGGGACAGCGGGCCGCGATCCGGGTGCGACCACACGAGGTAGAAGGCCCCCGCAGTGCCTGCCAACCCCGGCTTGAGCGGCGGCCACGGCGCGTCCGCGGGCTCGACCGCCAGGTACGCGGCGCCCGAAGCGAGCAGCGCCGCCGCGGGAAGAACCGTGCGAAAGCCGTCGGCGGAGGTGATCCGCACGGCGTCGTCCTGCGTGGCTCCCTGAAGCAGCGCAGAGACGGGCACCGCGCGGAACGTCATCGCGTGCCGGTAGGCGAAGTCGGCGGGAATCGCCACGCTCGTCGCGGCCGGCAGGCCGAGGAGTCCCGTCGGCGTGTAGATCGCCGTCCGTCCGCCCGCCACCACCGTGAGGGTCGGATCCGCGGCGGCCGCGCCCGCAAGCTCGCAGGCGAGCAGCGCGACCATCGCGCGCCTGCCGGGCATGCCCCTCATTCTTCGTGCGGAACGGCGCGGACGGTGTAGCCGCCGGATTTCTCATCGCGCTCGAGCGCGAGATTGCCGCGCCGCTCCGCCTCCTCGAGCAATCCGTTGAACGAGCGGAAGCCGTAGTAGGACTCGGAGAAGCCCGGCTTGCGGCGCTTAAGCGCCTGCTTGATCATCGACCCCCAGATCTTCTCCTCGGCACCGCGTTCGGCGACCAGCGCCTCGACGGTCGTATCGATCAAGTCCAGGGCCTCCTGGCGCCTTTCGTGGTCGTTCTTCCCGTCGCCCTTCCGTGCGGACGCCGGCGCTTCCGAGGCGGCCGGCCTGGCGGCCCCCTTCCTCGCCGATCCCCTTTTCTTCTCGCGCACGAGGTCGTCGTAGTAGATGAACTCGTCGCAGTTCGCGATGAGCAGGTCGGACGTCGAGTTCTTCACGCCGACGCCGATCACGACCTTGTCGTTCTCGCGCAGCTTGGAAACGAGCGGCGAGAAATCCGAGTCGCCGCTGATGATGACGAAGGTGTCCACGTGCGCCTTCGTGTAGCACAGGTCGAGCGCGTCGACGACCATGCGGATGTCGGCCGAGTTCTTGCCCGACTGGCGCACGTGCGGAATCTCGATCAGCTCGAAGGACGCCTCGTGCATCGCCGCCTTGAAGGCCTTGTAGCGCTCCCAGTCGCAGTACGCCTTCTTGACCACGATGCTGCCCTTGAGCAGCAGGCGCTCGAGGACCTTGCCGATGTCGAAGCGCTCGTACTTGGCGTCCTGGACGCCGAGGGCGACGTTTTCGAAGTCGCAGAACAGCGCCATGTTGGTCACTTCGCCGACGTTGGCCATGGATCGGATCGGTCGCCCGAGGCGACGCGTGAGAGGGAATGTTGGCGTTGGAATACCGCAGGCTCGGCCCCTACGATAGCAGCATCGGCCGGAAGTGCCTATCGCGGCAGGCGTCGCGGCAGCCTCGGGGCCGCCGCGGGCGATCCCGGCCTCCCTCGACCCCGCGCAAGCTGCGCTCGAGCGTCTCGCGGCGCGGTGCATCGCCTCGCCGCGGGAATCGCAGCCGTATCCTGCCGAGCCGCGACGGGAGGGAGCGGTGTAAACTCGAACCGGTACCGACCGCCTACAAGAGTCGCCGCCTTCTGCCAGGAGAATCCACATGCGTCCCGCGACCATCGTTTCATCGTTGCTGTGCCTCGCGCTCGTCAGTCTCGCGCAAGCCCAGGTGCCGTCCGGCTACCCCGCCGACTACGCGAAGCTCGTCGACGCGGCCCGGAAGGAGGGCAAGGTCGTCGTCTATTCGACCACCGATGCGAAGCTCGTGCAGGGGCTCATCAAGGACTTCGAGGCGGCGTTTCCCGGCGTCAAGGTCGAGTACACGGACATGAACTCGACGGAGGTCTATTCGCGCTTCACGAGCGAGAATGCGGCGAATGCAGCCTCCGCCGACGCGGTGTGGAGCTCATCGATGGACCTGCAGCTGAAGCTCGCCGCGGACGGGCTCGCGCTGCCGTACAAGTCGCCCGAGTCCGCCTCGCTTCCGGACTGGGCGCGGTGGAGGGATATGGTCTACGCGACGACTTTCGAGCCGATCGCTATCGTCTACAACAAGCGCCTGGTCACGCCGGACGAAGTGCCGAAGACGCACGCGGACTTCACGAAGCTCCTCACCACCAAGGCGGAGAAGTTCCAGAAGAAGGTGACGACCTACGACGCCGAGAAGTCCGGCGTCGGCTTCATGCTCGTCAACCAGGATGCCAGGCTCAACCCCGCCTTCTGGGACCTGGTGAAGGCGATGGGCGCGCGCGGCGTCAACCTGCAGAGCTCGACGGCCACGATGATGGAGCGGGTCTCCTCCGGGGAGAACCTCATCGGCTACAACATTCTCGGCTCGTACGCGCTCACGCGCGCGAAGAAGGACACCTCGATCGGAGTCGCATTCACGACCGACTACAACCTGGTGCTTTCGCGGCTGGCGTTCGTCGCCAAGAACGCCAGGAATCCCAACGCCGGGAAGCTCTTCCTCGACTACCTCCTGTCGAAGCGCGGACAGACGATCACCGCCGAGCAGTCCGAGCTGTTCTCGATCCGCACGGACATCACCGGCAAGGATTCCGGCGTGGGCTTCGCCAAGGAGCTCGGCAGCGCGGTGAAGCCGATTCCGGTCTCGAACGACCTGCTCGCAGGGCTCGACTCGGCCAAGCGACTCGAATTCCTGAAGCAGTGGCAGTCCGCGCTGGGCAGGAAGTAGGACGCGCGAAGGGGTAGGCGCCAAGCCTGCAACCCGGAGCCCGGAGAGGCGGCCGACACGTGAACGAAGCATGCCTGCGATCGGCCGCAGGAAGGCCGCGCAACCGTCCGAGAGCAAGAGGCGAAGCCTCGCGGCGATCGGATACGGTTGCATCCCCGCGCAAACCGGGATCCAAGTTGGCTAGGGAGCACATGAACGGTCCAGACTTGGGCCCCGGCCGGCGCCGGGGCGACGCTCTGGGCTCGACGGCCCCCGGCCTGCGCCGGGGCGACCGACAGAGCCCATGACCGCCCGCACGTTCAGCCTTCCGCGGACCGCGGTCGTCGCCGTGACCGCGGCGGTGATCTTCCTGCCGCTGGGCCTGATCTTCTGGCAGAGCTTCCTCAACGCCCCGTTCTTCGTGCCGACGCATCGGCTGGGTCTGGACGCCTACGCGTTCATCTTCGAGGACGCCGACTTCTGGACCGCGTTCGGCAACTCGATCTTGATCGCCGCCGGGATGGTGGTGATCGCGCTGCCGCTGGGCGCCGCGCTCGCCTTCCTGCTCACGCGCACCGACCTGCCGGCGCAGCGCACGATCGAAGTGCTCGTGCTCATTCCGGTGTTCGTCTCGCCGATGGTGCTCGCGTTCGGCTACGTCGTCGCGATGGGCCCGGTCGGCTTCTACTCCACGTGGGCGAAGTCGCTGGTCGGGGGCGTGCCCTGGAACATCTACTCGCTCGCCGGCATCGCCGTGATCGCTGGCCTTACGCACGTGCCCCACGTCTATCTCTATTCCTCGGCAGCGCTCAAGAGCCTCGGCTCGGACGTCGAGGAGGCGGCACGCGTGGCGGGCGCCAACCCGCTGCGCGTCGCGCTCGACGTGAGCCTGCCCATGACCGCGCCTGCCCTGTTCTACGCGGCGGTGCTCGTGTTCTTCCTCGGCTTCGAGCTCTTCGGGCTGCCGCTGGTGCTCGGCGACCCCGAAGGGCACCTCGTCCTCTCGACCTACCTGTTCAAGCTCACGAACAAGCTCGGCACGCCGTCCTACCATCTCATGGCCGCCGTCGCGGTGTGCATCGTCGCGGTGACCTTTCCGCTCGTGCTGCTGCAGCGGTGGCTGCTCAAGTCCGCGGGCAAGTACATCTCGGTCAAGGGCAAGGCGACCCGCCAGAAGCTGCTTTCGCTCGGCGGATGGAAATGGGTTGCGCTCGCGCTGGTCGCGCTCTGGCTCGCGTTCACGATCGTCGTCCCGATCTCGGGCATCGCGCTGCGCGCCTTCGTCGAGCAATGGGGCGAGGGCGTCAATCTCGCCGACGTGCTCACGCTCGACAACTTCCGCGGCGTCTTCGAGTCGACCGAGCAGGTGCGCGCGATCGTCAACACGCTGCTGATCGGCACCGTCGGCGGCGCCCTCGCGGTCGCCTGCTACACCGCGATCGGCCTCGCCGGCCATCGCCAGCGCGGCGGCGTGGCGCGCATCCTCGACTACATCGTGCTCATCCCGCGCGCGATCCCGGGCATCCTCGCGGGGCTGGCGTTCCTGTGGATCTTCCTCTTCGTCCCGGGAGTGAAGGAGCTGCGCAATTCGCTGTTCTCGGTGTGGATCGCCTACACCGTCGTATGGCTCGCCTACGGCCTGCGACTCATCTCCAGCGCGCTGCTGCAGATCGGCCCCGAGCTCGAGGAATCGGCGCGCACCGTCGGCGCCTCGAGCCGCCGCGTCCTGACCGACGTCACGGTGCCGCTGATCCGCTTCGGGCTGCTCGCGAGCTGGCTGCTCGTCTTCATGATCTTCGAGCGCGAGTATTCGACCGCCGTGTATCTGCTGGGCCAGGGAACCGAGGTCATCGGGTCGATGCTCGTGTCGCTGTGGGGCGGCGGCGCGATCGACCAGGTGGCCGCGCTGTCGCTGATCAACATCGCGCTGGTCGCCGTCGGGCTGGCGGTCGCGCTGCGCTTCGGAGTGAGGCTCCATGAATAAGCTCGTCGTCGACGACCTGCACCTGCAGTACGGAGACAACCAGATCCTGAAAGGCGTCTCGCTCAGCCTGAGCCCCGGCGAGGTCGTTGCGCTGCTCGGCGCCTCGGGGAGCGGCAAGACGACCCTGCTTCGCTCCGTGGCCGGACTGGAAAGCCCGAGTCGCGGCCGTATCACGATCGGCGATTCGGTGCTCTACGACGGCGCCGCCGGCATCGACATGCCGGTCGAGAAGCGCAGCCTCGGCCTGGTCTTCCAATCGTACGCGCTGTGGCCGCATCGCACGGTATTCGACAACGTCGCCTACGGATTGCGGCTGCGCGGGACGCCCGCGGGCACGCTCGAGGAGCGCGTGACCGAAGCGCTCGGCAACCTCGGGCTTCGCCAGCTCGCCGACCGGCTGCCGCACCAGCTCTCCGGCGGCCAGCAGCAGCGCGTCGCCATCGCGAGAGCGCTCGTCTACAACCCGCCGGTCGTACTGATGGACGAGCCGCTTTCGAACCTCGACGCGAAGCTCCGCGAGGAGGCGCGCGCGTGGCTGCGCGAGCTGATCGTGAAGCTCCACATCTCCGCCCTGGTCGTCACCCACGACCAGACTGAAGCGATGGCGATGTCCGACCGGATACTGCTGCTCAACTCCGGTCGGATCGAGCAGCAGGGCACGCCCGAGGAGATGTACAGCCACCCGCAGAGCCAGTTCACGGCCGAGTTCATGGGCAGCAACAACCACCTGCCCGGCCGGATCTCGCAGATCGCGGACGGGCGCGCCGAGCTCGAGGGCGATGGCTGGCGCCTGTGGGGCACAGCGCGCGGCAATCTCAAGCCCGGTGACGCGGCGACGGGCATCATCCGTCTGGAGCACACGCGCATCGCCGATGGCGCCGACACCGGGAACCGCGTTCGCACCGAAGTCGTCACCGGCATGTTCCTGGGCGACCGGCGCGAGAATCTTTTCAAGCTCGGCAGCTTGCGCCTGCGCTGCTACGGCGCGGCGCCGGCGAGAGGCGACTGCTGGCTCGAGCTGCCGCGCGACGCCCTCTGGGTGTTTCCCTCGCCTTAGAGCCCGTGTGGCGCGAGCGCTGGTTTCACTTCCTTCACCAACCTTCCGACGAGGTGCACGATGGGATTGCTCGACAGTTTGCTTGGAAGCTTGATGGGCGGGACATCCGCGCAGGGACAGAGCCCGTTGCTGGCCGCGGCCCTGCAGATGATCCAGCAGAACGGGGGCCTCCCGGGCATCATCGGCAAGTTCCAGCAGGGAGGCTACGGCCAGCAGATGGGTTCCTGGATCGGCACCGGCGCCAACATGCCGATCACCGGCAGCCAGCTTCAGGAAATCCTCGGCTCCGGCTCGATCGGTCAGATCGCGCAGCAGCTCGGGCTTTCGCACGGCGACGCGAGCTCCGGACTGGCGCAGGTATTGCCCCAGCTGATCGACGGGCTGACACCGAAGGGCCAGGTGCCCAGCGATCACGCCGATCTCCTGCAGCAGGCCCTGACGGCGCTGACAACGCGGCGCGGCTGAGCCGGTTAGAATACGCGGGCCGGACGGCGCTCCCGTCCGGCCTTTTTTGTCCGCGGTACCCATGACCGAGCCCAACCTGCTCACCGCCGCAATCCTCGGCGTCGTCGAAGGCCTGACGGAGTTCCTTCCGGTCTCGAGCACGGGCCACCTGATCGTCGCCGGATCGCTGCTTCACTACACCGGCGACCAGGCGAAGCTCTTCGAGATCGTGATCCAGGCTGGCGCCATCCTCGCGGTGTGCTGGGAATACCGCGCCAAGCTCTGCGCCGTCGCGGCAGGCGTGCTCAGCGACCGCAGCGCGCAGCGCTTCGTCTTCAATCTGTTCGTCGCCTTCCTGCCCGCCGCGATCCTCGGCCTCGCCCTCGGCAAGGCGATCAAGGCCAACCTGTTCGCACCGGTGCCCGTGGCGAGCGCATTCATCGTCGGCGCGTTCGTGATACTGGCGGTCGAGCGCTGGCAGCGCGCGCACCCGCGCGCGGCCCGCATCGAGCGCATCGACGACATCCGCTGGCCGGACGCGCTCAAGGTCGGGATCGCCCAGGCCTTCGCGCTCATCCCCGGCACGTCGCGCTCGGGCGCGACGATCATCGGCGGCATGATCTTCGGGCTGTCGCGCGTCGTGGCCACCGAGTTCTCGTTCTTCCTCGCGATTCCGACGCTCTTCGCCGCCACGGGTTACGAGCTGGTCAGGAACCGGCACCTGCTCGCCGGCGGCGACCTGTCGATGGTCGGCGTCGGCTTCGTCGCCGCGTTCGTGAGCGCGTTCTTCGTCGTGCGCGGGCTCCTGCGCTACGTCGCGCATCACAATTTCGTCCCCTTCGCCTGGTATCGAATCGCATTCGGCCTGGTCATTCTCGGTACGGCCTACGCCGGGCTGGTGCGGTGGTCGTAGCGAGGACGCCGGCCTCCGGCGCGCACGGCGCGGACTGGGTCGGACCGGCGCTCGCCGTCGTCGGCGTGCTCGGGTTCTCGTTCAAGGCGATTCTCATCAAGCTCGCCTACGCCTGGGAGCCTATCGACGCGCTGACGCTGCTCACGCTGCGCATGGTCTATTCGGCGCCGATCTTCCTCGCGATGGCATTGTTCGCGCACCGGCGCGGCACGGCGCCCGTCAGCCGCGGCGACTGGCTGCGGATCCTGTGGCTGGGCTTCGTCGGCTACTACCTCGCGAGCCTGGTGGACTTCATGGGGCTCGCCTATGTCACGGCAGCGCTCGAGCGGCTGATGCTCTATCTCTACCCGACGATCGT
The DNA here is from genome assembly GCA_035501595.1 of Casimicrobiaceae bacterium. GTDB lineage: Bacteria > Pseudomonadota > Gammaproteobacteria > Burkholderiales > Casimicrobiaceae > PALSA-1003. Next base: position 2,363 of record DATJVX010000018.1, on the reverse strand, counting down.
CGTCGTGCTCTCGGCGATCTTCCTGCGCCAGCCGATCACCCGCCGCATGCTGGCGGCGCTTGCCCTTTCGTACGCGGGCATCGTGCTGGTGTTCGGCCGAGACCTCAGGGTCGCGGGCGATCCGCACGCCCTGTGGCTCGGCGGCGCGCTGGTGTTCGCGAGCGCCTTCCTCTATGCCGTCTACCTGGTCTGCGCCGGACCGGTGATCGTCCGGCTGGGAAGTCTTCGCTTCATCTCGCTCGCGATGCTCGCCTCCACGGTATTCGTGCTCATCCAGTTCGCCGCGACGCGACCGCTCGCGAGCCTCGCGGCGCCGATGCGCATCCAGCTGCTCTCGCTCGCGATGGCTGTCTTCTCCACGGTGCTGCCGACGCTGTTCGTCGCCGAGGCGATCAAGCGGATCGGCGCGAACCGCGCTTCGCTCCTGGGCTCGCTGGGACCGCTGTTCACGATCGTCTTCGGCGCCTGGCTCCTCGGCGAAGCCGTGCAGGGGATCCAGCTCGCGGGCGCGGCGCTGGTGCTCGCCGGGGTGACGCTCGTCACGCTCAAGCCGCGCAGCGCCCGGCGGCAGGCCCCCGCGTAGGGCCGCGCGAGCTTCTTCCCTTACAATCGCACGTCCCGGAACCGTCGCGGCGCGACGGCTGTCCGAACTCGAAAGGAGCACCCCGCATGGCACCCGACACGCGCGAACGGCGAGCAGCGCTCCCCCTCAAGGATCCGTCGCTGTTCAAGGAGCAGTGCTGTCTCGACGGCCGGTGGATCGACGCCGACGGCGGCGCGAGGCACGAAGTGGCCAATCCCGCCACGGGGCGGACGATCGGGAGCGTCCCGCGGATGGGCGCAGGCGAGACGCGGCGCGCGATCGAGGCCGCGGACAAGGCCTGGCCGGCCTGGCGCAGCAAGACCGCGAAGGAGCGCAGCGCGGTCCTTCGCAAATGGGCGGAGCTGCAGCTCGCGAACGTCGACGATCTCGCGCTCATCATGACCACCGAGCAGGGCAAGCCGCTCGCGGAAGCGCGCGCCGAGGTGACGATCGGCGCCGCCTACACCGAGTGGTTCGCCGAGGAAGCGAAGCGGGTGTACGGCGACGTGATCCCCACCATCGGCAACGATCGGCGGCTGCTGGCGATCAAGCAGCCGGTCGGCGTGTGCGCCGCGATCACGCCGTGGAACTTCCCGTCCTCGATGATCACGCGCAAGGTCTCGCCCGCGCTCGCGGCCGGCTGCACGGTGGTGATCAAGCCGGCCGAAGCAACGCCCTACTCCGCGCTCGCGCTGGCCGTGCTCGCCGAGCGTGCGGGCTTCCCGCCGGGCGTGCTCAACGTCGTCGTGGGCAGCGCCAAGGCGATCGGCGGCGAGATGACCGCGAACCCGCTGGTGCGCAAGCTCTCCTTCACTGGCTCGACCGAGGTGGGGCGGTTGCTCATGCAGCAGGTCGCGCCGACGATCAAGAAGCTCTCGCTCGAGCTCGGCGGCAACGCGCCGTTCATCGTGTTCGACGACGCCGACCTCGAGGAGGCCGTCGCCGGCGCGATCGTCTGCAAGTTCCGCAACTCCGGGCAGACGTGCATCTCGGCGAACCGGATGCTGGTCCAGGACGGGATCTACGACGACTTCCTCGCCGCGTTCATCGAAGCGGTCTCGAAGCTCGTGGTCGCGGACGGGTTCACCCCGGGCGTGAATGTCGGCCCGCTGATCGACGAGCCCGCGGTCGGGAAGGTCGAGCGCCACGTCGGAAACGCCGTCGACGGCGGCGCCGAGCTGCTTCTCGGCGGCTCGCGGATCGAGGGCCAGTTCTTCCAGCCGTCCGTGCTCGTCGGGGTTTCGCCGGAGATGGCGATGAGCTGCGAGGAGACCTTCGGCCCGGTCGCCGGGATCGCCCGCTTCGCGACCGAAGCGGAGGCGATCGCGGTCGCGAACGACACGCCCTACGGCCTCTCCGCGTACTTCTTCAGCCGCGACGTCGGCCGGATCACCCGCGTCGGGGAGGCGCTCGAGTACGGGATCGTCGGCGTCAACACCGGCCTGATCTCGACCGAGGTCGCGCCGTTCGGCGGCGTCAAGGAGTCCGGGATCGGGCGCGAGGGATCGAGCTTCGGGATCGACGAGTGGGTCGAGCTGAAGTACTGGGCGATCGGAGGCGTGCAGTGATCGTCGAGCAGCGCGACTACCACGTGTACACCGGCAAGCTGCCCGAGCTCGTCCGCCTCTACGAAACCGAGGGGATCGCGATCCAGATCGAGGAGCTCGGCGGCTTCGTCGGCGCGTTCACCGTCGACGTCGGCGCCGTCTCGACCTACACGCACATCTGGAGCTACGAGAGCTGGGATGCGCGGGCCGAGCGCCGCGCGCGGCTGCAGGCG
>DATJVX010000017.1:0-2386 GCA_035501595.1 Casimicrobiaceae bacterium | reverse complement strand
TCGAAGCCTCACCAGAGGTCGCCTCGTTTGATCGGGACTACCTCAGCTACGCCGTGTTTTGGCCCGCACCGGCAGGTGCGGTGCCGGCCTCCCCGCAATGGACTCAGGACAGTGTCGTTCGGACCTGGAGAGCTGCCACGTTTACACCAGCGGACGGCAAGGTCGCGCTCGGGTAACCGTTCAGGGGAGGGGTTGAGGGACGGCGAGGGGCTGTGCGAGTTGGTCGCGTATGACGAAGACCACGAATCATGGTGATCTCGCCGAGGGCATCGAGCGTCTCGTGCGGGAATACATCTCGACGATCCAGATCACGGCGCAGGCGGCAGTGAAGCGCGCCATCGCCGGGGGCGTTGCGAGCGACGGCGTTGCCAAGGTGAGCGATGTGCGCGCCCCATCGACGTCGCGACCGGGAACGCGGCGAGCGTCGGACGAGATCGGGACGCTGAGCGAGCGCTTTTACGAGGTGCTTTGCCGGATGCCCGGCGAGACGATGACCGTCCTGGGGCCCGCGGTGGGGGCGACCGCCCGGGAGCTGCATCGTCCGATGACCCTGCTCAAGCGAGCGGGCCGAATCCGCAGCGTCGGGACGCGTCATGCGACGCGCTACTTCCCGACCGCGCGCGATGCGCATCGCGGGTCGGCTTAGGCGGCGACGCCGAGGTCGGGAACAAAGAGCGACGGGATGGGACGCCGGGCGAGCCGTGCCCGGCAGCAGGCGGTCAGGAACGCGAGGAGGTTCTTCTTCTGCTTGCGGGCCGTATGCGCCACGGTCATCACCCGCTCTGCGAAGAGATGGCCGCGATCGCTCTGAGCGCCGTAGGAACGCTTGCGCCATAGGACGAAGGCGCGGATCTCCCTTTCGGCGTGGTTGTTGGTGGGCTCGACGTCGTCGTGCGCGACGAACGTCCAGAGCGCCTGCTTGTGCTCCAGAATGTCGGCGCACGAACCCGAGACGCTGTCGATGCCGGCGGCTACGCCGCGTGCGAGCGCGGCCTCAACCTGCGGGCCGAGCGCGGCCATCCACGTGACGAATGTCGCGCGCGGGAGCTTGCGGTCCCGGTAGTCGTGCCAGTACTCGAACAGGATGCCGGTGTAGTCGAGTAGCTCGCGACCGATCGCCGCGGCCGGTCCGGCGCGCTCGGAGAACGAGACGAACTTCCTGAGCAGATGCGCCCAACAAATCTGGCGGCGATCCATCGCCCAGAACCCGAGCGCCTTGGCCCGATCGCTCACGAGGATCCCGCGGAGCGAGCCGTAGAGCGGCTCGAGCGTCTTTTTGCTGTTGTCGGCGAGGATCTTGAACACCGTGGCGGCCTTCGTCGCGATGGTCCAAAGCGCGCGCGCCGCGCCGGCCTGCAGCCAGCTGGTGCCGTCCGTGTGCTTCACTGCGCCCTCGCCAACGCGCGTCCACGCCTCTTCGACCGCCGGCACGATCGTGTCGCTGATCCGCGCCTCGACCGCGCTGAGCGCACCGAGCGAGATTCGGACCCCCAGCAGCTCCCAAAGCAAGACAACCGTCCTGCGGCGGCTCACGTGGTAGACGCCCGTGAGGAACGCGATGAGCGCCATCAGGCGCGGGCCGAAGGGCGACGCGGGGATCTTCTCCAGGTCGTACGCCGCGCGTGTCTTGCACCCGCACTTCGCGCAAGCGACCTCGTGGCAGCGCCACTCGGTCGTGTGCGGCTTGATCGGCGGCATCTCGACCTGCTGGTATCGATTCGCGTCAGGGTCGACCACCTCGGGAAGGTCGCTCGCGCAGCCGTCGCAATGCGATGGGAACAAGTCCACCACCTCGTCGACTTCGTCGGGCGGCAGCAGCGTGCGCCGTGCGCCCCCGTGCCCTGGCTGCCCGCCGCGCTTTCGCGTGCCCTGCTTGTCCTTGCCCTTGACTCCCTGACCACGCATCCCGGGCGGATCGGTCGACGGCGGCAGGTGCGAGTTACGCGAGTTGCGACCGAGCTTCTCCATCAGCTCGGCGACCTGCTTGGTCAGCATCGCCACCTGTGCCGTCAGCGTCGCGACCTGCCCCTCGAGCTCCGCGATGCGGCAGTCTTTCTCAGCGACCTGCGCCTCGAGCTCTGAGATACGCGCGTCCTTCCGCGCCTCCTCCGCCTCCAGCTCGGCGATTCGCTCCTCGCTCCAATCGGCCGCCACCCACCCCTGATCGCCCATCCGCGACCGAATGGAAAGAGCCAAGAAAAAGATGGAGCGATATGGACCACTTACGTGGGGTCTGAACGGTTACGGTCGCGCGCACCATCAAACAGCACATCGAGGGCATCCTCGCCTACGTCGCCACGGGCCTGAGCAGCGCACGCAGCGAGGGGCTCAATGGCAAAATCAGAACCATCACTCGCCGCAGCTTCGGCTTCCACTCAGCCTCCAG
>DATJVX010000016.1:0-34848 GCA_035501595.1 Casimicrobiaceae bacterium | reverse complement strand
GACCTGTCGCGCAAGATCACGGTCGACGTGCGCGGCGAGATCCTGCAGCTGAAGCAGACCATCAACACCATGGTCGACCAGCTGAACGCCTTCGCCGCCGAGGTGACGACCGCGGTGGCGCGCGGCGATCTCTCGCGCAAGATCACGGTGGCGGTGCAGGGCGAGATCCTCGAGCTCAAGAACACCATCAACACGATGGTGGATCAGCTGAACTCCTTCGCGTCGGAAGTGACGCGCGTGGCGCGCGAGGTCGGCACCGAGGGCAAGCTCGGCGGCCAGGCCAAGGTCGAAGGCGTCGCCGGCACGTGGAAGGATTTGACCGACAACGTCAACCTGATGGCGGCCAATCTGACCGGCCAGGTGCGCAACATCGCCGAGGTCACGACGGCGGTCGCGAGCGGCAATCTTTCGAAGAAGATCACGGTGGACGTGAAGGGCGAGATCCTGGAGCTCAAGAACACCATCAACACGATGGTCGACCAGCTCTCGTCGTTCGCCTCGGAAGTCACCCGGATGGCGCGTGAAGTCGGGACGGAGGGGATGCTGGGCGGGCAGGCGGACGTGCGCGGCGTCGCCGGGACCTGGAAGGACCTGACCGACAGCGTGAACTTCATGGCCGGCAACCTCACCAGCCAGGTACGCGGCATCGCGAAGGTCGTGACCGCCGTGGCCAACGGTGACCTCCAGCAGAAGCTCACGGTGGAAGCGAAGGGCGAGATCGCAGCCTTGTCGAACACGATCAACAGCATGATCGACACGCTCGCGACCTTCGCGGACCAGGTGACCTCGGTCGCGCGCGAGGTCGGCGTGGAGGGCAAGCTCGGCGGCCAGGCCAAGGTGCCCGGCGCCGCGGGCACGTGGAAGGGCCTCACCGAGAACGTGAACCAGCTCGCGGCGAACCTCACCACGCAGGTGCGGGCGATCGCCGAGGTGGCGACCGCCGTGACCCAGGGCGACCTGACGCGATCGATCACCGTCGAGGCGCGCGGGGAAGTCGCGGCGCTCAAGGACACGATCAACGAGATGATCCGCAACCTGCGCGACACGACGCGCAAGAACACCGAGACCGACTGGCTCAAGACCAACCTCGCCAAGTTCAGCCGGATGCTGCAGGGACAGAAGGACCTCAACACGGTCTGCCGCCTGATCCTGACGGAGCTTGCGCCGGTGGTCTCGGCGCAGCACGGGCTCTTCTATGTGCTCGATTCGAGCCCCGAGACGAGCCGGCTCAACCTGCTCGCGAGCTACGGCTCGAAGGGACAGAGCGCGCTTGGCAGCCGGCTCGAGCTGGGCGAGGGGCTGATCGGGCAGTGCGCGGTCGACAAGGAGAAGATCCTGCTTTCCAGCGTCCCGCTCGACTACATCAAGATCTTCTCAGGGCTCGGCTCGGCGCCGCCGCAGAACATCCTGGTGCTGCCGGTGATCTTCGAGGGCCAGGTCAAGGGCGTTCTCGAGCTCGCATCGTTCGCTCGTTTCAGCCCGGCGCACGAGGCCTTCCTCGACCAGCTCACCGAGTCGATCGGCATCGTGATCAACACGATCGAGGCGAACACGCGGACCGAGGACCTCCTCGAGCAGTCCCAGTCGCTCGCAAAGGAGCTGCAGAGCCGCCAGGAAGAGCTGCAGCAGACCAACCAGGAGCTCGAGGAGAAGGCGGGGCTGCTCGCCCACCAGAACCAGGAGGTCGAGCGCAAGAACCAGGAGGTCGAGCAGGCGCGCAAGGCCCTGGAGGAGAAAGCCGAGCAGCTCGCGCTCACCTCGAAATACAAGTCGGAGTTCCTGGCCAACATGTCGCACGAGTTGAGGACGCCGCTCAACAGCCTGCTGATCCTCTCCGACCAGCTCTGCAAGAACCCCGGCGGGAACCTGACCGAGAAGCAGGTCGACTTCGCCAAGACCATCCACGCCTCGGGCAACGACCTGCTCACGCTAATCAACGACATCCTCGATCTGTCGAAGATCGAATCGGGCACGATCGTCGTCGATCCAACCGACTTGATGCTCGGCGACCTGGAGCGCTACGTCGAGCGCACGTTCCGGCACGTCGCTGAGGCGAAGTCGCTGGACTTCTTCATCCGGATGGACTCGCGCCTGCCGACGTCGATGCTGGCCGACGCGAAGCGCTTGCAACAGGTGCTCAAGAACCTGCTGTCGAACGCGTTCAAGTTCACTCACCGCGGCCACGTCACGCTCACCATCGAGCCGGTCACGACGGGCTGGGACCCCGACAACGAGAACCTGAACCGCGCCGGCGACGTGGTCGGCTTCTCGGTGATGGACACCGGCATCGGCATTTCGCCGGAGAAGCAGCAGATCATCTTCGAGGCCTTCCAGCAGGCCGACGGAAGCACCAGCCGCAAGTACGGCGGCACGGGCCTCGGGCTCGCGATCAGCCGTGAGCTCGCGCGCGTGCTCGGCGGCGAGCTGCGGCTCGTGAGCGCGCCGAGAGTCGGCAGCACGTTCACCCTCTATCTGCCGCAGATCTGGACGCCCCCGCGCTTCACGCGCAAGACCTCGCCGGTGCCCCCGGACGCCGTCGCGGCGACGATCCCCACGCCGACGAACGGCGACGCCGCGTGGCCGGCGCAGAAGAGGTGCGCCGACGCGCCTCTCGCCGCGCTCGAGGAAAGCGCGGCGCAGCCTCCGGAGAGCGCCGGCGCGGTCGACGAGGTCGGCGACGACCGGGCGAACCTGGCGCCCGGCGCGCCGGTTCTGCTCATCGTCGAGAACGATCTCGCGTTCGCGCGATTCCTGCTCGATGCCGCGCGCGAGAAGGGCTTCAAGGGCATCGTCACCTCGCTGGGCGTGACGGCGCTGGCGCTCGCCGCCGAGTACAAGCCTTCGGCGATCACGCTCGACATCTTCCTGCCCGATATCGACGGCTGGCGCGTGATCGACCGGCTGAAGCACGACGTGCAGACCCGGCACATTCCGGTAGCGGTCGTCTCCACGGACGAATCCCGCGAGCGGGCGCTCAACGCGGGCGCGTTCGCGTTCCTGGCGAAGCCGATCCAGAGGAAGGAAGTGCTCGACGCGCTGCTCGAGCGCGTGCTGAAGTTCATCCAGCGCACGCCCAAGAGCCTGCTCGCGGTCACCTCGGACGACGCGCGCCGCGACTGGCTCGTCGGCTATCTCGGCGCCGACGACGTCCGGGTCACGGTGTCGGCGGGCTACGAAGCGGCGGTCGGGATGATTGAGGGCAAAGCGGTCGACTGCCTGGTGGTCGATGCCAGCCTTCCGCCGCCGGAGGGCGACGCGCTCGCGGCGGCGGACAGGAACGGCAACGGGAGCGAGCTGCTGCCCGTCGTGCTGTTCGGCAGCGCCGGCGACCCGGGACGGCTTTCGGGCTGGCAGCGCCTCGCCAAGCACGGCGTCGTGCGCGAGGCACGCTCGCCGGAGGACCTGCTCGACCAGGCGAGCTTCTTCCTGCACCGGCCGCCGTCCGGCATGCCGGAGGCGCACCGCAAGATCCTGCGCGAACTGCGCGACGCCAACGACGTGCTGCAGGGCAAGAGGGCGTTGATCGTCGACGACGACATGCGCAACATCTTCGCGCTCGCCTCGCTGCTCGAGGACCGCGGAATGATCGTCTCGTCGCACGACAACGGCCGCGACGCCGTGCAGGGCCTGCACCGGGACCCGCACGTGGACGTGATCCTGATGGACATCATGATGCCCGAGATGGACGGCATCGCCACCATTCGCGAGATCAGGCGGATTCCCGGCTGCAAGCAGATCCCGATCATCGCCGTCACGGCCAAGGCGATGAAGGGCGACCGGGAGAAGTGCATGGAGGCGGGAGCATGGGACTATCTGTCCAAGCCCGTGGACACCGAGCTGATGGTAGGCGTCCTGCGGGCGTGGCTGGAGTAGCCGCTTCGGCCACGCCCGAGGACTCTTGCATGCCGCAATATCCCGATCCGCCTGAGGACCTGGCTTCGGTCTGGCCGCTCGAGGAGGGGCACGTCGACATCCTGATCGTCGACGATCGGCCCGACAAGCGCCTGGTCTACCAGACGATCCTGGAGGACCTTGGCCCGAAGATCTACATGGCCGACTCGGGACAGGCGGCGCTGAAGCGGGTGCTCGAGCGCGAATTCGCGGTGATCCTGCTCGACGTCAACATGCCGGGCATGGACGGGCTCGAGACCGCGGCGCTGATCCGCAACCGCGGCCGATCCGCCCACGTGCCCATCATCTTCATCACCGCAGACTACAACGACGAGAGCCACATGGCTCGGGGCTACGCGCTTGGCGCCGTCGACTACATCGGATCGCCCGTCGTGCCCGAAATCCTGCGCGCCAAGGTTCGCGTGTTCGTCGACCTGTACCGTCTTGCGCAACAGGCCAAGCGGCAGGCCCGTCAGCAGCTCGCGCTCGTCGAGGAGCGGGTGGCGCGCGCCACTGCGGAGCAGGCCACCAAGCGCCTCGCGTTCCTGGCGCAAGCCGGCGCGACGCTTGCCACCTCGCTCGACGGCGCGACCGTCAGCCGCGAGCTCGTGCATCTGTGCGTTCCGGCGGTGGCCGACGCCTGCGCTCTGACGCTCTTTGCCGAAGGAGCCGCCGAGCCTGGTCCGCCTCTGCTCTGGCCCGAGCCGCAGGCCGGTAGCGACGAGACCGTCGTGTCGGGCCAGCTTCTGAGCGAGGCGGTAAGCCCATGGCTGCGACCGATGATCGAGCGGGTGATCTCCACCGGCGAGCCCGAGGTCGCGAGCGGTTTGCCGTTGGAGCTCGCGGCGCGTGAGCGGGACACGCAGGGAGCGGGAACCAAGCGTCGCGCCGCCGCGCTCTCCAGCGTCGCCGTCGTTCCGCTCGTCGCCGGCGGCTCGACGCTGGGTACCCTGTCGCTGGGCCTGTGCGCGCGCGGCCGCGAATTCGACACCGACGCGCTCTCCATGGCCACCAAGCTGGCCGGGCGGGCGGCCATCGCGCTGGACAACGCGCGCCTGCACGAGAAGGTCCAGGAACAGGACCGGCGCAAGGACGAGTTCCTCGCGATGCTCGCGCACGAACTGCGCAATCCGCTCGCGCCGATCAGCAACGCGGTGCACGTTCTGCGCGAGCGCTCCGACAGCCCCACGACGGTCGCCTGGGCCGGCGACGTGATCGGCCGCCAGCTTCGCCTTCTGGTGCGCCTCGTCGACGACCTGCTCGACGTGTCGCGCATCACGCGAGGGAAGATCGAGCTCAAGATCGAATCGATCGACGCCGCCCGCGTGATCGCCGCAGCCGTGGAGACCAGCCGGCCGTACGTCGACGCCCAGGAGCACGCGCTGGTCGTGTCGGTGCCGCCGGAGCCGTTGCGCCTGAAAGGCGACTTCGCCCGCGTCGCGCAGGTGCTCGCCAACCTGATCAACAACGCGGCGAAGTACACCGACAAGGGCGGCCGCATCGCCATCGACGCGGCGCGCGAAGGCGAGGAGATCGTCTTTCGGGTCCGCGACTCCGGCATGGGGATTCCCAAGGAGCTGCTGTCGACGATCTTCGAGCCGTTTCAGCAGATCGAGCGCACGCTCGACCGGTCGCAGGGCGGTCTCGGCGTCGGCCTGACGCTGGCGCAGCGCCTCGTCGAGATGCAGGGCGGCTCGATCATCGCGCACAGCGAAGGCCCCGACCGCGGCAGCGAGTTCACGGTACGCCTGCCGGGCGACTTTGCGACGGACGCGCCCGAGAGCCCGACCGCCGACACGCCCGCGCCCGAGACCGCGCTCGATCTGCGTGTGCTCATCGTCGACGACAACCGCGACGTCGCGCACAGCACCGCGCTGCTGCTGCGCGCGGCGGGTTGCAATGTCGATCTCGCCTACGACGGCGAGGAAGCGGTTCGCGTGGTGCGGACGCTGCAACCCGACGTCGTCCTGCTCGACCTCGGGCTCCCCAAGCTGGACGGCTACCAGGTCGCGGAGCGCATCCGTGCGGACCGCTCGTCGGTCAATTCGCTGATCATCGCGCTGTCAGGGTACGGCCAGGACGAGCATCGGCTGCGCTCCAAGCGTGCCGGCTTCGACTACCACATCGTCAAGCCGATCGATCCCGCGGCTCTGACCGGGCTCCTCGCATCGCTGTGGTCGTGTCGCAAGCCCGAGCCGGGCAGCGAGCACGGCATGCCGCTGCGCAAATCCGCGCGCTAGTCGCACCGCGCCGCCGGCGCGGGCAGCGTGTGCGCCGCGGCGCTCGGGCGTATCATCGGGGGATCATCGCCTTTGATCGCTCCGAGGTAATCCGTGCACGGTTTTCTTCGCTGGATTCGTCCGACTCCTCGCCTCCTGCTCGGACTCGCGCTGGCACTGGCCGCGCAGCTTGCGCTGGCCCAGGCGCCGACCGCGGTCGAAGCGACCTTCAAGAACATGCTGACGGCGCTGCAGGCGGGCTCGGTCGCCGACTTCGTCGCACCGGGCGACGCCAACTTCAAGTCCGGGATGAACCAGCAGATGCTCGACAGCGTCCGCGCGTCGCTCGCCCCGCGACTGACCCAGGGTTACACCTCGACGTTCCTGGGGACGATGAACCAGCAGGGCTACACCATCTATCTGTGGAAGCTGGCGTTCAAGGACGGCATGGACGACCGGCTGGTCACCATGGCCATGAAGGAGGGCAAGGTCGCAGGCTTTTTCCTGCGCTGACGCCTCGGCGGCGTCGGGCGCACCCGTTCATTGTTCCGAGCCAGGGAGGCAAGGGATCATGAAGCACAGCAGCGCAACAGCGATCATCGCGGCGTCCATGCTGGCGATTGCCGGCGTCGACGCGCAAACGCCCACACCGCCCCCGACCGCAGCGGCCGCCACCGACGCACCGGCGCCGTCGAAGGCCCCGGCGCGCACGCGGGACGGCCCGGGCACCCCCGCGGACGCGCGCGTATGCCTCGAGTTTCCGACCAACGCGCAAATCATCCAGTGCGCCGAGAAGTACCGGCACATGAAAACCCGCGCCTAGCCCGGGGAGCGGGATCGGCCGCGAGCCCGGGCGGCCGCTGGCTGACGGCGGCGATCGCCCTGCTGCTCGCGCTCGGCGGCTGCGACCGAAGCCAAAACCACGCGCGCGATACGGCCGCGATCGCGGAGGCGGTCGAGAAAGCGAAGCGCGAGGACGAAGAGGCGGACCGCCGCCTGCGCGAGCACGCGATCGACCAGGAGCTCGCGCGCCGCGAGAGCGAGCAGGCGGAGGTCGACGCGCAGGCCGATCGGGAAGAGACGACCCAGGCCACCCTCGCGCGCCTCGAGGAGCGCTTGCGCGCCGTGCTGGTCGACCCGTCGTCGCTGGAGCTCCGCAACGCGCGGCTCGCGAGCGACGGCGAGACGCTGTGCACCGAGTTCAACGCCAAGAACAAGCAGGGCGTCTATCTCGGATTCCGCCGCGCGGTGGTGAGCGACACGGTGCTCTCGCTGGAGCAGGATCCCGACGACAACTACCGCGAGCCGCAGCATCGATTCGCCGAAATGGCCCGCGTGACCGGCTGCTTCCCGGACATCAAGGCTCAGTCGGCCGCCGCGACGCCGAAGTGATCCGCGGTCACGTGTCGGTCCTGACCGCGCTCCGCACGCAAGCCCCGTCCATCCTGCCGCGGGATCAGGCCTCCGCCGATGGCGAGCCGGCGGGTCCGCCGGACAGGGCGCGTCCCGAGCCTTGCGGCAGCCTCGAGGGCAGAGCGACCCGAGCCGGGACGATCGGCGCCGAAGACTGAACCACGCCCCGACTGCGCGGGTCAAACCAGCGCGAGCCGTTGACAGGTGCCTCGCAAGGCGCCGTAGCGGGCCCTCGCAGCCTCGCTCGAACGTGTGCCGATGCTCCGATGTCGACCGGCTCTTCCTGGGAGGCTCGCAAATCGAGGTTGATCAACTGGAAGGACGGACACATGTCTAAGCTGATGATTCCTCTGCTCGTTGCGGCGGGAGTCGTTCTGGCTGGCTGCGCCACTCAACAGGGTCCGGCGCCCGCCAGCAGTGCCGCGGCCGAAAAACGCGACAGGGATTACGCCAACGCGCTGCGCAAGTGCGATGCCCTCGGCGTTGCCGAGCGCGAAGCGTGCATCTACGACGCCAAGGATCGCTACGACAGGTCGTAGTCGGCGTCACGGCCGCTCGCTCGCGCCGCACCCGCTGCGGATGCGTGCGCAGATCTCCTAGCAGCCGTCGGTCGAATCCCATGCCCCGGGAGGGGTCGGTTCGAGCCACAAGGCTCTGACTCGCTGTCCGCGGCGATCCGGGTCGACGCCCGGATCGCCGCTATCATATGCGCGGGCAAATTCCAGGATGCCATGCGCATGGACGAGCGGCTGACGGTCGATCGCTGTCTCCCCCGGGACCACGCTCGCGCGTGGCTCGTCGGGCGGGCGTGGCTGCCAGACGTCGCCGGGCCCGCGGTCGTCGCGATCCGCGGCGGCGGCGTTTTCGATCTATCCCGCGTAGCCGCCACGATGAGCGCCCTCTGCGATCTCGACGATGCGCGCAGCGCGATCGCGGCGGCGGGCAATCTGCCGCGCCTCGCATCGCTCAACGAGACGCTCGCCAACTCCGCCTGGAACCGTCGCGACCCTGCGGTGCCCTGGTTTCTCGCGCCCTGCGACCTGCAGGCGATCAAGGCGAGCGGCGTCACCTTCGTCTCGAGCATGCTCGAGCGCGTTATCGAGGAGCAGGCCCGCGGCGATCCGGCCAAGGCTGAATCGGTGCGCAAGGCGATCGTCGGGGTGATCGGCGAGGACCTCGCGAGCGTCCGCCCCGGCTCGCCGGAGGCCGCGAAGCTCAAGGAGGTGCTGATCGCGCAAGGCGCCTGGTCGCAGTATCTCGAGGTCGGTATCGGGCCGGATGCGGAGATCTTCAGCAAATCCCAGCCGATGTCGGCTGTCGGCGTCGGTGCCGAGATCGGCCTCCACCCGAAATCCGAATGGAACAACCCCGAGCCCGAGATCGTGCTGGCGGTGAACAGCCGCGGCGAGACGGTCGGAGCGACGCTGGGCAACGACGTGAACCTGCGCGACTTCGAGGGACGCAGCGCGCTCCTCCTGGGCAAGTCCAAGGACAACAACGCGTCCTGCGCGATCGGGCCGTTCATCCGGCTCTTCGACGCCGAGTTCACGATGGACGACGTGCGCCGGTGCGAGCTCGCCATGCGCGTGGAAGGAACCGACGGCTTCGTGCTCGAGGGCGCGAGCTCGATGGCGATGATCAGCCGCGATCCGCTGGATCTGGTCGGGCAGGCGATCGGGGCGAGCCACCAGTATCCCGACGGGTTCATGCTGTTCCTCGGCACGATGTTCGCACCGACGCAGGACCGGCTCGGGCCGGGCCAGGGTTTCACTCACGTGCTCGGCGACATCGTCACCGTGGCCACACCGCGGCTGGGTGCGCTCGTGAACCGCGTCAACCGCTCGGATCGCGTCCCGCCCTGGACCTTCGGGGCGCGGGCGCTCGCGGAGAATCTCGCGAGGCGCGGCTTGCTCTAGGCCCCCGCGTGAGTCGGAAGGCGCGAGCGGTGAGGCACGCGAGCGAGTCTGGTATCGAGCGTGTGCGGCTTGCCGCGAGCGCCATACGGCCCCGGTCACGACGTGAAACGCGTGAGCAGCTCTCCGGCGAGCGGCACGGAATCGAGCAATCCCGTGGAATCGGCGACGAGCTGCCCGTTCACCCACACCCCGTGCACGCCGATCGCATCGGTGGTGAGCCGTGGGGCGCCGCCGGGCAGATCGAACACGCGGCGCTTCGGTCCTCGCGCCACGGTCGCGGGATCGAACAACACGAGGTCGGCGGCAAGTCCGGCCCGGATCGCGCCGCGGTCGCGCACGCCGAGGAGCTGCGCCGGGTGGCTGGTGAGCCGCCGCACCGCTTCGGCGATCGACATCGCTCCGCGCTCTCGCGCCCAGTGGCCGATCAGGTGGAGGCCGAAGCCGGCGTCGTTGAAGAACGTGAGATGCGCGCCGGCGTCGGAGAGGCTCACGAGACTGTGCGGATGGTTGAGCATCCGGCCCACCGCGTCCTCGTCCGAGTTGAGCAGCAGCGCGGTGAACACCGTGCGCAGGCCTTCCGAGAGGGCGAGGTCGAGCATGACGTCGAGCGGATCACGATGCTCGGCCGCCGCGATGTCGGCGATCGTGCGCTGCTCGTAGGCGGCGTGCGCGGGCGAGGTCTCGACGACCTCGACCTTGCCCCATTCGCCGTTGAACAGCCGGAAGCTCGCCGGCGAGGCGAGCTCGGCGCGAACGGCGTCGCGAAACGCGCGGTCGGCGAGGGCAGCCTCCAGCGCGTCGCCCTGAAGCCCGAGAGCCGGCTTCCAGCTCGCGAGGCCTTCCACCGGGTACGGCGAGCTCAGGGTGAAATCCATGGTGAGCGGGCAGCACGACACCTGGCCGATCAGCTTTCGGCCGCGGGCGTTGGCGGCGCTGATCGCCTCGAGATCGGCGAACACCGCGCCCGGGTTGGTGCCGTTGTGCAGCAACGCCGCGATCATCACCGGCCGCCCGCTGTCGGCGGCCAGCGACTCTAGAAACGCGACCGCCGTCTGCCCTCCCTTGGTCAGCATGTAGACGCCGCGGCCCGATTCGCCCATCGCCCGCACGAGCGCGCGCATCTCGCGCTCGTCGGCGAGCCGCGAGGGCATCGGCAGTCCGCCTTCGCCGTTGTGCGCCGGCGACGTGCTGGTGGCGAAGCCAACCGCGCCCGCCTCCATCGACTCGCGGACCAGCGATTGCATGGCCGCGATCTCTGCATCCGTCGCGGCGCGCCGCGCTGCCTCTTCGCCCATCACGAAGGTGCGCACGCTGCTGTGCCCGACGTAAGCGGCCACGTTGACGGCGCTCCCCTTGCGGCGAAGCTGCGCCAGGTACTGCGGGAAGGTCTCGAAGCCCCAGTCGATGCCTTTCCGGAGCACGTCGAGCGACATGCCCTCGACCTGGGTGAGGTTGCGCATCGTGAGGTCGCGGTGCTCGGGCCTGCACGGTGCGATCGTGAAGCCGCAGTTGCCGATGACGGCGGTCGTCACGCCGAGCGCGGGCGAGGGGCGCACGCGCGGATCCCAGGTGATCTGCGCATCGAAGTGGGTGTGGCTGTCGATGATCCCGGGCATGAGCGCGAGGCCGTCCGCCTCGATCGTGCGACGCGCGGCGCCGGCGACGTCGCGGCCGAGGGCGCGGATCCGGCCGCCTGCGACGGCGACGTCCGAGAGCGCGGGCGCTGCGCCGCTGCCGTCGAAGACGAGAGCGTTCCTGAAGATGAGGTCGTCCATCGGGCGATCGATTCGAGAGCTCGCGCCTTGAGCCCTAGAGGATGAACTGCGCGAGGTTGTCGTCCCTCGCGATCCCGGCGAGGCGCTCGTCGACGTATTTCGCGTCGATCGAGATCGTCCGGCCCTCGAGCTTCGCCGCGTCGAACGAGATCTCGTCGAGCAGGCGCTCCATGACCGTATAGAGGCGCCGGGCTCCGATGTTCTCCTGCTTCTCGTTGACGGCGAACGCGATCTCGGCGAGCCGCCGGATGCCGTCGGGCCGGAAATCGAGATCGACACGCTCGGTGGCGAGCAGCGCCTGGTACTGGCGCGTGAGGCAGGCGTCGGTCGCGGTGAGGATCTGCTCGAAGTCCCCGACCGAAAGCGACGAGAGCTCGACGCGGATGGGGAAGCGCCCCTGGAGCTCAGGGATCAGGTCCGACGGTTTCGCAAAATGGAACGCGCCGCTGGCGATGAACAGGATGTGGTCGGTCTTGATCATTCCGTACTTGGTGGCCACGGTCGTGCCCTCGACCAGCGGCAGCAGGTCGCGCTGCACGCCCTGGCGGGAGACGTCGGCGCCTGCGGCTTCCTGACGGCTCGCGATCTTGTCGATCTCGTCCAGGAATACGATGCCGTTCTGCTCGACGTTGCCCAGCGCCTTGGCCTTGAGCTCGTCGTCGTTGACGAGCTTTGCCGCTTCCTCTTCGATCAGCGCCTTCATCGCCTCGCCGACCTTCAGGCGCTTCAGCTTGCGCCGCCCTCCCGACATCTGCTGGAACATCCCCTGGATCTGGCTGGTGAGATCCTCCATGCCCGGAGGGGCGAGAATCTCCATCTGCGCCGGCGAAACCGAGACCTCGACTTCGACGTCCTTGTCGTCGAGCTTGCCCTCGCGGAGCATCTTGCGAAACTTCTGCCGGGTGGCGGAGTCGACCGGCTTCATATCGTCGAAGTTCACCTCGCGCACCGGCGGCAGGAGCGCGTCGAGCACGCGCTCCTCCGCTCCTTCCGCCGCGCGATCGCGCACCTTGCGCGTCTCCTGCTCGCGGGTCTGCTTGATCGCCGTCTCGGCCAGGTCGCGGATGATCGTGTCGACGTCGCGGCCCACGTAGCCCACCTCGGTGAACTTCGTCGCCTCGACCTTGATGAACGGCGCGTCGGCGAGGCGAGCCAGGCGTCGCGCTATCTCGGTCTTGCCGACGCCGGTCGGGCCGATCATCAGGATGTTCTTGGGCGTGATCTCCTGGCGCAGCGGCTCGCCCACCTGCTGCCGTCGCCATCGGTTCCGGAGCGCGATCGCGACGGCGCGCTTGGCCGCGTCCTGGCCGACGATGTGCTTGTTCAGCTCGTGCACGATCTCGGACGGCGTCATGATGAGCGACATGGCGGAGGACTCGCGGAAGAAAAAACGGCCGCCCTGCGCGGGGCGGCCGTCATATTCTACGCCGTCCGGTTCTCAGCCGAGAGAACCGGGAAGGCGCCTGCGCCCGCTTACGGCCCGACGAAGAGGCTCGTGCAGTGGCCCGGCTGCGCGGGCGCCGTCGCGATAGCTCCTCCGCGCGGTACGCACTGGTTCGGCGGCAGCGGCGTGTGATGCTCCACGTAGGCCACGAGGAGATCGAAGGCGTGCTGCGCGTGGGGCAGGAGGTACTCGAGCGACGGGTAGAAGCTCTTGTAGCTTTCGATGTGGTTGCCGTTCTGCACTTCGTAGAGCCGATACGGCGGCGCGAGCTTGCTCAGCAGAGGCGGCAGCAGCGCCTGGTTCGCGGCGACCGCGCGTTGATAGGCGCGCGCATGGTGATCGATCGGCAGCAGCGCGTCCATGGTCCCCGCGACGGTGATCAGCGGCTTGAAAATCAGCCCCGTGGTCGCGAACGCGGCGAACTGCGCGCCGACGTCGGAGGCCGACAGTCTCGCGGTGTAGTTGTACGTCGCAAGGCCCGTGCCGTCGGTCCCGTAGGTGTTGTAGGTCGGGTCGAGGCGCTTCTGCCACTGGCAGGCGGTCAGCTCCCAGTACGACGTGTAGTAGCGCACCCACATCGAGTCGCTGCCGTTCAGAAGATCGGGCGGATAGCCCGCGAGGCCGATGTTCCTCGCCGCCGTGCTCGCCGGGTTGAATCCCGAAGCGACGTAGTCGGGCTCGTTGAGCACGCCGGGCGGCAGATCCGTGAGCAGGTTCGGAGGGCTGTCGTCGACGTACGTGCCTTCCCAATCCACCCCGCCGTCGAAGAGCTGCGGGGCGAGTTCGACCGCGCGCCGGACCTGATAGCCGCCGTTCGACGTGCCGACGGCATAGGTGAACCGCGGAGGGCTCCCGTACATCGTCGCGACGCCGGTCTGTGCGAACTTCGCCGCATCGAGCATGTACTGCGCCCACTGCGTAAAAGGCTTGCCCGTCTCGTCGTCGTAGAAGTGGACGTAGAAGCTGTTGAACGGCGGGGTCGGCGCCAGGCGGCAGCCCAGCGGGTCGGCACTGGTCGTGAGGTAGAAGTTGTACACGCCCTTGTTCTGCGATGCGTAGGCGTAGCCCTTCTGGATCACATAGTCGCTCCATGCGAAATCGCTGGCAAACTCGCTGCGCTGCGCGGGCGTGCCGGCTACGACGAGCCGGCCGTTCCACGCGTTGGGCAAGCGCAGCAGGAAGCGGCCTTCGTGCGCCGGATCCGACGCGAACCAGCCCTGGATCTGGATGCCCGGGACCGGCGCCGTGATGGGCGTGACGTCCGCCGGCGGGTTGACCAGCACCAGCCGGTCGGTCTGCGGTATGAACGCATTCAGCGGCAGGCCCGGAATCGAGTCGTTGAGGGGGGTGGTCGCGGGATTGTTTGTCGTGAGGTCCGTGCTCTCGACACAGGTCGCGTCGACCAGCTTGCTCGCGAGCGCCGCGAGAACGGCGTCGCAGCGGCTGCTCGCCGAGGCGGACAGCGGTACGAGGAGCGCCAGGGCGGCGCTGCATCCGATTCGTGCAAACATTGGTTTCTCCCTTCTAGAGTTTGAAGCGGGTGACGGGCCGCGTGATTTTCTGTCGGCCGGGTCTTGTTGCCTCGCGCCGGAGCCCCTCCCCAGAAGCACTCCGCGTTCGATCCGGCGCGCATCCGATGGTACCAGCGTCCGTGCCCTTCGCGTCGATCCCTGCGCGTCCCGGCTTTTGGCGCGGTCGCGGTTTGGCAAGCTCTCCGGGCTTCGCTTATCATGGCATCGCGCGGCGCCCGCACGGAGCCAGGGTTTTTCAGGCGCGACGACCAGGCAGCAGGAGGCGGCATGAAACGCTCGGCAGCTCTATCTTTTCTCGCCGGACTGACGGCGGCGTACGCGGCGGTCGCCGCGCAGGCCCAGACCGCGACGGCCACGATCGCTCCCACGGCGGGCAATACCGCGAAGGGCACGGTCACGTTCGCGCAGCATGGCGACAAGGTGACCGTCAGCGCGCAGCTCTCGGGCTTGTCTCCGGGAGGACACGGCTTCCACGTGCACGAAAAAGGCGACTGCAGCGCGCCCGACGCGACGAGCGCGGGCGGCCACTTCAATCCGACGGGGAAGCCGCATGGCGCGCCCGACGCGGCCGAGCATCACGCCGGCGACATGCCGATGCTCCAGGCCGACGCGAGCGGCAATGCGAGCTTCAGCGCGGAGCTGGCCGGCGTCACGATCGGCGGCGGCGGCGCCAACGACATCGTCGGCAGATCGGTCGTCGTGCACAAGGATGTCGACGATTACAAGAGCCAGCCCGCGGGCAACTCCGGCGCGCGCATCGGCTGCGGCGTCATCCAGAAATCCTGACCGTGCGGCGGATCTGCGTCTGCGCTGCGCTGTTCCTTGTCGCAGGCTGCGGCGGCACGCCGGCCACGGAAGCGCCTCCGGCCGCGACCAAGGGCGTGATGGGCGTCGCCCGTCTCGACGGGAGGAACGGAAGCACGGTGCACGGCTACATCTCGTTCACGCAGAACGGCGACAAGGTCGCGGTGGCCGGCGATTTCTACGAGCTCTATCCCGGCCTTCACAGCATCTACATTCACGAGGTGGGCAACTGCAGCTCGCCGAACGCGGCGAGCGCGGGCGCCGTATGGAACGCCGCCGGCAACACGGGCAAGCGCACGGGTGAGCTGCCGCAGGTCTACGCGGGAACGGAAGGCCGCGCCAACATCTCGACGTCGCTGCGCACGATCTCGGTCGGCACCGGCCGGCCGGACGACGTCATGGGCCGTTCCGTCGTCATCTACGCGGACATCGATCGCGATCCCAAGGCCGAGTTCGGGGTGCGCAACGACCGCGTCGCCTGCGGCGTGGTCAAGCCCAGCACCGGACTGGACCTGAAGAACATTCTGTAGCGGAGCTGCCGCGCCGCTCGGCGCCGACGCGAACGAACGGGAATCGTGGGCTTCCTCGCCGACAAGAAGATCCTGATCACGGGCGTGCTCTCCAGCCGCTCGATCGCCTATGGCATCGCCCAGGCCTGCCGCCGCGAGGGAGCGGCGCTCGCGTTCACCTACGTCAACGACGAGTTGAAGGAGCGCGTCGTCAAGCTCGCTGCCGACTTCGGAGCGGTGCCGGTGCTGCCCTGCGACGTCACCCGCGACGAGGACATCGCGGGCCTGTTCGACGCGTTGCGAAGCGAGTGGGGCGGGCTCGACGGCCTTCTCCACTCGATCGCGTTCGCCCCGCGCGAGGCGATCAGCGGCGACTTTCTCGAGGGCCTCTCGCGCACGGCATTCGCGACCGCGCACGACGTGAGCGCCTACAGCTTCGCCGCGCTCGCGAAGGGCGCTCGGCCGCTGCTCTCCGGGCGGCGCGGCGCGCTGCTCACGCTCAGCTACCTCGGCGCCGTGCGGGCGATGCCGAACTACAACGTCATGGGGCTGGCGAAGGCGAGCCTCGAGGCGAGCGTGCGCTACCTCGCGCAATCGCTCGGGCCCGAGGGCATCCGCGTGAACGCGATCTCCGCCGGCCCGATCAAGACGCTGGCGGCCGCGGGCATCGGGGGCTTCTCGAAGATCCTGCACTTCGTCGAACGGACCGCACCGTTGCGGCGAAACGTCACCACCGAGGAAGTCGGCAACGTCGCCGCGTTCCTGCTCTCCGATCTCGCGAGCGCCGTGACCGGCGAGATTACGTACGTCGACTGTGGCTTCTCGATCGTCGCGGCGGGGATGGGTGAGGAGTAGCCGAGCGGCGCGCTACGACGCCGTGCTCATCGGCGGCGGCCACAACGGCCTCGTATGCGCGTGCTATCTCGCGGCCGCCGGACTCCGGGTCGCGGTCTTCGAGCGACGGGGCATCGTGGGCGGCGCCGCCGTCACCGAGGAATTCCATCCGGGATTCCGCAACTCGACGGCCAGCTACACCGTAAGCCTGCTGCATCCCAAGGTGATCCGCGACCTCGAGCTCGAGGCGCATGGGCTCACCATCGTCGAGCGGACGCTCGCGAACTTCCTGCCGCTCGGGGACGGCGACTATCTGAAGGTCGGAGGCGGACTGGCCGCGACGCAGTCGGAGGTGGCGCGCTTCTCGCCGCGGGACGCCGCCGCGCTGCCGGACTACTACGCGATGCTCGACCGCGTCGCCGAGCTCGTGCGCGCGCTTGCGCTGGAGACTCCGCCGAACGTCGGTGGCGGCCTCGCCGACTGGCTGCGGGCGTGGAACGTCGGCGGCCGCCTGAAGCGGCTCGACCTCGCGGCGCGCAGGGACGTTCTCGATCTCTTCACCAAAAGCGCCGGCGACGTGCTCGATCGATGGTTCGAGTCCGGGCCGATCAAGGCGGCGTTCGGCTTCGACGCGGTCGTCGGGAACTTCGCGAGCCCATACACCCCCGGCTCCGCCTACGTGCTCCTGCACCACGTGTTCGGCGAAGTGAACGGCAAGCGGGGCCAGTGGGGACACGCGCTCGGCGGCATGGGCGCGATCACCGAAGCGATGGCGCGCCAGGCGCGCTCGCTCGGGGTCGAGATATTCACCGGGCGTCCCGTCCAGCGCGTAAGCCTGCGCGGAGGCCGTGCCACCGGCATCGTGCTCGGCGACGGGAGCGAAGTGCCGGCGCGGTTCGTCGTCGCCAACGTCAATCCGAAGCTCCTATATCTCGAGCTGATACCGCCGGACGCGCTCGATCGCGATTTCCGGCAACGCATCGCCGCGTACCGCTGCGCTTCCGCGACCTTCCGCATGAACGTCGCGCTCGACGCGCTGCCCGACTTCGCCTGCCTGCCGGGCGACGGAGCGCATCTGCGCTCGGGCATCGTCATGGCGCCTTCGCTCGCCTACATGGAGCGCGCGTATTTCGACGCGCGCCGCGAGGGCTGGTCGCGCGAGCCGATCGTCGAGATGCTCGTGCCGTCGCTGGTCGATGCGTCGCTGGCGCCGCCGGGCAAGCACGTTGCGAGTCTCTTCTGCCAGCACGCGAATCCCGAGCTCCGGGGAGCCCGGTCATGGGACGACGCCAAAGACGAGGTCGCCGGGCTGATGATCGACACGGTGAACCGGCATGCACCGAACTTCCGCGCCAGCGTCATCGGCTGGCGGGCGCTCTCGCCGTTCGACCTCGAGCGCGAGTTCGGGCTCGTCGGCGGCGACATCTTCCACGGCGTGCTCGCGCTCGATCAATTGTTCTCGGCGCGACCCGTGCTCGGTCACGGGAACTATCGCGGCCCGCTCGAGGGACTGTACATGTGCGGCTCGGGCACGCACCCGGGCGGCGGCGTGTCGGGGCTGCCGGGGCACAACGCGGCGCGAGAGATCCTGCGCGACGCCCGGCGGCCGGGAGCGCGGCGCCGGGCCCCAAGCTGAGGCGCACCGCCGGCTCGCCGAAAGGCGACGCCCCGCGACGTTCTCGCCGCGGGGCGCCATGGTCAAACAAGCCGAAGCCGGCCGATAAGCCGGGTTCTGTTACGGCGCGCCCAGGGGACGCGCTATGACCGTCATTCATCTTGGCGTCACGTTGCCGTGACGCTCGAGCCACCTACCCGCGGACTCGGCGAGCAGCCTGTGATGCCAAATGCGCGTCCGCTTACTTGGTGTTGCTCCGGATGGAGGTTGCCGCGTTTCACCCGCATCGTTTGACGGATGCGACTCGTCTCTGTGGCCCTGTTCCTCGCCTTCGCCGGCCGCTCGCGCGGGCAGCTTATAGCGTCTGGGCGTTACCCAGCATCCTGCTCTGCGGAGCCCGGACTTTCCTCTGCCGGCGAATCGGGATCGCTCCCGGCCTGCAGCGACGGTCTGGCCGACTTCGCGACGTGAATGTTAGCACGGCGACGCCGCGTCACGCGGCGACGACCCGCCAGCGCATCGTCTCGCCGGCATTGAGCGGCACGAGCGTCTCCCCGCCGATCGCGTATTCCGCGGGAACGGTCCAGGGCTCGCGCGCGAGCGTGACCGTGTCGCGATTGCGGGGCAGGCCGTAGAAGTCCGGGCCGTGGAAGCTCGCGAACGCCTCCAGTCGATCGAGCGCGCCGGCCGCTTCGAACGCCTCGGCGTAGAGCTCGAGCGCCGCGTGCGCGGTGTAGCATCCGGCGCAGCCGCAGGCCGACTCCTTGGCGTGCCGCGGATGGGGCGCCGAATCCGTGCCGAGGAAGAACTTGGGATTGCCGCCCGTCGCCGCGGCGACGAGCGCGGCGCGGTGCGTCT
This sequence comes from Casimicrobiaceae bacterium, assembly GCA_035501595.1. GTDB lineage: Bacteria > Pseudomonadota > Gammaproteobacteria > Burkholderiales > Casimicrobiaceae > PALSA-1003. The sequence goes on along the minus strand of DATJVX010000016.1, from coordinate 16,038 downwards.
CGCGCTTGAGCACGGGCAGGCAGTAGCGATGCGGCCTCAAGCCCCCGGCGAAGAGCGCGTTGCGCGAATAGACGAGATGCTGAGGCGTGATCGTCGCGCCGACGTGCGCCGGGGCCGCCGCGACGAAATCGACCGCCTCCCGGGTGGTGACGTGCTCGAGGACCAGTTTCAGCGCAGGAAAATCGCGCAGGATGCGGGCGAGCGTCGTTTCCACGAACACGCGCTCGCGGTCGAAGACGTCGACGTCGCCCGCAGTCGTCTCGCCGTGGACCAGCAGCGGCAGGCCCTGCGCCTGCATCGCCTCGAGAGCGGGGTAGGCGCGCTCGACCGCGGTGACCCCGGAGTCGGAATGAGTCGTCGCGCCGGCCGGATAGTATTTCACGCCAATGACGAACCCGCTCCGCTTCGCGGCCGCAATTTCCTCCGCCGGCGTGCGGTCGGTGAGATAGAGCGTGAGCAGCGGCGCGAAGCGCGAGGCAGGCGGCAGTGCCGCGGCGATCCGCTCGCGGTAGGCGGCGGCGGCCGCGACCGTGGTGACCGGAGGGACCAGATTGGGCATGACGACCGCGCGGGCGAATACGCGCGCGGTCGGCGCGACCACCGACCGCATCAGCTCCCCGTCGCGCAAGTGCAGGTGCCAGTCGTCGGGGCGAGTGATCGTCAACGTCGGCGAGGTCATCGGAAATTCTTACAACCCGTCGATTATACGGAGCCGACGGGACCCCGGGCCGGCCGGTCCGGGAGCCGCCGCGTTCCGGCGTTCGGGCGCCGGGGCGGACCAGGCGCGCCAGTGCTTGCAAAACGTCATTCGCGCTATAATTTGAAGTTTCCTCCGGCGGCCCTGGCGGCCCTCGTCATACGGATCGCTTCGAAGAACGGCGGTTCCGGCGTGATCAACAATGCTGTGCGGGAAGGTGGGAGCGTGGCAACAAAAAGCGTCGCAAAGAAGCTCAAGGACCTGAGCGAGCAGGACCTCTTGAAAGCGCCCGAGCGCGAGTACATGAACGAAGCGCAGCTCGCGTTCTTCAAGCAGCGGCTGCTGGAGCTGCGCGCGCAGCTGCTCAACAACGCCGACGACACCGGACAGCACCTGCGCGAAAACGAGATCACGACCGATCCGTCGGACCGCGCGACGCTGGAGGAGGAGTACACCCTGGAGCTGCGCACGCGCGACCGGGAGCGCAAGCTTCTAAAGAAGGTCGAGAAGTCGCTGCGCATGATCGACGACGGCAGCTACGGCTATTGCGAGGAGACCGGAGAGCCGATCGGCATCCCGCGGCTCCTCGCGCGCCCGACCGCGACGCTGTCGCTCGAGGCGCAGGAGCGCCGCGAGCGCGTCCAGAAGCTTTATGGCGACTGAGTGGCGACTGAGCGGCGGCCGCGAGCCCCGCTGAGACACTGCGGATCCGCGAGGATCGCCAGACGAACGGCCCGGAGCACCGGGCCGTTTTGCTTGGGATCGCCCGCCGCTGCGCCCGCCGCGGCGCCGTTCTCCCCGCGGCATGAAACTCGTCCCGCGGGAGCGCCGGCCGCCCTACATCCCGAAGAAGATCGCCCGATGCGACCAGCCGCCGGCCATGAAGAACAGCATGGGAATCGACAGCGCCGTATTGGTGCGCGAGGCGAGGAAAGCGACGCGTCGCGCCGCGTTCTTCTCCTCGTCGGTCGCCGGCTTCAGGCCGAGGATCTTCTGCTGATTCGGCCAGATCAGGACCCAGACGTTGAACAGCATGATCGTCCCGAGCCATGCACCGACGCCGATCCCGGCCATCCCGTGGCGCAGCGTGAACGCGTCGACGAACTTGTCGGAGAGCAGCGTCGCCCCGGCGAGCCAGGTGACGACCGCGCCCCAGCGGAAGTAGAGCAGGGCGCGCGGGGCCACGTGCTTCGTGATCCCCCCGGCGGTGCCGTCGGCGGCCGCCGCCTTCAACGCGGGGACCTGGACGAAATTGAAGTAGTAGAGCAGGCCGATCCACATGACGCCGGCCATGAAATGGAGCCACCTCGCGAGTGCCGGTACGTAGTCCATTGCCGTCGCCTCCGTCAGCCGAGAAGATGCTTCACGATGAAGTACAGGATCACCGTAAGCACTAGACCGGAGATGATCGTGCCCCAAAGCGAGTCGAGCGGATTTTTCATGCCTTCCCCCTTGCGCCGTTGGCAACACCGAAACCTACGAACAGCGCCGCGAAACTCCCGAGGCGCGGCGCTGTCGATGACGATTGTAGCAAGCGCGGGCGAGCCGATCCACCAGCGTGTCGTCCGCAGTCCTACGTCCAAGCGGAAGACCTCGCCTCATCCATCGGAGAAGACTCATGGCCACACTGGCTGCACTCGAAACGGCAACACCCCACGCGTTGCTGCGCCTGCCCTATGCCGAGGACGCTCTCGCTCCGATCATCTCGGCGCGAACCGTCGCGCTTCATCACGGCAAGCATCATAAGGCCTACGTCGACAAGACCAACGAACTGATCGCCGGCACCGAGTTCGAGGGGCAGGCTCTCGAGCGGATCGTGCTCGCCACGGCGGGCAAGCCCGAGCATGCGGAATTGTTCAACAACGCGGGACAGGCCTGGAATCACGCCTTCTACTGGCGCTCGCTCAAGCCTCACGGCGCAGGCGGTCCGACGGGCGACCTGGCCTCCAAGATCGACGCTTTCGGCGGCCTCGAGACTCTCAAGAAGAAGCTAGCTTCCTCCGGCGCGAAGCAATTCGGCAGCGGCTGGGCGTGGCTCGTCGCCGATGGCGGTGCCCTCAAGGTCGTGAGCACGCCCAACGCGGAAGCCCCCTTCACCAAGGGCAGCATCCCCCTGCTCACGGTCGATGTCTGGGAGCACGCCTATTATCTCGACTACCAGAACCGGCGCGCCGATTATCTACAAGCCGTAATCGACAAGCTCATCAACTGGGAATTCGCGGCGGAGAATCTGTCCCGCGCTTGATGGTGGCGCGAGCCGGGCGGCTTCCGGGTCGGTGGCGCCCGTTCGACCGGAGGCTCCTTGTTCCCGCCCGGGGAAAGGAGACATAATGGGTGTCGGCTACCCGCGAAGGGCATGCTACGTCCGATGGCGTTCCCGCTGTTTCCGAAATCTCCGGGCAAGAACAAGTCCAGTGAGCGCGTCAAGCCCGAATTAACGCCGCGGCACGACGCGCGCGCGAGGCTCGCGCACCCGTCGGCTTCGGCCCGGGAGGTCGCGGCCTCGGTCAAGGGCCGCGCGCCCGCGCCGTCGTCGCCGACGCCCGAGCCCAGCGTGCTGGATCCTCGGGCGATCACCGTCACCGGGCCCTCGAGCCTGATCGAGCTCTCCGGCGCGGGCGGACAGGGGATCGAAGTCGCAGAAGCCAATCCCGGACTGTGCGCCGTCCTGGAGAATGCCGCGCTGCTCTACGCCAACGGGCAGGCGGTGCACGCGAGGTCGGTGCTCGCGGAGGGAATCGCCGAGGATCGCGACGCGAAAGGCTCGCCGCTCGCGTGGCTCGGCCTCTTCGACCTCCTCCAGCGCGCCAACGACCGGGTGGCCTTCGACCAACTCGCGCTGCAATACGTCGTGGCCTTCGAGCGCTCGGCGCCCGCCTGGGAGGAGCGCACGCCGCAATCGCGCCCCGGCGCGCGCCCGCCCACGGGAGGCTACTTCGCGCTCTCGGGAAAGCTCTCCGCCGCCCACGCGCCGCAGATCGAGAACATGCTTGCGGCGGCGCAGAAGCAATCGCAGATCCGCGTCGATCTCGGCTCGCTCACCGGCGCCGACGACCTCGGAGCGAAGGCCCTCGCGAAGGGGCTCGCCGCGCTGCGCAAGCGCCACTACGCGCTGGCGCTGCAGCATCCGGAGAAGATCCGCCACGCGCTCGAAGGCGCGGCGAAGCACGGGCGCGAGGCCGGCGAAGGATTCTGGACGCTGCTTCTCGAGCTGCTGCAATGGCAGAACGAGCGCGCGGAGTTCGAGGACCGGGCGGTCGAGTTCGCCGTCGCGTTCGAGATGTCCCCGCCCTCCTGGGAACCGCCGCTTTCCGCGGATGCCCCCGCTTTGCGCGCGGGTGCGCCGGTCGCGGTCGCGGAGCGCCCCGAGGCGCTGGCGCTGACCGGCGTCATGGTCGGACCGTCCGACGCGCAGCTCGCGAAGCTCAACGAATTCAAGGAAGGCCGTAGCGTCGTCCCGATCGACATGACCGCCGTGGAGCGCGTCGACTTCGTCTGCGCCGGCGCGCTGCTCAACGCGATCATCCGCACCGAGGCCCAGCGCAAGACCGTGCAGATCGCCGGCGCGACGCCGATCATCCGCGCCCTGCTGCTCCTCATCGGCATTTCGCCGCGGCACTTCATCAAAGCCGTTCAGTAGAGCGCTCTCGGGCGCTCCGCCGGGGCGGAAGCGGCGCTCGCGATCCATGGAAATCTTTCACGGCACGACGATCCTCTCGGTGCGGCGCGCCGCTTCGGTCGCGCTCGGCGGCGACGGGCAGGTGACACTGGGCAACGTCGTGATCAAGGCGACCGCGCGCAAGGTGCGCAGGCTCTACGGGGACCGCGTCCTCGCCGGCTTTGCGGGAGCGACCGCGGACGCGTTCACGCTCTTCGAGCGCTTCGAGGCGAAGCTCGAGAAGCACCAGGGGCAGCTTCAGCGCGCCGCGGTGGAGCTCGCCAAGGACTGGCGCTCCGATCGCGTCCTGCGGCGGCTCGAGGCGATGCTGGCGGTCGCCGACGCCTCGACGTCGCTGGTGATCACCGGCTCCGGCGACGTACTAGAGCCGGAGCACGGGATCGTCGCGATCGGGTCCGGGGGCGCGTACGCGCAGGCCGCGGCGCGGGCGCTCCTCGAGCACACGAGCCTGAGCGCCGCCGACATCGTCAAGCAGGCGCTCACCATCGCCGGCGACCTGTGCATCTACACCAACCAGAACCACGTGATCGAGGTGCTGGAGCACAAGCCGTCATGAGCGGCGCACGCACGGATCGCGACGTCATCGTGCTCGGCGCGGGACCGGTGGGGCTCGCGCTCGCCGCCGCGCTCGCGCGGGAGCAGCTTTCGGTGGCGCTCGTCGATCGCGCGCCGCTCTCGGTCTTCGACGGGCCGGCAGGCGACGAGGACTGGGACGCCCGCGTCTACGCGGTCAGCCCGGGCAGCGCGGAGTTCTTGCGCGCGATCGGCGCGTGGCAGCGCCTGCCCGCGGAGCGGCTCACGCCGATCGAGAGCATGGACGTGCGCGGCGACGACGGCGGCGAGTTGCGATTTTCCGCCTACGAGCTGGGCGAGCGAGCCCTCGCGTGGATCGTCGAGCACCGTGAGCTCGCCTCGGCGCTGCTCGAGTCGGTGCGCGGCGCGGGATCCATCGAGATCCTGGCGCCCGCGGAGCCGGCATCGGTCGCCTGGCGCGTGGAAGCCGTGGAGCTCGCGCTCGCCGACGGCCGCAGCCTGTCCGCCCGGCTGATCGTCGGCGCCGACGGCGTGCGGTCGTGGCTGCGGCGGGAAGCGGGGATTGGCGTCGAGCCCCGGCCGTACGGGCAGACGGCGATCGTCGCCAATTTTGCCGCCGAGCGCGCTCATCGTGGCCGCGCCTTTCAGTGGTTTCTCGCAGCGAAGGGCGTGCTCGCCTGGCTGCCGCTTCCCGGACGGCGGGTCTCGATCGTCTGGTCTGCGCCCGACGCGCTGGCGAGCGAGCTCTCGGCGCTCGATCCCGCCGCACTCGCCGCGCGGGTCGCCGAGGAAGGCGATCGCGCGCTTGGAACTTTTGCCGCAATCACGCCCTCCATGGGCTTTCCGCTCTCGTTTCTCCGGCTGCCATCCGTCGTCGCGCATCGGCTTGCCTTCGTCGGCGACGCAGCGCACGGCGTGCATCCACTGGCCGGGCAGGGGCTGAACCTGGGCTTCGGAGACGCCGCCGCGCTCGCGGGCGCTCTGGCTGCCAGCCGCGGCGCCGGTGACGCCGGGGCGGCGCTGTTCCTGGAGCGCTATGCCCGCAGACGCGCGGCGCCCGTGCTGGCGATGCAATTCGTGACCGACGGCTTGTTCCGACTGTTCGAGCCGCCCTCGCTCCGACGCCTGCGCAACGGCGGCATGCGTGCGGTGGCTGCGGTGCCCGCGCTGCGGCGGCTACTGGCCCAGCCCGCTCTGCGCTAAACTGTCGCCCCACTTCGATTCGGAGTTGCAATGCGATCGACGCTGCTCAGCCTCATTCTCGCCGCGCTTCTCGCGGCGCTTTCGCCGGCGATGGCGCAGAACGCGGGCGCCGACGCCTCCAAGGCCGCGAGCAACGAGCTCGCCACGGTGAAGCAGCTCCTCGAAGGGAAATTCCCCGGAGCGCTCGTCACCAACGTGGCCAAGTCCCCGTACTTCGGTCTCTACGAGGCCCAGTTCGACGATCGGCTCGTGTATACCGACGCCGGGGTCAACTACGTGATCGTAGGCGCGATCTACGACGCGAACACCAAGAAGAACCTGACCGAGGCGCGGCAGCGCGAGCTCAACCGGGTCGCCTGGGACTCGCTGCCGCTCAACCTCGCTTTCAAGCGGGTCAAGGGCAACGGGTCGCGCAGGTTCGCGATCTTCGCCGACGCCGACTGCCCGTTCTGCAAGCGCCTGGAAAGCGACGTGAAGCAGCTGAACGACGTGACGATCTACACCTTCCTGTTCCCCATCGATCAGCTCCACCCCGACGCCTCGCGCAAGTCGGCGATCATCTGGTGCGCGCCCGATCGGGCCAGGGCCTGGGACGAGTTCTACGCCTCCGGCAAGCTCCCGGACAACAAGGGCGACTGCCCGACGCCGATCAAGGAGACCGCCGCGCTCGGCGAAAAGCTGCACGTCGTGGCGACGCCGACGCTCGTGTTCGCCGACGGATCGATGATCCCCGGCGCAATTCCGCTCTCGCAGCTCGAGAGCGAGATCGACAAGGGCGAGCTCGAAGCGAAGAAGCTCGCGGCGAAGAAATAGCAGCGCTCGCGGACTCCGGTCGCAGCCCCATGGCCATCCTCGACTTCCTGAGCAAGCAGTTCATCGACATCATCCAGTGGACGGATGATTCGCGCGACACGCTCTCGTTCCGCTTCCCCGACGAGGACAAGGAGATCAAGCGCGGCGCACAACTCGTCGTGCGGGAGTCGCAGGTCGCGCAGTTCGTCTACCTGGGGCAGTTCGGCGACAGCTTCGGCCCCGGCAAGTACTCGCTCACGACCGACAACATCCCGATCCTGTCCGATCTGCAGGGATGGAAGTACGGCCTGGAGAGCCCGTTCAAGGCCGACGTGTACTTCGTCGTCACCCGGCTCTTCACCGGCAACAAATGGGGCACGGCGAACCCGGTCATGATGCGTGATCAGGACTTCGGCGTCGTGCGCCTGCGCGCCTTCGGCATCTACGACTTCAAGATCGTCGAGCCGAAGCTCTTCCTGAAGGAGGTCGCCGGCACCGACGATCACTTCCGGCTCGACGAGTTCAACGACACCATGCGCTCGCGTATCGTGAGCGTGTTCTCCGAAGCGCTGGCCGCGGCGAAGATTCCGGCGCTGGACGTCGCGCAGCGATACGCCGAGCTGGGAGAGGCGCTGCTGCCGCTGATCAACCCGCAGACCAAGGCGAAGTACGGCCTCGAGGTGACGAGCTTCGTAGTCGAGAACGTGTCGGTCCCGCCCGAGGTCGAGCAGGCGATCGACAAGCGCTCGAGCATGGCGGCGGTGGGCAATCTCAACGACTACGTGAAGTTCCAGATGGCCCAGGGCCTAAGCAAGAGCGACGGCGGAGTCGGCGGCCTGGGTGCGCAGGTCGCCGCCGGGATGGCGATGGCGCAGCAGATGATGAATCAGCCGGGCGGCATCCTCGGTGCGCAGGCGACACCGGGTATCCAGGCGCCCGGCGCCGCGCAGCCCACCGCGGCGCCCGAGCTGCTGACGCCGGCGCAGGTGGCGCAGATTCTCGGCGTGGGCGAGGCCGACGTGATGGCGAGCCTCGAATCCGGCGACATCAAGGGCAAGAAGATCGGAACCCAGTGGCGCGTCACGCGCGCCGCGGTCGACCAGTTTCTCCACTCCTGAAGCGGTACGCGAATGCGTCCCATCATGCTGCGGCTGGCCGCCGCGCTGTGCCTGCTGGCCTTCGCGGCGAGCGCGGCGGGCCAGGACCCGCGAACGGTCGCCGTGCAGAGCGCGGCGCGGGCCTGGCTCGCGTTCATCGACCGCGGCGATGCGCAGGGCGCGTGGAACGCCGGGGGAAAGAAGTTCCAGACCGCCCTCTCGGCCGAGCTGTGGGCCAAGGAGCTCAAGGACTCGCAGGGGATCACCGGCCGGCCCACGCAGCGCACGATCGGGCCCGCGCGCTTCCAGAGCAAGGTCGCCGGGCTGCCCGACGGCGAATACGCCCAGATCCTGTTCCGGACCAGCTTCGCGAGGAAGTCGAGCGGCGTCGAGTCGGTGACGCTCGAACACGAGGCCGATGGACAATGGCGCGTGATCGGCTACTTCCCGCGCTAGGAGCGCGGTCGTCCCGCCCGCTCGACCGGTCGTGAGCGCGGCGCCGCCACCCGAGACGGCCGCGCTCGCGAAGTTCGCGTGTCCCGCGTGCGGTGCCGAGGCGCTGTGGAATCCGGCGAAGCAGGCCCTCGTCTGTCCCTTCTGCGGCACGAGCTCGCCGGCGACGCTCGATGCCGACACGGGCAAGATCGTCGAGCACGACCTGGTGGCCGCGCTGCGGGGCTTGAGCGACGACGCGCGCGGCTGGAAGGCCGACAAGCGCTGCGTCAAATGCCAGAGCTGCCAGGCGATCTCCGTGCTCGATCCGGTGCGCCAGGCCCAGCTCTGCGAGTTCTGCGGCTCCGCGCAGCTCGTGCCTTACGAGCAGGCCAAGGAATCGTTCCGGCCGGAGAGCGTGCTGCCGTTCAAGGTCAGCGAGGACCGCGCCCGCGACGGGATTCGCGCCTGGTACGGCAAGCTTTGGCTCGCGCCGAACGCGCTCAAGCGCCGGGCGCTCACCGACACCGTCAAGGGCGTGTACGTTCCCTACTGGACCTTCGATGCGCAGGCCGAGGCCACGTGGACGGCGGAGGCGGGCCACTACTACTACACCACCGAGAGCTACACCGACGGGAGCGGCCGGGTGCAGGCACGGCAGGTGCAGCACGTGCGCTGGGAGCCGGCCGCCGGGCAGGTGTCGCATTTCTTCGACGACGATCTCGTCTGCGCCTCCGTGGGCGTGCATCCGAACCTCGTTCGCGGCGTGGAGCCGTTCCCGACCAAGGAGCTCAAGCCCTACGACCCGGGGTACGTCGCAGGCTGGCTGGTGGAGCGCTACCAGATCGATCTCGTCGCGGCGGCGAAGGCGGCGCGCGACGCGATGGACGCGCAGCTCAGGCAGTTGTGCGCCGCGCAGATAGCGGGAGACACCTATCGCAATCTCCAGGTGCGCACGAGCTACTCCGGGCAGACGTTCAAGCACATCCTCGCGCCCGTGTGGCTGCTCACCTACGGTTACGGCGCGCGCGCCTATCAGGCGCTGATGAACGGCGTCACCGGCTCGATCCAGGGGGAATATCCCAAGAGCTGGGTCAAGCTCAGCCTGCTCGTCATCGCGATCATCGTCGTCGCGGCGGTCGCGATATCGTTCGGCTCGCATCGGTAGGCAACGGAGGACCAGGCATGCATGCAGCGATCGTGACCGGTGTTTCGCGCGGACTCGGCGCCGCGCTCGCCGCCGCGCTTCTCGAGCGCGACTTTCTCGTGCTCGGCGTCGGGCGATCGAGCCATGCCGGGCTCGGTGGCGCGAACTATTCGCTCGCCCGCTTCGACCTCGCAAACGCCGCGCGCGTCGACGAGGCGCTCGCTGCGCCGTTCGCGGCGCTCGCCGGCAAGCATCCCGCGTCGGTGTGCCTCGTCAACAATGCCGCGATCGCGGGCCCCGTCGGAACGCTCGGGCGGCTCGCTTCCGGAGACGTCGCGGCCTCGATCGGCGTGAATCTCACCGCCGTGGTGAATCTCGCCAATCTCTTCTGCCGCGTCTTCGCCGATCCGTCGCTGCCGCGCCGGCTCATCAACGTCTCGTCCGGTGCCGCGCAGAACACGCTGCCGGGCGAAAGCGTGTACTGCGTGGCCAAGGCGGGCATGGAGATGCTCACCCGGATGCTGGCCGCCGAGCAGCAGGCGAAGACGTTTCGCGCGATCACGATCCGGCCGGGCGTCATCGACACCGACATGCAGAGCCTCGCGCGCTCACACTCGCCCGACGAGCTGCCCAGCGTCGAGATGTTCAAGGGCTTCCACCGCGACGGCCGCCTCGTCGCGCCTGCGGTCGTCGCCGCGAAGATCGTCGACAGGCTCGTCGTGGGCGAGGTCGAGCACGGCCGCACCTACAGCTATCAGGAGCTGTAGGCCTTCTCCCCGCGCTTCTTGGCGCCGTCCCGGCTAGCGCTTCGGCAGCGGGCGGATCCGGTAGTCGATCATCGCCGGCTCCGCGCCCGCCTCCCACATCATGCAGTACACCTGGCGCCGGTCCGCGACGAAGTCGCCCGACTCCGCCTTGGTGCGCTGACGCTCGATCGGCATGATCACGGCGTTCGCGTCGTGGTAGTGGATGTTGAAGGCGACGGCGGCCGTGCTCGCGAAGTAGAAGTCGATGCGGTCGTCGGCCTCGAGGGTGAAGCACTCCTCGCGCATGCCGTATGGAGGCAGCTCGACGCCGGCGCCGCTGCGGGGCTGGTCGAGCCGGTAGCGGTCCTCCGAGGTCGCGCAGGCACAGACGAGGAGCGCGGCGGCGAGGGCGCAGCTCGGGCGGCCGCTCATCGGCGCCGTGCGCGCGCTGCGCGCCAGTCCTCGACGGTGAGCGCCCAGCGCTCGTGATCGCGCCAGCGTCCGCCGAGCTTCACGTAGCGGCGCGAAAAGCCCTCGCGCAGGAATCCCGCGCGCCGGGCGAGAGCGATCGAGCGCAGGTTCGCGGGCTGGATGTTGATCTCGACTCGATGCAGCTTCATGGGACCGAACGCGAAGCGCAGCACCAGCGCGAGGCCTTCCGCCATGTAGCCGCGGCCGTCGTGAGGCGCGAGCGCGTAGTAGCCGAGGTAAGTGCTCCGGAACGCGCCGCGCACGATTTCGCTCAGGTTGAACACGCCGACCGGGACGTGGTCCGCGCTCCGGCACGCGAGCAGCCCCACGTGGGTCGCGCTCGTCGCCCGGCGCGACGCCGCGGCGGCGAAGCGGGCGAGATACTTCGCGAAGCGCGCAGGCGTCGACGGGGCCTGGACCCAGTTGCGATGCAGGCGCGCGCTGTCCCGAACCGCAGCGACGAATCGCGCGGCGTCGCTGCGCCGCGGACGGCGCAGGTAGATCGAATCGCCCGCGACGAGAGCCGATTTCGGGGCTGGCATAATGACCGAAATGTTACCGCGCGCGAACGCCGCACGATGAGCAAGTGGGTCGAAGGCAAAGTGACGGCCAAGAGGCGATGGACCGAGCGGCTGTTCTCGCTCCAGGTCGCGGCCCCTGAGATCGGCTTCGTCGCCGGCCAGTTCGCGCGGCTCGCCTTGCCGGCGCCGCCCGGCGCCAGAGAGCCGATGCTCGGGCGCCCCTACTCCTTCGTCAATCCGCCGCAGTCGCGGCCGCACGAGTTCTACTTCAACGTGCTGCCCGAGGGACCGCTGTCGCCTCGGCTCGCCGCGCTCGAGGCCGACGACGCGGTGTGGCTGCTGGATCGCGCGAACGGGTTCTTCGTGGTCTCGGAGCTCCCGTCCTCCGCAGCGCTGTGGTGCCTCGCGACGGGCACGGGGATCGGCCCGTACCTGTCGATCCTGCGCACCGAGGAGCCCTGGCAGAAGTTCGAGCGCGTCGTGCTCGTGCACGGCGTTCGCCACTCGGCCGATCTTTCCTACGCGGACACGATCGCGGGCATCGGCCGCGAGCGCCCCGGGCGCTTCACGTTCGCGCCATTGGTCAGTCGCGAGACGCGTCGAGGCGCCCTCCCGGGGCGGATCACCGATGCGATTCGCGATGGCCGGCTCGAAGCGTGGACGGGGCTGCCGCTTACCGCCGAGAACGCTCACGCGATGCTCTGCGGCAACCCCGACATGCTGCGCGACACCCAGGCCCTGCTCGAGCAGCGCGGGATGCGGCGGCATCGACGCCGCGAGCCCGGGCACTACACGCTCGAGGCGTACTGGTAGGCGCGGGACGCGCGACGCGACCGCGGGCGATGGCGCAAAATTGCGGCTGCCCTGCCGCAGGAGGTCATGTTGAAGCCGACAGGGCGTTGCAGGCGCCCGATCGTCCTTGTTTACGACAGCTTCAAACGAAGAGTGGCTGGGGGCCGATCAGTTGTCCCGGACTCCGAGCAGCTCCACGTCGAAGAGCAGGGTCGCATCGGGCGGAATCACCCCGCCCGCACCCCGGCTTCCGTAGGCCATCGCGGCCGGAATGACGAGCGTGCGCTTGCCGCCGACGCGCATTCCGGCGACCCCTTCGTCCCAACCCTTGATGACGCGGCCGGACCCGAGCGGGAAGGTGAACGGCTCTGCCCGGTCGAGCGAGGAGTCGAACTTGCGCCCCTTCTTGTCGGGGGCGACCGGATCGTAGAGCCAACCCGTGTAGTGAACAACAACGACCTTTCCCTTCACGGCTTCGGCCCCACTGCCGACCGTTGTGTCGGTGATTTGCAGCTGAGACATAGTGGCATCCAACTTGCTTGATGGCGGTGTGGGCGCGGTATCGGCAGCGGGAGCCAGGGTAATTCCGGATGGCGCGATGAACACGGCGGCCACGGCCGAAGCCAGCGCGAGCGAGCGTGCGAAGATTCCTTGTGGCGACATGACGAGAGCGATCCTTCCGAAACGGGCTGCGCGGCATCCTTTCGACCCGGCCGCGAGCTCGCGTTAGCGAATATTCGCGCGACTCGCCGACCGGCAGCGATTATGATCCAGAACACCACGGCCCGGCCAGAGCGGAAGGCGCTGCTGCGACCTCTGTCCGCGCGGCCGGCCCCGCCGGCGATTTCCGCAGGGCGGCGGTAACCCGATCTCATGAAAGCGCTCAGCTTCCTCACGCCGCAGGTCAACGTCGACGACCCCTTGAGCAGCGCCAAGAGTGCCGCGGCGTGGCTGCGCCAGCTTCCCGCGCTCGACGTGATCGGACGGCAGCAGCACGTGGTGCGCGCGCTCGAAGCCACGCGCAAGGGCTCCGCCATGGACCTGCACCGCGTGGGCGCCATCGAGTTCGTTGATGCAGCGCTCGGCGCGGACCGCCGCCAGCTCATCAAGCAGTACATCGAGAATGCCGAGATGTCGCCCAAGCTCGCCGATCGCATCTGGCAGGCGCTCTGGGAGATGAGCCAGGCTTTCATGATGGTCTACCAGGCGGCGTTGGAGGCTGCGCTCGCCGAGAGCAACGCGCGCTGGAAGTCGGTGCTGCCGCTGCTCTTCGTGCGCCTGGTGCATTTCCACGGCACGGACGCGAAGCTGCGCGTCTTCAAGTACGAGCGCTGGATACCGGCCAAGTGGATGGAGCTGCACCAGATCTACCTGCGATCCTGCGAGCTTGGTCTCGACCGGCAGGCGGTGGCGCTGCCGGCGGCAGGCGCCGGAGCCCAGCCCTGGTCGGTCGAGCAGGAATACGTCTACGTGCTGCTCGTGCACCAGCTCAACACGGGCAACCTGGGCCCCGCCGAGATCGACTGGGCGGCCTCGCAGCTGCGAGCCTGGAGCCGCAGGCTCGCCCTCGAGCCGATCCCGAAGTCGCTCGAGGGCTTCTTCGTCGATCTCGCGGGCCGCACGGGCTTGAGCCGCCGCAACGGCAACGATCGCGGCTCGGTGCTGCGCTACCTGGACACGACGCCGCTCGCCGAGGCGATGGGTCGCGCGGTGGTGGCGCTGCGCGACTCGGAGGCGACCGACCAGGGACCGGTCGCGGCGATCAATCAGCAGCGGCTGGCGGTCCTGCGCAAGATCGAGCCGGCGCTGTCTCCGGCCTCGGTGCTCGACCTGCGTCGCGACCCGCGCACGGCGGTGGCCGTGTCGGCCCGGGTGCGCATCGGCCTGGCGCGCATCTGCCGCGACCTCGCGGCGAAGTCGGCTGCCGAAGCGACGCCGGACTCGGCCGGAGAGCAGATCGAAGTCTTCCCCGTCGCGGGCGCGCCGCGGGTGCGGCGCAAGCAGGCCGCCGAGGACGACTCACTCGCCGCCAGCCTGTCGAACTGGAGCGATCCGATGTGGGAGGTGAAGGATCGCAGCGTCGCGGGCCTGAGGATCGCGGCCACCGGCGGAATCGGACAGAGCCTCACGCTGGGCGGCCTGGTCGCGGTGCGGCAATCCGACGGCAACCTCTGGCTGCTCGGTGTCGTGCGGCGCTTGAACAAGCTCTCCAACGAGGAAGTGGAGGCGGGCGTCAACATCATAGCCGAGCGCGTCGTCGCCGTGACGCTGGCCGCAAAGCGCAAGCCGAACGAGGACATGGGCTACGTCGTCGACGGCCTGGATCTCTCCACGATGGGCGAACGCTTCGAGGGGTTGTATCTGCCGCCGCCGTCGCGGCCCGACAAGCCGCTCGCGATGAAGACGCTGATCGTGCCTACGCCCGAATACGCCGAAGGACGCCACGTCATCCTGACGACCGCGAACTCGGTCTACACGCTCTCCTTCAAGCACCTCGTCGAGCAGCGACCCGACTGGAGCTGGGCGACGGTGCAGATCATGGAGAAGCACGCGAGAGGTTGACGGGGTCTAGTCCAGCGGACGGAATTTCAGCGTCAGGCTGCGGCGGAACATGTCCGGCGAGTCGGGGCGCGGCAGCGGCGAGGATTTGAGTATCGCGCGCTGCACGGCTTCGTCGTAGGCGCGCACGCCGCTCGATTTCTGCAGCTGCACGTCGATGATCTCGCCCGTGGGGAGCTGGACCACGTCGAAGATCGCCTCCGGATTCCCGTTCAGGTCTGGCGGGACGATCACGTTGCCTCGGATCTTCGCCTGAATGCGCCGGACGTAGTCCACATCGGCCTTCGCTCGCGCCTGGTCGGCGGCGATCTTCTGCTGGCGCTCGCGCTCGCGTTCCGCCGAGGCCTGCAGGGCCTGCGCTTCGCGCGCCTGGCGCTCGCGGGCTTCCGCGAGGCGCTTCTCGGCCTGCGCCTTCTTGTCGGCCTCGCGCTTCTCGGCTTCCTTGCGCTCGCGTTCGGCCTCCTCCTTCTTGAGCTTCTCCTGCTTTTCCTTGAGCGCGATCTCCGCCTTGGTCGGCTCGGGCGGCTTCGGTGGCTCCGGTGGAGGCTTGGGAGGCTCGGGAGCCGGCTTCGGGGGCTCCGGCGCCGGCTTGGGCGGCTCCGGCGGCGGCGTCGGCTCGGGAGCCGGCTTCGGCTCCTCGGGCTGCGCCTTGGGGACCTCCTGCGGCTTGGGCTCGGCCTTCTCGGTGTAGAGCTCGGCGGTCACGAGCTCGGGCTTGGTGCTCTGCCAGCTGACGCTGAAGATCAGAAACAGCACGAACCCCACGTGCACCGCGACGGCCAGGATCGCAGCTGCCCACTTGGCGGCCGACCAACGCGGGCGCTCGCGCGACGGAGGCATCGCCTTGGCTTAGCGCGAGATGGGCGCGGGCTGCAGCAGCAGGCCGACCTTGCGCACGCCCTTCTGCTGCAGCAGGTCGAGCACGCGGACCACCTCTTCATAGCGCACGGCGCGATCGGCTGCGATCACGACCGCGCGATCGGGGCTCTTGGCCTGCAGCTCCTGAATGCGGGCGACGAGCTCGTCTCGCGAGATGCGGACCGGCGCCGTCGGGCCGTCCTGCAGCCTCAGCGACTGATCGGTGCGCACGAAGATCCTGAGCGGCTCGACCGGGGCGGTGAGCTGCCGCCCCACGCTCGGGAGCTCGACCACGCCCGGATTGATCAGGGGCGCGGTGATCATAAAGATCACGAGCAGCACCAGCATCACGTCGATGTACGGAACGACGTTGATCTGGTGGATGGACTTGCGCATCCTCATGGCCTGCCGCCTCAACCCTGCCGCTGCAGGATGTTGGTGAACTCCTCGATGAAGGTCTCGAAGCGCGTCGCGAGCCGGTCCACGTCATGGGTGTAGCGGTTGTACGCG
>DATJVX010000015.1:0-50292 GCA_035501595.1 Casimicrobiaceae bacterium | reverse complement strand
CAGACAGCCAACGGCCAAAGGACGGCCGTTCTAGGCTCTTGAAAAGCCAGTAATTTCAGAGGTTTAACCCAGGCATGGCATCATAGCGGCGCTCTGGCCATTCCGGCCGGAGCGCGGCAACGCCGACGTTCAGAGCGTCAGCGCGCCGCTAAGCGCAATTCAACGTAAGGAGTTGAATCATGCCTATGACGGATCATACAGCAGGAGCGGATGAATGCGGTTGGGCAATCGACCGCGAACTCAATCGCGTGCCCAACCCAGTAAGCCGCCGCGAACTCGCGGAAATGCTGAGGCAAGTTTTAATCGAAAGTCCCTTCGTCACAGAATCTAGCACCCAGGCATGGTCCGTGGTCGTGCGCTTCGACGCGGAGGACGAGGCCGAGCGGCGTGCGTTGCTGAACGAAAGGGGGCAAGCATGATCGCCCCAGACGTTGTGGCGTGTGCCGCGCTCGCCGGGTTCGGCCTAGCGCTCGCCGGATCAAGCTTCCTGTTGAAGCTCCGCGACGAAGCTCGGCGACGGCGCGAATACAGGCGCAAGCTGCGCGCGTATCACAGCGCTCTACAAAGCCATCGCTAGCATCGGGTTCAGGGCCGCGACGCTGCGGCCTTTTTCACGGGTCCGGGTAGAATTGGCATCAGGAAATCGGGAGAACGTGATGAGCACATCGCAATTGCGGGTCGCGGCCGTCGTGCGCGTGAGCAGCGGGCAACAGGCAACGCCAGATAAGCCAAGCTTGGAAATCCAGATGGGCGACATTGAGCAAGCATGCGCGGCGAAGGGCTTTCGGATCGCACGTAGGTACGTGATGGAGGAGAGCGCCACGAAAGGCAAGATCGGCGGCGATCCGGAGCGGGAAGAGTTTGATAAGTTGCTGCGCGACGCGACGGGCGACGCGTGGGACGCGGTGATGGTGGCGCATCGCTCGCGCTGGGTCCGCGATCCGGAGGACGGCTACCGCGCCGTGCGCATCCTCAACGCGGCCATTCCAAGGAAGAAGTTCTTCTTCCTCGGCGAGCAAGTCGCCATTCACACGGCGACTGGGTTGACGCTCTTGGGAATCACCAACGTGCTGAGCAAAGCCGAGAGCGATCAGTTCGCGGAAGGCGTGCGGAAATCCAAATGGGCGCGGGCCGAGCGGGGCCGCTGGCCGTGCAGGTTTCCGTGGGGCTTGGAGCAGGATGCGCGGACGCTGCAGTGGGCTAAGAAGAAGGGGTGTCAGGCGCTCGCGGATCGGGTGTTCGACATGATCGTGCGGCGAGGCTTGGGGATGGAGGAGGTCGCCAAGCGGGTCGGGCATGGCACGGCGCAGACGTGGCATGATCGCATCCCCGCGATGGCTCGCACGCTGACGCTAACGCTGAGGAATTTCGAGTCGAACGAGGAACGCGTGTTCGAGTTTCCGGACGCGCCGAGGTTCTACACGCTGAGGCAGTTGGAGCAAATGGAGCGCTGCTGGAAAGCGCGCCGTACGCTCAGTCCGCAGCATCGGCGCGGGTTTGTGTATTCGCTCCGAGGTAAGCTGAAGTGCTCTTGCGGATCGATCATCAGTGGGGTCTCGCGGACGGGTAAGGAGAAGGACCGCGTCTATCAGCATGCCAGAGCGCTGCACAAATCAGCAGCGTGCGTGACCTCCGTCCCGGCGAAAGAGATCGAATCTAGGGTGTTCCACGAGCTGGTATGGCTGGTGCATCAGGAGAATTTGCCGGAGCTGATCCGCAAGGGGATGGCTGCGGCGGACAAGCGCCCCGACTACGCCACGCTGCTCGAAGATGCGGAGCGCGAGCTTGCCGCAATCGGCAAGGAACGCCGCGACCTCATCGCCCTCAAAGCTAGATCGGCGAAGCTGGATGACAAGGCCGTGCGGGCTTTCGGCGACATGCTGTCCGAGCTATCGACACGGCAGACGCGGATCGAGGCGCGGGTGGGCGCGCTGCAACAGGAGAAGGCGGAGCAGGAGCAGAAAGATGAGCGAGCAGAGCAGGCCGCGGCCGTGCTAACGTACCTGGGTAGTCGGCCGATGAGTTGGCTGGAGGAGAACAAGCGCATCCTGCTCGATTGCTTTTTCGGGATTGGGAACGCGAAAGGGGAGCAGGCCGGGATCTACGTCACGAAAGTCAAATTGGCGAACGGCCGCTGCAGGTACGAGCCAGCTTATGAGTTCGCCGTCGCCGTGGCTGACGCTGTGGCGATGTTTGCTGGACAGATGAATCCCAACAACCCAAGCCATCGTCCGTTCCTGAGGGTGTTTCGGCAGCCGAAAATGCATTCAGCGAATACAAGTATTTCAACATGACCGGCTGGCGACTCGGATGGCTCGTCGTCCCCGAGCGGCACGTGCGCGACATCGAAAAGCTCGCGCAGAATCTCTACATATCGCCGGCGGCGCCGTCGCAGCGCGCGGCGCTCGCCTGCTTCACGAGCGAGACCCTCGCGATCCTGGAAGCCCGGCGGCTCGAGTTCCAGGCGCGGCGGGACTTCCTCGTGCCGCGCCTGCGGGAGCTGGGCTTCGGCATCCCGGTGATGCCCACGGGCGGCTTCTTCGTCTACGCCGACTGCTCGGGCTTCGGGCTCGACAGCGAGCGCTTCGCCATCAGCGCGCTGCAGGCCACCGGGGTCGCGTTCACTCCCGGCATCGACTTCGGACGCCATCGACCCGAGGCTCACGTGCGCTTCGCCTATACGATCGAGCGCCCGCTGCTCGAAGAGGGCGTGCGGCGCCTGGGCCGCTGGCTGCCGGAGCTCCGCCGATGAGACCGCGCGCGTGTCTCGCGGCCGCGGCGGTTGCGCTCCTGGCGGGGTGCTCGGGCGCCGAGTTCTATTACCAGGGGATCTCGGGAGAGCTGGATCTGCTGCTGCGCGCCAGGTCGATCCCATCGGTGCTCGAGTCGATGCAGGATCCCGTCGTCAGGCGCAAGCTCGAGCGTGTGCTGGCGATCCGCGACTTCGCCACCCGCGAGCTCGCGCTGCCCGAGAATGCGAGCTACCGCCGCTACACCCAGCTCGACCGGCGGTTCGTGACCTGGAACGTGTTCGCCGCGCCGGAGCTCTCGCTCACGCCGCGCCAGTGGTGCTTCCCGATCGCGGGCTGTGTGAACTACCGCGGGTATTTCTCGGAGCAGGACGCGCGCGCCGAAGCCGCTCGGGTTGCCGCGACGGGGGACGACGTGTACGTCGGCGGCGTGCCGGCGTTCTCGACGCTCGGCTACTTTTCCGATCCGATGCTTTCGACCTTCATTCGCTATCCCGACGTCGACATCGCGCGCCTCATCTTCCACGAGCTCGCGCACCAGGTCGTCTACGCCAGGGACGATACCGTGTTCAACGAGTCCTACGCGGTCGCGGTCGAGGAGGAGGGGCTGCGTCGCTGGCTCGCTGCGCAGCACGATCCCGAGCTCGACCGCCAGTTCGCGACCGGGGAGCGCTATCGGACGGCGTTCCGCTCGATGGTCGAGCGCACGCGTACGCGGCTCGAGGCGCTCTATGCGAGCGACGCGAGCGACGATGCGAAGCGAGCCGGCAAGGTCCGTGCTTTCGCGGCGATGCGCGAGGAGTACGCGGCGGCCAAGCAGGCCTGGGGCGGCTTCAGCGCCTACGACTACTGGTTTGCTCAGAATCCGAACAATGCGAGCCTGGCTGCGGTCGGCCTCTATACGCAGAAGGTCCCGGAGTTCCAGGCCCTGCTCGCGGCCGAAGGCGGCGATCTGCCGCGCTTCTACGCGCGGGTGAAGGAGCTTGCGGCGCTGCCGAAGGCCGAGCGGGAGTCCGCTCTCGCCGCGGCGTCGGGCATGCGCAGCTCGCGCGCCTCGCCCTAGGCGCGGCCCCCGCGCCTTGATCGCAAAGGCTCTTTCCGGGATAATCACCGGTTTCCTTGCTTCGCCCCGCGCAGAGGGTCGAAGCCGTCGGCGGAGCCCGCCTCTTCGCGGCCCGCAATCCATGTCCCGGCGCGCGCCGCGGACAACGTCCACAGGGAGCGATCTGCATGAAGCACTACGAAGTGGTATTCATCGTGCATCCCGACCAGAGCGAGCAGGTGCCCGCCATGGTCGAGCGCTACCGCACGATGGTCACGAGCCAGAGCGGCCGCATCCACCGCCTCGAGGACTGGGGTCGGCGGCAGCTCGCCTACCCGATCGCCAAGGTGCACAAGGCGCACTACGTGCTCATGAACATCGAGTGCGGCAACGAGACGCTCACCGAGCTCGAGCACGCATTCAAGTTCAACGACGCGGTGCTGCGGCACCTCATCGTGGCGATGCGCGAGGCGGTGGTCACGCCCTCGCCGATGATGAAGGAAGAGAAGTCGCGCTCGCTCGCTTCGCCGCCCGCCGCTGCTCCGCAACCGGCGGCCCCGGCGGCGGCATCGCCGGCGCCCGCGCCCCGCTGACGGCGGCGCGGCCGTGCCGGCCAACGACGTGACGCTCGACGCGAGGCTCGCCGCACGGGGCGACCTGCGCTTCACCCCGGCCGGCGTCCCGGCGCTCGATTTTCAGCTGGCGCACGAATCGGTGCAGACCGAGGGCGCCGCGGAGCGGCACGTGACCTGCGATCTCGCCGGCGTGGCGATCGGACCGCTCGCGAGGGACCTCGCGGCGGTCGAGCTCGGCGCGCAGGTCCGCTGCCGCGGGTTCCTCGCCCGCCGCTACCGCACGGGAGCCAGCGTGGCGCTGCACCTGAACGCATTCGAACTGATGGAAGGAAACTGACATGCCCCGACCGATGGGAAGAGGCGCGAGCAAAGGCAAAGGCAAAGGCAAAGGGAAGGGCAAGGACGGCAAGCGCCGCGAGCGTGGGAACAACCTGTTCAAGCGCAAGAAGTTCTGCCGCTTCACCGCCGAAGGCGTCAAGCAGATCGACTACAAGGACGTCGACGTGCTCAAGGACTTCGTCCAGGAGAACGGCAAGATCATGCCGGCGCGCATCACCGGTACGAAGGCGCACTACCAGCGCCAGCTCTCCACCGCGATCAAGCGCGCCCGCTTTCTCGCGCTGCTGCCCTACACCGATCTGCACTAGGGTGCGAAGGATACCGCCATGCAAGTGATCCTCATGGAGAAGGTGCAGAACGTCGGCGACCTGGGCGAGGTTGTGAAGGTCAAGCCCGGCTTCGCCCGTAATTTCCTGATCCCGCAGGGAAAGGCGAAGCGCGCGACGCCCGAGAACCTGAAGCTCCTCGAGGAGAAGCGCGCAGAGCTCGAGAAGCTCGCCGCCGAGCGTGCCTCGTCCGCGCAGGAGAAGGCCGCCCAGCTCGAGGGAGTCAGCGTCCGCATCACGCAGAAGGCCGGCGTCGACGGCCGGCTCTTCGGCTCGGTCACGAACGTCGACATCGTGGAGGCGCTGCAGGCGCTGGGCCACAAGGTCGAGAAGGCGATGATCCGCATGCCGGAGGGCCCGCTCAAGCATGTCGGCGAGTTCCCGCTGACGGTGGTCCTGCATACCGACGTGTCCGCGCACATCAGCGTCACGGTCGTCGGCGACACGACCGGCGTGCCGGCCTAGGCTGCCGCCGTCGAGCGCTTCGGAGGGGCGGGGACGACCCCTTTGCGCTCCGAGGGCTCGGACGCCGCGAGCGGCGAGCACCCCGTCCGCGCCCGGGCTCCGCATACGCCCGCCTACGGGTTTCCGGCGCGGCTTCGCTCGAGGAAGCGCGGTCTCGCTCGCCGCGCCACCCGTGACGGCGGGCGCTGCGCACGGGCGCGCGCGGTGCACTCGCCGCTCCGCCGGACCCGAAGCTTATAATCCGCTCGGTACCGCGCCGGCCCGCCGATGCCCGACGATTCCCAGATCGATGCGCTGAAGGTCCCGCCCCATTCGATGGAGGCGGAGCAATCCGTCCTGGGCGGGCTGCTGCTCGAGAACGCCGCGATCGATCGCGTCGCGGACATCCTTGGCGGCGACGATTTCTACAGCGACGCGCACCGGGCGGTGTACGACGTCATCGTCGGGCTGATCGGCGACAACAAGCCCGCCGACGTGATCACCGTCGCCGACGTCCTCGGCTCGACCAAGAAGCTCGACTACGTCGGCGGGATGGCCTACCTCGGCGCGCTCGTCGAGAACGTCCCGACGGCCGCCAATATCCGCCGCTATGCCGAGATCGTACGCGAGCGCGCGATCCTCCGCCGGCTGGCCGCCGCGGGCGGCGAGATCGCCGACGCCGCCTATCACCCGCTCGGGCGCAGCGTGCGCGAGATCCTCGACCAGGCCGAGACCAAGGTGTTCGAGATCGCCGAGCACGGCGCGCGTGGGCAGCAGGGCTTCCAGGAGCTGCGACCGCTGCTCACCCAGGCGGTGGAACGCATCGAGGTGCTGTTCAATCGCGACAACCCGTCGGATGTCACCGGCGTTCCCACCGGCTTCGTCGACCTCGATCACATGACTTCAGGGCTGCAGGAGGGCGATCTGATCGTCGTCGCGGGGCGCCCGAGCATGGGCAAGACCGCGCTCGCGCTCAACATGGGGGAGCACATCGCGCTGTCGGTGCGGCTTCCCGTGGCGGTGTTCAGCATGGAAATGGGCGCGATGCAGCTCGCGATGCGGCTCATCGGCGCGGTCGGGCGGCTCGATCAGCACAAGGTGCGCACCGGCCAGCTCGTGCCGGACGACTGGCAGCGGCTGTCCGAAGCCCTGGGAAGGCTCTCCGAAGCCGCCGTCCACATCGACGAAACGCCCGCGCTCAATCCCCTCGAGCTGAAGGCGCGCGCGCGACGTCTCGCGCGCCAGTACGGGGGAAAGCTCGGCGCGATCATCGTCGACTACATCCAGCTCATGCAGGCGGTCGCCGCCGGCGAGAACCGCGCTACCGAGATCTCCGAGATCTCGCGCTCGCTCAAGGCGCTCGCGAAGGAGCTCAAGGTGCCGGTGATCGCGATCTCGCAGCTCAACCGCAGCCTGGAGCAGCGTCCGAACAAGCGGCCGATCATGTCGGACCTCCGCGAATCGGGGGCGATCGAGCAGGACGCCGACGTCATCCTGTTCATCTATCGCGACGAGGTCTACAACGAGGAATCGCCGGACAAGGGGGTGGCGGAAATCATCGTCGGCAAGCAGCGCAACGGTCCGATCGGCACGGTCCGGCTCGCCTTCCTCGGCCAGTACACGCGCTTCGAGAACCTGGCGCAGCCCGGGCGATACTGATCGATGCCGAGCGTCGCGCGCAACGCCCTCTGCCCCTGCGGCAGCGGCAAGAGATACAAGGCTTGCCACGGGGCGGGCGCGGCCGGCGAGCCGGCCGAAGCGCCGGAGACGCCCGAGCGCCGGATCGCGCCCCTGCTCGGCGCCGCGCTGGAGGCGCAGCAGCAACGGCGGTTCGACGAGGCGCGGCGTCTGTACGCCGACGTGCTGTCGGCCGTACCCGACCATTTCGACGCCATGCACATGCTGGGCGTCGTGCACTATCAGCTCGGGGAACTCGAGGTCGCCCGCCGATACCTTGAGCGGGCGCGCGCGCTGCGGCCTCAGTCCCCGGGATTGCGCAACAACCTGCAGCTCGTCACGGACGCCTTTCGGCAGAACGCCATCGAGCGGGAGATCTGCCGCGAGGTGCTCCCTCGTCTGCGTCCGCTCTGCGCAACGCCCGACGAAGCGACGACGTGGCTTCGCTCCGCGGCCGCGATCCACCTAGTAGCCTCTCCCGCGACGCTGCAGGCGGCGCAGAGGGTCCTCGAGAGCCTGCGGGCGCGGTGCGCACCCGTGCCGATCCGGCGCTGGACCGACGGCGCGCGCGCCACGGGCTGGGACGTCCTCGACGGAACCGCGGGCGAGCTGCCGCGCGGCGGGCTGCTCCTCGTCCTCGCCGGCCCCCAGACCGTGTCGCACTGGCTCGATTCGGCGGCGGCGGAGCGCACCGGGATGGTCGTCGCCGACGACGAGCCGCCGTTCCTCATCGATCGGCTGGGCGAGCTGAGCCTCCAGGGACGGCGCCGCGCAGCGATTTTCTATACGATGCCGCAGCTTGCCCGAACGATCGGCCTGCCGGGCGTGGTGGTCGGGGAAGCCGTCGCAAGCGAAGCTGCATGACGGCCTCCGAAGCGCGGGACGCCGGCGAAGCGAAAAGCGCTCACGAGAGCCCGGCGCAGGCCGACGTGCGCTTGATCGCGTTCTATCTGCCGCAATTCCATCCCATTCCCGAGAACGACGCCTGGTGGGGCGAGGGGTTCACCGAGTGGACCAACGTCCGCAAGGCGCGCCCGAACTTCGCGGGACACTACCAGCCCCACGTGCCCGGGGAGCTGGGCTACTACGACCTGCGCAACCCGGACGTCCGCGAAGCGCAGGCGGCGCTCGCGCGCGAGCACGGCATCCACGGCTTCTGCTATCACTACTACTGGTTCAGCGGCAAGCGGCTGCTCGAGTTTCCGCTCGATGCGGTGCTGGCCAGCGGACGACCTGATTTTCCGTTCTGCGTCTGCTGGGCGAACGAAAACTGGACGCGGCGCTGGGACGGTCGCGATCAGGAGGTTCTGCTCGCGCAGCGCTACTCGCCCGCCGACAGCCTCGCGTTCATCCGCGACCTCATCCCGATGTTCGCGGACCGCCGCTACATCCGCGTCGGCGGCAGGCCGCTGCTGATCGTCTACAAGGCCGACGAGATTCCCGACCCGGCGCAGACGACCGCGCTGTGGCGCGAGGAGGCGCGGCGCAGCGGGGCGGGCGAGCTCTATCTCGTCGCAGCCCTGACGACCCTGCAGGCCGATCCCGAGCTCTTCGGCTTCGATGCCGCCGTGGAATTCCCTCCGCACGCCCTGTCGCCGATAAGCGTGGCGCACCGCTGCGATTTCACGAACGCCGATTTCGCGGGGAGCGTCTTCAACTACCGCAGCTTCGTGACCCAGTCGCTCACGAGGCGCATGCCCGGCTTCAAGCTGTTTCGCACGCTGGTCCCGGGCTGGGACAACACGGCGCGCCGTCAGGACGCGGGCAGTGTCTTCGTCGGGTCCTCGCCGGAGATATTCGGATACTGGCTCGAGCGCGTCGTGATGCAGACCCGGCTGCGCTTCGAAGGCGACGAGCGGCTGGTGTTCATCAACGCCTGGAACGAATGGGCGGAGGGCTGTCACCTCGAGCCCGACCAGCGCTACGGCCGGCAGTACCTCCAGGCGGTGTCCTCGGCGCTCGCGGTCCGGGAGCCGCCGCCGACGCCGCTGCGTCCTACATGGGCCGCGGTGCGCGCGATCGCCGAATCTCAGGCCGGCGTGCTGCGCAGCGTCCGCTCGCCGGCGGCGCCCGAGCTTTCGTCCGGGACGCGCGTATCGGTCGTCATGCCGGCGTACAACCACGCCGCGTACGTCGCCGCGGCTCTCGACTCGGTGCTCGCGCAGACTCATCGCAACCTCGAGGTCATCGTCGTCGACGACGGATCGACGGACGCGACGGCCGCGGTGCTCGACGACTACGCGGCGCGCAGCCGCAGCCATGCGCTGACCGTCGTGCACCAGGAGCACGCCGGCGCGCACCATGCGCTCAATCGCGGCCTCGCCCTCGCCAGGGGCGAGGTGATCGCCCTGATCAATTCGGACGATCTCTACGCGCCCACGCGTCTCGCGAGGCTCCTCGAGGAGATGAGCCGGCAGCGCTCGGCGTTCGCCTTCTCGAGCACGCGCTTCATCGACGACGACGGGAACGAGGTCCCGGCGTCGCACGCCGATGCGCGGCCTCTACGCGAGGCGCTTCTCGAACCGCGGGAGGGGCGCGACCTGCTCTACGTCCTGGTGAAGACCAACATCGCGATCTCGAGCGGCAACTTCGTGTTCCGCCGTGATCTCCTCGACCGCACGGGCGGATTCTGCTCGCTGCGGGTGTGCCACGACTGGGATTTCGTTCTCGCCGCGAGCCGGGAGACCGAGCTCGCGTTCCTCGACGAGCCGCTCTACCTCTACCGGCTGCACGGCGAGAACACCTATTCCCACGTCCGGGCGCTGGCCGCCTTCGAGGCCGACCAGGTGCTGTCGCGCTTCCTCGCGGACATCGCGGGGCATCCCATCGCGCGGGACCCCGCCGAGCTCGCGCGGTTCCTGCGCTACCTGCGCAAGGCGGGCTTGGGGGGGCACCACCTGCCCCCGAGGCAGGCCGCGCCGGCCTGACGCGCTCCAGCCCGTTCGCTACAGCACTTCCGCCGCGCGGTCGGCGAGCCGCGAGCGCTCGCCGCGAAGCAGCGTCACGTGCCCCGAGTGCGACCAGCCCTTGAACCGGTCGACGACGTAGGTGAGCCCCGAGCTGCCCTCGGTGAGATAGGGCGTGTCGATCTGGGCGATGTTCCCGAGGCAGACGACCTTGGTGCCGGGCCCCGCGCGGGTGATCAGCGTCTTCATCTGCTTGGGCGTCAGGTTCTGCGCCTCGTCGATGATGAGGTACTTGTTGATGAACGTGCGCCCGCGCATGAAATTGAGGCTCTTCACCTTGATGCGCGAGCGGATCAGGTCGCGGGTCGCAGCGCGGCCCCATTCGCCGGCCTCGTCGTCGGTCTTGTTGAGCACGTCCAGGTTGTCCTCGAGGGCGCCCATCCACGGGTTCATCTTTTCTTCCTCGGTGCCCGGCAGGAAGCCGATGTCCTCGCCCACCGGGACGGTGACGCGGGTCATGATGATCTCGGAGTAGGTCTTGAACTCGAGCGTGGTCATCAGTCCCGCGGCGAGCGCGAGCAGCGTCTTGCCTGTCCCCGCCTGGCCGAGCAGCGTCACGAAGTCGATCTCGGGGTTCATGAGCAGGTTGAGCGCGAAGTTCTGCTCGCGGTTGCGCGCGGTGATGCCCCAGACGTTGTTCTTGTTGTGCGAGTAGTCGCGCAGCGTCTGCAGCACCGCCGTCCGACCCGACACTTCCTTCACGATCGCGTAGAGCGGCGTCTCGCCCGGACCCTTGCCCTCCTGATAGACGAACTCGTTCACGAGCAGGCTGTGGCTCAACGGGCCCGTCACGCGGTAGTACGTGTGGCCGCCGTGCTGCCACGATTCCATGCCCTTGCCGTGGCGATCCCAGAAATCAGCCGGCAGCTCGCGCATGCCGGTGTAGAGCAGGTCGGTGTCCTCGAGAACCTTGTCGTTGAAGTAATCCTCGGCCGCGATCCCCAGCGCATGCGCCTTGATGCGCATGTTGATATCCTTGGTGACGAGGATCACGCTGCGCTTCGGCGTGGCGGCTTGCAGGTGCATGACAACGGCGATGATCTGGTTGTCGGCCTTCCCGCCGACGAGCGAGGGCGGGAGCGCGGTCGTGATCGCCTCGGTCTGCAGGAAGAGCCTTCCCGTCGCTGCGCCGCCGCTCGCGGGCTTGAGCGGAATCCCCGCCGAGATGTCGCCGCCGCTGATCGCCACGGCCGCGGTGACCAGCTCGTCGAGGTAGCGCGATGCCTGGCGCGCGTTGCGCGCGACCTCCGTGACGCCCTTCTTGTTGTTGTCCAGCTCCTCGAGGGTGAGGATAGGAAGGTACAGGTCGTGTTCTTCGAAGCGGAAGATGCTCGTCGGATCGTGCATCAGCACGTTGGTGTCGAGCACGAAAAGCTTGGGAAGGGAACTCTTGGCGGTCTTGCTGACGTGGGGGGCGAGACGAAGATTGCGCTCGACCATGGGCCTCCTTGGGGCTCGAGACGACGGCTCGTGCCATCCTAGACTACGGTCCCCCGGCACACAAGAACTTGCGTTTCAGCGGCCGCGATTCACGAGCGGTTGTGGCGCCCGCGTCACAGTCGTTCTGTCCCGAGCTAGGCGCCGAGCGCCGACTCGACAGACATCGCGCGGGGCGCGCCGTCGCGCCGCGGGAGGGCATCCAGCGCGCGCCGCGTGGCTTCGAGGTACTGCTGCCCGAAACGCTGATCGGGCTCGAGGTAGGCGCCCTCCGCCCATTCATTCCAGGCGTTCACGAAGACCAGCCGCTCCTCGGGACGGCGTCGCTCGACCGCGCGGGCGATCGTTTCCCGAAGCCATGTCTCGTAAAGCTCCGGCGTCGCATGGATGAAGATGTTCGCGAGATTCGGTCGCCGGGCCGTGTTGTCCCATCCCGGCATGACCGTGGGGTGAAGGACGTACCGGGGCTCCGGCCGCTCGAGCACGTCGTGGACGTACTGCCGGTAGTCGTAGACCGAGCCGCGGAACTCGGGGTTGGTGATCTCGACGCGGGCATTGACCGCCGGGACGCGCACGTCGTGCGGAGGGAATTCGACCATCGCGTCGAAGCCGTACGTCGCCGGATCCGCCGTGTCGTAGGTCTTGGCGACGCAGAGATACAGCTCGCCGATGCCCTCGCGGCGACAGACGGAGCGCCACGTGGCGGCGGTCGCCCGCGGCCGCGGCAGCATGCCCACGCGGTAGACGATGATCAGCGGCCGCCCATCGATCCGGATGTAGCGCGGGTCGCGCAGATGAGGGAGCAGGTCGCGGATGAAGCGTTCGTCGTCGGCCTCGGACGGACGCTGCGCGATGAGCACGTCGGCGTCGGCACCGTCCCAGCGGCGGGTCCAGTTCTCGTTCGCCCAGCAGACGCAGTACGGGAAGTCGGGACGCCCGGTCGTGCGCATCGTCTCCACCGGGCGCTCGAGCAGGCGCTTGCCCGCGAACCAGTAGTAGTGATAGCAGAAGCCGTGGATGCCGTGCCGGTGCGCGACAGCCGCCTGTTCCTCGAGCGTCTCGGGCAGGCGAAGATCGTAGAAGCCGAGGTCGGCAGGCAGCCGCGGCTGGTAATGGCCCGCGAAGTTGGGGCGGGCGCGGGTGACGTTCGTCCACTCGGTGAAGCCCTTGCCCCACCACTGGTCGTTTTCGGGGATCGGGTGGAACTGGGGCAGGTAGAACGCGATCGCCCAGACAGGCGGCGCAGAAACCGGTGGCGAGACGCTGGCGATCACTTGGCGGCGATCAGCTCGCGCGCGACGCCCGCGCCGCGCGGAAGCGCGGCCGGCTCCGGGGGAACCAGGCGGGCGGCGAAGCTCGCCACGCGCTCGGGCGCGAGCAGTGCGCCGATCTTCGCCCGCGTCGCGCGGCCGAGCTCCGCGCAGCGCGACGGCGATTCTCTGAGCGCCGCCAGATACTCGAGCGCCTGATCGCGATCGTCGTAGAGGAGGCCGTCGACGCCGTGGTCGACGTATTCGGCGAAGAGCGACGCGCGCGGGCAGACGATCGGCACGCCCGAAGCCATGGCGAGGAACAGCTCGCGTCCGTCGCCCTCGAGCCACCAGGGGCCGTCGACGTGCAGGATGCAGTCCACGGATTGCACGAACGCCCGCATCGCGGCCGCGCCGCGGTTGCGGCAGCGCACGCTGGCCTTGGCGCCGACCAAGTAGCGCAGCGCACCCGGATCGTAGATCTCCATGCTCGGCGATGCGGAGGCGAGCTGCTGCAGGAACGCGGCGTCTCCGCTCGGGTTCCCCTGCCAGTGCGTGCCGACGAGGCCCAGGGCGAAGCTCCGGGGAGAGCTGGAACCGCGCCCGCGCTCGTCACCGATCAACTCGGCATCGGCGGCGACCGGCGGCGGCAGGACCGCGTGGCCCGCGCCGAAGCGCGCGGCCATCGCGCGCGAGGGGAAGACGAGCTCCAGCGGTCGTGCGCCATCGCGGGCGATCGCGCGCAGCTGCTCGAGAAGCTGCGACGGCGCCGCCGGTTGGCAGAGCACGATCACGCGATCGGCCTCCGCGCGATCGAGCCACTCGCCACAATCGACATCGACGCCGACGAACACGTGGCAGCCGCCGTCGGGGAAGTCGCCGATCTCCGGTACGAGCCGCCGCGCCGAGGCGAGCGGGAGCCTCGCGTGCCGGTCGGCCCAGACGACGCAGCCGCTCGAGGCGAGCAGCGTCGCGAGCCTTCGCACCATCCAGGCCCCGTCGTCGCCCGAATCGCGAACACCGGCGATGAGATGGACCGCCCGCTCGGAGCGCCGCTTGCGGTCCCTCGAGGGCGACGGGCCCGAGCGCGGGCGCGGTCCCGGTCGAAGCGCGAGATCGACGAGGCCGGGCAGCGCCTTCTCGCACAGGTCCTCGGACAGCGCCGTCGCTGCGCGTTCCAGCCGCGCGGCGCGCTCCAGCTTGTCCACCATCTGGAGGTTGCGCTCGATCTCCGGATACAGCGCCCGGAGCTTGAGCGCCGCCAGCATCCATTCCTTCGACTGTGCGAGGTTCCCGCGCTGCAGCTCGATCGCCCCCAGCATGTGCAGCGCATCGTGGGTGTTCGGGGCCCGGGAGAGAACCTCCTGATAGAGCGCCGCCGCGGCCACGAGCTTGCCGGCGCGCTGCCGCTCCAGCGCCCGGCGCATCAGCAGCCCGCAGGCGACCCGCTGCGCTTGGGGAAGGTGATCCCAATCCGGTCCGGAAGGAAGGTAGGCGGACGGCGCCGCCGCGGTCGCGAAAGCGCGGCTCGGTTCGACGAGTGGCGGGGCCGCGATCGCGCCGTGACAGTCCTTGTAGCGTTTCGCGCTCCCGCAGGGACAGGGCGCGTTGCGGGAAACGGGTGCCGGATCGCCGCTCATCGCGCCGCTCGATCCGTCGACCGCCACGCGCGCCCGTCGCCGACCGCCGCGCGCGGACGCGCCTCGACCACGTACTGAAGCGCGTAGAGATCCTCCAGGTCCTCGCGATCTCGGAAGGCGATCGACAGGTTGCGGGTCGTCAGCCGGCCGGGACGGCGCTCGAGGATGTGACCATCGACCGTCTCGGGCCGGTAGATCGGCACCATGTCGAGAACGTCGTAGCCGGTCTCCTCGAAGAGCTCCCGCAGCGAGGCCTTGGTGAAGAAGCGCAGATGAGTGATGTCGAGAACGCCGTTCGGGCCGTATTCCCACCGGCCCCCGGCGAGGTCATCGAGCGTTGCCAGGTTGCGTATGTTGGGGACGCTCGCGAGGACGCGCGTTGCCGGATCGAGCCAGCTGTGTACCTTGACGAGGCTCCGCCAGGGGTCGTACAGGTGCTCGAGCACGTCAAGCATGAGGACGAGCGCGACGCGCTCGTCGAGGTGCTCGTCCAGCGATACGCCGTCGATGGGCTCGACGATCACTTCGTCGAGAAATTGGCGGGCGTGCGCGGCGGCCTGCGGATTGCTCTCGATGCCGACGACCCGGATGCCAGGGAATTTCTCCTTGAGAAGCCTGCCGGTGGCGCCGCCGCCGCAGCCGACGTCCAGGACGAGCCCCGGTGCCTCGGTGATGAAGCTCGCGATCTCGATGCGAGCGTTATCGTGGTATTGCGGATCGTACGCGACCGAGTCGCCAAGAAGGGTCCTCCACAGCTCAGGCATTTTCCGCTCGTGCGGGAAAGCCGGGCCGCTGCGTCGGCCGCGCGAATGTCGCGGATCCTCTCGGAGGCATCACCCCGACTATACCATTGTCATATACCTTGTGTACGTCACGGGAGGGAGGAAAATTTCTCTTCCGCCCCGGGAATAGTCGAGGGTACGCCGCGCGCCGCAGCGCTCCTACAGGGCCTTGACCGCCGTCAGCACCTCGTCAGCATGCCCGGCGACCTTGACGCCGCGCCACTCCCGGGCGAGCTTGCCCTCGGCGTCGATCAGGAAGGTGCTGCGCTCGATGCCGCGAACCTTGCGGCCGTACATGTTCTTCATCTTGATCACGCCGAACTGGTCGCAGAGCTTCTCGTCCGGGTCGGCGATGAGCTCGAACGGGAAGCCCAGCTTCGCCTTGAAGCCCTGGTGCGATTTGAGGCTGTCGCGCGATACGCCGACGACGATGGCGCCCGCCTTCTGGAACGCGCGGAAGAGATCGCGGAATTGCATGCCCTCGGTGGTGCAGCCGGGCGTGTTGTCCTTGGGATAGAAGTACACGACCACGGCGTGCCCGCGCTGATCGGCGAGCTTGAACGGCCCCCCGGTCGACACGGCGGTGAAATCGGCAACCTTCCTGTCGAGCGCAACCATTCATTCTCCTTTCAGGCGGCTTCCGCCAGATCGACCTCACCGAGAAACTCGCGGCCCTGGACGAGCAGCGTCCCCGACCGGCCGCGCAGCTTCCCCGCGGCGACCTCGCAGCGCGGCAGCGAGAACGCCTGCAGGCTCTCGTAGAGCGTGCGCATCGCCACGAGGCGGTAGCCCTGGGTTTTCCAGCCGGAGAGCAGCTTCTCGAAGGCCGGAGCGAGGCGCATGCCTTCGAGCTCGGCGTGCAGCGTATAGACGTGCGCCGCGGGCTCGGGCGTCTTCGGCGGGGACGCGGTCGACTCGAGGAGCCGATCGGCGACGTTGGCCTCGTCGATGCCGTCGACGCCGATCAGCTCGTCGAGCGTGGGCAGCGTCGTGGGCAGTTGCGGGCAGCGAATGAGCTCCCCGTTCCATACGGGCAGGTGCGGATGCGTTCCGCGTCCGTCGGAGCAGTAGTCGAAGCCGAGGACCTGCGTCAGGCGCAGCGCGTGAACGTTCATCTGCCAGCCGGCGGCGCCGTGGACGCGCGGCGGCTCCTTGAAGATCTCGGCAAAGCGCTCGCAGCCGAGCGTCATCTGGCCACCGGTCCATTCGGCGCAGGCGCCGTCGAGCCCGTCCTGCCACTTCACGTGGTCCCAGGAGTGCAGGCCGACCTCGAAGCCCTCGTCGCGGACGCGGCGCAGGATGTCCGCTGACCGCCTGCCGATGTCGGGCCCCGGCAGGAGCGTGCCGTAGAGCAGCGTCTTCACGCCGTAGTGGCGAACCACCGACGTGCGCTGCACCTTCTCGAAGAAGCCGGGGCGCAGCACCCGCCGGATCGCGCGGCCGGTGTGATCCCGCCCTACGCTGAACAGGAAGGTCGCGCCGGCGTCGTGTCGCCGCAGGATCTCGACGAGCCGCGGGACGCCCTCGCGCGTGCCGCGCAGCGTGTCGACGTCGATTTTCAGAGCGAGCAGCATGGCGGTCGCTCGACTCCAGCGCAGCGCCCTGCGCCGCGGATGCGCCGCATCACTCGACCAGGGCGCGCGCGTCCGCGACCAGGCCGCGGTACGCGTCGAAGATCCGGCGCAGCGACTCCTCCATCGAGACGACGGGCCGCCAGCCGAGGTCGGCGCAGGTCGCGTCGATCTTCGGGACCCGGTTCTGCACGTCCTGGTAGCCCTTGCCGTAGTAGGCCTCCGCGGTCGTCTCCACGAGCCTGACCTTGGCGGCGCTCTCGCGATACTCCGGGTAGCCCAGCGCCAGATCCAGCATCATCCGGGCGAGCTCGCGCACCGAGAGGTTGTTCGCGGGATTGCCGATGTTGTAGATCCTGCCGCTCGCCACGCCGCCCTCGTTGGCGATGATCTTCATGAGCGCTGCGATGCCGTCGTCGATGTAGGTGAAGGCGCGCTTCTGCGTGCCGCCGTCGACCAGCTTGATCGGCTCCCCACGCACGATGTGGCCCAGGAACTGCGTGATCACGCGCGAGCTGCCTTCCTTGGGCGTGTTGATCGAGTCGAGCCCCGACCCGATCCAGTTGAACGGACGGAACAGCGTGTAGTCGAGTCCCTGTTCCATGCCATAGGCGTGGATGACGCGGTCCATCAGCTGCTTCGCGCAGGCGTAGATCCAGCGCGGCTTGTCGATCGGGCCGAGCACGAGGTCCGAAGTCTCGGGGTCGAAGGCCTCGTCGCGGCACATCCCGTAGACCTCCGAGGTCGACGGGAACACGACGCGCTTCCTGTGCCGCACGCAGGCGCGCACGATCGGCAGGTTGGCTTCGAAATCGAGCTCGAACACCCGCAGCGGCTCGCGCACGTAGGTGGCCGGTGTCGCGATGGCCACGAGCGGGAGCACCGTGTCGCACTTCTTGATGTGGTACTCGATCCACTCGCGGTTGATGGTGATATCGCCTTCGAAGAAGTGGAAGCGCTTCTCCGGCAGCAGGTCCGCGATGCGGTCGGTCTGCATGTCCATGCCGTAGATCTCCCAGTCGGTCGAGGCGACGATCCGCTGGGAGAGGTGATGCCCGATGAAGCCGTTGACGCCGAGGATCAGGATTTTTCTCATTGCATCTCGCGATG
This sequence comes from Casimicrobiaceae bacterium, assembly GCA_035501595.1. GTDB lineage: Bacteria > Pseudomonadota > Gammaproteobacteria > Burkholderiales > Casimicrobiaceae > PALSA-1003. The sequence goes on along the minus strand of DATJVX010000015.1, from coordinate 32,383 downwards.
CGCGCTCCGTCTCGCGATGCGATCGAGCCGGCTCGGAACCGCGTGGAGCAGGGGCAGCGAGAGGTAAAGATACAGGGCGAAGCGAGGGCTGTAAAACGCGATCGCCATCGAGACCAGCGGGACGATCGTCATCAACCAAGCGCGGCGGTGGAGCAGCGCCGTCGCCGGGCCCGAGGAGATTTCCGGCGTCGCGAGCTCAGGATGGCGCCGCAGGTATTCGATCTGAGCGATGAACGCCATCGCGACCAGCAGCAGGTTGACGCCATAGAGGATCGCGGGAAGGCTCAGGTGAACGTTGTCGCCGACGAGGTCGGTCGTGAACGGCACCAGCGTGATGCACAGGAGCAGGTAGAGGTTGATCCACAGCAGCCCGCGGTCGGTCCGCTGCACGAAATGGAAATGGAAGTGGTGGGCGATCCAGTACACCGACAGCATGATGAAGCTGATGGCGTAGCTCGCGATGGCATGCTCGAGTCCGATCAGCCTTTGCCACAGGTCGGCGTTGCTCGCGTAGGTGATGCTCTCGGGCATCTTGATGTCGAGCACCAGCAGCGTCATCGCGACCGCGAAGATGCCGTCGGCGAGCGCTTCGATGCGGTGCTTGGACAGCCCCGCGACCGCGTCGCCGGACCCGTTGACGGCGCTCACCCCTCGGATCCTGCGGCCACGGCTCCGCGGCCGAAACGCGCGGCGAAGGCCTCGGGCGCCACGCGCGCGCCGTCGACCTCGAGATCGAGCACGGCCAGCGCGCCGGCGCCGCAGCGGGCGACGATGCGACCGTCCTCGGCGCTGAGCGTCGCCACGGCATGGAGCCCGGGCGCGTCGGTGAGCACGCGCGTGCGCAGGATGCGCGCGGGGAGGCCGGCGAGCGTGGTCCGCGCGCCCGGATAGGGCGGGGCGACGGCGCGGACGAGGTTGTGGATCTCGGTCGCGCTCTTCGACCAGTCGATGATGCCGTCGGCCGGCTTGCGGCCCGGAAAGTAGCCGCCGAGCCCGAGCTCCTGCGCGCGGCGCGGCGCGCGGCCCTCGATCAGCGCAGGGAGCGCGGCATCGAGCGTCAGCTCGGCCGCGACGACCACCTTGGTGAAGACCTCGCGCGCTGTGTCGTCGGGGAGGATCGGGACCGCGGTCTGGCCGACGATGTCGCCGCTGTCCGGTTTCTCGGCCATGTAGTGCAGCGTCGCTCCGGTCTGCGTCTCGCCGTGGATGATGGCCCAGTTCACCGGGGCCCGGCCGCGATAGCGGGGCAGGAGCGACCCGTGCATGTTGAGCGCCCCGTGGCGGGCGAGCGCGAGCAGCGGCGCCTTGAGCATCCGCCGGTAGTAGAACGAGAACAGGAAGTCCGGCGTGCATTCGGCGAGGCATGCCACGATCCCGGGCGCATTGGGGTCTTCGGGCGTCAGCGCCGGAATGCCGTAGTCGGCCGCGGTCCGCAGCACGCTCTGGAACCAGACCTCCTCGGCGGGGTCGTCGGCGTGGGTGACAACCAGGGGGACGCGCACGCCGCGCGCGAGCAGCAGCTTGAGGCAGCGCACGCCGACGTCGTGATAGGCGAAGACGACGGCCGAGCTCATCGCGGGCCCTGTGAGTCCTCCGTCGCGCCGAGGATCGCCCGTACGGTGTAGCGCGGGCGCTCGCGCACCTGCTGATAGATTCGGCCGACGTACTCGCCGATGAGGCCCATACCGAAGAGCCCCATCCCGATGAGGAAGAAGGCGAGGATGTCGCGGTCCCAGAGCGTGGCGAAGCCTTCGCGCCATCCGGCCAGGATCAGCCGCTCGACGATGACTATAAAGTAGGTGACCAGCGAGCCGACCGAGACGATCATGCCGAACATCGAGAAGAGCTGCAGAGGCACGAGCGAGAAACCGGTGATCAGATCGAAGTTGAGCCGGATCAGCTTGTAGAGCGAGTACTTCGACTCGCCGGCGGCGCGCTCGGCGTGCTCGACCTCGACCTCGGTCGGGCTGTGGGCGTAGGTGTAGGCGAGCGCGGGGATAAAGGTGCTGATCTCCCGGGATGCGGCGATGGCCTGCACGATGTCGTGGCTGTAGGCGCGGAGCATGCAGCCCTGGTCGGTCATCTTGATCCGAGTGATCCGCTCGCGGATCCGGTTCATCGCCTTCGACGCGGCGCTTCGCCACCAGGAATCCTTGCGCGCGCGGCGGATGCTGCCGACGTAGTCGTGGCCTGCGTCCATGGCGGCGATGAGCTTGCCGATTTCCTCGGGCGGGTTTTGCAGGTCGGCGTCCAGCGTCACCACGCGGGCGCCGCGGCTGTGCTCGAAGCCGGCGACGATCGCGAGGTGCTGCCCGTAGTTGGCGTTGAACACGATGACCCGCGTCTGAGCGGGGCGCTTCAGGAACTCGTCCTTGAGCAGCGCCGCGGACCGATCGCGGCTGCCGTCGTCGACGAAGATCACCTCGTAGCTCCGGCCGAGGCGGTCGAGCGCCGGATACAGCCGCTCGAACAGCTTCTCGAGGCCCGCTTCCTCGTTGTAGACCGGAATGACGACCGAGAGCTCGGGCGCGACTGCGTTCATCGCTTGGCCGCAGCGAGGATCTCCGCCACCGCGGCGCAGACGCGGTCGACGTCCGCGTCGGTCATGCCCGCGTGCAGCGGCAGCGTCACGGTCTCGCGCGAGATGCGCTCCGCGCCGGGGAAGAGTCCCTCGCGGCCGCCGTACTGGCGACCGAGCGCGGACAGGTGCAGCGCTTCGTAGGACACGCCGGTGCCGATGCCGCGCCCTTCCATGGCGTCGCGGAACGCCTTGCGCGAGAGCTCGATGCGATCGAGCGGCAGGAGGATGCAGAACATGTTCCAGGACTGGCCGTCGCCGGCTGCCGGGCGGGGGGGAAGCACGCAGGGCGGGTCGGTCGCGAGCCGCGCGAAGTAGCGATCGACCAGCGCGCGGCGCCGGGACAGGAATTCCGGCAGCCGCCGGAGCTGCTCGCAGCCGATGCGGGCGTTGACGTCAGGCAGATTGAATTTGCCTCCGGGAAACGCGACGTCGCGCGTCCGGTCGGGAAGGTACGTGATGCCGTGGAAGCGCAGGACCTCGACGCGCCGAGCCTCCGCCTCGTCGTTGACCACCAGCGCGCCGCCCTCGATCGACGTGATGTTCTTGTTCGGGTGGAAGCTGAAGGTGGTCAGGTCGCCGAACGCGCCCACGTTGCGGCCCTTCCAGCGCGATCCGAGCACCAGCGCGGCATCCTCGATCACCCGGAGCTTTCGAGCTCGCGCGAGCGCGAACAGCGCGTCCATGTCGACCAGCGAGCCGGGGTAGTGGGTCGGCACGACGGCACGCGTGCGCGGCGTGATCGCGGCCTCGACCTGCGCGAGGTCGATGTTGCGGGTTCGCAGGTCGCAGTCGACGAAGACCGGTCTCGCGCCGACCTTCACGATCATGTTGAGCACGGTGAAGAAGCTCTGGGCCGAAGTGATGACCTCGTCCCCGGGCCCGATGCCGCAGAGCTGCAGCGCGACCTCGACCGCGGCGGTCGCGGAGGTCAGCGCCCGCACCGGCCGGCCTTCGCAGAACTCGGAGAGCTCGCGCTCGAAGCGCTGGACCCAGGGACCGCTCGCGACGTGGCCCGAGCGGAGCACCTCCGCGGCGCCGGCGACGGTGGCCTCGTCGAGCACGGGGCTCGCGAACTTGAGATAGGCCTCGCTCACGCCCGCGCCACCAGCCAGACGCCGACGACGATGAAGCCGATGCCCAGCCAGCGCGACAGCGTCACGCTCTCGCCCAGCAGGTAATGCGCGGCGACGGCATTGACGATGTAGCCGATCGACAGCATCGGGTAGGCGATCGACACCGGAACGCGCGACAGGCCCATGATCCACACCACGAGGCTCACGATGTAGCAGCCGACGCCGCAGACGATGTGGGGCTCGACCGCGATGCGCCCGAGCTGCCGCACCCAGTCGTCCGGCCCGAGCGTGATCACGCCCAGGGCATTGGTGCCGGCCTTGAGCAGGAGCTGCGCGCCGGCGTTCAGCAGCACGCCGGTGAAAAGGAAGGAGAACGCGGTCCAGGTCATCATCGGCGGCTCACGATCACCCGTCGCGCGTCGCGCCCGAGCTCGACCATCGGCACCTCGCGGTGCCTGAGCTGCTCGAATTCGTCCGGCGCCATCATCGCGTAAGCCTGCTCGGAGGTCTGCCAACGCCGCTGCCATTCGCCGATCGTGCCGATCGCCTTCTCGGGCTCGCGATCGATGCCGAATCCCAGCTCGTCGCGATAGTCCACCGGCACCACCGTCCGCCCGAGATAATACGGCAAGGTCTGATCGTACATGCGCACCGTGTAGAACGGCACGTCGGTCCTGAAGCCGCCGTGCGCAGCCGTGACCCGGGCGAGGATCGGCTCGCTCGAGCGGGACTCCGAGAGCTCGTCGTAGCCGCTCATGATGAGCTGCGTCGCGGCGAGCGAAGCGAGCGCCATGCTCAGCACGGCGGCCGTCCTGCGCTCCCGGTGCAGCCACCACCAGCCGGCGGCTCCGCCCAGGCAGGCCAGCGCGAACCCCGCCTCGATCCACGGCCCATAGGCGAGCAGCGGTCCCGCCGGCTGACGCTGATCGGCTATCCGCCCGACCAGCGCGGGGTAGCCGGACAGCATGGCGAGCGTGACGAGACCGGCGGCGGCGACGACCAGCAGCGTCAACCGCGACAGGATCGCCGCCGGGGCGTGGGCAAGCTGCCAGCCCACGACCAGCGCGAGGGCGGGGAACACCGGAAGAATGTATGACGGCAGCTTCGAATCCGACGCACTGAAGAACAGGAAGATGACCGCCGACCACGCGAGCGCGAAGCGCTGCCAGCTGAACCCGTTCGGCTCGCTCGGCGCGAGCCGCCACGCGCGCGCGACCAGGACGAAGAACACGACCGTCCAGGGCAGCAGGCCGATGACGAGGATCGGCACGAAGTACCACCACGGCCCCGTGCGATGGTGCTCGGTGGTGAGAAAGCGCGTGAAGTGCTCATGGATGAAGAAAAAGTCGAAGAAGCCCGGATTGCGCAGCGAGACGGCGACGAACCAGGGTGCGGCGATCGCCACGAAGACGAGCACGCCCGGAGCGATGCTGAGCCGACGCCACACGGCCCAGTCGCGATTCACCGCCGAGTAGGCGACGAGCGCCGCTCCGGGGAGCACGACGCCGATGAGTCCCTTGGACAGCGTCGCCAGCGCGAGCGCGGCCCAGGCCGCGCACATCCAGCCGAGCGCGCGGGCGGGACGATCGGAGCGCTGGGCGAGAAAGAAGCTGCCCATTCCCACCGTCATCCAGAACGCGAGTCCCGCGTCGAGCGTCAGGAGGTGCGCGTTGCCGACGTACCATAGGCAGCTTCCGAGCGCGGCCGCGGCGTAGAGGCCGAGCGTCGGCCCGCCCAGCCGCAGGCCCACATAGCCGATGAACAGCACGCCCAGGAAGCCGGCGAGCGCGGGCCACAGCCGCGCCGTCCATGCGTGAACGCCGAACGCCTCGTAGGCCGCGGCGGTGAGCCAGTACTGGAGGGCGGGCTTCTCGAAATACTCGATGCCGTCCAGGCGCGGCGTCAACCAGTGGCCGGTGACGACCATCTCGCGCGGAATCTCGGCGTAGCGCCCCTCGTCGGGATGCACGAGCCGCCGGTAGTCGAGATTGCAGAACCAGATGAGCGCGAACGCGACGAGAAGCGCCCACGCGCTTCGCCGCGTGAGCGGGCTGAGAGGAGCAGCGGGGGCGGGCGCGGCGGACGGTGACATCGCGACGGTGCGCGATTCTACCGCGTTCGCCGCTGCGAGCGCCGTGTTAAGCTCGACGCGCCGTGACGCCGATCGCGTCGCGGTCAGAAGCGATCCAACGCATGCGCGAGCCCGACATCCGCATCGCCGCCGCGACCGACGCCGACCTGACGGCCGTGGCGGAGCTCGCCGGCGTGATCTGGCGCAGCCACTATCCCGGGATCATCACCGCCGGCCAGATCGAATACATGCTCGAGCACGGCTATTCGCACGCCGCGCTGCACCGGTTCGTCGCCGAGCCGGGCGCGGCTCTGCTGCTCGCCCGTGCCGACGCGAGGCTGATCGCCTTCGGCGCGTATCACCGGGCGGACGGGACCGGCGAGCTCAAACTCGAGAAGCTCTACGTGCACCCGGACTATCACGGCCGCGGCGTCGGGAGCAGGCTCATCCGCCAGGTCGAAGCCGCCGCAGCGGCGCAGGGGCTGCCCACGCTGGTCCTCAACGTGAACAAGAACAACGTCAAGGCGATTCGCGCCTACGAGGCGAACGGCTTCGCGATCCGCGAGTCGGTCGTCCTCGACATCGGCGGGGGCTACGTGATGGACGACTACATCATGGCGAAGCGCATGGCGCCGTAAAGCGCCTTGCCCTATGCTCCCAGCGATGGCCGCCGCGCTTCAACTCTACGACAACTACGAGCGCAGCCTCCGGCCTTTCCGGCCGCTGAAGCCCGGTTCGGTCGGTCTGTATACCTGCGGACCGACCGTCTACGACTACCAGCACATCGGCAACTTCCGCACCTTCATCTTCGAGGACGTGCTCAAGCGCGTGCTCGAGTGGAACGGCTACCCGGTCGTGCACGTGATGAACATCACCGACGTCGGTCATCTGGTTTCGGACGCCGACGAAGGCGAGGACAAGATGGAGAAGGGCGCGCGCCGCACCGGCAGGAGCGCTTGGGAGATCGCGAAGCTCTACACGGACGCCTTCCTCGAGGACATGCGCGCGCTCAACATCGAGCCGCCGACGTATCTGCCGCGCGCGACGGAGCACATCCCCGAGCAGATCGCCTTCATCGCCGACATCGAGAAGAAGGGCTACACCTACCGCACGTCCGACGGCATCTACTTCGACACCAGCCGGCAGCCGGACTACGGCTACCTCGCTCGGCTCGACAAGGCGGGCCTCGAGGCGGGCAAGCGCGTCGAGGTCGGCGAAAAGAGGCATCCCACCGATTTCGCGCTGTGGAAGTTCTCGCCGCCGGGCGAGAAGCGACAGATGGAGTGGGACAGCCCGTGGGGCCGCGGCTTCCCCGGCTGGCACATCGAGTGCTCGGCGATGGCGCAGGAGTACCTCGGCGACTACTTCGACATCCACTGCGGCGGCGAGGACCACATCAGCGTCCACCACACCAACGAGATCGCGCAAACCGAGGCGCGCGTCGGAACGCGGCTCGCGAACTTCTGGATGCACGGCTACTTCCTGCTCGAAGGCGACGCGAAGATGGCCAAGTCCGCCGGCGAGTTCCTGCGCCTCAAGGCCCTGACCGACCGCGGCTACGATCCGCTCGCCTATCGCTATCTGTGCCTCACCGCGCACTACCGGAGCCAGCTCAATTTCAGCTGGGAAGCGCTCGACGGGGCCGCCACCGCGCTCGATCGCCTGCGCCGCGGCTGCCATGCGCTCCCCGACGGCGGCGAGCCGGACATGCAGTATGTCGACCGTTTCAGTTCCGAGATCAACAGCGATCTCAATATTCCCCGGGCGCTCGCGATCGCATGGGAGCTGCTTCGCGGCGATCTGGTCGATCTTCGCGCGACCAAGGCGACGCTGATCCAGTTCGACCGGGTCTTTGGACTGGGTCTTGCCGCCTGGCGGCCGCGCGAGGAGGCGATTCCGGAGGCCGTCCAGGCGCTCGCGGCCGCGCGCAGCGCGGCGCGCACCGCGCGCAACTGGGCCGAGGCGGATCGACTGCGCGCGCAGCTCCACGACGCAGGCTGGGAGGTCGAAGACGGCCCGGCCGGCTACGCGCTCAAGCGCCGCAACCCCTGACCGACACCTGGCGACGGCCCTGTAGCGCTTGCGCTTCGTCAGGCCAGCCTGCAGTTCGCCCCCGCCATTCGAACGCTTCGTCGCGTGACCCTTGAGGGTCCGGCCGGCGACCGCTTAAATCCGCCCAGCACGAAAGGCACCGCGGTTGAATCCGGAACGCGCTTCCGGCGCATCCAAGGCACTGACGGGATGCGGCTGGGTCGGCGGCGAAAAATCTCCGGCCGCGTCAACCGAAGGGCAAACGAAGCTTTGAAACCGAGCCGGCTCGCCGGCGAACGATTGGAGAAGCTCATGGAACGTACCGACGCACTGAAGTGGTTCTGGCCGTTCATGCTGGTCGCCGCCGTCGCGGCTGCGACGATCGTCGCGCTCCCGACGTTCACGCCGAAGGCGACCGCGGACGAGCCCCAGTTCCGGATGCTGGTCACCGTGACCGCGAAGCCGTCGGACGTGGTGGCGCTGACGCCGGTGATGCTCGACCCGTCGTGCATCCGTGTCCTGGCCAAGCGCCCGCCGTCGCTCATCGAGCGCATGGCCGGGCACTTCTCGTCGCAGCGGAGCTAGATCCCGCGCCTCGCGCTAGTACGTGCGCTGCAGCGCTCCGCTGTAGAGCACCGGCCCGGTCGGCAATCCTGTCGGCGATCCGCCGCGAGGCTCGAGGCTGACGGCGAGGGCCGGAATGCGGCGCAGCGCTTCGTCCGCCGGGCCCGACAGCGCGACTCGCGCGGACGTCGTCGGGTCGATGATGCCCAGCGACTGCGGCGGCCCGCTCCCGGGAAGCATCCACAGCTGGAGCGAGCGATCGGCCGGGATGTCGATGCGCGAGATCGCCTTGATCGTGAGGTAGCGACCGAAGCGATCCGCCGACGCCACCAGCGCCGCCTTGGCGTCGCTGCCGGCAAGCACCGCGACCACCGCGCCTTCCGGCGGCGCCGGCCTGAGCAGCACGATCGACAGGCCGACGACGGTGGCGAGCGACGCCACCGCGAGCGCGCGCCACCAGCCGAGGCTCGACCAGAACGACGCGCGCGCGGCTCTGCCGCCCGTGATGCGCGCCTCGATCGCCTGCCATACGCGCTCCGGCGGTTGCACTTCGGGCAGCGCCTGGGCGAGCGGCAGCAGGCGCTCTTCCCAGCGCTGCACGGCGTCGCTGAGCGCGCGATCGGTACGCAGCAGCCGCTCGAATCGCGCGCGCGCCCGGCCGCGCAGCGTGCCGAGCACGTATTCGCCGGCGAGCGCGTCGGCTCGGTCGGGGCGCCCGAGGTTCACGGTCCGACTCCCGACGCGTCGAGGCAGGTGCGCAGCCGCTCCAGCCCGCGCCGAATCCACGACTTGACCGTCCCCAGCGGCTGGCGCAGGTGGCGCGCGAGCTCGGCGTGCGAGAGTCCCTGGAAGAAGGCGAGCGCGATCGCCTGCTTCGGACCCGCCTCGAGGGTCTCGACGCAGGCCCCGACGGCGCGCGCGTTGGCGCCCGAGAGCAGCGCCTCGAGCGGGCCGGGGTCCTGGGTGGGCACGGCCGGGGCTTCGTCCTCGTCGTCCATCGGCACCGTCTCCAGCGCTCGCCGACGCAGTTGATCCAGGCAGCGGTTGCGCACGATGCTGGTGAGCCACGTGAGCGGCTGGCTCTTCGCGGCGACGTAGGAGCGGGCGTGATGCCAGACGTTGACGAAGCTCTCCTGGAGCGCCTCCTCTGCCGCCGGTGGCTCCCGCAATATACGCAGCGCGACCGCGTACAGATGTGCCGACGTCACCCGGTACAGCTCGGCGAAGGCGCGCTGGTCGGAGAGCGCGGTGCGCGCCAGCAGTTCCATCAGCCGGGCGTTGCGCTCGAGCTGTCGTGCGGGATCGACGGGCATCGGGTTGCGGTTGACGGGGCGGTCGAGGGCGCGGAGCTCACGGGCCTCGCCGCCGGTCCTTGCGCCACAGGACGTCGGGGCGCCCGGCCTCGCGGTTGAGCACCCGCGAGAGCACGAACAGCAGGTCGGAAAGCCGGTTCACGTACCTACGTACGGGGTCGGCCACCGTCGTGGATGCACCGAGGTGCACGATCGCGCGCTCGGCCCGACGGCAGACCGTGCGGGCGACGTGGGCGAGGCTCGCGGCGCGCGACCCGCCGGGAAGGATGAACTCCTTGAGCGGGCTCAAGGCTGCGTTCAAGCGCCCGATCGCCTGCTCGACGCGGTCGACATGCGCTTCGCGCACCGCGCTGTAGCCGGGAATGGAGAGCTCCCCGCCCAGGTCGAAGAGATCGTGCTGCGCCTCGATGAGGCAGTCGGCGATCTCGTCGGGCAGCGGTTCCGCGAGGAGAACGCCGATCGCCGCGTTGAGCTCGTCGACGGCGCCGATCGCCTCGATGCGCGCCGAGTCCTTGGCGATTCTCGTGCCGTCGCCGAGGCCCGTCGTTCCAGCGTCGCCGGTGCGCGTGACGATCTTCGACAGCCGGTGACCCATGAGGCGCTCCTGCGACCCTCCCGCGCGGAGGGGCCAGAATAGAGAATTCGGCGCGCCTGGGCAAGCCGGCCGCAGCCGCTTTGACCGAGAGCAATTGTCTTTCCGCCCGAATTGTTTACCATGCTACGCCGCAGGTCCGCCCGGGCGTTCGGCATCGCTATTCCCCAATCGACTCTGATGCGCACGAATGACGTCATCCGGTAGCGCCCCTGCACGTTGTCCGGAAGCGGCTCGAATGGGATGAGCCCATCGTCTGGTTGAACTCGCACGCATTCTTCGCCAAGACCTGCCCGGGAAGCGACATGTCCACCGCCTTTGAAACCGGTCTCGACCGCAACGAAGCCAACTACACGCCGCTGACGCCGCTTTCCCTGATCGCGCGCACGGCCTACACGTTTCCGCGCCAGCTCGCGGTCGTTCACGGCGAGCGCAGGTATACCTGGGCCGAGATCTACGCTCGCGCGCGCCGGCTTGCCTCGGCGCTTCGCCGGACGGGCATCGGCCTGGGAGACACCGTGGCGCTGATGGCGGCGAACACGCCGGAGATGGTCGAGGCGCACTTCGGCGTGCCGATGACCGGAGGCGTGCTCAACACGCTCAACACCCGCCTCGATGCCGACGCGATCGCGTTCATGCTCGAGCACGGCGAGGCGAAGGTCCTTATCACCGACACCGAGTTCGCGCCGATCGTCGGACCAGCGCTCGCCAAGCTCGAGCGCAAGCCGAGGGTCGTCGACATCGTCGACCCGCTGGGGCCCGGCGGCGAGCGCCTTGGCTCCGCCGACTACGAAGCGTTCATCGCCGCCGGCGACCCGGCGTTCGACTGGAAGCATCCTGCCGACGAGTGGCAGGCGATCTCGCTCAACTACACCTCCGGCACGACCGGCAATCCCAAGGGCGTGGTCTATCACCATCGCGGCGCCTATCTCAACGCGCTCTCGAACATCATCGACTGGGGCATGCCGCGCCACGCCGTGTACCTGTGGACCCTGCCGATGTTCCATTGCAACGGCTGGTGCTTCCCGTGGACGATGGCGGCCAACGCCGGCACCAACGTGTGCCTGCGGCGGGTCGAGGCGCAGGCGATCCTCGACGCGATCCGCGAGCACAGGGTCACGCACTACTGCGGCGCGCCGATCGTCCATGCGATGCTCATCAACGCGCCCGACGAATTGAAAAAGGGCATCGCGCACAAGGTGAGCTGCCTCGTCGCCGCCGCGGCGCCGCCCGCCGCGGTCATCGAGGGGATGCAGCGCATGGGCTTCGACATCACGCACGTCTACGGCCTGACCGAAACCTACGGGCCGGCGGCGGTGTGCGCCAAGCACGGCGAATGGGACGCGCTGGACATCGCCGCGCGGACCGAGCGCAACGGCCGGCAGGGCGTGCGCTACACCTGCGAGGAAGGCATGACGGTGATGGACCCGCAGACGATGCGCGAAGTGCCGTGGGACGGCGAGACGATCGGCGAGATCATGTTCCGCGGCAACATCACCATGAAGGGCTACCTCAAGAATCCGGCGGCGAGCTCGGAGGCGTTCGCCGGCGGCTGGTTCCATTCCGGCGACCTCGCGGTGATGCAGCCCGACGGCTACGTCAAGATCAAGGATCGGTCCAAGGACGTCATCATTTCGGGCGGCGAGAACATCAGCTCGCTGGAAGTCGAGGACGCGCTCTATCGCCATCCGGCCGTGCTCGCCGCGGCGGTCGTCGCGCAGCCCGATCCCAAGTGGGGCGAGACGCCGTGCGCCTTCGTAGAAGTGAAGCCGGGTGCGACCGTGAGCGAGGCCGACTTGATCGAGCACTGCCGCGTGCACCTCGCACGCTTCAAGGCACCCAGGAAAGTCGTGTTCGGCGAGCTGCCGAAGACCTCCACCGGCAAGATCCAGAAGTACCTGCTGCGCGCACGGGCGAAGTCGGCGAGCGCGATCGAATAGGAGGGCGTGGCGCGCGCCGGCTCGCGCGCTACGCCGCGAACGGCGATCTACCGGACCCGGCGCGGCTTCGCTCGAGGAAGTAGGGTCTCGCTCGCCCCGCCACCCGTGACGGTCGCCGCGGTTCACGCGCGCCGGCCGGCATCGCGCCGCTTGCGTTCTGTGCACTCAACGCGCGTCAGGCGGTTCGCTCAATCCGGGCTCAAGTGTGTGAGGTCGACCGTCACCGATTCCTTCACGCGCTCCATCACCGCGTAGCTGTGCGTCTCGCGGATTCCCGGCAGCTTCGAAAGCACTTCGCCGAGAAACGACCGATAGGCGGCCATGTCGGCGACGCGCACCTTGACGAGGTAGTCGAAGCCGCCGGCGACCATGTGGCACTCCTGCACCTGCGGGATGCGCCTGATCGCCGCGGCGAACTGGTCGAACGCGTCCTGCGAGGTGCGATCGATCGCGATCTCGATGAACACGAGGAGGCCGAGATCCAGCCTTCCGGCATCGAGGCAGGCGGCGTAGCCGGCGATGATCCCGGAGGCCTCCAGCGCGCGCACGCGCTCGGCGCAGGGCGTGGGGCTCAGCCCGACGATCTTCGCGAGCGCGACGTTGGACAGCCGCCCGTCGCGCTGCAACTCGTCTAGGATCTTGAGGTCGATCGCGTCGAGACGCCGGGCCATGGCTGCCGCGGGCGGTGGCGGTCTCATTCCGCCAGCGACAGCAGCGACGCGTTGCCGCCCGACGCGGTCGTGTTGATCGAGACGGTGCGCTCGCAGACGAGCCGCAGGGGGTCGCCCGGATGCAGCGCGTCGACCCGTACGAGCGGCACGATGGGCCCTTCCCGCGCGGCGAGCGCCTGCCTCGTCTGGCGGCCGGCATCCTCGGTGCCGGCGAAGAGCACCGCGTCCGGATCCGCGCGGAGGACGTCGGAGACGAATTCGCAGGGCACGGCGCACTGCGCCGCGAGCTTCCTGTTCCGCTCGGAGCGCGAGAGGAGCGCGACGTTGCCGGTCCGGCCGGCGAGGCGCAGCTGCGCCGCCAGTGCCTCGTCGCCGTCGGCGATGCAGGCGACGCGGCCGCGGGCAACCAGGGCCAGGCTGTTGGCCTCGCCAGTCGGCCCGGGCAGCGTGATGCTGGAGGCGATCTCCGCGGGAGGAACTCCCGGAGCGAGCTCGACCAGCCGTCGCAGGTAGTGCGGTCCTCCCGCCTTGGGCCCGGTGCCCGACAAGCCTTCCCCGCCGAAGGGCTGCACGCCGACCACCGCCCCGATCATGTTGCGATTGACGTAGATGTTGCCGGCGCGGATCCGCGCGCACACGGCGTCCACCGTCTCGTCGATGCGCGTCTGGATGCCGTGGGTGAGGCCGTAGCCAGTCGCGTTGATGTCGGCGATCAGGCGCGGAAGCTCGCCTTCGCGGAAGCGCAGCACGTGCAGGATCGGCCCGAAGACCTCGCTCGTGAGATCGCTCATGCGCCCGATCTCGATCAGCGTCGGCGGATAGAAGGTTCCGCTGGCGCACTCCGGCGGAAGGCCGAGCTGCGTCACCGGCGCGCCGGTCGCGCGCAGGCGCGCGACGTGCGCTTCGAGCGCCGCTCGCGCCTCGGCGTCGATCACGGGACCGACGTCGGTCTCGAGCCGTCGCGGGTCGCCGATCGCGAGCTCGGCCATCGCCCCCTTGAGCATCGCGAGGACGCGCTCGGCGATGTCGCTCTGGAGACAGAGAACCCGCAGCGCCGAGCAGCGCTGACCCGCGCTGTCGAAGGCCGAGGCGATCGCGTCGCTGACGACCTGCTCCGGCAGCGCGGAGCTGTCGACGATCATCGCGTTCTGCCCGCCGGTCTCGGCGACGAGCACCGGATCGTCGCCGCGCGCAGCGAGCGCGCGCTGGATCGTCCGGGCGACCGCGGTCGAGCCGGTGAAGAGCACGCCGGCGATGCGCGGGTCGGCCACGAGCGCCGCGCCCACGGTCTCGCCGCGACCCGGGAGAAACTGCAGCGCGGCGCGCGGGACGCCGGCGCGGTGCAGGAGTCCGATTGCCGCCGCGCCAACGAGCGGCGTCTGCTCTGCCGGCTTGGCGAGCACCGGGTTGCCGGCCGCGAGCGCGGCGGCGATCTGGCCCGCGAAGATGGCCAGCGGGAAGTTCCAGGGCGCGATGCAGACCAGGGGACCGCGCGGCTTCGCCTCCGCGAGGCTGCGGCGCGCGATGCTCGCGTAATAGCGGCAGAAGTCGGCGGCCTCCCGGATCTCGTCAGCGGCGTTGCCGAGCGTGCGGCCGGCTTCGCGCACGAGGAGCGCGATCAGCGCGGCGCGATCCCGCTCGATCAGGTCGGCGGCTCGCTCGAGGCACGCAGCGCGCTCGTCGACCGGTGTCGCGCTCCATGCCTTGCCGGCCTGCGCCGCCGCGGCGCAGGCGCGGGCCGCGTCCGTCGGCGACGCCTCGACCACGCTGCCGACGCGCTCGCTCCGATCAGCCGGGTTGTCGATCGGGAGCGGCGAACGAGCCTCGGGCGAAGCCTCCGCGATCAGCGGCTCGGCCATCGCGGGCGCCGCCGCGGTCGCGAGGTCGGACTGGAGGCGGGCGAGTGCCGTTTCGTCGGCGAAGTCGATGCCGCGCGAATTCCTGCGATCCGCGTACAGCGCGCCGGGGAGCGGGATGCGCGGGTGTGGCGCTCCGCCGGTCGCCCGTGCCTGCGCGATCGGGTCGGCGACGAGCGCCGCGATACCGACCGCCGGGTCGACGATGCGATTGACGAACGAGGTATTGGCGCCGTTTTCGAGGAGCCGCCGAACGAGGTAGGCGAGCAGCGTCTCGTGCGAGCCGACGGGCGCGTACACGCGACAGGGGCGGTCGAGCTTGTCGGGCCCGACCACTTCGTCGTAGACGCTTTCGCCCATGCCGTGCAGGCACTGGAACTCGTACTCCGCGCCGCTCCCCAGCGTGTAGATGGCGGCGATGGTGAAGGCGTTGTGGCTCGCGAACTGCGGATAGATCGCGTCGGGTGCGGCGAGCATCGCCTTCGCGCACGCGAGGTACGACACATCGGTGTGGACCTTGCGCGTGAACACCGGGTAGTCGGCGAGTCCCTCCACCTGCGCCCGCTTGATCTCGCTGTCCCAGTAGGCGCCCTTGACGAGACGGACCATCAGCCGGCGGCGCGATCGGCGTGCGAGGTCGACCAGCCAATCGAGCAGCGGGCGGGCGCGCTTCTGGTAGGCCTGCACGACGAAGCCGAGACCGTTCCATCCCGAGAGGCGGGGATCGAAGGCGAGGCGCTCGAGGATATCGAGCGAGAGATCGAGGCGATCGGCCTCCTCGGCGTCGATGTTGAGTCCGATCTCGCGCTCGCGGGCGCCGAGCGCGAGATCGGCGACCGCCGGGGTGAGTTCGGCGAGCACGCGGTCGCGCTGCCTGCGCGCGTAGCGCGGATGGAGCGCCGAGAGCTTGATCGAGATCCCCGGCCCGGCGTAGATCCCGGCGCCGGCGCCGGCGTTCCCGATTGCGACGATCGCCGAGCGATACGCCTCGACGTAGCCGCGCGCGTCGACCGCGGTGAGCGCCGCTTCGCCGAGCATGTCGTAGGAGAAGCGGTAGCCTCGCGCTTCGCGCTCGCGTGCGTTGTCGATGGCCTCGGCGATCGTGCGGCCGGTGACGAACTGCTTGCCGAGGAGCCGCATCGCCAGGTCGACGCCTTTGCGGATCAGCGGCTCGCCACCCTTGCGCAGGAGCGAGCTCACCGCGGCCTCCAGCGCGGAGTCGCTGCGCGAGGCGACCAGCTCGCCCGTGACCAGCAGGCCCCACGCGGCCGCGTTGACGAAGAGCGAAGGGCTTCGGCCGACGTGGGCCCGCCAATCCCCGCGGCCGATCTTGTCGCGGATGAGCCGATCGCGCGTGGCCGCATCGGGAATGCGCAGCAATGCTTCGGCGAGGCACATCAGCGCGACGCCTTCGCGGGAATCGAGCGAGAACTCGAGCATGAGCGCATCGACGCCTCCGGCCCGGCTCCGCGCGTTGCGCACGCTCCGGGCGAGCGACGACGCCAACGCCTGGACCTCCGCGAGCCGCGAGCCGAGGTCGGCTTCGGCGACGAGCGGGGCCAGCGCATCCGCTTCGGGCGCGCAGTGAGCTGCGTCGAGCTTCAGGCGAAGGGCGCTGCGCGGTTCGTCGCGCGCGGCGAGAGCGAAGGACGGGGGCATCAGGCAGAATATACCAGGAATTGGCCTATCGTCAGGTAAAATGGCCACCAATGGAACAGAATATAGCATATCTGACTATAAAAATGGCGAGAGAGACGTTATACTGGCTATGGAACCTGCGCGTGCGAGCGGCCGGGCGGAGGCTCTAGAATGGGGGCTGATCGGACCTGGATGGAGGCAACTCGCGTGAACGCTCCCGTCGAAGCCGGCATCGCTCCGTTCGTGCTGTCGCGGACCGACGGCGATGTCTGTCACCTCACTCTGAATCGGGGCGCGAGCTACAACCCGCTCTCGCGCGACATGATCGCCGCGCTCCAGGCCGAGCTCACCCGCGTGGCGGCCGACGGGAGCGCACGCTGCGTCGTGCTCGGCGCCAACGGCAAGGGTTTCTGCGCCGGCCACGATCTGAAGGAGCTCCGCGCGCACAACGATCTCGCCTGGCAGCGCGAGCTGTTCGCGGCCTGCAACGCCCTGATGCTTTCGATCACGCAAATCCCTCAGCCGGTGATCGCTCGCGTCCACGGCATCGCCACGGCCGCGGGCTGCCAGCTCGTGTCCATGTGCGATCTCGCCGTCGCCTCGGAGACCGCGCGCTTCGCACTGCCGGGCGTCAACGTCGGCGTGTTCTGCACGACCCCGGCGGTCGGTGTCGGACGCAACATCGGCCGCAAGCGGGTGATGGAGATGCTGCTGACCGGCGAGCCGGTCGATGCCGCGACCGCGCTCGCCTGGGGGCTCGTGAACCGCGTCGTGCCCGAGGCCGAGCTCGACGGCGCGGTGAGCAGCCTCGTGAAGTTGATCACCGCACGCAGCCGCGCGGTCATCGCCGGCGGCAAGCAGGCGTTCTACCGGCAGATGGACCTGGGCCTCGAGCCCGCGTACGGCCTCGCCGCCGAAGCGATGGCCTGCAGCCTGCTCGAGCCCGGCGCGCACGAGGGCATCGACGCGTTCGTCGGCAAGCGCCCGCCGAGATGGCCCGACTGAGCCCGCCCTCGAGCGGCGGCTCGCCGGATTGCCAACGCGCCGTCGGTTCCGGATAATCGCCCGACACTTCAAAGGAGCGAGCGTCCGGTCCGGGGGAGTCGACGGGGACGACACATGGCCGATCCGATCATCCTGCAGACGCGCGGGCTCACGAAGGAGTTCAAAGGCTTCGTCGCCGTCAATCGCGTGGATCTCGAGATCCGTCGCGGCACGATTCACGCGCTGATCGGTCCGAACGGCGCGGGCAAGACCACCTGCTTCAACCTGCTCACCCATTTCCTGACGCCGACCTCGGGGCAGATCGTCTTCAACGGCCTGGAGATCACCGGCTCGCCGCCGGCGGCGATCGCGCGGCTGGGCCTCGTCCGGTCGTTCCAGATCTCGGCCACGTTCCCGCACCTGACCGTGCTCGAGAACGTGCGCATCGCGCTCCAAAGCAAGCGCGGGGGCTCGTTCGATTTCTGGCGCTCCGCTCGCACGCTCTCGGAGCTCGACCAGCGTGCCGAAGAGCTGCTCGACGCCGTGGGCCTCGCCGGGATGTCCGGCACGCTGGCGGTCGAGCTGCCCTACGGCCGCAAGCGCGCGCTCGAGATAGCGACCACGCTCGCGCTCGATCCGGAGATGATGCTGCTCGACGAACCGACCGCCGGCATGACGCACGAGGACGTCGAGCGGATCGCCGCGCTCATCCGCAAGGTTGCCGCCAACCGGACCGTGCTCATGGTCGAGCACAATCTTTCGGTGGTGTCGACGCTCTCCGATCACATCACCGTGCTCGCCCGGGGCGAGGTTCTCGCCCAGGGAGACTACGCCTCCGTATCGAAGAACCCGGACGTCATCCAGGCCTACCTCGGAGCCGGCCATGCCTGAAGCGCACGCCACGCTCGACGCGCGCAGGCCCGAGGCTGCCCGCACGGCGCTGCTGTCGGTGCGCGATCTCCACTCGTGGTACGGGGAGTCGCACATCCTGCACGGCGTGACCTTCGACGTCGCCGCGGGTGAGGTCGTCACGCTCCTGGGCCGCAACGGCGCCGGCAAGACGACGACGCTCAAGTCGATCATGGGGATCGTCGGCGAGCGCAAAGGCTCGGTCGTCTTCGACGGGGCCGAGACGATCCGGCTTCCGTCCAATCGCATCGCGCGCATGGGCCTCGCCCTGTGCCCCGAGGAGCGCGGCATCTTTTCGAGCCTCGACGTCGAAGAAAACCTGATGCTTCCGCCGCAGGTGAAGCCGGGCGGGCTCAGCGTCGCCGAGATCTTCGAGCTCTTCCCGAACCTGAAGGAACGGCTCCGCAGCCAGGGCACCAAGCTCTCCGGAGGCGAGCAGCAGATGCTCGCGATCGGCCGCATCCTGCGCACCGGCGCGACGCTGCTCATGCTCGACGAGCCGACCGAGGGCCTGGCGCCCGTGATCGTGCAGCAGATCGGCCGCACGATCCAGAGCCTCAAGGCGAAGGGCTTCACGATCCTGCTGGTCGAGCAGAATTTCCACTTCGCCGCGACCGTGGCCGATCGCCACTACGTGATGGAGCGCGGGCGGGTCATCGACATGATCCCTAACAGCGAAATCGAGGCCAAGATGGCCAAGCTGCACGAGTATCTCGGCGTATGAGGAACACCGGATCCCTCTGAACGAATCCGTTTTCGAAGGAGACAAGATGAAAGCACTATCGCGCGGCATGCTGGCAGCGGCTCTGGGACTGGCTTGGGCCGCGGGCGGGGCTCAGGCGCAGATCACCGACAACGTGATCAAGATCGGCGTGCTCTCGGACATGTCGAGCCTGTATTCCGACATCGGCGGCGCAGGCTCGATCGTCGCCGCCAAGATGGCGGTCGAGGATTCGGGCATCGAGAAGCGCGGCTACAAGGTCGAGATCGTGTCCGCCGACCACCAGAACAAGCCCGACGTGGGCTCGGCGATCGCCCGCCGCTGGTACGACAGCGAAGGAGTCGATGCGATCGTCGACGTTCCGACCTCGAGCGTCGCGCTGGCCGTCTCCCAGGTGACGAAGGACAAGAACAAGGTGTTCCTGATCTCGGGCGCAGGATCGTCGGACCTGACCGGGAAGGCCTGCACGCCGAACAACATCCACTTCACCTACGACACCTGGATGCTCGCCAACGGCACCGGGACGGCCATCACGAAGCAGGGCGGCAATACCTGGTTCTTCCTGACCGCCGACTACGCCTTCGGTCACGCGCTGGAGCGCGATACCGCGGCCGCCGTGGAGAAGAACGGGGGCAAGGTGCTGGGCACCGTCAACGTGCCGCTCAACACGGCCGACTTCTCCTCGTTCCTGCTGCAGGCGCAGGGATCGAAGGCGAAGGTGATCGGGCTCGCCAACGCCGGCGGCGACACGACCAACTCGATCAAGCAGGCGGCCCAGTTCGGCATCGTGCAGGGCGGCCAGAGTCTCGCCGGCCTGCTGATCTTCGTGACCGACGTGCATGCGCTCGGGCTGCAGACCGCGCAGGGCCTGACGCTGACGACGACCTTCTACTGGGACCGGACCGACGCGAGCCGCGCATTCAGCAAGCGCTTCGCGCCCCAGAACAAGGGCATCCACCCGACGATGGTGCATGCCGGCGTCTACGCGGTCATCCTGCATTACCTCAAGGCGGTCGAGGCGCTGAAGAGCGACGCCGACGGTGCCAAGGTCGTCGCCAAGATGAAGGAGCTGCCCACCGACGATCCGCTCTTCGGCAAGGGCTCGATCCGCATCGACGGCCGCGGCATCCATCCGGCGTACCTGGTGCAGGTCAAGAAGCCCTCGGAGTCGAAGGGCGAGTGGGACTACTTCAAGGTGCTCGCGACCATTCCCGCCGAAGAGGCGTTCAGGCCGCTGAAGGACGGCGAGTGCCCGCTGGTCAAGTGATGCCGATGCTCGAGCGCCGGCGGACGGGACATGGACCCGTCCTCCGCGCGAGGCGGGCTCTCTCTCGACGTGACATGCGCGCCGGAGCGACGTGAACCTGGGCCCCGGCCCGCGCCGCGGCGACAACCTCGATGACGATCTTCGGCATCTCGACCCAGGCGCTCTTCGGCCAGCTGCTGATCGGGCTCATCAACGGCGCGTTCTACGCCATGCTGTCGCTCGGCCTCGCGGTGATCTTCGGCCTGCTCAACATCATCAATTTCACCCACGGCGCGCTTTACATGGTCGGCGCGTTCTGCGCGTGGTTCCTGCTGCAGTATGCAGGCGTGGGCTACTGGTGGTCGCTGCTCCTCGCACCGATCGCGGTTGGAGCGGTCGGCGTGATCATCGAGCGCACCATGCTCTCGAGGCTCTACAAGCTCGACCACCTCTACGGCCTGCTGCTCACCTTCGGGCTCGCGCTCATCATCCAGGGCGTGTTCACCAACTTTTTCGGCAGCTCGGGCCTGCCGTACGCGCTGCCCACCGAATTCGCGGGCGCCTACAACCTGGGATTCATGTTCCTGCCCAAATACCGCGCCTGGGTGATCGTCGCCTCGCTGGTGGTGTGCCTCGCCACGTGGTACGTGATCGAGCGGACGAGGCTCGGCTCGAATCTGCGCGCGGCGACCGAGAATCCGACGCTGGTTCAGGCCTTCGGCATCAACGTGCCGCGCATGATCACGCTCACCTACGGCTTCGGCGTCGCCCTGGCCGCGTTCGCAGGCGTCATGGCGGCGCCGATCTACCAGGTCAATCCGGAGATGGGCGCGAACCTCATCATCGTCGTCTTCGCGGTCGTCGTGATCGGCGGCATGGGCTCGATCCTCGGTTCGATCATCACCGGCTTCGGGCTGGGCCTGATCGAGGGATTGACCAAGGTGTTCTATCCCGAGGCCTCGAACACCGTGATCTTCATCATCATGGCGATCGTGCTGCTCATCAAGCCCGCCGGCCTCTTCGGCCGCGCGCGCTGACCATGGCGACGACGACTGCACCGTCGGCTGCAACCGGGGTCGCAGGCGCGCATCGGGGCACCGCGATCGCTTTCGCCGTCATGGTGCTGCTGTTCGGCGTGGGGCCGTTCGTCGTCTACCCGGTCTTCCTGATGAACGTCCTGTGCATGGCCATCTTCGCCTGCGCCTTCAATCTTCTGATCGGCTTCGGCGGGCTGCTCTCCTTCGGCCACGCGATGTTTCTCGGCATGGCGGGCTACGTGTGCGCGCACGCGGCGAAGGTCTGGGGCCTGCCCCCGGAAGGCGCGATCGCGCTGGGCACGGTCACCGCAGCGGGTCTGGGCATTCTCGCCGGATTGCTGGCGATCCGGCGGCAGGGGATCTACTTCGCGATGATCACCCTGGCGCTGGCGCAGATGGTCTATTTCTTCTGCCTCCAGGCGCCTTTCACCCACGGCGAGGACGGGATCCAGGCCGTCCCGCGCGGGCGCATGTTCGGTTTCCTCGATTTGAACAGCATGTGGGTGCTCTACTACGTCGTGCTCGCGATCTTCGTCGCCGCGTTCCTGCTGATCTACCGGACCGTCCATTCGCCCTTCGGGCAGGTGCTCAAGGCGATCCGCGAGAACGAGCCGCGCGCGATATCGCTCGGCTACGATGCGGACCGCTACAAGCTGCTCGCCTTCGTGCTGTCCGCGACGCTCGCGGGGCTCGCGGGCGCCACCAAGGCCATCGTGTTCCAGCTCGCTTCGCTCACCGACGTCCACTGGTCGATGTCGGGCGAGGTCGTGCTCATGACGCTGCTCGGCGGCATGGGCACGATTTTCGGCCCGGTGCTCGGCGCGCTCGTGATCGTCGGTCTGCAGAACTACCTGGCTCCGCTGGGGCAGTGGGTCACGGTCATCACCGGCGCGATCTTCGTCGTGTGCGTGCTCGCGTTCCGGCGCGGCATCGTCGGCGAGCTCGGAGCCTGGTGGAGGCGCCGCCAGGCGAGCGGCCCGCCGACCTCGGGTTGATCCGGTCCCCCGCGCTGTGGTGTACGGCGCCAGCCCCGCGCACCGGCACGGGGCCGGCCAAGCCGGAACCCCGGCGCTCGCCCGTTGGTGAGCCTGCGCTGACCGGCCAGCCCCTTGCAGTTGACCGCCTCGCCGTGACCCTCCATGATGGGCGTCGACAGGCGCGGCATCGGTACACTACAGAAGCCGCCCGCTGCGTCCAGAGGGAGGCGCTATGCGCTGCATCGCCACGTTGGGAATGGTCGCGGCCGCCGCTGTGCTGAGCGGCTGCCAGATCACGGGCGTGTACCACGACGCCGGCTTTCACGGCTCCGTCGATCCCTACATCGCGGAGATCCCGCCGCGCCCGGTCTATCCCGCGTACGTCCTGACGTATCCGGACGATACGATGTTCTTCTATCCGATCTACGTCGACGAGCCGCGGCACGCCGATCTGAAGCTCGAAAGCATCCGCTGCGTGTCGGATTCGAGTGGGCACGTCGTCGTCGCGGCCAACGTGAAGAATCTCGGCTCGAACATCGTGCCCGCGATTCCGCTGCTCTCCGGCGACATGGGCGCGTTCCGCGTGGGCGCGTCTGTCACCAGCTCGACCGGCGCGCACGAAGAGGTATACGCGACGCAGGTCGTCCCGCTGATCGTGGCCGGAGCGTCGACGCTCGTTCTCGCCCCGCTGGCGATGCCGGCGAGCGACATCGTCCGGATCGACGTGGAGGCCGACCCCGACCGGGTCGTCCCCGATCCGCTGCGTGATAACAACGTGCTCTCCTGGGAGGGCACGATGCAAGCCGCCGACCCGCAGTGCACGGCGCGCCGCTGATCGATCCCTCGAGCGTCTCGCCGACCCCCGCGAACGAACGCCCGCGCCCCGCGCCGGAGCGGCGGCGGCGATCGCGCACAGCCGCCTCGTCCTTCCGGCTATAATCGCGGCTTCCTGCGTGCTCGCGTTCGCGCCCAATTCCCGAAGACGCGCGGACACTTCCCATGAAGGTTCTCGTTCCGGTCAAGCGCGTCGTCGACTTCAACGTTAAGGTGCGGGTCAAGCCCGACGGCTCGGGTGTGGACACCGCCAATGTGAAGATGTCGATGAATCCCTTCGACGAGATCGCGGTCGAGGAGGCCGTGCGGCTCAAGGAGAAGGGCATGGCGACCGAGCTCGTGGCGGTATCCTGCGGCGTTCCCGCCTGCCAGGAAACGCTGCGCACGGCGCTCGCGCTCGGCGCGGACCGCGCGATCCTGGTCGAGACCGACGTCGAGCTGCAGCCGCTCGCGGTCGCGAAGCTGCTCAAGGCGATCGCGCTCAAGGAGCAGCCGCAGCTCGTGATCATGGGCAAGCAGGCGATCGACGACGACGCCAACCAGACCGGGCAGATGCTCGCGGCGCTGCTCGACTGGCCGCAGGCCACGTTCGCCTCGAAGATCGACCTGGCGGCCGCGGACGGCGGGATGCGGGCGACGGTCAAGCGCGAGGTCGACGGCGGGCTGGAAACGCTCTCGATGCCGCTTCCTGCCGTGATCACCACCGACCTTCGCCTGAACGAGCCGCGCTACGCGACGCTCCCCAACATCATGAAGGCGAAGAAGAAGCCGCTCGACGTATTGAAGCCCGACGCGCTGGGCGTCGACGTCGCGCCGCGCCTGGTGACGCTCAAGGTCGTCGAGCCGCCGAAGCGCAAGGGCGGCGGCAAGGTCGCCGACGCGAAAGAGCTGGTCGCGAGGCTGCGCAACGAAGCGAAGGTCATCCCCTGAGCTCCTCGCCATGACCGTCCTCGTCATTGCCGAGCATGACCACGCGGCGCTCAAGCCCGCTACGCAGCACGTCGTCGGCGCGGCGCAGAAGATCGACGGCGAAATCCATGTTCTGGTCGCGGGCCACGAGGCCGGCGCGGCGGCGCGATCGGCCGCGAGCCTGGCCGGCGTCGCGAAGGCGCTCCAGGCCGATGCGCCGCAGCTCGCGGCGCCGACCGCGGAACAGATCGCGGCGCTCGTCGTCGGCCTGGCGGCGCCGTACACGCACATCCTCCTTGCGTCGACCAGCTTCGGCAAGGACGCGGCGCCGCGCATCGCGGCGCTGCTCGATGTCGCGCAGGTCTCCGATATCATCGCCGTCGAGTCGGCGGACAGCTTCGTGCGCCCGATCTACGCGGGCAACGCCTTCGCGACCGTGCAGTCGAAGGACGCGAAGAAGGTGATCACCGTCCGCACGACCGGCTTCGACGCCGCCGCGGCAAGCGGCGGCAGCGGCGTCGTGGAACCGGTCGCGGTGCCGGCGGATCCCGGCGTCGTGCGCGTCGTGGGCCGGGAGCTCACCAAGTCGGATCGCCCGGAGCTCACCAGCGCTCGCGTCGTGATCTCCGGCGGGCGCGGGCTGCAGAACGGCGCGAACTTCAAGCTGCTCGAGGCGCTCGCCGACAAGCTCAACGCGGCGATCGGCGCCTCGCGTGCCGCGGTCGACGCCGGCTACGTGCCGAACGACTACCAGGTGGGCCAGACCGGCAAGATCGTCGCGCCCGACCTCTATATCGCCGTGGGCATCTCCGGCGCGATCCAGCATCTCGCCGGCATGAAGGACAGCAAGGTGATCGTCGCGATCAACAAGGATCCCGAAGCGCCCATTTTCCAGATCGCCGACTACGGGCTGGTGGGCGATCTGTTCGAGATCATCCCCCAGTTGACCGCCGAGCTCGGCTGACATGAGCCAATACCACGCGCCTTTGAAGGAGATGCAGTTCGTCATGCGCGAGCTCGCCGGGCTCGAGCAGGTCGGGAAGCTGCCGGGCTTCGAGGAGGCCACGCCGGACACGGTCGCGGCGATCCTCGACGAGGCCGCCAGGTTCGCCACCGAGGTGCTCGATCCGCTGAACGCCGTCGGCGACCGCGAGGGCGCCCGGCTGCTGGAAGACGGCACGGTGAAGACTGCGCCGGGGTTCAAGGACGCGTATCTCGCATATTGCGCCAACGGCTGGAACGGGCTCACCAAGAGCCCCGAGTTCGGAGGGCAGGGGCTTCCGCAGCTCGTGTCGACCGCGGTCGAGGAGATGTGGCACGCCGCCAACATGGCGTTCGACCTCTGTCCGCTGCTCACCCAGGGCGCGATCGAAGCGATCGAGCTCACCGGAACGCCGGAGCAGAAGGAGCGCTTCCTGCCGAAGATGGTCGAGGGCGTGTGGACCGGCACGATGAACCTGACCGAGCCGCAGGCGGGCTCCGACCTCGCCGCCGTGCGCACTCGGGCCGTGCCGCAGGGCGACGGCAGCTATAAGCTCTACGGCCAGAAGATCTTCATCACCTACGGCGAGCAGGATTACACCGAGAACATCATCCACCTGGTGCTCGCCCGCACGCCGACCGCTCCCGAGGGGGTGAAAGGCATCTCGCTCTTCATCGTGCCCAAGTTCCTGGTCAACGGCGACGGATCGCTGGGCGCGCGCAACGACGTGCACTGCGTGTCGCTCGAGCACAAGCTCGGCATTCACGCGAGCCCCACGGCCGTCCTCGCGTACGGCGATCACGGCGGCGCGACCGGCTACCTCGTGGGACAGGAGAATCGCGGCCTCGAGTACATGTTCATCATGATGAACCAGGCGCGCTTCTCCGTCGGCCTCGAAGGCGTGGGCCTGGCCGAGCGCGCCTACCAGCGCGCGGCCGCGTACGCGAAAGAGCGTGTGCAGGGCCGCGCGGTCGGCGAGGGGAGCGTCAAGGGCGCGACCATCCTCCAGCATCCCGACGTGCGCCGGATGCTGCTGTCAATGAAGGCGCAGACCGAGGCGATGCGAGCGCTGGCCTACGTCACGGCCGGCGCGCTCGACAACTCTCGGGCGCACCCGGACAAGGAAGCGCGCAAGCAGCATCAGGCGTTCGTCGACCTGATGATCCCGATCGTCAAGGGCTGGTGCACGGAGACCGCCCAGGAAATCGCCTACACCGGCGTCCAGGTCCACGGCGGCATGGGCTTCATCGAAGAGACCGGCGCGGCGCAGCACTATCGCGACGCGCGCATCATCACCATCTACGAGGGAACGACCGGCATCCAGGCGAACGATCTCGTCGGGCGCAAGACGGCGCGCGACGCGGGCGCGGCCGCCTTCGCGGTGATCGCCGAGATGCAGAAGCTCGACGTCGACCTCGGGCGCCAGGCCGGTCCCGAGTTCGCCGTCATCCGGCGACAGCTTGCGGACGCGGCGTCGGCGCTGCGCGCCGCGGTCGCGTGGGTGGTCGAGACCTACGGCGGCGATACGCGCGCCGCGCATGCGGCCGCGGTGCCCTACCTCAAGCTCTGGGGCGTGACCGCCGGCGGCTGGCAGATGGCACGTGCGGCGCTCGCCGCTGCGAAGCGCCTTGCCGAGGGCGGCGGCGACGGAGGCTTCCATCGCGCGAAGATCGCCACGGCGCGGTTCTACGCCGACTACTTCCTGCCGCAGGCGAGCGCCTTTCGGCACGCCGTGGTCACCGCGGGCGAGAGCGTGCTCGCGCTCGCCGACGAGCAGTTCTAGCCCGGAGCCTGTTCCTGCGCATTCTCGCGCGGAGCACCGCGCGGGAACGCCTCCCGCACCGCACGGTCGTAACTCCGGACGGAAACGAAGGAGGGCGGTCGTGAGCGTTGGATTGCGCAGCATCGTCGTCGCGGGCCTGCTGCTGCTCGCGGCAAGGAGCTTCGCGGATCCGCTCGCGGTCGCCACGCCGCTGCCGCCGGGAACCTATCCCGTCGGCTGCAGCAACGTCGAGCAGGACTTGAGCCGCGTCCAGGCCGGCGAGACCGCGCAGCAGTACTGGGAGGGCTTCCCCTCCGACGGACAGGAGCGCTACGTCGATCAGCTCCTCGTCGATCCGACGCACGCGCTTCGCGTCGACCTGCCGGTTCCCGACGATCGACAGCTCTTCGTCGATCGCGCGAGCACGTCGGTCGCCTACGATTTCCTGGTCTGCTATCCGACCAGCGCGGCGAATGCCTACCCCGATTATCTGCTGCCGACCGGCAACGCGGTCCCGCACATGCAGCGCGGCGCCGATCCGCCGATCTGGCCGGACGCTGCGACGCGCTACCCGGTGATCCTGTTCTCGCACGGGCTCATGGGCAGCCCGCTGACGCCCGAGTACCTCTCAGCGCTCACTTACCTCGCGAGCTACGGCTTCGTCGTCGTCGCGCCTTTCCACGGCGATCCGCGCTTCGCGGACGTCCAGATCGACAGCCTGTCCGACGCGATCTACGCCGCGCTGCACTTCCCGAGCTACACCGAGATGCAGGCGATCCGCGCGCTGTCGAGCGCCGCCGCCCTCGACGTGCTGACGACCGCGCCCGGCTTCGCCGAGCGCGTCGACGCCGGCCGCATCTCCGGCTTCGGCGCGAGCCTTGGGGGCGAGACGCTTCTGCTTCAGGCCGGTGCGCGGCTCACGACGACGATCGGGCTCTCGTCGAAGCAGGTGCTGGCCGACCCGCGCCTGAAGGCCGTCGTCGGCTACGTTCCGTACTTCGGGCAGCCGTTCCTGCCCGCGTTCGGTCGCGACCAGGGCGGGCTCGACGGGATCAGCGCGCCGTTCCTGGGCATCAGCGGGACCGCCGACACTACCGCGCCGGTCGGGCCGGCGATCCAGGGTGTCGAGCGGCTCGCCGGCTCGAGATACCTGGTGACGCTGGCCGGCGTGACGCATCACTTCGACGTGCCGAGCACGAACGATATCTTCACCTGGTCGCTCGTGTTCATCGCGGCGCACGGCCTCGACGACCGCACGCGACGCGCGCAGCTCGCCCGGATGACGAGCGTCGCGGGCGGCGGCGACGATGCGCTGCTGATCGACTATACCGCGCCGGCGCAGCCGTTCCTGCCGGGCGAAGCCGATGCGGTCGAATACCATCGCGACGCCACCGACCATTACTTCATCACCGCAGACCCGCTCGAAGCCGCGGCGCTCGACGGCGGCGGAGAATGGCTCCGCACAGGGCAGGAGTTCAAGGTCTTCGATCCGGGCAGCGGCCTCGGGCTGCCCGCATGCCGCTTCTTCAGCGCGCCCGCGCTCTCGCCCGACACGCATTTCTTCACCATCAATGCCGACGAATGCGCGATCGTGAAAGCGAGCCCGCTCTGGCTCTACGAAGGCCTCGCTTTCGAGGCTCAGGCGCCGGCCGCCAATGGAGACTGCCCGGTCGATCGCATTCCGGTCCTGCGCCTGTACGACGACGGGATGAACGGCCAGCCGAACCATCGCTTCCTCACCAGCCGCAGCGATGCCGCCGCCACGGCGGCGCGCGGCTGGACGCTCGAAGGCGCGGTGTTCTGCGCCGCGCCCTGAAGGCGCCGACGCGCGCGCCGGCTCCCCGCGGCGCCTTCAGCGTCCCGCCGCGAGCCAGAGCCCGTAGAGCGGACCGCTAAGCCGCGTGGCCGCGTCGACGACCGGAGCGGGAAGGGCCAGCGGCCTCAGAATCATCCGGGTCAGCATCTCGGCCGGTGCATGGCGGCGAAGCATCAGCGTCACATCGCGGCCGAACGCGCGATAGCTCGCCTCGAAGGACCGGCCTTCGAGATTCGGCGCGAAATCCCAGACATGCCGGTACGCGCAGCGGCCATCCTCACTGCGCGTGGCGAGCAGGCGCTTGAGCAGCGTCCGCCCGACCCTCGCGCGGGACCGACCCTCCCCTCGCTGGTAGCGTCCGAAGTGGCGGAAGAACATCTTGTAGTGGCGCACTTCGTCGGCGTAGATGCACGACGCGAGCCTCTTGAGCACCGGCTCGGAAGCGTACGCGTAAATCGCCCGATAGAGCGCAGAGGTTCCCATCTCGACCATGCAGCGCGCGGCGAGTTCGAGCGCCCGCGTCGATTCGAGCTCGGGCACGGTGCAGGTGCGGGCGTAGTCGTCGAGGAAGGCGCGGAACCGGCGGTCCCAGTCGAACGCGGGCCAGACATGCTCGACGTAGGCCCGAAGTGCGGCGCCGTGCCGGAGCTCCTCGGGCTCCCATGCCCGGGCCAGCCAGCGCGCGAGCTCCTCGTCTCCGGCGAATAATTGCCGCAGGTTGTCGGCGTACAGGTCGGAGCCGGTCTCGATGAACGACGCCGTGGCGACGACCTTGAAGGCAAACCAATCCCCGACCACGCCGGCCCGCTCCAGGGCGGCGAAGTCGATGTCGTCGAGCTCCCAGTGGCGTCGGGTCATGGATGGCAATCTTCCCCTCGGGGGCCGCAGCAACTCGTGCCTCGCTTGCAGCCACCGAGAGGTTAGATGCTCGCGCTCGCGCGCGGTTCAAAGGCAACCGGCCGGCAGGCCGCCGGCGCGCAAGCCCCGCTCGTTCGGGCGCCTCACGCCGCCCTGAACCGGTAGCGGCTCCTCAGCCGCTGCCGGCGAGCTGCTCCAGCGCGTCGAAGATCCCGGGCGCGGAGGCGAGCACCGGACCGCCCGCGGCTATGCCGTCGGACCCGGGGTAGGGTCGCACGCGGCCGCCGGCTTCCTCGACCAGGAGCAGCCCCGCGGTCGCATCCCAGGGATGCATGTGAGGCTCGAGGAAGGCGTCGAAGCGACCGGCGGCCACGTGGGCAAGCATCAGCGCGCCGGCGCCCATGTCCTTGACCGCCGCGCCGGCTTCGTGCAGCCGGCGCTTGAGCGCGAGGTGCTCTTCGAGCGCGTGCCGCGGTACGTAGCCCGCGCACACGAGCGCGTGATCGAGGCGATCGATGCGCGAGACCTGCACGCGCGCCTCGTTGCACCACGCTCCCTCTCCGCGCACCGCCCAGAACAGCTCGTCGAGCGACGGATCGTAGACCGCGCCGAGCCGGCGCTCTCCGCGGGCCATGAACCCGATCGAGACGCACCAGTAGCGCACGCCGTGCACGAAGTTTATCGTGCCGTCGATCGGGTCGACGACCCACAGATGGCGGCCGGTCGCGCCGCCGGTTTCCTCGGCCAGCACCGCGTCGTCCGGAAAATGCTCGGCGAGCCGCGCCTTGACGAGCGCCTCGACGGCGTGATCGGCAGCGCTCACGAAGTCCTGCGGGCCCTTGGCCTCGGTGACGAAATCGAGCTCGCGACGAAAATAGCGCCTCGCCAGCGTGCCCGCCTCCCTCGCGAGCGTGCGCACGAACCGCGCGCGCTCTCCGAGCTCGCCGCTCTCCATGTCCTCGCCCTCCGCTGCTCCTGTCGATCCTTCGATCTTACGCCGCGAGCTGTCGGCGCGACCCGCCCGACCGCGGTCCGGCCGCCGCCAGCGCGACCGCCGCGGCGCTTTGCGCTATCCTTGCTGGCGCCGCATCACTACCGACCGAGGAGGAAGACAAAATGGGGGCACGTACCTGGCTCGCCGCGCTCGCCGCTGCAGCGGCGCTGGCGACACCGCTTTCCGCCGCCGCGCAAGGCGAACTCGTCGTCTACTGTACCGTCCAGGAGGAGTGGTGCAGGCCGATGGTTGCGGCCTTCGAGAAGGCGACCGGCATCAAGGTACTGATGACGCGCAAGAGCGCCGGCGAATTCTACGCGCAGATCAAGGCGGAGGCCGCCAATCCCCGCGGCGACATCTGGTGGGGCGGCACCGGCGACCCGCACCTGCAGGCCGCCGAAGAGGGGTTGACCGAACCTTACAAGTCGCCGCGCATGGGCGAGCTCCAGGACTGGGCGGTCAAGGTGTGGAACGTCTCGAAGGGCCGCACGGTCGGCGTGTACGCCGGGGCGCTCGGATATACCTACAACACGGAGCTGCTCAAAAAGAAGAACATCCCCGAGCCCAAGTGCTGGGCCGACCTCGTCAAGCCGCAGTTCAAGGACGAGGTGCAGGTCGCCAACCCGAATTCCTCCGGCACGTCGTACAACATGCTCGCCACGCTGGTGCAGATCATGGGCGAGGATAAGGCGTTCGACTACCTCAAGGCGCTGCACAAGAACGTCAACCAGTACACGAAGTCGGGCGCCGCTCCCGCGCGCGCGGTTGCCACGGGCGAGACGATGGTGGGTATCGTCTTCCAGCACGACGCGCTCTACCAGGCGCTCCTCGGTGCGCCGATGAAGATCGTGTCGCCGTGCGAGGGCACGGGCTACGAGATCGGCAGCATGAGCATCATCAAGGGCGCGAAGAACATGGACAACGCCAAGAAGTGGTACGACTGGGCGCTCTCGCCGGAGGCGCAGGCGATCGGGCTCCAGGCCAAGGTGTCGTACCAGCTTCCCTCGAACAAGAACGCGCCGGTATCGCCGCTCGCGCCGAAGTTCTCGGAGATCAAGCTCATCGACTACGATTTCGCGAAGTACGGCTCGGCGGCGGAGCGCACGCGCCTGCTCGCGCGCTGGGACAAGGAAGTCTCCGCGTTGCCCAAGTAGCGGCCTCAGCCGGGCCGCGGCGACAGGCTCGCCGCGGCTCAGACTCGACGCTCGTGGCCACTTCCGCCTCGTCGGCCGGCTTAAGGACCGCCGCCCCAGCCCGCTCGGTACGCGACTGGATCACGCCGGGGCTCGCGGTTGGCGCTCTTGCCGCGCTGGCGGCGCTGCCATGGGGCAGCGGCACGCCCTCGGCGCTCGCCTGGCTGTTCGAGCAGGGGCCGGGGCGGCTCGCCGCCTTCGACGCGAAGCTCGCGCTCGCGCCGGTGCTCGCTGCCGCCGTCGCCGCGGCCTGGTTCGCGTGGAGAGGACAGCATCGGCTCACCGCTGCGGCGAGCGCGCTCGCGCTCGCGTGGGCGTTCGGCACGGCGCTCGCGGCCGCGACCTCCGGCCCGGCCTGGAGCATCGGGCCCGCGGTCGCTCTGTCGCTGCTCGGCGTGTGCTTCGCGCGCGCGCTGGCGCACGCCGGCGCCTTTCGCAGCGATCCGACGATCGCGACGATCGTCGTCGTCAGCGTCGGCCTGCTCGTGATCTTCGTGTTCTACCCGGTCGGCAAGGCGCTGATCGCCGCCGTCCAGGACACCCCGGGCCACTTCGCGCCCGGGCTCGCGGCCGGTCGCCTGTTCACGGAGGACATCTGGGGTGTGGGCTGCATCGGCGGCGGCACCCGCTGCGGGGTCGCCATCAATTCCGCGATCCTCGCGACCATCGTCGGCGTGCTGGCGACACTCCTCGGCCTCGTCTTCGCACTGGTCGTGCAGCGCGGCGGCCGGCGCTACGGGAGCCTGCTCGCGGTGATGTCGACGCTCCCGGTCATCACGCCGCCGTTCGTGCTCGCGCTGGCGCTCGTCGTGCTGTTCGGGCGCACGGGGC
>DATJVX010000014.1:0-45427 GCA_035501595.1 Casimicrobiaceae bacterium | reverse complement strand
TACGCATGGATCGCGTTCGTTTCATTCTGATCCTGCCGACCACCGGTCGGGCGACCGCCTTGCTTACCCGCGGCCTCCTTGACAATTGTCCGATGCTGCCCGGTTCCGGACGCAAAAGAACCCGGGGCGAGTCCCGGGTTCTTCGCCCGGCTCCCGGCTCTACGGGATGGTACCGATCGCAGCCACGTTACCTGGCGGATAGGTTGCGCACGTCGCTCCTGGCGGGTTCGTCGCCAGCGGCGGCGTGCCGTTCGGGAAGGGAAGCGCTGCCGTGGTACCCGCGGTCGTCACCTGTACGTTCTCCTGCTGCGCCCACGGAGCGATCGGGGGCGAGTGAGTCGAGGTCAGGTTCACGTTGGTGAAGGTTCCGGTCACGTTTCGCAGCTGAAACATGCCCGCCGGAAGCACGTTGGGTACGGCGGTTGTGACCCCAGAGGTATTCGTCGTGATGGTCACGTTGTTGAGGACCACGTTCAGGATGCAGGCTTCCGGCACGCCGGCAATCACCGCCGGCGACGTCGCCCCCGTCGCCGTCAGTCCCGAGATAAAGATGTTGTAGACGTTCGGCGTGTTCGGCTGGATCGCCTGCGGCGGATCCCAGGTGCTGGGATTCGCGGTTTCGGTGGGTGGGTTGGAAGCGGGGTAGTAGTCATACACCAGGATCGGCTGCGAGGCGCCTGTCGCGATCATGTTCTGCACGGTGATATCGTGGATACCCGTGGCGTAGTTTCCTCGGGTTCGGCCGGTCTTGATCCGCAAGACCTCCGACAGCCCGGAGCCGCTCGCGTTGATGTTCTGGATGTGCACATTGTAAACGCCGTTCGATGCCTCGCTGCCGATCGAGATGCCGTGGCCGCCGGTGATGGTGGAATTGGCAACGATGATGTCGTGCGACGGCATGGTCGGCAGACCAGCCACGTTCGGATCATCTTGCGGTACGCCGTTCACGACGTTCAACGGCAAGCCTGACTTGATTGCCACATCGTCGTCGCCAACCGATTCGTTGACGTTGGTGATGGTCATGTAGCTCGTGCCGACCGGGTCCATGCCGTCGGTGTTTGTTCCGATCGTGGGGGCTGGAACGGTGGCCTGCGGGTCGCTGTAGTTCTGCACGTGGTAGTTGGTGACCGTGACATTGGTGTCGAAGCGGAACACCATATTCCACATCGGCGAGTTGACCAGCGTGATGCCGTTCACCATCACGTTGCTGCACTGATAGAACTCCACCAGCCACGGCCGCGCCGGGCCGTTCGATGTCGGAATGTCCTCCTGCGGCGCCAAGTACCACTGGGTACCATTGACGGTGACGCCGTTGCCCGGGGTCGGGAACGGCGTGCACGCATGTGGCGCCCCCGGGCTCCACCAGCAATATTGTGCTGTGGGCCCCGCCGCTAGACTATCGACGTAGGATGGGTTGCTCGCGGTGATCGGGCCGGCAGCAAAGCCGTTCACTCCGGTGCCGGCGGGGCGGTTGGTCGTCGACGACGTGACGTTGCCCTGGCCGTTGATAACGCCCCCGCCGATGATCCCGGTGTTGACGGCCTGGAAGGCGAACACCAGCGCTTCGTAGGGCGCAGTCGGCATGTACGGATACTTATTGGTCCCGGGCATCGGGTAGTTGAGGAAGGCGATGCTGTATCGGCCCTGGTCGGTGGTGGCGAGCAGGGTGACGCCCGTATTGATCTCCAGGTAGACATGGCTGCGCAACTGGATGGGGGCGGTCCGGTAGACGTTCTGCCCGCTCGGCACGGGGCTGAGCGCGACGATACCCCCACCCTGCGCAGCGCAGGCGTCGATCGCCATCTGGATCGGCACGGTGTTGTCGGTCCCGTTGTCAGTGCCGACGGTCCCGTCGCCAACCGCGCCATAGGTCAGGGGACTGCACGGATTCAGCGCTGCAAGGGCCGTTCCGGCGCTCATGGTTGCGCTCAGCAATGCCAAGGCGACGATCCTACTCAAATGTCTGCGACCCATTTGATCTTCCTTTGGACTGGTTTGACTTCCGAACGTCAAATTGCAACCGGCCGCGCGGGGCCGCCGGACTTCATGCGCGACGTCTGTGCACCACGGTCAGACCAAGCAACCCGATTGCCAGCAGCAGCCATGACGCCGGCTCGGGAACGAAAGCGAAGGTGGCCTCCGTTCCGGAGAAGAACGCCATCGGAGCATCCGGGAAGCCGGCACCGTTGAACGCATAGGAGTCCGAGCCGAGGTCGAGGGGCCCCAAGGCGTAGTTGAACGCCCCGGTCAGGCTTGTATTCGGGACACACTGGCTCAGGCACGACAGGACCTGGGAGACGTCGACAAAGTCCCCCGCGTCGTCGAGGCCAACGTTCGCGGCGAAGAAGCCGAACAAATCCGCGACCAACGCCGACCCGAAGGGAGTCGTGATCGGGGTTGTAAGGGATCCTCCATCGACGATTGCGGTCACGGAACCGGTCGCGGCCGGGCCGGTATTGTCGAACTCGACGATCATGGTATAGCTGTCGCCCGTCAGGTCCGTGGTCGCATCGGGCAAGCCGAACAGGCCCCCGGTTTCGGTTCCCGAGGTGATCATGCCGGTGGTGGTGATTACGACGAGATTCGCGCTCGCCGGAAAGGTTGCGAAGGCGCCGCATAGAAGCGTACCGGCCAGCAGCAACGCCTTGAACAAGATTCCAGTCGCGCCGTGGCCCGGCGGGTTTGACTCGGGTTCGGACGCGAACGCGTCGATCGATAGCAGGCTCATGCTTCCTCCAATGTCCCTTGATGTCCATCGCCGGCCGCGCCCGTTGTACACATTTTGTTACGTGATGCGCGCGGTTCTGAAAACCTTTTCATCGAAGCACAATTCGTACCGTACATCATTAGTGCACATCTTTCAGCCCGTTATGAATTCGCGCTGACCCAAGCAGCCGACGGAATGTAAAAAAACGCGACATCGATCGCGCGAGGCGGGGCGATGGCTGCAACACGATTCCCTCTGGAGATGTCAGGCGGCCAGCGCCTGTAAGACATCATCGACGGCGCCGGCATCTGACTGCGCTGCGGAGGCGCTTTTTCTGCCCTATTCGAGCGAGCCCATCAGGCCAGGGCAGCCCGGCAGGCTGACGGTTACCTGACTAAGGGCGCATCGGCGCGGAGGATGGCTTGGCGGTCGTCGAACGCACGATCAATTCGGTGGCCAGCCGATGATCGGGTGTCGGCTGGTCGGTGTGTTGTCTCCGCAGGAAGATGTCGACGGCGGCGCGTCCCGCCGCTGCCATCGGCATCGATACGGTTGTCAGGGGCGGTGCGCACATGGCCGCGTAGAGGACGTCGTCGAAGCCGACGACGCTCATGTCCTCGGGTACGCGAACCTGCCGCGTGTGCAGCCGGCTGAGGACGCCGAGAGCCATGAGGTCGTTATAGGCAACGATCGCCGTGACGCCCTCCTCCATCGCGAGATCGGCTCCGCGAATGCCTTCGTCGAACTTCGGCTCGAAAGGGCCAAGCTCGACGAGGTGAATCGCCTGCGATTTGGCGGCGACGCGCAGGCCTCGCTGGCGCTCGCGGTTGGACCAGGCATTGCGCGGGCCACCCAGGTACGCGCAGCGCCGATGCCCCAGGACTGCGAGATGGCTCACGACCTGCCGCATGCCGTTGGCCACATCCATGAGCACGGCCGGTACCCCGCGCAGTCTTCGGTTGACCAGGACGAGTGGTCTTATTTTAGCGAGACGAAGAAGCTCGGCATCCGAACCGAACGGTGCACAGATGATGACTCCGTCGACTTGCTTGGCCATCGTGTGGACCAGCTTTTCCTCGGCGGCCGGATTCTCCTCGCTATCCCCTAGCAGGATGGAGTAGCCCGCCTGGTGTGCTCCCGCCTGCACGCCTCGCAGCACGCTCGGGTAGAACGGGTTCGCAATGTCGGGGACGATGATGCCGATATTTCCCGTTTTGCCGGTGATCAGGCTTCGTGCAGCCGGGTTCGGATGGTAAGCGAGCTGTCGCGCGATCGCGAGAACGCGCTTGAGCGTCGATTGCCGCAGCAGGTGAGGCTCCGCCAGCGCCCGCGACACGGTCGCTGGAGAGACCCGTGCTCGCCGCGCGACATCGTGGATAGTTACCGCCACAGATTCTTTCGAAGCCGATCAAATGAGGACGCAAGCATCATAGCAGCGAC
Organism: Casimicrobiaceae bacterium; assembly: GCA_035501595.1. Classification (GTDB taxonomy): domain Bacteria; phylum Pseudomonadota; class Gammaproteobacteria; order Burkholderiales; family Casimicrobiaceae; genus PALSA-1003. Next base: position 41,280 of record DATJVX010000014.1, on the reverse strand, counting down.
GATCGAAACGCGGGACGCATCAGCACGCGTGCGGCCTTCCGGTGATCGGCGGCGACCCTCGGCGAGGTCCCACCCGTCGCGGTTAGGGACGCGCGACCGCTTCTCCGACTGCGGTCGCGGCTCCCTTTGCGTAGAGGTTGCCCAGCGAGCCGCTGACCGCAGCGGTGAAGCGAGGATCGCCCGGGAGATCGTTGCCGAACACCGTCCGGACTGCGAGCAGCTCGCGCGCCAGACGCACCGGATCGCCCCGGTGCGCCGCAGCGATTCGCGCGAAGGTCGGCGCAAGCGGATCGCTGACCTGGATCGGCCGGCCGCGCTCATCCTCGCCGACGACATAACGCATCCATCCGGCGACCGCGAGCGCCAGCAGGTTGATCCGCCTGCCCGCCGCGAGATTGTCGCGCACCGTGCCGAGGATGCGCTGCGGCAGCTTCTGCGAGCCGTCCATCGCAATCTGCCAGGTCCGGTGCGGGAGGGCAGGATTGGCGAAGCGCTCGACGAGCGCCTTCTGATACGCCGCGACGTCGACGCCCGCGGGGAGCTCTAGCGTCGGCGCGACTTCCTCGCGCATGAGCCGCTGCATGTAGGCGACGAAGTCCGGCTGTGCGGCGACCTGGTAGACGAATTCGTGACCGGCGAGATAACCGAGATACGCGAACGCGGAATGGCTGGCGTTGAGGAGCCGCAGCTTCATCGCCTCGAACGGCGCGACGTCCGCGACGAGTTGCGCGCCGGCGCGATCCCACGCGGGGCGCGCGCCGGCGAAGTCATCCTCGATCACCCACTGCTTGAACGGCTCGTGCACTACGGGCGCCGCGTCGTGCAACCCGAGCGCCCGATCGTTGTCCGCGATGTCGGTTTCGGTGGTCGCGGGGACGATCCGGTCCACCATAGTCGAAGGAAAGGTCGCGTTGTCCTCGATCCAGCGCGCGAGCGCAGCATCGCGCTTTTCGGCGAAGGAGAGCACGAGCCCCTTCAGCAGCGCCCCGTTGTGCGGCAGGTTGTCGCAGCAGAGGACGGTGAACGCGGGCGATCCCGCCGCACGGCGTGCTTCAAGCGCCGCGACGATCTGACCCACCGCGCTCGCGGGATGCGCGGGGTCGGCGAGGTCGTGCACGATGTCCGGGTGCGCGAAGTTCAGCTGCCCGGTCGCCGGATCGTGGCAGTAGCCTTTCTCGGTCACGGTGAGCGACACGATCCGCGTGGCCGGGGACGCCATCCGGGCGCGGACGCGCACGCGCTCGCCGCCCAAAAACAGCACTTCGCGCACGCAGCCGATCACGCGCCGGCGCGTGCCTTGCGGACTCTTCTCGACGCTCGTATAGAGGCCGTCCTGCGGCGCCAGCCGGTCGCGCACGTCGGGCGAGCGCAGGCTCACCCCGCAGATGCCCCAGTCGCCGCGCTGCGCCGCGATCGCGTCGTCGGTGTAGACCGCGGTCTGCGCGCGATGGAACGCGCCAATCCCGAGGTGGACGATGCCGATGCCGAGGGCGCTCGCGTCGTACGCGGGCCGGGCGACGCCGGCGGGAAGCTGGGCGAGCGTGCCGGCCGACAGGCGATTCATACCGTCAGCGGCTGCTCTTTCACCCGCGAGACGAGCTGCGTCGGGTTAACGAAGCGCAGCGCGATCAGCAGCCACACCAGCGTCACGCCCATGTAGATCATCGCCATCGCGTCGACCGACTGCGGCGCACGGACGCCCGCCGCGAAGACGGCGTAGTAGAGCGCCACCACCAGCGTCTGCGAGTCGGGGCCCGCGGTCAGGAACGTGAGCTCGAACAGCGCGATCGTGCGCACCAGCACCAGCAGCGAGGCGGCGAGAATGCCGGGCGCGAGCAGCGGCACCAGCACGTGCCAGAACATGCGCGCGGTGCTCGCGCCGAAGACGCGCGCGGCCGATTCGAGGTTGGGATCGATCTGCTCGATGAACGGGGTCATCACCAGGATCACGAACGGCGCCGCCGGGATCAGGTTCGCGAGAATCACCCCGTAGATCGTCCCGGCGAGCTGCGCCTTGTAGAGCACGGTCGCGAGCGGGATCCCGTAGGTGATCGGAGGCACCATCAGCGGCAGCAGGAAGAGCAGCATCAGCGCCTTCTTGCCCACGAAGTTGCGCCGCGCCAGCGTGTACGCCGCGGGCACGCCGATCAAGAGCGCCAGTCCGACCACCGCGAAAACGACTTCCACCGTCACCCACAGCACCCAGTCGAGCTGGAACTCCTTCCAGGCCGACGTATACCAGGTGACGGTCCAGCCGTCGGGGAGCCAGGTGCCGAGCCAGCGGCGCGCGAAGGAGCTGGTCGCCACGGCGGCGATCATGAACCCGACGTTGACGACGAAAAGCGTCATGAGCCCGAGCAGCAGCCCTCGCCACGCCCGGTCGAGCCATGTGCGCGCTCCCGGGTTCATCCCTTGCCTCCGGTCACGGGCCCCCTGTAGAAGAAGTTGCGCAGGCCCAGGACCGCCGCCACGACCGCGAGCTGCACGAAGCCCATGATCATCGCGATCGCCGAGGCGAGCGAATAGTCGTACTGCTCGAACGCTGCCTCGTACGCGGCGATCGAGATCACCCGCGTCGGCCCGGCCGGCGATCCGAGCAGCACCGCCGACGGAAACACCGAGAACGCCTGGACGAAGGCGAGGCAGAAGCACATCGCGAGCCCGGGGGCGAGCAGCGGCAGGTAGATGTGCCTGAACTGCGCCGCTGGATTCGCGCCGAGCGTCGACGCGGCGCGCGAGAGCACCGGATCGATCCCGGTGATGTACGAGAGGATCAGCAGGAAGGCGAATGGGAAGCCCGAGATCACCAGCGAGATCAGCACGCCCCAGTAGTTGTGCGTGAGACGAATCGGCCCGTCGTAGATGTGCAGGACCTGCAGCGTCTGCGACAGCCATCCGCGCGGACCGAAATAGGTCAGCATCCCCTCCGCGATCAGCACCGTCCCGAGCGTGATGGGCACGACCAGCAGCGTGGTCACCCAGCGCTGGTAGCGGGTCTTGACCCTCATCTTGTAGGCGATCGGCAGGCCGATACCGACGTTGATCAGCGTCGCGGGCAGCGCGAGCCGGAGCGTCGTCCAGATCGTCGGCCAGAGGTTGTCGGTGGTGAAGAAATGGCGGTAGTTGCCGAGCGCACCGCCTTCCTTCGGCTCGAACGAAAGCGCGAGCCCGTACAGGAACGGATAGACGAAGAGCAGCAGCATGAACGCCGCGGCCGGCACGATGAGCAGCAGCGAGCGGTCGAAAGGCGCGCGCGCGACGGCGCCAGAGGTGGTCACGCCGACCCTCCCTGCGGGTAGACCAGCGCTCGCTCGACCGGCACGTGCACGCGGACCTCCTGCCCGATCGCCACCGGCACGTGCGATCGGACGTGCAGCAGCACCCCCGATCGCGTCGTGACGGCGACCAGCGAATCGCGTCCGCCGTACTCGATGTTGTCGACGCGGCCGACGATAGAGTTCGCGGCGTCGGCGCCGGCGTCCACCGTCAGCTCCTCCGGGCGGATCGCGACGCAGGCGCTGCCGCCCGAAAGCGGCTGCTTGCGCACGCCGGCGAGCCGGATGTCGTCGCGCGAGAGGACCACCCGATCGCCGTCCTGCCTCTCGATGCCGAGCTCGAGGACGTTGCGGTAGCCCATGAATCGCGCGACGGCGAGGTTGGCGGGCTGGGTGTACACCTCCTGTGGCGAGGCGATCTGCTGCACCACGCCGTCCTTCATCACCACGATCCGATCGGCTAGCGACAGCGCCTCGTCCTGATCGTGGGTGACATAGACGGTCGAACGGCCCAGCTCGCGATGGATGCGCCGGATCTCGGAGCGCGTCTCGAGCCGGAGCTTCGCGTCCAGGTTCGACAGCGGCTCGTCCATCAGGATCAGCGGCGGCTCGATCACGATCGCCCGGGCGATCGCGACCCGCTGCTGCTGGCCGCCCGAAAGCTGCCCGGGGAGCTTGTGCTCCTGGCCGACAAGCTGCACGAGCTTCAGCGCGCGGGCGACGCGCGGGGCCACGTCGGCAGCCCGAACGCCGCGCATGCGCAGCCCGAAGCCCACGTTGCGCTCTACGCTCATGTGCGGAAAGAGCGCGTAGTTCTGAAACACCATCCCGAAGCCGCGACGCTCCGGAGGCAGCGTATCGATGCGCTCGTCGTCCAGCCAGATGTTGCCCCCGGAGAGCGGAAGGAGGCCGGCGATGCAGTTGAGCGCGGTCGATTTCCCGCAGCCGGACGGGCCCAGCAGCGCGATGAACTCGCCGCGCCGGATCGTGAGCGTCAGCTCGTTGAGCGCCGCGAAGGCGTTGCCGCCCGCGCCCGCGAAGCGGCGCGTGACGCGATCGAGCTTCAGTTCCTGAAAGTCATGCTTCATTCGAAGAATTGACGTTGGAGACGGCGTGGCGGCTTCGTGCGGCGATCGTAACGCCTTCGCAGTGCCCAAGAATCCCGCCGCCGATATGCGCACCTGCGGCGCTGAGTCGCGCCCGCTTGCAGGCGCGGGCCGTGTCCGCGACGCTGGACACGGCCCACTCCCGGATTTCCTCTACTTCGTTTTTTGCGCGCCGACCTGCTGATCCCAGATCCGGAACGCTTCGACTTGCGCCGACGGCGGCAGTGACTGCGTATGCGGGAACTCCTTGAGCCAGCCGTCGTACTCGGGGCGTCCGAACTCCTTGATCGCGTCCTGGCTTTCCTTGGGCGCCATGGACAGCGAAACGTTCTTCACCGCCGGGCCCGGATAGAAATAACCCTTGTCGTAGGTGTACGCCTGCGCCTCGGGCGTCAGCAGGTACTGCATCAGGCTGATCACGGCCGCGACCTTGTCGGCCGGCACGCCCTTGGGGATCACCATGTAGTGGGCGTCGTTGACCCAGGTCATGCCTTTGAACGGAACCACCTTGTAGCTCTTGGGCACGATGCCGAGGATGCGGGGGTTCAGATCCCAGCCGGTCATCGTCACGGTCATGTCGCGCGAGCCTTCGCCCAGCTCCTTCATCACCGCGCCGGTTCCCGTGGGATAGTACTCGATGCAGCTGTTGAGCTCCTTCAAATACGCCCAGGTCTTGTCCCAGCCCTTGACCGGGTCCTTCGGGTCCTTGTCGCCCAGGATATACGGCAGCCCCATGATGAAGGTGCGTCCGGGGCCGGAGTTCGCCGGACGCGCGTAGATGAGCCGGTTCGGATTCGCCTTGCACCAGGCGAGCAGCTCCTGCGGGGTAGTCGGCGGCTGCTTGACCTTGTCGGGGTTGTACTCGACCAGGGGGCCGGCCGGCATGAAGACCACCGTGATGCCGTAGTCCTGCGCGAGCTCCTGCATCTTCGCCGCCGCCGGCAGGTAGTTGGCGGTCAGGTTCGGAAAGCTCGCGGCATGGTCCGGCAGAAGCTTCATCAGCACGCCCTGCTCGATGCCGGCGGCCAGAAAGTCCGTGCCGGTGAGCACCATGTCGATGTCGCTGCGCCCGGCCGCCTGCATCGCCTTGAGCTTGCCCGGCAGCTCGGGCGCGGGCGCCTTGGTGAAGTTGACCTTCGAGATCACGTCGGGATGCTTCTTCACGTAGTTCTCGATCGCGTCCTGCGTCAGCGCCAGATCCCCCGCGACGTCGACGATGTTGAGCGTGACCGGTGCGGCGGCGGCCGGCACGGCAGCCAGTCCGAACCAGCCCGCGGCGCCGATCGCGGCCGCGGCCAGCAAGCCTCGGCGACGCAGCGTCCGTCGATTCGTTGTCATCCTTGAGTCCATCGTTCTCCTCCTAAATGGGCTGCGCCGCGACGGCGCGCCGTTGCGAAGTGCGCATTCACGCCGAACCCGTCGGCGCCGCGGTGTGGCAAGTTCTTCGTCCATGGCTCGAGGTCCGGCTCAAGGGCTCGCTCGCGCCAGCCGTCGAGCAGGCGAGCGCTTCGCTCCCCGACGCGGCACCTCGTCCTCGCGACCGTTGAGGCCGCGCTGAAACTCGCGCACGACGCGGTCGAGATGGCGATGCATCGCCGCGCGCGCGGCTCCCGCGTCGCGGGCGGCGATCGCGCCCAGGATCGCGGCGTGGTCCCGGATCGTCTTGTGTGCAAGGTCGGTGGTATGGAAGTGTAGCTGCGTGCGGCGCCAGAGCTCCGCCCGCTGGTCCCAGAGGCCCTCGACGACCAGCTCCAGCGAGCCGTTGCCGGTCGCCTTGGCGACGTGCATGTGGAAGTCGCGGTCGCTCGCCTCGCGCACCGCGAAATCGTCGACGTGGGCCTCCATGCGCGCAACGCAGTCGCGCAGGGCCTGCAGGTCCTGCGCGGTAGCCCTGGCGGCGGCCACGGCGGCGATCTCGCCTTCGATGAGCTTGCGCGCCTGCAGGAGGTCGAAGGGGCCGGGTCCCGCGTCCTGCGCGACGGCGCCGCGTCGCGCCGATGTCGTGACGAAGATGCCCGTCCCGACGCGAACCTCGACCAGGCAGCCGATCTCGAGCGAGATGATCGCCTCCCGCACCGACGCGCGGCTCACGCCGAGCGAGGCCGCCAGCTCGCGCTCGGAGGGCAGGCGCGTGCCCGGGGGAAACTCGCCGCTCTCGATCAGATGCGCGATCTGGTCCGCGATCTGCCGGTAGAGTCGGCGCGACTCGACTGCCTGCAGCGGCACGCTCGGGAATCCTCCAGGACTTGAGCGAGGACTCCAGGCTTCCAATGCCTCGCGTCGATGCTCGACAGCATGGTAGCGAGTCGCCTATACTGAGGTCAAGTGGCCTGGCCACCGAACCACCAAGCCGACGGTCCCGCACGGGCGTCGCGCGTTTCCGCAATCTCCGACGACATCCATGAAGATCACCGCGGCCAGAGTCATCGTCTGCTGTCCGGGACGCAACTTCGTCACCCTCAAGGTGGAGACCGACGAGGGCATCCACGGCCTGGGCGACGCGACGCTCAACGGGCGGGAGCTCGCGGTCGCGGCCTACCTGAGCGAGCACGTCGCGCCCGCGCTCGTCGGCCGCGACCCTGCGCGGATCGAGGACATCTGGCAATACTTCTATCGGGGTGCGTACTGGCGTCGCGGGCCCGTCACGATGGCGGCCATCGCGGCGGTCGACACCGCGCTCTGGGACATCAAGGGCAAGGTCGCGAACCTGCCGCTCTACGAGCTCCTCGGCGGCAGAAGCCGCGACGGCGTGATGGTGTACGGTCACGCCAACGGCAGCGACATCGCGCACACGCTCGACGAGGTCGCCCGCTACGTCGATCTGGGCTACAAGGCGATCCGTGCCCAGTGCGGCATCCCCGGGCTCGCTTCCACCTACGGCGTGTCGAAGGATCGGATGCACTACGAGCCGGCGGATGCGGCGCTGCCGACCGAGAACCTGTGGTCGACGGCGAAGTATCTCGACCACGTGCCGAAGCTCTTCGAGGCGATCCGCGCGCGCTTCGGCTTCGAGCGTCACATCCTGCACGACGTCCATCACCGGCTCACCCCGATCGAGGCCGGGAGACTGGGGCGCTCGCTCGAGCCCTACCGGCTGTTCTGGATGGAGGACCCGACGCCGGCCGAGAACCAGGAAGGGTTCCGCATCATCCGCCAGCACACCGTCACGCCCATCGCGGTCGGCGAGGTGTTCAACACGATCCACGACTGCCAGCTGCTGATCACCGAGCAGCTGATCGACTACGTCCGCGCGACCGTCGTCCACGCCGGCGGCATCACGCACCTGCGGCGCATCGCCAATCTCGCCGACCTCTATCACGTGCGTACCGGCTGCCACGGCGCCACCGACCTGTCTCCGGTGTGCATGGGGGCCGCGCTGCATTTCGACACCTGGGTCCCGAATTTCGGCGTCCAGGAATACATGCGGCACAGCGCGGAGACCGATCTCGTCTTTCCGCACGCCTACCGCTTCGAGGGCGGCTACCTGCACGCCGGCGAAGCGCCGGGCCACGGCGTCGAAATCGACGAACAGCTCGCCGCGCGATACCCGTACAAGCCGAGCTCGCTCCCCGTCAACCGCCTCGAGGACGGGTCGATGTGGAACTGGTGATCGAAGCGCGGACAAGCCCGCCGGCGAGCCGCGATGCCCGCTTGGCTCGCCGCGGGCTACGCCGCGGTGAAATGCCCCGACTTTCCGCCTGACTTCTCGAGAAGCCTCACCCCCTCGATGCGCATGCCGCGATCGACCGCCTTGCACATGTCGTAGACCGTGAGCAGTCCCAGCGCAGCCGCCGTCAGCGCCTCCATCTCGACGCCCGTGCGCTCGCGCGTCTGCGCGACGACCTCGATCTGCACCGCGTCGGCGTCGAGCGCGAACTCGACGGAGACGGAAGTCAGAGGCAGCGGGTGCGCCAGCGGTATCAGTTCCGCCGCTCGCTTGGCGGCCTGGATCGCTGCGATGCGCGCGACGCCCAGCACGTCGCCCTTCCCCGCCTTTCCGTCGCGAATCATGGCCAGCGTCTCGGGACGCATGACGATCCTCCCGCCGGCGCGGGCGATCCGGAGCGTGACCTCCTTGCCGCCGACGTCGACCATGCGCGCCTGACCGCTCTCGTCGAAGTGGGTAAAATGGGGTTCTGCCTTCATCGCGCGTAGGCTGCCCGTCAGTCGTCGCCCTCTCGATGCGCCAAGAAACTTTCGTCGCGGCGCGACAATCATAGCACCGTGCCCGTGACGCTCTCCGCCGTTCGCCGCTGGCTCCGAGCAGGCGCCGCCTGGTGGCTGGCGGCCTCGCTCGCGCTCGCTCCGGCGGCGGGCGCGCAAAGTCCGCAGAGTCCTCAGCAGGACATTCCGGCGTTCGGCAAGTCGACGCCCCCGCCTCCGTCGGCTCCACCGCCCGACACCTCGCCGATCCTGCGCTCGCCGCCGCAGAATCTTCCGGATCTCGGCGACTCGTCGCAGGCTCTGCTCTCAGGGGTGCAGGAGCGCCGGTTCGGAGAGAGCATCGTGAGGGAGATACGGGCCAGCGGCATGTATCTCAACGACCCCGAGGTCAACGGCTACCTGAACGAGCTGGGCAACCGGCTGGTCACGGCCATCCCGGGGGCGCAGTTCGACTTCGAATTCTTCGCCGTCAACGATCCCGGGATCAATGCATTTGCGCTCCCGGGCGGCTTCGTCGGCGTGAACACCGGGCTGATCCTGCTCACGCAGAGCGAATCGGAGCTCGCCTCCGTCCTCGGGCACGAAATCACGCACGTCACGCAGCACCACATCGCGCGCAGCATCGACGCCCAGAAGGACGCCCTGCTCGCGCAGATCGGCGCGCTCGCCGCGGCCGTCCTGGCGTCGCGCTCGCATTCGAACTCGAGCGGCGACCTGACGTCGGCGGCGATCGCCTCGGCGCAGGGCCTCGCCATCCAGACCCAGATCAATTTCACGCGTCAGAATGAGTATGAGGCCGATCGCCTGGGCTTCGAGCGAGCGTACGCCGCCGGATTCGATCCGACCGCGATGGCGACCTTCTTCCAGCGGCTGCAGAAGTCCTCGGGGTGGTTCGAGGGCAACTCGCCGTCGTATTTTCACGACCACCCGGAGACCTACCAGCGCATCGCGGAGGCCCAGGCGCGCGCCTTCACCAAGCCGTTCCGGCAGGTGCCCGACTCGCTCGATTTCCAGATGGTGCGGGCGCTGCTCAAGAGCTACGAGGGCACGCCGCCCGAGGCGGTCGCCTTCTTCCGCGACGCGATAGAGGAGCACAAGTACAACAACGAGGTTGCCGCGCGGTACGGGCTGGTCGCCTCGCTCCTGCGCGCCCAGGACTACAAGAAGGCGCAGGCCGAGCTGGAATCGCTCGAGAAGATCGCGCCTCCGCATCCGATGATCGAGGCGATGGCCGGGCAGATACTGATGCAGTCGGGTCAGCTCAAGCCGGCGATCGCGCGCTACGAGGCCGCCCTGGTCCACTATCCGGGCAAGATGCAGCTGGTCTACGACTATCCGGAAGCGCTGCTCAAGGACAATCAGCCCGCCAAGGCCGCGGCATTCCTGAACGAGCAGCTGCAGCGCTTCCCTTCCGACGGTCCCTTGCATCAGACCGCGGCGCGCGCGTACGCCGCCCTCGGCAAGCAGCTCCTCGAGCACCAGCACCAGGCGGAGTTCTATGCCTGGATGGGCAATCTCAAGGCCGCGGTGATCCAGCTCGAGCTCGCGCTCAAGGCGGGCGACGGCGACTTCTATCAGCTCTCCGCGGTCGAGAGCCGACTGCGAGCCGTCCGCCAGGAGCTCTCCGACCAGGAGAGAACGCTGGCGTCGAATCGCCGCTCCGGCTGAAGGCGTCCGCCCCGTGGCGCGTGCTGCCGCGACCGCGGAAGCTCCCGACTCAGGCTTTCTTCTGCGGGATGAACTTGAGCGCGACGCCGTTGTTGCAGTAGCGCAAGCCCGTCGGCGCAGGCCCGTCGTCGAAGACGTGGCCCTGATGTCCGCCGCAGCGCACGCAGTGGTACTCGGTGCGCGGAGCCACCAGCTTGAAGTCCTGCTTGGTGGCGAGGCGGTCGGGGATCAGCGTGAAGAAGCTCGGCCAGCCCGTCCCGCTGTCGAACTTCATCTGCGACGTGAACAGCGGCAGCGCGCAGCCGGCGCAAACGAAGACGCCGGCTCGATGCTCGTTGTTGAGCGGGCTGGTGAACGGATACTCGGTTCCCTCGTGACGCAGCACGTCGAACTGCTGCGCACCCAGGCGCTTGCGCCATTCATCCTCGCTCAGCACCAGCGGCTCGGAGCTGGCTGCCACGTCCGCATCCGGCGCGAGCAGGTTCTTCCAGTTCTTCTGGATCTCCGCAATCGATTTCGACGGCGCCCCCGCGCCCCAGCTCGAGCGCGCCAGCGCGAGCGCCCATGGCGCGGCGGAGAGAATCAGCAAATCGCGTCGTTGCATGGCTGCCTCCTTCGCATCTTGACTCGGGCCGCGAGCGCGCGTTCCCGAAGCTCTTCGGGTAGTCGCCGATCGGGCCTTCGTCCTTACGCTTCGCTCCTACGCGAACTGTCCGCCGCAAATCGCTGATCCTCTGCTGCTTTGTATGGCGGAGCGCAGCGGCGACGCAAATGGTGGTCGCGACCTGTAGCTTTTCACAGTTGACACCCCCCTTCGTCAGCATACAGTAAGGCCGAGGCCCGGCACAGGGCGCTCGTCTTCATCTGATCGCGAAGGGGGGTGCGATGAAGATTCTGGTCGTCGACGATCATCCGCTGATCCAGGAAGCGCTGCGCAGCGTCCTGGCGGCGCTCGACCCCGCGCTCGAGTACATCGAAGCGCACGACGGCTCCGAAGCTCACGCCGCGCTTTCGCGAGAACCGGACACCGATCTCATCCTGCTCGATCTCGCGCTCCCCACGTGCGACGGGTTCGATCTGCTCGTCGAGCTCCGCCACGAGTGGCCCGGGATGCCTGTGCTGGTGCTGTCCGCGACGCACGATCGCGCGACGGTAGAGCATGCCCTCGACCTCGGCGCGATGGGATTCATACCGAAGACGGCCAACACGCGCGTGCTGCTCGAGGCGCTCCGGCTGGTGCTCGCGGGCGGAGTCTACGTTCCGAACGAGCCGATGCGCGCCGCGCCCGGGGTGCGACCGCGAATGACGGTGACGCGTCCCGAGCAGCTTGGGCTCACGCTGCGCCAGGCCGACGTGCTCAAGCTGCTCGTCCAGGGCAAGCCCAACAAGCTCATCTGCCGCGACCTCAAGCTCTCGGAGGGTACGGTCAAGGTGCACGTGAGCGCCATCCTGCGCGCGCTGAACGTGCGCAACCGCACCCAGGTGGTCATCGAGCTGGCACGCCGCGGCGTGCGGCTCGACGCGCCCATCGCCCGCACCCGCTGATTCGAAGGCGACGGTGATGACGGGCGCGCGCGACTCGGGGCCACGCGAGCGCGCCCGCGCCGATCAGATCGCGACGCTCTTCGCGCAATGGGGCCGAACGACGTCGTCGATGACGCTCGGCGGCCTGATCCTGTGCGCGGTGATGTGGAACGTCGCGCCGCACCGCGAGCTCGCGCTCTGGCTGGCGGCGATCCTCGTCAACCAGGCCTGGCGCTGGGAGCTCGCGCGCCGCTACCGGCTCGCGGCCCCTCCCCCGCAGGACCGCGAGCGCTGGGGACGCGCCTGGGCGGTCGGATCGACCATCGCCGGGGCGCTGTGGGGAGCCGCCGGGCTTCTGTGGTTCGCCTCCGGCGACATCGGCCATCAGGCGCTGCTGATCGTGTGCCTGTTCGGGGTGATCATGGGCGGGCTCTACCTCACCTCGGTGTACAGGCCGACGCTCTACGGGTTCGCGCTTCCCGCGCTGGCGCCACTGATCGTCAGGGTCGCGCTCGAAGGCGATCAGCTGCACGCCTTCATCGCCGCGGTGCTGACGGTCGTGCTCTGCTTCATCCTGCGCTTCGGCCACAGCCTCAACGAGCTCATGTCGCAGTCGCTCGCGATGCGCCATGAAAACGTCGACCTGATCGGAGAGCTCCAGGCGCAAACCGCAGCCGCCGACCGGGCGCGCGCGACCGCCGAGGCGGCCAACCGCGGCAAGACGCAGTTCCTGGCGGCAGCGAGCCACGACCTGCGCCAGCCGCTGCACGCGATGGGCCTGTTCGCCGCCGCGCTCTCCGCGCGCGCGCAGGACCTGCAGCTGCGCCATCTCGTCGCCAGCATCACCGCGTCGGTCGAGGCGCTCGAGCGATCGTTCAGCGCGCTGATGGACATCTCCAAGCTCGACGCGGGCGCCATGGCGCCCAGGCGCACGACGTTCCCGCTGCAGCCCCTCTTCGAGCGCCTGGAGCGCGAGTTCGCGCCGGCCGCGGCGGCGAAGGGCCTGCGCTTTGCGGTCGTGCCCACGCGCGCCTGGGTCGAAAGCGATCCCGTGCTGCTCGAGCGCATCCTCGCAAATCTCGCCTCGAACGCCGTGCGCTACACCGCGCGCGGCGGCGTGGTCATCGGTGCACGTCGGCGCGGCGATCGGGTCGCGGTGGATACCTGCGATTCCGGCGTCGGCATACCCGCTGCCGAAAGGGAGCGCATCTTCGAGGAGTTCTACCAGGTCGCATGCGCCGGCTCGCGCGGAGGCAGCGGCATGGGCCTCGGGCTCGCTATCATCCGCCGCCTGGCGGCACTGCTCGAGCATCGCCTCGGCGTCCAGTCGCAGCCAGGCAAAGGGTCGACGTTCCGCCTCGAGGTGCCGAGAGCGAGCGCGATCGTCGCGCCCGCCGTTTCGTCGCGCGAAGCGACGGGCGACCAGGCGACCCCTCTTACCGGCCTGTGCATCGCGGTGGTCGACGACGAGGAGATCGTGCTGCAGGGAATGCGCGCATTGCTCGAGGCCTGGGGCGCGAGCGTGATCGGCGCCTCTTGCTGCGAAGCGATGCTGGCGGCGCTCGGCGAGGCGGAATCCTATCCCGACCTGATCATCGCCGATTACCGCATTCGCAGCGACGAGCTCGGAACGGAGGTCATCGCTCGCCTGCGCCGCGAGCTCGGGATACCGGTCCCGTCGCTGCTCATCAGCGGAGACTCGTCCGCTGCGACGCTCGAAGCGCTGCGGTGCTCCGGCCAGGAGTTCCTGCTGAAGCCCGTGCTTCCCGAGGAGCTGCGGGCACAGGCGGCGCGGCTTTGCGCCCGGAGGCCGCCCGGCCGGGCCGGCGCGCGAGGCGCCGGGGTCGAGACCCCGCTCGGATTCGCCGCGCCGGCTTCGGCGTGAAGCCGGTGCCGGGGATCCGCCGGAGCGAAGCCGGGAACCCGGCGCAGCAATACCCGGGCCCGCCGTGCAAAGGGCCCGCCCCGGGTCCGATCGAGGCGTAGTCGTTTGAAATTAATACGCTAAACAGCTCCCTCATTCCCGCGACCCGGCCGACCAAGCGATCGCCACCCCACCAAAAAAGGCGCCCCTCGAAAGGGGCGCGGGAGGACAGACCGAGTTCGGGATGACCGGTTAGGGTCGGGGGGGTAAACCCGGTCTGGATTCGTGACCGCCGCCGCTGGCGTTGCGCATCGGCGGAGGCGTTCGGTCGGGGCTAGGAATACACCATGTTTATGACAAATGAATTATACCGCTCGCGCGCCGGCACGCAATCCCCCTCGTTCGGGCGGGAACTCCGGAAAAAAGAAGGCCCGGCAGACCGCTGCCGGGCCGGACCGTCGGCCGGAGAGCCGACTTGTGAGAACCGATGCTCGCGCGGACAACGACCGAGCGCCGCGCAAGCGCTTTTAACGCTGCTTCGAGCCTAGTTCGTCGAGGTCGTGCCGTGGCGCGCTTGCTGGTGCGCCGCGCGACGCGCGTCCATCTGATCGATCCGGGTCTTGAGAGCGTCGCGCACGACGCCCTTCTGCTCGGGCGTGAAGGTCGAATACAGCGCGAGCCATGCGTCGCGCGCCTGCTTCTCCTGCGAGACCATCTGCGCCCTGGCGCTGTCGTTGGCGGCCGCCAGCGACGCGAAGTCGGGCTCCGCCTTGGCGAGCTCGGCTTCCAGCGCGGCCTTCCTCTGCTGGAACTGCGCGCGCATCGCGCTGTGCGCCGAGGCGCTCAGCGCCGCAGCGTTCTCCCATTGCTGCTGCTGCGAGGTGTTGAGATTGAGCTGAGCCTTCAAACGCCCGAGTATCGAGATCGGGCTGCCCTCGTCCATCGGATGAGCCGACGCGAGGGTGACCCAGCCTGCGACCAGGCCGAGCAGCGCGGCGACGAGCATGCGTTTCATTCGCTGTTTCCTTTCACCATTGATCCGAATTTGGCTCTGTAGCACGGAGCGCATCGAGCCGACGGGGATCAGTTTCCGCGCGAGGTATTGCGCAATCATTGCCCCGCCCGCCGAGTCGGTAACGCTTTATTGCCGCGTCCGCGCGCTCACCGCAGCGCTCAAGCCTACCTCGATATGCAGCGCGTGCGTGTAACGAAACGTTGCCCGGAGGCACCAAGGTTACAATTCGTGACAATCACCGGACCGTTCCGCGACCCTGCGCTCTACGATCATGCCATGAAACAGGGCAACCCGAAGATTCTCGTCGTCGACGACGATGCACGGCTTCGCGATCTGCTTGCGCGCTACCTGGGCGAACAGGGCTTTCAGGTCCAGACGCTCTCCGATGCGCGAGACCTCGACAAGCGCCTGCAGCGGGATCCACCTCATCTGCTGGTCCTGGATCTGATGCTGCCGGGCGAGGACGGGCTCGCGGTTTGCCGCCGTCTGCGCGGTTCCGGCGAGAGCGTCCCGATCATCATGCTCACGGCGAAAGGCGAGGACGTTGACCGCATCGTCGGCCTCGAGATGGGCGCCGACGACTATCTGCCGAAGCCGTTCAATCCGCGCGAGCTCGTGGCGCGCATCCACGCGGTGCTGCGCCGCCATACCGAGGCGCCGGGCGCGCCCGCGGCCGACGGAAAGATCGCCTTCGGTCCGTATCTGCTCGACCTCGCCACGCGGACGCTGCTCCGGGGCGAGACGCCGATCGCGCTGACGACCGGCGAATTCAGCCTGCTCAAGGTGCTCGCGACGCATCCGCGCCAGCCGCTCGCTCGCGAAAAGCTGATGCTGCTCGCGCGCGGACGCGATCACGACGTCTTCGACCGGGCCATCGACGTGCAGATCTCGCGGCTGCGCAAGCTCGTCGAGCCCGATCCGTCGACGCCGCGCTACATCCAGACCGTGTGGGGCTTCGGCTACGTCTTCGTGCCCGACGAGCCGGCGGCCTCCAGCGAGGCCGGTGCTTGAGTCTCCCGTTGTGGCCGCGCTCGCTGTTCGGGCGCCTCGCCCTCCTGTTGCTCGCGGTGATCCTGGTGAGCCAGCTGGCCGCGATCTATTTCTTCCGGCAGGATCGCGCGGCGCTCATCGCGCGGCAGTTCGGTGACACCAAGCTGGTGCAGCTGCGCTCGCTGCGCGCGGCGCTGGGCTCGACCGACCCGGCGACCGCGGACTCGGCGCTCGCCAAGTTCGGCGATGCGTATCACGTGCGCATCGTTCCCGAGCAGGAGCACCGGATGGGCCCGGGGTCCGAGCGCCGCGGCGGCGACCCGGAGCGGCGCTTCGGCGCCCCGCCCGGCAGCCCGCAGCTCATGGAACTCGAGGAGCGGCTGAAGAGCGAGTTCGGTCCCGAGACCGAGCTGCGCATCCAGCCGCGGCTGCAGCTGTTGTGGATCAAGCTGGTCGCGGGCGAGCACGCGTACTGGGCCGGCTTTCCGCTTCCGCCGCGACCTTCGGAAGACGCTCCGTCGCGGGCGCTGGAGTGGAGCATCCTGATCCTCGCGGTGCTGCTTCCGAGCGCGTACGCCTTCGCCCGCTATCTGGCGCGGCCGCTGCGCGAGCTCAACGCCGCGGTCGCGAGCGTCGGAGAGGGCCGGTCGCCGTCCCCGCTGCCCGAGACCGGCCCTTCGGAGATCGTCAATCTCAACCGCGGCTTCAATCAGATGATATCGAACCTCCGGCAGATCGAGCAGGACCGCGCCGTGCTGCTCGCGGGCGTGTCGCACGACCTGCGCACGCCCCTCGCGCGGCTGCGGCTCGGCATCGAGGTCGGCACGTCGGACGAAGCCTCGCGTCAGGGCATGGTCGACGACATCGAGGAGATGGACCGGATCATCAGCCAGTTCCTCGACTTCGCGCGCGACGGCGGGCAGTGGACGCGCGAGGTCTGCGACCCGGGAGACATCGTGGCGACGGTCGTCGCGAGGCAGCAGCGCGCCGGTCACGACCTGCGCTTCGTCCGCGAGGAGCTGCCGCCGGCGGCGCTGCGGACGACGGCCTTCGAGCGGATGATCGGCAACCTGGTCGACAACGCGCTGCGCCACGGCGCGCCGCCCGTGGAGATCGCGGCGCGCCATTCGGGCGGGTCCCTGATGATCGAGGTGTCGGATCGCGGGCCCGGCATCCGGCCCGACCAGGTCGAGTACCTCAAGCGCCCGTTCACCCGCGGCGACCCGGCCCGCAGCGGCGCCTCCGGCGCCGGGCTCGGGCTCGCCATCGTCGAGCGCGTCGCGAGACTCCACGGCGGCACCCTCGAGCTGCTTCCGCGGCCGGGCGGCGGGACGATCGCGCGCGTGACGCTGCCGATCGAGCGAGCTTAGGTTTCGAGCGTCGCGTCCGGCGCGAAAGCCGCCGGGACGCGCAGCCTAGCGATCCTGTGGACGGTCGCTGTGCGGGCCATCGGAACCGGCGGGAGATTCGCGCACCTGCCGGATCGCGATCGATTTCTTCTGCGGTCTCAAGTGCGGCGCCGCCGGCTCGCCGCCGTAGGTCGCGCGCACGTAGTCGGCGACGATCCGCTCGAATTCCGCGGCGATGCCGTCGCCCTTCAGCGTGACGGTCTTCTGGCCGTCGACATAAACGGGCGCGACAGGCACCTCTCCCGTTCCGGGAAGGCTGATCCCGATGTTGGCCATTTTCGATTCGCCGGGGCCGTTCACGACGCAACCCATCACCGCCACGGTCATGTTCTCGACGCCCGGATAGCGCTTGCGCCAGGACGGCATCGCGGCGCGCAGGTAGCGCTGGATATCGTCTGCCAGCGCCTGGAAGTAGACGCTGGTCGTCCGTCCGCAGCCGGGGCAGGCGCTGACCAGCGGTGAGAACGAGCGCAGACCCATCGTCTGCAGGATCTCCTGCGCGACGACGACCTCGCGCGTGCGGTCGCCGTCGGGCTCGGGCGTGAGCGACACGCGGATGGTGTCGCCGATGCCCTGTTGCAGCAGCACCGCGATCGCCGCCGTCGAGGCGACGATGCCCTTCGAGCCCATGCCGGCTTCGGTCAGCCCGAGGTGCAGCGGATAGTCGCAGCGCCGCGCGAGCTCCGAGTAGACGCCGATCAGGTCCTGCACGTTCGAGACCTTGCAGGCGAGAATGATTCGATCACCCGAGAGACCGAGCGCTTCGGCGAACTGCGCGCTGCGGATCGCGGAGGTCACCAGCGCCTCGCGCATCACGTGCGCCGCATCCAGCGGGTTGGCCGATCGCGCGTTCTCGTCCATCAGGCTCGCGAGAAGGTCCTGGTCGAGGCTGCCCCAGTTGACGCCGATGCGGACCGGCTTGCCGTAGTCGATGGCCCGCTCGATCATCACCGCGAACTGCGGATCGTGCCGGCTGCCGCCGCCGACCGTGCCCGGGTTGATCCGGTACTTCGCGAGCGCCTTCGCGCAATCGGGAAAATTGCTCAGGAGCTTGTGGCCGTTGAAATGAAAATCGCCGATCAGCGGCACGGCGCAGCCGAGCGCGTCGAGGCGCTCGCGGATGACCGGCACGGCCGCCGCGGCCTCCGTCGTGTTGACCGCGACGCGCACCAGCTCGGAGCCGGCGTCGGCCAGCGCCTTGACCTGCGCGACCGTCGCCGCGATGTCCGCGGTGTCGGTGTTGGTCATCGACTGCACCACGATCGGCGAGCCGCCGCCGATCGGAATCCCGCCGACGAAGACGATCCTGGTCCGGTGGCGGGTGATCAACGGGCGGGAGAGCGAGCTCGCTTCGAAATCAGCCATTCCGTTTTCCCTGGGTGCGCAGACTTTCGGGCCGAGAAGCCCGGTCCGAACCCCATATCGGTGGTACGTTCCGAGAACGCCGGCGCGTTCACCGGCGACGCTGGAAATCAGGCTCTTACGGGACGGGACGCAAGCCCCGCCGCCGCCATTTTAACACCGCCGGCAGGCCGAGAAGCCCCCGGGGCCTCAGCCGAGCGCGCCGCTCCACTCGGCGATCAGAGCATCGGCGAGCGGCGCTTCGCCGAACCAGCGGTAGCGGACGACGCTGATCGCGCCGGCGTCGAGGCAGGCGTTCTCGTCGCCGGGCGACGCCGTGCCGGGACGCCCGCGACGCAGCCGGTAGCGCACGCGCCCCGGAACGGCCTCGAGAATGTCCACGGCGCTGCCGATCTTGTCGCGCCCCGTGCGCGCTTGTGCCAGACGGGCCGGCAGCTGCGCCGGCAGGTTCACGCCGAGCCACGCGCCGTCGCCGACCCATTCGCCGCGCCGACGCCACAGGACGGCGAGCACGCGCGTCACGGCGTCGAGGTCGGTCGGCGCCGGATCAGCCCCATCCACTCTCGACAGGCAGATCGCGGGCAATCCCCAGAACGTCGCCTCGCGTGCGATCGCGACCGTGCCCGAGTACGCGACATCTTCGCCCACGTTGCGCTTGTCGTTGATGCCGGCGAGCACGAGGTCGGGCTTCGCGCCACCTGCGAAGAGAATCGTCATCGCCGCGACGACGCAATCGGCCGGCGCGCCCGAGCACGCGTAGCGCCGCTCGCCGATCTCCGTCAGGTCGAGATCGCGATCGAAGGAGAGCTGATGGCTGGCGGCGGTCCACTTGCGCTCCGGCGCGACCGTCCAGACGTCCCGTGCGAGCCCCTGTGCGGCCTGCGCGAGCAGGAGCAGCCCCGGAGCGTCGCAACCGTCGTCGTTGGCGATGAGGATGCGCACGTCTTTGGCCGCGCCTCAGAGGTCCAGGCAATCGCCGGTCGCGAGCGCGGCGCGCAGCCTCGGCAGGTGACGCGCGAGACGCGCGAGCACCGCCGGCTCGCACGAATGGCCGAGCACGGTGCCCGCCCCGCAGGCCGCCGCCAGCGCGCGATTCTCGGCGAGCGTCGGATGCGTCGGCAGGCGGATCCAGTCGGCACGACCTTCGGAGACCATCCGCTCGCCGGGGCTGCCCTCCGGAAGGTGCCCGGTGAAGAGCGTCGGCGATCCGTGGCTTCGCGCGCGTTCGAGTATGGACCGCGCCGGTCCACTGATCCCCATGCCGTCGTGGCACAGCAAGGCCGCTTCCGGAAGCGGCGCTCGTGCGTCCCAGTCCTTCGCGGCGTCGAGACGCGCGGCCAGCATCGCGCGCGCATCGTCGACCACCCAGCGGGTGCCTTCCACCTGCGAGCGCAGCGCTTCGCGCATGCCGGGCGCAAGGGCCACCGGACCCGGAACGACCGCCAGCAGCTCCGCGGACCGGCCATAGAGCGGAGTCGGCAGCACGCAGCCCTCGGGGTGCGACTCGATCCATCGCCGGATCTGGTCGGCGCGTGCGTTCGCGGAAACGTCGTCGTCGCCATAGGACGCGTCGATCGCGACGGCCTGGCAGCGAGGCAGCGGATCCATCGCGAACACCGGGCTCGCCGGCACGACGTCGCCGCAGTAGTCGAAGCTCACGCGAGCGTCGTCGACGCGGCACCAGACGCCGCCGGCGACGTGACCGGCGCGGCCGGTCGAGACGCGAAACGGACCCAGCCGGAGCGCGTCGTCGCCGAGCGGCAGCGGCTCGATCTTCGCCTGCTCGGCGAGCCGGGCGTCGCGCGGCTCGGCGTAGCCCTCCAGGGCCGAGCGCGCATCACGCCAGGTTTCCGGCGTCATGAAGATGCGTCCGCGGAACCCGCCCGCGATGCACCATCCGAGCGCCGCCGCGTGGTCTTCGTGGCCGTGGGTCACGACGATGGCGTCGATGGCGCACAGCGTCTCGGCGGCCACAGCCGGATAGTAGTCGGCGCCGCGCGCGCTGGTCTTGACGCCCGCATCCAGGACGATGCGATAGCCGTCGCTTTCCACGCCGATGCAGGTGCGGCCCTTCTCGCCGAATCCGCCGTAGAGAGAAAGACGCATCGTCACGCCTCCGTCCCCTCGGGAAGGACCCAGCCGTCCTCCACCGCGACGTTGATCGCGGCGCCCGGCGCGAGCGCGCAGGGCTCGGATGCGCTCACATGGAGCGCCACCTGCGGTCTCGCCTCGAGATGCGCCTCCAGGCGGAAGTGGCCGCCGCGATAGACGGCGCACTCGACGCGTGCGCGCACGCCCGGGCTGTCGGGATCGACGATGCGCAGCGCGTGCGCCCTGAGACACGCCTGCCCGACGCCCGAAGCTCGGCGGCCCGGCGCGGTGCGCATCGCGAGACGGTATCCCAGGAGGTCGACTTCGCAGCTTCCGTCGCCCGCGGTCGAAAGGACCTCGACGGGCACGATCATTCCGTCGCCGACGAAACGCGCGACGGTGGCGTCGGCGGGCTCGCGGTAGAGCAGCGTCGGCGTGGCGACCTGCCGCACCCGGCCCCTGTCCATCACCGCAATGCGATCGGCGAGTGCCATCGCCTCGGCCTGATCGTGGGTGACGTAGATCATCGTCGTGCCCGTGCGCTCGTGGAAGCGCGCGAATTCGCGCTCCATCGCCGAGCGCAGGTGCACATCGAGGTTGGCCAGCGGCTCGTCGAGCAGCACGAGCGACGGCTCCGTCACCAGGCAACGCGCCAGCGCCACGCGCTGGCGCTGGCCGCCCGACAGCAGCGCGGGCCGCCGATCGCCGAAGCCGTCGAGCTCGACCAGCGCCAGCGCCGCGTTCACCCGCCGCGTACGCTCGGGCTCGCGCACGCCGGCGACCGTCAGGCCGTATGCGACGTTCTCCGCGACCGTCATGTGCGGCCACAGCGCATAGGACTGGAACACGATGCCGATGCGGCGCTGCTCCGGCGGCACCTGGCGCTCCGGCGTCGATACGACGCGCTCGCCGATGAGGATGCGCCCCGCATCCGGGCGGTCGAACCCCGCAACCTGGCGCAGAAGCGTCGTCTTGCCGCAGCCGGACGGGCCCAGGACCGCGACCAGCTCCCCGTCGGCGACATCGAGCGAAACGTCGTCCAGCGCGCGTGCCGCGCCGTAGCGCTTCGTGACCCGGTCGAGCGTCAATCCCGCCACGGGA
Organism: Casimicrobiaceae bacterium; assembly: GCA_035501595.1. Taxonomy (GTDB): domain Bacteria; phylum Pseudomonadota; class Gammaproteobacteria; order Burkholderiales; family Casimicrobiaceae; genus PALSA-1003. The sequence continues at coordinate 19,711 of DATJVX010000014.1, read as the reverse complement.
GCACGCCCGGGGGCAGCCGGGGCGCCATCACCAGCGTCGAAAGCATGAGCGCGATGCTCACCGCGACGGTCAGCACGCCCAGGGCGGCGGCGTAGGTCGAATCGCCCCCCTGCTGGAAGGAGAAGAGCACGACGCCCAGCGTTTCCGAGCCGGTGGACCACAGCAGCGCCGAGACCGTCAGCTCGTTGAACGCGGTGAGGAAGATCAGCAGGGCGCCCGCCGCCGCTGCCGGCGCGACCAGGGGCAGTATCACCGTACGCAGGCGGCGCAGGAGCCGGGCGCCGGCAATCTGCGATGCCTCCTCGAGCGTGCGGTCGAGCTGGCGATAGCCGGCGATCACGGGACGCAGTCCGAGCACCAGGAACCGGGCGAGATAGCAGAAGACGATGATCCAGAGCGTGTTGTACAGGGATACGCCCAGGATCGGGAGCGGCTTCAGGAACAGCAGGATCGCCGCAATCGCCAGGACGACGCCCGGGACCGCGTACGGCACCTCGGTGACGACCTGGACCACGCGGAGCATTCGGGACGGGCGCCACACGAGGAAGTACGCGAGCGCGACGGCGAGCAGCACGATCACGACCGCCGCCGCCGCCGACATCCCGAAGCTGTTCACGAAGGCCCGCCCGGCCGCCGCGTGCTCGAACAGCACGAAGCGATAGTTGTCGAGGGTCGCCGTCCGCAGTCCGAGCGGGACGCCGACGGCGGGAACCAGCGAGGTCAGGATCAGCGCCAGCAGAGGCACGACGAGGACCACGACCGAGAGCGCCCACAGGCCGATCTCGACCGGTACGCGGCCGCGGCGCAGCTCGAAAGGACGCGCAACCGCGGAGGCGGTGACAATGCGGAAGTCCCGGCGGACGAGCAGCGTATCCTGCGCCGCGATCCCTGCCACCGCGATCACACCGATCAGCGTGGAGAGTACGGCGATGTCGGGAAGTGCGTCGGGCCCGAGGCCGGAGAGGCGCTGGTAGATGAGCGTCGGCAGCACGACGTAGTTGCCGGGAATGCCGAGCAGCGCGGGAATCCCGAAGTTGCCGAGGCAGGAGACGAAGCACAGCACGATGCCGGCGAGCAGCGGCGGGCGCATCAGCGGGAGGATGATCGTGCGCAGGACCGTCAGCGGTGCCGCTCCGCCGGAAAGCGCGGCCTCGATGAGCTCCTGCGGCAGCGTGCGCAATCCCGCACGCAAGGCGAGAAACATCAGTGGCGCATACTGGACTCCCAGCACGAGCATGATGCCCTCGGCGGAGTAGAGAGGATTGCGGCTGCCGAGCACGGGGGCGAGGCCCAGCATCTTGAGCAGCGGGCTCGACGGACCGAACGCCTGCAGCCAGGCCAGCGCCACGACTTGCGGCGCGAGCAGCAGCGGCACGACGAAGCAGAATACGAGGACGTTGCGGCCGCGAACGTCGGTGAGCGCCACGAGGAGCGCCACCGTTCCACCCGTGACGACGGCGAGCAGTGTCCCGCCCAGCGCGGTCACGAGACTGTGCCCCGTCGCCGTCCAGGTGGTGGAATTGGCGAGGACGCGCATCAGCGCCGCGGCCGAGAGCCGCCCTCCCGGGGCGATCGCTTCGAGCGCCAGTCTGGCCAAAGGGCAGACCGAGAGCACGAAGACGACCAGCACCAGCCCCCACAGTAGAACGTAGTCCTCGAATCGCCCGCGTACGCGTACGGCGTCGGTCATGACTCGCACGCGCGCGGACGGGCGTCGGTTGCCTAGTTGCCGAACAGCTCGGCGAAGCGGCTCAGGTTCCTGGCGTTGGTCTGCACGACTGCGGCGATGTCGGTGGGCATCAGGTTGATCTTCGCCCCGGCCGGGTACCACGACGGCATTCCGACCGAAGCGCGAGCGGGAATGTAGCCCATGGAGACGGCGAGCTTCTGCCCGTCGGTGGACAGGATGAAGTCGACGAACGCCCGCGCGGCCGCCGGGTTCGACGTGGTCTTCAGGATGGCGACCGGCTCGGTGACCGCCGGCAATCCTTCCGCGGGGAAGATGAAGTCGATGGGCGAGCCTTTGGCTTTCGCGTTGAAGGCCATGAAATCGACCAGCACGCCGTAGCTCTTCTCGCCGTTCGCGACCGCGGTGAGGACCGCGCCGTTGCCCCGCACCGCCACCGCGTCGTCGGCGCGCAGCTTCTCGAAGAATGTCCAGCCGAGATCGGGCCGGGCCGTCATCGTCCCGAGCATGATCGCCGCCGCGCCCGAGTAGAGCGGGCTCGGCATCGCGATCTGTCCCTTGTACTCGGGCTTGGCGAGATCCGCCCACGACGTCGGCCGCAGCTTGGCGGCGGTGTTGACCGCGATGCCGGTAGTGATGAGCTTGGAGCCGAAGTACGTGCGGTCCTTGTCGTACGATCCCGCAGCGAGGCCTTCGACCTTGGCCTCGGGATAGGGCAGCAGTCGCCCGTCCTTCTTGAGCGTCTCCATGGTCGCCGCGTCGGCCAGCAGCAGCACGTCGGCTTTCGGCTGACCGGCGGCGAACTCGGCGGCGAGCTTGCTCATCACTTCGGTCGTCCCCGAGCGGAAGACGTCGACGTCGACGCCCGGCTGAGCGCGCCTGAAGGCCGCGACCGTCTGCGACGCGTCGCGCTCCGGCTGCGACGTGTAGAGCACGAGCTTGCCGGACACGGTCTGCGCCGCCACCGGAACCGACAAGCCGACTCCCGCTACCAACGCGGCGGCAATGAAGCTACGACGCGATGCTTCCTTCATGAGACTGGCCTCCTGGATTGATTTCGGGCGCGGGGACTATCGATCGATCCAGGCCACGATCGTGCCGACCGCCACCGGTTCGCCCGTGATCGGCGCGAGATCGCGAATGACCCCCGTGGCCGGTGCCTCGACTTCCATCATCGCCTTGCCCGTCTCCATCTCGAACAGGATGTCGCCCTGAGCCACGTGTTGGCCGTCGGACACCTTCCAGGTTACGAGCACACCGGACTCCATGTCCATATCGACCTTCGGGAGTATCACTTCGGTCGCGGGCATCGGGCCCTCCCTTCGCGCGCCAGGCGCCGTGCCGCGGCGAAGATATCGTCCTCCTGCGGCACCGCGGCTTTCTCGAGCCTCGGATTGTAGGGAATCGGAGTATCGGCGCCGCCGAGGCGCACGATCGGTGCGGCAAGGTCGTGAAAGACGTCGGATTCCGCGACCACAGCGGCGATCTCCGCCCCGATGCCCATCGTCTTGACGCCCTCGTAGACGACGAGCAGCCGGCCCGTCTTGCGCACGCTCCGCGCGATGGTCGCAACGTCGATCGGCCGCAGCGAGCGCAAGTCGACGACCTCCGCCTCGACGCCTTCGCGCGCCAGACGCTCGGCGGCGGAGGCCGCGCGGACCGCCATGACCGAAGCGGCGACGATCGTGACGTCGCTCCCTCCGCGCCGCACGACCGCTTCGCCGATGGGCACGCGGTACGGCTCCGCCGGAACGGGGCCCTTGGTCTTGTAGAGCAGCTTGTGCTCGAACATGAGCACCGGATTCGGATCGTCGATGGCGGCGAGCAGCAGCCCCTTCGCGTCGTGCGGCGTCGACGGCTGTACGACCTTGAGCCCCGGCACGTGGGCGAACCAGGCTTCGAGACTCTGGCTGTGCTGGGCGGCCGCCCCGGTGCCGGACCCGCCGGGGAGCCGGATGACCAGCGGCACGCTCGCCTTGCCGCCGAACATGAAGCGGATCTTGGCCGCCTGATTGACGATCTGCTCCATCGCCAGCGTCGCAAAATCCGAGAACTGGATTTCCAGCACGGGCCTCATGCCGGTCAAGGCCGCGCCGACCGCCGCGCCTGCCAGGCCGAGCTCGCTGATCGGCGTATCGATCACGCGCTCGGCTCCGAAGCGCTGCAGGAGATCGCCGGAAACGCCGAACGCGCCGCCGTACAGGCCGACATCCTCGCCGAAGAGGAACACCTTCGGATCGGCCTCCATCGCCTGCGCGAGGCCTTCGCGGATCGCCTCGGCGTACGAAAGCTGCCGAACGCCGGCCTCGGCCGACGCCGCCTCAGGGGGCATAGACGTCGAGCGTGAGCTGCGCCGGGTCCGGCTCGGGGCTCGCCTTTGCGAACGCGACTGCCGCTTCGATCTGCGCGTCCGCGGCGGCCTCGAGCTCAGAGAGCTCCTGCTCCGTGAAGCGGGATTGCTCGATCAGCTCCTGGCGCAGGCGCACGATGGGATCCCGCCTGCGCCACGCCTCGATCTCGTCCTTGGTGCGATAGAGGTTGCGATCGCTCTTGGAGTGCCCGCGGAGCCGGTACGTCTTGCACTCGACCAGCGACGGGCCGCCGCCCTTGCGCGCGCGCGCGACGGCGATTCTCGCCGCCGCCGCGACCGCCGGCAGGTCGTTGCCGTCAACCGCCGTGCCGGGCATCGCGTACGCCGCAGCCCGATCGGCGACGTTGGGCACGGCCATCGCCTTCGCGACGTCCATCGACATGCCGTACTTGTTGTTCTCGCAGACGAAGACGATCGGCAGCTTCCAGATCGAGGCCATGTTGAGGGCCTCGTGGAACGCGCCCTCGTTGGCCGCACCGTCCCCGAAGAAGACCATGCACACCCGGTCCTGCTTCTGGGCGCGGATGCTCATCCCGACGCCCACGGCGATCGGCAGCCCGCCGGCGACGATCCCGTTCGCGCCGAGGTTGCCGCCTTCGAGATCGGCGATGTGCATCGAGCCGCCGCGTCCCCGGCAGTAGCCGCTCTCCTTGCCGAAGAACTCGGCGAGCATCCGCTGCGGATCGGCGCCCTTCGCAATGCAGTGGCCGTGGCCGCGGTGCGTCGAGAGGATGTAGTCGTCGGCGCGCAGCGCCAGGACCGCTCCGACGGCGCTCGCTTCCTGGCCGATCGACAGGTGCATGGTCCCGTGGATGAGGCCGCGCATGTAGCTCGCCTCGGCGGCCTCCTCGAACTTGCGGATGACGAGCATGCGCAGGAGCGCCTTGCGCAGCGTGTCGCGGTCGAGCGCGGCGAGCTCGGGACGCTGGGCGGCCCGGGCCTCGGGGAGCTCGGGCACGGATGTCTCGCGGCCTTCCATGCTGCTTCAGGCGACGGCGGCCTCGCGCAGGCTTTCGTCCTGCGCGCGGCGGACCTGGACGATCTGCGAGCCCTCGTCGGGGCTGCAGTTGGCGTACGTCAGGTAGTCGCCTCTTGCGATCTTCGCCGTCACCCTGGCGCCCTGCGCGAGGCCGAGCGGCAGCGCGTTCAGCGCCACCGCGTCGCTGCGGGCGAGCGCGAAGCCGCGATACGAGTACTCGCCGATCGCGTCCAGCGTTTCTCCCGGCTGGAGGTCGCGCTTGGCTCTCGCGCCGACCTCGGCCACCGGGACCGGCAGCGGCCGCATGTGGCTCTGCCCGAAGATGACGGCCGCGGCCGCCGAAAGCGGCACTTCCAGGCTCGTCAGGTGGTAGGGGCGATAGAACGCGTAATAGGGTCCCTCGCCGAGCTGCAGATCGTTCATCCGCTCCCGCAATCGCGGGTGGCGCATCTCCGCGACGGCGAATACGCCGGGGGCTACGCCGCGCGCGACGCTGAAGTCGACGACGCCCTTGCGCGAGAGGATGCCCCCCTCCTCGCGCGGACAGAACGTGCGGTGCAGCGCATCGAGCGCGGCATCGGGGCCGTGCATGCCCGGAACGTCTGGCACCAGTCCCGTCGCGTTGGCGAGCGCCACCATTTCCACCATCGTCTTCGAGCCGTCGACGAACTCGACGAGCATCCGCGGATTCATGTTGCGCCGCTTCGCCTCCTCGACGTACGCGTCCGGCGTCGCCTCGATGCGAAAGGCGTTGTTCTTGCCCTTGCCGGCGGCGACGATCGGATACCCGAGCCCGCGCAGGAAGTTCACGAGCTCCATCGTCGAGCTGGGCTCGTCGCCGGCGCCGAGCGTGTAGACCACGTCGGCCTCCGCGGCCCGGGCCGAAAGGTAGGGTCCGATCGTGACGTCGGCCTCGACGTTCATCATCACCATGTGCTTGCGCGCGGCGATCGCGGCGAGAGCGACCTGTGCGCCCACGTTCGGATTGCCGGTCGCGTCGATGATAACGTCGACGCCGTCGGCCCGGCAGACGTCGCGATAGGACCTGCACACGGCGAGACCGCCGCGCGCCGCGATGCGCGCGGCCGCGCCGGCGTCGTCGGCCAGCTCCGGCTTGCGGGTTCCCGCACCGGCGACGGCGCAGGCGGAGAAGACGTTCTCGGGAATCGCGTCGGCCGCGGCCACGACTTCGATGCCGCGCATGAGCGAGGTCTGCACGATGATGTCGGTGCCCATCTGCCCGGCGCCGATCAGGCCCACGCGAACCGGCCGGCCCTGCCGATGGCGCAGCTCCATGGCCTCGGCGAGCGGCGCGTCGGTTCGGCGGGAGGACGGCGCCTCCGTTGGCAGCGTCTGCGGCATCTCGTGGGAAGCGGGAGTCGATCGGGCCATGAACATTTGTTTTCAATATAGCACATAAATTCAGAAGGACGCTTGGCCGGGAGGCGGGGCGCGGCCGGGACGGGCCGAGTCCGTTGACACGGCAGGCACGCGAATGACACTCTCTCGACCCCGCAGCGCGCGAGCCCCCATGCCCAGGACCCAAGCTTCCCGACTCGGAGAGCCTGCGACCGCTTTGGCGGACGCCGGCATCCGAGCCGCGTGGCTGTACTACGTCGAAGGGCTCACGCAGGAGAAGATCGCGCGGATCATGAAGGTGAGCCGCGTGAAGGTGATCCGGCTGCTCGCGGCCGCCCGCGAGAGCGGCGTCGTTCGCATCCGCATCGACGCCAAGGGCAGCGAGCAGGTCGCGCTGGAGCGCCGGCTGGTGCGCGAGCTGGGATTGCAGGAAGCGATCGTCGTCCCCTCGCCGGCCGACGACCGGATGGTCGCGAGCGTCGTCGGCCACGCGGCCGGCACCTACCTCGCCGACCAGGTGCACGACCGAATGTCCATCGGCGTCGGCTGGGGCTCGACCTTGAGCATGAGCCTCAAGGCGATCGGCGCCCGAAACTGTCAGCAGGTTTCGGTCATCTCGCTGCTGGGCGGCATGACGCATTCGCGCGCGGTCAATCCTTCGGCCGTGGCGCGGCGGCTCGCCGACCTGCTCGGTGCGGACTGCTACCAGCTCACCGCTCCGGTGTTCGTCGCCAGCGAAGCAACCCGCGTGTCGCTCTGGAAGGAGCCCGGCCTGCACGAGCTCCTGGCGCGGGCCCGCCAGCTCGACCTGGCGCTGCTGAGCGTGGGCGACGTGCGCGAGGACGCGACGCTGTTTCGCGAAGGGCTGCTGCCGCGTTCGCAGCTCGCCAGCCTCATCGCCGCCGGCGCGGTCGGCGATGTCCTGTGCCACTTCGTCGACCAGCGCGGCCGGGTGGTCGACCACGCCGTGTCGCGGCGCGTCGTCGCGGTCGGACCGGAGGAGCTGCGCCGCGTGCCGAGGATCGTCATCGCCGCCGGCGGCCGGCGCAAGGTCGTGGCGATTCGCGCGGCGCTGCAGGCGACCGGCGCGAGAGTGCTGATCACGGACCAGGCGGCCGCCGTCGGGCTCCTCGGCCGCTAGAACACCGCCGCTGGCTTCAGCCTCGCCTGACCAGCAGCGCGCTCGCGAACGCCGCGATCCCGTCGCCGCGCCCGCAGAAGCCCAGGCCCTCGGTCGTCGTAGCCTTCACGTTCACCTGGGCGCTCTGCGCGCGGCAGTCGGCGGCGATGTTGGCCGCCATCTCCCCGACATACGGCGCGAGCCTCGGAGCTTCAGCGACCACGGTCGCGTCGATGTTGCCGAGGGCGTAGCCCGCGGCATCCGCGCGCTGCCAGACGCGACGCAGCAGCGCGCGGCTGTCGGCATCCTTGTAGGCGGGGTCGGTGTCGGGGAAGTGCCGCCCGATGTCGCCCTCGGCGATCGCGCCAAGGATCGCGTCGCAGATCGCATGCAGGAGCACGTCGGCGTCGGAGTGACCGGCGAGCCCGCGCGGATGTGGAATCGTCACGCCGCCGAGCACCAGCCGCCGTCCCGCGGCGAACGCATGAACGTCGAAGCCGTTGCCTATGCGCATTCCGGTGCTCATGTGCGCGCGAGCCTCTGGGCGAAGATCGCCTCTGCGAGTGCGACGTCCTCCGGATAGGTCACCTTGATGTTGTCGAGGCTCCCGCGAACGAGTCGCGGCTTGATGCCCAGCGCCTCGACTGCCTGCGCCTCGTCGACCAGGCGGGCGCAGTCGGCATTGCGCAACGCGTGGTGCAGGATCGCGTAGCGGAACATCTGGGGCGTCTGGGCGCACCACAGCCCGTCGCGGGGCTCGGTCGAAACCGCCCGCAGGCCCGCGCCGGATTCCGCGCGCTTCAGCGCGTCCACCAGGGGCACGGCGAGCAGCCCGCCGACCGGCTCGTCGGCGAGCTCGCTCAGCAGCCGGTTGAGCGTCCCGACGTCGATGCACGGCCGGACCGCGTCGTGCACCAGCACCCAGTCATCGGCGGTCGCGTCGCGGCCGACGGCGGCGAGACCGTTCTTCACCGAGTCCGCCCGCGTCGGTCCGCCGCAATACAGCGCCTCGACCCCGCGCACGTCCCCGATGCAATCGCGGTAGAGCTTGTCGCCGGGAGCGAGGACGACATACAGCTTCTCGAGCAGGACCGAATCGTTGAGCGAGTCGATCGCGCGCCGGAGCAGCGGCGTGCCCGCGAGCGGGACGTACTGCTTCGGCACGCCGCCGCCGAAGCGCACGCTCGAGCCCGCGGCTACGATGAGCGCGAAGCGGCGCGGCGCAGCCATGGCAGCCGGCGAGCTCAGGTGCTTCCGCCCAGGTACTTGGCGAGGAACCGGGCCATGGCCTCGTAGAACTCGAACTGGTTCTCTTCGTTGTGGAAGCCGTGGCCCTCGTTGTCCTTGACCATGTACGGGACGTCGACCCCTCGCGCCCGCAGCGCCTCGACCATCTGGTTGGACTCGTCGATGTTCACCCGCGGATCGTGTGCCCCCTGCGCGACGAACAGCGGCGTCCGGATGCGCTCCGCGTTGAGCGCGGGCGAGGTCGCCGCGAACAGCTCCTCGTCCTTGTCCGGGTCGCCGACCATCTCGTGCATCATGTCGAGGTACGGCTTCCAGTACGGCGGGATGGTCTTCATGAACGTGAAGAGGTTCGATACGCCGACGTAGTCGACGGCGCAGGCGTACAGATTCGGCGTGTACGCCACGCCGGCGAGCGTCGCATAGCCGCCGTAGCTGCCGCCGTAGATGGCGATGCGCCTGGGATCGGCCACGCCCTCGTCGATCACGTACTTCACGCCGTCGCTGATGTCGTCCTGCATCCGGCGTCCCCATTGCTTGAACGACGCCTCCCAGAACTTGCGGCCGTAGCCGGTCGAGCCGCGGAAGTTCATCTGCAGCACGGCGTAGCCCCGATTGGCGAGCATCTGCACCTCGGGATTCCAGCCCCACACGTCGCGCGCCCAGGGGCCGCCGTGCGGGTTGACCACCACCGGAAGCTTCTTGGCTTCGCGGCCGCTGGGCAGCGTGAGGTAGCCGTGGATCGTGAGCCCGTCGCGCGAGCGATAGGTGATGGGCTTCATCGCCGCCATTCTCTCCTGCGGCAGCCAGGGCGCGATGTCGCCCAGCTTGGTGAGCTTGTCGCTCGCGGCGTCGTAGAGGTAGCGCGTGCCCGGCGTGCGGTCGTTGTAGGCCGCGACGACCATGTGCTCCTCGTCGTCGGTCATGCTCTGGATCGCGAATTCGTAGCCCGGGAGCTGCCGGGCCAGCGACGCGTAGACGCGTTCGGTTTCCGCGTCGAGGATCTTGCGCTCCAGCTTCCAAGTCACGAAGTCGATCTCGGTCAGCACCTTGCGCTTGTGCGAATAGCTGAGCGACTCGACATCGACCTCGGGGTGCTCGAAGAGCAGCTTCTGCTCCTTCGCGGTCGCGGGATCGACCAGCACGATCGCCTCCTTGTCGCGCCCGATGTTCGACGCGGCGTAGAGGAGCTTGTCGTCGAAGCTGAAGAACAGCGGGCTGAACTGGTCGCGGAAGTTGGTCGTGAGCACGGTCTTGAACGGGCCCGTCGCGCCGTCGCGGTAGAGGTAGCTCGTGTTGACGCCGTCGGACGTCTGCGCGCCGCGGATGTGGCCCGCGTGATCGGTGAGCCAGCGGGTGATGTTGCCGGGATTCTCGGCGACGAGCGTCAGCTTCCCTGTATCGAGATCGAGGCGATACGCGTCGAAGACCTCCTTGTCGCGCTTGTTGAGTCCGACCAGGAGCTGGTCGGGGAAGTCGCGCAGCTCGTCGATGATCTGCGCGCGCACGCCGTCGAAGGGTGTCAAGTCCTTGACCGCGGAGCCGTCGATCCCGACGGCGACCAGGTGGAAGTTCTCGTCTCCGGAGAAGTCCTTGAGGTACACCAGGCGGCGAGGCCCCTTCCAGAAGTGGTCCGCGATGTCCCGCGCGGTCTCGCCGGTGAGGCGCCGCGGCTCGCCGCCCGAAAGCGGCTGGACGTAGATGTTCATCCGCCGCTCGTAAGGCTGCATGAACGCGAGCGTCCGGCCGTCCGGGGAGATCCGGAAGTAGCCGCGTTCCGGGTGACGGAAGAAGTCGCGGACCGGAATAGTCGCGTCGGCGGCGCGCGCCGACGACAGGCCGAAGTGCATGCCGCCCAGAGACATCATGACGCAGATCGTGGCGCAGAAGGAACGCGTGGACATGGGGCTTTCCTGGAGCTCGCTCGCCGGGACGCGCGATTCCGGGCGAGCGGATTGTACGCCTGACGGCCGCCCCGCCCCGCGCTCATCGCGATCCCATCAGCGGCGAGAGCGCCGCGCGCACGGCCGCCGGCACGGGAACGGGCCGGCGCGTGCTTCGATCGACCCAGACGTGCACGAAGTGACCCGTCGCCGCGGGCTCGTCGTCGCCGCGGCGAAACAGGCCGATCTCGTAGGTCACCGAGGAGTTGCCGAGCTTCGCTACCCGCAGCCCAGCGTCGATCACGTCGGGAAACGACAGCGACTTGTGAAAGCGGCAGGACGTCTCGACGACGATGCCGATCTCCGCCGCGGCCAGGATGTCGAGCCCGGCGGCGCGGACCAGATGCTCGTTGACCGCCGTGTCGAAGTACGAATAGTAGGTGACGTTGTTCACGTGCCCGTAGACGTCGTTGTCCATCCATCGGGTCGGGATGGCGAGAAAGCTGCGGTAGCTGTCGCGTCGGCTCATCGCTGTGCTTCAGCCGCGGCGCAGCCGCGCCTCGAGCAGCTCGATCCAGTGGCGCACGGGCCGGCGCGTCCCGGAGGCGAGCTGCACGAGGCAGCCGATGTTCGCCGTCGCGATCACGTCCGGGCTGCCCCCTTCCAGCGCCGCGAGCTTGTTGGCGCGCAGCCGTTGCGAGAGCTCCGGCTGCAGGATCGCGTAGGTGCCCGCCGAGCCGCAGCACAGGTGAGCATCGGCGACCGGGGTCAGCTCGAACCCGAGCGCACGCAAAGCCTCCTCGACGCGGCCGGCGAGCTTGAGGCCGTGCAGCAGAGTGCAGGGTGCGTGAAAGGCCACGCGACGGGCGTCGCGATCGGCCGCCAGCAGCGGCGAGAGACGATCCCACTCGGGGAGCACGATTTCGACCGGATCGCGGGCGAGCGCCGCGATCCGCGCCGCGCGCTCCGCGTAGGCCGGCTCGTCGCGCAGCAGCTCGCCGTACTCCCTGAGCTGCAGGCCGCAGGCGCTCGCCGTGACGACGATCGCCTCCGCGCCGCGCTCGATCTCCGGCCACCAGGCATCGACATTCGCGCGCATCAGGCGCCGCGCTTCGTCGACCGCGGCGAGGTGCAGGCTCAGGGCGCCGCAGCAGCCCGACGCCGGCGCGCGCACGAGCGAGATGCCGATCCGGTCCAGGACGCGCGCCGTCGCCGCGTCGACCGACGGCGCGAGCGACGGCTGCACGCAGCCGTCGAGCACGAGCATCCGCCGGCCGTGCCGCGCCTCGGGCCACGCGCCCCGCCGAGCTTCGGGAAGTTTCGCGGCGAGCGATGAAGGGAGCAAGGGCCGCGCGAGCCGGCCCGTCGCGGCGGCGAGGCCGAACAGCGGGCGCGAAAGGAGGCTCTTGCGCAGCAGCCAGCGCCGGGCTCGCTGGCTCGCCGGCCGCGGCACGCGGCTCTCGACCACCTCCCGGCCGATCTCGACCAGCCGACCGTAGCGCACGCCCGACGGGCAGGTAGTCTCGCAGGAACGGCAGGTCAGGCAGCGATCGAGGTGGAGCTGCGTCTTCGCCGTGACCGGCTCGCCCTCGAGCATCTGCTTCATGAGATAGATGCGGCCGCGCGGCCCGTCGAGCTCGTCGCCGAGGAGCTGATAGGTCGGACAGGTCGCTGTGCAGAAGCCGCAGTGCACGCATTTGCGCAGGATCGATTCCGCCTCGCGGCCCTGGGGCGTATCGCGGATGAAGTCGGCGAGGCGCGTGTCCACGATCTTCAGAGGCCCTCGAACATGCGGCCGCGGCTCAGGATTCCGGCCGGATCGAATGTCGCCTTGAGCGCGCGGTGAATCGCGAGCGTGGCGGGATCGAGCGGCTGGAAGACGCCGAGGGATTTGTCGCCACGATAGAGCGTCGCGTGACCGCCGTGCCGGCGCGCCCATGCCCGCCATTCCTCGGCGGAAGACTCGCCGCGCGGGCGGAGCCAGCGCTGCGCGCCTCCCCATTCGATCGCCTGGTCGCCGGGAAAGCCGGCATGCGGAGCGGTGGACTGCACCGAGAGACGCCAGAGTGCGGCCGCGCGATCGCCGCCGAAAAAAGCGTGGGTCTGGTCGCGCACGGCCGACCAGAATGCCGGCGCGCCGTCGAGCGCGGCGCCGCCAATGTCACGCGCCGCCGCGGCGACCGCGTTCTCGGATCCCGACAGGCGCACGCAGAGCAGCCCGTCGGCGTGCCAGGTCGCGCTGATCGGCAGCGGGCGGGCGCCCCATTCGTTAATGCGCCGGATCGCCGCGTCGGGCGGGAGCTCCAGGACCCGCGTCCGCTCGGTTTTCGGGAGCGGCAGCACGCGCAGCGATGCCTCGAGCACGATGCCGAGCGTTCCGAGCGAGCCGGCGATGAGGCGCGACACGTCGAAGCCGGCGACGTTCTTCATCACGCGGCCGCCGAAGACGAGATCCTCGCCGCGCCCGTCCAGAAGCCGCACGCCGAGCAAGGCATCGCGGAGCGCTCCGCCCCAGGGGCGGCGCGGACCGGAAAGCCCCGAGGCGACGCATCCGCCTAGAGTGGAGCGTTCTCCGAACCGTGGCGGCTCGAAGGCGAGCATCTGTCCGGCGCCGGCGAGCGCGCGCTCCACAACTTCGAGCGGCGTGCCGCACCGCGCGGTGATCACCATCTCGGTGGGGTCGTAGTCGACGATGCCCTCGTAGCCGCCGGTGGGGAACGGCTCGCCGACGAGCTCCCGGCCGTAGAAGTCCTTCGTCCCGCCGCCGACCGGGCGCAGCGGACGACCGCTCGCCGCGGCGGCGCGAACGCGCTCGCTCCAGGCAGCGAGGGTCTCGCTCGCCGCGTCTCGTGTGACGCTCACTGCCGAGCCTGCGTCTCGGCGGGCTCGAGCGACGCGATGCGCTGCGTTTCGCGTTCGGCATCCGCTGCCCAGGCCTTCATCGCGGGCAGCTCGAGGAGCGCGCGGACGTACGCGGCCGCCGCGGGCGGAACCGTTGCGCCGTAGCTCTGAAAACGGAAGGCGACCGGGCACCAGAACGCGTCGACGGCGCCGAACGCGCCGCAGAGAAACTCGCCCGCGCCGCCGAAGCGCTCGCGGCCTTCCGCCCACAGCGCGACGATGCGTGCGATGTCCGCCGCGACGCGGGGCGACGCCGGCTTGCGGGTGCGCAGCCTGACGTTCATCGACATCTCCTCGCGCAGCGGCGCGAACCCGGAATGCATCTCGGCAGCGGCCGAGCGTGCCCAGGCGCGTGCGCCTCGGTCCTCGGGCCACACGCCACGATGGCGCTCGGCGAGGTATTCGGCGATCGACAGCGAGTCCCAGACCCTGGTCTCGCCATCGTGGAGGCAAGGCACTTTCCCCGTCGGCGAAATCCGGCGCAGCTCGACCGTGCTCTCCGGCTCGTACAGAGGAATGCGCCGCTCGCTAAACGGGATGCCGAGCTCGCGCATCAGCACCCAGGGCCGTACCGACCAGCTCGAATAGTTCTTGTTGCCGATGTAGAGGGTGTACATGGCGCGCTACAGGGGGACGGTCTTGCCGGGATTCATGATGTTGAGCGGATCGAGCGCGCGCTTGATCGCGCGCATGAGATCCACCGCCTCGCCGTGCTCGCGGGCGAGGACGTCGAGCTTGTGCCAGCCGATGCCGTGCTCGCCGGTGCAGGTCCCGCCCATGCCGATGGCGCGCAGGCTCACGCGATGGGCGAGCGCGTCGGCCCGCTCGCGCTGCGCGGCGTCGTCGCGATCGTGGAGCACGACCAGGTGAAAGTTGCCGTCTCCGACGTGGCCGACGATCGGCGCGGTGAGCCCGCTCTGCTCGATGTCGGCCTTGGTCTCCAGGATGCAGTCGGCGAGCCGCGAGATGGGGACGCAGGCATCGGTCGCGAAGCCGACGGTTCCCGGCTTGAGCGCCAGCGCCGCGTAGTAGGCGGCATGTCTCGCCTTCCACAGCCGGCTGCGGTCCTCGGGCTGCGCGGCCCACTGGTACGCGCTGCCGCCGAACTCGTCGCTGATCGCCTGCATCGCCTCGCTCTGCTCGCGCACGCCCGCTGCGGAGCCGTGGAACTCGAAGAACAGCGTCGGCTTGATCGCGAAACCCTCGAGCTTGGAGTAGCGGATGCAGGCGTCCATCTGCACGTCGTCCAGGAGCTCGATGCGGGCGACCGGAATCCCTGTCTGCATCGCCGCGATCACCGTGTTCACCGCGCTCGCGAGATCCGGGAACTGGCACACCGCCGCCGCGATGGCCTCGGGGACGCCGTAGAGCCGAAGCTGGACCTCGGTGATGACCCCGAGCGTGCCCTCGGCCCCGATGAAAAGCCGCGTGAGATCGTAGCCGGCGCTCGACTTGCGGCCGCGTCCCCCGGTTCGCACGATCCGTCCGTCCGCGGCGACGACCGTGAGCCCGAGGACGTTGTCGCGCATCGTGCCGTAGCGCACGGCGTTGGTGCCCGATGCGCGGGTCGAGGCCATGCCGCCGATCGTCGCGTCCGCGCCCGGATCGATGGGAAAGAACAGTCCCGTCCCCTTGAGCTCCGCGTTGACCTGCTCGCGCGTGATGCCTGCCTGCACGCGGCAGTCGAGGTCCGAGGCGTTGATCTCGAGCATGCGGTTCATGCGCGAGAGGTCGACGCACACCCCGCCGTACAGCGCCGCGACGTGTCCTTCGAGCGAGGTGCCCACCCCGAAGGGGATGACGGGCACGAGGGCGAGGTGGCACAGACGCACGATCGCGGCGACCTCCTCGTTCGATTCCGGGAACACGACGACGTCCGGCAGCGCGGAGTCGACCAGACCCTCGCCGTGGCCGTGGTGCTCGCGCACCGCCTGCGAGGTCACCGCCCGCTCGCCGTAGTCGCCCCGGAGCTTGCGCACCAGCTCGGCGAGCGTGCCGGGATCGGGTCGGACGGGTGCACGGGTCTCCATGACGTTCTCCTCCCGCTAGAAGCGAGGCAATTCCGGATGCGGCAGCGCGCCGCGGTGCACGTGCATGCGTCCCAGCTCGGCACAGCGATGCAGCGTCGGCACCGCCTTGCCAGGATTGAGCAGCCCCTCGGGATCGAAGGCGCGCTTCACGCCCTGGAAGCGCTCGAGCTCGCGCTCGCCGAACTGCACGCACATGTCGCCGAGCTTCTCCACGCCCACGCCGTGCTCGCCCGTGATCGTGCCGCCGACCTCGACGCACAGCTCCAGGATCTTCGTGCCGAACGCCTGCGTCTTCTCGACATCGCCGGGCCTGCCCGCATCGTAGAGGACCAGCGGATGGAGGTTGCCATCGCCGGCGTGAAACACGTTCATGCAGGGCAGGCCGAATTCCGCCGACAGCTCGGCGATGCGCTTGAGTACCGCGGCGAGCGCGCGGCGTGGGATCGTTCCGTCCATGCAGTAATAGTCGGGAGAGATGCGGCCGGCGGCGGGAAACGCGGCCTTCCTGCCCGACCAGAAGCGCGCCCGCTGGTCCTCGTTCGTCGAGACCTCGATGAGCGTCGCGCCGGCGCGCTCCATCAGTCCGCGCACGACTGCGACCTCGGCGTCGACCTCCCCTGGCACGCCGTCGGACTCGCAGAGCAGGATCGCCTCCGCGTCCGGGTATCCTGCGCAAACGAAGGGCTCGACGGCACGGATCGTCAACCGGTCCATCATCTCGAGCCCCGAGGGAACGATCCCCGCGGCGATGACCGCCGCGACGGCGTCCCCGGCCTTCATCACGTCGTCGAACGCCGACAGCACGCACTTCGCGTCCTGCGCCTTCGGGGTGAGCTTCACGGTCACCTCGGTGATCACGCCAAGCAGCCCCTCGGAACCGCAGATCAGCGCGAGCAGGTCGTAGCCGGGCCCATCGAGCGCCGTCCCGCCGGCCTCGACCACCTCGCCATCCATCAGGACCAGGCGCACGCGGCGAAGGTTGTGAACGGTCAATCCGTACTTGAGGCAGCGCACCCCGCCGGAGTTCTCCGCGACGTTGCCGCCGATCGTGCACGCGATCTGCGACGACGGATCGGGCGCGTAGTAGAGGCCGTAGGGCGCAGCAGCCTGCGACACCGCGAGATTGCGCACGCCAGGCTGCACCGTCGCCGTCCGCGCCAGCGGATCGATGGCTAGAATGCGCTGGAATCTGGCGAGCGAGAGGAGCACGCCCTCGCGGTTCGGCAGCGCGCCACCCGAGAGACCCGTTCCCGCGCCGCGCGCCACCACCGGGAGACGCGCCGCGCGACAGAGCTTCATGATCGCGACGACCTGCGCCTCGGTCTCCGGAAGCAGCACCGCGCCCGCCTGGGCGCGGAACATCGTGAGCCCGTCGCATTCGTACGGCCGCGTATCCTCCGGTGCGGTGAGAATCGCCGCGGCGGGCAGGACGGTACCGAGGGCTGTGAGCAGGGCGGGGTTGAGCATGGACGCCCGCGAGCGGCTGCGCGAAACGGATCCGCGTCCATTATTCCACAAAGCCTTACCGCGAACCACGCTGGAGGCCGAGTCGCCCGCGGTAGAATTGCGCCCGCCCGCGCGCATCGCCCGCGCGCTTCGAGGAGAAGAACGACCATGACCTCCGCCCGATGCCTGGCGCCGCTCGCCGGCTTCGTCCTCGCGCTGGCTCTCGCCGTGACGGCCGGCGCGCAGACCATGCTGCGGATCAACATCGCGCTCGCGCAGAATTCGCACTACGGCGTGGCGATCGACAGCTTCGCGCGCGAGGTCGAGCGCCGCACCGGCGGCCGCTACAAGGTGCAGACGTTCTATTCGGCCGCGCTGGGCGCTGAGCGCGAATCGGTCGAGGCCGTGCAGCTCGGCACGCTCGATCTCACGCTCACCTCGACCGGTCCCCTGCCCAACTTCGTGCCCGAGGTGGCGATCCTCGACATTCCGTTCCTGTTCCGCGACTACGCGCACGCCCGCGCGGTGCTCGACGGCCCGATCGGCGCGGAGCTGCTCGCGAAGTTTCCCGCGAAGGGCATGGTCGGGCTCGCCTGGGCCGAGAACGGGTTCCGCCACATGACCAACAGCAAGCGACCCGTCGATGGGCCCGAGGACCTGCGCGGACTCAAGATGCGCACCATGGAGAATCCAATCCACATCGAGGCGTACCGCCAGTTCGGAATCCTTCCGACGCCGATGGCGTTCACGGAAGTCTTCACGGCCCTGCAGCAGGGCACGGTCGACGGACAGGAAAATCCGCTGTCGGTGATCACCGCCGCGAAGCTCGACCAGGTGCAGAAGTACCTCACCCTCACCGGGCACGTGTATTCACCCGCGGTGTTCCTGATGAACAAGGCGC
This sequence comes from Casimicrobiaceae bacterium, assembly GCA_035501595.1. Taxonomy (GTDB): domain Bacteria; phylum Pseudomonadota; class Gammaproteobacteria; order Burkholderiales; family Casimicrobiaceae; genus PALSA-1003. The sequence continues at coordinate 1,789 of DATJVX010000014.1, read as the reverse complement.
GCTGGGACAACCTCTCGGCGGCGGACAAGCAGGCGTTCCTCGACGCGGCGAAGGAAGGCGTCAAGGCCGACCGCGCGCGCGTCGACGAGGACGAGCGCAAGGCCGTGGCCGAGCTGCGCGCGAAGGGCATGACGGTCAACGACCATGTCGACAAGGCGCGGTTCCAGGCGGCGCTGGCGCCGGCCTACGCCGACTTCGCCAAGCGTTTCGGCCAGGCGAACATCGACCGGATCCGCAACTACCCGTAGCCCTCGCCCGCGCGCCCCGCCGCCCGCGGATCGCTAGCGGTACCCGAACAGGGCGGGAAGCACGGTGCTGATCGCCGGGAAGAGCGACAGCAGTGCGAGCACGACGAGCTGCGCCCACAGGAACGGCCACAGCTCGCCGATCATCCGCGCGAGCGGAACGCGCGCCACCACCGAGGTCACGAACAGCAGGCCGCCCACCGGCGGGGTGAGCATCCCCATCGTCAGGTTGACGATCACGATGATCCCGAACTGCAGGTCCGAGATCCCGAGCGCGTGGGCGATCGGGGCCAGGATCGGCGCGAGCACGACGATGCCCGGCAGCGGCTCGATGAAGATGCCGAACGCCAGCAGCAGCGTGTTCACCGCAAGCAGGAAGGCGAGCGGCGAGAGGTTCATCGCGACGACGAGCGCGGTCAGGTCCTGCGGGATCCGCGAAATCGTCAGCACCCAGGCGAACGCTGCCGAAGCGGCGACGATGACCAGCACCGAGGCCGTCATCAGCGCGGAGCGCGCGAGGATCCCGGGCAGCATGCTCCACTTGAGCGTACGGTAGATCACCATGCCCGCGAACAGCGCGTAGAACACCGCGATCACCGAGGCCTCGGTGGGCGTGAATGCGCCGGAGGCAATCCCGCCCAGGATCAGCGCCGGCAGCGCCAGGGCCGGCAGCGCCCGCCACGTGTTGCGCAGGTAGTCGCGCCCGGCGTAGCGCCGTGGCGAGCCGCGATAGTTGCGCTTGACCGAGATCGCGTGGTTGATCGCCGCCATCGCGACCGCGATCAGTATCCCCGGGAGCACGCCCGCGATCAGCAGCCCGACGAGGTTCACGTCGGGATACGCGAGCGCATAGATGATCATGCTGATCGACGGCGGGATGATCGGACCGAGGATCGACACCGCGGCGGTTTCCATCCTCGGGCCGATCATTCCGCCGTCGATCAGCATGATCATCTACGCGCTCGCGTACCCCGACATCAACCTCGTTGCGCTGCTGATCGCCGGCGTGCTCCCGGGAATCGTGATCGCGATCGCGATGGCGGCCATCAATCACGCGATATCGACGCGCCGCAACTACCGCGGAGTCGCCTCGGAGCTCGGTTTCCGCGATTACCTGCGCAACACCTGGCGGGCGATTCCCGCGCTCGTGCTGCCGGTGCTGATCCTCGGCGGGATCGCCTCCGGCGCGTTCACGCCGACCGAGGCGAGCGTCGTCGCGGTCTTCTACGCCCTCGCCGCTGGGCGGTGGATCTACCGCTCGCTCGAGTGGCGGATGCTGCCCGGAATCCTCTCGCGCTCGGCGCTGATGACTGCGTCCGTCTTGATCATCGTCGCGATGTCGGCGGCGTTCGCGTGGGTGCTCACGATCTCGCGCGTCCCGCAGGACCTGACCGCGTGGATCGTCGCGCTCCAACTCTCGCCGCTCGCGTTCCTGTTTGCCGTCAACCTGCTGCTGCTCGCGTTCGGCATCTTCATCGAGCCTCTGCCGGGGATCGTCGTGCTGGTTCCCATCCTGGCGCCGATCGCTCACGCGCTCGGCATCA
>DATJVX010000013.1:0-4531 GCA_035501595.1 Casimicrobiaceae bacterium | reverse complement strand
GCAGGGCCGGCACCGGTACTTCCGCCTCGCCGATCAGGACGTCGCGCATCTTCTCGAATCGCTGATGGGTGTCGCGTTCAGGACGGGCGCCGTGCGCGCTCGGTCGAGCCCGCGAGAGCCGGCGCTGAGGAAGGCGAGAGTGTGCTACGACCACCTCGCCGGCGAAGTCGGCGTGCGCATCTACGAGGGCCTGATACAGCGCCATGCGCTCGTGCCGAGCGCCGATGGCCTCGCGCTCAGCGCGAGCGGACGGCGGCTGTTCAAGAAGCTCGCCATCGACACAGACGCGCTCGCGAAGCAGAAACGTGCGTTCTGCCGCGCCTGCCTCGATTGGAGCGAGCGCCGTCATCATCTGGCCGGCGCGCTGGGCGCCGCGCTGCTCGATCGCCTCGTCGAGCTGGGCTGGGCCAGGCGAGCCAAGGATTCGCGCGTCGTGTCGCTGACGCCCAACGGCCTGCAGTCGCTCTACCGGATGTTCTAACCGCCCTCGGCGTTACATCGCGCAACCGCGGCGCGACGCACTCGGTGAAGGCGGGACGGGCTAGAATAGCCGTGATGAGCCCGGCAGCGTTCCTTCTTCCGCCGTCGTGAGTCCCCTGGCTTCCCAAATCGCGCCGCGTTCTTCGCGCTGAGCCCGCCGGATCATGGCCACAACGGGGGTGCGCGATGACCGGCACGCGTCGCGGCGACGCTTCTTGTCCTGCGCGGTCGCGACGATCGCGCTCGCGGCGTTTCCCTGCCTGGGCGGGGAGGCAGGCGAGTATCCCTCGCGTTCCATACACGTCATCGTTCCGTCAGCGCCGGGCGGCGCGGCCGACCTCCTCGCCCGTCGCTTCGGCGAAGCGCTCTCGACTTCCCTGCACACGCCCGTGGTCATCGAAAACAAATCCGGCGGATCGGGAGTGATCGGCAACGAGCTCGCCGCACGCGCGCCCGCGGACGGCTATACGCTGCTCTTCGCCACGTCGGCGACACACATCATCGCCGCATATGCGATCCCCGGCCTCCCATACGATCCGCTCAAGGACTTCACGCCCGTCTTCAACATCGGATATGCGACCTCGGTGCTCGTCGTCAATCGCTCGTTGCCCGTGCGCACCTTGCGCGAGCTCATCGCCTACGCGCGAGCGCGGCCCGGGCAGCTGCACTATGCATCCTCGGGCGTCGGGTCGGCGAATCACGTCGACACCGCCGTCTTCGCGGCGCTCGCCGGGATCGACCTCGTGCACGTGCCCTATCGGGGGACGGCGGACGGCTACCGCGCGCTGCTCACCGACGAGGTTCAGATCATGTTCGGGGCGATCACTTCGGCACTTCCCTACGTGCGTGCCGGACGGCTACGCGCGCTGGCCGTGCTGACCGATCATCGCTCGCCACTGCTGCCGGACGTTCCGACGATCGCCCAGGCGGGGCTCGACAGCGTCGACGTGCGCAAGTGGCTCGGCTTCGTCGCGCCTGCGGGCACGCCGCCGGAGATCGTCCAGCGGCTGAACGTCGCGCTGAACCGGATTCTCGACGAGCCACGGATGCGGGCGTGGGTCGAGAGCGAGGGCATGGAGCGCGCCGGCGGATCGGCCCGCGACTTCGACGCCCTGATGCACGCCGATTACGCCAAGTGGGGCCGGACCCTGAGCGAACTCCGGCTGCGTTCCGAATGAAGGTGGACGACGACCGGGCCGCCAAGCTGCGACTGCTCGTGCTGTCGGTGGGGACCCAGGTCGGTCAGAACATCCTGACCACGCTCGCGGGCCGCCGCGAAGGGCTCGAGCTCATCGCCACTTCGTCGGTCGCGCACGAGCCTGCCGTGTTCGACTACGACGTCGTGTACCTGGTGCCTCCGACGGCCGCCGAACCGGAAGGCTTCGAGCGGACGCTGCTCGACATCATCGAGCGCGAGCGCGTGGACCTCGTCATTCCCTGCCGCGACGACGATGTTCTGCATCTCGCCTCGTTGCGCGACCGGCGTCCGGAGCTTGCACCGCGGCTGCTGTGCGGCGGCGCCGAGGCGGCCCGGGTGATCACCGACAAGTGGGCAAGCGCGCAGTTCAGCGCGCGTCACGGGCTTCCCTTCGCACCGTCGCTCGCGTGTGCTAACGGCGCGCAGCGCGCGGCCTTCTTGCGCGAGAATCCCTTCCCGCTCATCGCCAAGCCGCGCCGCGGCTATGCCTCGCAGGACGTGCACCTCATCTGCAACGAAGCGCAGCTCGCGCACGCGCTCGCCCGCGATGAGTGGGTGGTGCAGAAGTTCCTGGGCGATCCGCAATCGGTTGCGGCGTTCAGCGCAGCGTTGGAAACTTCGGGGATACCGCTTTACCACACGTTCCAGGGCCTCAAGCATTCGATCCAGGCGCTGATCGGTCCCGACAGGGCGACCGTCCACGTCATCTGCACGCTCAACGCGAACCGGATGCGCCGCTCGAAACGAGTCGAGGCCGACCGCGATTCCGCCGCCGCGGAGATCGGGGAGCGCTGCGCGCGGGCGTTTTCTGCTGCAGGATGGCGCGGTCCGCTCAACATCCAGTGCCAGCGCAGCGCCGAGGGCGAGCTCCTCATCCACGAGTTCAACGGACGTTTCACCGGCGCGACGGTCGATCGCTGGCTCCTGGGGTTCGACGAAGTCGGTGCCGCGATCGAGTCCTTCACCGGCGTGCGCATCGGTCTCGAGCGCGCGCCGCGCGCCGCGTCGCTGGAGGTCTTCGAGTCGCTCGTCGCGCGCGGGGCCGATCCGCGGGACGTCGACACGCTCGCGCGCGAGGGCAGGTGGCAACGGCCGCGATGACGCCAGACGGCGGCCTGGCGGTGGCGATCGGTCGTGAGTCGCGCGCGCCGGGCATGCTCAGCATGGGATGGCACGCCGACGCCGACGTTTCTTTTCGTCCCGGCGATGAGTTTCCCTTTGAGGACAGAGCCCTCGCGCGCATCGATTGCGGAGGCTTCGTCACAAAGCTCGAGTCGGCGCAGAAGCTTCACTTCCTCCTCGAATGCCGCAGAAGCCTCCGGCCCCATGGCGAGCTGCGGATCACCGTCGATGCTGCCAGCGCCGCGGCGCGAGACCTTGCGCGGCTTGCGGAAAGGGTCGGGCTCGATGCGGAAAACCCCTATTCGGCGCCAGGCGTCGCGCCAGGCCTCCGTGTCACGAAGCCCGATCGCATGCTGCGCGGCGATCCGCTCGTCTCGATCCTCATCCCCGCCTACAACGAGCCCTTCTTCGGCGCTTGCTTCGACAGCGCACTGGCCCAGACCTACGAGCGGATCGAGATCGTGATCTGCGACGATTCTCCGGGGACCGGGATCGAAGCGCTGGCACGCACGCGCGCGAGCCGCTTTCCCGTCCGCTACGAGCGCAACGCGACGCGTCGCGGTCCGCGCGGCAACTTCACGCGCTGCTTCGAGCTCGCCCGCGGCGAGTTCGTGAAGTTCCTCTGCGACGACGATCTGCTCGCGCCCACCTGCGTCGCGAAGCTCCTCGATGCGTTCCGCAACGCGCCCGACATCGCGCTGGCGACGACCGCGAGGCAGCGCACCGACGCGGAGGGGCGCCCGCTGGCCGACCAGCCGGCGACCGTTCCCGTCGTCGCCGAGGATTCCGTCATCGCGGGGTACACACTCGCCAACGCGATGATCTTCGCGGGGCTCAACACGGTGGGCGAGCCGAGCACGACGCTGTTTCGGAAGACCGAGCTCCTGGGCCAGGCGCCCGAGTATTTTCGCTTCGGCGACGAGGCGGGCCACGGCATCATCGACTTGATCACCTGGGCAGCGCTGCTGCTCAGGGGAGACGCGGTCTACCTGCGCGAGCGCCTCTCGTCGTTTCGCAACCACCCGGGCCAGCGCCAGCACGACCCGAAGAAGGCGCAGCGCAATATCGAGAGCATCCGCGGCCTGCAGGCCGCGTGGTTGGCTTTGGGGCTGCACCGCCGTCTAAAGCCGGACGCGCTGCTCGTGAAGCCCTATCCGCCGCCAGCCGATACTGACTGGCGCAGCGAGCCCATGCTCGGATTTGCGGCGCGACCGTCGCCGGCCGCGGGCGCTGGAATGGTGCCGGCGACGCCTTCATCCAACGCCAGCCGATGATCGTCCTCTTCGCCGACCTCGGCGACGGCGACATCTGCGTCGGCCAGGTCAGAGAGGCGCTGCTGGCTCGCTAATCCCGGTAGCCGGCCTCGCTCTGGTGTCGCAAGCGACAGATTATCGGCGCGGCGCTCTCCCGGGGAGCGCGCCGACTTCGTTTCCGATCGACGCGGACAGGTTCCTCAAGTTCCTCGGGCCCCCTGACCCCACAGTGTCACCAGCGCCGGCGTAGATTTAAAATAGCCACGATGTGCCCCGCCGCATCCTTCCACCCCGCCGTCGAAGCCTGGTTCCGCAAGACCTTCGCGGGTCCGACCGAGGCGCAGGCACGCGCGTGGCCGGCGATCCAGGCGGGGCGCCACGTGCTGGTCGCGGCGCCCACCGGCTCCGGCAAGACGCTCTCCGCCTTTCTCGCCGCGATCGACAGCCTGGTGCGCCGCGGCGTGGAGATGCCGCTCCC
>DATJVX010000012.1:0-6495 GCA_035501595.1 Casimicrobiaceae bacterium | reverse complement strand
GCGTAGCTCGCGTCGGGCAAGCGTCATCGCGCTGGTGCCGCTGGCACTGGCCTTGAGCCCGTCGTCCTCCCGCGCGGCTGCCGACCTCTGCAGCCCGCTGACCTTTGGCGCCGTCGGGGACGGCGTCACCGACAACACCGTCGCGATTCAATCCGCGATCAACGCCTGCGCGAGGGCGGGCGGCGGTCCCGTCCGCCTGCCCCTCGAAAGCGGGAAGGGCATCTATTTGACCGGGCCGATCACGCTCGCCAGCCATGTCACGCTGCAGATCGACAAAGGGGTCATCCTGCGGGGGACCACCGATCATGCGAGATATCGCGCTGCGTTCCTCACCTACCCGTACCGCGCGAACGAGGCGCTGGTCTCGGGTTATAGGGCTGTCTACACGGGTATCGTCGGGCCCGGAGCCATCGACGGCCAGGGCGGCGCGACGGCGCATGACGGCGGGCCGAGTTGGTGGAAGCTCGCGCATCCGTCGGGCGCCACCATCGACGGGACCGCGCGGCACGCGGCGCCCTATGCCGACGTCCCGATCTCCAACGGCGTACCGGGGCCATGGCTGGTGGAATTCTACGAGTGCGACAACGTCACGGTGAACCACATCACTCTGACCAACGCTCCGATGTGGAACCTGGTGTTTCGCTACAGCAAGCACATCACCGTGTCCGAGTACACGGCCACGATCACGCCCGATCCTTCGATTGCCCATACCGACGGCATCGACCTAGTAGGATCGAGCTATGCCACGCTGCTGTTCCTGAATATCGCGACCGGAGGTGACGCTGTCGCGCTCAAGTCCGGCCTTCCGCTGAAAGTTCCGGGCGCGGACGCTCCGGTCGATGCCGACCTGCCGCAACTGCCTACCCACGACGTTCAGATCGTCAATTCCACCTTCACGAACGGCAACGGGATGGTAATCGGCGGCGAAGCGGTTAACGGCGTCTACAACGTGGTCGCGCGCAACATCGTCGAAAGCGACGCCGCTCATGGCCTCCTGATCGAGTCGAGCCGAGGCCGAGCAAGCCACGCGACGGGCGTCTACAACATCATGGCGCAGAACGTCACTATGACGAACGTAGGACAGCCGCTGGCGATAAGCGCCTACGAACCGACGATGGATGGTGCCGTCGAATATCCCGACGATCCGCCACAGGCGATCACGCCCTTCACGCCGAACATCCACGACATTACGATCTCGGACCTCAAGGCGACCGGCGCGACGACGGAAAGCCTCATTGTTGGTCTGCCGGAGTCGTGCATCCATGGCGTGAATCTCAGCAACGTTAGCATCTCGGGACGCGACGCCGGGTTTCGGCTACGGAACATGTCGGGTACGTTCACGAGCGTGACCAGCGCACTGCCCGATGAGCGTCCCCCGTTTGTCGTGCAGGAGAACGTCACCCTGACTACCGCGGGCCTGACGCCGGTCATCAAGAACACGCCTCCCTCGGCATCGCAGAAGACCGCCGGACTGCCTTGTGGGAGCAATCCGGAAAACTAGGGCGTGAATGACAGGGGTGCCCTCGGCCGCTGCCGGGCGGACATGCTCTCTCGTTCACGTCGCGCGTCTGCTAAGCTGTGAAGCTTCGAGCTCGGCAGACTCCAACATGGCCAGTGAACTCCGTTCCCCGAAGCCTCCCCGCCCGGTCCCGAGCTCGGGGACTTCCAGCGTGAAACCGCTCCGACTCGATCCTGATCGCTTGTTCGCTTCCGACCCGGCGCAGCGCGCGCTTTCCCGCGCGCTGCATGCGACCGTCAAGGACCTCCCGATCGTCAGTCCCCACGGGCACACCGATCCGCGCTGGTTCGCCGACAACGAACCCTTCGACAACGCCTCCGGGCTGTTCATCACGCGGGACCACTACGTGTTCCGCATGCTCTACAGCCAGGGCGTGACGCTCGAGGAGCTGGGCATCCGGCGCAGCGACGGCTCGCGCGTGGAGGAAGACGCGCGGCGAATCTGGCGTACGTTCGCGGCGCATTACAGGCTCTTCCGCGGCACGCCGACGCGGCTGTGGCTCGATCACGCTTTTCACGAGGTGTTCGGGATTCGCGAGCGCCTGGCGCCCGAATCCGCCGACCGGATCTTCGATCGTATCAATGCCTGCCTCGCGGAGCCCGGGTTCCGGCCGCGCGCCCTGTTCGAGCGGTTCAACATCGAAGTGATCGCGACCACCGAGTCGCCCCTCGATCCGCTCGACTGTCACGCGAAGATCCGCGCCTCGGGCTGGAAGGGCCGCGTCGTGACCGCGTATCGTCCCGATCCCGTGGTCGACCCGGAGTTCGCCGGCTTCCGTGCGAACGTGGCGAAGCTCGGCGAGCTGACCGGCGAGGACACGGCCACGTGGAGCGGGTACCTGGCCGCGCATCGCCGGCGGCGCGAGTTCTTCAAAACCATGGGCGCGACCTCGACCGACCACGGCCATCCAACGGCCGGGACCTGCGACTTGAGCGCGCGGGAATGCGAGGCGCTCTTCGGCGAGGTGCTCGGCGGCAGCGCGAGCGCGACGGAGGCGGAAGCCTTCCGCGGGCAGATGCTGACCGAGATGGCGCGCATGAGCCTCGACGACGGGCTGGTGATGCAGATCCATCCGGGCTCGATGCGCAACCACAACCCGCGGATCCTCGAGCGCTTCGGCCGCGACATGGGCGCGGACATTCCGACGCGAACCGACTACGTGCGCGCGCTCAAGCCGCTGCTCGATCGCTTCGGCAACGAGCGCTCGCTCACCGTGATCCTGTTCACGCTCGACGAGAGCGTCTATGCGCGGGAGCTCGCCCCGCTGGCCGGGCACTACCCGATCCTCAAGCTCGGGCCGCCGTGGTGGTTCCACGACAGCCCCGAAGGGATGCTCCGCTTCCGCGCGCAAGCGACCGAGACGGCGGGCTTCTACAACACGGTCGGCTTCAACGACGACACGCGGGCGTTCCTGTCGATCCCTGCACGGCACGACGTCGCGCGGCGCATCGACTGCCGTTTCCTCGCGCAGCTCGTCGCCGAGCAACGGCTCGCGGAGGACGAGGCCTTCGAGCTCGCGCCCGAACTCGCCTACGGGCTCGTCAAGCGCGCCTACAAGCTCTGACCGGCGGCTCGCGTCAGAACTCGTAGTGCAGCCGCAGCGACCAGACGTTCACCGGGCCGCGGTCGGCGTTGTAGGCGGGGTTCCATACGTGCTGGTAGCCCACCGAGAGCGCGAGCTTGTCGATCGCGGCGAGCGAATAGAAGGTTTCGACGATCGTCTCGGGGCGATAGTCGAGGCGGCCGTCGCCAAGCATGAAGCCCAGGCCGCCGGCGGCGAGGTAGCTTCGGTGCGCGCCAGACAGCCCGTTGGCGACTGCGGCCACACCGACCGTGTCGTCGGCGCGTTGCCACCGCGTGCCCTTCACCAGGACGCCGGCGCTCAGCGTGCGATCGATCTCGGTGAAGCACCAGGTCTCGGTCGCGCCGTCGTTCCACCCCAGCCTGGCGAAAAAGCCAGTATCGTCGGCCAGGGGCTGCTCGAGATTGAGGCCGAAGCCGTACTTGCTCCGGGTCGCGCGGGTCGCGGTGACGTCCGGCGGCGTCGTGCCGCTGTCGAGCGCCGCCTCGTAGCTCCCCATGTTGGCGCGATTGAGATAGGCGAGCACGCGAAGCTTGCCGCGCCGCGCGAAGAGCGAGATCGCCTGCTCCCATTCGGCGACGAGGCCGTGCGCGACCGAAAGCCGGCTGTCGAGCGGAAGCTGGTTGGCGTTGATCGGCATCATCATCGCCCCGGCGCGCAGCGCGAAGTCGGGCTCGATCCATTCCAGCACGACGCCGTTGGTGTAGCCCCGGGCGTCGGCCGGGTAGTCCCAGGCGCCGTTCGACATCAGCGCCCAGTTCATGAACTGCGTTCGCGGATCGTGGCTGTAGGCGTTGTCGTCGAAGAAGTCAGCCGCCGAGAAGTTGCCGATCGTGAGCACGATTCGCCGCTCGTCATGCAGCCCGGCGAGCTGATGCGCGTCGGCGGCAACCGGCTCGCGCTGCCCGCCCAGGCCCCAGCTCTGCCGGAAGTAGAGTCGGGCATGGTAGAGCTTCCAATCGCCGTCGCCTACGCGCGCGACATCGCCGTTGGGAAACCCCGCGATTCCCGTGACGTTCGAGAGACCGCGGCCCTTGATGACCTCCGGGTCCACGTAGAGCTCGCCGCCCGGCCAGAGACGCGCGGCGAGAAAGAGCGTTGCGCTCAGGGAGTTCTTGGTCTCGCTCTCGGTACGAAGGCTGTTCGCGCCGGAATATTCGGCGCCGAATGACGGGTGGCTCTGCGTGATGAGGGTTGTCTGGGCGTGGACGCTGTACGCCTCTTCGCCCGTCGCCGTGACCGGCGCCGGGACGCTCTGCGCGGCTGCCCCTGTGGAGCACGCCGCGCACAGCAGCGCGATGCCGAGCCTCGCCGACATGGATCCTCCCCGCGCGGATTCTAGCCCGAGACCAGGCACCGGACGTGGCAGGCTCATTGCGTGAAGACAGCGCCGGCGCGCGGCGGCGCGCGCCGCGGCGGGACGGGCTATTCGCGTATCGCCGTATCGAGCCAGATCGTCACGGGGCCGTCGTTGACGAGCGCGACCTCCATGTGCGCGCCGAAGATGCCGGTCGGCACCGGCCTGGCGATCTCGCGCTCGAGGGCGCGAACGAACGCCGCGAACGCCGGCTCGGCCGCCGGCGGAGGCGCGGCGCCGCTGTACGACGGTCGCGCACCCTTGCGCGTCGACGCATAGAGCGTGAATTGACTGACCGCGAGAAGCTCGCCGCCCACGTCGAGCAGCGAGCGGTTCATCACGCCGGCGTCGTCGTCGAAGATGCGCAGGCTCGCGATCTTGCGCGCGAGCCAGTCGCGCTCGGCTTCCGCGTCGCCGGAACCGATCCCGCACAGAACGAGGAGCCCGCGACCGATCGACGCGATCGCACGGCCGTCGACCGACACGCTCGCCGAGCGCACCCGCTGTACCAGGGCGCGCATCAGCGGACGACCCGGCGCTCGACCCGGCTCACTGTGCCGCCGACGAACGTGACCGTCGTGAGCGTGTCGGCGTCACCCGCGACGGGCAGGTACGACCACTGTCGTTCGCTGCGCCCCGAGCCAGCGCGGGTATCCGGCTTGCCGATGCGGTGCAGAACTTCGGCCTCGGTCATGCCCATGCGCAGGAACTTGCGCTCGCCCGGATCGCCGCTCCGCGTCTTCGCGACGGTCGCGCGGGCCTTCGGCGGCCTGGACGCGGACGACTCACGCGCCGGCGAGTCGTGCGGGATCGGCGTGCCGGGAACGACGGAGAGACGCGCCGGATCGAGCTCGAGATTGCGAAGCTCCCTTCCCGCCGCGCAGGGCGTGTCCTGATAGATCACCGCAGCCTGGTCGCCCGCGCACTTGTACAGCCCGGCGCCGGCGGGGGAAGCCGCCGGCAGCGAGACGAGCACGAGAGCCAGCGCAGGCAGGACGCGCGCGGCGAGCGAGGAAGGAGGCGGCGGCGTCATTGCGGTTACCATAGCACCTTCCCCGCCGCCGCAACTCAGACTTACGATGGATAGCAGCCGAGTCGCCGCGCGCATGCGCGACATCGCGCCGTTCCATGTGATGGAGGTGCAGACGGCTGCGCGCGCGCTCGAAGCCGGCGGCCGCAGCGTCATTCACATGGAGATCGGCGAACCCGACTTCCCGACGCCGCAGCCGGTGCTCGACGCCGCGCTCGCGGGCATCGCGGACGGACGCATCTACTACACCTCGGCGCTCGGCCTGCCGGAGCTCCGGCGAGCCATCGCCGGGCACTACGCGCAGCAGTACGGCGTCGAGGTCGCGCCGGAGCGCATCGTCGTGACCGCGGGGTCGTCGGCCGCGCTGCTCCTCTCGCTGGCGCTCCTCGTCGACCGGGACGATCGGGTCCTGCTGGCCGATCCGGCGTATCCCTGCAATCGCCATTTCATACGCACGCTCGAAGGCGAGGCCGTGGGCATTCCGGTCGGACCGGAGTCGAGCTATCAGCTGACCGCGGCGCTCGTCGACCGCCACTGGACACCGCGCACGCGCGCCGTGCTGATCGCCTCTCCGTCCAACCCGACGGGGACCACGGTCGCGCGCGAGGAGCTCGAGCGCATCCGCGAGGTCGTCGCCGCACGCGGCGGCACCCTCCTCGTCGACGAAATCTATCTCGGCCTTTCGTACGCGGGACGGCGGCGAAGCGCGCTGGAACTCTCGCCGGAAATCCTCGTCATAAGCAGTTTCTCGAAATAATTCCACGGCTGCTCTTACAGCCGCTTCGCCGGTAAGGTTCTCGCTGCCAGCGCGGCTCGCTGCATAGCTGGCGGAAACCCGGCAACCATCAAACGGCGCGCTCGCGGGCGCGTCTTTTTTTTGTCTATCGAGAAAGGAAAGGGCAATGAGCTTACAAGCGCGCTGGCGGAGGATCGTCCGCCTGAATCCATTCTGCAAGGACGCGAAAGGAGCGCATATGGCGCACGTCGGTTTCTACGGCGGGGTGCGA
>DATJVX010000011.1:0-9049 GCA_035501595.1 Casimicrobiaceae bacterium | reverse complement strand
GAAGGTCCCGCGCGTGAGGTAGAGCTCTCCTGGCGCGAACACGACGCCGTCCAGGAAGTCGGTGTCCTTCTGCACGGCGAGCTGCGCGACGTCGGCGAAGCACCCGACCGGATCGCGGTAGCGGTGATGCTCGATCTGCACGAACGGCTTCACGGGCCGCGTGCGCTGCGTGACGCCGAGCGCGTAGCCGAGCGTGCCGTAGGCGTTGGGGAAGCCGTAGAACAGATCGCGATGCTCGTTGTCGCGCGTGCAGGTGACCACGCGCCCGTCGCCGGTCAGCACGTCGAACGCGGCGACGCTGTCGTGCACGAGCCCGTAGCGGAACGACGTCGCCTCGATGCCGACGCCGGCGAGCGCGCCGCCCAGGGTGATCGACTTCAGCTGCGGGACGACCTGCGGCATCGTGCCGTGCTCGAGCGTCGCGTCGGCCAGGTCGACGAAGCGCGTCATCCCTTCCGCCCGGACCGTGCCGGCCGCGGCGTCGACGGCGAGGACGCGATCGAAATGCCTGAGGTTGATGCGCGGCGCAGGCCGTTCCGCGCGGTCGCGGAAGAGATTGGACGTCTCGCGCGCCAGCCCGACGCCGCCCATGCTCGCGGCGCCCGCGCCGAGCTCCGAGGTCAGCGCGGAGATTTTTTCAGCGTAGGTGGCCATCGGGGTCGTTCCCGCGAAGGCGGCAATCCGGTGGCGTTGCTGCGACGAAAGACACCGGGTCCCCGCCTCCGCGGGGACGACAGCTACTGCGCCCCATCCTGCCGATACAGGAACGCCCGGCTCATCGGATAGCCGCCCGGCCCCGAGGCGAGGTTGCCCTTCGAGACGGTCACCTGGAACAGGTGCGTGCGGCTCGCCTTCGAGCGGAACATCTCCGCGCACGACCACAGGTAGGTGCGCCAGGTGCGGCGGAAGCGCTCGTCGAAGCGCTTGGGATCGATCGCGTGGATCTTCTCCCAGTTCTCGTCGAAGCGCGATGCCCACGCGTCGAGCGTGAGCGCGTAGTTGCGGCGCAGGTTCTCGACGTCGACGATCTCCAGGCCACTGCGCTCCATCCAGTCGATCGCGAGCGAGAGGCTCGGGATCCATCCGCCCGGGAAGATGTGCTTGCGGATGTAGAACTCGGTCGGGAAGTCGCCGACGTGTCCGATGAAGTGGATGACGCCCAGGCCGCCGGGCTTGAGCGCCGCGGCGTGCGTGCGGCAGACCTCGCCGAGCGAGCCAGGGCCCGCGTGCTCGAGCGTCCCGATCGAGAGCAGCTTGTCGTACTGGCCGGGGATCTCGCGCATGTCGCACTCGATCACCTTGAGCTTGTCGGAGAGGCCGCGGCGCTCGATCTCGGCGCGCGTCTCGAGCACCTGCTCGGTCGTCGCGTTGACGCCGGTGCCGATCGCGCCGAAGCGCTCCCAGGCGTGGAAGATGAGCCCGCCCCAGCCGGAGCCCACGTCGACGAAAGTCTCGCCCGCCTTGAGCTGCACCTTGCGGCAGACGTGGTCCATCTTGTTGGCTTGCGCCTCCTCCAAGGTCTTCGTCCCTTCCTTCCAGTAGGCGCAGGTGTACATCATGCCGACGCGGTCGAGCCAGAGCTTGTAGAACGCCTCGCCCAGCCCGTAGTGGAAGCGCGCGTTGGCCTTGGCCTGCGCGATCGACTTGTTGGAGAACCTGAGCTCGTGCCAGCGGTTGCGCATCGCGACGAGCTTGTTGGGTTTGCGGTCGAAGCCCGCGTCCATCGCCGCGCGCACGCCCAGCGCCAGGTTGCCGTCGATGTCGACGCCGCCGTCGAAGTAGGACTCGAGCAGCCCCACGTGCCCGAAGGCGACCACGCGCATCTCCGCGGCGAGCGTCTTGAAGCGCACGGTGAGCGCCGGCGGCGCGCCAAGGATGTCACCATTGCTGTAGCTCGAGCCGTCGGCGAACACCGCCTTGAAGGGCACGGTGGTCGCCGCGCCGATCGCGGCAAGGCGCTTGCCGAGCGCGCCGCCGGGCGTTTTCTCAACCCGCGCTCCGGCCCCGGTCGGCGAGGTATCGACGCGACCGGTCATATGCGCCGGGGTCCTTTCGGTGCCGGGGCGCGGTGAAGAAGCGGAAGGCTTGTCGGGCTCGGTCGCTGGCATGGTGTTGTTGGAGTGCGACGGTGAGCGGTTAGTTTAACTCCACATCCCCGCTCGATCGTAGCCCGGGCCCGGCAACGCCCGCGCCGCCGGCTTGCACGCTGCTGTCACGCCACGCTGCCGAGGCGAGCGCAGGGAAGCTAGCTCCGGGCGAGCCGGAGCGAACCGGGCCGAGCATCGCAGTGTCGCGCCCGCTCCGGGCGGCGTCGCTCGTTCCAGGCTGCGCGCCTCGGCCCCGGTTAGCTCGCTCGGCCCGGCTGCATCGCCATCGCGCTCGCTCTCGTCGGGCGCATCGCGTTGTCATAGCGCGCCGCTGCGCAAGAATGCATCTGCGCGACCTGAACGCGCGCGCGCATTGCATGAATCGTTCCATCAGTGGACAAGCCGGTGGATTTCCGGTGGAACGCCGGTGCAGTACTGCCGCGCACGGCGATAGAGCGCTGATTCTGCGTCGCTTTTGCGGCCCCTTTTTTGTGCATCAAAAAGCCCTTGCGTATTTTCGACCGAACTACTATTCTTAGTTTTGATTCGGCACTTGAACACAAGATATAGTAGGTTTTGATTCGTAAGGAAATTCCGGAAGGCGCCCTGGAGCGCCCTAGGTAAGCCTCGCGTCGAAAGGGGCATCCGAGGCCGGAAAATGCTTGGACGCTGGTTCGCAGGGAAGGGGCTCCCCGGGCGCGCAGCGGCAGTCAAGCACCAAGAACCAGAAGATTTCACGAGGAGTTCACACATGCAAGTTGCCGGTTCTGCCGCTTCCACGCCTCCGAAGTCCCCGCAGAATCCCGCGCCCGGCGAAACCGCCGCGCCGATGGCACCGAGCTCCGATCCTCGACTCGCCCAGTACAAGGTCATCCGGCGCAACGGCGCCGTCGTGGGCTTCGAGCCCTCGAAAATCGCGATCGCGCTGACCAAGGCGTTCCTGGCCGTCAACGGCGGACAGAGCGCCGCTTCGGCGCGCGTGCGCGAGCTGACCGCGCATCTGACCGAGCTGGTCGTCGGCGCGCTCATGCGCCGCAAGCCCGAGGGCGGCGCGATCCACATCGAGGAGATCCAGGACCAGGTCGAGCTCGCGCTCATGCGCGGCGGCGAGCACGAGGTCGCGCGCGCCTACGTGCTCTACCGCGAGAAGCGGGCGCAGGAGCGCGCCCAGGAGAAGCAGAAGGGCGCGAAGGCCGAGACGCCGCCGTCGGCGATCAACGTCGTCGAGCACGGCGTCGCGAAGCCGCTCGACCTCGCCCGGCTCAAGAACCTCGTGCAGGCCTCCTGCGAGGGCCTGGGCGACGTCGACCCCCAGCGCATCCTCAAGGCGACGCTCAAGGACCTCTACGACGGCGTGCCGATGGACGAGGTGCGCAAGTGCGTGATCCTCGCCGCGCGCACGCTGATCGAGAAGGACCCGGCGTACAGCTTCGTCACCGCGCGGCTGCTGCTCGACTCGATCCGCTACGAGGCGATGGGCGAGGAAGCCTCGCAGGCCGACATGGCCACGCGGTACGCGGAATACTTCCCGCGCTTCGTGAAGCACGGCATCAAGATCGGGCTCCTCAACGAATCGCTGGCGCAGTACGACCTCGCCACCCTCGGCAAGGCGCTCGTTCCCCAGCGCGACCTGCAGTTCGGCTACCTGGGCCTGCAGACGCTCTACGACCGCTACTTCCTCGTCGACCAGTATGTCGGCGGCCGGCGCTTCGAGCTGCCGCAGTGCTTCTTCATGCGCGTGGCGATGGGCCTGGCGCTGAACGAGGTCGACCGCGAAGTGCGCGCGATCGAGTTCTACAACGTGCTCTCGACGTTCGACTTCATGAGCTCGACGCCGACGCTGTTCAACTCCGGCACGCACCGCTCGCAGCTCTCGTCGTGCTACCTGACGACCGTGGCGGACGACCTCGACGGCATCTACGAGGCGATCAAGGAGAACGCGCTCCTCTCCAAGTTCGCGGGGGGCCTGGGCAACGACTGGACCAACGTGCGGGCGCTGGGCTCGCACATCAAGGGCACGAACGGCAAGAGCCAGGGCGTGGTGCCGTTCCTCAAGGTCGTGAACGACACGGCGGTGGCGGTGAACCAGTGCTTCGCGCCCGATACTCCGGTGTATACAGCGCGCGGCGTGCAGGCGATCCGCGACGTTCGCCAGGGCGACCTGGTGCTCGGCAAGAGCGGCGTGTACCGCGCGGTGCTCGAGAAGCTCGTCTGCAACCAGCGCGGACCGATGGTCGCGATCGATGTGAAGCACGCGCTCGAGACGATCCAGGTGACCGACCAGCATCCGTTCTGGGCGATCCGCGGCGTGCCGCTCGAGCAATCCGTCGACCGCACGATGGACTGGCTCGGCAAGGGCAAGGTCAAGGCCGAATGGGTCGACGCCGGCACGCTGGAAGTCGGCGACTACGTCGGCTTCACGATTCCGACCGAGGTGGTGAACGTGGAGGGGCTCGCCGAAGACGACGCGCGGCTCTACGGCATCCTCCTCGGCGACGGGCACCTGTCGAAAGACGCAATGCAATGGGGCGTGTCGGGCAATCCCACGTCCGACGAGCATCTCGACTTCGTGCGCGAGTACCTCACGAAGCGCGGGATCCATTTCTGGGAGACGGGTCGCGGAGCGACCTACGCGCAAGTGCATTGGGCGTCGGGTAGAGGCGCGGTGCGCGACGCGACGACCGGCCGCATCGCCGGCGCCGGTCCGGCCACCCTGCCCTTCGGCTACGACGATCTGTACGACGACCGCCATCGCAAGCGCATCGCGCCGCGGCTCGCGCACCTGCCGAAAGCCCTGACGCTCGCCATGATCCGGGGCCTGCTCGAGACCGACGGCAACGTCTCCCGCGGCAAGGAGATCACGTTCACCTCGACCTTCCAGCCGCTGGCCGAAGGGCTGCGCTACCAGCTCCTGCGCCTCGGCGTGCCAACGAGCGGCCAGCACCGCGTGCGCGCGGACGGCCACCGTGCACGGCGCGCCGACGGATTGGAAGCGACGTTCACGGGCAGGACCGACAGCTACGACCTGCGCATCCCTGCCGTGTCCGAGATCGCCGCGCTGGTCGGCTGCCGTCCGGTCGTCAAGCGCAACTGGATCACGCACGGCGGGACGCTGTTCTCGCGAGTGCGCGCCACGGCGCGCATGGAGCCCAAGCCGCTCGTGGTCGATCTGAAGGTCGACACCGACGAGTCGTACATGACCGCGTCGGGCCTGGCCCATAACGGCGGCAAGCGCAAGGGTGCCGTCTGCTCCTACCTCGAGACCTGGCACCTCGACATCGAGGAGTTCCTGGAGCTTCGGAAGAACACCGGCGACGACCGCCGCCGCACGCACGACATGAACACCGCCAACTGGATCCCCGACCTCTTCATGAAGCGGGTGATGGAAGGCGGCGACTGGACGCTCTTCTCGCCCTCGGACGTGCCGGACCTGCACGACAAGTGGGGCCGCAAGTTCGAGGAGGCCTACACGCGCTACGAGGACAAGGTCGCGCGCGGGGAGCTCAAGCTCCACAAGAAGATTCCGGCCGTGCAGCTCTGGCGCAAGATGCTCTCGATGCTCTTCGAGACCGGGCATCCCTGGATCACCTTCAAGGACGCCTGCAACGTGCGCTCGCCGCAGTCGCACGTGGGCACGGTGCACAGCTCGAACCTTTGCACCGAGATCACGCTCAACACCAGCGACACCGAGATCGCGGTGTGCAACCTGGGCTCGGTCAACCTCGCCGCGCACATGCAGGAAGGCGACGGCTCAGCAGGTTCGAAGTGGACGCTGGATCACGCCAAGCTGCAGATCACGATCCGCACCGCGATGCGGATGCTCGACAACGTGATCGACATCAACTACTACGCGGTCACGAAGGCGCGCAACTCCAACTTGAAGCACCGTCCGGTGGGCCTCGGGATCATGGGCTTCCAGGACTGCCTGCACCGCCTGGGCGTGCCCTACGCAAGCGAGGAGGCGATGATCTTCGCCGACCGCTCGATGGAAGCGGTGTGCTACTACGCCTACCTCGCCTCGACCGAGCTCGCGCAGGAGCGCGGCCGCTACTCGAGCTACAAGGGCAGCCTGTGGGACCGCGGCATCATGCCGCAGGACTCGCTCAAGCTCCTCGCCGACGAGCGCGGCGGCTACGTCGAGATCGACGGCTCGTCGGCGATGGACTGGGAGAGCTTGCGCGGGCGCATCAAGCAGCACGGCATGCGCAACTCCAATTGCATCGCGATCGCGCCGACCGCGACCATCTCCAACATCGTCGGCGTCGGCGCGTCGATCGAGCCCGAGTACCAGAACATCTACGTGAAGTCGAACCTCTCCGGCGAATTCACGGTGGTGAACGAGCACCTGGTCGCGGAGCTGAAGAAGCTCAACCTCTGGGACGAGGTGATGGTGGCGGATCTCAAGTACTTCGACGGCTCGCTCGCCCGGATCGACCGCGTGCCGGCGGGGCTGAGGCAGCTCTACGCGACGGCGTTCGAAGTCGAGCCCAAGTGGATCGTCGAGGCGGGGGCGCGGCGGCAGAAGTGGATCGACCAGGCGCAGAGCCTCAACATCTACATGGCCGGCGCGTCGGGCAAGAGGCTCGACGAGACCTACAAGCTCGCCTGGGTGCGGGGACTCAAGACGACCTACTACCTGCGCACGCTGGCGGCAACGTCGGCCGAGAAGTCGACCGGCCAGGGCGGCGAGCTCAACGCCGTGCCGACCTCGGGCGGCGTGGGCGGCATGGCGAGCGCGTCCGGGATCGCGGCGACGTCGGCGGGTGCGTCCGGCCTGACCTCGAGCGGCGCATCGAGCCTCGCGTCCAGTATCAAGGCCTCGGCGCCGAAGCACGCGGTGCAGGAGCCCGAAGCGCCGAAGTTCTGCTCGATCGACAACCCGGACTGCGAGGCCTGCCAGTGACCGAGTCGTCGTCCCCGCGCGGGCCGATTCGTCATTCCCGCGAAAGCGGGAATCCAGTGTCGTCCTGCACGAACGACGTGGGGTCGCCGCTTGCGCGGGGACGGCCATCCTGACGGAGCGTCAACCATGAAAGCGATCAGCTACAGCGGCTGGCTCTTTACCTACCCTGCTCCGCTCTTCCTGACGCCGGCGCCGTCCGGACCGGGCCTGTACGCGATCCAGGTCGCCGACAAGACCTACCGCCCCCATCCCTTCGAGCCGATCTGCTTCGGCGAGAGCGACGACCTCGCCGACCGGGCCTTTCCCACGCGGGAGGCGTTCCGCCGCTGGTGCCTGCACCCGGCGGTGCGCGGAGGCAGCCTCCTCTACATCTCGTACATGAAGCTCGCGTACAACCGCCGCTTCAGGCTGCGCGTCACGAACAACCTGATCGGGCGCTACCGGCCCGCGTGCAACGCGCCGGTCCGCGAGCTGAGCGGCTTTCTCGGCGACTAGGGAGGACGGCTCCATGAACTTCATGGCCTATGGCGGCTACTCGTTCAGCTATCCGCAGGTCCTGCTCGGCACGAAGCCGCCGAAGCTGCCCGTGGTCTACGCGATCCAGGTGGTCAACCTCGCCTGGAAGCCTCTCCCCTACGAGCCGATCTACTTCGGCGAAAACGACGACCTGGAGAGCGAGGGCCTGGCGTTTCACCGCGCCTTCGAGCGCTGGCGCGCCCACGAGACCGTGCGCGACGGCGGCCTCCTGTATGTCTCGTATCTCTGGCTGCCGCGCGGCGACGAGCGCGAGTCGATCGTGCGCGAGCTGATCGCGACGTACCGGCCGCCCTGCAACTTTGCCTCGAGCGTGACGACGCAGCGCTCGTTCGACAAGAGCCCGAGCTTCGCGTAGGCCGAGGGACGAAGGAGCGCGGGCGCGCGGACATGGATGGAGACGTGACGTTGACCTAGCCCGGGCCGAGCGCGAGCGATACCCGGAAAGAGAAGGAACCACCGAAGCCATCGAGACAACAACCGCCGGCGCGACCCAGACAGGAACTGGTTGGTTTTTCGACGCCGGCTTTTTGCGACGCGATCCGCGTCAGGAAGGCACGTAGCGCAGGTGTTCGAAGCAACCAACCGGAGGACCAGAGTAGATGGCCCAGTACGAGCAAGCGCCATGTCATGTGGTGGATGCGCGGTATCTCGGTGACTACAAGGTTTGGCTGGAGTTCAACGACGGGAAGAAGGGGGTAGTGGACCTCGCCGACGAGCTGTACGGCGAGGAGTTCGAGGATCTGCGGGACCGGGACCGGTTCGCGCAGTTCTATCTGGACTACGGGCTTGCGACGATCGCCTGGCACGACGGGCAGGATTTCGATCCGGATTACCTGTACGCGAAGCTGAGCGCGGTGCATTGAGGCAGGAGCAGTCGTAGCAGAAGCAGGCCGGGCTGAAGCGTGGGCGATGCCCGGGCCGCCCGAGCGTCAAGAAGAAAGCCCCGCGCCGGGGGATGCAGCACCGCGCGGGGCAATAACAACGCCGGGCACGACGCAAAAGAAGCCCCGCGCGACGGAGGATCCGCGCGAGGCCGGCACCACACCAGGAACAGACAGGATACGAGGCCAAGTATGCTGACATTCGAAGACGATTTCGTGACGCCCGCGAGAGCCGCGCCGCTTCCGCAATCGCCCGCCGTCTCCGCTGCCCACGGCGCGAATCCGGCCGCCGGCGCGCCGACGGAATTCGACGAGGAGCCGTCCGCGCCGGTCTACGGCGGCCCGCTCTCCCGCGAGCCCGTGCACGACCTCGACGCCGAAGCCCATGCCCTCGCAAACGGCTTCCGGCGCGTGCGCGCCGAGGACAAGCGCGTCATCAACGCCCAATCCGACGTCAACCAGCTCGTCCCGTTCAAGTACAAATGGGCCTGGGACAAGTATCTCTCCGCGTGCGCCAACCACTGGATGCCGCAGGAGATCAACATGCAGCGCGACATCGAGACGTGGAAGAACCCCAACGCGCTGACCGAGGACGAGCGGCTGATCGTCAAGCGCAACCTCGGCTTCTTCGTCACCGCCGA
>DATJVX010000010.1:0-39823 GCA_035501595.1 Casimicrobiaceae bacterium | reverse complement strand
CCGAGCCGTGCCGCATCGAGCACCAGGGGCTCGATGCTGCGGAGGTTCTCGGCGACGTCCGCGCCGGACACCGTCTGGACCGCAGCGATTCGAAACGGCTCGAGGCTCATCGGTGCTCCCCGTTCGCATCCGCCGCCGGTGCGACGACCGGCTGCCGTCCGGCGCGTTCGACCACGGGATCGCTCCAGCTGCCGCTGACCACGTACTCGTAGGAAAAAATCTGCTCGATCGGATCCTGCAGGACTTTCTGCGCGAGCAGCGACCCCGCGCCCACCGCCGCGCCGATGATGGGGTTGGCGAGCAGCAGCACGGCCGCGCCTACCGAGACACCGGCCGAAAGCGTGGGCTGCACGCGGATCCTGAGCTGCTGCGTCTCCCTGGCGAGGTCGGTCTCGCCGCTGATCGAAACCCTCGCCGCCGGTCCGACGATGCGCAGGTTGTCGCTCTTCATGAGTCCGTCCACGATCTTGACGTCCCCGTTGAGCTGATCGAACGCGAAGCCTTCCCCGAAAAGGTCGTGGAAGTCGAACGCGAGCCGCCGTTGCAGCGATTGCAGCGACAGCACGCCGAGCAGCTTGCCGACGCCGGGATCGACCTTGATGAACTGCCCGGTTCCGGAGTCGATGCGGAACGCGCCCGACAGCGTCGGGTAGTCGAACGCGTCCGGTCCTCCGGCCCAGGCCACCTGGCCGCGAATCTTGCTGGCTGCGCCGCGCACTGCGTCCGGAAGCCCGAAGCGGGCGAGATATTTGCCGGCGTCGCTGACGTCGAGCTCGGCATCGAGGGTGGTTTGCTGCCGGCGCTGCGAGGCGCGCCACCAACCGTTCGCCGACAGCTTGCCGTCGTCGCTGGCGAGCTGCACCCGCTGGATCTGCCAATCCGCGCCCTTGGGCTGCGCGGTGAGCTCGAGCTTGCCCAGGTCCCGGCCGTGGAGCAGGAAGCTGTCGGCGACGATGTCGATCTCCGGCCAGGGATTGGGACGCGCAGCCGCCTCGGCTTTTTCCGACGCGGCGGTGGCGGCCGCCGCTTCGGGCGCAGGGGAAGGCGCGGGGACCGTGAGGCGCTGCAGCTGCGCGGCGATCCGTCCGTTCGGCCGCGACCGTGCGCTGCCCTCCCACTGAGCGTGTCCCGCGAGCTCGCGGCCGGCCAGATCGATGTGCCAGGCATCGGCGGCGTGCGTCGCGCCGATGTGAAGATCGTTGAAGCGACGCCCGAACGCGTCGAGCTCGTGGACGGTCAGATCGATCCCGGCCAACGGAAGCTCCTCGACGCCGCCGGTCGACTCGACGTCGCGCTTGACGACCAGCCACGCATCGGCATCCAGCGCGTCGGTGCTGCCCCGGATCCACAGCCCCGGACGATCGGGCTCTCCTCCGCCCTCGCCGAGGACCAGGAGCGCCCGCTCGATGCTTGCGGACATCCCGGCAAACCGCCGCTGCAAGCTGAGCTGCGCGGCCTTGCCGTAGCGCGCGACGATGGTGTCGCGCCCCGGCTGGGCGACGCGCCGCTCGAGGCGCAGCGGCACGGCTTCGCCGGATTGCTTCGCGAGCGGCGGCGGCAGATCGATCTTCGCGCCTCGCAGGCTCGTTTCGATGACGCCGGTCGAAGTCTCCCCGCTGGCGTCGATCGTGAGCTGCCAGTCGGTGCTGCCCGAGACACGCTGCGCGATGAGCATTTTCGGGTATTCGGTGCGCAGCAGCCCCAGGTCCAAGCTGCCCTGCCCCGCCACGCGAATGCGCCCGCCGGAGCTCGTGACGGCGAGGCGCGCGGTCCCGCCGAGCACGTCGGCAGTGATCTGCGGGGCGCGCAGGTCGTGCTCGGTGAATGCGAGCTTGCCGCTCACCTTGCTCAAGGGCGGCACACCCCCCGGAAGCCGGAGCTGGTTGCCGTCGAAGGCGTACTCGCCGTCGATGCGGGTCGCGTCGGGCTTGGAGAGCGGCAGATCCACCTTCAGCGCGAGCGTTCCGTTGCCGCTCGCCTCCGCGCCGTCGGTGACGTGATCGGTCCATTCGTTCACCGGGCTCTGCGCGATGAATTTCAGGAAATCGCTGCTCGGACCGCTCGCCTCGCCGTCGATGCGGAGCAGGTGCTCGGGCGCGCGCAGGTCGGCGATCTCCACCTTCGCGCGCGAAACCGCGGAATCGAACATCTGGCCGCGCGAAGCGGTGACCGTGAGATGCGGGCCCTCGAGCCGCACTTCGCCGTCGACGTCGGTGAACGGCGGCCAGGATTCGGCGTAGTCGAGCGTGACGCCGCGAGCCTTGATGACAAGCTGGAACTGACCCTGCTTCGCGTCGGCGAAGGGAAAGTCCGCGAGGTTGCCGTTGAGCCTCAGCCGCGCGTCGCTGGCGGCGCCCGCCACTAGGCTTCGGCGCAGCCAGCCGCGGACCGCGAGCGGCAGCACGGCCGGGACGTAGCGATACACCTCTTTCGCGTCGGCGCGCGTGACCTGCGCGGTGAGATCGATGATGCCCGGGCTGCCGGACGCGGTTCGATAGCTGCCGTTCGCCGACCCCGCGATCCCTGGATTGGAGAAGGCGACCTGGTCGAAGCTGAACGCGAGCTCGCCGTCTGTGCGCTGCCAGGCAACGCCACCCTGGAGGCTGTCGAGCGCGACCTTGTCGTCGAGGATCCGCGGCAGGTCGAGCACAACCGCCCGGCTCTGCAGCTTGACCGAGCCGCGCTTGTCGGTGGCATCGAAGCTGCCGGACACTCCGCTCAAGCCCGGCCACCCGTCCTGTGCCGTGAGGCCGAGTTCGCTGAACTTGGCGCGGGCGGCGAAGCTCGCCGGCTCCGTCGCCTCGCCGGTCCATTGCAGCGAGCCTTCGGTTAGCGTCCCCCGCGGCAGGTACCGGCCGAGGTCGCGTCGCCAGCGCTCCGGCAGAGGCAGATTCTCGGCGATCTGCGCCACCGGCGCGAGCTGGAGGTTGCTGAACTCGATCGCACCCGACGCCGCCTGCCTGGGCGTCGCGTCGCGCAGCGTGAGCTTCAAATCGGTGGGGTCCAGCGTCGCGCCCGCGGTGCCGGTGAAGCCAAGGTGCTCGACGAAGAACTGCCGCGTTCCCGAGTTGCTGCGCCATCCGAGGCGCCCGTCGAGCCGCGTCACGGCCAGCTCGCGCAGCTCGGGCGCGAGCTTCGCCTGCACGTCGGTGAGCACGACGTCGGCGATCACCTCGCGGGCCTGCCCGTCGGCGTAGTCGAGCCACACGCGCAACGCCCCCTTGCCGCTCTGTACGTCGATCGGCAGCGGGACCCAGGCGCGCCACGCGGCGACGTCGGCATAGTCGAGCCGCGCGTAGATCCGTCCGTGCGACGATCGCCACGCGCCCAGCGATCGGCCGACCATGTCTCCGCGAAGGTCGAGCGCTCCCGCGACCGCGTGCGGCGGCGTCGCCGTCAGGCCGAAGCGGTGGCGCCCGAATCCGTTCTCCAGTCGAAGCTCGACGCGCTTGAGGGCGAGCGGGGGCGCGCCGCGCTGCTCGTCGTTCCACACGAGCGCCCCGTCGTGGACGACGATGCGCCGCTGGCGCAGCAGCCAGTCCGCCAGGCGCGAGTCGCTGCGCGACTCGTTCGGATCGATCGCGAGGCCCGCGACGTGCAGCATGCCCGACCCGTCGCGGCTGATCGCGAGCTCGGGCCGCTCCAGAGCGAGCTCCTTGAAGCGCAGGTCGAGAAAGAGCAGCGACGTCCACGCGACCGTCAGGTGCAACGCGGGCAGGCTCAGCACCGGAGCTCCGCTCGCTCGATCGACGATGCGGAAGTCGCTCACGTCGAGTCGCGGATTCCAGCCGTCCCAGCCCGAGGTGAGCGAGCCGATCTCGACCGGCTGCCCGATCTGCCGCGCGAGCAGGCCGGCGATTTCCGCCTGGTGTCGCTCGAGCTGCGGGAAGGCGACGAAGCGAATCGCGAGCAGGAGCACGCAGAAGGCGACGATGACCACGACCACGACCCGGCCGCAGAGGCGCGCGACTGCGCGCGGCCATGAGCCTGCGGCGGGCGCTGGGGCGGGAGCTGCGTCGGGAAGGTCGCTCGGCAACGGCATGATAGGCTTCGCGCGGGTGATTCTACCCTCGGAACCCGGGTCACCCTCGTCGCATCGCATGGATCTCGACGCCGCCTTCCAGTTCAGTCGCTACGCTGCGCGCGTTCGGACGGCACAGCCGGTGCTGACTGCCGAAGTTCTCGCGGCGCTAGGACAGCCGGCTACCGTCGCCGCGGGGGAGATCGAGGCTGTCGTAGCCGCGGGTGATGCCGCAGCGCTCGCCAGCGCGCTACGCGTGCTGCGCACCCGGGTTGCGCTCGCCGCGCTGCTCCGCGATCTCACGGGTCGCGCGGACCTGGCGGAAGTCTGCGCGACGCACACGGGACTCGCCGAGCTCGCCATTCGCGCGGCGGTTGAGCTTCACCATCGCCTCCTCGCGAATGTCCACGGCGAGCCGATCGGCGCCGAGGGCGGCGATCCCCAGCGGCTGATCGTCGTCGCGATGGGGAAGCTGGGCGGCGCCGAGCTCAACGTCTCGTCCGACGTCGACCTGGTCTTCGTGTTCCCCGAGGACGGCGAGACGGTGGGCCCGAAGTCCATCGCCAACCAGGAGTTCTTCGATCGCCTCGGCCGGCGCGTCGCGGGGACGCTCGCCGACGTCACTGCCGAGGGCTTCGTCTTCCGCGTCGATCTGCGCCTGCGCCCCTACGGCGACGCCGGGCCGCCGGCGACGTCGTTCGCCGCGCTCGAGCACTATCTCGTCGCGCAAGGTAGGACCTGGGAGCGCTACGCCTGGCTCAAGGCGCGCCCGCTCACCGGCGACCGCGCCGAGGACCTGGAGCGCTTGATCGCGCCGTTCGTATTCCGCAAGTACCTCGACTACGACGCGTACGCCGGCCTGCGCGACGTGCATCGGCAGATTCGCGAGCAAGGCAGGCGTAAGGATCACGCCCGCAACGTCAAGCTCGGACCCGGCGGCATCCGCGAGCTGGAGTTCATCGTCCAGGCGCTGCAGCTCGTGCGCGGAGGGCGGGAGCCGGCGCTGCGCGTGCGCGGCACGCTGCCCGCGCTCGCGGTCCTCGGCGAGCGCGGACTACTGCCCGGGCCTGCCGCCGGCGAGCTTGCTGCGGCCTATGCGTTCCTGCGCAATCTCGAGCACCGGCTGCAATATCGCGACGATCGCCAGACGCACGACCTCCCCGAGGACCCCGCCGAGCAGGCGGCGCTTGCCCGGGCCTGCGACGAGCCGGACGCCGCGCGGCTGCAATCGGCCATCGACGCGCAGCGACGCCTCGTGGAGCAACACTTCGAGCTCGTCTTTCGCCCGGACGCCGCGCCGGTGGACGATCCGCTGGCGGCGGTGTGGCTCGATCCTGCGCCCGGCGAGGCGCAGCATGCCGCGCTCGCGGCCGCCGGCTACGCCGAGCCGCAGCGCGTCGTCGAGACGCTCGCGCGCCTGCGCTCGAGCGCGCGCTACCTGCAGCTCCCGACCCTGTCCCGGCAGCGCTTCGACGCGCTGCTGCCGCAGCTGTTGCGCGTCGCGGCGGCGCCCCGCGACGGCACGGCCGACGCGGCCCGGGTGTTCGATCGACTGCTGACGCTGCTCGAAACGATCAGCGGCCGCAGCGTCTATCTCGCGCTGCTCGCCGAGCACCCGCCCGTGCTCCCCCGGCTGGCGCAGCTCATGGCGGCCAGCGCCTGGGCCGCCGACTACCTCACGCGGCATCCTATCCTGCTCGACGAGCTGCTCGATAGCCGCGCGCTGTTGCTCGAACCGGACTGGAACGAGTGGCGGCGCGAGCTCGATGCGCAGCTCGAGGCGCACGCCCCCGATCCCGAGCGGCAGATGGACGACCTGCGCCATTTTCAGCACGCGCAGACCTTTCGGCTCCTGGTGCAGGACCTCAACGGGCTGCTCACGGTGGAAAGACTGGCGGACCATCTCTCGGCGCTTGCCGACGTCGTGCTCGCCGCGACGCTCGCCGGCTGCTGGTCGCAGATGCACGGCGGCGCGGTGGCGACCGAGCCTTCGTTTGCGATCGTCGGCTACGGCAAGCTGGGCGGCAAAGAGCTGGGCTACGCGTCGGATCTCGATCTCGTCTTTCTCTACGAGGAGACCGACGAGGGCGCGCAGGAGCGCTACACGCGGCTCGCCCATCGGCTGAACACCTGGCTCACGGCGATCACCCCGGCCGGGCGCCTGTACGATACCGATCTCAGGCTACGCCCCGACGGAGCCAAGGGGCTGGTCGCCACCAGCCTGGACGCTTTCCGCCGCTACCAGCGCCAGGATGCGTGGACCTGGGAGCATCAGGCGCTCACCCGCGCGCGCTTCGTCGCGGGCGACGCGGCGATCGGCGCGGCTTTCGAGGCCGAGCGCGAGGCGGTCCTGCGGCTGCCACGCGACCCGGTGCGCCTGCGCGACGACGTGGTCGAAATGCGCCGGCGGATGCACGCCGGTCACCCCAACCGCACCTCGCTGTTCGATCTCAAGCACGACCCGGGCGGCATGGTCGATGTCGAATTCATCGTGCAGTACCTCGTGCTGCGTCACAGCGCCGAGGAAGCCTCGCTCACCGCCAATGCCGGCAACATCGCGCTGCTCGCCCGCGCCGGCGCGCTCGGGCTCGTGCCGGCAGCGCTCGCAGCCGCCGTCGCCGACGCCTATCGCAGCTATCGCCGCCTGCAGCACCAGGTTCGCCTGCAGGGTGCGCAATCGGCTCGAGTCGAGCCGGAGGGCCTGGCTGCATCGCGGGCCGCCGTCGAGGTGCTGTGGCGGGCGGTTTTCGGCGCTTCCTGGCACGAGGGCACCGTCCCGGGGCGGCGGGGCGATTTCGGCTAAAATGAGCCCCTCCCGGATCGAAGGAACGCTCACCATGTCGATGGCAGACCGCGACGGCTTCATCTGGTACGACGGCGAGCTCGTGCCCTGGCGCGACGCCACGACCCACGTGCTCACGCACACGCTTCACTACGGCCTGGGCGTTTTCGAGGGTGTGCGCTGCTACAAGACGGTGGCCGGGCCGGCGATTTTCCGCCTGCGCGACCACACCGACCGGCTGTTCCGCTCGGCCCAGATCTTCGGCATGAAGATCCCGCACAGCAAGGACGAGCTGGACGAGGCGCAGAAGGCCTGCGTGCGCCGCAACAACCTCGAGTCCTGCTACCTCCGTCCGATCGCGTTCTACGGCTCCGAGGCGATGGGCGTGGCGGCGAAGTCGAACCCGGTGCGCGTGGCGATCGCGGCGTGGCCCTGGGGCGCGTACCTCGGCGCCGACGGCCTGGAAAAAGGCATCCGGGTGCGCACCTCGTCGTTCACCCACCATCATCCGAACATCACGATGTGCAACGCCAAGGCCGTATGCAACTATGCGGTCTCGATCCTCGCCAACCAGGAAGCCACGCACGACGGCTACGAGGAGGCGATGCTGCTCGACCCGCAGGGCTTCATCTGCCAGGGCTCGGGAGAGAACGTGTTCCTGGTGCGCGACGGCAAGCTGCACACACCCGACCTCGCGGGCGGCGCGCTCAACGGCATCACGCGCGCCACCGTCATGACCTTCGCCGCCGAGCTCGGGATTCCCGTGATCGAGCGGCGCATCACTCGGGACGAGTTCTACATCGGCGACGAAGCGTTCTTCACGGGAACCGCCGCCGAGGTCACGCCGATCCGCGAGCTCGACAACCGTCCGATCGGCCCCGGCCGGCGCGGGCCCATCACGCAGAAGCTGCAGTCGATGTTCTTCGACGCCGTTCAGGGGCGCAACCCGAAGTACAAGTCGTGGTTGACGCGAGTCGACTCCGACGCCGACGCGACCGGCCATGGCACAACCCGAGGCGAGCTCGCAGCCCATCGTTGAGGTGACGCCGGCCGACCTGCCGCTGCATTGCCCGAACCCGGCGATGCCGTTGTGGTCGAGCCATCCGCGGGTGTTTCTCGACATCGTCGCGTCCGGCGAAGCGATGTGCCCGTACTGCGGAACCCGCTACCGGCTCCAGGGCGGCGCGCGGGCAGGGTCGCACTGAACGGATGGGTGCTGGCGCCGTCCCCGCGCCAGCGGGGACGGACTCGCGTTCGCGCCGAAGCTGGATTCCCGCTCGCGCGGGAATGACCTCATGTCCGAACGCATTCTCGTCGTGGCGCCGTCCTGGGTCGGCGACGCGATCCTTTCCGAGCCGCTGCTCGCGGTGCTGCGCGAACCTCTGTCCGAGCCGGCGATCGACGTGCTCGCCGCGCCCTGGTGCGCGCCTGTCTACGCCCGCATGCGCGGGGTGCGCGACATCGTCGAGATCCCGCTGCGCCACGGCGAGCTCGGCCTCAGGCGCCGGCGCGAGCTGGCGCGCGATCTGCGAGGCCGTGGCTACACCCACGCCTTCGTCCTGCCCAACTCGTTCAAGTCGGCGCTCATTCCGTGGCTGGCGCGGATCCCCCGGCGGATCGGCTACGTCGGCGAGGCGCGCGGCATCCTGCTGACCGAGGCGCGTCGCCTGGATCGGCGCGCGCTCCCGCGCCTCGTCGACCGCTTCGTCGCCCTGGCGGTGCCCAAGGGGAAGCTGATCCCGACCCCGCCCGCACCCGTCCTCGTCCCCGACCCCGCGAACGCCGGCGCGGCGGCACGGGCACTCGGGCTTTCGGCGCGCCGGCCGGTCGCGGTGCTGTGCCCCGGCGCCGAGTTCGGTCCGGCCAAGCGCTGGCCCGCCGAGCACTTCGTCGCGCTGGCGCGGCGCTTTCTCGACGAGGGCTTCGCGGTCTGGCTCATGGGCTCGCGCAACGACGAGGACGCGGCGCGCCCGATCGCTTCGGCGCTTCCGGAGCTGCGCGATCTCACCGGACGGACCGATCTCGGCACCGCCGTCGATCTGCTCTCGCTCGCCGCGATCGTGGTGAGCAACGACTCGGGCCTCATGCACGCCGCCGCGGCGGTCGGGCGGCCGCTCGTCGCGCTGTTCGGCTCGTCGTCGCCGGCGTACACCCCGCCCCTGTCACCGCTCGCCCGGGTCGCGCGCATCGAGATCGCCTGCAGTCCCTGCTTCCAGCGCGAATGTCCGCTGGGACACTTCAAGTGCATGCGCGACCTCGCTCCGGACGAGGTGCATCGCCTCGCCCGCAACGCCGCCGCGGAGCGTTAGGATAGCGCCGCCATGGCGAAGCCGCGCACACCCACCATCTTCACCTCGCCCCAGGACGCGGCGATCGCGTTCTACCAGGCCTTCGAGGCGAGGGACGTCGAGGCCATGATGGCGGCCTGGGCGGAGGACGAGGACATCGTCTGCATCCATCCGGGCGGCCCGCGCCTGGTCGGCTACGAAGCGGTTCGCGCCGGCTGGGAGCAGCTGTTCTCGGGCAACACGAAGCTTTCGTTCCGTCTCGACTCGATCGTGGTGATCGAGACCGTCGGCCTCGCGCTGCAGAGCGCCGTCGAGCACGTCACCGTCGGCGGCGACCGGGAGCCGCGCGGAGCGGCGATCGCCACCAACGTGTTTCTGCGCACGCCTTCGGGCTGGCGCATGGTCGTCCACCACGCCTCCGCGACGCCGACGGTGGCCGTCGCCGCGCCCTCCGGGCCGCTGCACTGAAACCGGCGCTCCCGGCGCGGCGCCGGAGCGAACGACGCGGTGGCGCTCGAGCCGCGATTGCGACTTCAGCCGGCGGTGCCGCCCACGGTGAGCCCGTCGATGCGCAGCGTCGGCTGGCCGACGCCGACGGGCACGCTCTGGCCGTCCTTGCCGCAGGTGCCAATGCCCGAGTCGAGCGAGAGATCGTTGCCGATCATCGACACGCGGGTGAGCGCGTCCGGGCCGTTGCCGATGAGCGTCGCGCCCTTGACCGGATAGGCAAGCTTCCCGTTTTCGATCTTCCACGCCTCGGCGGCGGAGAAGACGAACTTGCCGTTGGTGATGTCGACCTGTCCACCGCCGAAGTTGACGGCGTACAGGCCGTCGTCGACCGAGGCGATGATCTCCGCCGGATCGCGCTCGCCGTTGAGCATCACCGTGTTGGTCATGCGCGGCATCGGCACGTGCGCGAAGGATTCGCGCCGCCCGTTGCCGGTCGGCGCCACGCCCATGAGCCGCGCGTTCATCGTGTCCTGCATGTACCCGCGGAGGATGCCGTCCTCGATCAGCACCGTGCGCTGCGTGGGATTGCCCTCGTCGTCGATGTTGAGCGATCCGCGGCGATCCGCGATCGTGCCGTCGTCGACCACGGTCACCCCGCGCGCGGCGACCCGCTGGCCGACGCGATTGGAAAACGCCGACGTCCCCTTGCGATTGAAGTCGCCCTCGAGCCCGTGGCCGATCGCCTCGTGCAGCAGAATGCCGGGCCATCCGGGACCGAGCACGACCGTCATCGTGCCTGCCGGCGCTTCGCGCGCGCGCAGATTGAGCAGCGCCTGATCGACCGCGCGCGCGGCGTATTCCTCCAGGCGCACGGGCGAGAAATACCCGTAGTCGAGGCGTCCGCCGCCGCCCGCCATCCCCTGCTCGCGCCGGCCATCTTCCTCGGCGATGACGTTCAGCGAGAGCCGCACCAAAGGCCGCACGTCCGCCGCGACGAGCCCGTCGCTGCGCGCCACGAGGATCGCCTCGTACTCCCCCGTGAGCGACGCGATCACCTGCACGACACGCGGATCGCGGGCGCGGGCGATGCGCTCGAGGCGCTCGAGCAGCGCGACCTTCTCCGCATCGGTGAGCGCCATTACCGGGTCGCGGGGCGCATAGAGCGCGCGCGCGCCGCCGATCCGGTCCAGCGTCGCCACGGCGCTCTGCCCCTGGCGGGCGATGGCGCGGGTCGCGCTCGCCGCCTTCTCGAGGGCATCGAGCGTGATGTCGTCGGAGTAGGCGAAGGCCGTCTTCTCGCCGGAAACCGCGCGCACGCCCACCCCGCGATCGATCGAGAACGATCCGGACTTGACGATGCCTTCTTCGAGGCTCCAGCTCTCGAGCCGGGAATACTGGAAGTACAGATCGGCATAGTCGACGCGATGGACGTGGATGTCGGCGAGTATCCGTGAGAGCTGCGGAAGCTCGAGTGCGGTGGGGGCGAGCAGCAGCGCGCTGGCCTGGTCGAGCAGCGCGGGATCGAGGGAATTGAGGGCGGGATCGTTCACGGGGACCTTGGTGGGTGGCCGGGCCGATGCTCGCGTGGCCGGCGACGGATCGGGCGCCAAGCGCCCGATAGGGCCATTGTCGGGGCGCCGGCTGGTCAATGCAAGTCCCGCCCGGCGCGGCGCCGGGCGTTGCCGCACTGCTATGATGCCCTGCTCCGAGGCGCCGCACCGCGGAGCATGCGACCGTGACCGAAGATGTAACCGTCAGCTGCCTGCAGGTCTCCTTGCCGATCCCCGAGAGGCTGGCTGGGTTCAAGCGCAGCGTGCGCGACTATTGTCGGCAGACCCATCCGCGCCGGGAGCTCGTGATCGTTCTCGACCACGGCCACGCGCAGACCCGCTCCACCATCGCTTCTTATCTCGACTCGCTCGGCCGGGACGATATCAGGCTGGTTCGTCCGGCCGGAAACCTTTCGCTCGGCGCGCTCCGCAACATCAGCCTCGACAACGCCGGCGGCGCGGTCGTGTGCCAATGGGACGACGACGACTTCCACCACCCTCAGCGAATACAGCGGCAACTCGAAGCGATGGTGGCCGCGGACGCCGAGTCGGTGCACCTCGAGGAGATCATGCAGTTCTTCACCGACACGCGCACGCTCTACTGCACCAACTGGCGTGCGACCGATGCCAAAGCCGTCCCGGGCACGCTGATGTGCAGGCGATCGGCTCCGATCCGCTATCCGGAAGCAGGCCATGGTTCGCGCTTCGGCGAAGACTCGGCGGTGTCGCTGCAGCTCCTTGCCCGAAGGGGATACAGCGTTCTGGCGCGAGCGCCTCACCTCTACGTCTACGTCAGCCATCGCCACAATCTTTGGGATGACGGACATCATCGAACGCTGGCCAGGCAGCTGGGCCTTTCTTGTGCGCTGCTGCGCCGGCGCGCGCCCGACTTGCGCGAGGGCCTCCGGCCTTTCGATTTCGGGCCGGGCCGCGTCCAGGTCACGGGCTACAACGGACCGGCGTTCTCGCTGTTCGAAGAAACCGGGCTGCCAGCCCCGTCTCAGCCGTGACGGACGCGGATGCGTTCTCTATAGACAAGCGCGCCGGTGTCGGTCGCGAACGTCGCGAGTTCCGTTCCTTCGCCACCGGCCCGCGCGAGCGCATACCACACCGGTGGAAAACGAATGCTGGGCGCGAGATTGAACAGCCGCGGCAGGCATTGCGTCTTCATTCGATAGTCGAGCGCGCCTGCAAAGTAGTATCGCCACGACGGATCGCGCCCCCGCGCCGAAAGGTCCGAAGAGAGCAGATCGAATGGAGCCCAGCCCCGGTCGTCGATCCAGACCTCCGCCCAGTAGTGGTATGACGCACTCGGCGCGTAGATCAGGTATCCGCTCACGATCCGGGCGGGGATTCTCCGTGCCCTGCAGAGCGCGACCAGCAGGGCGGATCCCAAGTGGCAGTCGTACCACCCGGATTCGAGAGGCCAGTCCGTGGGGCGCGCGGCATCGAGTTGATCGTAGTGGATGCCGCCGCAGGTGAGCGTACCGAGGATGAAATCCCAGAAACGTCTCACGACGCGCCAGCGGTCGCGCTCTTCGCCCGCAAGCTCGCTGGCGAGGGATCGAATGCGCGGGCTGACCTGGACGATGCCCTCACTCGACCGCGTGTAGAGCTCGACCTCTGGCGACGCCAGTGACCCGGACGACTTCGCCGAACCGGCCGGGTGGGCGGTGAAGCTGATCTCGACACCCAAGACCAGCGAGCGCGACTGCGCCGCCACAAGCCTCGCGTCGAGACGGCCCGGAGCGACGGTGAACCGGGCGTCGAGATCGGGCGGTGCGAGCGGAGTGACCTTCAGGTCGCGCAGCGCGGCGTCCTCGAGGGGCAGCGGCAAACGGAGCAGAACGCTGCGCCCCGCGGCTCCCTCCGGGAGGGTGAATTCACGCTGCAGCGTGACCGAAAAGCCGAGCGGGCCCAGATCACCCGGTGGCGGCGCGCCATCAGGCGCGGCACCGGGATGGAAGCCAAGCGTCAGACCTCGACCCGTCGTGATGAAGCGTTCCTCCCAAAACGGATCAACGCCTCGCAGCCCCGCCCACTTGAGAAAATTGAGGACCTCGACCGGGTCGAACCGTCGGCAGCCCTTCCCCGTCGCGTACGGCAGCCCCAGTTCCACCCAATGGTCGAGCGCCGCGGCGCTCGCCCGCTGCGCTGCCTGGCGGCCGCCTCTGCGAAGCTCGGTCGCGAAGCCGTAGAGCAACAGCGCCTCGACCATCCGCCCTTCTTCGACGACGCGATATCGGGCGTCGGCGCGGATGCCCAGCGGCCTCGTCTCCGACATCCGCGCATGCTACTCTTGCCGAACGGGCGGGGGCGCGAAACGTCATGCGCCATGCGTCGCCGCCGAAGGGCCTTCGGTTGCTGCTCACGCTGACCTTGCCGCGAATCAACCCGCTCATGACCAGCGCGGTCATCGAGGAGATTCACGCTTCCCAGGGCGCGCAGCTGTCGCAAGGAGCACGGTTGCTCGACTTGAGCGTCGACCTGAGCTCGATCGCTCCGCAGGACTGCCCACCCGTCTCGCTGTATCGCATCGTGCTGCGCGACCGGGTCTGGCTTCGGAGCCTCACCGTGGCTCGTCGCGATCAGGTCGAAGTGGGCGCGCTGCTCGCGCGATTCAGCACCGAGCTGGACGAGCCGCTCGAGGCCGCGCCCCAGAGGAGCGTACGTATCACCATCGCCGGCATCGTGTTCCCGCCGGACGCCTGGCGCCAAGCGCAGCCTTGAGTCTCGTTGCGCTGCAGCTCGGGCCCCTCGACGTGCCGGGCTTCGATGTCCACCGATCGGGCATCCGCTGGCTCTGTGATGACGGCCACCATTGTCGCCCCGGCGAGGTCATCGCCTTCTGCAACATCGGTCTGCTCCCCGCGGGGAAGAGCGGCGCCGCTGCCCCGGCGCCCGCTGACGAGACGCTCGACTTCCAGGTAGCTTTCGCGCCGCGCGCCGGTGGGCAGCTGCGCAAGTCGCCGGACAGCTCGCGCGGCGGCTTCCATGACCTGCTCCATTTCTACCAGCGCTGGACTCCGGAATTCGCCATCGGCCATCTTGAGCCTTCTCCGGCTGGCGAACCCGTCGAATGCGAACCGAACGGCGGATTGCGGATGCTCATGCTCGCCGGCCGTCGTCCCACCGGGCTCGCGGTAGATCGCTCAGGGCTTCTCACCGGATGGCACGATCGCTGCCGTGCGTGGTGGGGGGACGGCGACGCCTCGCATGGAACGCTCCTGAGCCTGGGCATCTGCGAGCTCCTCGGGGTGATCCGCGGCGACAAGTTCGCGTTTCTCGAGCTGTTCGAAGCCACCGCTGGGCCGGCTCACGCGGTGTTCGTTCCCGACCACACGATCGCCCCGTGCGCGGCCCTCCTCTCCGAGCAAGTCCGCCGCGATCCGGCCCAGTCGCAGGCGCTGGCCGCGAGCTTCACGCAGTCGTTGCAGCTCGGGGTGGGCACGCCGGATTCGCGCGACTGGATCTTTGCGGGCACGCTGTTGTCCGCGCTCCTGCGCTCGCCGCTGAGCGACCGCTACCACCTCCT
Source organism: Casimicrobiaceae bacterium (assembly GCA_035501595.1). Classification (GTDB taxonomy): domain Bacteria; phylum Pseudomonadota; class Gammaproteobacteria; order Burkholderiales; family Casimicrobiaceae; genus PALSA-1003. The sequence continues at coordinate 25,197 of DATJVX010000010.1, read as the reverse complement.
GACACGAAGCGGCTTTCGGCAAGCTGCGCAGGCAGACGCGGTCATTCTCTCGATCAATTCCGAGTCACCGTCCATCTTCCGGCATCGGCGCCTGGGCTACGCTCTGCAATGTCATACGTTTCGATTGATGCACGCGGGCCCGGCCTTTCGCCGCTGGCTCGAGACCGACTTCTCCCGCGTTCAGCGGACCATCGACGACATCCGGCGCGACTACGCGGAGCTCATCGACACGGTCCGGCAGCGCTCGCCAATGCAGTTCCTGATCCTGAACGCGGTGTCGACGTCGGTCGACGAGGACGTTCACTGCTATGCGCCCTACGACGCGCCGCTGGGGAACGTGCTCACGAGCGTTCGTACCAAGGACTTGAACCTGATGCTCCATGATCTCGCGCGGGAGAAGGACGTGTCGATCGTCGACATCGACGCGATCGCCGCCGACCTCGGCGCGGCGCACGTCCCGGACGCGATGCACTTCAGCGGCCTGATGCAGAACGAGGTGAGAGACGAGATCCTGCGCATCCTGCGCACGCGCGGCGTGCCGGGCTTCGGGCCGCGTAGCGTCAAATGACCTCGAACTCGACCAGGAGCGTTTCTCCGGTCGCCGTCGCCGGCAGAGGCTCGGTCGGCTCGTCGCTGAGGAGCGCCAGCGCGTCGCCGGGCTTTTGCCAGCTCCCCGCCTCGGCCAGCACGCGACGCAGGATCGCCTGCTGCGCCGCGCGAATCTCGACGACCGCCTTATGCGTCTCCAGTTCGACGATCAACTCCCGCGCCGCAAAGCGCTGCCCGACCGTGCCATGCCATTCGAGGACGCGCAACTCTTCCGCGTCCTCGATCGACCCGGGAACCACGAGCTTCAGAATCATGCGCTGCCTCGCTTTGCAGGTGTGACTTCATGAGTCGATAGGAGCCGACGCACCTCCACCGAGACCCGCTCGGCGTCCGGCAGGCAGGCGGCTTCGAGGATCGGGCTGGAGGCTACCGGGACCGGCAACGCACCCACGCGGCCGACGCGCAAGGCGCCGAGCTCGGCCTGCACGCGAAACGCCACTTCGGCGCCGACGCCGCATGGCAACTGGCCTTCCTCGAGCGTAAGCAACGCTTTGGTTCGCGCTGCGGACTCGCATAGCGTGCTCATGTCGAGCGGCGCGAGACTACGCAGATCGAGCACCTCGCAGGAAAAGCCGTCTGCGGCGAGCCGCTGAGCCGCTTCCTCGGCGACGCGGCACATGTACGAGTGAGTCGCGATCGTGACGTCGCTGCCCCGGCGGCGGATCAGAGCCTTGCCGATCGGCACCGAACCATCGCCTTGCGGGACCTCGCCGGCGGTCGGAAAGAGCCGTTTGTGATCGACGAACACCACCGGTCCTTCCTCGCGCAGCGCCGACTTCAGCAGCCCGTAGGCGTCGGCCGCGGTCGACGGCGCGACGATTTTGAGACCGGGCACCGACATCACCCACGCCTCCAGGCACTGTGAGTGCGCCACGCCCTGCCCCTTCGCGCCCGCGGTGGTCTTGACGACCATCGGCGCCGCGAGCTGGCCGCCCGTCTTGAAGCGAAGCTTCGCGGCGTAGTTGACCAGCGGATCCAGGCCGAGCATCAGGAAGTCCATGTACGTGATGCTCACGATCGGACGCAGCCCGGCTGCCGCAGCGCCGACGCCGACGCCGATCATCGAGGCCTCGGCCACGGGCATGTCGCGCACGCGCTCCGGCCCGAACTGCTCGTACAGCCCGGCGAATTCGCGGTAGGAGCCGCCGAAGCGGCCGACATCCTGGCCCAGGACGATGATCCGGCGGTCGCGCGCCATCTCGTCCCGGAGCGCGCGACCGATTGCTTCGCGGAAGAAGAGCTTGACGCCGGCCAGTGGCTCAGAGGCCATCGTGCACCAGCGCCGAAGGATCCGGATAAGGCGACGCATCCGCGAAGCGCAGCGCCTCCTCGACCCTGCTCCTCACCTCGCGCTCGAGCTCGGCGCGTCGTTCGACGCTCAGGATGCCCTCGGCTTCGAGCCGCTGCTGCAGGCGCAGGATGGGGCACGACGCTCGCGCTGCAAGCAGCTCCGCCGCGGAGCGGGTCTCGCGCGCCGCCGTCGAATGGCTCGCGAAGCGCTGCGAGACGCACTCTAGAAACGCCGGTCCGCCTCCCGACCGGGCGAGCGTCGCGAAGGCGACGGCGGCGGACTCAACCGCGAGCACATCCATGCCGTCCACGGTCCTGCCTGGAACGCCGAACGCGAGCGCCAGGTCCGCGAGCCGCTTCGGCGCCAGCGCCTCGGAGCGCGGCGTGGAAACCGAGTAGCCGTTGTTGTCGCAGACCAGGAGTAGCGGCAGCCGCCACAGCGCGGCGAGGTTGAGGGTCTCGTGCAATGCGCCTCCTCCGCAAGCCCCGTCGCCGAAGATGCAGGCGACGACGTCGGCGCCGCCGCCGAGCTGGAGCGCGAGCGCGACGCCGGCGGCAACGCTCAGATTCCCGCCCACGACGGCGTGCGCGCCGAAGAAACCCGCGGACGGCTGCGCAAGATGCCCGCGTCCGCCCCGCCCGCCGCACGGGCCCGTCGCCTTGCCCAGCAGCTCGGCCATCACCCGGCGCGGTTCCACGCCGCGGGCCAGCGCCGCGCCGATCGATCGCCCGCTCGCCAGCAACGGATCACCCGGCTGCAGCGCCGCGCACAGGCCGACGGCAACGGCTTCCTGCCCGGACGAGAGCAACTGGAAACCGTGGTCGTGCCGCTGCAGGAGCGCCTCCTCGAACGTCCGGATGAGCAACATCGCGCGCAACAGCTCGAGCGGATTCAGAGCAGCCTCGGCGCTAACGGGCTCGCTTCACGCGGCGGACAAGCCGCTGTTCGATCTCGAAAAGGCTGCCGTGCAGGGCGGCCGCTCGTTCTGCGACCTCGGGCGGCAGCGAACGATCGAGACCGAATGCGAGCAGGCTCTGAGCGATCGCGAATCCAGCCGCCTCGGCCGCCGCGGCGCTGCCCAATCGGAAATCGGTGCGCAATCGGCGCGCACCGATGAAAGTCAGGACGCGATCGATGTCGATCAGCCCAATCCCGAAGTCGTGGGACAGATCGATCGCCAGCCGATTCAGTTGCCGGATGCGCTCCACGGTCGCCGGTCGCGTGCTCCCATCTGCATCGCTCGCGCGCTCCGCCGTGCCGCGAAACACCGTGCACAGCAGCAGCGTGCCGGCGGAGGATGGCGATCGGCCCGCGAGGTCTCGTCGCCAGCGCAGCTCTGCCACGGCCAGCGGCTCGTCGTCCCGCAGGACCTCCCCGAGCAACGACGCGATGGAGACCTCCGGGGCGGCCGTCACATCGCCTGCGGCCAGCGAAGGGGGGAAGCGAAGCTGGACCTGCCACGAGCTGTCCGACGCGGCGTTGAGGCACTCCACGAGCTGGTAAGCCCCGGCGCGCAGTGCCGGCCGCTCGAGCTCGTGAACGAGGGCGTCGATCCGTACGCTGCGCGATGCGCTCATTCGCCCGTCCCTGCGGCGCAAGCATTCGGCACGCCGTCGTCCGCCGGCGAATCCGGGATCTGCGACAGCGAGCCAATCAGCTCCCGCACTGCGTCGTAGTCGTAGTCGGATCGGGCCGCCGCCTGCTCGAGCGCCGGTAGCGAGTTGATCCTTGCCGCGGCCGGAATCCGGTACTGGGGTGACAGGCTCGCCCAGAAGATCGCGAGCAGCTTGACCGCCGGGATGGGATGGGCGCGATAGAAGACGGTTTCCCAACGCCTATCACGGAGCGGGTCGCGCCAGCCCGCGCGGTGCGTGAGATGGTAGCTGCGCGCCCCGTCGACCGCCGCCACCCGTGCACCGTACTCGCACAAGCGCAGCGCGAGCTCGCGGTGCTCGTTGATGTCCATCGTTTCGTCGAACCCTCCAACGCGGATGAACGCGTCTCGGGCCACCGACAAGTTGCTGCCGGATGCTGCCGCCCACAGAACGGAGCATTCCGGATGGCGGTGCAGCGCGTCCATCTCGAGCTCGTTAAGCCGGCGCGGCCCGGCGCCGGGATAGATGCCGGGCACGGCCCTACTCTCGATGGACGCGAAGTTTCCCAGCACGTCGGCCAGCGTCACTCTCAGCCGCGAAAGCTCGCGTTGGTCGACGCGGGCAAACCGTGCCTCCTCTCCCGCTCGAGGCGTTCCTGCTTCGGGATCCTGCAGGAACCGAGTGCCGCGAAGATGGAAGGTCTCGCCGCGGCCAATGCGCCCCGTTCCTGCCGCCTGCACCGCCGCGTGCCGCTCGAGCAGCGCGGGCCCCGCCAGTGTGTCGCCGTCGAGGAACAGCAGCACATCGCCGCGCGCGATGCTCGCTCCGGCATTGGCCGCACCGGCGCGCCCGCGCGGCCTTTCGTGGGTGACGACCCGCAGCGGCAGCCAGCGCGCGGCCTCGGCGAGGACCGCGGGCGTGCCGTCGGTCGAGCCGTCGTTGACCACGATCACCTCGGCGTCGCTGGCCTGAGGTACGAGCGAAGCCAGCGTGAGGCGCAACCGCTCCGCCTCGTCTCTGGAGCGTATGACTACGCTGATCAGCATCGGGCGACTGCCGCAGCCGACAAGCAGCCGAGATCGTCGAGCACCCGCAGGACTTCCTCGGCCACTCCGCGGCAGCCCTCGACGGTCAGGTGCATCGCGTCGAGCTTCAGTCGATCGGCACCTGCTCGCGCGACGACCGCGTCGACGTCGATCACCGAGATGCCGGTCCGCTGCGATAGCTCGGCCAGCGCAAGGTTGAATCTGCGGATTCGCGTCGACAGGGCCTCGGCGACGCCTTGATGGCAATGGACCGAGTCGCCCGGCACAACCGACGAGAGGTTATAGACCAGGATCGGCGCATCCGAATTGGCACGCAGCCGCGCGACGATCCGCTCGAAGTTGTGCATGGATGCGGCGACGTCGAGCACGTCCTCGGCGGCGAACTCTTCCTCGAGCCACAGGCGGTGCCGCGCCGGCCACGAGCTCCAGTTGTCAGGATAGAAAAGATAGCCGTCGCGGCGGTGGCGGACCAGGGTGCTCGCAACGTCGGGCTGGAGCGAAAGCACGATGGCATCCACGCGGCTCCCGAAGAGCGCGTTGCTGAACTGCGCCGTTGCCGAGAAAGCGCCGAGCGGCAAGGACCGGGCGGCCAGCGCCGGCGGCACGTTGCCGTCCGCCAGCAGCAGCGCATCGGAGCGTGTCCACGTTTCGTGCCGGACCTGGACCAGCGCGCCCGGGTATCGATCGCGCATCAGCTCGTTGATCCCGTTCCAGCGAACGCTGCCCCCGACCCGGAAGGAGTGCAGAGAGTTGCGAACGTCCAAATTGCCCTTCGCAAAGAGGGTGATTCGCCGCAAAGCCTGCTCCTTACTGCGCGACCTCGCCGTCGCGCGTCGCTGCGGGGCAAAGAGGCGATTGTATTCGACCCGCGGAGCTCCGGCGCGCCACGGACGCGGGGGCCGCCGCATGCGGGGCGGAGCGCTGGCCAGGTCAGGTCGCCTCGCCGCCGGCCGAAACGGCTGCGCTCGAAGCGGGATCCCGCCCGAGATAAGTCGCGGCGACGCGCGGATCGCCAGCCAGCGCGGCGCTTTCGCCCTCCATGGCCACGTTCCCGGTCTCCAGCACGTAACCGTAGTCCGCCACCTGCAGCGCCGCGTGCGCGTTCTGCTCGACCAGCAGGATCGCCACGCCGGTCTCGCGAAGCCTCGCGACGATGCCGAAGATCTCCTTCACCATCAGCGGCGCGAGGCCGAGGCTCGGCTCGTCGAGGAGCAGCAGCCGCGGCGTCGCCATGAGCGCGCGACCGAGCGCCAGCATCTGTCGCTCGCCGCCGGAGAGCGTCGCCGCGAGCTGATGGCGCCGCTCGGAGAGCCGCGGAAAGCGGGCGTAGATCTCGTCGCGGGCGGCGGCGATCGCGGCGCGCCCCGCGCGCCGCCGCGCGAAGGCGCCGAGCTCCAGGTTGTCGGCGACGCTCATCGCGGCGAAGAGCTCGCGCCGCTCGGGAACGAGGCACAGCCCGCTCGCCACGCGCTCCTCGACGGGCCGCTCCTCGAGCGATCGTCCGTCGTAGAGAATCTCGCCGCGCGACGGGAGGAGGCCCACGAGAGCCCCCAGCAGCGTCGTCTTTCCGGCGCCGTTGGGGCCGATCACCGCGACGATCCGTCCGTGGTCGATCGCGAGCGACACGCCGTGCACGGCCTCGACCTTGCCGTAGGCGACGTGCAGGTCTCGGACCTCGAGCAGCGCGCTCACCTCGCTCGCCTCGCGCCGCTCATCGCTCGAAGCCTCCGAGATACGCCTCGCGCACGAGCGGGTTGCGCTGGATGTCGCGCGGCAGGCCCTCTGCGATCTTCTCCCCGAAATCCATGACCACCAGCCGATCGGTGAGCCCCATGACGAAGTCCATGTCGTGCTCGACCAGGAGGATCGTGACGCCTTCCCCCTTGAGGCTTCGCAGCAAGCGCGCGAGCTCCTGCTTTTCCGCAAAGCGCAGGCCCGCGGCCGGCTCGTCGAGCAGCAGCAGCGACGGGTCCGCGGCGAGCGCGCGGGCGATCTCGACCAGCCGCTGGCGTCCGAGCGCCAGCGATCCGGCCGGCGCGTCGAGCTGCGACTCGAGTCCGACGCGCGCCGTCTGGAAGCGAGCTTCGGCGCGCACGCGGGCCTCTTCCCGGCGATCGAGGCGCAAGGCGCAGCGCGCGAAGCCGGCGCGGCCGCGCAGGTACGCGCCGAGAGCGACGTTGTCCAGCACCGACATCGCCGGCAGGAGGCGGACATGCTGGAACGTGCGAGCGATGCCGCGGCGCGCGATCGCGTGCGCGTCGAGTCCCGAGATGGGATGGCTCGCGAAACCGATCGCCCCGCGAGTCGGTGGCAGCGCGCCGCTGATGAGATTGAACATCGTGCTCTTGCCCGCACCGTTGGGACCGATCAGCCCGAGGATCTCGCCGGCGCGCACGTCGAACGACAGATCGTCGACCGCGACCAGCCCGCCGAAGCGCTTGTGCGCGCCTTCGACGACCAGCAGCCGCTCCGTCGCGGGTCTCGGCCTCGCGGGAAGGCGGTCCATGGCGCGCGGCACCGCGGAGGCACGCGGCGGCAGGAGCTTCGCGAGCCACGGTCCGACGCCGTCGCGCATGCGCTGGAGCAGCACGACGACGAGGATGCCGAAGACGACGATCTCGAAGTCGCCGCTGCGCCCGAGGAGCGCCGGCAGCCAGTCCTGCAGCTGAGCCTTGAGAAGCGTGATCAGCGTCGCGCCGATAACCGCGCCCCAGACGCTGCCGGCACCGCCCACCACCGCCATGAACAGGTACTCGATGCCCTGGTTGAGTCCGAACGGCGTCGGGTTCACGAATCGCTGCAGGTGCGCGTACAGCCATCCCGATATGCAGGCGAGCAGCGCCGCGTAGACGAATACGACGATCTTGAGCCGCGCCGCGTCCACGCCGAAGGCCTCGGCCATGCCCAATCCGCCCTTGAGCGCGCGGATCGCACGGCCGACGCGCGAGTCGAGGAGATTGTGCGTGGCCCACAGCGCCGCGATCGCGATCGCCCAGATCAGGTAGAAGAAATGCCGCTCGTTGCGCAGGTCGTATCCGCCGATCGACAGCGCCGGGATGCCCGTGAGTCCGGTGTGTCCGCCGAGAAATTCGAGGTTGCCGAAGAGAAAATACAGGCTGATGCCCCAGGCGATCGTCGCGAGCGGCAGGTAGTGGCCGCGCATGCGCAAGGTGATGAAGCCGAGCCCGAGGGCGACGATTCCGGTGGCCGCGAGGCCCAGCACCAGGTTGAGCCAGGGCATCCAGGCCGAGCTGCCGGCGCGCGTCGACAGGTAGGCCGTAACGTAGGCGCCGATGCCGACGAAGGCCGCCTGCCCGAAGGAGGTCTGCCCGGCGACCCCGGTGAGGAGCACGAGCCCCAGCGCGACGATGCTGTAGAGGCCAATGTAGTTCGCAAGCGTCACCCAGAACGGCGGCGCGAGCAGCGGCAGCAGGATCAGCCCCGCCGCGGCGGCCAGGCCGAGCGAGCGCCGCGCGGGCTCACTCATCGTCGTCCTCGTGATGATGGGTGGAGAGCGATCGCCACAGCAGCACCGGGATGATGAGCGTGAACACGATCACCTCCTTGAAAGCGCTCGCCCAGAACGAGGAGAACGATTCCAGCAGCCCCACCAGCAGCGAGCCGGCGGCAGCCAGCGGATAGCTCGCGAGGCCGCCGATGATCGCGCCGACGAATCCCTTGAGGCTCACGAGGAAGCCCGAATCGTAGTAGACGGTCGTGATGGGCCCGATCAGCACGCCGGAGAACGCGCCGAGGGCGGCGGCGAGCGTGAAGGTGAGGCTGCCCGCGAAATCCGGGCTCACGCCGACGAGGCGTGCGCCGACGCGGTTGAGCGCGGTGGCGCGCAGCGCCTTGCCATACAGGGTCCGGCCGAAGAACAGGTACAGTGCGCCGATCAGGAGCACCGAGAACAGCAGCACCAGCAGGCTCTGCCCGCTGACGACGACATCGCCCAGCGCGAAGCTCGCCGCGGTGAACGCCGGCGTGCGCGAGCCCTCGGCGCCGAAGAACCACAGCCCCAGGCCGACCATGACGAAGTGCACCGCGACCGAGACGATAAGCAGCACGAGCACCGAAGCCTCGGAGAGAGGCTGGTAGGCGACGCGATAGAGCAGCGGCCCGAGCGCGGTCACGATGGCGACTGCGAGCAGGATCTGGATCGGCAGCGCGAGCTCGAGCGGGGCCGCGGCATGGACGAGACCGGCGATCGCGAGCGGCACGATCGCATACAGCAGCAGCCGTCGCGGGAGTCTGCGCCAGGCGCTTCGCCGGAACGCGTCCCAGGTTTCGACCGTGGCGGCGAGTAACGCCAATCCCGCCAGCAATCCGACGGTGCCGGGGGGCTTGCCGAGCTGCAGCGCCGCGAGCGTCAGCGCGCCGTAGGCGACGAATTCGCCCGCCGGGACGAAGATGACGCGCGTGACGGCGAAAACCAGCACCAGCGCCAGAGCGAGCAGCGCGTAGATGGCGCCGTTGGTGACGCCGTCCTGCGCGAGCAGCGCGGCAATGGTCAGGTCCATCGCGTGCGCGGCGCGCCCGCGCTCCCTCTAGGAAGAAGCCTCGCCGCCCGACGCTTCGCCGGCGCGGGGCGCTTCAGAGCAGGCTGAGCGGGTCGCGCCCCGCCCCGCCGCGCGCGGGCGCGACGATCGCTACTTCTGCAGCACCCACTTGCCGTCCTCGATGCGCACCATGACGCGCGCGCGGTTGTCGAGACCGTTGTGGTCGTTCGGCGACATGACGAACACCCCGTGGGCCCCCGGCAGCTCCTTGACGTTCTCCAGTGCATCGCGCAACGCACTGCGGAACTCCGCGGTGCCGGGCTTCGCCCTGCGCAGCGCCTCGGGCACCGCCCGGGAGAGCAGCAGGTAGGCGTCCCAGGCGTGGCCGCCGAAGGTGGCGCGCGTCCCGTACTTCGCTTCGTAGAGGCGAACGTACTCGCCCGCGGATTTCTTGACCGGGTTCGCGTCCGGCAGCTGCTCGTAGACCAGCATCGGGCCCGTGGGCAGGATGGTGCCGTTGCCGTCCTTGCCCAGCACGCGCAGGAAGTCCGGATTGGCCACACCGTGCGTCTGGTAGATGCGGCCCTTGTAGCCGCGCGCCACGAGCTCCTTCTCCGGTGTCGCCGCCGGCGTGCCCGACGCACCGATCAGCACCGCATCCGGCTTCGCCGCAAGGATCTTGAGGATCTGCCCCGTGACCGACGCGTCGTTGCGCGTGTACTTCTCCTCGGCGACGACGGTGACGCCGGCGGTCTGGCCGGAGCGCTTGATCTCCGCCAGCCAGCTCTCGCCGTAGGCGTCGTTGAAGCCGATGTAGCCCAGCGTCTTCACGCCGTTCGCCTTCATGTGCACCGCGATCGCGTCGGCCATCAGCGCGTCGCTCTGCGGCGTCTTGAACACCCAGTGGGTCTTGGGGTTGGTCGGATCGACAATCCGCGCGGAGGCTGCCATCGAGATCATCGGCGTCTGCGCATCGGCCACGACGTCGATCATCGCGAGCGAGTTCGGCGTGATCGTCGAGCCGACGACCACGTCCACGGCGTCCTCGGCGATGAGCTTGCGCGTGTTCTTGACCGCCTCCGTCGTGTCCGACTTGTCGTCGAGGATGATGAAGTTGACCTTCTGCCCCGCGATGCTCGGCGAGCCGAGCATTTCGAAGGTGTTCTTCTCCGGTATGCCCAGCGAGGCGGCCGGCCCGGTGGCCGAGAGCGTGACGCCGACGTTGATGTCGGCACGGGCGGCCGCAGCCAGCGCGAGCGCCGCCGCCGTCGCCAGGATTCGCAAAACGAGCTTAGCCATCCCCAGTCCCCTTCTCCTCGCCGAAGCGGTCTATTTCTTCTTGAGCTGGTCGCGGATCTCGCGCAGCAGCAGCACGTCCTCGGGCGTCGCTGGCGGCGTGGCCGCGCGCACGCGATTGATCTGCTTGACCATGATGAAGATGATGAACGCCAGGATCACGAAGTTGATCGCGACCGTGATGAAGTTGCCGTAGGCGAACAGCGGCACGCCGGCCTTGGTCAGCGCCTCGTAGGTCATCGGGCCGCTGTAGCCGGGAGGGGGAGCGGCCAGCATGACGAAGTAGTTGCTGAAGTCGAGTCCGCCGGTGAACCGCCCGACGACCGGCATGATGAGGTCCTTGACCAGCGAATCGACGATCTTGCCGAAGGCCGCGCCGATGATCACGCCGACCGCAAGGTCGACCACGCTTCCCTTGACCGCGAACTCGCGGAACTCGCTCATGAACGACATATTCGGTCTCCTAGTCTGCCAGGGCGCTAGACGGCCGCTTCGCCCGATTCGCCGGTGCGGATGCGCACCGTCTGCTCGACGCCGGTGACGAAGATCTTGCCGTCGCCGATCTTGCCGGTGCGGGCGGCCTTGACGATGGCCTCGATCACCCGCTCCACGAGGTTGTCGGCCACGACGACCTCGACCTTCACTTTGGGCAGGAAATCGACGACGTACTCCGCGCCGCGATAGAGCTCGGTGTGGCCCTTCTGCCGGCCGAAGCCCTTCACCTCCGTGACGGTCAGCCCGCTCACGCCGATGTCGGACAGCGCCTCGCGCACTTCGTCGAGCTTGAACGGCTTGATGATCGCTTCGACCTTCTTCATCGCTCCTCTCCCGCGTTTCCGACCTGACCGACGGCGAGCTACATTACACTAGGCCGACACAGTCTTCCACTCTGCCCAGGCCGAGGTGATGGGATAGCGCCAGTCCTTGCCGAAGCCGCGCGGCGTGATGCGGATGCCCACCGCCGACTGCCGGCGCTTGTACTCGGCGATCTTGATCAGCCGCACGACCTTCGCCACGTCCTCGGGCGCGATGCCGCGGGCGGCGATCTCCGCCGGGCTCACGCCCTCCTCGACGTAGGCCTCGAGAATGGCGTCCAGCACCTCGTAGGGTGGAAGGTTGTCCTGGTCGGTCTGGTTGGCGCGCAGCTCCGCCGACGGCGCGCGGGTGATGATGCGCTCGGGGATCACGAGCCCGAGGCTGTTGCGATAGCGGGCAAGGCGGTAGACGAGCGTCTTGCTGATGTCCTTGAGCACGGCGAAGCCGCCCGCCATGTCGCCGTAGAGCGTGGCGTAGCCCACGGCCATTTCCGACTTGTTCCCGGTCGTGAGCACGATCGAGCCGTACTTGTTGGAAAGCGCCATGAGCAGCGTGCCGCGAATGCGCGCCTGGATGTTCTCCTCGGTGGCGTCCTCGGGCAGCCCCTTGAACTCCTCGGCGAGCGAGCGCCGGTAGGCTTCCGCGACGTCGTCGATCGCGATCTCGTCGTAGCGCACGCCCAGGATCCCCGCCATCGTCTTGGCATCCTCGAGGCTCATCGCCGCATTGAAGCGCGAAGGCAGCATCAGGGCGCGCACGCGCTCCCGCCCCAGCGCGTCGACCGCGATCGCGAGCGTGAGCGCGGAGTCGATGCCTCCCGAGAGCCCCAGCAGCACCCCCGGGAAGCGGTTCTTCTGCACGTAGTCGCGCACGCCCATCGTCAGCGCGGCGTACACGTTCGGCTCGAGGCGCGGGTCGAGGCTGCCACGAACCGCCTTCGGGATTGCGCCGTCGAGCTCGGCGAACGCCAGGGTCTCGTGCCAGGCGGGCAGCTGCTGCGCGAGCTCGCCCTTGCCGTCGACGACGAACGAAGCCCCGTCGAACACCAGCTCGTCCTGGCCGCCGACGCGATTGACGTAGACCACCGGCAGGCCGGTTTCCCGCGCGCGCGCCGTCACCACGTCGCGCCGCAGCGCCTGCTGGCGCGTGTGATAGGGCGAGCCGTTGGGCACGACGATGACCTGCGCGCCCGCGTCCCGCGCCGTTCGCGCAGGCGGGGGGAACCAGATGTCCTCGCAGATCACGATCCCCACGCGCACGCCGGCGACGTCGATCAGGCAGGGCTCGCGACCCGGCTCGAAGTAACGCTCCTCGTCGAACACCGTGTAGTTGGGCAGCTCGCGCTTGCGATACGTCGCCGCGATCTTCCCGTCGCGCAGGACGGCGACCGCATTGTGGCGCCCGTCCGGTGCCGATTCCGGATAGCCCACGAGCACGGTCGGCCCCGAGATCCTTCCGGCGAGACGCTCGAGCTCGTCGCGGCAGGCGGCGAGGAACGCCGGGCGCAGGACGAGGTCTTCCGGAGGATAGCCGCAGAGCGAAAGCTCGGGAGTGACGACGAGGTGGGCGCCACCGCGGCCGGCGTCGGCCGCCGCTTCGAGGATGCGCGCCGCGTTGCCCGCGAGATCGCCGACCACGCAGTCGAGCTGGGCGAGCGCGATGCGCATGGCGCAATTTTATCACGGCGAGCCTTGCTGCCGCCGCGGCGGGCACGCGACAATGCGCACCGCAGCCACCCCGCTCCATGCCGCGTCCTTCCCTGCGTATCGTCGAGTCGCTCGGCTCGATCGCACCGTCCGAGTGGGATGCGCTCGTCGGCGACCGCCCGCTCATCTCGCACGCGTTCCTGCACGCGCTGCACGAGACGGGCTGCGCCGCCCCGGAGACCGGCTGGTCACCTCAGTACGTCACCGCCTGGCGCGACCGGCGGCTCGTCGGCACGATGCCGCTGTACCTCAAGGCCCATTCCTACGGCGAGTACGTCTTCGACTGGTCGTGGGCGGACGCCTACCGGCGTCACGGCCGTCGCTACTACCCGAAGCTCCTGTGCGCGATCCCCTTCACCCCCGCGACTGGGCCGCGGCTGATCGCGACCGACCCCGCCACGCGGAGCGAGCTCCTCGCCGCCGCGCTCGGGCTGCTGCGCGAGCAGCGGCTTTCGTCGCTGCACGTGCTGTTCCCTCCGGCCGACGAGGCCGCTCTCTGCGCCGCCGCGGGCATGCACCTGCGCGAGAGCGTGCAGTTCCACTGGACCAATCCCGGCTATCGCGACTTCGCCGATTTCCTCTCCACGATGAATCACGCCAAGCGCAAGCGCATCAACCAGGAGCGGCGCAAGCTCGCGGCGTCGGGCGTGCAGTTCCGGCGGCTCGTCGGTCGCGACATCCGCGAAGACGACTGGGCGTTCTTCTTCCGCTGCTACACGACGACCTACCGCCACCATCATTCCACTCCCTATCTCTCGCTCGACTTCTTCCTGCGCATCGGCGCGTCGCTCCCCGACAGCCTGCTCCTGGTGCTCGGCGAGCGCGAGGGGCGGCCGGTGTGCTCGGCCCTCGACGTGTTCGCCCGCGACACGCTGTGGGGACGCTACTGGGGCTCGACCGAGTACCTGCCCGGCATGCACTTCGAGGCCTGCTACTATCAGGCGATCGACTTCTGCATCGAGCGCCGCATCGCGGGCTTCGAGGGCGGGGCGCAGGGCGTGCACAAGCTCGCCCGCGGCCTCCTGCCCGTGACCACGCTCTCCGCGCACGCAATCTCCGATCCGGATTTCGCCCGCGCGATCGGGCGCTTCGCCGACGACGAGCGCAGCGAAGTCGCCCAGACGGTCGAGGAGCTCGAGGCGGCGAGTCCCTTCAAGGCCGCGGAGGCCCCGTGATCGTCCGGCTGACCGCGCGGGCTGCGCCTGTTAGACTCGTGGCGCTTCGTCGTGCGGGCATCGACCCGCACGGACCGCTCCCGCCATGACCTCTCCTCTTCTCCTCCATCGCGACGGCGCGGTCGCCACGCTGACGCTCAACCGTCCCGAGTCGCTCAACGCGCTCGACCCGGCGATGATCGACGCGCTGGCGCCGCAGACCGCGGCGCTGGCCGCGGATGCGAGCGTGCGCTGCGTCATCATCCGCGGCGCCGGCAAGCACTTCATGGCCGGCGGAGACATCCGTCACTTCGCCGGCCAGCTCGAGCTCGCGCCGGACGAGCGGCGAAACGACTTCGCTCGCCTGATCGCGCGCGTGCATGCGGCGATCGAAACCCTGCAGCGCATGCCGCAGCCGGTGGTCGCGAGCGTTCACGGCGCGGTCGCCGGATTCGGGCTTTCGCTGCTCTGCGCCTGCGACCTCGCGATCGCCGCGGACGACGCCTATTTCACCGCCGCGTATCGGCACCTGGGCGTGACGCCCGACGGCGGCCTCACCTATGCACTGCCCCGGCTCGTGGGGAGCCGGAAGGCGATGGAGATCGTGCTTCTCGGCGATCGCTTCGGCGCCGAGGACGCGCTGCGCCTGGGGCTCGTGAATAGGGTCGTGCCGCAAGCCGAGCTCGCGCGCGCGACGGGCGAGCTCGCGGCAGCGCTCGCCTCCGGCCCCGAGCTCGCGACGCGCAACGCGAAGCGGCTTCTCCGGCAATCGCTGTCGCAACCGCTCTCCGCGCAGCTCGACGCCGAGGCGGCCAGTTTCGCCGCCTGCGCGGCGACGGCCGACTTCGGCGAGGGCGTGAGCGCGTTCCTGGCGAAGCGCCCGCCGCGCTTCGGCGGCGACGCCTAGGCGACACGGGACGACCGAAGTGAGAAGCCTCGCCGGCCGGACGCTGTTCATCACCGGCGCCTCGCGCGGCATCGGGCTCGCGATCGCGCTGCGCGCCGCGCGCGACGGAGCGAACGTGGTCGTCGCGGCGAAGACCGAGGCGCCGCATCCCAAGCTGCCGGGGACGATCCACAGCGCCGCGGCGGAGATCGAAGCCGCAGGCGGCCGCGCACTCGCGCTTGCCGTGGACATTCGCGACGAGGCCGCCGTCGCCCGCGCGGTGCAAGCCGCTGTGGCCCGCTTCGGCGGCATCGACGTGCTCGTGAACAACGCCAGCGCCATCAGCCTCACGGGGACGCTCGACACGCCGATGAAGCGCTTCGACCTGATGGTGGGAGTGAACTTCCGGGGCACGTTCGCCTGCTCGCAGGCCTGTCTCCCGCACCTCGTCGCCGCCTCGGCCGCGGGGCGCAATGCTCACATCCTCACCCTCGCGCCCCCGCTCGCCATGCGCGCGAAGTGGTTCGAGGACCACGTCGCCTATACGATCGCCAAGTACGGCATGAGCATGTGTGTTCTGGGGATGGCCGAGGAGTTCAAGCCGCAGGGCGTGGCGGTCAACGCGCTCTGGCCGCGCACGGTCATCGCCACGTCGGCGCTGGCGATGATTCCGGGTATGAGTGAGCGGCTGGATAACTGCCGCAGGCCGGAGATCCTCGCCGACGCCGCGCACGCGGTCCTGACGCGCGACGCGCGCGAGGCGACCGGAAACTTCTACGTCGACGAGGACGTGCTGGCGCAGGAGGGCGTCACCGACTTCGCCCCCTATGCGGTCAAACCGGGCTCGCCCCTGCTGCCCGATCTGTTTCTGGACTAGAAGTTGCCGCCGCGGGGGCCGCGATGGCCCCGATTGCCACCGCGCGGTCCGCGCGGGCCGCCGTTGCCACCATTGCCGCCGCCCTGTGCGCCATGGTGGCCGCCGCCGCGCCCGTGTCGTCCCCGCCGACCGGGATGGCCGTGGCGCTGATTCTGATTCGGCTGCGCGGCAGGCGGCGGCGCGCGGTTGCCGTCGATGTCGTCTTCCCGCGCATCAGCGTCTTCGTCGGACGGCGCCGCGTTGCCGTTGCCGTTTGCCTCCTCGGCATCGTCGTCTGCGGCTGCACCCTGCTGCGGGCGCAGCGCCTCCTCGCCCTGCCGCGCTCCGCCATGGCCACCGGCCGAGTTGCCCATGCCCGCCGCCTGCAGCAGGCGCTGCAGCTCGCCGTGCTCGAGCTCGGCGTGCTGGGCACGCTTGAGCTGCGGCGGCATCGCCACGACGCCGTAGCGCGTGCGTATGAGCCGGCTCACCATCAGCCCCAGCGCTTCGAACAGCCGGCGCACCTCGCGGTTGCGACCCTCGGGCAGCGTCACCTTGTACCAGTGGTTCGTGCCCTCGCCGCCTTCGTCGGAAAGCGAGGTCACGCGAGCCACGCCGTCGTCGAGCGTCACGCCCTCGCGCAAGGCGCGCTCCTGCTCGGGCGTGAGCGTGCCCACGACGCGCACCGAGTACTCGCGCTCCACGGCGTAGCGCGGATGCATCAGGCGGTTGGCGAGCTCGCCCGACGTGGTGAACAGCAGCAGCCCTTCGCTGTTGAAGTCGAGACGTCCCACCGCGATCCACTTGGCGCTGCCCAGCCGCGGAAGCTTGTCGAAGACGGTCGGCCGCCCTTCCGGATCGGAGCGGCTCACGATCTCGCCGGACGGCTTGTGATAGAGCAGCACGCGCGCGCGCGGCGGCGCGAACCGGAGGCGCACGAGCTCGCCGTTGATCCGGATCTGGTCGTTCGGCCCGACCTTCTGTCCGACTTCGGCCGGCATGCGGTTCACGGTGATCCGGCCGGCGATGATCATCTCCTCGAGGCCGCGCAGCGACCCGTAGCCGCACTGCGCGAGCACCTTGTGCAGGCGCTGCGGCTCGGTGAAAACGGGCTCAGTGGAGCGTCGGGTTCGGATCGGGTGCATCCCGCCCGGCAGTCCCCGTGGCGGATGGGGCTGCGTGCTCAGCGGATGCGGATGTCCCGAGGATCGGGCTCGCGAGTGCGAGCCCCGCCTCGGCGGCCTTTGCGGGGGCATCGGGTAGCTCCAGGAGGTGGGAAGTGTCGAGCTCCGCCAGCGGCGGCAGCTCGGAGAGTGAGCGCAGGTTGAGGTCGTCGAGAAACTGCTTGGTGGTGGCGTAGAGCGCGGGCCGACCCGGCGTCTCGCGATGCCCGACGACCTCGATCCACTCCCGGTCTTCGAGCGTCTTGATGATGTGGGTCGATACCGCGACGCCGCGGATCGACTCGATGTCGCCCCGCGTCACGGGTTGCTGATAGGCGATGATCGCCAGCGTTTCCATCGCCGCGCGCGAGTAGCGCGGCGGCTTGTCCGGGGAGAGCCGGTCGAGATAGGGCTGCATCTCCGGCTTGGCGCGGAACCGCCAGCCGCTCGCGACCTGCGCGAGCTCGACGCTACGCTCCGCCCAGGCCGCACGGAGTTCGTCGAGGAGCTTGCGCACGAGGTCGGGCTCCAACGGCGGATCGAAGAGCTTGGCGAGCGCCGCGGGCGTGAGCGGCTCGCCGGAGACCAGCAGCGCGGCCTCGAGCACACCCTTCATGAGGGCGAGATCGTCCACGCTCATGCGGCCTCCTCGCACCGGCACGCTAACGCCAAGGCCCGCGTCGGCCGCTTCTCATTCGCGCGCCGCCGAGCGCTTCGCGCCTCAGAGTCTCGCGCCGCGCTCATTCGCCATCGGCCTCGAGGACGAACGCCGGGTCGCCCTTGCGACGCACGTAGATCGGCGCGTAGGGCGCCGATTGCGAGATTTCGAGAAGCTGCTCTCGCGCGAGCTCCAGGACGGCCAGGAAGGTGACGACGAGCCGCGGCACGTCCAGCCGCTCCTCGAACAGCGCGGAGAACTCGAAGAACGGGCCGGGCTCGAGCAGCTTCAAGAGCCGGATCATCTGGCTGCGCACCGAGAGCTGCTCGCGCGTCACGAGATGGTGGCGCGCCGCGCGGGCGCGGGCGAGCAGTCCCGCCCACGCGGCCTGGAGATCGTCGGGCCGCACGTCGGGAAGCCGCGCTGCCGCGACGCGGTCGAACAGGACGCGCACGACCGTGAAATCGCGCTCCGCGAGCGGGAGGGCGTCGAGCGCCTCGGCGCTCGCCTTCATGCGCTCGTACTCGAGGAGCCGCCGGACCAGCTCGGCGCGTGGATCCTGCGCCTCCTCGCCCGGCGGCGCGGGCGGCCGCGGCAGCAGCAGCCGCGACTTGATCTCGATCAGCACCGCGGCCATCAGCAGGTACTCGGCGGCGAGCTCGAGCTGGGTGCGGCGCATCATCTCGACGTAGCCGAGATACTGCCGCGTGAGCTCCGCCATCGGAATGTCGAGCACGTTGATGTTCTGCTTGCGGATGAGGTAGAGCAGCAGGTCGAGCGGGCCCTCGAAGGTCTCGAGGAAGACTTCCAGCGCCTCGGGTGGGATGTACAGGTCCTGCGGCAGCTCGAGCACCGGCTCGCCGTACACGCGCGCGACCGGCGCGCCCGCGGCCTGCGCGAGATCGACGACCGCGTCGTCGCGGGCGGCGCTCACGTGTAGGCGAGCCCCATCGCCTCGCGCACGTCGCGCATCGTCTCCTCCGCGAGCTTGCGCGCGCGGTCGCAGCCGTCCGCGACGATCGCGCGCACCAGCGACGGGTCGTCGAGGAACTTTTGCGCCCGCTCCTTGATCGGCTCCTGCTCGGCGATGATCGCGTCGATCAGCGGCTGCTTGCATTCGAGGCAGCCGATGCCGGCGGTCGTGCAGCCCTTCTGCACCCAGGCCTGCGTCTCGGCGTCGGAATAGATCTTGTGCAGCGGCCACACCGGGCACTTCTCAGGGTTGCCGGGATCGGAGCGATGCACGCGGGCCGGGTCCGTCTGCATCGTCCGGACCTTTTTCGTGATCGACGCGGCGTCTTCGCGCAGCAGGATCGCGTTGCCGTAAGACTTCGACATCTTCTGCCCGTCGAGTCCAGGCACGCGCGGCGTCTCGGTCAGGAGCGCCTGCGGCTCGGGCAGGATCACGCGCCGCGAGCCTTCGAGGTAGCCGAACAGGCGTTCGCGGTCGCCCAGGGCGAGGTTCTGGGCATCGTCCAGCATCTGCCGTGCCGCTTCCAGCGCCTTCTGGTCGCCCTGCTCCTGGAAGGCGGTCCGCAGCTGCTCGTAGCGCTTGGCGCGCCGCGTGCCGAGCTTCTTGATCGCCGCCTTCGCCTTCTCCTCGAAGCCCGCCTCTCGGCCGAAGACGTGGTTGAAGCGCCGCGCGAGCTCGCGCACGAGCTCGACGTGCGAGACCTGGTCTTCGCCCACGGGAACGAGGTTGGCGCGGTAGACGAGGATGTCGGCGCCCTGCATCACGGGGTAGCCGAGGAAGCCGTAGGTCGAGAGATCGCGGTCCGCGAGCTTCTCCTGTTGATCCTTGTAGGTCGGCACGCGCTCGAGCCAGCCGACCGGCGCGATCATGCCGAGCAGCAGCGCGAGCTCGGCGTGCTCCGCGACGCGCGACTGGACGAAGACCGTCGCCCGGGCGGGATTGATGCCGACCGCGAGCCAGTCGATGAACATCTCCCAGACGCTCTCCTCGATCGACTCGGGCGAATCGTAGTGGGTGGTGAGCGCGTGCCAGTCCGCGGCGAAGAACAGACACTCGTACTCCTCCTGCAGCCGGACCCAGTTCTTGAGCGCGCCGTGGTAGTGGCCGATGTGCATGCGCCCGGTGGGCCGCATGCCGGAGAGAACGCGGTCAGCGAACATCACGGCGCGAGAGCAATCGGTTTCGCATCATCCCAGGCCGAGGATCAGGCGCAGCGCGTACTCGCCCGCGTGCAGGATCGGCGTCATCAGCGTTCCCAGCACGCCCGTGACCAGCAGCAGGATCACGAGCATGAACCCGTAGCGCTCCAGACGGGCGTAGCCGCGCGCCATCGACTCCGGCAGCAGGCTCAAGGCGATCCGCCCGCCGTCGAGCGGCAGGATCGGCAGCAAGTTGAGCGCCATGAGCATCAGGTTCACCTGTATTCCAGCGTCCGCCATTTCCACGAGGCCGCCGCTTTCGAACGCCCCGCCCGGCACCGACGCCTTGATCAGCAGCGCCCAGCCGAGCGCCATCGCGAAATTCGCGAACGGCCCCGCGCCGGCCACCCAGAACATGTCGCGCTTCGGGTGACGCAGGTTGCCGAAATTCACCGGCACGGGCTTCGCCCACCCGAAAATAAACAGCGGCGCTCGGGTCAGGACCGAGACGGCGATCAAGAACCCCGGTACCGCAATCGTTCCGATCGGATCGATGTGCTTCAGCGGGTTCAGCGTGACCCGGCCGAGCATGTAAGCGGTCTGGTCGCCGAACTGCCTGGCGACGAAGCCGTGGGCCGCCTCGTGCAGAGTGATCGCGAAGACCACCGGCACCGCCCAGAGCACGATGGTCGCGAGCGACAACTCCATCAGTGCCCCCTATTCTACCAGTTGCGGCCTCAAAGCCCAATCGACGTCGTCCCGGCGGAGGCCGAGGCCCAGGTTCATCCCAACCGTGCGCCCACGGATCGACCGGGATTCCTGCCCCGATTCAATCGTTCCGGGCAGGCTTCGCCGGAATGCCTCACGCGGTCGCGCTCGCGAGCCCGAGCCGCGCCGGATCGCCGCGGCCCCGCCGGGCGACGCGCGGCGGATCGGTGGCCAGATCCACGACCGTGGTCGGCTCCAGGTGGCAGGCGCCACTGTCGATGATCAGCTCCAGAGCGTGCTCGAACTGCGCGCGAATCGCGGCCGGATCGTTGAGCGGCTCGGTCGCGCCGGGAGGAATCAGGGTCGACGACAGAATCGGCTCTCCGAGCTCCGACAGCAGAGCCCGCACGACCGCGTGATCCGGAACCCGCACGCCGATCGTGCGGCGTCGCGGGTGCTTGAGCCGGCGCGGAACCTCGCGCGAGGCCGGCAGCAGGAACGTGAAGCTTCCCGGCACGCCCTGCTTGACGATGCGAAACTGCCAGTTGTCGAGCTGGACGTAGCGGCCGATCTCCGCGAGATCGCGGCACACCAGCGTCAGATGATGCCCATCGTCGATCTGCCGCAGCGCGCGCAGGCGCTCGACCGCCTTCGCATCGTCGATGCGGCAGCCCAGCGCGTAGCTCGAGTCGGTGGGATAGGCGATGACGCCGCCGCCGCGAACGATGGCGGCGGCCTGCCGGACGAGCCGCGGCTGCGGATCCTGCGGGTGGATGGAGAAGTACTGAGCCAGTGCCGGCTGCTCGCCGCGGGCGGGACGGTCGTCCGCTATATAATCGCGATCTATTTTAGCGCGCCGTCGCGGCCTGCGACCGTGAATCTGCAACAGATCCGCTATCTCTGCGCGGTCGTCGACCACGGCCTGAACGTCTCCGGCGCCGCCGAGGCTCTGTTCACGTCGCAGCCCGGGATCAGCAAGCAGATCCGCCAGCTCGAGGACGAGCTCGGCGTGCCGATCTTCATCCGCCAGGGCAAGCGCCTCACCGCGCTGACGGCCGGCGGCGAAGTCATCGTCGCGACCGCGCGCCGCGCCTTGCAGGAGCTCAACAATCTCAAGCGCGTCGGGGCGGAGTTCAAGGCGGAGGACGTCGGCACGCTCGCGATCGCGACCACCCACACGCAGGCGCGCTACGTCCTGCCCCCGGTGCTCAAGCGCTTCTCCGAGAAGTACCCCAGGGTCCGACTGCTGCTGCATCAGGGCAATCCGATCCAGGTTGCCGAGCAGACCGCACGGGCGGAGGTCGATGTCGGGATCGCCACCGAAGCGCTGGCCGATTTCCCGGAGCTGGTCACGCTGCCCTGCTATACGTGGAACCGCTGCGTGCTGGTGCCCAAGGGCCACCCGCTCGCCCGGGAGAAGGCCATCACGCTCGAAGCGCTGGCGCGTTATCCGATCGTGACCTACGACTTCAGCTTCACCGGGCGCTCGCAGATCAACGCGGCATTCACCGCCAAGGGCCTCAACCCGAACGTCGTCCTGACCGCGCTGGACTCGGACGTGATCAAGACCTACGTCGAGCTGGGTCTGGGCGTCGGCATCGTCGCCCAGATGGCGTACGATCCGGCGCGCGACCGGCAGTTCGACCGCCTCGACGCGGGTCACCTGTTCGCGCCCAGCACGACGCGGCTCGCGCTGCGTCGCGGCGTCTACGCCCGAGGCTACGTCTACGAATTCATCGCCATGTTCGCCCCGCAGTACGGGCGCGCCGCGGTGGAAGCCGCCCTTCGGGGCGAGGGAGAGCAATATGAGCTGTAGCCGCGGATCGCGCGCCCTTGGCTGGCTGCGTCTAGCCCTGTGCGCGGCGCCGTTCCTGCCGATGCTGGCCGCCGCGCCGCTGCGCGCGGCGGAGCTGCCGAGCATCGAGCTTACGATCGCCGGCCACCCGCTCGTCGCGGAGGTCGCCACCACCGAGGCCACGCGCGAGACGGGGCTCATGAATCGCTTCAGCCTCGCGCCGGACCACGGCATGCTGTTCGTGTTCAAGGAGCCGCAGCTGCTCGGCTTCTGGATGAAGAACACCTACGTGCCTCTATCGATCGCCTTCATCGCCAGCGACGGAACGATCGTCAACATCGACGACATGGCGCCGAGGACCGAGATCACGCATCCTTCGCGCGGGCTCGCACTCTACGCGCTGGAGATGAAAAAGGGCTGGTTCGCCCAGCGCGGCATCACCGCCGGGGCCCGCGTCGACGGGCTCGCCAACGCGCCCCGGGCCAGCGAGTAGGGCCGCGGCCTCAGCGCTCGGGAGCCGGCTTCGCCTGCTTCACCACCGCGGAGTAGCGCGCGATGTCGGCGCGGATCGCGGCGGAGAATGCCGATGCGTCCTCGTCGATCGGATCGTAGCCGAGCTCGAGGATTCGGTCGTGAACCTCCGCCGAGCGCAGCGCCCTGGCGAGGCCGTCTCGCAGCTTCGTCATGACCTGTGCCGGCGTCGCCGCCGGTGCGACCAGGCCGTACCACGGCTCGACGACGATCTCGCCGATCCCCAGCTCGCTCAAGCTCGGAAGATCGGGAAACGCGCGCAGCCGCCTGGGACCGGCCGCGGCGAGCAACCGCACCGAGCCCGCCTGGACGTGCGAGGCGATGAGCGCGAGATCGGTGAACAGGATGTCGACCTCGCCGGCGAGCACGCCCTGGATGCTCGCCCCCGACGTCTTGTACGAAACGTTCAGGATGTCGATGCCGGCGTTATGGCTCAACATGTCCAGACCGAGCGCCGCCGCGCTGCCGGGGCCCGTCGAGCCGCCGGTGAGCTTCCCCGGATTGGCCTTGGCGTAGGCGATCAACTCCCGCACCGTTTTCACCGGCAGCGTCGCGCGCACCCCGAGCGCCCAGGGGATGCGCGCCATGCGGCGAATGGGCGCGAAGTCGGAGACCGGATCGTAGGGCAGGGCCTGCAGCTGCGCGGTCGCGAGCGCGAGATTCGACGACGAGGCGAGGAGCAGCGTGTAGCCGTCCGCCGGAGCATTCGCCACGGTCGCCGCGGCGATCGTGCCCGCGGCGCCGGGACGGCCCTCGATCACGACCGGCTGCGCCAGGATCTCGGAGAGCTTTGCCCCCACCAGTCGCGCGAGGATGTCGGAGGTGGTTCCGGGACCCTGACCGACGATGATCTTGATCGGCCTGGCGGGATAGCTCTCGTCGAGCGCCAGCGCCGGCGAAGCGCCGGCGAGCACCGCGCAAAGCACGAGCGCGCGCCGAAGCCTCCGGCGGGGCGACATCGCCGCTCGATCGTCCCGGCGCGGCGCGGGGCTAGTCACCGGCCCGCCGCTCGCTGCGCGGCGCCGGAGCGCAGCCGGTCGATCGCCATAGCCATCCCGGACACGGTCGCGGCCTCTCCGAAGAGCGACGGCAACGGCAGCTCGACGCCGAAGACCTCCTTCACGCGCGCGAGCAGCAGGCTTCCGCTGAGCGAATCGCCGCCGAGCAGGAAAAAGTCACCATCGCGGGCGACGGTCCGGACGCGCAGCGTCGCCGCGAACAGCGCCCCGACGACCGTTTCCGTCGTCGACGCCGGCGTGGCCTCGTCGCGCGGGCGCGGCGCCGGCGCGGGAGCCGTCTCGAGTCCGACCAGCCGCGGCAGCTCGCTGCGCAGCAGCTTCCCGCTGTCGGTCCGCGGCAGCCGCTCGAGAAAATAGATGCGCCGCGGGGAGCGCGTCAGCCCGACGCTTCGCCGCGCGTGGTCGAGAACCGACTGCTCGTCGAGGACCGAGCCGTCCTCGCGGACGACCGCGGCGACGACCTCCTCGCCGAGGCTTGGATGCGGTATGCCGAACGTGGCCGCCTCGCGAACCCCGGGCAGCGTCGCGAGCACCGAGTCGACCTGCACGGGCGAGATCTTCTCGCCGCCCCGGTTGATGATCTCCTTGATGCGTCCGGTGATGTAGAGATAGCCGTCCGCGTCCAGGTGGCCGAGATCGCCGGTCCGGAACCATTCGCCGGAGAACGACTGCCCGGTGAGCTCTCGATCGTCGAGGTAGCCCCGGAACACGAGCGGCCCTCGCACGACGACCTCTCCGCTCGAACCCGCCGCCGCGAACCGGCCCGGCTCGGGCATGATCGCCACTTCCGTGCCCACCGGCACGCCCACCGCGTCGCGCTTGCGCAGCCCCGGCGGCAGCGGGTCCTGCGTGACGGCGCTCACCTCGGTCAGCGACAGTCCCTTGATCGCCGGTGCGCCGAAGGCCTCCTCGATGCGATCGATCTCCTCGGGCTCCAGGCGCCCGGCTCCGATGCGCAGGAACCGCAGCCGGCCGCGCGCGAGCGTCTGCCGGAACGACGGCGCGCGCGCGAGCAAGGCTCGATAGATCGCGAAGCCGGCGCTGAGAAAGCTCGGCTGGAACCGTTCCATGGCGTGGAAGAAGCCGTCGATGTCCGCTTCGCCAAGGCACACGACCGGCATTCCGGCCAGCAGCGGCACCATCAGCGCGTTGCGGAGCGCGTGTCCCAGGTGCATCGGCACGAGATGGCAGCTCGTGTCGCTGGGCGTGTATCGAAACCACTCCGCCATCAGCCCCGCGTGCCTCACGATGTTGGCGTGGTCCATCGGCACGAGCTTCGCGCGTCCGGTCGTGCCCGAGGTCGCGACAACGTAAGCGCACTGCGGACCGGCCTGCGGCGGTGTGTCCAGCGACGCCGAGGGTCGCGCAAGATCCAGGGCGAACTGCCCGGCGCATCCCCCGGCGGCGACGAGATGGATCTCGGCAAGCCCGAGGGCTCGCGCCGCGGCGCGCAGCGC
>DATJVX010000009.1:0-37270 GCA_035501595.1 Casimicrobiaceae bacterium | reverse complement strand
GGCGCTCGGCACTCCGGACGGAAGCGCGCGGGCGCCTCCGTCCGGACGATGCGGATCGTTACTGGACCTCGCGCACGAGCTTGAGGAGCTTTACCGCGTGCGGTCCGAGCTCGGCGGCGAGCTGGTCCTGCACGGGGGCTGCATCCTTCATGAAGCCGGTCTTGTCGACGTTATCGACGACCTTCACGCCCATCGTCCTGAGCTTGTCGGCGGAGTCCTTCTCGAGCTTGAGCGCCATCGCCGGCTCTTTCTTGGCGATCTCATCGGCCGCCGCCTGCACCCACTGCTGCTGCTGCGGCGTCAGGCTGTCCCAGGTCTTCTGGCTCACCCACAGGCAGTTGTTGTTGGCCTCGTGCTCGGTCATCGACAGGATGGGGGCTACCTCATAGTGCTTGTTCGCGAGGTACACGTTGACGCCATTCTCCGCGTAGTTCACGACACCGGTCTGCAGCGACGTGTAGACCTCGCCGAAGGGCATGTGGACCGTCTGCGCGCCGTAGGCGGGGAAGAGCGTGTCTTCGGTCTTGGTTGCCTGCACGCGAACTTTTTCTCCCTTCATGTCGGCGACGCTCTTTACCTCTTTCTTGCCGTACATGTTGCGAAAGCCCATCGTGAGCAGCCCGAGGACCTGCGCGCCCTGCACCGAGTCCTTGACCATCGCCCGGAACTCCTGCGACACCGCCGGGTCGGCAAGCACCTTTTGCAAGTGCGCCTGGTCGCGGAAGATGAAATGAATCGAGAATACGCCCGCCTGCGGGGCCACGGTGGAGGCATTGGCGGTCGACGTGATCACGAAGTCGATGTCGCCGGCGCGCATCTTCTGCAGCATCTGCGGCTCCTGGCCGAGCTGCGCACCGGGGAACTGGTTGATGCTCATCGTCCCGCCGGAGAGTTCCTTCAACTTCGCGTCGAAGATGTTCGCGGCGATGCCGTATGCGGTCGTCGTGGGCTGGTCGTAGGCGAAGCTGAAAGTGCGCGTCTGGGCCTGCGCCGCGCCGATCCATCCCGCCGCTGCGGCGACCAGCGAGGCAGACAGCATCCAGCGCCCGAAGATTCCGGTTTTCATGTCGCGATTCCTCCTGAATTATGGACTGCGATCGCGCGCCGGACCGCTCGCGAGCGGTGCCGGAGCCTCCGCGGCGTATCCTACACGTTCGGCGTCGCCGGGGGCGGATTTCATCGCTCTTGCCGGGATGGCCGATGCGGCGCGGGCCTCGGGCCCGACGCGATGCGGCTCGCTGCGCTAGAATCCCAGCGCCCCGCGGCATGCAGCCCGGCGCCGCCGCGCAGCATCGAAACGCCGCGACCTGCGACAGAACGGAGGAGGAAGGCCATGAGCGACCCGAGGCCCTGGACACGCCGCCGCTGGCTGAGCGCCGGCATCGCGGGAGCGGCTGCGGCCGCGCTGCCGGCGCGCGCGCGGGCGGCCACGACGCTGCGCTGGGCGACGGTGCTGCCCCTCAACCACCCCTCGGTGCAGATGATGGAGAAGGTCGCGAAGCAGGTCCGCGACGACACCGGCGGTGCGGTCGAGATCCAGACTTTCCCCGCGGGACAGCTCGGCTCCTCGCGCGACCTGGTCGAGTCCTGCTCGTCGGGCGCGATCCAGATCGTCGACGAGGGCGCCGCGCAGTTTGGCCAGTTCGTCCCGCAGTTCTCGATCCTCGAGGCGCCCTATCTCTGGCGCGACCCGCAGCACGCGCGCCGCGTGCTCGGCTCGCCGATCGTCGACGACATGAACGCGCAGCTCGTCTCCAAGCGCTCGATGCGCGTCATCGGCTCGACCTACTACGGCAAGCGCCACGTCACTTCCGGGTCGAGGCCGATCAACACCGCCGACGACTTGAAGGGCTTCAAGCTGCGCATCCCCGAAGTCGATACCTACCGCGCGATGGCGGAGGCCTGGGGCGCGAGGCCGACGCCGCTCAACTTCGGCGAGCTCTACCTCGCGCTGAGCCAGGGTGCGGTCGACGGACAGGAGAATCCGCTCCCGACGATCCAGAGCGGAAAGTTCTACGAGGTCCAGAAGTATCTCGTGCTCACCGGACACATCATCACGCCGCGCCTGGTCGTCATCAACGAAGCCGCCTGGCAGGGGCTCGCGGCGAAGGATCGCCAGATCCTGCGTGCGTCGATCGATGCGCACGGCAAGGCCCAGGACGACGATATCCTGGGACAGGAAGCCAAGCTCGCCGACACGTTCAAGGCGGGCGGCATGACGGTGATCGCGCCGGACGTGGAGAGTTTCCGCAAGCCCGTCCTGGCGAGCGTGCCCGCGAAGTTCGAGTCGAAGTGGGGCAAGGGACTCTGGGAGCGGATCGCCTCGGCTTGAAGCCGGTCCCGTGCTGAGCGCCCTGGCCGGCCGCTTCGATCGCGCCGTCGCGTTCGTGGCCTGCGCGATTGTCGTCGCGCTGCTCGGCTGCGTCGCGCTGGGCGTGGCGACGCGTGCGCTCGGCGAGCCGCTGATCTGGACCGACGAGCTCTCGCGCTTCCTGATGGTCTGGCTCGCCGTGTTCGGCTGGGTGCTCGCCACGCGCAGGCGCGTCCACATCCGCATCCGCTTCTTCCAGGACCGGCTCCCGGCAGGCGTCCACCGCGCGGTGGAGATCGCGATTCAGGCGGCAATGGCGCTGTTCGGTGCGCTGGTGACGGTCTACGGCGCGGGGCTGATCAGCAAGAACCACGATCTCGAAGCGACCTCGCTCCCGATCTCGATGGCGTGGATGTACGCGCCGATGGTGCTCGGCGGCGCGATCACGGCGCTCCAGGGCGCGATCGAGCTCGGCGAGGCGCTGCGCGGGCCGCACGCCTCGGCGGCGGAAGAGCAGAGCGTCGAATGATCCAGCTGATGCTCGAGATCGTCGGCGTATGGCTCGCGGCGATCCTGCTCGGGATGCCGCTCTACGCCTCGATGGGTCTCGCGGCGCTCGCCTTCGTCGCCTTCGGCGACCTCTCGCCGTCGATCGTGCCGCAGAAGATGGCGCAGGCAATGAACTCGTTTCCGCTCGTGGCGGCGCCGCTGTTCATCCTCATGGGCAACATCCTGGGCGCGGCGAAGCTCACCGACCGCATCGTGCGCTTCGCCACCTCGCTGGTAGGGTCGCTGCGCGGCGGCTACGCGCACGCGAGCATCCTCTCGAGCATGATCTTCGCCGGCATGGTCGGCTCCGCCGTCGCCGACGCGGCGGGAACGGGATCCGTCGAAGTGCGGGCGATGAAAAAGGCCGGCTATCGTCCCGAGACCGCGGCGGCCATCAGCGCCGCGGCCGCGACCATCGGCCCGATCATCCCGCCCAGCCTGCCGATGGTGATCTACGGGGTAAGCGCCGACGTTTCGATCGGCCGGCTTTTTCTCGCGGGCGTCGCGCCGGGCGTGCTCATGGCGCTCTCGCTCATGATCATGGTCGCGATCATCGCCCCCCGGCAGGGCTTGCCGCGCCACGCCTTCGGGGGCCTGTGCGGCGTGTGGCTCGCGTTCAAGGAGAGCGTGTGGGCGCTGCTCGCCCCGGTGATCCTGCTCGCCGGCATGTTCAGCGGCCTGTTCACGCCCACGGAGGCGGCCGCGGTGGCCGACCTGTACGCGCTGTTCCTGGGCTTCGCGGTCTACCGCACGCTGTCGGTGAAAGACGTGCCCGCGATCCTCGTCAACACCGCGGAGACGACGGGCATCGTCTCCGTGCTCGTCATGGTCGCCGGCGCGCTCGGCTGGTGCATGTCGATCTCGCGCATCCCGCAGACGCTCGCGCCGACGATCGTCGCGGCGATCCACCAGCCGATCGTCTTCCTGCTCGCCGCGAACGTCGTGCTGCTCGCGGTGGGCTGCTTCATGGAAGCGCTGGCGGCGATGCTGACCCTGATCCCGATCCTCGTTCCCGCCGCGATCGGCTTCGGCGTCGATCCGGTCCAGTTCGGACTGATCATGATCTTCAACCTGATCCTTGGCACGATCCACCCGCCGATCGGCGTAGTGCTCTTCGTGATGTCGCGCATCGCGGAGGTGACCTTCGAGCAGATCTCCCGCGCCATCCTGCCGTGGCTCGTGCCGCTGCTCCTGGTCCTCCTCGGGATCACGCTCTGGCCGCCGCTCACGCTCGGGCTGCCGTCGCTCCTGATGGGCAAGTAGGCCGGCGTCTCCAAGGCGTCAGCGGCGGCGCACGACCGCGCGGGCAGCGAGGCCGAGTTGCTCGCGCAAGAAGCGGTGGGCGGAATCGGCGTCGCGGGTCGCGTGCCAGATCAGCTTCACGGTGAACGGCGGCGCCTTCGGCGCCCAGCCGATCACGCGCAGGTCGAAGGTTTCGCGCGCGAATGCCTCCATGCTGCGCGGGATCAGTCCGAAGAGATCGGACCGGCTCGCGACCATGAAGATCTCCAGCACCTCGGACACCTCGAGCGCGTGCTCAAGCCTCAGCCGGTGCCAGCCGCGCACGCCCTCCAGCGGATGGTCGCCTTCGACGCGGCTGCGCAGCAGGACGAACTTTCCCTCGCGCAGGACATCGAGCGACGGCGGGCGCCGCAACGCGGGATGCCCGCTGCGCGCCACCGCCACCAGCGCGTCGTCGAAGAGCACGATCTCCCGGAACTGCGCGCCGGCGATCGGCAGCCAGTCTACCGCGGCATCGACGCGGGCTTCGCGCAAGGCCCGCGGCAGGTCGATCGGCCGCGAGCGCGTGCTGGCGGCGACCGCGATCCCGGGCGCAATCCTCGCGAACCGCTCCTGAAGGCGCAGAGCGATCAGCGGGCCCATCGGGTGGGGGATGGTGACGAAGAAGCGCCGGGCGGAGGTCCGCGGGTCGAAGCCGCGGCGGTCCGTGACCGCCTGGCGGACCAGGCCGAGCGCCCCTCTTAGGTCGAGGTAGATCCGCTCCGCGGCCGGAGTCGGCAGCACGCCCCGCGCCTGGCGCACGAACAACTCGTCCCGGAACAGCGCCCGTAGCCGCGCCAGCGCGTGGCTGACGGCCGACTGCGTCATGGCCAGTCGCTCCGCCGCGCGCGACAGACTGCGCTCTTCGTACGCAGCCTCGAACACCGGCAGGAGGTTGAGATCGACCGATCGAAGGTTGAACACAGCTCATATATTACTTGCGAATTCTTCAGTAGTGTTCATAGCTTGCCCCGGGCAAGATCGTCCAGATCCATTCCGAGACGAGCTACGGCGATGAACGACGATCTGAGCGCGGCCAAGGGCATCATCTACGGCGTCCTGCTGTCGCTGCCGTTCTGGGCGCTGCTCCTGCTCGCGGTCGCGATCTACCGGCTGTTCGGCGACTAGCCGAAAGCCTTGCGGCCCGGGGGCGCCCGCTCCGGCCAGCACGCAGGTAAGATACGGGCCTTTGCCGGGCCCTCAGCCACGACTGGCGGGCTCATCCCGGCGCGAAGCGAGCTCCCGTCACCGTCCGGAGCGACGACGCGTGGCGCGGGACGGCGGCGGAGGCCCGCGTGTTCGCATTCTTCGAACGGCTCGTCGATCCCTATCCCGAGGCGGTGCCCGCGACGCCGCCCCGGGGCTTCTTCGCGTTCCTCTGGACGTGCTCGAAGGGGCTGCGCGCGTATCTGCTCGCCACGACGCTCCTCACTGCGGTGATCGGCGCCTTCGAGGCGCTGCTCTTCTCCTTCCTCGGCAGCATCGTCGACTGGCTCGCGAAGGTCGAGCCCGCGCGTCTGTGGACGCAGGAAGGGTCGCGGCTGGCGCTGCTCGGCGCGGTGCTCGCCGGGAGCATCCTGCTCGTCGCGCTGCAGTCGACGATCAAGCAGCAGACGCTGTTCGGCAATTTCCCCATGCTCCTGCGCTGGAACTTCCACCGCCTGATGCTGGGCCAGAGCATGAGCTTCTACCAGGACGAGTTCGCCGGCCGGATCGCGACCAAGGTGATGCAGACCGCGCTCGCCGTGCGCGATACCTGGCTCATCGTCACCGAGCTCCTGGTCTTCGTGGTGATCTATTTCGTCACCCTGCTCGCCGTGCTGGGCCGTTTCGACCTGCGGCTGCTGGTCCCCTTCGTGGCCTGGCTCGCGCTCTACGTTGCGTCGCTCGCGTATTTCGTCCCGCGGCTCGGTCGCGTCGCTCGGCTCCAGGCCGACGCCCGCTCGATGATGACCGGGCGAATGACCGACGCCTACACCAACATCGCGACGGTCAAGCTCTTCTCGCACGCCCGCCGCGAAGCCTCCTACGCGAAAAGCGCGATGCGGGAATTCTTGAGCACCGTGCATACGCAGATGCGGCTCGTCACCGGCTTCGAGATCGTCAATCACGTGCTCTCGATGGGACTCATCGCGGCCAGCGCGGGCGCCACGCTCTGGCTGTGGACGAAAGGGGAGGTCGGCGTCGGCGGGGTCGCCGCGGCGACTGCCATGGCGCTCCGCTTGAACGGCATCTCGCACTGGGTGATGTGGGAGATGGCCACGCTGTTCGAGCACATCGGCACCGTGCAGGATGGCATCAACACGATCGCGAGGCCCTACACCGTGGTTGACGCGCCCGACGCGAAGCCGATCGCGGTCACCCGCGGGGACATCCGCTTCGAAAACGTCAGGTTCGCCTACGGCAAGCAGGGCAACGTGATCGAGGGCTTCGATCTGAGCATCCGCCCCGGAGAGAAGATCGGGCTCGTGGGACGGTCGGGCGCGGGCAAGTCCACGATCGTCAACCTCCTGCTGCGCTTCTACGACGTCCAGGGCGGAAGGATCCTGATCGACGACCAGGACATCGCGCACGCGACGCAGGTGTCGCTGCGCGAGCAGATCGGCATGGTGACCCAGGACACTTCGCTCCTGCACCGGTCGGTTCGCGAGAACATCGTCTACGGCCGGCCTGACGCGACCGAGGAGGCGATGATCGCCGCGGCGCGGCGGGCGGAGGCCGACGAGTTCGTCCTCCAGCTCACCGACCCCAAGGGGCGCAAGGGTTACGACGCGTACGTCGGCGAGCGCGGGGTCAAGCTCTCGGGCGGCCAGAGGCAGCGCATCGCCATCGCGCGCGTAATGCTCAAGGACGCGCCGATCCTGCTGCTCGACGAGGCGACGAGCGCGCTCGACTCCGAAGTCGAGGCCGCGATCCAGCAGAGCCTGTATCGCCTGATGGAGGGCAAGACCGTCGTCGCGATCGCCCATCGGCTCTCGACGATCGCGGCGATGGATCGGCTGATCGTCCTCGACCGCGGGCGCACTGTCGAGCAGGGCGATCACCGGAGCCTCCTCGCGGGCGACGGACTCTACGCCCGGTTGTGGGCGCGGCAGAGCGGCGGATTCCTGGGCGACGACGTCGCCGATGCGACCGCGGGGGCCGAGGAAGCGATCGCGGCGGCGCGCGGCGAGGCCGACGCCGAGGAGCCGCCGCCGCGCCGGCCCGAGGCGACGCTGATCGGCCACGATCTTCCCGCGGGCTCCGAACCGCCCTCCTGATCTCCGGGGTCGGTCCCACGGGCTGCTCGCGCGGAAGGCCCGCGCGAGCGCGCCTCACTCGCTCAGGCGCATCGGCGCGAGGTAGACCTGCCGGAACGCCTCGAACGGGAGCATGTCCGTCGCTTCCATGCGCTTCTGGGCTTCGATCGACTCCTGGGCCATCCGCGCGAAGCGCTGGGCGACTTCCGGCGCGAAAGGCAGCGCCATGATCGCGTCGCGATTCGCCGCAGACCGGGCGAGCGCGAAGCGGACGTAGGAGTTGCCGTGCTCGTGCTGCATCGCGTGCAGCGCTCGGGCGGAAGGCGTCGAATCCGGATCGGCGACGCCGGCGACGGCCGCGGCGAGCGCGCCGCGGTAGGCATGGCCGCCATTGGCTCGGTCGAGCGCTGCCGCGATCGGTCCACAGTCGCCCAGCAGCTCTTCGGCCCATTCCGCGAGCGGAACCTGCTCGCCTTCGCGAACGAGGCGCAGCCCTGGCTCCCGGCCGCGGGAGGCCGTACGCCGCTGGTTTTCGACCACGGCAGCCAGCTCGTCGGGATTGTCCGGCGGGCTGTCGCAGAGCAGGCAATGGAGCAGGAAGACGTCCAGAAAGCGCATCGTTCCCGCGGTGATGCCCACCGGGACGAAAGGATCGAGGTCCATCAAGCGCAC
The DNA here is from genome assembly GCA_035501595.1 of Casimicrobiaceae bacterium. Classification (GTDB taxonomy): domain Bacteria; phylum Pseudomonadota; class Gammaproteobacteria; order Burkholderiales; family Casimicrobiaceae; genus PALSA-1003. Next base: position 29,218 of record DATJVX010000009.1, on the reverse strand, counting down.
CTCGACGTATTCGACACCGCGGTCGCGGAGCGCGTGCAGCGGCCGTTCCGCCGGCCGGATCACGCGCTTGGGTCGGATCGTGCTGTAGAACTCGTTCTCCATCTGCAGCAGCGTGGTGGCGAGCTGCTGGTACTCGCCGTTGCGGTGCACGCCGATCGACTCGTACGCGGGATAGGGCTTGGTGAGCGCCTCCTCGAGCGACGCGGCGTAGCTGCGCAGGTCGTTGTAGCTCACCTCCAGCGCGGACTGTGCGTCGCTCTGGTAGCCGAGGCGGCCCATGCGCAGCGACGTGGCGTAGGGAAGATAGAGCGTGTCGTCGGAGAGGCGCTGCAACTCGTGCTTCCTTCCGGCGACGAAGCTCGAGCACACCGCGGGCGACGCGCCGAACAGGTACAGAACCAGCCACAGATGCCGCCGGAAATTGCGGATGAGGGCGAAGTACTCGTCGTCCGAGCGCTGGTCGGGAAGCGAGAAGTTGTAGTGGATGCCGGAGATGGTCTGCATCCGGCGGCCGTAACGGTGCGAAAGGCCGAGCCGGTAGACGGTCTTCATGCGCCCGATATTGGAGCTTCCGTAGCGCCCGATCGGGATGTCGTCCTCCGCGGGCAGTCGGCAGGGCATGCTGGAGGCCCACAGGAGCTCGTCGCCGATCGCCCGGTAGACCGCCTGGTGGATCTCGGTGAGCTCCTGAACGCAGGCGTCGGGGCTCGCGTGCACGCCGGTGATGAGCTCGGGCTGCGATTCGCTGAAGTCGGTGGTGATCCGCGGGTGCTTGAGCGCCGAGCCGAGCGCGGACGGGTGAGGCGTCAGCGCGAGCGCGCCGTCCGGACGGACCCGCAGGCTCTCCTTCTCGACCCCGCGCTGAAGGCCCTGCAGCACCCTGGGCTTGAGCGCGGCCAATCGCTCGCTGCAATGAGCCGTCGTGGTTTGCGGGGCGATCGTGGAGGACATCGGGTGCTTCCTGCGGCGGGACGGCCATTCTATAACGCGGGCCGAGGCGCTTGCATGCGCGGTTCGCATCTTTCGGGAGGAGCGATCGGCAAGGGCCCGGTCCGCTGTCCCGATCGCCGTGCCGCCGGCCCCGGGACGCACGCCCCGGGCATCGCAAGCATGCGAACGCCGCGGCGGCGTCGCTGTCGGACCGGTGAGGCTTGAGGCCGCACGGGCGGCCGCTCCTGATCGAGGCGATCCCGCTCGCGGGCTCACGGAGGCAAGGAAGATGAGGCGCAAGCAACCCCTGCGGAGGGTCGCGCCGCGGCGCGCGGTGAAAAGGGGCGCGCGCATCCCCAGCCTGGTATCGTGAACCGGATCGGCACGCGCCTTCTCGTCGATGCGCTGGCCTTCGCGGCGTACAAGCACCGGCGGCAGCGGCGCAAGGATCCCGAGGCCTCGCCCTACATCAACCACCCGATCGCGCTGGCCCATGCGCTCTGCGACGAGGCGGGGATCACCAGCGCCGGGATCCTCGCCGCCGCCGTCCTGCACGACACGATCGAGGATACCGAGACCACCTACGAGGAGCTGCGCGGGCGCTTCGGGAAGGCGGTCGCGGAAGTCGTGCGCGAGGTCTCCGACGACAAGAGCCTGCCGAAGGCGGAGCGCAAGCGCCTGCAGATCGAGCACGCCGCGCGCCTTTCGCGCCGGGCGCGGCTGGTGAAGCTCGCCGACAAGACCTGCAACCTGCGCGACATCGCGTCGAGCCCGCCGCACGACTGGTCGCTCGCCCGCAAGCGCGAATATTTCGACTGGGCGAAGGCGGTCGTCGATCGCATCCGCGGCACGAACCGGAAGCTCGAGCGGGCCTTCGACGAAGCCTACGCCGCGCGGCCCTAGCCTCTTCGCCCGCTGGGCCGGTCGCGCGCCGCCGGCCGAAGCGCAGCCGCGGATGACCGATTGCGCCGCTACGCCAGGCGGTACGGTTCGAGCTGCAGCGACTCGAGCTCCGCGCCGAGCATGACGATGCTCCCGCTGCGGCGGCCCACGCCGTCGTCGGAGAATTCGAATAGGTAGGTACGCCGCAGGCGCGCGTGTCCGGAGCCGTCCCGCGCGAACCGCGTTCGCGCGCCTTGCACGGTGTCGTCCAGGAACTGCAGCCCGCGGGCGCGGCAGGCCTCCCGCGCGACGCGGATCGCGGCCTCGCGGATGCGCAGGCTGTCGAGGAAGAGCGCCGCGGCAAGCAGCATGACGGCGATGGCAAGCGCTTCCCACATGGGGGACTCTCCGCGGCGCCCGGGTGACGGCCGGAATCGACTCCAGAGCGAGGTGGGGACGGGATCGATTATCGCAAGCCCTCGCCGCGGCCAACAACGCGGTTGCCGGTGCGGCGGCGTCCCACCGGGTGTAACCTTGTGTCGGGGCGGAGAAAAACTTTTCGCGCCGGGCCCCGCCGAACGCTCATGCCCGAAACTCTCCGGTCACCGCGTCGCCGCGACGTCCTGCGCGCATGCGGCGCGATCGCGCTTCCCGTCTGGACACGGGGCGCCGCGGCGCAGGCCCCGGCACCCATCGTGCGAGCGATTCCCGCGAGCGGCGAGACGCTGCCCGCGATCGGAGTGGGAAGCTGGATCACCTTCAACGTTCCACCCGACACCCCGGCCGCGGGCGCGCTGGTGCCGGTGCTCGCGACCTTCTTCGAGCGCGGCGGGGCGATGATCGACTCGTCACCGATGTACGGGTACTCCGAAACGGTCATCGGCGGGATGCTCCGGAACGTGCCTCATCCTCGTCTGTTCTCGGCGACCAAGATCTGGACCATCGGCGAGGGTCTCGGGCGGATGCAGTTCGAGCGCTCGCTCGAGCTGTGGGGCTTGGCGAAATTCGATCTCGTGCACATCCACAACCTGCTCGACTGGGAGACGCATCTGCCGACGCTCAAGGAGCTCAAGGCCGCCGGCCGGCTGCGCTACATCGGCGTCACCACGTCCGAAGGCAACAAGCACGAGGAGATGGAGAGGGCGCTCAGCCGCGAGCGCTTCGACTTCGTGCAGCTCACCTACAACTTCGCCGACCGGCGGGTCGAGGAGCGGCTGCTGCCCCTCGCCGCGGAGCGTGGAGCGGCGGTCGTCGTCAATCGTCCCTTCGACGGCGGGCGTCTGTTCCGCGCGGTGAATGGCCGAACGCTTCCGGCGTGGGCAAGCGAGTTCGATTGCCGGAACTGGGCGCAGTTCTTCCTCAAGTTCGTTCTCTCCCATCCCTCGATCAGCTGCGCGATCCCCGCCACGCACCAGACGGCGCACATGGTCGAGAACATGGGAGCCTTGTACGGACGGCTGCCCGACGCCCGCACGCGCTCGCGCATGGTTCAGCACATGGAGATGCTGTAACGGTCTTCGAATCCGACGTGCCCGCGCGGCTCGATCGGCTGCGCTGGGGTCGCTTCCACTCGATCGCAGTCGCCGCGCTCGGCATCACCTGGATCCTCGACGGCCTCGAGGTGACGCTCGGCGGTGCGGTCTCGGGCGCGCTGAAGGCGAGCCCGGCCCTGAGCCTGTCCGAGGCGCAAGTGGGCGCCTCCGCGAGCGCGTATCTGGCCGGCGCGGTCCTCGGCGCATTCCTCTTCGGCTGGCTCACCGATCGCCTCGGGCGCCGGCGGCTTTTCTTCGTCACGCTCGGCGTCTACATCGCCGCGACCGCGGCGACTGCGCTCGCGCAGGACTTCGCGGCCTTCGCGCTGTTCCGGTTTCTGACCGGAGCCGGGATCGGGGGCGAGTACACCGCCATCAACTCCGCGCTGCAGGAGCTGATTCCAGCGCGCTACCGCGGGAGGACGGATCTTGCGATCAACGGCAGCTTCTGGCTCGGCGCGCTCGCCGGAGCGCTCGGCACCGTCATCCTGCTCGAGCCGGGTCGATTCCCGCCGGACCTCGGCTGGCGCCTCGCCTTCGGGATCGGCGCGGGGCTCGGCCTCGGCATCCTGCTTCTGCGCCGCGCCCTGCCGGAGAGCCCGCGCTGGCTGCTGGTCCATGGCCGCCCGGAGGAAGCCGCGAGGATCGTCGCTGCCATCGAGCGCCGATCGGCCGCGGGCGATCCGACCGAGGCGCCGGCGAGGCTCAAGCTCTCGACGCGCGAGCGCCCGATCGGCTTCGTGGACCTGGGGCTGAGCCTCTTTCGCCGCTATCCGCGGCGCGCCGTGCTGGGTCTCGTGCTCATGACGGCGCAGGCATTTTTCTACAACGCGATTTTCTTCACCTACGCCATGGTGCTCGGGCGCTTCTTCGCGGTTCCGCCGGAAAGGGTCGGCCTCTACCTCGTGCCATTCGCCGTGTCCAATTTCTTGGGACCGCTGCTGCTCGGGCGATTCTTCGACACCTGGGGCCGCAGGCCGATGATCGCGGCGACCTACGCGTCGTCCGGGCTGCTGCTCGCCGCGACGGCCCTGCTCTTCGTCCACGGTGCCCTGACCGCGGTGACGCAGACGCTCGCCTGGGCGGTCGTGTTCTTCTTCGCGTCGGCCGCGGCCAGCTCCGCGTACCTGACCGTGAGCGAGAGCTTTCCTCTCGAGGTTCGGGCGCTGGCGATCGCGCTCTTCTACGCGCTCGGCACCGCGCTGGGCGGCGTGGCCGCGCCCTGGATCTTTGGAGCGCTGATCGGAACGGGCGAGCCCGCGGCGATCGCGTGGGGCTACGCCGCCGGCGCTGCGCTCATGCTGATCGCCGCAGCGGTCGAAGCGTGGATCGGCGTGGCCGCGGAGAGGCGAGCCCTCGAAGACGTCGCGCCCCCGCTTTCGTGCGTCGATTAAGGCGCACGCTCGGTTGCGCTAGCGGGCGGCTGCCGCTGCGCCGCCGGCCGATTCTCCGGCGCCGCGCGAGCGCGGCGTTCAGCGGCCGCTACCGCCTCGGGGGCCGCCAGGCGGGCAGCGCCGCACCCGGCGCGCGCAGCACTCGAATCATCCGGATCGCGGTCTCGCGCCCGCCGTAGTATCCCGGCAGCCGCAGCGTTTCGGAGAATCCGAGCGCCCGGTAGAAGGCGAAGCCATCCTTGTTCTGCGCGCGCAGCTCCAGATGGACCGACGCGATGCCGGCGGTCGCGGCGGTTTCGAGGAGCCACTGCGTCATCCTCCGGGCGATGCCGCGGCGCTGACCCGCCGGTCGCACCGCCATCAGGATCAGGTGCGCACATTCCTCGCCGTAACTCATGATGGCGAACCCCATCAGCCGATCGCCGTCCCGCGCCACCAGGGTCACGGTGTCGCGCGCCGCGACGAGCTCGCGGATCCGCTCGGGGCGGTACTCCCAGCCCAGGCCGCATTCGATCAGGTCGCGCGACAGCGTCGCGATAGCCTGGGCATCGCCCAGCGAGGCGAGCTGCAGCGTGATGTCCTGGGAGTTCACGCGTAGCATTGTGCCATCGTTACCGGCGCGGGTGCCGCGCAGTTTCTCACCATCTATCCCGGCTGGTACGGCGGAAGGGCGGTGCGCTTGCACTTCAAGATCCGCACGCGCGATGCGGCGGGGCGGACCCAGGAATTCACCTCGCAGCTGTATTTCGACGATGCGTTGACCCGGCGCGTGTTCGCGCTCGAGCCGTACGCGCAGCGCGGACAGCGGTGGCTCCGCAACGCCCACGACGGGATCTTCAGCGAGGGCGGCCGCAGCCTCGTGCTCGATCCGCAGCAGGAGGGCGCGGGCTACGCGGCAAGGTTCGACGTCGCGTTGACTGTGTAGGACGCTAGGGCTCGAAGCCAGCGGCCGCCCGCAGGGCCGCGCTTTCGGTGCCCGCGAGCATCGCGACGAAGCGGCGCGCGAGGCCCGGATCGCGTGCCGCGGCAGAGGCCGCCGCGGCATAGGGCGTGGCGAGGTCGAAGGGCCCGGGCAGGATGCCGACCAGGCTCACCCCCGCGACGTGCCGGATCTCGGTCACCTGCGTGCCTCCCAGGCAGCCGCGCTCATCGCTCGCCGCGAGCGCGGCCATCGCGATGGTCCCGGTAGGATGGATCGCGAGCCGCGGCCGGAGCGCTTCGTAGATCGCGAGCTCCTGCATCACCTTCACGAGATGGCCGCCGGCGGTCGCCCGCTCGGGGTCGGGAAGGTAGATGCGCGTCGCCGCGCACAGCGCCGCGTGCAACTGCTGCCGATCGGCGATCGGCGGCGCGGCTGCGCCCGCACGCACCGCGATGCCGGCGTGGACGCGGCCCAGGAGCGCAACCGTCTCCGCGGCCACGCTGCCCGCGCGCGCGAATAGCTCGAGCATGGCCGGCGTCGACACCAGAACGTCGCAGGTCTCGCCGGCGAGAATGCTCTCGCGCAGCGCGCCGACCGGCATGAACCTCGCGCGGAGCTCGGCGCCGGTCTCCGCCCGCAGCTGCGCCGCGAGCGCTCCCGCCACGCCCTGCGCCGCGCCTGCCGAGAGCAGTCGAAGCTCGCTCGGCGACATGCCCCGGGCTACTGGTCCGGCTTCGCGCCGGAGATCTTCACGATGCGCTCCCACTTGACGATGTCGTCGTCGATGTACTTGCCGAACTCCTCCGGCGTCATCGTCATCGCCACGGCACCCTGCGTGGCCCATTCGCGCCTGACCTCGGGACGGCTCACGATCCGGGTGATCTCCGCGTTGAGCCGATTGACGACGGGCGGCGGCGTTCCCTTCGGCGCCACCAGCCCGAGCCAGATCGTCGCCTCGTAGCCCGGGACGCCGGCCTCCGAGAGCGTGGGCACGTCGGGGAGAACGGTCGAGCGGACCTTGCCGCTGGTGGCGAGCGCGCGCACCTGTCCTGCCTTGACGTGCTCGCTCATGGTCGTCACCGCGTCGAACATCATCTGCACCTGCCCGCCGATGACGTCGGTCCGCGCCCCGGAGCTCCCGCGGTAGGGAACGTGCACGATGTCGACTCCGGCCATCGCCTTGAAGAGCTCGCCGGCCATGTGGTACGGCGTCCCCGGACCGGAGGAGGCGTAGTTCAGCTTCCCGGGCTGCGCTTTCGCCAGAGCGATGAACTCCGCCAGGGTCCGTGCCGGCACCGAAGGATTCACCACCATCACCAGGTCGGAATAGTTGATCGGGGCCACCGGGACGAAGTCGCGGGTGAGCACGAAAGGCTTGTTCGGAATCAGCGACTCGTTGACCGTATGCGTGTTGGACATGAGGAGCAGCGTATAGCCGTCCGCCGGGCTCTTCGCCGCCGCGTCGGTGCCCACGATCGAGCCGCCGCCCGGACGGTCGTCGACGATGAAGGATTGTCCGAGCGCTTCCTGCAGCCGCTGGCCGAGGAAGCGGCCGTAGATGTCGGCCGGGCCTCCTGCCGCAAAGGGGACGATGATCTTCACGGGCCGGCCGGGGTAGTCCTGCGCCTGCGCGGAGCAGGCGGCGAGAACCGTCAGCAGCATCGCGCCGAGGCGCGCCGACGCCTCTGCACTCCGGGTCGATCTCATGGAATCCTCCTGCGGCGGCTCTGGCCGCTCCTGCCTCAATCTACCGCAAACGAGGGAGGTTGCGTCAACGCACGGCGCCGCGCCGCGGCGCTCGAGAAACAAAACGGGCCGTAGGCCGGCCCGTCAAGGTTCCTCAAGCCATTCGGGGGGAGAACGGGCTCGAGGATGTTCAGCGTTGTTTTTGTTCTCGGGGCTTGTTGTCGTCAGGCGATGGAGTGCAGGGACAAGGCCTTCGCGCAACTCGAATCCAGGTCAGTCTTTGAAGTCGCCGCTCGTCTTTCCCCTACACGGCAGGGAGTGTCTCCGACGGCACTCGGGTCGAAAATCAGCCTTTGTCTGATTTTGTTGTAGGACGCCATGGAAGTGCGTCCGGTACAATCCTCTCGTCCGTGGCGCCGTCCTCGGCCATGAAAGAGCACACCGCAACTCGCCGCCCACCGCATTCTCCGCGGACCGCCGCGCTGGCCCTCGCGGCGGGCGCAGCGCTCGCGGCCGGCCCGGCGCTCGCCGAGGCGGGCGCGGCGAGCGGGACCATCGCCTACGAGACCAAGGGCGGCGCCGTCGTCGTAATGCCGCGCCATGCCTACCTCGTCTCCGGGGCCGACGAGGTCAGCGGCCGTCCGATCCGGCGCGTTGTATTGTCCGTGACGGACGTGGGCGCGAAGCTCCTCGCCTGCAAGGCGATGGATTGCGCCGACGGGGGTGGCATCGGCGAGGGATTGACGATCGATTTCGACGGGGGTCCGAGGCTGAACTACTGGCTCGTCGCCAACGGGCAGCGGGTGCAGTACTCGGGGACCGCGGACCCGGCGACCCTCTCGCTGACCACGGACACGCCGCAGAAGCTCGCAGGACGCTGGAATCTCGATGCGCGCGCCGCCGGCGCACCGCGGATCGAGGTCGAGTTCGACGCGCCGCTCGCCCGGGCAATGAAGAGTGCGCGCTGACGCCGCCATTTTCGTTCGCGATCGAGGATTGCTCCGATGAGCCGAAAACACGAAAACCTGCTCCGCGCGATCTTTCAGGATCCGGTCAGCGGCAACATCCAGTGGCGCGAGGTCGAATCGCTGCTGCACCACCTGGGCGCCACGACCGAGCCGCTGGCCAAGGCACGCCTGCGCGTGAAGCTCAACGGCGTCGAGGGAACGCTTCATCGGCCGCATCACGGCGACGCGCTCGGCCGGCAGGATATCCTGCACATCCGCGAATACCTCGCGCATGCGCGGGCGACACCATCGCAGTACGAGGCAATGCGCAAGGGTTGATCCGTTTGCGCGGGGGGCGTCCCGCCCGGCCGCGCCTGCTTGAGCGAGGTACGCATGACCGACACCGACATCCACATCGCCGCCGACGATCGACCGCTGTTCGGACCGCGCGGCTCTTCGGCGCGCTGGGGCCTGGCCGCCCTGGGCGTGCTGCTGATCCTCATCGGGGCGTTCGCGTATTACCTCTGGCAGCGACCGTCCGTGCCTCCGGCCGCACCGTCCGTGGCGCAGCCGGCCGCGACGCAGCCGGCCGCACCGAGTGCCGAGGCGCGGGTCGAGCACCCGATCGAGCCTGGCGTGGCGTCCGGCGCGCCCCCGCTGCCCGCGCTGGGCGAAAGCGATGCGGCAGCGCGCGAAGGGCTCGAGGCGCTGTTCGGAACCTCGGGGTTCGCAGCGCTGTTCCGCCCACAGGAGCTGATCCGCAACATCGTGGCGACGATCGACAACCTTCCGCGCAAGAACGTCGCGCCGCGCCTGATGCCGGTCAAGCCCGTGCCGGGCTCGTTCCACGTCGCCGGACCGGACGGCGCGCTCACGATCGCCGCCGACAACGCTTCGCGCTATACGCCCTATGTGCGGGCGATGGATGCGGTCGATTCGGCGAAGCTGGTGGCGCTCTACGTCCGCTTCTATCCGCTGTTCCAGCAGGCGTACACCGAGCTGGGCTACCCCTCGCGCTACTTCAACGATCGGCTGTTCGAGGTGATCGACCACCTCCTCGCCGCACCGGACGCGCCGAGCACGATCGCGCTCGTGCAGCCCAAGGTGCTCTACGAGTTCGCCGACCCCGCGTACGCCGATCTTTCGGCGGGGCAGAAGATCATGGTCCGCATGGGTCCGGAGAACGAAGCCCGGGTCAAGGCGAAGCTGCGCGAGCTCAAGCGCGCGCTCTCGCGCGGCATCTAGCGAAGGCTTCCCGCGCGTTCGACGGCGAAGCGCCCCCCGCCTGCCCGCGTCACTCCGGGCCGCGCTCGCCGAAGAGCGACGGCGTCGCGTCGCCGCGGGGCTCCGCGGCGACGGGGACGCAGGGCGTTGCCTCGTCGCACCGGCAAAGGCCGCTCACCCGCACGCCGAGCAGGCGGATGCGCCGCTCGAGCGGCACCCGCTTCAGGCATTCGCCGGCGGCGCGCCGGATCGCGGCGGCGTCCTGCGTGGGCTCGGGAATCGTCCGGTCCCGCGTCAGCGTCTTGAAATTGCCGTAGCGCACCTTCACGCCGATCGTCCGGCCGACGTAGCCCTTGCGCTGCAGGTCGCCGGCGAGGTCGCTGCAAAGCTCGGTGAAGATCGCGGAGAGCTCGGCACGGTCGCGTTCCGCAGAAAGATCGCGCTCGAAAGTCGTTTCGCGGCTGACGCTCACGGGCTCGCTCTGCGTGACGACGGGCCGGCCGTCGCGGCCGTTGGCGGCCGCGTGCATCCAGGCTCCGGCGGATTTCCCGAAGCGCTCGATGAGCCATGCGGGCTCGGCCTGCGCGAGCTGGCCGATGGTCACGATTCCCAGCGCTTCGAGGCGCGCGGCGGTTTTCGGTCCGACGCCGTTGATCTTGCGCGCCGGCAGCGGCCAGACGCGCGCGGGCACCTCGTCCTCGAAGAGCACCGTGAGCCCGTCCGGCTTGTCGAGCTCGGAGGCGATCTTGGACAGGAGCTTGTTCGGCGTCACGCCGATCGAGCAGCCGAGCCCTGTTTCCGCTCGGACCGCGTCCTTGATCGCCCGCCCGACGCGCGCGGCTCGGTCTCGCGCCGCGTCCGAGGCTTCGTCGGCGATCGATGCGCCCGGCGCGAGGCCGACGTCGGTGAGATCGATGTAGATCTCGTCGATGCCCGACTCCTCGACCTGCGGGGCGATCGCTCGGACCGCGTTCTTGAACCGGCGCGAGTATTGCCCGTAGATCGCGAAGTCGGTCGGCAGCAGGAAAGCTTGCGGCGCGAGCCGCGCCGCCTTCATGAGTCCCATCGCCGAGTGCACGCCGAACGCCCGGGCTTCGTAGGTCGCGGTCGTCGCCACGCCGCGCCCGACGTAGTCGGCAAGCTTCGCAAAGCGGCGAACCATCCGGCCCGTCTCCGGATCGACGCTTTCCTCCGGTTTATGACGGCTTCCGCCTCCGATGACGACCGGCTCGCCGCGCAGCTCCGGATAGCGCAGCAGCTCCACCGACGCGTAGAACGCGTCCATGTCGAGATGGGCGATGAGTCGCACGGTCACCGCGGGTCGCGCGACCTGCCGCTACCGGACGCGCTGCCGCCAGTGTAACCGAGGAGGCAGCGCTACGATTTCGCGTGCCGGCCGGGGGCGGCGGCTCCCACCCCGAAGAGCTCCTGGATAGCCTCGCGATATTCGGCAGTGCCAACGCGCATGCAGTTGTTGTGGGTCGCGCCTTCGACGAGGAGCAGCTTCTTGGGCTCCGGCGCGGCCGCGTACAGCTGCTCGCTGAATCGCGATGGAACGTAGCTGTCGTTGCCGCCATGCACGATCAGGACCGGCATGCGCAGCTCGCGGATCTTGGCCAGTGAATCGAATTTCTGCGACAGGAGCAGCCTCACCGGCAGCCAGGGCGACGTGACGGCCTCCGCGATGTCCGCCAGCGTGGTAAACGACGATTCGACGATCAGGCCGTGCGCGGGAACGACGGTGTCGTCCGCCCGCGCCTGCTCGCTCAGCCACGCCGCGAGGTCGATCGCGACCGCCCCGCCCAGCGAATGGCCGTAGATGAAGCGACGGGAGGCATCGGGCTCGAGCTCGACCAGGCGACGCCACGCGACGCGGGCATCCTCGTAGACAGTGCGTTCCGACGGAAGCTTGCCGTCGCTCTTGCCGAAGCCACGGTAATCGATCGCGAGCACGGAGAAGCCGAAGTCGTGCAGCTCCTCGATGCGAAAGGCCTGGCCGGTCAAGTTCCATCGCGAGCCATGAAGGTAGAGCACGGCGGGCGCGTCCTGCGCTTCGGCCGGCCACCACCAGGCGTGGATGTGCTCAGGCTTCCCGCCGACATCGAGCGAGAGGTCGCTCTCCTGCACGCCCGGGGGCAGTCCGTCGTACCAGCTCGCGGTGCCGGGGACGACGCGGAAGGTGAGCTCCCGTTCCTTCTCCTCGAGCTGCGAGCATCCGGCGCCGACGAGCAGAGCGGCCACAACCGCCGCCGCGATCCAGCGAGTGTATCGGCCTCGAGCCCCGGCTCCCACGGTGCGCATACGCTTGTCTCCTTGTTGCCGAGGCCAAAGCAACAAGCGTGCCGGGCCGCTCCGGGAAAAGACCGGAAAATTCACGGCCGGTTCCCTCGCCCACCGGCGCGCGGCGAGGCGGGTGCGAACGGTGGTACCCTTCGGGCCATCCAAGCATGAGAGTCCTCCCCATGACGCTTGCCAAGCTTCTGCTCGGGGTCGCGCTCGGCGGGGTGTTGGCCGCGTGCTCGCCCTCGGAGCCCGCCAAGGACCCCGTGGCGAAGGCGGCTCCAGCCGCCGGCGCGGCGGCGACCGCCGGGCACGGCGACGCCATCGCTTGGCGCAAGGGCGACGTCGATGCGGCGTTCGTCGCGGCGAAGTCCGAAGGCAAGCCGCTCTTCCTCTACTGGGGCGCGGTGTGGTGTCCGCCCTGCAACCAGGTCAAGGCGACGCTGTTCAACCGGCAGGATTTCATCGACCGCTCGACCCACTTCATCCCGGTCTACATCGACGGCGACAGCCCCGGGGCGCAGAAGCTCGGCGAGCGCTTCAACGTGGTCGGCTATCCGACGATGATCCTGTTCGATCCCGACGGCCGGGAGATCGTGCGCCTGCCCGGCGAGGCGGACCCCGAGCAGTACATGAGCGTGCTCGCGACGGGGATGAACGGCGCGCGGCCGGTCAAGGAGACGCTCGCCGCCGCGCTCTCCCCCGACCGCGGCCGCGCCGCGATCTCGGCCGACGACTGGCGCATGCTCGCGTACTACTCGTGGATCACCGACGAGCAGCAGCTGATGCCCGACAAGGAGGTCGCGCCGACGCTGGAGCGCCTCGCCCGGAGCTGTCCCGCCGACCAGAAAGATACGGCCGCGCGACTCAAGCTGAAGGCGCTGGCGGCAGAGGCCACGACAAAGGATGCCAGGCCGACCGCGGACCCCGGCGCGGAAGCAGGGCTGACCGCGCTCCTCGGCGACCCGCAGCTCGTTCGCCAGAACTTCGATACGCTCACCGAGTATGCCGACAAGATCGCCGGATTCGTCACGGCGCCGAAATCACCGGAGCGCGCGCGCCTGGTCGCCGCGTGGAGCGCCGCCCTCGATCGGCTGGTTGCCGATCCGACGCTGTCCACGGTCGATCGGCTGAGCGCGATCGGCGCGGAAGTCTCGCTCGCGCGCCTCGATGCGAAGGACGCGCCGCTGCCGCCTGCGCTCGAGAAGACGCTGCGCGAGGAAGTCGCTCGCGCCGATCGTGAAACCACCGATCCCTACGCGCGCCAGGCGGTCATCGACGCCGCGGCCGACGCCCTCGTCGAGGCGGGACTGCTCGACGACGCCGAAAAGCTCCTCAAGGCCGAGCTCAAGCGCTCGCACTCACCGTACTACTTCATGGTCGACCTCGCCGAGGTGGCCAAGAAGCGCGGCGACACGGCGGGGGCGGTCGACTGGTACGCGCAGTCCTATGCCGCGGCGCAGGGCCCCGCGACGCGCTTGCAGTGGGGAGCGCGCTACGTCAACGCGCTGATCGAGCTCGCGCCGCAGGACGTCGCCGCCATCGAGCGCAGCGCCGGCAGCGTCATCGGCGAGCTCGCGCCCGTGCCCGATACGTTCTATGACCGGAACCTGCGCGGGCTCGAGCGCATGGGCCGCAAGCTCGCGGACTGGGGGAAGGAACCCGCGCACGCGGCCGCGCTCACGCGCATCCGCGGCGAGATGGACGGCGTGTGCGCAAAGCTTCCGTCGGGAGATCCGGTGCGGGCCAAGTGCCTCGGCGCGCTGCGTCCGCCGAACCCGAACGCCTGACATCCTGCGGGCGGCCGGTCCGCGGGCTTCGGTCCGAAGCGCGGATCGACTTCCGCGCTCCGCCGCAACTCTCAGCGCTGCGCCTGGTGCTGGCGCGCGAGATCGATGTCGAGGTACTTCCAGTAGTTGGTGAAGCGCATCGGGCTGTAGCCCTGCACCCACGGCTGGGTGAAGTCGTTCTCCAGCCGGAAGATCGTCGGCAGCATGGGAACGTAGGTCGCGGCGATCTCGGACGCTCTGCGCGCGGCGGCAATGCGCCCTGCCTCGTCGCTGCTCGCGAAGAACGCGTCGACGAGCTTCTCGGCTTCCGGCGAGTTGAAGCGCGAGACGTTTACCGTCGGCGGTTGGCGGGCGTCGAGCTGCCAGAGCTGGGGATAGCCGAACGGGACACCGCCGTACCCGCCCCAGAACATCTGGTACTGCCCGCCCTCGAGCTCCTTGATGACGTCCTGGAACGGCACGATGCGGAAGTCGCTGCGCAGCCCGATGGCGTCGAGACTCTTCTTCCACAGCGTCGCGATCTCCCGCGAGATCGCGCCCGTGCGCAGCGACAGGGTGAGGCTCAAGCGCTTGCCGCCCGGAGCGAGGCGGAAGCCTTCCGCGTCGCGGGCGCTGAAGCCGAAGCGGTCGAGCAGCGCGTTGGCTCCGGCGGGATCGGGCGGCGCCGCGGGCGGAAGCGCCGGGTCGTTGCCGGACACGCCCGGGGGCACGAGCTGATTGGCGGGCACCGCCTGCCCGGCATAGACCACGTCGACCAGCGTCTTTCGATCCTGCACCATCGCGATCGCGCGGCGCAGCGCAACTCTCGCGTTGTCCATGCCACCGATGACCGGGTCGTCCATGTTGAAGTACACGTCGAACAGGAACGGCTCGGTGAAGACGTGGCGAACGATGCCCCGCGCCGCGTACTCCGGCCGCAGCGCATTGTCCGCGAGCAGCCGCGCAGCCACTTCGGCGCGCAGCACCACGATGTCGAGCGCGCCGCGATCGAACTCGAGCAGCCGCGTGAGATCCTCCTCGATGAAGGCGACTTCGATCACGCCGATCTGCGGCAGAGTCTTGCCATGCATCGTCTTCTCGAGGGCGGCGCGCGCCGGGTCGGCGCTCGGCGGGAAGGCGAGCGCGCGATAGTTCGGATTCGCCTCGAGCACCAGGCGGGAGCCGCGCTTCCACTCGCGCAGCCGGTAGGGGCCGGTCCCGACGGGATGAGCGCGAATGTCGCCGTGCGCCGCTTCCACGACCTCGCGCGCGCACACGAAGTAGTTCAGTATCGCCTGGGCGACCGGATAGTTGCGGCGGGTGAGCTTGAGCTGGAGCGTGTAGCGGTCGAGCGCGCGCAGGCCCGCGATTGGGCGGTCGTAGTCGAGCTTCCCGGCCGCGCGCGCGGCATCGATCACTGCCCGCGCGCCGACGATGAGATCGGTCGACTGCGGCGCGCCGCCGCGACGCAGGTTAGGATCCATCCAGCGCGTGATCGAGTAGACGAAGTCGCTCGCGACCAGTTCGCGCGGCCGGCCCGCGAATGCCGGATCGTCGGTGAAATAGATGCCCGGCCTGATGCGAATCGTCCAGGTGAGGCCGTCGGCGGTGATCTGCGGCGGCCCGGCCGCCGTGACCGGATAGAGGGTCGGCATCGAGGCGAGATAGTGCCACTCGTACAAGCTCTCGAAGATCGTGCCGATGATCTGGAACGAGGGATCGTCGGTGTACTGATGCGGGTCGAGCGTCTCGATATCCGGACTGGCGACGTGCAGGACCTTCGCAGGGTCGGCGGCGAGCGCGGCGCAGGAGAGCGCCAGGGCGAAGACAGAGACAGGCAGCAGGCGCAGCGCGGCGCCCTTCGTTCGGCTTCGAATCGTGAAGTCCTCCCACCGCGAGCGCCGGATTATGCCTCAGCCCCGGTGCACCTCCGGCCCGAGAATCGCGAGGAGAGCGCCGGCGCCGCCTCCCGCGACGAGCCTGCGCCGATCAGCCCGCCGGCGGCGGCGCCATGTAGTAGCCGGGCGGCGGACCGTAGGGGCGCGGCCCGAAACGAGTCGGCACCTGGTTGCCCTTGGCGTACATGCACTGCATATAGGCGGCGTCGTAGCGCCGCTGCAGGTCGTAGGACGTGTAGCCGGCCGCGTTGGCGCCGACGGCGCTGCCGAAGAGCAGACCCGTGCCGGCGCCGATCGCAGCGCCCGGGCCCGCCGCCCCCGAGGCGGCGCCGATGATCGCGCCTGCAGCGGCGCCGAGCGCAGCGCCGCCGACGGCGTTCGCCGTCGCGACGTCGCCCGGCGTGCCCGGGAGTGGTCCGATCGAGTAGTGGGCGTAGTCGCGGCAGGCCATGTCGTCGGCCCGGAAAGCGTCGAAGCTCTTCGTGCTGCCGGGCAGCGCCATGACCGCCGGTCCGACGGGCGCCGTGACGCAACCCGCCAGAGCGACGACCGCCGCGAGCGGCAGGAAAAGATGAAAGCGTGTGCTCACGTTACCCCCTCAGTACGGTTGCCCGGGACTCGTTGGGCCGGGCGCGCTCTGCGGGAGCACGCGGAGCCAGCCCTTCGCGCAGGTGGCCACCTGCGGATAGTAGCCGGCCGGATCAGTGCAGTAATAGGAAAACTGCGCGCGCGGGTGCGACGGTGCCGGCGCGGGGGCGGCCTGCTGCGGCGCGTAGCCGCTCCCGGAATCCTGCGGCATATACCCGCCGCCCTGCTCGACGTAGCCGCCCGATCCCTGCTCGACATATCCGCCCGAGTCGTAACCGTAGCCGTACGGATAGCCGTAGTAGTACGGGTAGGAGTAGTACGCTGGGTAATAGTACGGATAGTAGTACGAGGAGTAGTACGGCCAGCCCCAGCCCCAGTACGGCCAGCCGAACCCGAATCCAAAGCCGACGACGACGTGCGAGTGGCCATCGTGACCGTGCCAGCCGCTGCCGCCGTGCCAGCCGCCGCCACCGTTCCAGCTGCCGCCACCGTTCCAGCTGCCGCCTCCGCCGCCGTGCCAGCCGCCCGACATCCCGCCACCCGGCATGCCGCCCATGTGTCCCATGTGCTGCGCATTCGCGGCGCCGATCGCGCCTACCGAGAAGACTGCAGCGGCGAGAATCATTGCAAATCGTTTCATCATATACCCTCCTGCTTCGCGATCTTAGACTGGAGCCTGACCCATCAGGTTCGTCCGGATCGCCGATTTTCAACCGCCAAGCTCCGCTGCTGCATCGGTCGACGAATCCCCCGTTTAACGCGCCAGTCCCTCCGCAGGTAAACAGGCTCCGGAGAAAGAAGCATCCGGAATTCGGCCGGCAGGCGGCTCGCGCAGCGGCATTTGCTAAAATAATACGTTTCGATCAGTGGAGCCAGTCATGGCCGAGCAGACCGGCGCGCGCGCCAGCGATGCCAGGATGGACCCCACCTCGCTCTACCGCGAGGAAATCTACACCGACCGCGCCGCGGGCACCCTGCGCGTGATGGTGCCGGTGAAGGCCGACGGCACGCCTGATGGAAGCCGGCAGACGCTGTTCATCGGCGAGGCCCAGATTCTCACCAACATGGGCCCGCTGCCGATCAGCTTCGAGGTCGAGGCGAAGAACCTCGCGGAGGCGGTCGCCGTGTACGGCGAGGCCGCGAAGGTCGGCGTCGAGCGCGCCGTTCACGAACTGCAGGAGCTCCGCCGGCAGGCTTCGTCGTCGATCGTGCTCCCGGGAACTGCCGGCGCCGGCGGTCTGCCCGCGGGGCTTCCCCCCGGCGCGCTGGGCGGGAAGATCAAGCTGCCGTAATCCGCCGGTGATCGCGCGCTCTCGCACCGCGTGCGCGCAGACCGGTGCGCGGCGACGCGCGCTCGCGAGCGTGCCGCTGCGCGCACTCTGGCTCGGCTTCTTCGCCGCGGTCGCGGCGGACCGGGCGGCGGCGGCCCTCAACATGACCGAGGGACTCTGGGAGACGACGCTCGTCGCCGAGGGCTCCACCCAGTCGGCGGGCGTGAAGTGCTATACGCGGGACGACATCGCCGAGATGGAGAAGGCTCTGCGAGGCAGGTCCTCGCGCGAAGGCCCCTGCCGCTATTCCGACTTCGTGCAATCCGGCGACAGCGTGAGCTACACGATGACCTGTCGCCTCGGGGACGACGAGCAGACCAGTGCGGTGTCCGCGACGTATCGCGGCGATTCCGCGACGGGCACGATCCGCGCCGCCGGCGCGACGGTCACCGCGACCAGCCGGCGCATCGGCGACTGCGTGCAAAGCTCCTTCACGCGCTAGGCGCCCGGAGCCATGTCGGACGATCCGCCGCGCGGCCTCTCGAGGGGGCTCACCCATTACGGCGACGCCGGCTTCGCGGCGTTCCTGCGCCGCTCCTTCGCGCGCTCGATGGGCTATTCCACCGCGCTGCTCGAGCGGCCGACGATCGGCATCGCCAGCGCGGCCTCGGACCTCAACAACTGCCATCGCCACTTTCCGGAGCTGATCGACGCGGTCAAGCGCGGCGTGCTCGCGGCGGGAGGCCTGCCGCTTGCCTTTCCGACGATCTCGCTCGGCGAGGTCTACCTGCATCCGACGAGCCTGATGTATCGCAACCTTATGGCGATGGACGTCGAGGAGATGTGCCGCGCGCAGCCGCTCGACGCCGTCGTGCTGGTCGGAGGCTGCGACAAGACGGTCCCCGCGCAGTTGATGGGCGCGGCCTCCTCGGGCGTTCCCGCGATCGCGCTGGTGGCGGGACCGATGCTCACCTCGCGCCACGAGGGCGAGCGCCTTGGCGCCTGCACCGATTGCCGCCGTTTCTGGGCGAAGTTCCGCAGCGGAGAGATCGATCGGGGGAAGATCGATCGCGTCGAAGCGCGGCTTGCGACCACCGCGGGCACCTGCGCCGTCATGGGCACCGCCAGCACGATGGCGTGCATCGCCGAGGCGCTGGGGATTATCCTGCCGGGGACCGCTGCGATCCCTGCAGTGCACGCCGATCGACTTCGCGCCGCCGAGGCGACGGGCGCCGCAGCGGTTTCCCTTGCGCACACGCGGCTGACGATCGCGAAGATCGTGACCCGCGCCTCCGTCGAGAATGCGCTGCGCGTGCTGCTCGCCGTCGGCGGCTCCACCAACGCGGTGATTCACCTGACCGCGATCGCCGGCCGCCTCGGGATCCCGGTGTCGCTCGCCCGCTTCAACGAGCTCTCCGACACGACGCCCGTGCTGGTCGATCTGAAGCCGACGGGCAGTCACTATATGGAGGACTTCTTCGCCGCCGGCGGCATGAGCGCCGTGCTGCATGAGTTGAAGCCGCTGCTCGATCTCGATTGCCTCACCGTCACGGGCGAGCGCCTCGGCGAGCGGCTGGCCGAGCCGCCGGAATGGATCGATCCCGCGATCGTTCGGTCGCTGTCGGCGCCGTTCCACCCGGTGGGCGGCCTGGTCGCGCTGTTCGGCTCTCTGGCGCCGAACGGCGCGATCCTGAAGCGCTCCGCCGCGGATCCGCGACTGTTCGAGCGCGCAGGACGCGCCGTGGTTTTCTCTTCGCCGGACGATCTCGCCGCGCGCATCGACGACCCCGCGCTCGACGTCACGCCCGACGACTTCCTGGTCATGCAGAACTCCGGGCCCAGGAGCGGCTACGGCATGCCCGAGTCGGGCTATCTGCCGCTGCCGGCGAAGCTCGCACGCGCAGGGGTCAAGGACATGGTGCGCATCTCCGACGCGCGGATGAGCGGCACCGCGTACGGCACGGTCGTGCTGCACGTCTCGCCGGAGGCCGCGGTCGGCGGCCCGCTCGCGCTCGTGCGCACCGGCGACGCGATTCGCATCTCGGTGCGCGAGCGACGCATCGATCTCGAGGTCGACGCCGCCGAGCTCGAGCGCCGCAGCCGGACCTGGACGCCGCCTGCCCTGCCTTCGCGCGGCTATCGCCGGCTGTACGCCGAGCGCGTGCTGCAGGCCGAAGAGGGCTGCGACTTCGATTTTCTGAAATAGGCGTCGCCCCGCTGCGACGTCTCGCGTCCGCCCGACAGCGGCGGCGCATTCTCCTACGGCCGAATCAGACGCGCACCGATTTCATGCCGCGCCGGCGGAAGGCTACATTGGGATCGCCTGAACTTCGGAGCGACGCGATGACCAACCGCATGCGACAGACGAGAAGCACGCTGCGACACTGGCGCAACTTCGTCACCGGCGCGCTGATCGGCGCTGCGATCCAGACGCCGGTCTATGCCGCCACCGAGGATTTGCCGGACGAGTGGGCCGCGCGGCTCCAGCATGGCGACTGGTCGCTGTGGCTGCTGGCCGGCTCGATCGTGCTCCTCATCGTCGCCGTGGCGCTCCACATGCACGCTCGAGCGCGGGGCACCACGGTGCGCACCGCTCCGGCGCACGAGCCGGAAAACGCGATCGGCCGGTACCGGCCGCAAGTCCATAGGCCCTAGAGCGCGACGCCCGCGGCGCTGCTAGTGCAGGCGCTGGCGGACCTTGCGGGTGGCGTCGCGGCGCTGCGCGCGCCGCTCGGCCCGGCTCACGCCTTCGCCGGCGCGCCGGGCGAGCCAGAAGCGATGGATGAGCACGGCGGCGACCGGCAGCTCGTCGATCAAGCCTTCGCGTTTCTCTTCGCTGTCGACCCAGTCGAGGTATTCGGGGTCGTGATCGCCGTACGCGAGCGCCTCGACCGGCAGCATCCAGTCGCGGGTGAGCTCGGTCGCGTAGATCGGCTCCCAGGCTTCCTCGCGCAACAGCACGCCGGTCATGTAGCCCTCGCACCACGCGCTCGCTTCCGGCGGCGGGGATTCCTCGCGGCGTCCCTCGCCCGCCTCGCGACCCTTGATGCCGTCCTCCGGACGATAGAGCAGCGGCTTGAAGCGCGTCGGCGAGTCGTTGAGCGTTCGCGCGATGCTGTTCTGCAGGCGCAGGAGCAGCGACAACACGCGCTCCGCCTGGTCGTTGTCGACGAAGACCGGGGAGACGCTGCGCTGGCTGTCGCTCCATACCACCGGCAGCCACTCCGAGGGCTGGATCAGCTCCGGCCCGCTCACGATCGCGGTGAGAAAGCCGTCGAGCATCTCGAGGTCCATGCAGTCCTGGGGAACGGCATTGGAGCCGAAGAACGCCTCGAGGTCGTCGTATTCGCTTTCGGTCAGCGATTCGTCGAGCTTGCTGGATTCAGCCATGGCAGCTTGAGCAGGGGCAGGAACGAAATCATCTCGCGGCGGGCGCTGGAATGCAAATGGCCGTTGGGCGGCGGCCGGAATATTCGCATCCCCGATCGTGTCTAAGCGAGCGCCGGGCCGCTCGCTCGCGGTCGGCCAATTCTCTGCGACCGACCAATATGCTAGATTGACCGCCGGAATGGGATCGATCTCATCGATGGCTGCGATCGGCTTGCCCGCCTTGCGCGTTCTGCGCCGCCGGATGGTGCGCGGCTCGCGGACCTGGGTGGGATACGCGGTCCTCGCTGCGCTCGTCTGGCCCTCGCTCGGCTCCCTGCCATGGGCGGTCGAGGTCGCAGGGCACGCTGATGCTCTCGAGCACGCTTTCGACGGGCACGATCTGGGGGAGGCGCCGGAGGATCACCACCATCACGACGCCTCGGACATCCCCGGCAGCCCGACCCACCCGATCGATCACGACTGCCCGCAGTGCCAGGCATTCAAGCACCTTTCGCGCTGCGCTCTCGTACAGCCGGCGGTGCCGGAGGTTCCGCTGCCCGCGGGCTCGCCGGTGCAGCCGTGCGTGCCGCACGAATCCGCGCAGATCGTCCGCCGCGCGGCGCTTCCCCCCGCGCGCGGTCCTCCCTCGCTCACCGGCGTCAGGGTCTCCTAGGCAACGGCGGGTAGGCCGATCATCGCTTCGGCGGAGCACATTCGCCGGGCGGTGTCGTCGGCGCCATATTCAGCCGTTTCCCGACGACGCTACTCGAGGGCAAGGTAAATGGCCAAGTCACGCTTTCGCGAGGCGCCCGCGCGCCTCGTCACGGATGCCGGATCGATCCGCCTCCTGGCGGCGCTCGCGGCGCTTGCGTTCCTGCAGCACGCAGCTGTCGTTCATGCCTGCGCCACCTGCGGCTGTTCGCTGTCGACCGATGCGGCGATGGGTTACTCGGCCGCGACCGGTTGGCAGGTGAGCTTCCAGTTCGACACGATCGACCAGAACCAGCTTCGCTTCGGCAGACACAGCGTCTCCTTCCCGGAGGTGGCGCAGATCAACAACGACGGCGGCGAGCAGGAAGTGGAGAAGGAGACGAACAATCACTACTACACGCTAGGCATCAGCTATTCGCCGAGCGCCGACTGGAATTTCAGGCTGCTCGTGCCATGGGTCTATCGGAACCACACGACCTACGGGGAGTCGCCGAACCCGCTTACGCCGGACCTGGTCAGCGGCGCATACGTCGACAGCCTTGGGGATATGCGCTTCATCGCTAGCTACCAGGGCTTCCTGCCGACGCACAACCTCGGCGTCCAGGTCGGCATTAAGGCTCCGACCGGGAACTACGGTGGGCCGAACGCCGACGACACCGGGATTGCCGGGCGCCATCCGGTCGCCTTCAGGTATGGGCCGAGCTCGCTCAATCCCTCGCCGGATAACCTCCTCGACACGAGCCTACAGCCGGGCACCGGCAGCACCGATCTCGTCCTCGGCGCGTACTACTACCAGGCGGTGAGCCAGAACTTCGACGCGTTCGTCAGCGGCCAATACCAACTCGCGATGTTTCACAAGCTCGATCAGACCGGCGAAGACTTCCGGCCCGGCAATCTTCTCAACGTCAGCTTCGGCCTGCGCTACGAGGAGAACCCGCACGTCGTTCCTCAGCTCCAGGTGAACATCACGCACAAGGCTTCCGATCAGGGGACGCTCGCGGACACGGCAGACTCCGCCGGGACGGTGGCCTACGTGAGTCCGGGGCTGACGGCGATGGTGGCTTCCAACTTGCACGTCTACGGTTTCGTTCAGCTCCCGGTGTACAGCGATCTGCAGGGCTATCAGCTGTTTCCGCGCTGGACCGCGACCGTCGGCGTCAGCTACGCTTTCTGATGGCTAGGCATGACTTCCGGTCGGGTCCAAAGGCCGCTATCCACCCGACCGATCCGATGCGTCGTCGCCTGCTGCTCGGGGCAGCCCTCGCGGCAGGCGGCTGCCTCGAGAGCCTTCCTGCCCGCGCCGACGAGCTGCAGCTGGGGCGCCCCGCTCCGCCGCTCGTGCTGAAGACGCTGGACGGACGCGACATCGCCACCAGCGATCTCAAGGGAAAGGTGGTCATCCTGACCTTCTGGGCAACCTGGTGCGAACCATGTCGCGAGGAGTTGCCGATGCTTTCGGAGTATGCGCAGCGGCACGCGAACCAGGGTTTGCAGGTCCTGGCGTTCAGTCTCGACGGTCCAGAGGCGATACCCAAGGTCCGCAGCGTCGCGGCGAGCCTGCACTTTCCCGTCGGGCTGCTCGGAAGCGCATGGGCCGGGGGCTACGGTCGGATGTGGCGCCTGCCTGTCAGCTTCGTCATCGACCGCGACGGTCGCCTCGCGCACGATGGCTGGGACGACGAAGACCCCGTTCTCACGGAGGCACGCCTGCACGGGATCGTCGACCCTCTGCTTCGCTAGCTGCGGGCCTTCAGCGGCGGCGCGCGGTCGGGGTGGCGCCCATCTCCTCGACGAGGACGACCGTGCGCACCGTGCCGGCGCGCTCGAACGTAAGCATGAGCGGAAACTCCTCGCCTAGCTTCAGCGGCTGCTTCAGGTCGAGCAGCATCAAATGGTAGCCGTTGTCGGGACTGAGCTCGAGCCGTGCGCCGGGCAGGACCTCGACCGACGGAACCGCGCGCATCCTCATCATCCCGTCCACGACCGCCATCTGATGGAGAACGACGTGCGCGGCCACCGGCGATGATGCGCGCACGAGACGATCGGCGTTCTTGCTGACGTTCTCCACCACGAAGTAGACGACACCAGTCCTCGCCCCGGGTGGCGTCGCGCGAGCCACGGGCTGTTCGATGAGCAGCGTGCCGAAGTCGTATCGCTGCGGGGTACCGGCGGTCGCGGCAAGCGCCGCTGTGCCGGCGAAGCCGAGCGCGACGAGGACGCCGCGCATTCCGCGCCGGCCTCCGGAGGCGTTCGGTAGGATTTCCATCGCGCGCTGAAGGGTGTCCGACCACTCTATCAGATGGCCGCTTCGCCGTCACCGCGGTGAAGCGCTGCATTCCGGGCGCGTGCGACGATGTTCTATCGGGTTGGCGCGCGGCGCGACGTAGCAGGTCGTTACAAGCTCGGTCTTCCGGCCGATCCGCCGACGCCAAGGCGTGGTAGATTGCCGACTCCCTCTCGCAGGCTCCGCTCGTGAAACGCACGCTTCCCACGCTCTTCGTCCTGGTCTTCTCGCTGCTGATCGCGGGGATGCAGGTCGGCGCGAAGATGCACGTGCTCGAGCATGTGGGCGAAGCGCTGCGCGAGACCTCGGACCACTCGCTCATCGCGCCGCACGACGAGCCCTGTCCGATCTGCGCGCTCTCCGCGAGCGGATCGCACGCGGTCACGAGCGACGCCCCGCAGCGCCCGCTGTGCGGCGTCGACCAGACGGACGCGCAATACGCGCCGGCCTCTATCGCGCCGGCGTTCCGGTCCTACTACCAGAGCCGCGCCCCACCCACGCTCCTTTGAGTCTCCGGGTCGCCATCGTCCGATGGCGTTCATCGCTCGCTCGAAGGAGGTCGCATGGCTCACCCATTCCGGGTCCCGCGCGGCGCAGCTGCGTTGACCGCGGCCGCGCTGGCACTCTCGTTCATCCCGACCGCCGTCGCAGCGTCGGACCCTGAAGTCGACGCCATCCGGGAGGAGCTGCGCGCGCTGCGCCAGTCCTACGATGCGCGCCTGAAGGCGCTGGAGGAGCGGCTCAAGGACGCCGAAGCGCGGGCTGCCGCGCCGCCGGCTGCCGTAGCTGCGCCGGCGCCTCCCGCCGCGCCCGCAGTCGCCGAATCGCCCGCCCCTCCGGCTCCGGCTTCCGCCGGGGGGAGCAGCGGCATCGCCGCGTTCAATCCCGCCATCTCCGCTGTGCTTCAAGGCACCTACGCGCACCTCTCGCAGGACCCGAACCAGTATCGCTTGAGCGGCTTCCTCCTCGATGCGGACGTGAGTCCAGGCCGTCGCGGCTTGAATCTCGGCGAATCGGAGGTCGCGCTCTCCGCCAACGTCGACGACAAGTTCGCGGGCAACCTCATCGTGTCGCTCACGCCGCAGAACACGGTCGAGGTCGAGGAAGCCTACGGCATCGTGACTGCGCTGCCCTACGGCCTCACGCCGAAGTTCGGCCGCTTCTTCTCGGGGATCGGCTACTTGAACGAGCAGCATCAGCACGCCTGGGATTTCGTCGATGCGCCGCTCGCCTACAATGCCTTCCTCGGCGGCCAGTACGACAACGACGGGCTGCAGCTCAAATGGATCGCGCCGACCGATCAGTACCTCGAGCTCGGCGCGGAGATCGGCAACGGCGACAACTTCCCCGGCACCGACCGCAACACCAACGCGGTCAACGCCGCCATCGCCTACGCGCACACCGGCGGCGACATCGGCGACAGCCACAGCTGGCGCGCGGGCGTGTCTTATCTCCATACGCGGGCGCAGGACCGCGATTCGACGGTCACCGACGCCTTCGCCCGCAGCGTGGACACGGGCTTCTCGGGCACGAGCGACGTCGCCATGGCCGACTTCGTGTGGAAGTACGCGCCCCACGGCAACGCCCAGGAGACTAACTTCAAGCTCCAGGGCGAGTACATCTGGCGCCGCGAGCACGGAGATCTCACCTACGACCGCGATGACACGCTCGGACTGATGCAGACCGCCGCGTACCGTTCGTCGCAGAACGGCTGGTACCTCCAGGGCGTGTGGCAGTTCATGCCCTACTGGCGAGTCGGCGCGCGCTACGACCGGCTCGATCCGGGCAGTCCCGACTACGGCGCGAACGGCGGGTACCTCGACGCGCCGGTGTTCCACCCGGAGCGCTACACGCTGATGGTCGACTGGACGCCGTCGGAGTTCTCCCGCCTGCGCCTGCAGGTCGCGCAAAGCCGGAACCAGGCCGGCGTAACCGACCACCAGCTCTTCGTGCAATACATCCTCACGCTCGGCGCGCACGGCGCGCACAAGTTCTGAAGGAGTCGCCATGAGAACCTTCCTTCGCAGTCTCGCCGCGCTGGCCTTCGCGGGATTCGCAGCTCCCGCGCCGGCCGCGCTCAACGTCTTCGCCACCGTGCCCGAGTGGGGCGCGCTCGCCCAGGAGCTCGGCGGCGACAAGGTGAACGTGTACGTGGCGACGAGCGCGCTCCAGGATCCCCACCACGTCGAGGCGAAGCCGAGCCTGATCGCGCGCGCCCGCAACGCCGACCTCGTGGTGGCGACCGGCGCCGAGCTCGAGATCGGCTGGCTGCCGCTCGTGTTGCAGCAGGCGGGCAACCCGAAGGTGCAGCCGGGCAAGCAGGCGTACTTCGAAGCCGCACCGAACGTGCCCATGCTCGAGAAGCCGGCCCGTCTCGACCGCGCCGAGGGCGACGTGCATCCGCTGGGCAACCCGCACATCCAGACCGATCCGCGCAACATCGCCCGGGTCGCCGGGCCGCTCAGCGCGCGGCTGGCCGAGCTCGATCCGGCCAACGCCGGCTACTACCAGGAGCGCGGCAAGGCTTTCGCGGCGCGCTGGAACGCGGCGATCGCGCGCTGGGAGCGGGAAGCCGCGCCGCTCAAGGGCGTCGCGGTGATCGTTCACCACAAGGACTTCACCTATCTCCTCAACTGGCTCGGGATGAAGGAGGTCGCCGCGCTCGAGCCCAAGCCGGGGATCGAGCCCACGACCTCGCACCTGGCCGACGTGCTCGCCACCCTCGAGCGCACGCCCGCGAAGATGGTGATCCGCGCGGCCTACCAGAGCGACCGGGCCTCGCAGTGGATCGCGGAGCGCGCGAAGATCAACGCGGTCGCGCTCCCGTTCACGGTCGGCGGCGACGATCGGGCGAAGGATCTGCTCGGGCTCTTCGACGACACGGTGGATCGGCTGCTCAAGGGGGCGCAATGACGAGCGGCGCGCTGGACTTCTCGATCCTGCTGCCCGCCCTCGTCGCGGGGCTGCTCGTCACGGCGACGCACGTTCCGCTCGGCATGCAGGTGCTCTCCCGCGGGATCGTCTTCATCGATCTCGCGATCGCGCAGATTGCGGGCTGCGGCGTGCTGCTCGCGGATCGCGCCGGCTTCGAGCCCGAGGGGATCGCGGTCCAGGCCGCCGCGCTCGTCGCGGCCCTCGCGGGCGCGTTGCTCCTCACCTGGACCGAGCGCGTCTGGCCGGAGGTCCAGGAAGCGGTCATCGGCGTGGTATTCGTGCTCGCCGCGACCGGCGGCGTGCTGCTGCTCGCGAGCAATGTCCACGGCAGCGAGCACCTGCGCGACCTGCTGGTGGGCCAGATTCTCTGGGTGCAGCCGCGCTGGCTCGCCTGGACCGCGGCGATCTACGCCGGCATCCTCGCGCTCTGGCTGGCCTGGGGGGCGAAGCTGGGCCGGATCGGCTTTTACGCGCTCTTCGCGCTCGCCGTCACGGTGTCGGTGCAGCTCGTCGGCGTGTATCTCGTCTTCGCGACGCTGATCGTTCCGCCGCTCGCGACGCGCCGGATGGCGAGGCACCGGCTGCTCGCCGCATGGAGCCTGGGTGGAGCGGGGTACGCGGCCGGCCTGGTCATCTCGACCGCGCTCGACCTGCCCACCGGCCCGGCCATCGTCTGGGCGCTGGTGGCGCTCGCAATCGCGTGGTATGCGCTCGCGCCGCGCGCCGCGACCGTGCCGCCGGGCGTCGCGTCCGCGGGCGCGCCAACTCGATCCGGCCCGTGAGCGCGCGAGCGGATGCCTCGCGTTCGAATCAGTAGGTGCGCATCCCCGACGAGCTGCTGCGCGTCGAAGTCGCAGGCGCAGCGGGCCGCGCGTTGCCGCGGCCGCCCGCGGCGGCGGCGCTCGTCGTCGACACCGCCCCGGAGCCATAAGGCCGGATGCCGGCGACGATGTCGTCGACGCTGGCCGGCTGGTACCCCGTGACGCCGGGCGGAGCGGCGATCAGCGGACAGCGGTCGGCGTCGGATATGGTGAGGAACTCGCCGCGCGCGCGCATCGCGTCGCGTGCCGGGCGACCGGCTTCGCTCAAGTCGAACGGCGGCTGCGTATCCTGATAGATCGTCGAGTTGCTGCGATCGAGTACCGCGTAACAGTTGATCGCTTCCGCGGCACCGGGTAATGCAGCGGCAGCGAGCGCCGCGGCGAGAACGAGACCTCTGCGCATGCGAGCCTCCGGAAGTAAGCACCCTTCGCGGGCGATTATAGTCCAGCCGCCCGGCGGGTCGAGTGCGCTGTAGTCTACTTACGCAGGAGCGCGATGCCGCGGTGGATGCCTTCGAGGGTGAGCGGAAACATGCGCGGGCCGAGGACGCCGAGGATCATCTGCGTCGATCGGCTGTAGCTCCAGCTGCGCTCCGGCTCGGTATTGAGCCAGATGGCGCGGCGATAGGCGTCGAAGAGACGCTGCAGCCAGGCGATCCCCGCCTCGTCGTTCGCGTACTCGACGCTCCCGCCCGATTCGGACAGCTCGTACGGGCTCATCGCGGCGTCGCCGACGAAGATCAGCCGCCAGTCGGGCCCGTACTTATGCAGGATGTCGAAGGTGGCAACGCGCTCGTTGCGCCGCCTGGCGTTGTCGCGCCACACGTAGTCGTAGACGCAGTTGTGGAAGTAGAAGTATTCGAGGTGGCGGAATTCGGTCTTGGCCGCGGAGAAGAGCTCCTCGCAGACCGCGACGTGCGGGTCCATCGAGCCGCCGACATCCAGAAAGAGGAGCACCTTGACGCGGTTGCGCCGCTCCGGGACGAGGTGCAGGTCGAGCCAGCCGGCGTTCTTCGCGGTGCCCTCGATCGTCGCGTCGAGGTCGAGCTCTTCCGGAACGCCTTCGCGGGCGAAGCGGCGCAGCCTGCGGAGCGCGACCTTGATGTTGCGCGTATTGAGTTCCACCGAGTCGTCGAGGTTCGCGAAGCTGCGCTCGTCCCAGACCTTGACCGCGCTGCGGCTGCGCCCGCTTTCCTGGCCGATGCGGATCCCTTCGGGGTTGTAGCCGTACGCGCCGAACGGGCTCGTGCCCGCGGTGCCGATCCACTTCGAGCCGCCCTCGTGGCGCGCGCGCTGCTCGTCGAGACGCTTCTTGAGCGTCTCCATGAGCTTCTCCCAGCCACCGAGCGCCTTGACGAGCGCCTTCTCCTCGTCGCTCAGCGTGCCTTCGATCGCCTTGCGGATCCACTCCTGCGGGATCTCGGCGCGGATGTCGAAGATGCCCTCCACGCCCTGGAAGTACGCCCCGAAGGCGAGATTGAAGCGGTCGTACAGCGCCTCGTCCTTCACCAGGCAGGCGCGGGCGAGGAAATAGAACTCCTCCATGCTGCTGGAGACGACGTTGTGCTCGAGCGCATCGAGCAGCGTCAGGAATTCGCGGGTGGAGACCGGGAGCCTGGCGGCCTTCAGATGGAGGAAGAAGTCGACGAGCATGGAGCGAGTCGTCCCCGCGCAAGCGGGGATTGCAGGGCCGGATTCATCCGGCCAGTGGCGCGCGCGAATGAATTCGCTACATTCAACCGGTCAATTGCGTTCCAGCATGAACCTCAGATGCTG
>DATJVX010000008.1:0-35555 GCA_035501595.1 Casimicrobiaceae bacterium | reverse complement strand
GGTAGCCGGACGGGAGGGCTTGATTGGTCGCGCCCATAGAGGCGTCGGCGGAGCAAGTTTCGTTCCGCCGCTACTTGCGCGTGCGATTGATAACCTCTACATTCTCGGCAAGCCCGCGCATAAAGTAAAGATTTCATTGAGTTTCTCCCTCTTCCAGCGGCTCGTCTCCAAGCGTCCGCGCACGCCATGATCGCGAGCATGACCGGCTTCGCCGTGGCCGCGGCCGAGCTGCCGGGCTTCTCGCTGACCGTGGAGCTGCGGTCGGTCAACCATCGCTATCTGGACGTCCAGCTCAAGCTTCCCGACGAGCTCCGCGCGCTGGATGCCGCCCTGCGCGATCTGCTCACCGGCGAGCTGCGCCGGGGCAAGGTCGACTGCCGAGTCACGCTCAACCATGCCGTTGCCGGTACGGAAACGCTGGCGATCAACGCCGCCCGCGTGGTCCAGCTGCGGGATGCGGCCGGCGAGGTTCTGCGTCACTCGCCGGACAGCGCGCCGATCAGCGTGGCCGACATCCTGCGCTGGCCCGGCGTGCTGACCTCGCCCTCGCTCGCGCCCGAGGTGCTCGCCGAGCACGTCGTCGAGCTCGCGCGCGCGACGCTGTCCGAGCTCACTGCGTCGCGACTGCGAGAGGGCGGGAAGCTCAAGGCGATGCTCGAGGAGCGCTGTCGCGGCATCGAAGCGCAGGTCGAGCGCGTGACGCCGCGCATCCCGGCGATCCATGCCGCCTACGTCGAAAAGCTGGGTGCGCGTCTCAAGGAAGCCGGCCTCGACCCGGACGAGGAGCGGCTCAAGCAGGAGCTGGCGCTGTTCGCCGCCAAGATCGACGTCGCCGAGGAGCTCTCCCGCCTGGCGGCCCACGTGGCCGAGGTGCGTCGCGTGCTCGGGGGAGGCGGTGCCAGCGGCAAGCGGCTCGACTTCCTCATGCAGGAGCTCAATCGCGAGGCCAATACCCTCGGCTCGAAGTCGGTAGACGCGGAGCTGTCGCAGGCCGCGCTCGAGATCAAGGTCCTGATCGAGCAGATGCGCGAGCAGGTCCAGAACGTCGAATAGGCACGCCGCATGCCTTCCGCTGCGGGCAATCTGTTCGTGGTCGCGGCCCCTTCAGGAGCCGGGAAGACCAGCCTCACCAGCGCCCTGCTCGCCCGGGAACCGGCGATCCGCCTGTCGGTGTCGTATACGACACGTGCTCCACGTCCCGGGGAAACCGAGGGCGTCCACTACCACTTCGTCACAGCCGAGCGCTTCGCCGCGCTGCACGACGCGGGCGAGTTTCTCGAGCACGCGCAGGTCCACGGCAACTGGTACGCGACGAGCGCGACCTGGCTCAAGGCGCAGGTCGACGCCGGACAGGACGTGCTCCTCGAGATCGACTGGCAGGGCGCGGCCCAGGTGCGAAGGATCGTCCCGGATTCGGTCCAGGTCTTCGTCCTTCCGCCCTCGCTCGACTCGCTGCGCGAGCGGCTCATGCGCCGCGGCCAGGACGACGCGGCCACGATCGCCCGCCGCCTGGTCGGCGCCCGCGACGAGATGCGCCATTGCAGCGAATTCGATTATGTTATTATTAATCAGGAGTTTGCTTCGGCAGTCGACGACTTGCGCGCGATCGTGCGCGCCGCCAGGCTGCGCGCTGAGCGGCAGCGCCGGCTGCACGGGGCGCTGCTCGACCAATTGACCTCGAATGGATGACCATGGCCCGGATCACGATCGAAGATGCGCTGTCCAAGATTCCTAACCGCTTCGAGCTGACGCTCGCGGCTACCAACCGCGCGCGCCAGATCAGCGCCGGCTCGCAGCCGCTGCTCGAGCCCGATCGCGACAAGGCGACGGTTATCGCGCTGCGCGAGATCGCCGCGGGCAAGGTCGGCATCGAGCTGCTGCTCAAGCCGCAGACGCTGAGCTAGAGGCGGAATACCTCCGATGTGACCCGAGCATGCCGGAAATCGCCGAATTCACCCGACATCTTGGTCACTATCTGCCGCCCCCCGACGTCGCGCTGGTCGAGCGCGCGTTCGCGTTTTCCGAGCACGCCCACCAGGGCCAGTTTCGCAAGTCGGGCGAGCCCTACATCACCCATCCGCTGGCGGTAGCCAGCATCCTGTCGCAGTGGCGGCTTGACGCCCAGGGGCTCGCCGCAGCGCTCCTCCACGACGTGATGGAGGACACCAGCGTCACCAAGTCGGAGATCGAGCACTCGTTCGGCAAGCCGGTTGCCGACATGGTCGACGGCGTCTCCAAGCTCGACCACATCGAGTTCCAGTCGCGCGAAGACCTCCAGGCCGAGAGCTTCCGCAAGATGCTGCTGGCGATGGCGCAGGACGTGCGCGTCATCCTGATCAAGCTCGCCGACCGGCTGCACAACATGCGCACGCTCGACGCGATGGCCTCCGCGCATCGCCACCGGATCGCCCGCGAGACGCTCGACATCTACGCGCCGATCGCCAACCGCCTGGGCTTGAACGCGCTCTACCAGGAGTTGCAGGAGCTCTCCTTCAAGCACCTGCACGCGCTTCGTTACCGCGTGCTGAACAAGGCGATCAAGGCGGCCCGCGGCAACCGCCGCGAGGTGATGAACCGGATCATGCAGTCGATCCGCGACGGGCTCAAAGGCGACGGCATCGCGGCCACCGTGAGCGGGCGCGAGAAGACCGCGTACAGCGTCTACAAGAAGATGCGCGAGAAGCACTACACGTTCGCGCAGGTGTTCGACATCTACGGCGTGCGCGTGCTGGTCAAGGACACCACCGCCTGCTACGCGGCGCTGGGCGTGCTGCACCGGCTCTACAAGCCCATCCCGGGGAAGTTCAAGGATTACATCGCGATCCCCAAGGCCAACGGCTACCAGTCGCTGCACACGACGCTGTTCGGGCCTTTCGGGACGCCGCTGGAAGCGCAGATCCGCACCCACGATATGCATCACGTGGCGGAGGCGGGCGTGGCCGCGCACTGGCTGTACAAGGCCGGCGGCCAGCTCGACCTCGCCGAGGCGCAGCAGCAGACGCACCGCTGGCTCCAGAGCCTGCTCGAGATCCAGTCGGAGTCGCGCGATTCGAAGGAGTTTCTCGAGCACATCAAGGGCGACCTCTTCCCCGACGAGATCTACGTGTTCACGCCGAAGGGCAAGATCATGGCGCTCCCGCGCGGCGCGACCGCGGTCGACTTCGCCTACGCGGTGCACACCGACATCGGCCACCACTGCACCGCGGCGCGGATCAACTACGAGCTCATGCCCCTGCGCACCGAGCTCAAGAGCGGCGATCAGGTCGAGATCACGACGGCGCCCTCGGCGCGGCCCAATCCGTCGTGGCTCAACTTCGTCGCCACCGGCAAGGCGCGCTCGCGCATCCGCCACTTCCTCAAGTCGCTACAGCAGAAGGAATCGGCGGCGCTGGGCGAGCGGATGCTCGACCAGGCTCTCGCCTCGCTCAAGGTGTCGCCGACCTCGATCACCGGCGAGCGCTGGGATGCGCTCATGCGCGAGTACGGCGCCAAGAGCAGGCTCGAGGTCCTGGCCGACATCGGGCTGGGCAAGCGGCTCTCCTTCGTCGTCGCGCAGGCGCTGACGCGCGCCCAGGCTCGCAGCGCCGAGGACGCGCCCGCCGACAAGGCTCGCCCTGGCGCGCTGCAGCTTCGCGGCGTCGAGGGCGTCGCCATCCAGTACAGCAAGTGCTGCCGGCCGATTCCCGGCGACGCGATCGTCGGCCAGTTCCGGCGCGGACAGGGACTGCTGGTGCACACGCGCGATTGCCAGACGCTGCGCAAGGGGCGTGTGGACACCGATCAGGTCGTCGACGTGGAATGGGCGCCGCAGGTCGACGGCGTTTTCGAGGCCGGCGTGCGGCTCCTCGTCGACGACCGCCGCGGACTCCTCGCGAAGCTCGCCACAGAGATCGCCGACGCCGGGGCGAACATCGAGTACCTGTCGATGGAGCGCCCGGACGGCGACCGCGTCATCAACATGTTCTTCAGCGTGCAGGTGCGCGATCGCCGGCATCTCGCCCACGTGATGCGGGCGTTGCGGCGGATCGTGGAAGTCCGGCGCATCCATCGCGCCCGGACTTGAGGCGGCGCGCAAGGCGCGCCGGCGGGATCCTACGCCGTCTGCCGAGTCAGCAGCTGCTGCAGCTCCCCCGACTGATACATCTCGCGCATGATGTCGCAGCCGCCGACGAACTCGCCGTTGACGTAGAGCTGCGGGATCGTCGGCCAGTTCGCGTAGTCCTTGATTCCCTGGCGGACCTGCGCATCGGCAAGCACGTCGACCGAGAAGAACCGATCGACGCCGCAGGCCTGCAGCATCTGCACCGCCGCGGCCGAGAAGCCGCACTGCGGAAACTGCGGCGTGCCCTTCATGTACAGAACGACCGGGTGGCCGGTCACGTCCTCGCGAATCTTGTCCTGGATGTCCATGGTCGTAGCCCTTTTGAGCGAAACATTCTAGCGCATCCGGTCCGGCGCCGACAGCTCGCGCCCGGCTGGCCGAATCGGCATCAGGCGGCGGCGACGTGCTCGCGGTAGGCCGGGCGCTCGCAAAGATCGCGATACCAGCGCTCGACGTTGGCCGCCCGCGGCCGCTCGACGGGCATGAGGAACCAGCGGTGGGGGGCGAAGCCCAGCGCGATGTCGCCGACTGTGAGCTCGCTGCCGGCGACGTACCTCGTTCGCCCCAGCTGCGCGTCGAGGATCGAGAACGCGGCGGCGGCGCGCTGCCGCGCGCTTTCGATCTCCGCGGCCTCGACCTGATCGGGAGGCGTTCGCAGCAGCGCGCGAAACAGCACGCCCATCGGAGGCCCGATGACGGCGAGCTGCCAATCCATCCAGCGCTCGGCGTCGGCGCGGTGCCGCAGCTCGCTCGGCAGCAGCACGCCCTTCCCATGCTTCGCCGCGAGGTAGCGGACGATGGCATTGGACTCCCAGAGGACGAACCCGTCGTCGTCGATCGTCGGGACGAGCCCGTTGGGGTTGAGTGCGAGGTATTCCGGCGTCTTGTTCCCGCCGAAGGGACCGCCGATGTCGGTGCGCTCGAAGGCGACACCGACCTCGCCGCAGCACCAGAGAACCTTCTGCACGTTGCTCGATGTCTTCCTGCCCAGAATCTTCAGCACGATCGTCCTCCATTGCGCCGCAATCGCACGGCTAGTGGCCCGCGGCGTCGGCGACGCGAATCGGTTTGCCGTCGAGATAGGCGAGCACGTTCTCGACGCTGTGGCGGTAGTACTCCGCGTAGACTTCCAGCGCGCTGTAGCCCAGATGCGGCGTCAGCACGGCGTTGGCCGCGCGGCAGAGCGGATAGTCCGCCGGCAAAGGCTCGCGATGGAACACGTCCAGCGCCGCGATCACTCCGCCCGAACGGGCCGCGTCGATGAGCGCGGCTTCGTCGACCAGGGCCGCTCGCGCGGTGTTGACCAGGATCGCGCCGCGCTTCATGCGTGCGAGCTCCGTGGCGCCCAGGATCCCGCGCGTGCGCTCCGAGAGCACGAGATGCAGGCTTACGACGTCAGACTTGGAGAGGAGCTCGTCCTTCGGCGCGAGGACCGCTCCGGATGCCGACGCCGCCTCGGAAGTCAGGTTCTGGCTCCAGGCGAGAACTCGCATGTCGAGCGCGCGTCCATAGCGCGCCATCCGCGCGCCGATCCGGCCGAGGCCGATGACACCCAGCGTCTTGCCGGCGAGCACCGGGCCGGCCCGGGTGCCCTGCTGGAAGCGTCCGGAGCGAACGGCAGCGTCGCCCGCAGGGATATCGCGCGCCGCGGCCAGCATGAGCCCCAGCGCGAGCTCCGCGGTCGAGGCACCCGACGGGCCGCCGCCGGTATGGCAGACGGTGACGCCTCGGGCCCTGAGCGCGGCCACGTCGATGAGCGCGGCCCTCGCGCCCGTCATGCCGAGCATGCGCAGTTTGGGCAGGCGCGCGGCGAGCGAGGCCGGGAACGGCGTGCGCTCGCGGATCGTGAGCACGATGTCGAAGGGCAGGAGCGCGCGAGCCGCCGCGTCCTCGTCGGCGAAGGCCTCCGCGAAGAATTCGACGCTGGCGCGAGCGAGCACCGGCGCCCAGTCCGCGCTGGCTCGCGCGACGTGTTGCCAGTCGTCGAGCACCGCGATCCGGGTCGTCGCGCTTTCCGCGGCTGCGGCGGGATTCATTCCTTGACTGCCCCGGTGAGGCCGGAAACGTAGTACTCGACGAAGAACGAGTAGAGCGCGGCGACGGGCAGCGACCCGAACAGCGCCCCCGCCATGAGCGAGCCCCAGTGGTAGATGTCGCCTTCGACCAGCTCGGTCACGACGCCGACCGGCACGGTCTTCACCTCCGAAGAGGACACGAACGTGAGCGCATAGATGAACTCGTTCCAGGACAGCGTGAAGGCAAAGATCCCCGCCGAGATCAGGCCGGGCACGGCGAGGGGCAGGACGATCTTCACCAGGATCTGGAACCGGCTCGCCCCGTCGATCAGGGCGCACTCCTCGAGCTCGAAGGGAATGCTCTTGAAGTATCCCATCAGCAGCCACGTGCAGAACGGGATCAGGAACGTCGGATAGGTGAGGATCAGCGCGAGGCGGGTGTCGAAGAGGTCGAGCTTGTAGACCATCGTCGCCAGCGGGATGAACAGGATCGACGGCGGCACGAGGTAGGCGAGAAAGATGCTCGCGCCGACGTAGCGCGAGCCGCGATAGCGCAGCCGCTCGATCGCGTAGGCGGCGAGCACGCTGCAGACGATGGAGATGAACGTCGAGACGATGGATACGAGCAGCGTGTTCCAGAGCCACTCCGGGTACTGCGTCTCGAACAGCAGCTTCTTCACGTGTGCGAGGGTCGGATTGCTGATCCAGAACGGATTGCCGTCCCGCGAGAGAAGCTCGGCGTCCGGCTTGAAGGCGGTCATCGCCATCCAGTAGAACGGGAACAGCAGCACCACCAGAAACACCGCCAGCGGAAGGTAGAGCGTGACGATGCGTCGCGGCAGCGACACGAGGTAGTCGGTGCCGCGCGTGTCGGTCGCAAGCGCGGCTGCCTGGGCGGTCGTCATTTGTCCCCGGCGCCCTGTTGCCAAGTCCGGCGCTGCAGCCCGTAGTAGCTGATCAGGATCGCGGCCAGGAGGAACGGCACCATCGCCGTGGCGATCGCGGCGCCCTCGCCGAGATTCCCTCCCGGGATCGCGCGCTGGAAAGACAGCGTGGCCATGAGGTGGGTCGCGTTGAGCGGGCCTCCGCGCGTTATGACGTAGATGAGCTGGAAGTCGGTGAACGTGAACAGCACCGAGAACGTCATGACCACCGCGATGATGGGCGTCAAGAGCGGCAGCGTGACGTAGCGGAACTGCTGCCATGACGAAGCGCCGTCGAGGCTCGCCGCCTCGTAGTAGGACGGAGAGATCGTCTGCAGCCCGGCGAGCAGCGTGATCGCCACGAAAGGCACGCCCCGCCAGACGTTCGCGGCGATGGTCGAGAACCTGGCATTCCACGGGTCGCCCAGGAAATCGATGTACTTGTGGATGAGCCCCATCCTGGTGAGCGCCCAGCTGATCACCGAGAACTGGGCGTCGTAGATCCACCAGAACGCGAGCGCCGACAGCGCGGTGGGCACGATGAACGGGAGAAGGACGATCGCCCGGAAGAACGCCTTGAAC
Source organism: Casimicrobiaceae bacterium (assembly GCA_035501595.1). Classification (GTDB taxonomy): domain Bacteria; phylum Pseudomonadota; class Gammaproteobacteria; order Burkholderiales; family Casimicrobiaceae; genus PALSA-1003. The sequence continues at coordinate 27,933 of DATJVX010000008.1, read as the reverse complement.
GGCAGACGCTTGTTCAGAAGCAGCGCGAGCCACAGGCCGAGCGCGAACTTGATGACGCTGGCCACCGCCGTATAGAAGATCGTGTTGAACAGCGCGAGCCGGGTGACCGCGTCGCCCCAGAGAAACTCGAAGTTCTCGATGCCGACCCACTGCCCGGAACGCCCGATCTTGGCGTCGGTGAAGCCGAGCCATGTGCCCAGGCCCAGCGGATAGGTGAGAAATACGACCAGCAGGATGCCCGCGGGCAGCATGAACAGCAGCCCGAGGACATTGCGGTTGTCGAGCGCCCGGGAGAGCGCGCTCGGCGTCGATCCCGTTTTCATCGTGGAGCCTGAAACGGATGCGCGCGTCGAGCGGCGCTACCAGGCGCCGCTCGACCGCGCGGGTATGGCCTCACGCCTTCGGGTCTAGTGCAACCGACCAGCCGGCCCGCGGCGCGACGTCATACCTTGTAGTAGCGCTCGGCGCGCTTCTGCGCCCGCTCCGCCGCTTCCTTCGGCGACTTCGATCCGGACGCCGCCTCCGCGACCATGTTGACCAATATGAAGTCCGCCATCGTGGCGGCCGACGCGTATCCCATCTCGCCGTCGTAACCGTTCGGCAGCATGTTCTTCACGAGGTCGCGGTAGGGCGTGTGCTTCGGGTCGGACGTCCAGATGGGATTGGCCTCGTACGCCCTGAGCGGCTGGGTCACGTAGCCGATCGAAGCCTGTTGCCACGGCACGTACTGCTCCTTCTCCATCATGAAGCGCAGATAGTCCTTCGCCGCGTTCGGGTACTTGGAGTACTTGAAGATCATCATCGGGAAGAACAGGTGGATCTCGGTCGGACGCCCGACGAGTCCGATCGGGAAGTTGGCGTGATTGATGTCCTTCGCCATCTCCTGGAGCTTCGGGTCCTGCGAAGTCTTCGCCGCGTAGTAGATCGATATGCCGTTGTTGGTGACCCCGATCTGCCCGTCGAGGAAGGCCTTGTTGTTGCTGGGATCCAGCCACGACAGTGTGCCGGGAATGAACGTCTCGTAGAGCTGCTTGGCGTACTCCAGCGCCGCGATCGTCTCGGGGCTGTTGATCACGACGTTATCCTTCTTGTCGACCATCTTGCCGCCGTGCGCCCAGACGACCCAGTGGCACCAGGTATTGGCGTCGCCGGTCGCGTTGCCCAGCGCAAAGCCTGGCGGGATGCCCTTCGCCTTGAGGCCCTGGCAGAGCTTGAGGAAGCCGGGCAGGTCCCTCGGGAAGGTCTCGAAGCCCGCCGCTCTCATGGCGCTCTCGCGATAGACCAGGCAGGCTCCGGCGGCACCCATCGGCACTGCGATCCATTTGCCCTTCGTCGTGCAGTAATCCTTGCAGACGTCGTACCAGCCGCCGTATTTCGCACCGAGGTAGTTGCAGAGGTCGGAGACGTCGAGCAGCTTGTCGGGGTACTGGTGAGCATCCTCGAACGTGCCGATGATGATGTCCGGCCCGCTGCCGATGTTGGCGGCAACGGCAGCCTTGGGACGCACGTCCTCCCAGCCTTCGGCGTCGATGCGCACCTCGGTCCCGGTCGCCTGGGTGAACTTCCTGGTGTTTTCCGCCCACATGTCCTCGTCCGCCTGCACGAATCGCTTCCAGCGCAGGATCCGCAGCTTGGCTCCCTTCTCCGGCGCGACCTTGTAGCTCTGGGCGGCGGCCCCCGGCGACAACAACGCCGAGCCCGGTCCCAACGCGGTTCCGGCGGCTACCCCCGCGGTGGCCTTGAGAAAATCGCGACGCTTGAACTTGCTCATGCTCTCCTCCTTAGGGAAGGCTGTTCTGCAGTTGATATGGGTCGTGCAGATTCGACCTGGAGCAAATCATGCGACCAGCCTCGCGCCGCTCGCGGCATCGAACAGGTGGGCACGCGCGAGATCGGGCTTGAGCCGGATGCGGTCTCCTGCACGGCAGCCAACCCGATCGCGGATGAGCGAGGCCAGCTCCTGACCGTTGAACCGGCAGAAGAGCTGCGTATCGGCGCCGGTAGGCTCGACGACCACGACCTCGGCCGGCAAGCCGGCGCCGTCGGCAAGCGAGCAGTGCTCAGGGCGAATCCCGTAGAGAACGCCCTGGCCGTCGGCAGCGCGAGCACCGCGCGGCAGCGGCAGCGCGACGTCCCCGGCGAACTCGACGCGCGCCTCGCCCGCGCTCACGCGCACCGTCCCCGGAACCATGTTCATCGCCGGCGACCCGATGAAACCGGCGACGAAGCTGTTGTTCGGCGCGTCGTAGAGCGAGAGCGGGTCGCCGGTCTGCTCGACCACGCCGTCCCTCATCACCACGATCTTGTCGGCCATGGTCATCGCCTCGATCTGGTCATGGGTGACGTAGATCGACGTCGTCTTGAGGCGCTGGTGCAGCTCCTTGATCTCCGTGCGCATCTGCACGCGCAGCTTCGCGTCGAGGTTGGACAGCGGCTCGTCGAACAGGAACACCTGCGGGTCGCGGACGATGGCGCGGCCCATCGCCACCCGCTGCCGCTGTCCGCCCGAGAGCTGCCGCGGATAGCGCGCCAGGAGCTGCGCGAGGCCGAGAATGTCGGCGGCCTTCCCGACCCGCGCGTCGATCTCGCTGCGCGATTGCTTGGCGAGCATGAGCGCGAACGACATGTTGTCCCGCACCGTCATGTGCGGGTAGAGCGCGTAGTTCTGGAACACCATCGCGATGTCGCGCTCCTTCGGAGGAACGCGGTTGACCACCCTGCCGCCGATGGCGATTTCGCCCGCGCTGATTTCCTCCAGCCCGGCGATCATCCGCAGCAATGTCGATTTGCCGCAGCCCGAGGGGCCGACGAGCACGCAGAATTCGCCGTCGGCGATCTCGACGTCCACACCGCGGATGACCTCCGTCGACCCGAAGCGCTTGTGGACCCGGCTGATGACTACGGCTGCCAACGATCTCTCCTACGACGACCCCGGTTTCCTCGTGCCTCGAACCACGACGTAGTCCGGCCTGCCCGTGGCGAGCCAGGTGACTATGTTCCGTGCCGCCTTGCGTCGCAAGTCGACTTCGGATTGCACGCTGAAGAACGCGGCGTGGGGAGTCAGGATCACCTTCGGATGGCCGAGGAGCGCATCGCCTGCGGGAATCGGCTCGGCCGGCAGCACGTCCAGACCGGCGCCGGCAAGTATTCCACTATCGAGTGCCGCGAGCAAATCGCCGATCTCGACGATCGCGCCCCGGGCCGTGTTCACCAGATAGGAGCCAGGCTCGAGGCGCGCGAGGACCGCGGCGTTGACCATGCCGCGCGTCTCGGGGGTGAGCGGCGCGTGAATGCTGACGACGTTGCACTGCGCGAACAGGCTGCCCAGGTCCCGCAGTCTCTCCACATACGCCGGGAAGTCCCCGTCGATGAGATAGGGATCGAAGGCGACGACGCGGCCGAACACGTCCCGCGACACGTGGGCCATGCGCTTGCCGATGCGTCCCAGCCCGATGACGCCCAGCGTCATCTCGGCAACGCGCGTGAGCCTGCCCGAGGACAGGTAGCTCCAGCGCCCGGACTGGATGTCGCGGTGATAGGCGACCACGTTGCGCACGAGCGCGAGCGCCAGGGCGAGCGCGTGGGTGGCGACCTCGCCGATGCCGTAGTCGGGCGAGTTCGCGACCCAGACGCCGTGGCGCTCGCAGGCTGCAATGTCGATGTTGTCGTAGCCCGCGCCGATGCGGCTCACGATGCCCAGGCGCGGCAGCGAGGCCAGAACCTTTTCGCCGACCGGCGCGTACTGGGAGAGAATGCCCGCGCAACCGGTCGCCGCCGCGGCCACCTCGTCCTCGGTCTTGCACTGGGCGGCGAAGAGCTCGACGCCGGCGTCGGCGAAGAGCCTGCGCTCGAGCTCGATGTCGGGGTAGTCGTGATCGGCGTAGAGGACGCGGGGCATGGCAACCCATCGCTCGCGGGCGAGCAACGGTACGTGGCCCGCGCGCCGCTCGTCAAGCCGCGGGCGGCGCCCGGCGAGCCGGCTATAATCGCTGCCCGCGGAGGCTCCAGGAGACAGGGATCGATGGCGACGCTGCTGCCGACGACGATTGCGGGCAGCCTGCCCAAGCCGGAGTGGCTGAGCACGCCCGGGGTCCTCTGGGCGCCGTGGCTGCTCGAGGGGGAAGCCTTGGCCGCAGCCAAGCGCGACGCCGTGCGGCTGGCGCTCTTCGACCAGGAGCACGCGGGCATCGATATCGTGACCGACGGGGAGCAGACGCGGCGCCACTTCGTCACCACGCTGATCGAGAACCTGGAGGGCGTGGACTTCGAGCACAAGAAAACGGTGCGCATCCGCAATCGCTACGACGCCGCCGTGCCGGTGGTCGTCGGCCCGGTGGCGCGGCGGCATCCGGTCTTCGCCGACGACGCCCGCTTCTTGCGCGGCCAGACGCAACGCCGCGTCAAGTACACCCTCCCCGGCCCGATGACGATGGTCGACACGCTCTACGACGCGCACTACGGCAGCCGGGAAAAGCTCGCCGCGGCCTTCGCCGCCATACTCAACGACGAAGCGCGCTCGATCGAGGCGGCGGGCGTCGACGTGATCCAGTTCGACGAGCCGGCGTTCAACGTCTACTTCGACGAGGTGCGCGATTGGGGCATCGCGGCGCTGGAGCGCGCGGCGGCGGGCCTGAAGTGCACGACGGCCGTGCACATCTGCTACGGCTACGGCATCAAGGCCAACATCGAATGGAAGAAGACGCTTGGCTCCGAGTGGCGGCAGTACGAGCAGACCTTTCCGCTGCTCGCGCGCTCGCGCATCGACCAGGTGTCGCTCGAATGCGCCAATTCGCGCGTGCCGCTCGAGCTGATGGCGCTGCTCGAGGGCAAGGACGTGCTGGTCGGCGCGATCGATGTCGCGAGCGAGCGCATCGAGACGCCGCAGGAAGTCGCGGCGACGCTCCGGGCGGCGATGAAGCACGTCCCGGCGCAGCGCATGGTCGCCTGCACCAACTGCGGGATGGTGCCGCTCGGCCGCGAAATCGCCCGGCGGAAGCTCGGCGCGCTCGCGGCGGGTGCCGCCCTGGTCCGGGGGGAGCTCGCCTAAAGCCGGTCCGGGGGCCGCGCAGCCGGCAAAGACCGGCAAAAAGGGGCGGCGAACGCCGGTTTGACCTCCGTCTCAGCGCCGCGTATAGTCCGCTTCGTGTTTTGTTTCAAGTACTAAAGCACGACCTGTCCGGCTCATTGGCCGTCGCCGAAGCGCCGTACTTTCCTGTCCTTGAGATTAAACATCAAACGGGTTCGACCCGATTTTTTTCTCTGCTTATAGGATTGGAAACATGCCAACTGGAACGGTTAAGTGGTTCAACGATGCGAAGGGGTTCGGTTTCATTACGCCGGACGGCGGTGGGGAGGATTTGTTCGCCCACTTCTCGGCGATCAACATGCCGGGATTCAAGTCGTTGAAGGAAGGGCAGAAGGTGAGCTTCGAAGTCACCCAGGGCCCGAAGGGAAAGCAGGCGTCGAACATACAGATCGCCTGACGGATACCTGCAAGCAACAACAAAGCCGGGCGACGCCCGGCTTTGTTGTTTCGGCCCCTACGCCCGGGATTGTCCGGACAGGGCGCGGTGGGGAACGAGCGCCTCGGCCACGCGCTCTCCGCGGCGCCAGATCAGCCCGAGCGCGCCTCCCATGAGCGCCCAGAACAGAATCGCGTTGCCGTAGACCGCCAGGTCGTTCGTGGAATTCTTGGTGAGGAGCGCGAGGACCAGCGCGACGACCGCGGCCGCCCAGGCCTTTTCGCGATCGCCGCCCAGGCGCGCCCGTTGCCAGGCGAGCCGGACGATCTCGTAATGCAGCCACAGCCAGAGTGCGAGCCCGACGACGCCCACTTCGAGCACCAGGTCGAGCAAGAGGTTGTGGGCGTGGGCGCCGGCCTGGGCGTCTATCTTGAGCAGCGCCGCGTCGTCCTCGAGGTGGAAGGCACGCGGCGGGACCGTTCGTCCCAGTCCGACGCCGAACCATGGCTGCTTGCGGACGTACTCGAAGTAGGCCGCCCAGATGGCGGGCCGCGAGTCCGAGGCGATCATCTCCAGCGCGACGCTGCGGGTGGCCAGGCGCGCCTCGGGAAGGCGCACGCGCGAGATGATCTCGATGCAGAGCGCGGAGACGATCAAGCCTGCCAGGGCGATGCCGATGACCGATTTCCAGCGCAGCGTGCCGCGCAGGATGCCGAACGCCATCAGGAAACCGATGAGCGAGACGAAGAGCGTCGCGATCAGCGTCCGGCTCTCGCTCAGGAACCCGAGCGCCGCGAACACCGCCACGCAGAGTGCCGCGACCCCGCGCCGCCATCCCGCGCGCGACCGGACGACGATCCGGTACAGCGGGACCGCGATGAAGGCGATGTAGGTGTTCGAGTCGGGCGCTGCGCCGGCCTTCCAAGCGAGCCACCCCAGGACGCCGGGCTGCGGCGCGGCGTCCGGATCCGTGCCGAGGATGACGGCGGCGGACATCGTCGCCACGCAGAGCAGCGTGCCGGCGGTGGCTCCGAGCGCGAAGGCCAGGCGTCCGCCGAGAGCCTCCACCAGGACGAAGCTCACCAGGAAAATCACGAACGGATACAATTGGTCGCTGCGAAAGCTCTGGAACGATGCCTCCGGCAGGGCCGACCAGCCGATCGAGGCCGCGGCGAAGGCGAGCCATGCGAGCCACGGCGCGAGACCCGGTACGCCCTTCCATGGCGCGAGTCGAAACTGCAGCAATGCCAGCACCGCGACGATCCCCACGAACGTATTGCGCAGCGCCGTGACGTGCGCCAGCGGAAGCATGGCCAGCAGCACGCCGAATGCGATGCAGAGCATGCGCAGGGCGGGCGGATCGTTGGCGACGCTGTGGAGGCTGGCCGTCGGGACGGAGGATTGCATACGCGCCGCTTCGATCACGGGCGGAGACGGCATCGCGTCCTTACGACGAATCTCGCGAACTGGCTCGGGGGCGCGGGGCCAGCGGCATTCTAGGAGCAATCCACTGCGTTTACAAATCTCGCTCCGCTCGCGCGCGCGGCGCGCGGGCCCGAAGGACCGCGCAGCATGAGGAACTGGCCCGGCGTGCTGCTCGTGGCGACCATCTGGGCCTACTGGATCGGCGTAGGCATGATGATCGTGCGCGTGCACCGCAAGACCCGCAAGCTGGGCGGCCTCGTTCCCGAGCAGCGCCTGGAGCGGGCGATGTGGCTGGTCTGGGTCCCACTCGTCGCGGCCTGGCTGACGCTTCCCTATCTCGCCCTCGTTCGCTCGCATGCGCCGCTGGCGCTGCCCGCCTTCGCGCAGCTCGCGCCCTACGCTGGCCTGCGCTGGATCGCGGCGGGCTGCGCGCTCGGCAGCCTGCTGCTCACGAGCCTCTGCTGGTCGCGGATGGGCACGGGCTGGCGCATGGGCGTGAGCAGCACCGGTCGGGAGCAGCTGATCACCGATGGCATGTTCCGCTACGTTCGCCACCCGATCTACGCGCTGTCGATGCTGCTCATGACCTGCACGGCGATCGTACTGCCGACCGTTCCGGTGATGGTCATGGCCGCGGTCCACCTGGCGCTGCTGCACCTCAAGGCCCGCAACGAGGAACGGCACCTGCTCGGGCTGCACGGCGAAGCCTATCGAAGCTACCTCGCGCGCACCGGGCGCTTCTTCCCATGGCTGCGGACGAGCCACGACTAGCATCGCGGATGCGAAGCGGCTCGGCCTTGTTCGCGGCGGTGATCTGGGGCGGGATCGGCTGCGGCGCGGCCCAAGCCACCGGCGAGCGCTTCGCGCTCGAGCGTACGGCGCTCGCCCCCGCCGTGGAGGAGCGCATTCTCGCGCTCGATCCGCAGCGGCTCTCCGCGCGCGAGCTGCGCGAGACGCTGTCGCGCGCCCCGGCGCCGAGAATCATCGATCTGCAGGGCAGCGTGCCCATCGTCACCATGGCGCCGTTCGCCGAATTCCTGATCGCCATGGGCTACCCGGAGGAAAGGATCCGCAATCCGCGCGACGGCGCGCTTTCCTACAGCAGCTACGTCGACGCCCGCGAGCTTGCGGGGACGCTCGCGTGGTACTACGAGCGCGAAGGCATGATGCCGATGTTGATCGGGCACAGCCAGGGAGGCATGGTCGTCGTCAAGGTGCTGCACGAGCTCGCCGGCGACTTCGATCCATCCGTGCCGGTGTGGGATCCGATCCGCGGCATGGCCGAAGCGCGCACCGCGATCGTCGACCCGGCGAGTGGCGCGGAGCGCCCGGTCGTAGGGCTCGAGGTTCCCTACGCGGCGGCGCTCGCGACCGGGAAGCTGCCGCGTCTGCTGCTCGGGCAGTGGTCCATGCTCTCGCGCCTGCGGGAGATTCCGGACACGGTCGAGGATTTCACCGGCTTCTCCCTCGAGTGGGACGCGATCGCCGGAAACTTCGGCAGCGTCGAGCCGTATCGTGCCACCGGTACGGCGCGGGTCCGCAACGTGGTCCTGCCGTCGGCGGCGAGCCATCTCGGCCTCCCGCGGGCAGCGGAGCTGGCGCACGATCCCGCGACCCGCGCCTGGATCGAAGCCTACACGCCGGGCACGGCGACGCCGCCGCCCGCGGCGGCGATCGACACGAGCAACCTGCTGCACGCAGCGGACATCTGGTACAGCGTCAAAAAACACTGGTGCCTCGAGGCGCAGCGGCTGATCCGCGCGCGCCGCTCGAGGTTCGCGGGGCGCGAATGACGCTTCCGGCGCGCGCGTCCGGCGACGAAGGCGTGTCGCGGCCCGAGGCGGCGATCCGCCGCAGCGACAGCGACCGTCGCGAGCGGCGCGGCGGCCTTCGCGGAAGGCTCAACCTCTTCCAGGCCATGGTGCTGCGCTGGCGCGAGCTGCACCCGTATGTCGCCGTGCACATGATCGGCGTTCCCCATCCGCTGGAGGCTGCGCGGCTCAAGGAAGCCATCGGGGGACGGCTGGAGGAGGCCGGTCTCGCGCGCATCGAGCTCGACCGGCTACGACGGCGATTCGAGTTTCGTCCCGGTCCCGCCGCAGTCGAGCTCAGGGTGCTCTCCGCCGGCAGCGATCCCCATGAGGCCGTGCGCGCGGAGATCGAGCGCCAGCTCAACGGCGCGTTTCCGAGCGAAGGGACATTCACCCCATTTCGCTTTTTCGTCGTCGATCGAGGACCCGCCTTCGACCTCGGGGTCGCCTACGATCACTTCATCGCCGGAGGCGATTCCATCGCCGTCCTTCTCGAGCGGCTCTTCGAGGCCTATGCGCCGGGCGAGAGCAAACGCGCCGCGCCCTGGGCGCCGCGGCGCTATCCGGGTACGTACCGCCGCCTCTTCCTTCGCGACTTCGGCCACTCGCTGCGGGGGCTCGCGCGCCTGCCCGCGATGGCTGCAAGCTGCCGGCGCTCCGCGCGCGCGCCGTGCCACACCGACCGGCCGGCGACCGAGGCCTTCCTCTGTTATGGCGTGCCCGAGCGCGAGTTCTCCGCCCTGCTGCGAACCGCGAAGGCTTGGGGCGTCACCGTGAACGACCTGGTGCTCGCGATGCTGCTGCTTGCCCTCGCCTCGGTCGTTCCGCGCCGCGACGGCGACCGTCGCAACGAGCTCGGCGTCGCGTCGATCGTGAACCTGCGCCGGGAATTCGAGTCCGATGCGAAGGAGACCTTCGGGCTGTTTCTCGCCTCGCTGCGCATTTCGCACGCGGTGCCCAGCGGCGTCGAGCTTCGGCGGCTGGCCGGCGATGTTCACGCGGAGACCGAGCGCATCAAGAAGGAGAAGCTGTACTTGCAGACGCTGCTCGGGCTGGGCTGGACCGCGATCGCCTGGCGCTTTCTTTCGCCGGAGCGGCGTCGCCGCTTCCTCGCCAAGCACTATCCGATCTGGGCCGGCGTGACGAGCCTCAATATCGATCCGCTCTGGACCGAAACCGCCCTGTCGCGGACGGCTCTCGAATATGTCCGGGCGGTGCCGACCGGACCGCTCGCGCCGCTCGCCTTCGCGATCACGACGTTTCGCGGCAGGATGCAGGTCGGCGTGTCGTACCGCATCGCCGACCTGAGCGCGGACACCGCCCGGCGCGTCGCCGACGCGCTGCTCGGCCTGATGCACGGGCTGGGCTGAATGGGACCGACCCGGCACGCTTTCGTCGCGGCGCTTGCCGTTCTGATCGCCGGCTGCGCCACCGCGCCCTACACGGCGCACGAGCCGGTCGTCGCGTCGCAGCCGGCGGCCGGCGAGGTGCTGAAGGCCGTGCAGATCGACCCCGCGGTGGAGGACCGCATCCTCGCGCTCCATCCGGAGCACCTGAGCGATGCCGACGTTCGCGATACGCTCGCCAAGGCACCGGCGCCACGGATCTTCAGCATCCATGGCGGGGTCTATCCCGTGGAGCTGCTGATGCGCTCGTTCGGGAAGTTCCTCACCGGCATGGGCTACCCGGAGAACCGGATTCGCGACGCGGGCGACGGCACGTTCTCGCACAGCCCCTATGCGAGCAGCCAGCAGCAGGCCGGCGAGATCGCGTGGTACTACGAGCACGAAGGGATGCGCCCGATGCTGGTCGGTCACAGCCAGGGAGGCATCCAGGTCATCAAGATACTGCACGAGCTCGCAGGCTCGTTCGGGGACGCGCTCCAGGTCTACAACCCGCTCACCGGGCAATTCGAGAGCCGCACGTCGATCGTCGATCCGCTGACGGGCAAGGAGCGTCCCGTGCTCGGCGTCTCCGTTGCCTACGCCTCGGTCGTCGGCACCGGCGGCTGGTCCCTGGCGCTGCCCGTGCACTGGATCGTTGTGAGCCGCGTGCGCACGATTCCCGATACCGTCGAGGATTTCACGGGGTTCCGCATCGGCCTCGATTTCTTCGCCTGGGACGGCCCCGGGCTGGAGGGCCTGAAGAGCTTTCACGCGAGCGGCAAGGCGGAGGTCCGCAACGTGACCCTGCCGGCGGAGTACTCGCACGTGTTCGTGCCGGCGACGGCGGATCTCGCGCGCGACCCCGCCATGCGGGCCTGGCTCAACGCCTTCGATCCGAACGACGAGGCGCATCGTGCCGCCGTGCCCGATCCCAACGCGCACAACGTGCTCTGGGCCGCCGACGTCTGGTACAGCATCAAGAAGCACTGGTGTCTGGAGCTGCAGCGGCTGATCCGCGCGCGGCGCGCGGCAGGCGAACGCTGAAGGTCCCGCCGAGAGGGCTCGCCACTCCCGAGCCGATCGTTGCCGGCCGGTGCCTCCGCATAGGATAATAAGCCGCTTTTGCGAGAAGCCACGCCGCACGGCGCTCCTCCGCGGCCTGCGGGCCCGACACCTCATCGATCGATCATGCCAGGCGCCTTAGCCGGAAAAGTCGCGCTCGTCACCGGCGCCTCGCGCGGCATCGGGCGCGCCATCGCCCGCAAGCTCGCGGGCGCGGGCTGCGACGTCGCGATCAACTACTACAACAGCGCGGACGAGGCCGAGGCGCTGTGCGCGGAGATCCGCGGCCTCGGCCGGCGCGCGTGCGCCCTCCAGGCGAGCGTGGGCATTCCCGAGAGCGTCGACGACATGTTCGCCGAACTCCGGAAGCACTTCGACCATCTCGACATCGTGGTCAGCAACGCGGCGAGCGGCGTGCTCAAGCCGGCCATGGAGATGACCCTCAAGCACTGGCGCTGGTGCCTCGAAACCAACGCCCTCGCGCTCGACCTGCTCGCGCAGCGCGCGGTGCCGATGATGCCGCCCGGGGGGCGGATCATCGCGCTATCCAGCCTCGGCGCTTCGCGCGCAATGCCCAACTACGGCTTCATCGGAGCATCCAAGGCGGCGCTGGAATCGCTGGTGCGCACGCTCGCCCAGGAGCTCGGCTCGAGGCAGATCCGGGTCAACACGGTCAGCGCGGGCGTGGTCGACACCGATGCGCTGCGCTACTTTCCCAATCGCGACGAGCTGCTCGCCAACTTCGCGCATCGCACGCCGGCGGGTCCCGTACTGACGCCGGACGACGTCGCCGGCGCGGTGTACCTGCTCTGCCTCCCCGAAGCGGGCATGATCACCGGGCACACGCTCGTCGTCGACGGCGGCTTCGCGATCTCGGGCTGAAACGGCGAGAGCTTCGATGGACACGAGACTCACCGACAAAGTCGCGATCGTCACCGGCGGCAGCCGCGGGATCGGCCGCGCGATCGTCGAGCTTCTCTCGACGGAAGGCGCCGACGTCACGTTCTTCTACCGCGACAACGGCGCCGCCGCCGAGGCGGTCGTCGCCCAGGGCAGGAGCGAGGGCCGGCGCGTCGCGGCCGACAAGGTCGACATTCGCGACTCCGCGGCCTGCGCGGCGGCCGTCGACCGCGTGGCGGAGCGCGCGGGGCGCATCGATATCCTGGTCAACAACGCCGGCATCATCCGCGACAACCAGCTCGCCGCGTTCGAGGACGACGACGTGGAGAGCGTCCTCGACACCAACATCGGCGGCGTCTTCAACGTCACGCGCGCGGTCGTGCCTCACATGATCGTCCAGCGCGCCGGCAAGATCATCAACCTCTCCTCGGTCGCCGGAGAGAAAGGCGGCCGGGGACAGACCAACTACGCCGCGAGCAAGGGCGCGGTCAACGCCTTCACCCGCGCGCTTGCGGTCGAGCTCGCCCCGCGCAGGATCACCGTCAACTGCGTCGCCCCCGGCGTCATCGACACGGAGATGTCGCAGGACGTCCGCGCGATGGCCGGCGACGAGGTCAAGGCGCGCATCCTGCTAAAGCGCTACGGCAAGCCGGAGGAGATCGCCTATGCGGTATGGTTCCTCGCCTCGCCCTACTCGGACTACGTGACCGGTCAGGTCTTCAATGTCGACGGCGGCTTCAAAATGGAGTGAACTTCTATGACGGACAGGGCAATCACGAAAGAGGAAATACAGGCGGTCTATCCCAAGGTCGCCGAGACGATGGCCGATGCGCTCGGCTGCGACGTGGACGAGGTCAAGCCGAACGTCTCGCTGATCGAGGACCTCGACGCGGAATCCATCGATTTCCTGGACATGGTCTTCCGGCTGGAGCGCGCGTTCAAGATCAAGATTCCCCGGGGCAAGATCATCGAAAGCGCGCGCGGCGACATGCCGGAGGCCGAGTTCGAGCAGAAGGGCGTGCTCACCGAAGCAGGCCTCGCGCAGCTCAAGCGGTATCTCTCCGAGGTGCCGGGCGAGCGCTTCTCGAATCCGATGAAGGTTGCGGACATTCCGCGGCTATTCACGCCCGAGACGTTCTGCAAGCTCGTCATCCGCGCGCAGCGCGAGGCGGCACCGGCGGGCTGAAGGCGCGCTGCAGCGATGCCCGATCACTTCGCGGCGTTCTCCTTCGTCGACCGGATCACGGCCTTCGAGCCGGGCGTGCGCGCGCAAGGGAGCTTCGCCGTTCCCCCCGATCTCGCCGCGTTCCCCTCCTGCCTGGTCGCCGAAGCCGTCGGCCAGCTCGCGGCCTGGACCGCGATGGACGCGATCGAGTTTCGCGGCCGGCCGGTCGCCGCGCTCGCCACCGAGACGATCTTCAGTGCCGACGTCGTGCCGGGCTCGCGGCTCGATCTTTCGGTCGAGGTCGCAAGCTGCGACGACGAGGCGATCGCCTACGGCGGACGGGCCGAGGTCGACGGCACGACCGTGATCGAGCTCAGGGATTGCCTCGGCCCGATGCTGCCGGTCGCCGATTTCGATGCGCCCGAGGCGCTGCGCGAGCGGCTTCGCCTGCTCCGCGCGGAGGGCGCGCCCGCGGGGCGCTTTCGCGGCGTCGCGGCGCCGAAGCTCACCGCGCTCGCGGCGGAGCCTGGGCGCAGCGTGCGGGCGCTGCTGGAGGTGCCCCGGTCGGCAGCGTTCTTCGCCGACCACTTTCCGCGGCGACCGGTGTTCCCCGCGACACTGCTCCTCGACAGCCAGATTCGGCTCGCGCTCGATCTCGCTCGATCTGCGCCGGGCGAAGCGCGCGCGGCGTCGGTCGTGCCGCAGCGCATGACCAACGTCAAGATGCGCTCGTTCATTGCCCCCGGCTCCGCGGTCGTTCTCGGCGCGGAGCTCGCCGCGAGCGGGAAGCTCGAAGACGCCGTCCGCCTCACGGCGGAGATCGACGGACGCACCGTCGCGACGGCCCGGCTCAACCTCGGCGCCGCGCAGGAGCGGCGATGAAGCGGCGGCGGGTCGCGATCACCGGGCTGGGGCTCGTCACTCCCGTCGGCAACGACGTGGCGACGACCTGGGATGCCTTGCGCGCCGGCCGCAGCGGCGGCGCGCCCATCACGCTGTTCGATGCATCGGGGTTTCCCGTTCGCATCGGCGCGGAGGTAAAGGGCTTCGACCCGGCCGCGGCAATCGACGATCGGAAGCTTCTCAAGTTCGCGAACCGCTCGCACGGCTTCGCGCTGGCCGCGGCCGAGCAGGCGTTCGCGGACGCGGGCATCCGGCCGACGGAGGCCACCGCGTCGCGCTGGGGCTGCGCGGTCGGCACGGGAATGATGGGCGTGGACTTCGCCGAGCTGGTCGCGGTCCACCACCACAGCGCCGCCAACGGCGAGCTCGACGCGACGCGGCTGCTCGACGATGCGTCCGCCAACAACCCGCTGGTCTTCTGTCGCAGCCAGTCGACCACGGGGCTCTCGCTGCTCACCCGCCGCTACAACCTTCGCGGCTACGCGACGTCGGTCCACACGGCCTGCGCTTCGGGCGGCCAGGCGGTCGGCACCGCGCTCAAGCTGATCCGCCGCGGTGCGGTCGACTTCGCGCTCGCCGGAGGCTTCGATTCGATGCTGAGCCCCGTGGGCATCGCCGGCTTCTGCCTGCTCTCGGCGCTTTCGGCGGACAACGACACGCCGCAGCGCGCCAGCCGCCCGTTCGACGCCACGCGCAACGGCTTCCTTCTCGGGGAGGGCGCCGGCTTCCTGGTGCTGGAGGAATGGGATTCGGCGAGGAAGCGCGGCGCGCACATCTACGCCGAGCTGGCCGGCGACGGCAATTCGCTGTCGAGCTACCGCATCACCGATTCTCCGCCGGACGGCGACGGACCCATCCAGTCGATGCGCCAGGCGCTCGCCGACGCCGGCGCGACGCCCGACGAGGTCGACTACATCAACGCCCACGGGACGTCCACGCTGATGAACGACAAGAGCGAGAGCGTGGCGATCCACGCCGTGTTCGGTCCTCGGACGAAGAGCGTCGCGGTCAGCTCGACCAAGAGCTCGATGGGACATCTGATCGCCGCGGCCGGCGCGGTCGAAGTCGCGGTCTGCGCGCTGGCGATCCGCGACGACGAGCTGCCGGTCAACGCCAACCTGCGCGATCCCGATCCCGACTGCGATCTCGCGCTCGTGCGCGGCGTCGCCGAGCGGCGCCGGGTGCGCGTCACCCTTTCCAACTCGTTCGGCTTCGGCGGCTCGAACAGCTGTATCGTGCTGCGGCGGCCGGACGCGGTCGACGGCGCAGGATTGCGCGGCTGACCGCGATGGCGAGGAAGCGCGTCGTCATCACCGGGACCGGCGCCGTGTGCGCCGCCGGGCGCGATCCGGCCGCGATCCTTACCGCCGTGCGCGCCGGCCGATCGGCCATCGGCCCGATCCGGCAGTGGGACAGCTCGAGCTGGCCGCGGCGCATGGCCGGCGAGATCCAGGATTTCAATGCACGCGAGCTCGTCGAGGACCGGAAACTGCACAAGCTCATCCGCCGGACGGATCTGCTCGGCCTGTACGCGGCGGGTCGGGCGGTGGCGGCCTGCGGGTTCGCCGCGCATCGCGACGCGCTCGAAGCCTCTGCCGCCGCCCGATACAGCGACCGGACCGGCGTCTACGTGGGCTCGGGCGGCGGCAACTACGAAAGCCAGTACGACTACTTTCCGCTGCTCACCGAGGCGAAGGAGGAGCTGCCGGCCTTCGGCCGCGAGCTCTCCAACACCGTGAACCCGATGTGGCTGCTGCGGACGCTGCCCAACAACGTGCTCGGGCACATCGGCATCCGTCACGGCTTCAAGGGCTCCAACGCCTGCATCACCAATCACAGCATCGGCGGAACCCTGTCGGTGATCGAGGCGGCGGAAGCCCTGCGCAACGGCGAAGCCGATCGCGCGCTCGCGGTCGGCCACGATGCGCCGATCGAGCCGCAGATGGTGCTCTACTACCACGACGTCGGCCTGCTCGCGAAGGATGCGATCCGGCCCTTCGACGCGCGGCGCGACGGGAGCCTCTTCGGCGAGGGCGCCGCAGCGCTGGCCCTCGAGACCGAGGCTTCCGCGCAGGAGCGCGGCGCGAGCGTCCTCGGCGAGGTCCTGGGGGGCGGCTCCGCGAGCGACGCGCAGGGGCTGCTCGCGATCCGCGACGACGGCGACGCCCTTGCGCGCGCGATCGGTCTCGCGCTCGAGGACGCGGAGCTCGAGCCCGCGGACGTGGGGATGATCGCCGCGCACGGCAACGGCACGCCGCAGTCCGATGCCTCGGAAGCCGCTGCGATCCGCCGCGTCTTCGGCGATGCCGCGCCGCCGGCCACCGCCTTCAAATGGTCCTTCGGTCACCTGATCGCCGCGGCCGGGATTCTCGAAGCGGTTCTCGCCCTGCACGCCCTGCGCGAAGGCGCGATCCCCGGCGTGGCGACCTACGCGCTCGCCGATCCGGACTGCCGCGGCGTGCGCGTCTCCACCGAGGCGCAGGCGGCGCGGAGCGACGTCGCGCTCGTCCTCTGCCGCGGCTTCGCCGGCACCAATGCGGCGCTGCTGCTGCGCGCGGCCCGCTAGAGCGCATGCGGCGCGCCGCGCCCGCGCCGCACGACAGCGCGACGCGCTGCGGCATCGACACCGTCGAGATCGCCCGCATCGAGCGGCTGGTCGCCAAGAACGACGCCACGCAGCTGCTGGGCCTGTTTTCCGCGCAGGAGATCGCCGACGCCGGCGAGGGCGCCGGACGCGGCGCGAGCCTCGCCGCGCGATTCGCAGCCAAGGAAGCCTGCCTCAAGCTTTTCCCTCGCGAAGCCGCGCTGGGCGAGCTCGAACCCGCGGATTTCTCCGTCGTTCGCGACGGCTACGGCGCGCCGCAGGCGAGCGTCTCGCAGCGGGCGGCGGGCGTTCTCGCGCGCAATCGCATCGGGTCGATCGCGCTCTCGCTCTCGCACGATCGGGTGAGCGCCTCGGCGGTCGCGCTCGCCCTGCCGCGCGACGCGCGCGTGCCGCTGTCCGGCAGGCTGCTGTATCGCTTCGCTCCGTTCCGCCGGCGCATCGTGCTCGACAACCTGCGGCTGGTCTTCGGCGACGCCGCACCGCGCGCCGAGATCGAGCGGCTCGCACAGGCGCACTACGCGCACCTCTGGCGCCTCGGCGCCGAGTTCCTGCGCTTTCGCTGCACGAGCGCCGAGCGCAAGGCGGCGCAGGTTCGCGTGGAGAACGTCGGCGTATTCGCCAACGCGCTCGAGCGCGGGAAGGGCATCCTCGTCCTCACCGGCCACTTCGGGAACTGGGAGGTCGCCACCGTCGCCGGCCTCCGCCAGTTCCCGCAGATGCACGGCAGGATCCACTTCGTCCGCCGGCCGATCAAGCCTCGCTGGCTCGATTGGTTCGTCAACTCGCGCTTCCGCAAGGCGGGATTCGGCGTGCTTCCCAAGCGCGGCTCGCTCGACGCCATCCTGGATCGACTGGCCGCGGGCGACGCCGTGGTGTTCGCCTTCGACCAGCACGCCTCGCCACCCGACGGCATCGACGTGGACTTCTTCGGCCATAAGGCGTGGACCTTCAGGAGCCTCGCGCTGATCGCGCTCGCCTCCGAGGCGCAGGTGCTGCCGGCGGCGAGCTGGCGCGAGAGCGAAGGCTCGCACGTCCTGCGCTTCGAGGAGCCCGTCGTCCTCGAGCGCGCCGCGGACGCAGGCGAAGAGATCCGCCTTGCGACCCGGGCGTACAATGCCGCGCTGGAGCGCCTGATCCTCCGTCACCCCGAGCAGTGGTACTGGGTGCACCGGCGCTGGAAGCGCGCGTCCCGGCGCCGGTCGCACCGGCGCGGGGAAGCGCTGACCGACTGATGGCGACTCGCGCCAAGAACAGGGCGGCCGCAGCGCCCGCGAAGCGAAGGCTGGCGCTTCGCGGGCCGGTGCTCACCTATGCCGGCGACCCGCTGCGGCACGGCTTCCGCGATACGATGCGCTACGAAGCCGACGCCATCGTCGCGATCGAGGACGGGCGCATCGCCGCCTTCGGGGCCGCCGCCGAGATCGCAGCCACCCTCGAGCCACGCACGCGCATCGAGCGCTACGGCGAGGACTCGCTCATCATGGCGGGCTTCGTCGACTGCCACGTCCATTACCCGCAGGTGCAGATCATCGGCGCCGGCGGCGAGCAACTGCTCGACTGGCTGGACAAATACACCTTCCCGGCCGAGCAGCGCTTCGACGATTCCGAGCACGCCCGCGAAACGGCGCGCTTCTTCTTCGGCGAGTGCCTGCGTAACGGCATCACCTCCTCGGCCGTCTACTGCACCGTGCACGCGTCCTCCGTCGATGCGCTCTTCGAGGAAGCTCTTTTGCTGGGCTCGCGGACGATCGCCGGCAAGCTGCTCATGGATCGCAACGCGCCCAGCCATCTCCTCGACACCGCTCGAACCGGCTACGACGAATCGAAGGAGCTCATCGACCGCTGGCACGGCCGCGACCGGCTTCTGTACGCCATCACGCCGCGCTTCGCGGTGACCAGCAGCCCCTCGCAGCTCGCCGCCGCGGGCGCGCTCAAGGCCGAGCACCCCGACTGCTTCGTGCAGTCGCACGTCGCGGAGAACCGGCGCGAGGTCGAGTGGGTCCGCGAGCTCTATCCCGATCGCAGGCACTATCTCGACGTCTACGACCACTACGGCCTGCTCGGGGAGCGGGCGATCTACGGCCACGGCATCTGGCTCTCGGAGGAGGAGCTTCGGCGGTGCCAGGAAACCGGAACCGCGATCGCGCATTGCCCGACGTCCAACTTCTTCCTGGGCAGCGGTTGCTTCGATCTGCGCGCCGCGCTGGACCGCGAGCGGCCGCTGCGCGTGGGGCTCGCTTCCGACCTCGGCGCGGGTACGTCGTTCTCGATGCTGCAGACGCTCAGCGCGGCGTACAAGACCGCGCAGCTGCATGGCTACACGCTGCGCGCCGCACACGCGTTCTACCTGGCCACCCGCGGCACGGCCCGGGCGCTCTATCTCGACGACGCGATCGGCAGCATCGCCCCGGGCATGGAGGCTGACCTGGTCGTCCTCGATCTCAAGTCGACGCCGCTGATCGAGTACCGCATGCGCCACGCGGCGGATTTGGAGGAGGCGCTGTTCGTGCAGATGACGCTCGGCGACGATCGGGCGGTGCGCGCCACCTACGTCGCCGGACGGAAGGTGTACGCGCGCGACGAGGCTCCGGAGCGCCGCTCGGCGCCCCGCGCGAAGCCTCGCAGGCGCTAGCGGACCGGCCCGGACGAGGTCCGGTCAGTCGAGCTGCGCACCCCGTTCGCGCAGATAGCGCTTCACGTCGTCGAATCGCACGACCCCGGACTTGTTGCGGTCGATCTGGTCGAAATGCCGCGCGATGTAGCCGAGGCCTGCCGCCGAGGCCTGCGCGCGCGTCAGCGTTCCCGTGCCGCTCACGTCGGCGGCGTCGAAGTCGCGCTTGAGCTTGCGCTCCACCTGCTCGCGCAGCGCCGCGCCCTGAGTCGGCGGCGCGGTCGAGGGGTTGCGCGCGTCCGGCGGCAGCCACGGATCCCGGAGCGGCCTTTGCGCGGCCGCGGGCGGCGACTCGTCGGCGACCGCAACCGGCGCCGAAAGCAGCGAGGCGAGCGACGCGAGGACCGCCGCGAGCGGTGCGAGGCGGAAGCGATGCGGTCGACTCATCGAGAAGCCTCCATCCGGTTCCGGCCGATCACTGGGTCGACCGGTAGAACTGCGCCAGGTCCGCCTTCTCCAGTACGCGCGATCCATCGTCCAGGTACGTCATGTGACCGCCGGGGTACACGCGCACCGCGACGCTCGGGCTCGGGCCCAGCCGGGCCAGGTCGCGCTCGGTCTGGAAGAAGGGCGTCACCAGATCGTGGTAGCCGCCGACCGATAGAACTTTGAGCTCCGGGTTCTGGGCGAGCGCCGCGGCGAGGTCCGGGATCACGTCGGGCAGCGCGAGCTCGTCGTGGGCATACGTCCAGCCTTCGATCGCATTGCTCAGCGTGACGTAGACCGAAGGGTTGGTGTACTGCAGATCGGTGGACAGGTATCGCGTGATCATGGTGGCGAACGATGCTTCGATGAAGGTGCTCGACGGATCGCCCTCGCGCGCCAGCGCGCCGCCGACCGGCGCCGACATCCTCGCGTCGTAGAGCCCGGTGATCGCGCCCGGAAGCAGGTTCATCTGATAGTAGCCGGGAAACAGATTGAAGCGCGCCTGCCAGCCGGAGGCCGGAAGTCCGGTGGTGTTGGCGAGCTGCGTCAGGAGATTCGGATCGGGAGCCGTTCCCTGCGTCAGGAACCGGATCAGCGCCGGCTCGTACTGGCCGGTCGCCAGCGCGCGCATCTGGTCCATGAACGTCGGCAGTTGCGCCAAGGGCGGGCTCGGATTATCCAGCTGGTACCAGTCGCCGACCGCTCCATACGTCGGCAGGTAGCCCGCGCAGCTCACCGCCGACGATGGATTGAACACCCCGCAGTTGCTGTTGTAGTTGAGGATCGACGACTGGAGGACCACGCCGGTGAGCGTCACGCCCGCGGTCTCCAGGAGGTGCGCCAGCACCGCGCTTCGGGTCGTGCCGTAGGATTCACCGAACAGGAACTTCGGTGACGCTCCACGATTGTTCGCACCCACGTAGCGCACGATGAAATCGCGAAAGACCGCGGCGTCGGCATCCACGCCCCAGAACGTCAGGTTGGTGTTCGGTGCGATCGCCTCGGAGAGCCCGCTGCCGACGGCATCGACGAAGACCATGTCGGTCACGTCGAGCAGCGTCTCAGTGTTGTCGACCAGCGGGAACGGCGCCGTCGCGCTCGTCGCAGGCTCGCCCGTCGCGAGGCGCTTCGGTCCGAAGGATCCGAGATGCAGCCAGACCGTTGCCGATCCGGGGCCGCCGTTGTAGAAGAACGTGATCGGTCGCGATCCCGGGTCGCGATCGTCGAGCGTGTACGCGACGTAGAAAAACGACGCTTCGGGCGATCCGGTCACCGGATTCGCGGCCGTCAGGTGGCCCGCGGTGGCCGTGTAGTCGAGCGTCGTGCCGCCGACCGAGATCTGATGGTGGGTCACCGAGGCGAGCTCCGCGGCGCTCGCCAGCGACGCAGTCGGGAGCGTCGAATAGAGCGCCGGATCGGTGAAGTTCGAGGGCGGCGCGCTGCTCGATCCCGAGCCGCCGCCCCCGCCGCCGCATGCAGCGAGCACCAGTATCGCCACGGCGGGCACGAACGAACGCAGACGAGTCACGGAGTTTTCTCGGATGTGGTCGGGTGGACCTCCGGAGGCCCCGCCATCGGTGCATTCTATGTCCAATCGCTCCCCTTGCCGAGCGGGCCAGCGCACAGGCATCGGCCGCCGACAGCGGCAGTCGGAGCCCTTATAATCGCCCAGGAGGTCATCCGGCAGCGCCGATCGACGGGAGGGAGATGCCGTGGAATTTTCCAGCCGCCGCCTTGCCGACGTCGTCGTCGGCGTTCCCGCGGGCCCGATCGATCACGAGAACGCGCAGGCGCTGCAGCGGGCGCTCGCGCCGATCCTGAACGCTCCCGCCGACGGTACCACCGCGCTGCTCCTCGATTTCGAGGGGGTCGACTACATCAGCAGCATGGGACTGCGCGTCCTGATGGTGGCCGCGAAGCAGATGCGTGCGCGCAGCGCGCGCATCGCGGTCGCATCGCTGAGCCCCGTCGTGAAGGAGATCTTCGACATCGCCCGCTTCAACCACGTGACCGAAGTCTTCCCGTCGGTGCGCGCCGCGCTGGAGCAGATGTCGGCCGCGGCGCTCGCGGCGTACGAAGCCGCGCGATGAAGCGCGTCCGCTTCTGGGGCACGAGGGGCTCGCTGCCCGTCGCGCTGACGGCGCCCGCGGTTCGCGAGAAGGTCATCGCCGCGCTGCGCGCGGCGGACGGGCGCCGCTTCGCCTCGGACGCCGAGATCGGCGCCTATGTCGACGGTCTCGGCATGTCCGTCTCGGGGACCTACGGCGGACACAGTCCCTGCGTCGAGATCGAGACCGGCGGCGGCGAATACGTGCTCTGCGACCTGGGCTCCGGGGTACGGCCCTTCGGGCAGAAGGCGATCGCGCGGCACGGTCCCGGCTCCCCGCAGACCTATCACGTGTTCATGTCGCACGTGCACTGGGACCACATCATGGGCTTCCCGCTGTTCACGCCCGCCTACATCCGCGGCAACCGCATCCGCATCTACGGCGGCCATTCGGTGCTGGAGGAGGCGCTTCGGCGGCAGCACGCGGCGCCGTCGTTCCCGGTGGAGTTCTCCGCGCTTTCCGCGACCATCGAGTTCGTCCGCCTCGAGCCCCGGAGGTGCTACGACATCGCGGGCCTCTCCGTCGAGCTGATGCTCCAGCGCCACAGCGGCGACTCCTACGGCTACCGCTTCTCCTCGGACGGCAAAACGCTGATCTACTCCACCGACTCCGAGCACGCGCTTTCGGACCTGGAGGAGACGAACAGCTTCGTGGAATTCTTCCGCGGGGCCGACCTGGTCGTCTTCGACGCGATGTACTCGCTCAGCGACGCGATCTCGGTCAAGGCCGACTGGGGTCATTCCAGCAACATCGTCGGCGTGGAACTCTGCCAGATGGCCGGCGCCAGGCAGCTTTGCCTCTTCCATCACGAGCCGGTGCACGGCGACGCCGCGATCGACCGCGTGCTCGCCGAGACCCGGCGCTTCGAGGAGATCACGCGCGGCGGCAGGCCCCCCTTGCTCGTCACCGCCGCGTACGACGGGATGGAAATCGCGCTGTGACGAGCGCGGCCGAGAGACCCGCACAGTCCTCTCACGTCCGGGTCCAGGCTGCCGGACTGGCGCTGCTCGCCGCGCTCGCGGTGCTCATCTGGACCGAGCCGCGCTGGAGCCCGCGCCTGCAGCCCGCGTGGTTCGACACCTACCAGATCTTCGCGCCGCGCAGGATCGCGTCGATGCCGGTCACGGTGGTCGAGATCGACGAAAAAAGCCTGGCGCAATTCGGGCAATGGCCCTGGCCCCGCGCGAAGCTCGCCAGTCTCGTGCGGGCGGTCGAGCACGCCCAGCCCGCGGCGATCGGCATCGACATCCTCATGAAGGAGCCCGACCGCTTCTCCGGCGACAGCGAGCTCGCGCGCGCGATCGCCGGCGGCCGTGTGGTGGTCGGCCTCTTCGGGACGCCGGAGCCCACCGGCGTCGAGCCGGTTGCGCCGCCCTTTGTGGTCGTCGATCGGGCCGCGTCACGTCAGGGGCCGGCCCTGCCCGTGACCGTCCCGTCGTATGCCGGAGCGCTCGTCAACATCGACGAGATCGATCGCGCGGCTGCCGGCCACGGTCTGCTCTCCGCCGGTTCGGCGGACAGCGTGATCCGCACGCTTCCGCTCGTGACCCGCATCCACGATCGGCTCGTGCCGTCGCTGCCGATGGAGATGCTGCGCGTCGCGCTGGCCGTGCCCGAGATCCGCCTGTATTCGCGCGGAACCGCAGTGGAGACCGTTGCCGTGGGAGACTTCGTGGCGCCCACCGAAGCCGACGGAGAGCTCCGCATCTACTACTCGGACCACGACCCGCGCCGTTACGTGTCGGCGGCCGACGTTCTCGACGGCCGAGTCGATCCGCAGCATCTGGAAAGCAAGCTGGTGCTGATCGGCACGGGCGGCCTGGGCATGGTCGACTCGCAGAACACGCCGCTCGGCCAGCGCATGCCGGGTAGCGAGATCTTCGCCCAGCTGCTCGAGAACCTGTACGACCAGACCTGGCTCGTGCGGCCGAGCTGGGCGGCGGCGCTCGAGCTCGCCCTGTTCGTCGTTCTCGGGCTCACGCTCATCTGGATCACGCCGCGCTGGAAGCCGGGCGCCGCCGCGCTCGTGGCCACGCTCTCAATCGCTCTGGTCCTCGCGCTGGGTTTCGCCGCGTTTCTGCGCTTCCGGATGGTCTTCGACGCCTCGGCGCCGGCGGTAGGCCTGCTGGTGCTGTTCAGCGTCCTGCTGCTGCTGACGCTGCAGGAGGCGGGGCGGCAGCGCCGGCGTCTCGAGCGCGTGATCCAGAAACAGCGCGAGGAGGCTGCCTATGTCGCGGGCGAGATGGAGGCCGCGAAACGCATCCAGACCGGCATCCTGCCGCGCGCCGACGCGCTCGCGAACGAGCCGCGCGTCGAGCTCGCGGCGACGATGACGCCGGCGCGCGAAGTCGGCGGCGATCTCTACGACTTCTTTCCGCTCGACGCGGACCGGCTCTTCTTCCTGGTCGGCGACGTCGCCGGCAAAGGCCTTTCGGCGAGCATGTTCATGGCGGTGAGCAAGGCGCTGTACAAGAGCAGCGCGCTGCGCACGCCGAGCGCCTCTGTCGGCGAATTGATGCGGCTCGCGAACGACGAGCTCTCGCGCGACAACCCGGAGATGTATTTCGTGACGACCTTCGCGGGCGTCCTCGATCTCGAGTCCGGCGCTCTGTCGTACTGCAACGCCGGTCACGACAGCCCCTACCTGCTCGGCCGGAGCGGAGCGGAGCTCGGGCGGCTCGACGAAGGGGCGGGGCCGCCGCTGTGCACGGTCGAGGGCTTCGCCTACGTGGCCGCCGACCGGCGCCTGCGCGCCGAGGACGTCGTCTGCCTCGTGACCGACGGCGTCACCGACGCGAAGAATCCGCGCGGCGAGCGCTACGGCACCGCGCGCCTGCGCGCGGTGCTGAGCGCTCTGCGGGAAGGCCGGCGGACCGCGCGAGCAGTCGTCGACGCGGTCAGCGCCGACGTCCGCGCGTTCGCCGCCGGCGCGGAACCCACCGACGACGTCACCGTCCTGGCGCTGCGATGGATCGGGCCTCGCTAGCGGACGACGATCTCGACCCGGCGGTTGCGCGGCTCGGCAACGCCGTCGGGGGTCGGCACGGCGAGCTCGCGCTTGCCGCGCGAGACCGCGCGCACGTCCTCGGGCGGAATGCCGAGGCGGACCAGCGCCGCGCGAACCGCCTCCGCCCTCTGCAGGCCCAGGGCATCGTTCGACGCATCGCTGCCGACGGTATCGGTGTGTCCCACGACCAGAACGTCCGGCACGGGCCGCCGCGCGATCTCCGACAGGATGCGATCGACGACCTGCTTCGATTCGTCGGTCAACTCGTCCTTGCCTTCGACGAAGTACAGCGTGAAGCTGGCCGCGCGGGCGGGCTGAGCGGCGAGCGCGGTCCCGAACTTGGCTTCGACCTCCTGCGGATTGGAACGATACGCGCGCGGACCCACGGGAGTCGCGCTCGCCGCCGCGTAGGGCTGATCGAGAACGACCTCGCGGTCGCCCTGCTTCACCGTCACCGCCGTCGAACGCCCGTCCTTTTCGGGCAGCAGGACGACCGTGCTGCTCGCACACGCGCCGAGCGCGGCGCAGAGCGCGACTGCGGCGATCGAGCGCCCCATGCCTTCAGTCATTGACGCTCACGACGAATTCCGTGCCGCGCACCCCGAGGATCGCGGTGGGCGTGCGCAGGGTCATCGCTTCGGGCGCCTGCTTCGCCATCCGTCCCGAGATCACCGCCAGCGTGCCCTTGTTCAACGTCGCGTCGAAGCGACCCTTGCTCGTGGTCGGGTCGAACGCGTAGCGGTCGAGAGAAAGCGCGCTGTTCGGCCCCGCGGAGAGCAGCGTGTCGTCGTCCATGGTGATGCCCACCGAGCCGTCGGCGCCCGTCTTCACGACATCGGCGGCCTGCAGCCGCGTGCCGACCGGCGCCGGCAGCGACCGCCCCTCCCGCTCGATCGTCACCTGGCCTCGCGAGACCTTGACCTGGCCGATGTCTGCAGCGAATGCCGCAGGCGCGGCGCAAAGACACAGAACCGCTACGAGCGCGCGAGCCGCGCGTTCGACACTCATCGACGTCATCGTTCTTCCCCCAGGATCACGGACGACAGCGGCGCGATCCTTCCGCCCGCCCGTCCGCAGGCAATCATGCCCCGCCGGGCGCGGCCCGTCCACCGCTGAGGCTTCGCCCGAGCCGATGCCTCCCAGGGAACAGGCGGTTTTTCCGGCGCGCTTCGCGGCGCTCCCCGAGACTGCCGCGTTCGCCGGCGCCTTCTGCGAGCGCAACGGCGTCGGCCGCGATGACGCCTTGCGGCTGAGGCTCGTCATCGAAGAGCTCTTCACCAACACCATCGAGCACGGCCTGGGCGGCGAGAGCGATTCGCCGATCCGCCTCGCGCTGAACCTGAAGGACGGCGCCGTCTCGCTCCTCTACGAGGATTCCGCGCCACCGTACGATCCGCTGGCGAGCGCCATCGCGCCGGAGGCGGAGCCCCTCGGGACGCGCGAATCCCAGGCCATCGGCGGACTCGGTCTGCGGCTCGTGCGCGAGCTGTCCGGCGACGCGCGCTACGCCTACGAGGAAGGCCGCAACCGCCTGTGGCTCACGCTCAGGCGGCGCTAGGCGTGGTCGCCGTCAAGATCGCAGGCCGTTTGGCGTCCGGGCCCGCACGCCGCCGGCGCGCTGCGATGCGCGGCGGAAAGCGTAGTAGGGCTTCTCCGCGATCTGGTAGAGCAGCGCGGCGAGCAGGCAGGACGACGAAAACGCCAGCACCGCCAGCGCGGCTGCGCTCCGCAGGCGCCCGCCGAAATACGGCGCGGTGAACTCGATCACGACGCCGATCACCAGCGTGTGAATCAGGAAGAAGGAGAACGATATCCGCCCGAGCATCTGGAACGGAGCGGAGATCAGCGCACGATGCAGGAACCCCGTGCCGTAGCTCGCGCGGACGATCGTGAGCGCGGTAACGACGCTCAACACCAGCACGAAGACCGGAAAGAGCGCCCGCCAGTCGAAGCCCGCGGGCGTGTAGCGCGCCAGCGGCAGCCACAGGCAGGCGGCGGTCGTCGTCGCGACGTAGGCACCGAGAAGCCAGCCGTCGCGGCAGCGCGCGGCGAGCGCTCGCAGCGCGCCGTCGGGCTGCAACCCCGCCACGGTGCCGGCGAGGAATGCGAGATAGAGGAACCACTCGCGATAGCCGAGGGCCGCGACGGCGACGATGAGCGCCAGGCCGATCGCCGGCGCCGCGCGCTCCGGTCGCGCGGTCCGAGCCGCCACCAGGAAAACGATCGGAAACACGAGGTAGTAGACGAACTCGAAAAAAAGCGACCAGGTGACGCCGTTGTACGGAGCGACGTTCAGGGTGAAGGCGCCGTTCAAAAAGACCAGGTTCGCGAGCAGGCGCTTGAGGTCGAACGCGGCTGGCCCGGAGCCCCGGATCGACAGCAGAACCGCCGCAGCCAGAGAGATCAGGAACGCAGGATAGATGCGCAGCACCCGGTGACCGAGGAATACCGCGTAGTCGCCGAGCGTCCGCGCGCCGGCGAAGCTCCGGCTTATCACGAATCCGCTGATGACGAAGAAGATATAGACCCCGTAGTGCGAGTAGAACAGCCAGTACAGCAGCTGGTCGGTCAGATTGAGGGAGAAGAAATCGCCGACCAAGTCGAAGTTCGTCGCGCGATGCACCGCGGTGAAGCTGCCGCTGAAGTGGACGGCGAACACCAGGGCGACCGCCCAGCCGCGCAGTCCGTCGATCGCATGGATGCGCGGCCCTCTCGGCCCGCTCGCCTCATCCGCCGTCTCGATCGGGGCTCGTCCAATTTTCACCGGCGCTCCGCCGCAGCCTGATCTCATTCGGGTTTGCCGACGTCAGGCCGCAAATGTTGGGTGGCCAAGGGCGGAATTGAACCACCGACACACGGATTTCAGAACCAGCCTTGAGAAGCATCGTATTCTAAATCAAGCTCCTGCGACACACGCCAAGTTCCAAGAGCAGCTACGCGCAGCCTCAGAGCAGTTGCAAAGAGGCAAACGAAGTTACGAAATGGCTACGCTCGCTATCGTCC
>DATJVX010000007.1:0-6104 GCA_035501595.1 Casimicrobiaceae bacterium | reverse complement strand
CGCGCCCTGGTGGACGATGTGGACGAGCTGCTCGCCAACCTGGCGAAGCGCTATGACGAGATACGGATCTACGGAGTGTCCCTCGGTTCGCTGATAGCAAGTCGCGCCGCGGACAACGAAAAGGTCACTTCGATATTCCTCGACAGCGTCGTCTCGCGACTGTCGAGCCTGTCCAAGCTTTGCAGGGACAAGCTTCTGGACCCGGTCGACATGAGCGAGGCCACATGCAGGAAGGTTACTCTGCTCATCGGGCGCTACGACTCGCTGTTTCCCCCCGAGCGTGCGGAGCCGTTCGTCGAACGCATGAGGGGTTGCGGAAACGCGCACGTGAGCATCCTCGCCGACCTGGGCCATCCGTTCAGCGAAGGCGCGCCTGACGGGCCGCGGGCCTCGGAGCTGCGCTCGATGATGATCCGGCGGTGGCTGGCAAATGACGCCCCCCGGGGTCCTTAGCGCGCGAGACCTGCCGCATGGCATGCGCCCGGCCAACCGGCGGGGATAGCTCCGACGTTGTAAGATTCGCCGGAGGTTTGCGCGCGGGCCCAGCTCATCGTGCAACTCGCGGGCGATGCGGCTCTGCTCCTGCTCGCGCGCTTTGTGCGCCGCCGTGGCGAGGCGACTGGCGGGAAAACTAAGACGGCGGGACCCGGAACGCCATCATAATACTGCTCAGGCGGACCGAGACTAGAACCTATCTCGAAATCATTGAATTCTGAAACTGGTTGCCTACAATGATAGCGTGCTGCAGTCCTTGATTTGCCTCGTCTCCCTGAAGCGCAGCTCGATGTCGCGGCAGAAGTTCCCGGCATCGTCCACCGACCAGGTACCGAAGATCGCGCCCCTGGCGCGGGTCGCGTTCGTGAGGTAGCCCGAGGTTGTACCGTTCTCCTTCAATTCAGCCAGCGATTGGCCCCCGGCGGCGGTTGGACCGGAAATCGTTGCGCGACGCAGGACGGCGAGCGCTTCATCCTTCGTCAGTCGCTTGCCGCCGGCTGCGAGAAGGTCCCCTATCGTGTCTTGAGCGAGTGCCGCCTCGACCATCAGCAGCGCCAGAATTAGCCCCAATGCGAAGCGCATGGCAATCTCCCCTTTCAAAGCGACTGAGCATCGGCTGATGCTGTCGAAGCCGCGAAGCCCGCCGCGCTAGTCGGCGGCGTCTGTGGATCGACCCGACGCGGGGTCCTTGATCGAGCCCCGGATCAGCCCCAGGCACCGCTCCAGGTATTCAGCAAACACGGGGCTGCGCGGATCGAGCGCCTGGTCGTGCGTCGTGCCCACCTCGAAGCGGCGGAGCTTGCCGGGGAAGACGCTCCTGAGGAATGTCGCCTCTGCGCCGCTCATCCTCTGGCGGCTGCCCAGCATATAGACAGGGCCATCGTAGGGCTGGGGTCGATGCTGCGCCAGGGCGTGCTCGAACGCCTTTGCCGTCCGCACCGCCGCCGCCGCGTAGACGGGATCATCCAGCTCCGGAGCGATTCGGCCCGTTGCCTTGTGCGCCCTTAATCCCTTGAGCAGCGCGCGCTCCCTGAAATCGAATCGCTGCAGCGGCTGTTGCGGCGGATCCAGAAGCATCAGAGGCAACACGGCCTCGCCCGCTTCGCGCAGCGCGCGCGCCATCGCGATGGCGATGTACGCGCCGGCACACAGCGCGGCGATAAAGTACAGCCCGTGCGGTCGCAGCTTGCGCATCTCGCGCAGGTAATCCGCCGCCATCGCTTCGACCGTCGCGTGCGGTTCATGCAAGCCATCGAGTCCCCGCGCCTGGAAACCCCAGACCGGCTGATCGGCCCCGAGAAGATCCAGAAAATGCGGGCTGACGAACGCCTGCCCGAGCCTGCCGTGCACGAGAAACATCGGCGGCTGAGCCCCTTGTCTGCGCAGCGGAACGAGAACCGGTAGCGGCGATGGGGCGCCCGACGACGTTTCGCGACTGCGCCGAATCTCGGCGGCGACGCCGGCAATGCTCGCGTCCTCGGCGGGGTTCGCGAGACCGGCGCCGAAGCGGCCACGCAGTCGTGTCTGGAGCTCGACCACGGAAAGCGAATCTCCGCCGAGCATGAAGAAATCCTCGCTGCGGCCGATCGGTCCGAGCTTGAGCACCTGCTCGAAGACTTCGGCAACGCCGCGCTCCAACTCGTCGCGCGACGGATCGAGCCTGCGCTCGCGGTCCCCGGTGGGCGCCTTGATCGCGGCGAGCGCCTGGCGGTCGACCTTCCCCGTGGCGGTCGGCGGGAGCGAATCCAGGAACACGAATGCGGCAGGCAGCATGTACCCCGGAAGCTTCGCCGCCAGGCGCCGCCGAACGAGCAGCGGATCGCGCTCCCCACCCGCTTCGACGACGAGGTAGGCAGTCAGTCGATCCGATTCCGCATTTCCTTCGGCGCGGGTCATCGCGACGGCGGCCTTGGCGACCCCGGGACACGCCGCCAGCGCCGCCTCGACTTCGCTCAGGTCGACCGTGTGCCCGCGGATCTTCACGCGGCCGCCCTCGCGGCCGAGGAATTGAAGCCTGCCCGTATCGTCGACGCTCCCGAGGTCGCCCGTGAAATAGCGCCTCGCCCCTGGATCGTCCGGATCGGCACCGAACGCAACGGCGTCGAGCTCCGGCCTGCGCCAGTATCCGGGGCTGACATGCACGCTGGAAATCACGATCCGCCCCACTTCGCCGGCTGCCGCGAGCGATCCGTCGGGACGCTGCACCCGCACGCGCAGCCCATGCGGGCACACACCGACCGGCAGAACTCCTCTGGAGATCTCCGCGCTCGAATGCTCGACGATATGTTGCGCGATGACGCTCGCCTCGGTGGCTGCCAGGTGGTTGACGAGCTTGCAGGCCTTCGTCGTATGCGCAAGAAACAGCTCGACGTCGCTCGCGAAAACCGTTTCGCCGCCGAGATCGATGGCCCGAAGGCGCTCCAGCCTTCGGCCGGGCGCCAGCGCGCGGAAAGCCTCGCGATACACGCTCGGAACAGCGTGCAGCACCGTGATCTGCTCGTGATCCAGCCAGTCGGCGAGCGAGGCGGCGCCCGTCCTGCGCACGTCGCAGGCGTACAGGGTTGCGCCATTCAACAGGCCGCCGAACACGTCCATGCTCGATGCGCTGAAGCTCATCGCGTACAGCAGCGTCGCGCGATCGGCCTCGCCGATGCCCAGCGTTGCAGCGTACGCATCGGCGAAGAACAGCAGGTTGCGGTGCGTCTGCTGGACGCCCTTCGGCCGACCGGTCGACCCGGATGTGTAGTAGAGGCTCGCAAGCTGATCGGGACCGACGCAGGGCAGCGCTGTCGACGACCCGCTGTCGTGATTCAGCGCCTCGACATCCAGCACGGCGCAGGATTCCGATGCAACGAGCGAGCGCGCCCGCTCGCGCACGCCGGCCTCGGTCAGCAGCGCAATCGGGTCGCTGTCGCGAAGGATGAAGCGCAGACGTTCGTCGGGATCGTCCGCGTCGAGCGGGACGTAGGCGCGACCGCATCGGGCGGCGCCGAAGATGGCCTTGATCGCGGGAGTCCTGTGCTGAAAGAGAA
This sequence comes from Casimicrobiaceae bacterium, assembly GCA_035501595.1. Taxonomy (GTDB): domain Bacteria; phylum Pseudomonadota; class Gammaproteobacteria; order Burkholderiales; family Casimicrobiaceae; genus PALSA-1003. Next base: position 2,577 of record DATJVX010000007.1, on the reverse strand, counting down.
GACAGACGAATCGCGGGCGACCATGCTCTGCCATCGGGATGGAACGCGCGATCGCGGTGGCAGCCGCGTCGAGCTCCGCGTACGTCACGGCGGCGGCTTCCTCGACGATCGCCTTTCGATCGCCCAGCCTCCCGGCCACCTGCGCCAACCGAGCTCCGATCGTCTCCTCGCGCGAGGTCGGCAGCGTCACCCCGTCCACCATCTATCCCCCTACCCCAGATAATGACTGTAATTGCTTTTAAACGTCGCGCCGCTCGTGCGACTACCGTTCTGCCCTAACCGCCGCGACCAACGCTAGCACACCCGGAAAACCGTGTAAAACCATAGAATCGACGGGCTTGACGCTCGGCAACGAGCATCCGATCCTATCGCCTCGCTCCACTGCCGCAATGACCAACTCGACCCCTGTCAAGCCGCACCCCGAACGCGCGGCTGCACCAGACCGCTCCATGCCGCTGATGTCGGTCTTCGGGCCTATCGTCGGCCTGACGCTCTTCACGATCGTGCTCGCGCTGATCGCCGCGTGGGCCGAGTGGTATCGCACCCAGATGCTCGCTGTCGCGGCAGGGGTGAGCGCCGTCGTCCTGCTGGTCGCGACCTTCCTGCTCTACCGCCAGGCCTCCGCTCGGGTGATCGCGCAGACGGCGCTGCGGGAAGTCGATGCACGCGTGGTCTCGATCGTCGACTCGGCGATGGACCCCATCGTCGCCGTCGATGAGGATCAGCGTGTGGTGCTGTTCAACGCCGCCGCCGAGAAGGCTTTTGGCTGGACGAGCGCGCAGGTCATCGGCCGCCCGCTCGACCTGCTCATCCCGCAGCGTTTTCACACCTTGCATCGCAACCACATCCGGCGCTTCGGCGCCACCGGCGTGACGTCGCGCCGCATGGGCTCGGAGATGGTTCTGACCGCGGTCCGCGCGAGCGGCGAGGAGTTCCCGATCGAGGCCTCGATTTCGCAGCACAGCGCGGGCGAGCACAAGTTCTTTACCGTGATCCTGCGCGACGTGAGCCAGCGCATTCGAGCCGAGGAAGCGCTGCGGCGATCGAAGGACGAGCTGAGGGAGCTGGGCGCCGCCGCACACAACGCGCGGGAGCAGGAACAAAGCCGGATCGCGCGGGAATTGCACGACGAGCTCGGGCAGTCGCTCACGGCGCTCAAGATGCTCGCTGCGTCGGCGCGTGAGACTGCCGTCGGCGACGGCCCCACCGCCGCCAAGCTCGCCAAGATCGAGTCCCTGCTGGACACCACCGTGGCCTCCGCGCGACGCATCGCTGCCGATCTGCGCCCGCTGATGCTCGACGATCTGGGGCTGATCCCGGCGGTGGAATGGCTCACCGAGGACTTCAGCCAGCGCCATCGCGTGGCCTGCGAGCTCGACGTCGAGGATCCCGAGCTGCGGCTCCCGTCCGCGCAGGAGTCTGCCGTGTTCCGCATCGTGCAGGAGTCGCTCACCAACGTCGCCCGCCACGCCCGCGCCAGGCACGTCGTGGTCAGGCTCGCGCGGGAGAATTCCGGACTGGCGATCAGCGTTTCCGACGACGGTATCGGGTTCTCTAGCGACGCCCCGCGCAATCCGAATTCGCGCGGGCTCCTGGGCATGCGAGAGCGGGCCTATCTGCTCGGCGGGGAGGTCCACGTGGCGAGCGGGCCCGGACGCGGGACGATCGTCGAAGTCCGGCTGCCGATCGAGTCCGAGGCGCCGCGAGCATGATCCGCATCGTCATCGCCGATGATCACACGATCCTGCGCGAAGGGCTGAAGCAGCTCCTGCTCGCGGCGGGAGACATGGAGATCGTGGGCGAAGCCGTGGACGGCAACGAGGTCCTCCAGCGCGTGCGGCAGGCCGAGTTCGATGTGCTTCTTCTCGACCTGTCGATGCCGGGCCGCAGCGGCATGGAGTTGATCAAGCTGGTGAAGGCGGAACGCCCGCGGCTGCGAATCCTGGTGCTGAGCATGCACGGCGAGCAGCAGTACGCCGTGCGCGCGATCAAGGCGGGCGCCTCGGGCTACCTCACCAAGGAAAGCGCATCGGCGCAACTCGTCACGGCGATTCGCAAGGTGGCCTCCGGCGGTGCCTTCATCAGCGCCGAGGTCGCGGAGCAGCTCGCGCTCGACGCGATGCCTTCCGCCGAGGGCCCGCCGCACGCGTCGCTCTCCGATCGCGAGTACCAGGTCTTTCGCATGCTCGTATCGGGCCGGGCCGTGGGCGAGATCGCCGAATCGCTGAACCTTTCGGTGAAGACGGTCAGCACGCACAAGGCGCGTCTGATGCAGAAAATGGGCATGACCACCCAGGCGGAGCTGATCCGCTACGCCTTGAGCCATCACCTGACGGACGATTCGCAGCCTTCCGTCTGATCCCCCGCAAGGGTGGGACGATTCCGACCCCTACCCCGGCGGGCGCCTACCCGCGGATTCGGACGGCCCCGACGGTTGCTTTAAGCGCCCGCCGATATGCGGTGGCCGTGCCGCTGCCGATACTGCGCTCATGTGCTGCGCGGCGGCAACGAGCGTCTACATCGTCGAGGACTCGGCTTCCATCCGCGCCTGCCTCGTCGATCTGCTCTGCGAAGTCG
>DATJVX010000006.1:0-30167 GCA_035501595.1 Casimicrobiaceae bacterium | reverse complement strand
CGCGGCTCAGCGCGTGACCAGCCATGGCCAAGAAACCAGGCAGGTCGAACCGTCCGCTGCGCTCGAGTGCGTGGTTTGGTCGCCGCGATCGCGACGGGCTGGTGCACCGTTCCTGGATGAAGAACCAGGGGATCCCGCACGACCAGTTCGACGGCCGGCCGGTGATCGGCATCTGCAACACCTGGTCGCAGGCGACGCCGTGCAACGCGCACTTTCGCGAGCTCGCGCAACACGTGCGCGACGGCGTGCTCGACGCGGGCGGCTTCCCGATCGAGTTCCCGGTGATGAGCCTCGGCGAGACACTGATGCGCCCGACGACGATGCTCTTCCGCAACCAGGTCGCGATGGACGTCGAGGAATCGATCCGCGCGAACCCGTTCGACGGCATCGTGCTGCTGATGGGCTGCGACAAGACCACCCCGGCCCTCCTGATGGGCGCCGCATCCTGCGACCTGCCGACGATCGGCTTGTCCGGCGGGCCGATGCTCAACGGCAAGTTCCGCGGACAGGACATCGGCTCGGGCACGCACGTGTGGAAGTTCACCGAGATGCTCAAGACCGGAGACATGACCGAAGCCGACATGATCGAGGCCGAGTCGTGCATGTCGCGCTCGGCCGGCCACTGCATGACCATGGGGACGGCGTCGACGATGGCGTCGATGGTGGAGGCGCTCGGGATGGGCCTGCCGACCAACGCCGCGATTCCCGCGGTCGACTCGCGGCGCCGCGTGCTCGCTCGCATGGCAGGGCGGCGCGCGGTCGAGATCGTGCACGAGGATCTGCGCATGTCGAAGATCCTGACCAAGGAAGCGTTCGAGAACGCGATCATGGTCAACGGCGCGATCGGCGGCTCGACCAACGCGGTGGTGCATCTGCTCGCCATCGCTGGCCGCATCGGCGTGAAGCTTTCGCTCGACGACTGGGACCGGCTGGGCCGCGACATTCCCTGCCTGGTGAACCTGATGCCGTCGGGCCAGTACCTGATGGAGGACTTCTACTACGCGGGCGGCCTGCCGGTGGTCATCCGCGAGATCGGCAAGTTCCTGCACAAGGGCGCGCTCACCGTCAACGGCCGCAGCCTGTGGGAGAACGCGAAAGACGCGATCAACTACGACGAGAAGGTAATCACGCCTCTAGGCAAGCCGTTCAAGCCGCACGGAGGCATCGCGGTGCTGCGCGGCAACCTCGCGCCGAGCGGCGCGGTGCTCAAGCCCTCGGCCGCGACCCCGAAGCTCATGCGGCACAAGGGCCGCGCGGTCGTGTTCGAGGACATCGACGATCTCAATCGCCGCATCGACGATCCGAAGCTCGAGGTCGACGCCGGTTCGGTGCTAGTGCTCAAGAACTGCGGGCCCAAGGGCTATCCCGGTTTTCCGGAAGTCGGCAACTTCGCGCTGCCGGCGAAGCTCCTGAAGCGAGGCATCACCGACATGGTGCGCATCTCCGACGCGCGGATGTCGGGCACCGCCTACGGCACGGTCGTGCTGCATACCGCGCCGGAGGCCGCCGCCGGCGGACCGCTGGCGCTGGTGCAGACCGGCGATGTGATCGAGCTCGACGTCGCCAAGCGCAAGCTCGTGCTGCACGTGAGCGACGAGGAGATCGCCCAGCGGCGCAAGCGGTGGAAGCCCCCCCGGCGGCATGCCGACCGCGGCTGGGTGCAGCTCTACTGCAATACCGTGCTCCAGGCCGACCGCGGCGTGGATCTCGATTTCCTGGTCGGCCAATCCGGCGCGAGGGTCGGCCGGGAAAGTCACTGAAGACCGGCAGCGGGACGCCAGCGGCCGCGATCATGCCCGTCTTCGACTACCTCAACCCCGCGCTCCCGCGAGGGCTCGCGCGCGTGCGCATGCCGGTCGTCCAAGCGACGCCGGAGGCGCTCGAGGGCTACGGGCGGCTCGTCGACGATGCGGCAGCCTGCACGATCGAGATCGTGCGCTGGCCCGCGAGAGGCTGGAGACCGGTCGACGAGGATACGGGCGACCAGGGAGGCACGACCGAAGGCACCTTCGCGAGCCGCTGGGAAGGCGACGTGCTCTTCGGCAGCAACGACGCGGTCGGTGGCGAGTACGTGCTGGCCTACGCGACCGAGCCGGCAGACGCCGACCGCGCGCACGGCCGTGAGCCCGGGCGCATGCTGCTCTGGCACGCCAACTACCATCCCGACGGCGGCCAGCTCTTCTTTCCGCTCGAGGCTGCGCCCTTTCTCGTGCCGCTGGCGCTGCCCGGCGACGACGTCAAGCCTCAGGATTTCGTGTGCTTTCGCTTCGACGGCCGGCAGGGCCTGTACATCCATCCCGACGTGTGGCACGAGGGCGTGTTCGCGATCCGGGGCTCGCAGCGCTTCCTCGATCGCCAGGGCGCGGTGCACGCCCGCGTCTCGCTCGACTTCGCCCGCGAATTCGGCTGCCTCCTCGAAGCGCTTTTGTAGAGCCGCAGCCCGCATCAGTGCGCCGTAGCAGGGAGACGAGCGCAGCGAATCCCGGGAACCCCGGGCATCGGCTGCCCCGGGCTACGCGATCTCGACTTCCGCTTCGACCTCGACCGCGATGTCGAACGGCAGCTCGGCCATGCCCACCGCGGAGCGGGCGTGCTGGCCGGAATCGGGTCCGTACAGCTCCAGGATCAGATCCGAGAAGCCATTGATGACCGCCGGCTGCTGATTGAATCCCGGCGCCGACGCGACCATGCCGAACACCCGGAGCCACGCGCGGATGCGGTCGAGATCGCCGAGCTCGCGCTTGAGGCTGCCGAGAATGGCCAGCGCGGTGAGCCGCGCGGCCCGATAGCCCTGGTCCACGCCGAGTTCGCGGCCGAGCTTGCCGCGCGGCCCCGCGAGCGACCCATCGGGGTTGAGCGGCCCGTGGCCGGAGACGAACGCGCGCGTGCCGTGCACGCGGACGAAGGCGAACGGGAGGCGCACGCCGGGCGGCGGCACGACCGGTCGGGGCAATACCAGCCCGAGCTTGTCCAGCCTTGTTTCGATGTGCATCGCGAGCTCCCTCGCGAGAATTTGCCGTAGCGGTCGTAAGCGGCGACCGGATCCATGCCCGCGACCAGCGCCCGCCGCATCTCGCTCTCGGTCGCGACCACTTCCTCGGTCTTCGCGAGGACTTCCCCGGCGAGCGAGCGCGGGACGACGACGACACCGTCGCGGTCCCCAAGGATGTAGTCGCCGGTCGAGACGGTCACGGTGCCGATGGTCACCGGCTCGCCGTAGCGGTCGGGGAGCCAGCGCGAGACGATGTCCGCCGGCGTCAGGAACGCGCAGAAGACGGGAAAGCCGTGCTCGACGACGAGCTCGGTGTCGCGCGAGCCCCCGTCGACGACGTAGCCCAGCACGCCGCGCGACTTCAGCGTCTGCGCGGAGAGCTCTCCCATGAGCGCGATCTCGCGATTGTTCGGCTGGCAGACGATCACGTGGCCGGCGGGGGCGCGCGCGAGCAGCGTGCACCACGCGCGCAGCGTCTCCTCGCGGCCGAGCGTCCGGTCGACGTGCCCGCTCACCGTCCACGCAGGTCCCGCCACGCGAAAGGAGGGCTCGAGCGGCTTGATGTCGTGCGGCAGCACGATGTTGTCGCATCCCATCGCGCGCAGCACGTCGTGGACGGCCCCGGTGTAGCAGCGCGCCAGGCGCTCGGTCAGCTCTGCCGCATGCGGGCTCATGTCCTCTCGGTAGCGTTCGCCCCGCCGTCGGAGTTCCGGTCAAAAGAGGTCGAGCTGTCCTGGGGTCGCTTCCGCGGCGGGCGGGCGGAAGCGGCCGGTATCGAGCCCGATCGCGCGGCCCGTGTTCAGGCCGAGCCGCTTGCACGCGATCTCGAACCGCCGCCCGATCAGCGCCGCGAACTGTCCCTCGCCGCGCATGCGCGAGCCGAATCTCGGATCGTTGTCCTTGCCGCCGCGCAGCTGCTGCACGAGGCTCATCACGTGTTGCGCGCGCAGCGGGTAGTGTTGCGCGAGCCAGTCGCGGAAGAGCTCCTTCACCTCCAGCGGAAGCCGCAACATGGTCCACATGGCGTAGCGCGCGCCGCGGCCGGCCGACGCCTCGAGGACCGCTTCGAGATCCCTGTCGGTGAGCTGCGGTATGACCGGAGCGACGTTCACGCCCACGGGCACGCCCGCGGCGGCGATGGCGCCGACCATATCCAAGCGCCGCTGCGGAGAAGGCGCCCGCGGATCGAGCTTGCGCGCGAGCTCCTTGTCGAGCATCGCGATCGAGACCTGCACGTGCGCCAGGTTCTTCGCCGCCATCGCCGCGAGCAGATCGAGATCGCGCTCGATGAGCACGCCCTTGGTCGTGATCGTGACGGGGTGCTCGCACTCGGCGAGCACTTCGATGATCTGCCGCGTGATCCGCCACTCGCGCTCGATCGGCTGGTACGGGTCGGTGTTCGTCCCGAGCGCCATCGGCTCGCAGCGGTAACCCGGCTTCGCGAGCTCGCGCCTGAGCAGCGCCGCCGCGTCGGGCTTGGCGAAGAGCCTGGTCTCGAAGTCCAGCCCGGGAGACAGATCGAGATACGCGTGCGTGGGCCGCGCGTAGCAGTAGATGCAGCCGTGCTCGCAGCCCTGGTACGGATTGATCGAACGGTCGAAGGGAATGTCCGGGGAGTCGTTGCGCGCGATGATCGTGCGCGCCTTCTGGATCGTGACGGTCGTTCGCGGCGCAGGCGCTTCGTCGCCTTCCTCCGGCCGGGCCGCCTCCCAGCCGTCGTCGACCGCTTCGCGGCTGTCGCGGCGGAACCGGTTCTCCGGATTGAAAGTCGCCCCGCGGCCCTTCAGGGCCGGCGGCCTCGCCTGGGCCATGCCGCGCGTTCTATCCGACCAGCCGCGCGTCCATCGTGATCGTCGCGTTCAGCACGCGCGACACGGGGCAGTTGGCCTTGGCGTTCCCGGCGATCTCCGCGAACTTGGCCGCGTCGATGTCCGCGACCCGGGCCCGGGTCGTGAGATGGATCGAGGTGATGGTCCACGCGCCGCCGACCTGATCGAGCGTCAGCGTTGCCTCGGTGTCGATCGCGTCCGCGGTGAAGCCCGCGTTGTTCAGCATGAACGACAGCGCCATGGTGAAGCAGCCGGCATGCGCCGCGGCGATCAGCTCCTCGGGATTCGTGCCCTTCCCGTCGCCGAACCGGCCGACGAAGGAGTAAGGTGTGTCCTTGAGCGTCCCGCTTTGCGTGGCGATGGTCCCTGCGCCTTCCTTGACGGTGCCCTGCCAGCGGGCGGAGGCCTTGCGTTGCATCGTCGTCTCCTGGTTGCTCGGTTGCCTTCTTCCACACGCGAAGTGTAGGCCGATGCGCGTTGTGCGCCAAGGGGCCGAGCGGAGCGATCGAGTCATGCGTTAACATAGCGCCGGCCGCTGGACCGGCACCGCTGCGTGCCGCATGGCGATCCGACGATGACCAAGCCCAAGGGGATCCGCTTCGACACGCTGACGCTGCACGCGGGCGCGCGCCCCGACAGCGCGACCGGCGCGCGCGCGACTCCGATCTACCAGTCCGCGTCGTTCGTGTTTCGCGACGCCGACCACGCGGCGGCGCTGTTCAACATGGAGCGGGCGGGCCACGTCTATTCGCGCATCTCCAACCCGACCTGCGCGGTGCTCGAGGAGCGCATCAGCGCGCTCGAGAGCGGGGTCGGCGCGATCGCGGTGGCGAGCGGGCAGGCGGCGCTGCACCTCGCGATCGTCACGCTCATGGGCGCGGGGTCGCACATCGTCGCGTCGCGTTCGCTCTATGGCGGTTCGCACAACCTGCTCGGCTTCACGTTGCCGCGCTTCGGCATCGAGACGACGTTCGTCGATCCCCGCAACATAGACGCGTGGCACGCCGCGATCCGCCCGACCACCCGGCTTCTGTTCGGGGAGACGCTGGGCAATCCGGCGCTGGAAGTGCTCGACATCCCGCGCGTGTCCGCGCTCGCGCACGAGCACGGACTGCCGCTCTTGGTGGACTCGACCTTCACCACGCCGTATCTCGTGCGCCCCTTCGAGCACGGCGCGGATCTCGTCTACCACTCGGCGACCAAGTTCCTGTCCGGCCACGGCGTGGTGATCGGCGGGCTGCTCGTCGACGGAGGCAAGTTCGTCTGGGACGAGCCGGGCCGCAGCGCGGGGAAGTTTCCGACGCTGACCGAGCCCTACGCGGGATTCCACGACATGGTGTTCGCGGAGGAATCGACGACGGCCGCGTTCCTGCTGCGCGCGCGCCGCGAGGGCATCCGCGACTTCGGCGCCTGCATGGCGCCGATGACGGCGTTCCACATCCTGCAGGGCATCGAGACGCTCAGCCTGCGCATGCAGCGCCACGTCGAGAACACGCGCCGGATCGTGGCGTTCCTCGCGAGCCATGCGTTCGTCGAGTCGGTCGGCTACCCCGAGCTGCCGGGTCACCCGGACCACGAGCTCGCCGGCAGGCTGCTGCCCCGCGGCTGCGGCGCGGTGTTCAGCTTCTCGATCCGTGGTACGCGCGACCAGGGCCGGAAGTTTATCGAGAGCCTGCGCATCTTCTCGCACCTGGCCAACGTCGGCGACGCCAAGTCGCTGGTGATCCACCCGGCGTCGACGACGCACTTCCGGGTGTCGGTCGACGAGCTGCGCGCCGCGGGCATCACCGAAGGGACGATCCGCCTGTCGGTCGGTCTCGAGGATCCCGAGGATCTCATCGAGGACCTCGGCCGCGCGCTCTACGCCGCCGAGAGGGCCTGAGCCGTCATGCGCGTGAGCGTCGCGGGCAGGGAGATCTACGCCTACGCCGGATCGCGTCCCTTCGTTCCGGAGCAGCGCGCGCTGCTGTTCGTGCACGGCGCGGCCAACGATCACGGCGTCTGGGCGCTGCAGTCGCGCTATTTCGCGCATCACGGATGGAACGCGCTCGCCGTCGACCTTCCCGGTCACGGGCGCAGCGCCGGCGCGCCGCTGCCGTCGGTGACCGCCATCGCCGACTGGCTGATCGCCGCGCTCGACGCGCTGGGGATCGAGCGGGCCGCTGTCGCGGGCCACAGCATGGGCGCGCTCGCCGCGCTCGATGCCGCCGCGCGGCATCCGGGGCGGGTCACGAAGCTCGCGCTGCTCGGCGCGGCGGTTCCGATGCCGGTGAGCGAAGTCCTCCTCGACGCGGCGCGCCGCGACGATCACATGGCCCTCGAGCTCATCAACGGCTGGTCGTTCTCGCCGTCGGATCAGCTCGGTGGCAACCGCATGCCCGGCGTATGGATGGCCGGCAACGGTTTGCGGCTGATGGAGCGCTCCCGCCCTGGTGTGCTCCACGCCGACCTTGTCGCCTGTCACTCCTATGCGGAGGGGCTGGCCGCCGCGGCGAAGATCCGCTGCCCCGCGCTCGTCGTGCTCGGCCAGCGGGACCAGATGGCGCCGGCGAAAGGCGCCGCGGCGCTGATCGCGGCGCTGCCCGATCAGCGCACGCTCGCGATACCGGACTGCGGGCACAGCCTCATGGTCGAGGCCCCCGACGCGGTGCTCGACGCGCTGCGGGAATTCCTCTAGCCCGGGCCAGGTCTTCAGCGCCACTTGATCGAGCAGCCGATCGACGCGGTCTGCTTGGCCGGGCCCTTGCCGGTGCGCGCGACTTCCAGCATCGCCTGGTAGAGCTCGCGCGGAGCATCGGGCTTGGCCGAGCGTCCCGAATCGTCAAGGCGCCCGCGATACTGCAGCTCGAGCTTGCCGTTGTAGCCGAAGAAGTCCGGCGTGCACACCGCTCCGTAGCTCTTCGCGACCGCCTGGCTTTCATCCCACAGGTAGGGGAACGGGAATTGGAGCCGCGAAGCGACCGCCTTCATGTTCTCGAACGAGTCCTCGGGGTAGTCGGTCGGATCGTTGCTGGAGATCGCGACCGAGCCGATGCCCTGCGCCTTGAGCTCGGAGGCGTCGCGGATGATCTTGTCGAGCACCGCCTTGACGAAGGGACAGTGATTGCAGATGAACATCACCAGCAGTCCCTTGGGCCCGGCGAGCGTGTCGCGGCGGTAGCGACTTCCGTCGGTGCCTGCGAGATCGAAGTCGGGCGCCGGTGCGCCGAAATTGCATACCGGTGGAGTCGCCGCCATGACGCTTGAGTCTCCTGGTGTCGTGACCTGGCAAGATGCTAGCATGCGCCCGCGCGCGCCACAGCCACCCGACACGAGACGCTCCCGCATGATTCCGCGCTTCTTCGTTGCCTTCCCGCTCGCGGCGCCGAGCGAGGTCGCGCTCCCGGCGGCTGCCGCCCATCACGCGTCGCAGGCGCTGCGCCTCAAGCGCGGCGACGCGGTGACGCTCTTCGACGGCGGGGGCGGCGAGTATGGCGGCGAGATCGGCAGCGCGACGCCGCGCGCGGTCGAAGTGCGCGTGACCGAGCGCCGGACCGTCGAGCGCGAGTCGACGCTCGACGTGACGCTCGCGCAGTCGCTCATCGCCGGCGAGCGGATGGACGCCGTGATCCAGAAAGCGGTCGAGCTCGGAGCCACGGCGATCGTTCCGATCGCGAGCGCCCGCTCGGTGACGCGGCTCGAGGGCGCGCGCATCGAGCGCCGCCGCGAGCACTGGCGGCAGATCGTGATCGCCGCGTGCGAGCAATGCGGTCGCAACCGCCTTCCCGCGGTGCTGCCTCCGCACGAGCTGGGCGCGTGGCTCGAGCGTCCTTCGAGCGCGTCCGTGCGCCTGCTGCTCTCGCCCTCCGGGCCGCAGTCGCTCGGCGGCCTGGCCGTCCCCCGTGGGTCGGTCGAGCTCCTGGTCGGGCCCGAAGGCGGATTAGCGCCCGAGGAGGAAGCCGCCGCGATCGCGGCGGGCTACCGCGCCCTGCGCCTCGGTCCGCGAATCCTGCGCACGGAGACCGCGGGACCGGCTATGCTGGCGGCCTTGAACGCCCTCTGGGGAGACTGGCGGTGAGGCAGCGGGCACGCGACCCGCGCCGCGCGGCGCGCGGCGCGCTGCTGCTGACGATCGGCTTACTCGGCGGCTGCGCGCCGATGGCGGGGTCGCCCGACCGCGGCGCCGACCCGATCGAGGCGGCCTTCGTCGTGGTCGGCGTCGAGGGCCAGGCGGTCGCCCGCGCGATCACGCGCGCGGACGAGTGTCCGCTGCTCCTGGTCGACGATGCTCCGCAGCCGATGACGGTCCGCGCCGCAGCGGGGACGATGCCGCTGCGCAAGACGCAGAGCGCGCAGGCGAAGCCATCCGCATTTCCCGTGCGGGTCTGCGAGGCGTACGTCGGTGCACGCGCGGTCCGGGCGAGCATCGCCGGACGTTCCCTGCCGCTGCCCAAGGCGAATCCGCGCCGGATCGTCGTCATTGGCGACACCGGATGCCGGCTCAAGGGCGCCGACGGCAGGTTCCAGGACTGCAACGACCGCGCTGCATGGCCGTTCGCCGACGTTGCGGATGCCGCCGCTGCCCTGCATCCCGATCTCGTCGTCCACGTTGGCGACTACCTCTACCGCGAAGATGCCTGCCCCTTCGGCAACGCGGGCTGCGCGGGCAGCCCATGGGGCTACGGCTGGGATGCCTGGAACGCCGACTTCTTCACCCCTGCCCGCAAGCTCCTGGAGGCAGCGCCCTGGGTCGTCGTCCGCGGCAATCACGAATCCTGCGACCGCGCGGGGCAGGGATGGTGGCGCCTGCTCGACCCGAGACCGCTCGGTGCGTCGCGCGACTGCAACGATGCCGCCAACGACGCGATGGGCGACTTCAGCGATCCCTACGCCGTGCCGCTCGCACCGCACAGCCAGCTCATCGTCTTCGATTCCTCCCGGGCCGGCGTCGATCCTCTCGAGCCCGGCGATCCGGCGTACCGCGCGTATGCGTCGGAGTTGGCGGCTGCGTTCGCACTCGCCGAGCGGCGCCCGGGCATGCACAACCTGTTCCTCGCCCACCATCCGCTTCTGGGCTTCGCCCCGGACCCGCGAACCGCGCCGGCCGGCCTCTATCCCGGGAACGGCGCGCTGCAATCGGTGCTGAGGGCGGTCAACGGCGACGCGCTGTTCCCGGCGAGCGTCGACGCGCTGCTTTCGGGGCACGTGCACCTGTTCGAGGCCGTGAGCTACGCGACGAATCAGCCGAGCCAGATCATCTCCGGCAACGGGGGAACCTGGGCCGACGTCGCGCTTCCGCGGCCGCTGCCGCCCGGCGCGACGCCTTCGCGCGGCGCGACGATCCAGGGCATCGTCTCGACCAACCGCCCCGGCTTCTTGATCCTCGAGCGCGAGGGCTCGATCGGCGATGCATGGCGGATCGAAGTCCGCGATCGCCGCGGAGATCTGCTAACCCTTTGCGCGCTCGCCGACCGAAAGACGCGCTGCGCGCCGGAGAGCCTGCCATGAGACGCCTGCTTTGCACGCTGTGCTGCGCCGGGATGGCTGCTGCAGCCTGGGCCGACGGCACGCCCGAGATACCGCCGTTCTCGAGCGGCCAGCCGGGAGGCCCCCCGCCGGCCGGGTGGAGGAACGTGCCGCTCGCATCCTTCAAGAACAATACCGAGTACAGCCTCGCGAGCGATGGCGGCGTGGTGGTTCTCAAGGCAGTCGCGCACAACGCGGCGTCGCTGCTCGCGACGAGGGTCGAGTTCGACCCGCACCAATTCCCGATCCTCTCGTGGCGCTGGAAGGTCGTGCAGGGGATTCCGACGGCCAACACCGCAGAGCAGGCCAAGGAGGATGCGCCGGTGCGTATCCTGGTGGCGTTCGACGGGGACGAATCGAAGCTCTCGACGAAGGATCGGCTGGCCGCCAAGGCCGCGCAGTCGATCTCCGGCATCACGCTGCCCTATGCGACGCTCATGTACGTCTGGGGATCGAAGGTGCCCCTCGACTCGATCACGCCGAGCAGCCGCAGCGCGCGCATCCGCATGCTCGCCCTCGCCGTCGATGAGCAGGGCGTCGGTGAATGGCACAGCTATCGCCGCAACCTGGTCGAGGACTTCAAGCGCGTGTTCGGCGAGGACCCTGTCCGGGTGCACTCGATCGAGGTGCTGACCGACACCGACAACACCGGCGCGGATGCGCAGGCTCTGTACGGCGATATCAGCCTATCGGCGGCGAAGCCGTAGGACGTAGCCCGGGGCGGGCCCAGCGAACCCCGGGGCAGGCAGCCAGCCCGCGAGATCCGTCCGTCAGCGCTTCGGCGCCGTCTTCGCGCCGCTGCCCGTGTCGGCGGCGACCAGGATGCTGCAGCGGACCCGCTCGATCAGGACCGCGTCGACCGAGCCGCGCCACCAGCGCAGCGCGAAAGCCTTGCTGCGCGGGTGACCGAGGATCAGGAGATCGATGCCCAGCTCGGAGACGAGCTTGGTGATCACGTCGACCGGCTCGCCGACGACGAGGTGATCGACGACGTTGAGACCCTTGCCCGCGAGGACCGCGTGCGCCTCCTTCAGATCGGCTTCCATGTGCTCGCGCTCGTCGGCGAGCGCGACCTCGGGCACGTATTCGCCCGCGAGGAGATAGGCCGACGGGTAGTGCACGACTCCGGCCAGGTGAACCTCGACGGAGGCCTCGGGAGCGAGGCGTGCGGCTTCGTCGAGCGCGGAGCGGGATTCCGGGGTGCCGTTGTAGGCGACGAGAATCTTCCGGTACATGACTCGTCCCTCCTTTAGCGTCGTTTCGGTGTCTTGATCGCCAGGGCGGGGGCCACGGCCGCCGCAAACGCGATCGTAACCACCAAAAAGCAATCGCGAAAGGCCGGAGTGGCCGACTCGGCGGCGCCGTAAACGGCCAGCCGCCATTCGAGGAGCAACGCCAGCAGGTTCACGCCGATCGCGCCGCCGAGCTGGCGGGCGAAGTTCACCACCGAAGCCGCGTGCCCGAGATCCTGTGGCGGAAGCGTCTGCACGGCGCCGACGTTGAGCGACGGGATGATGAGCCCCAGTCCGGCGCGGCCGATGCCCAGCCACAGGGCCAGCAGCCAGAACGCCGTCGTCCCGGTCGCGAGCGCGAGAAGGAGGCTCGACAGCGCGAAGAGCACCAGCCCGGCGACGACGACGTAGCGGGCATGCGCGCGGTCGGTGAGCCGGCCGGCGAAGACGATCGCCGCGGCGAGCGCCAGTCCCGGCGCGAAGAGCAGATTGCCCGCCTGCGCCGGCGAGTAGCCCGCGACGTCCTGCACGAACACCGGGACGAGGTAGGTAGTGCCGAAGAGCCCGACGCCGTAGGCGAAGGCGACGATCGACGCGGCGCGGAAACCGGGGTTCGCGAAGAGCGCCGGCTCGAGCAGCGGCGCGGGGGCGCGGGTCTGCCAGAACACGAACGCGGCCGCGAACGCGAGCGCGACGACGGCGTGGACGAGCGTGAGCGCCGAAACCCACCCGGCGCGGTGACCGGCGACCGGCAGGTCGAGCAGCGCGATCAGCGCGCCGGCGAGAAGCAGCGCGCCTTTCCAGTCGAACGGCCGCCGCGGCGTCGTGCGGCGCGTGTCGGGCAAGGCGCGCATGCCGATCGGCCAGGCGGCCATGCAGAACGGGACGGCGAGCAGGAAGATCGCCCGCCAGCCGAACAGCTGCATGAGCGCGCCGCCGATCGCCGGGCCGATGGCGGGGGCCAGGACGACGCCGAAGCCGAAGAGACCCATCGCGCGGCCGCGCTCCTCGGGCGCGAACACCGCGAAGAGCGCGATCATCGACAGCGGTTGCATGACCCCGGCGGCGGCGCCCTGCAGCACGCGCGCCACGATCATCGATCCGGTGCTCCAGCTCGCCGCTCCGAGGATCGAGCCCGCGAAGAACACCGCCATGGTCAGCAGAAAGGTGCGCCGCTGGCCGAGCTCCGCGACGAGCCAGCCGGTCGCCAGCATGGTCGTCGTGGTCGCGGCCAGGAATCCCGTGGCGATCCACTGCAGCGAATCGTGGCCGATGTTGAACTCGCGCAGCAGCTCGGGGAAGGCCACGTTGACGATCGTCGCCGACAGGATCGTGGCGACCGTTCCGACCATCGCGGCCGCAACGACTGCTGACCGGCGCTGCACGAAGGCGGAAATGACGTCAGGCCGGCGCGGCTTGGGGGAGCGCCATCGGTCGCCCGCAGAGGATCAGCGCGGCGTCGGCGAGACCTTGCCAGACGTCGCCGTCGCCGATGCCCTTGGCGAGCGCGTCGAGACGCGCGAGGCGGACGATGAGCCCGCGCAGCGTCGCGGCGTCGACCCGTCGCGCGGCGCGCTCCATCGCCGCCTGGCGCTTGCCCCAGACCCGGCGCTCGCGCATCGCCGTCGAGACGGGCGTACCGCTCGCCGATGCCGAGAGCACGGCGGCGAGCGCGTGCAGGTCCTCGCCGAGCTGCCAGAGGATGAGCGGGACGCCTTCGCCGGCCGCTTCGAGCGCGCCCAGGATGCGTAGCGCGCGCGAGGCCTCGCCGGCGAGCCAGGCCTCGGAGAGCTGGAAGACGTCGAACCGCGCCACGTCCGCGACCGCCCGCAGCACCGCTTCGTGCTCGAGTTCGCCCTCGGGCAGCAGCAGGGCGAGCTTGTCGATCTCCTGCTTGGCGGCGAGCAGGTTGCCCTCGGTGGCGTCGGCGAGGAACTGTAGCGTGTCCTCGCCGACGCTCTGCCGCTGGCGCGCGAGGCGCTCGCGCAGCCAGGCCGGCAGCTCCTGGCGCTCGATCGGGTACACCGCGATGCTCACGCCGGCGCTTTCGAGCGCCGCGAACCACGCGGCACCCTGGGCCGAGCGATCGAGCCTCGGCAGGGAAACGAGCGTCAACGTGTCGTCGCTCGAGCTCGCCGCGTAGTCCTCGAGCACGCGTGCGCCTTCGACGCCGGGCTTGCCGGAAGGAATCGCGAGATCGATCACGCGGCGCTCGCCGAAGAGCCCCAGGTTGCGCTGTGCTGCGGCGAAGGCATCCCAGCGGAAGCCCGCGTCGGCGACGAAGATCTCGCGCTGGTCGAAGCCCGCGGCGCGCGCGGCCGCGCGGATCTGGTCGCAGGCTTCGAGGGCGAGCAGCGTCTCGTCGCCGTGCACCACGTAGAGCCGTTCCAGGCCCCTGCGGAGATGCGAAGCGAGCTGCGCCGGACGGAGCTGCACCGAAAGCCTACGCGGGTTTCTTCGCCGCCTGCAGCCGCCGCACCATCTGCGCCACCGCGTCGTCCTGCATTTCGTGCCAGAGCCGCTGCTCCTGCGCCTCCTTGGCGAGCGCCTCGGCGTCGTTGTAGGTGTAGGTGCGCCGCACGAGGAGCTCCGAGGTCGGCAGCCAGTCGTTGCCCGCGGCATCGCGGACGCGGAAGAGGACGCGCTTGGTGAGCAGGTATTCGGCAACTTTCCCGCCGCTGGAGAGCGACAGGATCTGCTTGTTGTTCTCGACGCTCGTGACGTCGAGGATCGCCTGCGCCTGGTCGGGGGAGGCGACCAGCCTGGCGCTCCCTGCTCCCTCGAGCGAGCGGCGCAGCTCGGCGGTCAACGGCTGCGACGCGGGCGAATTGAGGTACAGCGTCTCGAAGGCGTAGTGCGCCTCGCCCCGGAGGTGGAAGCCGCAGGAGGCGAGCAGGCCTGCGAGCGCGAGCGTCGCAAGACGGAAATCAGACCACCACATTCACCAGCCGTCCCGGCACCACGACGACCTTCTTGGCCGGCGCGCCATTGGCGTGCTTCGCGAACTCCGGGCTGGCGACGGCCGCGCGCTCGATCTCCGCGCGATCGGCCGCGGAGGGCACGCGCAGCTTGCCGCGAAGCTTGCCGTTGACCTGCAGCACGAGCTCGATCTCGTCCTGCAGCAGCGCGTCGGGATCGACGGCGGGCCACGGCGCGTCGAGCATGCCGCCCAGGCGTGCGGCGTAGCCCAGCTCCTGCCACATGACGTGAGCGGTGTGCGGGGCGACCGGATTGAGCACGCGCAGCAGGATGGACAATCCTTCCCGCACGAGCTCCGCGGCCGCCGGCGAGCCGTCCGCCGGAATCTCTTCCAGCGCGTTGAGCATCTTCATCCCCGCCGACACGACCGTGTTGTACTTGATGCGCTCGTAGTCGTCGCTCGCCTGCCTGAGGTGCAGGTGGAGCACACGGCGGATCTCGCGCAGCGCGGCCGCCGCCCGCGGCCAGTCGACCGCGGCCGGAGGACGCGCGAGAGCCTCGGCGTGCGACTGGCCGTAGGCCCACAGCCGCTTCATGAAGCGGAACTGGCCCTCGATGCCTTCGTCGGACCACAGCGCGGAGTCCTCGGGGGAGCCGGCGAACATCACGAACAGCCGCGCCGTGTCCGCGCCGTACCTGGCGATGATCTCGTTGGGATCGACACCGTTCTTCTTGCTCTTCGACATCGTGCCCGTGCCGCCGTACTCGACCGGGCTGCCGTCGGCCTTGAGCACGCCGCCGGTAACGTGTCCCTCCGCGTCGTGCACCGGCTCGACGTCTTCGGGCGCCACGTAGTCGATGCCGCCGCGGTCGGTGCGCCGGAACCAGGCGTGGTTGAGCAGCATCCCCTGCGTCATCAGCCGCACGAACGGCTCGTCGAAGCGCAGCATGCCCATGTCGCGCATCACCTTGGTCCAGAAGCGCGCGTAGAGCAGATGCAGGATGGCGTGCTCGATGCCTCCGATGTACTGGTCCATCGGGTTCCAGTAGTCGTTGCGCGAGTCGACCATGCGATCCGCCCCGGGGCAGGCGTAGCGCATGTAGTACCAGGCGGAATCGACGAAGGTGTCCAGCGTGTCGGTCTCGCGCCTGGCCGGACCGCCGCACTTCGGACAGGTGGTATCGACGAAATCGGCGCGCTTCGCGAGCGGATTGCCCGCGCCGTCGGGCACGCAGTCCTCGGGCAGCACGACGGGCAGGTCGGCTTCCGGGACCGGGACGTCGCCGCAGGCCGGGCAGTGGATGATCGGAATCGGCGTGCCCCAGTAGCGCTGCCGCGACACGCCCCAGTCGCGCAGGCGGTAGGTGATGCGCTTCTCGCCGAGGCCCAGCGCCGCCAGGTCGGCGGCGACCGCATCGACCGCCGCGCGGTACGCGAGCCCGTCGTACTTGCCCGAATGCACGCAGCGGCCGCGCTCCTTGTCCTCGTACCAGGGCTGGAATGCCTCGGTGGAGAAGCTCTCGCCGGGCACCGCGATCACCTGCCTGATCGGCAGCCGGTATTTCTTCGCGAACGCGAAGTCGCGCTCGTCGTGGCCGGGAACGCCCATGACGGCGCCGTCGCCGTAGGCCATGAGGACGTAGTTGCCGACCCAGACCTCGACCTTCTCACCGGAGAGCGGGTGGCGGACGAAGAGCCCGGTGCGCACGCCCCTCTTCTCCATCGTCGCGAACTCGGCCTCGATCACCGTTCCGCGCTTGCATTCTTCGACAAAGGCCGCGACTTCGGCGCTCGAGCGCGCGGCGTGGGTCGCGAGCGGGTGCTCGGCGGCGACTGCGACGAAGGTCGCGCCCATGATCGTGTCGGCGCGCGTGGTGAACACCCAGAGCCTGCCGTCGCCGACGAGCGC
Source organism: Casimicrobiaceae bacterium (assembly GCA_035501595.1). Classification (GTDB taxonomy): domain Bacteria; phylum Pseudomonadota; class Gammaproteobacteria; order Burkholderiales; family Casimicrobiaceae; genus PALSA-1003. The sequence continues at coordinate 13,780 of DATJVX010000006.1, read as the reverse complement.
GCCGGCCGCGTCGCGGATGCCGTGCGGGAACGCGAAGCGCACGCCCTCGCTGCGCCCGATCCAGTTGGCCTGCATGGTGCGCACGCGCTCCGGCCAGCCCGCCATCTTCGGCAGATGGTCGAGGAGCTCGTCGGCGTAGTCGGTGATCCGCAGGTAGTACATCGGGATCTCGCGCTTCTCCACCGGCGCTCCCGAGCGCCATCCCCGGCCGTCGATCACCTGCTCGTTGGCGAGCACCGTCTGGTCGACGGGATCCCAGTTCACCACGCCGGTCTTCTTGTAGGCGATGCCCTTCTCGAGCATCTTCAGGAAGAACCACTGGTTCCAGCGGTAGTAGTCCGGCTTGCAGGTCGCGAGCTCGCGGGACCAGTCGATCGCGAGGCCCACCGCGTTCATCTGCTGCTTCATGTACGCGATGTTGTCGTAGGTCCACTTCGCCGGCGCGATCCCGCCCTTGATCGCGGCGTTTTCCGCAGGCAGGCCGAAGGCGTCCCAGCCCATCGGGGTGAGCACGTTGTACCCGTTCATCCGCAGGTAGCGGTACATCATGTCGGTGATCGTGTAGTTGCGCACGTGACCCATGTGCAGCACGCCCGACGGGTAGGGCAGCATCGAGACGAGGTAGAACTTGCGCCGTGCCGGATCCTCGACGGCGCGGAAGGCGTCGATGGCGCGCCAGTGCGCTTGCGCAGCGGCGTCGATCTCTGCGGGGCGGTACGGCTTCATCGAATCGCTCGGCGATTGCCCGTCGGGCCGATGGGGCCCGCGGCCGAAGCGCCCGATTATACCGGGAGGATGAAGCCGGCCCGCCGCCCTGTTAGCCGGCGAAGATCGCCACGAGGGCGAGGGCGGCGAACAGCGCGGCCGCGAATAGCCGCGCGGCACGCAGAGAGATCTTCGCGGCGATGGCGCGGCCCAGCCACACGATCGGCACGTCGGCAACGAGCATGCCGAGCGTGGTGCCCGCGACGACGGCCTGCAGGTTGTCGAACTGCGCGGCGAGGGCAACGGTCGCAATCTGGGTCTTGTCGCCCATCTCGACCATGAAGAACGATGCCGCCGTCACCGCGAAAACCCCGAGAGGGCCACGAGCCTCGCGCGGGTGCTCGTCCAGCCGGTCGGCCTTGAGCGCCCAGAGCGCCATCGCGAGGAACGTCGCGGCGATGATCCAGCGCAGCCCATCGACGGGCGCTCTCCCGCGCAGCCAGACGCCGAGCGCCCCGGCGAGGGTATGGTTGGCGAGCGTGGCGGCCAGGATGCCGAGCACGATCGCGCCCCGGCTCCGGAAGCGCGTGGCGAGCAGCAGCGCGAGCAGCTGGGTCTTGTCGCCCATTTCACCGGCGGCGACGACGAGCATCGAGACGAGGAATGCTTCCATGCGGGCGCCCGGCATCGCCAAGGGGGCGCGCGCGCGAGCAAACCTTTCGTCGGGTGGCGCGGACCGTCGCTCATCCGACGAGGGTCCGGCGTCGGAGGCTCTCACGAGGCGACTGCTACAATTGTAACGTGGCGCCGGGAACCTCTCGCGAGGCGAGCGAGCCCAAGCACCGATCCGCAAGCACCGCCTGCCACCATGCCGCGACGGTTGATACTGCTCCTGCTGTGCGCCCTGGCGGCGCTCGCGCTGCCGGCGGCGGCCGCCCCGATCCGCACCGGGCACGTCGAGGCGGAGCTCGTTCCGGAAAAGACGGCGATCACGCCCGGCGGCACGCTGACAGTCGCCTTGCGGCTCGCGATGGAACGCGGCTGGCACACCTACTGGCGCAACCCCGGCGAGTCGGGATTGCCGACGACGCTCAAGTGGACGCTCGACGAGGGATTGACGGCGGGCGCAATTCAGTGGCCTGCACCGCGCGCGTTGCCGGCGGGGCCGTTGATGAACTACGGCTACGAAGACGAGGTCTTCCTGCTCACGGACATCGGCGCGCCGTCGAGCCTCGCCGCCGGAAGCACGGTCGCGCTCAAGGCGCGTGCCGACTGGCTGGTGTGCAGGGAGATCTGCATCCCGGAAGGCGCGGATCTTTCGCTCGCGATCCCCGTCGCGGATCGGGCCGACCCGGACCTGCGCTGGGCTGCGGCGATCGCGCGAACACGCGCCGAGCTCCCGCGGCCGCTCGAAGGCTGGAGCGTGACCGCGACCGGCCGCGGCGATCACGTCGACCTCGTGCTCGTGCCGGCCGCTGCGGCAGGCGACCCGGGAGAGATACGCTTCTTCCCCTACAGCGAGGGCAAGATCGAGCCGAGCGCGCCGCAGCCGCTCACGCGCCAGGGCTCGGAGCTCAAGCTCACGCTGCCCGTATCGAGCCAGCAGGTCGGCGATTTCACGCGGCTCGCGGGCGTTCTCACGGCGAGCCGCGGCTTCGCGGCGGGCAGCGCGGCCACGATCGACGTGCGGCTGGCCGGCAGCGTCGTCGCCGGCCGCTCGCCCGGCGCCGCCCCCGAGCCCCTCGTGCTCGCCGATGCGCGCGGCGGGCTCTCGCTCGGACTCGCGCTTCTCTTCGCGCTGGTCGGCGGGGTGCTGCTCAACCTCATGCCCTGCGTCTTTCCCGTGCTCTCGCTCAAGGTGTTCGGCTTCGCGACGCACGGCGGCGGGATCGGACCAATGCGCGCGCACGGGCTGGCGTTCGGCGCCGGCGTGATCGCGTCGTTCGCCCTCCTCGCGGGCGCGCTGATCGCGCTTCGCGCCGGCGGCGTGCAGCTCGGCTGGGGCTTCCAGCTTCAATCGCCGGTCGTCGTCGCGGCGCTCGCGCTGCTGTTCTTCGTCCTCGCGCTCAATCTGTCGGGCGTGTTCGAGATCGGTCACGTCCTGCCTTCGGCGGTCGCGAGCTGGAGCGCGCGCAACAGCTATGTCAACGACGCGCTGTCGGGCGTGCTGGCCGTGGCGGTCGCCTCGCCGTGCTCCGCGCCGTTCATGGGGGCGGCGATCGGCTTCGCGCTCGCTCAGAGCGCCGCCGCGACGCTGGCCGTCTTCGCGACGCTCGGCGCGGGCATGGCGCTGCCGTACGTCGCGCTCGCCTTCTTCCCCGCGTGGCGCAGATATCTCCCGCGACCTGGACCGTGGATGGTTCGTCTGAAGCGCGTGCTCGCTTTCCCGCTCTACGCGACGGTGATCTGGCTCGCCTGGGTCCTCGGCGCGCAGCTCGACAACGATGCCGTGGCCCGGCTCGGCGTCGCGCTGCTCCTGGTCGCGCTGGCCCTCTGGGCGTGGGAGGCTTCGCGCACGGGCGGATCCGCGAGATGGCGATGGGCGGCCGCCGCCTCGCTGATCGGCGCCGTGATCGTCGGCGCGCCGGTCGCGATGATGCAGGCGGGCGGCGAGCCCGTCGTGAAAACGGCGAGCGCGGAGCGCGGGGCATGGCAGGATTACGCTCCGGAGCGCGTGCGCCAGCTCACCGGCAGCGGCCGCCCTGTCTTCGTCGACTTCACCGCCGCGTGGTGCGTCACCTGCCAGGTCAACAAGCGCCTCGTGCTCAATACCGAGGTGGTGCAGCGTGCCTTCGCCGAGCACGACGTCGCGCTGCTGCGGGCCGACTGGACGCGTCGCGACGCGACGATCGGCCGAGCGCTCGCCGCCCTGGGCAGAAGCGGCGTGCCCGTCTACGTCCTGTACCGCCCGGGCCGCGAACCTGTGCTCCTGCCCGAGGTCTTAAGCCAAGGCGTTATCATCGATGCGCTGGCGAATCCCGAGCCGGCGCGTCTGGTCACGGAGGCCAAATGAAGCTCGTCCACGCCGCTGCCGCTTTGTTGCTCTCGCTCTCGGTGCCCGTCCTGGGCGCGACCGCGGGACAGGCCGCTCCCGATTTCACGCTCACCGACGTCCACGGCAGGGCGGTGCACCTCGCCGATCTCAAGGGCAAGTACGTCGTGCTCGAATGGACCAATCCCGGCTGCCCCTTCGTTCGCAACCACTACAACACGCGCAACATGCAGGGCCTGCAGTCGGAGTGGACCGGGAAGGACGTCGTGTGGCTGTCGATCGATTCGTCCAACCGGTCGAGCTTCGATTTCATGCCGCCGCAGAAGCTCTCCGACTGGATGCAGGCGCGCGGCGCGGCGCAAAGCGCGGTGCTCGTCGACCCGGACAGCGCGACGGCGAGGCTCTACCAGGCGAAGACGACGCCGCACATGTTCGTCATCGATCGCGAGGGCCGGATCGTCTACGCCGGCGCGATCGACGACCGGCCTTCGACCAGCCCGGCCGATCCCCCGGCCGCCAACAACTACGTGCGCGCGGCGCTGACCCAGGTGATGGGCGGGAAGCCCGTGACCACTGCGGCGACCACCCCGTACGGCTGCTCGGTGAAGTATTGATCGGCGCAGCGTCTTCGCGCGCTCGATCCGCTCCGCGGTGAGCCGTCCGGCGCCGTAGCGCCGCGCGCCGCGATCCCGTCGTCTTCGTTCCCCCGTCTGCTTTTGCGCCGAGCGGAGCCGCGCCTGGCCCGTGGCCGCTCGTTTGGCACCGGCGAGCACGCGGCGCCTCCTCCCGGCTGCCCCGTCCGGGGCGCGTGCGCTATCCTTGCGGCGCGTCGACGGAAGAAAATGACCACGACCGCAGTCCTCGGCCGCCGCTTCCTTTCGGCGCTCGCCCTTCTTGCCCTGACCGCCTGCGGTCCGGCCAAGGAGCGTCCCGTGCAGGGCTATGTGGAAGGCGAATACGCGCGCGTCGGCGCGCCGTTTGCGGGGACGCTGGAGAAGCTCTCGGTGCAGCGCGGCGATCAGGTTGGCGCCGGCGCGCCGCTGTTCGCGCTCGAGCAGGAGAACGAGGTCGCGGCACGCCGGCAGGCCGAGGAGGAGCTCAAGAGCACGCAGGCGCGCCTCGAGAACCTCAAGACGGGAAAGCGGCCGCCTGAGGTGAAGACCGTCGAGGAGCAGCTCCGGCAGGCGGAGGCGTCGCGGGAGCTCTCGGAGGCGAACCTCAAGCGCCAGGAAGCGCTTCACAGGTCGGGCTTCGTGAGCCAGTCGGTCCTGGATGACGCCCGAAGCAAGCTCAAGAGCGACGAGGCCCTGGTCGCCTCGCTCAGGGCGTCGGTGGCCACGGCCAATCTGCCCGGCGGGCGGCCCGACGAGATCCGCGCTGCTCAAGCGGACGCCGATGCGGCGCGCCAGGCCCTCGCGCAGGCGGACTGGCGTCTTTCGCAGCGCGCGATCGAGGCGCCTCAGGGCGGGCGCGTGAACGACACCTACTACGTCGTCGGCGACTTCGTGCCCGCGGGCAGCCCGGTGGTGAGCCTGCTGCCGGTCGCCAACGTCAAGATCCGTTTCTACCTTCCCGAGCCGATGCTGGCCCGGGTGAAGCTGGGCCAGACCGTGAGCTTCGCCTGCGATGGTTGCGGCGACGCCATGCCGGCGACCGTCTCGTTCATCGCCGATCGCGCCGAGTTCACACCGCCGGTGCTGTATTCGCGCGACAGCCGCTCCAAGCTCGTCTTCCTCATCGAGGCGAGTGTGGCGGCGGACGTCGCCGCGCGCCTCAACCCGGGGCAGCCGGTCGACGTCAGCTTGCCGACGCCGCCGTGAACGCGGAGCGCGCCGACGACGTCGTGATCGACGTGCGCGGCCTCAACAAGCACTTCGGCGAGAACCACGTCGTGAAGGACCTCTCGCTCACCGTCCGGCGCGGCGAGATCTTCGGCTTCCTCGGACCGAACGGCAGCGGGAAAACGACCTCGATCCGCATGCTCTGCGGCCTCCTGACCCCCGACAGCGGGCAGGGCACCTGCCTCGGTCACGACATCGTGAGCGAGACCAAGGCGATCAAGCGCGAGGTCGGCTACATGACCCAGCGCTTCTCGTTCTGGGAGGATCTCACCATCCGCGAGAACCTGCGCTTCGTCGCGCGCATGTACGGGATGCACGACGCGCGCGAGAAGGTCGAGCAGGCGCTCGCGCACCTGGGGCTCGAGAAGCGCGGCAATCAGCTCGCGGGCGCGCTGTCCGGCGGCTGGAAGCAGCGGCTCGCGCTCGCGGCCTGCCTGCTCCACGAGCCGCAGCTCCTGCTGCTCGACGAGCCGACCGCCGGCGTCGATCCCAAGGCGCGGCGCGACTTCTGGCAGGAGCTGCACGCGCTCGCGGCGCGCGGCATCACGGTGCTGGTGAGCACGCACTACATGGACGAGGCGGAGCGCTGCATGAAGCTCGGCTACATCCTGTACGGCCGGCTCCTGGTGCAGGGAACGGCGCAGGACGTGATCGCCAGCCAGTCGCTGCACACCTGGTCGGTCGCGGGCGAGGATCTTCCTTCGCTCGCCGCGCGCCTCCGCGACATCCCGTCGGTCGAGCAGGTGGCGGCGTTTGGCGCGGCGCTCCACGTGACCGGGACGGACCGCGAGCGCATGCAGCGCGAGCTCCGCCCGCTCATGGCAGATCCGCGGTACACCTGGTCCGAGGTCGCACCCAATCTCGAGGACGTCTTCATTCATCTCATGGGCACGGCGGCCGAGCCGGTCACCGAGATCCACTGATGGGAGACTACTTCTCGGTCTCGCGCTGGCTGGGCATCGTCGGCAAGGAGCTGATCCAGCTCAAGCGCGACCGGCTCACCTTCGGGATGATCGTCGGCATCCCGATCATCCAGCTCGTGCTCTTCGGCTTCGCGATCAACGCCGATCCCAAGCACCTGCCGACCGCCGCGCTGATCGCCGACAAAAGCGAGTTCTCGCGCAGCATCATGGCGGGCCTGAGGAACAGCGACTACTTCGCCTTCATCGGCGAAGCGCGCGACGAAGCCGACGCCGACTGGATGCTTCGGACCGGCGAAGCGCAGTTCGTCGTGACCATCCCGCCGGATTTCTCCAAGCGCCTGGTGCGCGGCGAGCGCCCGGCGATCCTCCTCGAGGCGGACGCGACGGATCCGACGGCCACCGGCAACGCGATCGCGGCGGTCAACCAGCTCGCCGGAACGGTGCTCGCCCGCGACCTCAACGGGCCGCTCGCGTACCTCTCGCCCGTGTCCCCCGGGAGCGCGTCCCAGCCGGTGCTCATGCCGACGCCGAATCCGTTCGAGGTCCGCGTGCACGCCCGCTACAACCCCGAGTCGATCACCGCGTACAACATCGTACCGGGGCTGCTCGGGGTCATCCTGACGATGACGATGGTGATGATGACCGGGCTCGCGATCACCCGCGAGCGCGAGCGCGGCACGATGGAAAACCTGCTCGCCACGCCCGCGACGGCGCTTGAGGTAATGACGGGCAAGATCATGCCCTACATCGGCATCGGGCTGATCCAGGTCACGCTGGTCGTCACGCTGGCGCAGATCCTCTTCAGCGTGCCGATGCAGGGGAGCTACACCGTGCTCTACGTCTCGGTGCTCCTGTTCATCGCCGCGCAGCTCATGCTCGGGCTCACGATATCGGCAGTGGCGCAGAACCAGCTCCAGGCGATGCAGATGACGTTCTTCTATTTCCTGCCGTCGATCCTGCTGTCCGGCTTCATGTTCCCGTTCCGCGGCATGCCGAACTGGGCTCAGTTCATCGGACAGGTCCTTCCCATCACCCATTTCCTGCGGATCGTTCGCGGTGTGCTGCTCAAGGGCAACGGCTGGAGCGAGATCGGACAGGAAGCCTGGCCAATCGGCGTTTTCATGCTGGTGGTCCTGCTCGTGGGGCTGCGGGCGTTCCGGAGCACGCTGGACTAGCTCCGGCAGTGGCGAGCGCCGGCGAGCGAGCCCGCAGTATTTGCGAGGGAGCGCTCGCCGCCGCCCCTCATGCTGCGCAGCGTATTTGCAAAGCGCTCGCGCTGGCCCACAATAGGCGAGGAACCCCGGGGGAGGAGGACTCCATGAAGGTCAGCTTCAATCTCAACGGCAAGCCGGCGTCGATCGCGACCGACGACCCCGAGATGCCTCTGCTCTACGCGCTGCGCGACGATCTGGGGATGCACGGCCCGCGCTTCGGCTGTGGACTGGGCCAGTGCGGAGCCTGCACGGTCCACGTCGACGGCAAGGCCGTCCGGTCGTGCTCGATGCCGGTATCGGCGGTGGCGGGGAAGAGGATCGTCACTCTCGAGGGGCTGGGGACGCCGGCGAAGCCGCATCCGCTGCAGCAGGCGTTCATCGACGAGCAGGCGGTGCAGTGCGGCTACTGCATCAACGGCATGATCATGCAGGCGGCTGCGTTCCTGCAGACGACGCGCAATCCCACCGAGGCGCAGATACGCGCGGCCCTCGCGGAGAATCTCTGCCGCTGCGGCACGCACCTTAGAATCGTCCGCGCGGTGAAGCGCGCGTCCGAGAAGATGGCGTGACGGAGGATGCCATGACGATCGCGATCAGGGGACGCAGCACGAACGAGTCGCGCCGGACGTTCCTCAAGACCGGCGGCGCATTGGTGGTGAGCTTTGCAATCGTCGACGCCGGCGCCGTCGCGCCGCCGACTGCCGCGAAGACGGTCGCTGCGGACCAGGTCGACGGGTTTCTTGCGATCGATGCGAGAGGGCACGTGACCGTATTCTCTGGCAAGGTCGACCTCGGCACCGGCGTCGAGACGGCGATGGCACAGATCGCCGCCGACGAACTCTCCGTGCCGCTCGACCGCGTCAGCGTCATCCAGGGCGACACGGCGCTCACGCCGGATCAGGGCGTGACCTTCGGCAGCCTCTCGATCCAGAACGGGGGCATGCAGATCCGCCAGGCGGCGGCGACCGCGCGCGACGCGCTCGTCTCGCAGGTCGCCGCGGGCCAGGGTGTCGCGAAGGAGACGCTGAGCGTCAAGGACGGCGTCGTGATGCCGAAGTCGGGAGGCAAGGGCTGGACCTACGCGGAGCTCGTCGGTGGCCGCGACTTCCAGCTCAAGCTCGATCCCAAGGCTCCGCTCAAGGATCCGAAGGACTACGCGATCGTCGGCAAGTCGATCGCGCGCTTCGACATTCCCGAGAAGGTCACGGGGCGCTTCACCTACATGCAGGACTTCAAGCTGAAGGGCATGATCCACGCCCGCGTGATCCGGCCGCGCGCCATGAAGGCGACGCTTCTCGCCTGGAACGACTTCGTCGCGCGGAAGATTCCCGGCTACATCGGCTGCATCCGCAAGGGCAACTTCCTTGCCGCGCTCGGCCGCAGCGAATGGGCGGCGATCAAGGCGAGCCGGACCGTGGAAACGACGTGGTCGGAATGGCGGGGCCTCCCAGACAAGGCAAAGCTCTGGGACTACATCCGAGCCGTGAAGGTCAACAAGGACGAGGAGCTGCAGAAAGTCGGCGACAGCGCCGAAGGAATGAAGGCGCCGAACGCCAAGCTCGTGTCGGCGAGCTACGACTTCGCGATCCACACCCACGGCTCGATCGGGCCGTCGTGCGCAGTCGCGGAGTACAAGGACGAGAAGCTCACGATCTGGACGGCATCGCAGGCCACGCACCTGCTTCGCAAGCAGGTCGCCAACATGCTTGGGATGAAGCCCGAGGACGTGCGCTGCGTCTACATCGAAGGCTCCGGCTGCTACGGCCGCAATGGCCACGAGGACGCGGCCGCCGACGCCGCGCTGCTCGCCAGGGAGACGGGCCTGCCCGTGCGGGTGCAGTGGATGCGCGAGGACGAGCACGGATGGGATCCCAAGGGGCCGCCGACGCTCTACGACTACCGTGGCGCGGTCGGCGGCAACGGCACGGTGCACGCGTGGGAGTCGCAGGCGTTCCTTCCGGACCGGCCGAAGGACATCGCGGTGACGCTCCTCCCGGCGGAGCTCGCGGGCCTGCCGCGCGACGAGGCGCATCCGGGCAACATCCAGGGATCGCTCGCGATTCCCTACGTGTTCGCCAACGTCAAGGCCACTGCGCACTGGCTTGCCGAGACGCCGTTCCGGCCGTCGTGGATCCGCACCCCGGGCCGGATGCAGAACACCTTCGCCAACGAGAGCTTCGTCGATGAGCTCGCTGCGGCCGCCGGCATCGATCCGCTTGAGTTCCGCCTGCGCAACCTCAACGACCCGCGGGGCGTCGAGCTGCTGCAGCGGCTTGCGAAGCTCGCGGGCTGGTCGCCGCGGGGGGCTGCCGGCCGCCAGTCGGGCGACGTGCTGAGGGGACGCGGGTTGTCGTACGTGAAGTACGAGCTCGTCCGGACCTACGTCGGCGTGGTCGCGGACGTCGAAGTCGACCCGAAGACGGGCCAGGTCACCGTCAGGAAATTCTACGTCGCACACGACTGCGGGCAGATCATCAACCCGGATGGACTGAGGAACCAGATCGAGGGCAACGTCGTGCAGACGACGAGTCGCACTCTGCTCGAGGATCTGCAGTTCGACCGCTCGACGGTGACGAGCGTCGATTGGAAGACCTATCCGATCCTCAAGTTTCCCGACGTACCCGAGGTCGCGATCGAGCTGATCGATCGGCCGACGGAGAAGCCGTGGGGCGCGGGCGAGCCCACGGCCGCGGTGGTCCCATCGGCGATCGCCAACGCGATCTTCGATGCCACCGGCGTGCGGCTGCGCTCGGTGCCCTTCACGCCGGGGAAGGTCCAGGCGTCGCTCGAGAAGACCTAGCCGCTTCGCCGGGCTGTATCGCATCAGGGGCAACACCGCCGTGCGGCCGTCCGGCGCCCGGAGGCCGCATTCGTCCGCCTACGGGTGCTCGGTGCTCCGGCCGCGCTTTCGCCGGCCTCGCCGTCGCGAGGGCCGTATTCTACGCCTGCAGCGGCGGAGGATCGTCGCGCAGCAGCGCGTCGAGCCCTTTCACCGCGAGCGTCTTGTCCACGCAGTGATCGAACCCGGCCTGCTTCGCTCCGATGAGCGTGGTCGGGTCGAGGTCGGTGCCGCTCATCATTACGAGCCGCATCACCGCCGGAGGAAAGCGGGCGCGCAGCTTGCGTGCGACGGCGTAGCCGTCGATCTTCGGCATGTGCACGTCGACGATCACGAACTCCGGCGACCAGGCTTCGGCGAGCTCCACCGCCTGGATGCCGTCAGCCGCGAGGCGCACATCGTGGCCCATCTCCTGCAGGATGGCGGCGAACGAGTTTCTCACCGCCTGGTTGTCGTCGGCGACCAGGATTCGCCGGCTGCCCTGCGCAGCGCTCGCCGGCGGGACGCACGCCAGCATCGTCTTCGCCGGTCCTGCCGTGGGCGCCGCCGCGCGATCCTGCGGTGGCGACGCGAGCGGCAGCCCGATCGTGAACTCGCTGCCCCGCCCGGGGCCCTCGCTGCGCACGCCGATCCGCCCGTGGTGACGTTCGCAGATGGCGCGCGCGGTCGCGAGTCCCAACCCCAGTCCCGCGCGTCCGGGCGGGCGCGCCGCGCACGCGTCGAAGAGCTGCGGCAGGAGATCGGGCGCGAGCCCCTGACCGCTGTCGCGGACGCGGACCTGGGCTTCGTTGTCCGCCGCCAGGACCTCGATCGCGATCTCGCTTCCCGCGTCGCTGTACTTCGCCGCGTTCTCGATCAGGTTGCCGATCGCCCGGGCGAGCAGCGCCGGATCGCCGTCGACCCACACCGGACGCGCCGGGGACTGGAGACGAACGCGCTGCCGACGGTTCTCGATGAGGCCCGCGTGCGCCTGCCGGGCGCTTTCGACGCTGGCCGCGAGATCGATGCGCTGGAGCTCGAGCGCGACGTCGCCGCGCGCGAGGCGCTCGGCGTCGCCGACGGCATCCAGCATGCGCGTCATGGCGGCAATCTGGCGATCGACGATCGCGAGCGCGGCTGCCAGCTCACGATCGCTGCCTGCACGCAGGCGAACCAGCTGCACCGCGTTGACGATCGGTGCGATGGAATTGCGCAGCTCGTGCGCAAGCACGCGCAGGAGGTCGCCGCTCATGTTCGCGCCGCTTGTGCCGGGCGTCATCGATTTTGAAGCCGTCGTGGAGTCTCCGGTCGGCAGTATCTTAGCGCGGCTCCGGCCGCGGCGATGCACAATCCAAAGTTGTAATTCTTACAAGCTTCCATACCTCGCGGAGACGCCGCCTAAGGACATGTTTCAGCGCTATCAGCCGTAATCCTACAAATCCGCCTGCAAACACATCGATTACCTGTGCGAATCCCATTGCGCGACGCCGGCAAACCGAGCAAGAATGCGGTGCTCGCCGCGTCGCCCAGTCCTTTGGGAGGGAGACAAGGTCGACTGATTGCCGATTTGCACAACGGCGCTGTGACGCCGAGAGCGCGGATTCCCACCGATCGCCCGAGCAGGCTCGCGCGGGACCGCAGGTCGCGTCCAGGCATTTCTCTCCGCCAGCTTAACGGAGCATGATCATGCAAGCAGCCCAACGCGCTGTCGTTCCCGCGAACGAGATCAGCGTCATCGTGGGGGCGTTGAACGCGCTGAAGCGCGGCGACGCCTCGGTGCGCCTGCCCCCCGACTGGGCGGGGCCCCTCGGACGTCTCGCGGACGTGTTCAACGACGTGGTCGAGCGCAACGAGCGCATGGCGCGCGAGCTGGAGCGCTTGTCGCGCGTCGTCGGCAAGGAAGGCAAGCTCGCCAAGCGCGGCTCGCTGGGCGACGTCACGGGATTCTGGCGCGACTCGATCGACGCCGTGAACCAACTCATCGACGACCTCGTGCACCCGACGAGCGAGACTGCGCGCGTGATCGGCGCGGTCGCGCAAGGCGACCTCTCACAGACGATGGCGCTGGAAGTCGACGGCGAGCCGTTGCAGGGCGAGTTCCTGCGCACGGCCAAAACGGTCAACAAGATGGTGGATCAGCTCGGCTCCTTCGCCTCGGAAGTCACCCGCGTGGCGCGCGAGGTCGGCACGGAGGGCAAGCTCGGCGGCCAGGCGCGGGTCAAGGGCGTCGCCGGGACCTGGAAGGACCTGACCGACAGCGTCAACTCGATGGCCGGGAACCTCACGGCGCAGGTGCGCAACATCGCCGACGTGACCACCGCGGTGGCGACGGGCGATCTCTCCAAGAAGATCACGGTGGACGTGAAAGGGGAGATTCTCGAGCTCAAGAACACCATCAACACGATGGTCGACCAGCTCCGGTCGTTCGCCTCGGAAGTCACGCGGGTGGCCCGCGAGGTCGGCACCGAAGGCCGTCTCGGCGGCCAGGCCGACGTCAAGGGCGTCGCCGGCACGTGGCGAGACCTCACCGAGAGTGTGAACTTCATGGCCGGGAACCTGACGAGCCAGGTGCGCAACATCGCCGACGTGACGAAGGCGGTGGCGAGCGGGGACCTGTCGAAGAAGATCACGGTGGACGTGAAGGGCGAGATCCTGGAGCTCAAGAACACCATCAACACGATGGTCGACCAGCTCTCGTCGTTCGCCTCGGAAGTCACCCGCGTGGCCCGCGAGGTCGGGACCGACGGCCGTCTTGGCGGCCAGGCGGACGTGCGCGGCGTCGCCGGGACCTGGAAGGACCTGACCGAGAGCGTCAACTCGATGGCCGGGAACCTCACGGCGCAGGTGCGCAACATCGCCGACGTGACCACCGCGGTGGCGACGGGCGATCTCTCCAAGAAGATCACGGTGGACGTGAAAGGGGAGATTCTCGAGCTCAAGAACACGATCAACACGATGGTCGACCAGCTCCGGTCGTTCGCCTCGGAGGTGACGCGGGTGGCGCGTGAAGTCGGCACGGAGGGCAAGCTCGGCGGCCAGGCCGACGTGCAGGGCGTCGCCGGGACCTGGAAGGACCTGACCGACAGCGTGAACTTCATGGCCGGGAACCTGACGAGCCAGGTGCGCAACATCGCCGACGTGACCACTGCGGTGGCGAGCGGGGACCTGTCGAAGAAGATCACGGTGGACGTGAAGGGCGAGATCCTGGAGCTCAAGAACACCATCAACACGATGGTCGACCAGCTCTCGTCGTTCGCCTCGGAAGTCACCCGCGTGGCCCGCGAGGT
>DATJVX010000005.1:0-156511 GCA_035501595.1 Casimicrobiaceae bacterium | reverse complement strand
CGCCAGCAGGCTGAAGACAACGATCGCAAAAAACCGCGTCAGCCACTCGAAGGCAGCATCCAGCCACGGCGCGGCGCCCGCGGGCGGCGGGCTTTGCGAATCACTCGTCACGAGGGGCGCACTTGCGGCGACGGAACCGTTCAGCGTTGCGGCGGGCGGCATGCAGCTTTTTTCGACGGCCGTATGTTACGTGGGTTCTTACGTGGGTTCTTACTCGAAGACGGAACGAAAACGGGGCGGTTCGCACCGCCCCTTTTTCGGATCAACGACTTGCGGCCGGCGGGCTCAATAGACCGCCTTGCCGGAACTATCCTTGATCAGCGACTTCCAGTGCGACTTGATCAGGTTGACGACCGAATCCGGCATCGGGATGTAGTCGAGGCTCGAGGCCATGTCGTCGCCGTTCGCGTACGCCCATTCGAAGAACTTGAGCACCTGCTTCGCGTTCTCCGGCTTGTCCTGGGTCGTGTGCATCAGGATGAAGGTCGCGCCGGCGATCGGCCAGGAGTCCTTGCCCGGCGCATCGGTGAGGATCATGTACATCCCGGGCGCGTTGTTCCAGTCGGCGCCCGCCGCCGCCGCCATCACCGCGGCCGGCGTCGGCGACACGACGCTGCCGTCGCGGTTCACCATCTTGGCGAAGGCGAGATGGTTCTGCTTCGCGTACGCCGACTCGACATATCCGATCGCGCCGTCGATGCGGCCGACGTAGTTCGAAACGCCCTCGTTGCCCTTGCCGCCGACGCCGGTGGGCCAGTTGATCGACGTGCCCATCCCGACCTTCGACTTCCAGTCCGGGCTCACCTTGGACAGGTAGTTCGAGAAGATGAAGGTCGTGCCCGAGCCATCGGAGCGGTGCACCACCGAGATCGCCTGGTCGGGAAGCGGCACGCCCGGGTTGTTCGCCTTCAGCGCTGCATCGTTCCACTTCGTGATCTTGCCGAGATAGATGTCGGCGAGCTGTGCCGGCGTCAGCGTGATCGCGCCGGCGGCAACGCCCTTGAGGTTGTAGACCGGCACAACGCCGCCCATGACTGTCGGGAACTGCATCAACCCGTTCTTTTCGAGAACGTCGGGCGTCAGCGGCATGTCGGAGGCGCCGAAATCCACGGTCTTCGCCTCGATTTGCTTGATGCCGCCGCCCGAGCCGATCGACTGGTAGTTCAGGCCGATGCCGGTGCTCTTCTTGTAGGCGTCCGCCCACTTGGCATAGATGGGATAGGGGAAGGTCGCGCCTGCGCCGGTGATCTCGCCGGCGAACGCGTTCGCCGCCATCAGAGTCGCCGCGGCCACGCCGAGCGCTCTCGCTGCATTGCGGAAATCGATCATCAGGGTCCTCTTCGTTGCGGGTTGACGGGAAGCGCCGTCACGCTAGCGCCACACTGTTACAGCGGGATGACAGAGGCTTGGGGCGCGGCGCCGCGAGGACTAGAATTCCCTCTCGCATCACGGAGGTAGCGCATGAATGCACCCGCCCAGGCCGGGCTCCCGGCGATTCCGCTGAAAGATCCCAAGCTGTTCCGCGAGCAGGGCTACATCGACGGCGCATGGACCGCCGCCGACTCGCGCAAGACCTTTGCCGTCGTCAATCCGGCGAGCGGCGATGCGATCGGCGCCGTGCCCGACATGGGCGCGGCGGAGACGCGCCGCGCCATCGAGGCCGCCGAGCGCGCCTGGCCCGCGTGGCGCGCGAAGACCGCGAAGGAACGCGCGGCGCTGTTGCGCCGCTGGTTCGACCTGATGATGGCGAACCAGGACGACCTCGCGCTGCTGCTCACCACCGAGCAGGGCAAGCCGATAGCGGAAGCCAAGGGTGAGATCGCCTACGGCGCCTCGTTCATCGAGTGGTTCGCGGAAGAAGGCAAGCGCGTCTACGGCGACGTCATTCCCCAGCATCAGGCCGACAAGCGCATCGTGGTGCTGAAGCAGCCGATCGGCGTCGCCGGGATGATCACGCCGTGGAACTTCCCGAACGCCATGATCACGCGCAAGGCAAGCCCGGCGCTCGCCGCCGGCTGCACCGTGGTGCTGAAGCCCGCCGAGCAGACGCCGTTCTCGGCGCTGGCGATGGCCGAGCTCGCTGAGCGCGCCGGCATCCCGAAGGGCGTATTCAACATTGTCACCGGCGATGCGCCGACCATCGGCAGGGAGCTGTGCGCGAACCCCAAGGTGCGCAAGCTTTCCTTCACCGGCTCGACCGAAGTCGGCAGGATCCTGATGCGGCAGTCCGCGGACACGGTGAAGAAGCTGTCCCTGGAGCTCGGCGGCAACGCGCCGTTCATCGTGTTCGACGACGCCGACCTCGACGCCGCCGCGGAGGGCGCGATCGTGTCGAAGTACCGCAACACCGGGCAGACCTGCGTGTGCGCGAACCGACTCCTCGTGCAGGATAAGGTCTACGACGGCTTCGCCTCCAGGCTCGCGGAGAAGGTGCGCTCGCTCAAGGTCGGGCCAGGGACCGAAGCCGGCGTCACGCAGGGCCCGCTCATCAACGACGCGGCGCTGGCCAAGGTCGAGGAGCACGTCGCCGACGCGACCGCCCACGGCGCACGTGTCGTGGCCGGCGGCAAGCGCCATGCCCTCGGGGGTAGGTTCTACGAGCCCACCGTGCTTGCCGACGTCACGCCGGATATGAAGATCTTCCGCGAGGAAACCTTCGGCCCGGTCGCGCCGCTGATCCGCTTCGCGACCGACGCCGAAGCGATCGAGCTCGCGAACCGCACCGAGTTCGGGCTGGCCTCGTACTTCTATTCGCGAGACATCGGCCGCATCTGGCGCGCGGCGGAGGCGCTCGAGTACGGCATGGTCGGCGTCAACACCGGCCTCATCACGACGGAGGTCGCGCCTTTCGGCGGGGTCAAGCAGTCGGGACTGGGCAGGGAAGGCTCGAAGTACGGGATCGAAGAGTACGTCGAAGTGAAGTACATCGCGATGGGTGGCGTCGACCGCTAGCCCGCACGCCGCGACCGCGACCCCGGTCCATTCGCGCCTCGACGGGCACGAACGGACCTTGACGGGTGATCAGAAGGTCGGGGGCTGCTCTTCGGTTGCGCCTTTCGGCTCCGGAAACTGCGACGGGAAGTACGCGTCCGGCGCCGCGGTGTTCGGAAGCGACGGCGCCTGGTACGGCGCGGCCGTCGGCGACTTCGTCGAGGCAGCCTGCGGAACGTGATTCGGCGCCATGTCGGTGGCGATGATCTCTTCCGGCGAGATCACGGTCGCCATGTGACGCTCGGCGGCGAGCACGACGGTTCCCAGCACGGTGACCAGGGCCACGACCTTGAGCGACGTCACGATATGACGCATCGGAGAAGGGGGTTTCCTGAGCATGGTTCACTCCTTAGCGTATCGTTTCGCGGCGGCGATCAGGAGCTCGCCGCGAGCCCTCGAGCGGGCCCCTCCTTGCTCCGCTCTTCGGAACGTCGCTACTCTAGCCGCGCGGGGGGCCGGGCGAACGCGACGATTCGTTAGGGGAACTGCGTAAGATTCACGGGGGACGGTGTCCGGTGCGGCCGCCCGTCTCCGTGGGCCGGACCGGGGCTACCAGCCGTGCGGTGGCTTCTTAAGGATCGTGATCATGTGATTCTGGATCACGAGGTAGCCGCCGGCCACCAGGTCCTTCAGCAGCCGGCTGATCATGTCGCGCGACGCGCCGACGCGCTCCGCGATGTCCTGCTGCGTCAGCCTTTCGGGCACGATCAGCCGGCCCTCCCTCTCGACGGCAAGCGCGAGCAACAGCTTGACCAGGCGGCCGTAGACATCGGAGAGCGCGAGGCTCTTGACGTTCTCGGTCGTGAGCCGCACGCGCTGGATGAGCTTCTCGATCAGGTGCAGCGCGAACTCGGGATGCGCGAGCAGGAACTCGCGGAAGCTCGCGCGGTTCACGACGGCGCAGGTCGTGGGCTCGACGGTCATCACCGATGCCGAGCGGGGACTGCCGTCGAGCGACATCTCGCCGACGTATTCGCCGGGCCCGTGGAAGGCAATGACGACTTCGCGGCCGGCCGCGTTGCTCGCATACACCTTCATCCTTCCGGACAGCACGATGAACAGCGAGTCGCCGACCTCGCCTTCGTTGATGATGACCGTGCTCTTCGGGTAGCTCCGGATCACGCCGGTCGCGGCGATCTCGCGCAGAGTCTCGGGCGCGAGCGGCGCGAGCGGATCGGGGGAAGCGGTCTTGGGCATTGGGCGCGACCCTCTGGCCCGCGAATCCTAACACGCGCGGTCGGGCTCCGGTCGCAACGCTGTGCGCTAGGTGTACTTGCGGAGGTCCTCGATCACCTTGCCGTCGTTCGCGAGCTCGCCCGGCGCGTGGAAGGCGACCTCGCCGCGGAGCTTGGTCACCTCGCGGATCGACGCGACGATCGGCTCCGGCGCGCAGCGCCGGTCTCGCGCCTCGACGTGAAGCGTCATCCGGTCGGCGCCTTCGGCGGTGTCGACCGTAAGGCGCGCCTTCACGATCTCAGGATGGCGGCGCAGGATCTCCGCCACCTGCGACGGGTGCACGAACATCCCCTTGACCTTGGTCGTCTGGTCCGCGCGGCCGAGCCAGCCGCGGATGCGCAGGTTGGTCCGCCCGCAGGCCGACGGCGCGGCGAGCGACGCGGGGAGCAGCGCGGACAGGTCGCCCGTGCCGAACCGGATCAGCGGGTAGGCGGTAGTCACCAGGGTGGTGACCACTACCTCGCCAACCTCTCCGGCCGGTACCGGGTCGCCGGTTCCGGGGCGCACGATCTCGATCAGCACGCCTTCGTCGCCGATCAGTCCGTCGCGAGCCTCCGACTCGTAGGCGATGCTTCCGAGGTCTGCGGAGGCGTAGGCCTGAAACCCGGTGATCCCTCGCGCGAGCAGCGCGTCGCGCAGGCTCGCGGGAAACGCCTCGCCGGAGACGAGGGCCCTCCGGAGCGTCGGCAGCGCCACGCCCAGCTCGTGGGCCTTGTCGAGGAGGATCTTGAGGAACGACGGGGTGCCGACGTAGCCCGCGGGGCCGAGGTCCGCCATCGCCTGGACCTGCTGCTCGGTCTGCCCGGTTCCTCCGGCGACCACCGTGCAGCCGAGCGCGTGCGCGCCCGATTCCAGCATCGATCCCGCTGGGGTGAGGTGGTAGGAGAACGAGTTGTGCACGAGCTCGCCGCGGCGAAACCCGGCAGCGTAGAGTGCCCGGGCGAGGCGCCAGTAGTCGGGCACGGCGCCGTCGAGCTCGTAGATCGGTCCCGGCGAGGCGAACGCGCGAGGCGAGTCGCCCCAGCGGCCGGCGGCGAATCCGCCGAATGGCCGCGCCGCCTTCTGCAACTCGAGGAGCTCGGACTTGCGCGTCACCGGAAGCTGCGCCAGCGCGGCGCGAGAGTCGATCGACCCCGGCTCGACGTCCGCGAAAATCTTCGCGTACGCCGCGGTGCGCGCCTTCGCGAGCGCGATGCGTCCGGGCAGCGCCGCCGCGTGCGCCCGCTCGCGCACCTCGGGATCGCGCGTCTCCAGCGTGTCGAAGTGCTCGGTCATCGGCGCCTGCAAGCCGCGGACGCGTGGGCCCGTCAGGCGAGCCAGCGCTTGCGCCGGCGATAGTGCTTGACGTCACGGAAGGATCGGCGCCCCGCGGTCGAAAGCCCGAGGTAGAACTCCTTCACGTCCTCGTTCTGCGCGAGCTCCGACGCGGCGCCGTCCAGCACGACCCTGCCGGTCTCGAGGATGTAGCCGTAGTCCGCGAAGCGCAGCGCCACGTGGGTGTTCTGCTCTGCGAGCAGGAAGCTCACGCGCTCGCTGCGGTTCAAGTCGCGCACGATCTCGAAGATCTCCTCGACGATCTGCGGGGCGAGCCCCATCGAGGGCTCGTCGAGCAGGATCATCGTCGGGCGTGCCATCAGCGCCCTGCCGAGCGCCGTCATCTGCTGCTCGCCGCCCGAGGTGTAGCCCGAGAGGCTCGTGCGCCGGTGCTTCAGACGCGGGAAATAGCGATAGACCTTCTCGAGATCGGTGCGGATCTCCGTGCGCGCGGCCTTGCGCGTGAACGCCCCGGTGAGCAGGTTCTCCTCGACCGTCAGGTGAGGAAAGCAATGCCTGCCCTCCATGACCTGGCACACGCCGAGCTTGACCAGCTCGTTCGGCGTGAGCCGGTCGACGCGCCGGCCCCGGAACTCGATCGTGCCCTTGGTCACGTCGCCGCGCTCCGCCCGGAGGAGGTTGGAGATCGCCTTGAGGGTCGTCGTCTTGCCGGCGCCGTTGGCGCCCAGGAGCGCCACGATCCCGCCCTGCGGCACGTCGAGCGACACGCCCTTGAGCACGAGGATCACGTGGTCGTAGATGACCTCGATGTTGTTCACCGATAGATACGGCGCCGGCGCAGCAGGCGCCGCGCCGGGAGCGGGCACGGGGCTAGGCATCACGATCGGAAGCGGAGCCGAAGCGAGGACGGCGGCCGCGGCGCGCCGGCGCGGGCCGGCGCTCTGCGGCGCAGGCGCCTCAATCCTCTTTCGAGCAATCGCGCAGGGCCATCTTCTTCTCCGCGGCGTACTTGCCGGCCGCTTCCTCGACCATCTGGCGCACCATCGCCCGGTCGCCCGCCATGAAGCCCGTCACCTGCTTGAAGCCGGTGCCATCCCACTGCTGGAACTTCACCATCCCCGAGCCTTCGTGATCGCTGCAGCTCGTCTTGATCGGCGGGAACAGGCCGCCGGCGCCGAGCTCCTTGATCCGCGCCTCGGTGAGATTCAAGTGCTCGAAGCCCCAGCGCAGCTGCTCCGGAGTCATGACCTTGCCCTTGCCGAAATGCCCCTGCGCTACGCGCAGGGCTTCGACTACGATGATCCCGTAGACGACGCCGCGCGTGTACATCACGTTGCCGAGGCGAGCCTTGTCCTCGAGGTTACCCTTGCCGGTGCCGTAGACCTTGGTCTTGATCTCCTGCATCACGGGGAAATTGGTGCCGGTCGCCGTGAACGACGCGCTGACGTAGCCCTTCGCGGCATCGCCGGCCGGGACGACGTCCTCCTCCGACCCGGCCCACCACACACCGAGCAGCTTGTCCTTCGGGTAGCCGACCTTGGCCGCCGTCTTGAGGGCTACCGTGCTCATCACGCCGTAGGTCCACACGATCACGTAGTCAGGCTTCGCCTGGCGGATCTGCAGCCACTGCGATTCCTGGGTCTGGCCGGGCGGGGCGACGGGAATCTTGAGCGTCTCGAAGCCGAGCTTGGCCGACATCGCGTCGAGGACGGGGATCGGCTCCTTGCCGTACGCCGACTCGTGGTAGAGGAGCGCGATCTTCTTGCCCTTGAGCTTGTCGAGACCGCCTTCCTTCTGCCCGAGGTAGGCGATCATCGCGGCCATCTGGTCCCAGTAGGTCGTCCCCAGCGGGAAGACCCAGTCGTAGACGCGGCCTTCCGCGGCGCTCGCGAGCCCGTAGCCGAAGGTCGTGAGCGGAATCTTGTCCTGCGCCGCCCGGTCGAAGAGGCCGTAGGCGATGCCGGTCGAGAGCGGGTCGACGGTCGTCGCGCCGCCGTATTTCTTCTTCAGCCGCTCGTAGCATTCGACGCCTTTCGAGGCGTTGTACTCCGTTTCGCACTCCTCCCACTTGAGCTTGACGCCGTTGATACCGCCGTTCACGTTGGTGAGCGTCCAGTAGTCGATGGCGCCGCCGTAGTAGCCCGATCCGCCGGCCGCGTACGGCCCCACGCGGTACGACAGCACGGGAATGAACTGCTCGTTCTGCGCGCTCGCGGCGCCCGCCCAGCAGCCCAGCAGCGCGGCGCCCAGCAGCGCCGCCTTGATTGCCTTCATGTCGCTCCTCCTGGTGATGCGTTGTCGAAACAGGTCGTCATTCTAAACGGCCGGCGGCGGTGCTCGCGACTCAGTGCGGGAACGGCCACAGCCGCAGCTTCTCCTTCGCGATCTGCCAGAGCCTCGCCAGTCCGTGCGGCTCGACGATCAGGAAGAAGATTATAAAGCCCCCGAACAGCATGAGCTCCAGGTTGGAGATGGTGCTCTCGGGAATGTGCAGACCCAGGTTGCTGTCGAGAAAGCGCACGGTCACGCTCAGCAGCACCGGCAGGAGGGTCACGAAGGCGCTGCCCAGGAAGGAGCCGAGCACCGTTCCGACGCCGCCGATGATCACCATGAACAGGACGCGAAACGACAGGTCGAGGCTGAAGGCTTCGGGCTCGACCGTGCCCAGATACGCGTAGGCGAACAGCGCCCCGGCGACGCCGCAGTAGAACGAGCTCACCGCGAAGGCGAGCAGCTTCGCGCGCATCAGCCGAATGCCTATCACCTCCGCCGCGACGTCCATGTCGCGCACCGCCATCCACGACCGGCCCACGTTGCTGCGCGCCATGTTCTTGGCCGCGAGCGCCATCACCGCCACGATCGACAGGATGAGCAGATACTTCGCCTGCGGCGTCGTGAACGCGTAGCCGAGCATCACAATCGGCTGCGCCGTGATCACGCCCGAAGAGCTGTAGTTGGTGATCCAGCCGACCTTGGTGAGGAACCAGAGAATGAAGAACTGGGCGGCCAGCGTGGCGACGGCCAGGTAGAAACCGCGGATCCGCAGGCTGGGCAGGCCGAAGAGCACGCCGACCAGCGCGGAGACGACGCCACCGCCGGCGAAGGCCGCCAGCACCGGCACGCCGGGGATACGCAGGATGAAGTTGTAGGAGGCGAACGCGCCTACCGCCATGAAGGCCGCGGTGCCCAGCGAAAGCTGGCCCGCGTAGCCGGTCAGGATGTTGAGTCCCAGCGCCGCGAGCGAAAGGATCAGGAACGGGATCAGGATGCCGGTGAACAGGTACGGCGTCGCGAGCAGCGGAACGGCGACGAACGCGACGGCGAGGATCACGGCCATCGCGATCCGGTCCTGGCGGATCGGGAAGATCGCGGTGTCGGCGTCGTACGAGCTCTTGAACTGGCCGGCTTCGCGGTAGAGCATGCTGGGGGCCCGGGGTCAGATCCGCCGGATGATCTTCTCGCCGAACAGGCCCTCGGGCCGGATCAGCAGGAAGGCGAGCGCCAGCACGTACGGGAACCAGCCCTCGATGCCGCCGCCGACGAACGGACCGAGGTAGACCTCGGCGAGCTTCTCCGAGGCGCCGATGATCAGCCCTCCGACGATCGCCCCCGGGACCGAATCGAATCCGCCGAGGATCAGCACCGGCAGCGCCTTCAGCGCCACGAACGTGAGCGCGTACTGCACGCCGTTGCGCGCGCCCCACAGGAGTCCCGCCACGAGCGCGACCGCGCCCGCGACGCTCCACACGATCGCCCAGATCTGCTTGAGCGGGATGCCCACGGCGAGCGCGGCCTGGTGGTCGTCGGCCACGGCCCGCAGCGCGCGCCCGATGCGCGTGCGGTTGAAGAACAGGGCGAGCGCGGTCACCAGGAGCGCCGCCACGCCCGCGGCGACCAGGTCGAACTTCGAGACGTTGATGCCCGCCTTGTCGGCGAGCCAGGCGATCGGCTCGTCCGCGAGCCCCAGGTCGAGACCGCGCACGTTCGCGCCCCAGAGCATCTGCGCGAGCCCCTCGATGAAGAAGGTGAGGCCGATCGTCGCCATGAACAGCGTGATCTGCGGCTGGTTCACCAGCGGACGCAGCACGACACGCTCGATGGCGAGCGCCAGCACGACCATGACCGCGAGGGTCGCCGGGGCGGCGAGCCACGGCGACAGTCCCGCCTCGAGCAAGCCCACGTAGGTCAGCGCGGCGAAGAACACCATCGCGCTCTGCGCGAAGTTGAACACCCCCGAGGCCTTGTAGATGAGCACGAAGCCGAGCGCGACCAGCGAATACATCACGCCCGAGAGGAGCCCGCCGATCAGGACTTCGAAGAAGAACTGCATCGCCTAGTGGGCGACGCCGAGGTAGGCGTCGATGACGGCCTTGTCGCCGCGAACGTACTCCGGCGTGCCGTCGCCGATCTTCTTGCCGTAGTCGAGCACCACGACGCGGTCGGAGATGTCCATCACCACGCCCATGTCGTGCTCGATCAGCACGATGGTCGTCCCGTACTGCTCGTTGACGTCGAGCACGAAGCGGCACATGTCCTGCTTCTCCTCGACGTTCATCCCGGCCATCGGCTCGTCCAGAAGCAGCAGCGAAGGTTCGCTCGCGAGCGCCCGCGCGAGCTCCACTCGCTTCTGCAGCCCGTAGGGCAGCCGCCCGACCGGCGTCCGGCGGATGTGCTGGATCTCGAGGAAGTCGATCACCTCTTCGACCCGGCGGCGGTTCTCGAGCTCCTCGCGCCGCGCGCGCCCGACGTAGATCGCCTGTTCGAGGAAACTCGCCCGCATCTTCAGGTTGCGCCCGGTCATGATGTTGTCGAGAACGCTCATGCCCTTGAACAGCGCGATGTTCTGGAAGGTGCGCGCGATGCCCTGGGCCGCGGCGCGATGCGTGTTCATCTCCCGGCGCACCTGGCCGCGGAAGGTGATCGTCCCTTCCTGCGGGTGGTAGACGCCGTTGATGACGTTGAGCAGCGAGCTCTTGCCCGCGCCGTTGGGACCGATGATCGCGCGGATCTCGTGCTCGCGGACGTCGAAGCTGATGCCGTTGAGCGCCTTCACGCCGCCGAACGAGAGCGAGATCCGCTCGAGCTCGAGGACCACCCCTCCGATCGGCCGCTGCGGGCTCATTCCCACCGGTCCGGGCGCTAGGCCGCCTTGCGCGCTTCGCCTGCGGCGAAACACTTCGCTTCGGCGATCGCCAGGTCCGCGGTCACGGCGCCCGTCCGTCCGTCCTCGAACTTGACCTGGGTCTCGATGCGCTGGACCGAGCGGCCCTCGTAGAGCGCGGCGATGAGCACGCCGTATTTCTCGGCGACGAACGAGCGGCGGACCTTGCGGGTGCGCGTGAGCTCTTCGTCGTCCGGATCGAGCTCCTTGTGCAGGATGAGGAAGCGCCTCACCTGCGAGTCGGCCAGCGCGCCCTCGCCCGCCAGCTCCGCGTTCACCTGCTCGATGCAGCCGCGGATCAGCGCGTAGACCTCCGGCTTGGCCGCGAGGTCGGTGTAGCCCGAGTAGGGAATGCCGCGGCGCTCCGCCCAGTCGCCCACCGAGCCCGCGTCGATGTTGATGAACGCGCACACGTGGTCGCGGCCGTTGCCGAAGGCGACCGCCTCCCGGATGTGGGGAAAGAACTTGAGCTTGTTCTCGATGTAGTTCGGCGCAAACATCGCCCCAGACGCGAGCCTGCCCACGTCCTTGGCGCGGTCGATGATCTTGAGCTGGCCGTTCTCCTCGAAGAAACCGGCGTCGCCGGTGTGGAAGTAGCCCTGCGCGTCGATCGACTCGGCGGTCGCGTCCGGGCGCTTGTAGTACTCCTTGAGCAGCATCGGTCCGCGCACCATTACCTCGCCGTTGTCCGCGATCCTGATCTCCACGCCCGGGGCGGCCTGGCCGACGGAATCGAACTTCACGGCGCCGTCGGGCTGCAGGCAGACGTAAGCACAGGTCTCGGTCGAGCCGTAGAGCTGCTTGAGGTTGACCCCGATCGACCGGTAGAAGCGGAAGAGGTCGGGACCGATCGCGGCACCGGCGGTGTAGGCGACGCGGATCCGGCTCATCCCGAGGACGTTGCGCAGCGGGCCGTAGACCAGCAGGTTCCCCAGCGCGTACCGCGCGCGGTCCAGGATCCCGACGGGTTTGCCGTCCAGGATCTCCGGCCCGCAGCGCCTCGCGACCTCCACGAAGCGGCGAAAAAGCCAACGCTTCGCGGCGCTCGCGTCCTCCATGCGGATCATCACCTGGGTGAGAAGGTTCTCGAAGATCCGCGGCGGCGCGAAGTAGTACGTCGGACCGATCTCGCGCATGTCGATCATCACCGTCTCGCCCGATTCGGGGCAATTGATCGTGAAGCCGGCGACCAGCCACTGCGCATACGAGAACAGGTGATCGCCGACCCAGGCCATCGGCAGGTAGGAGAGCATGCTGTCGTCGGGCCCCAGCTTGTCGAAGCCGCAGCCGCCCTGCGCCGAGACGATGAAGGCCCGGTGCGTCTGCCGCACGCCCTTGGGCTTGCCCGTCGTGCCGGACGTGTAGAGCATGATCGAGACGTCGTCGGGCCGGCCCCGCGCGAGCTCGGCATCGAAGAAACCGGGATTCTCGCGGTCGAACTCGCGGCCGAGCTCCTGCAGCCGATCGAGGCTCGTGATGCCTTCGTAGCTGCGCAGGCCCCGCGGATCGTCGTAGTAGATGTGCGCGAGCGACGGCGCGCCGGGCTTCGCTTCCAGGATCTTGTCGACCTGCTCCTGGTCTTCGGCGACGGCGTAGACCATCTCGGCATCGTTGAGAACGTAGGCGAACTCGGCGGCGGGCGCATCCTGGTACATCGGGACCGGCACGCCGCCGAGCGACTGCGCGGCGATCATCGACCAGTACAGCCGCGGCCGGTTGTCGCCGATGATCGCGAGATGCATGCCGCGCCGAAAGCCCTGCGCGGCGAGGCCGCAGGCGAGCGCACGAACCTCGGCGGCGACATCCGCCCAGCTCCACGTCTGCCAGATGCCGAGGTCCTTCTCCCGGGTCGCGGGCGAGCGCGGGCGCTCCGCGGCGTGCTTCTCGAGCAGCCTCGGAAACGTCAGCTCGTCGGGTGCGCTGCCCCCCATGGGTCCTCCCTCGCTTCGAGGCGCCGGCGCGACTCTCACTGCGGTCGCGGCGTCGGACGCGCGCCCAATGATACCCGGTCCGGCGGCCGCCTAGCCGGGGAGGCTTCCCGCCCCGCGGAGGCAGCCGGCTCAGAGGCTCCCGTGCTCGACCGGACGGCGGAGCAGGGCGAGCGCGAGCAGCGCCGAGGCGATCATCAGGAACAGGCTCACTGCGTTCAGCACGGGGCTCGCCCCTTCGCGCATCCTGCCGTACATCATGATCGTGAGCGGCGGGTCCGAGCCGACCAGCATCAGCGTCGTATTGAAATTCTCGAACGACATCAGGAAAGCGATCGCGCCGGCTCCGATCAGCGCCGGCACGAGATAGGGCAGCGTGATCGTCCGCAGCACGGCGGCGTGCGACGCGCCGAGATTCAGCGCCGCCTCCTCGAGCGTCGCATCGAAGCGCTTCAGTCGGGCCGCGATCATCAATGTCGCGATCGAGACGATGTAGGAGAACTGGCCGGCGACGACCAGCGGCAGGCCCGGGCGCAGAAACTCCAGCTCGAGCCCGAAGGCGTCGTCGGCGAACTGCGCCAGCCGACTCGCGAACGCGAGGATCGAGATGCCCAGGATCACGCCCGGAATCACCAGCGGCGCGAGCATCGCCAGCGCGAGCAGCGGCTTGCCGCGAAAGCGCCCCCGCTCGAGCAGGAACGCGTTGGCGGTGCCGACGGCCACCGACAGGATCGTCACCCAGAAAGCGACCACCGCGCTGGTCCACAGGCTCGCGAGAAGCGGCGGGTCGGCGAAAAGGCCCGCGCGCTTCGCGCTGCCGACGAACCAGTCGAGCGTGAATCCGCGCCATGGCGGCGCCGGGTAGTTCGCGTCGTTGAACGCGAACACGGCAACGACGAGGAGCGGCAGGAACAGGAACGCGAAGAAGCACGCCACGTAGGCCGCATAGGACAGGCGCGCCCGGCGCGATCGCGGCAGCGAATGGATCATGCACGTCGCATCACGTCGCCGAAGCGCTGGCCGGCGAGGGCGAGACCCAGCCAGACGATCACGGTGGAGAGGCCGAGGAGCAGGAAGCCGAACGCCGCGCCCTGCTCCCAGTTGAAGCGGGTGATGAACTGGGCGTAGATCTGCTCGGTGAACCACAGCGAGTTCTTGCCGCCCAGCAGCATGGGCGTGAGGTAGTTGCCCAGCGTGAGCATGAACACGACGATCGACCCGGCGGCGATGCCCGGCGCCGCGTGGGGAATCACGATCTGGCGCAGGATCGACCAGGCGTTGCCTCCCAGGTCGTAGGCGGCCTCGATCAGCGCGTCGTCGAGGCTCTCCAGCGCGTTGGCGAGCGGCACGACCATGAACAGCAGCGAGGTGTACACGAGGCCGACGAGGATCGTCGCATCGTGGTAGAGCAGCTCCGGCGGCTGGTCCGCGAGCCCGGCCGCCACGAGCAGCTTCGGGACCACCCCGGATTCCCTGAGCAGGATCATCCACCCGAGCGTGCGCACCGTCTCGCTCACCCAGAACGGGATCAGGCAAAGCACCAGCAGGACCGACTTCGCCCGTCCGCGCGCGATCTTGACGATGTACCAGGCGGTCGGAAAGGCGATCAGCAGCGTGCAAGCCGTGGCGAAGATCGACATGACCGCGGTGCGTGCGAACGTGTGCCAGTACAACGGCTCGTCGACGAAGCTGCGGTAGTTGTCCAGGCTCAATTCGTAGGTGCGCGGCGCGACGCGGGCGCGCAGCGAGAGCACCGCCAGGTCCACGTGCGGGAGCACGATGAGGCCTACGAGCCAGACCAGCGCCGGCGCGAACAGCAGGCAGAGCCCGATCCGGGTCCGCGGGGCCGCGAGCTCGGCGCCGGCGGGAGCGCTCATGCGCCCGCCGCCGCGAAGCACAGGGCACGCTGCGGATCGAACCCGAAGACCACCGCTTCCCCGACGCGCAAGTCGGCGAAACCTCCGGTTTGCGGCAGCGCGATGCGGAACTCGCTGTCGCTGCGCTCCTCGCGGACCAGGACCGCAGAGTTCGCGCCGTCGAAGAGCAGGCTTTCCACCCGTCCCGCAAAGCGCTGCGCCGACGGGAAGGATTCCCCGGCCGCGCGGGCGAGCGCGATCGCTTCGGGGCGGACGAAGGCCTCGACGGCGGCGCCGGGCACGATCGCGCCCGTGGCGCGGACCCGAACCGTCAACCCGCGCGTCTCGAGCTCGACGACCTCCGCGTCGGCGCGCGAGGCGACACCGGAGAGCCGGTTGTTCTCGCCCACGAAACCCGCGACGAACGGCGTCCGCGGCTCGTAATAGAGCTTCTGCGGCGTTCCGACCTGCTCGAAGCGGCCGGCGTTCATGACGGCCACATGGTCGGAGAGCACGAGCGCTTCGGACTGATCGTGCGTGATGTAGACGAAGGTCGTGCCGAAGTCGGCCTGCAACTGCTTCAGCTCGATCTTCATGTGCTCGCGAAGCTTCAGGTCGAGCGCGCCGAGCGGCTCGTCGAGCAGCAGCAGCGTCGGCTCGAGCACCAGGCTGCGCGCGATCGCGACCCGCTGCCTCTGTCCGCCGGAGAGCTGATCGATGCGCTTGCTCTCCGCGCCGGGCAGGCCGACGCGCCTGAGCATCGCCGCCGCGCGCTCGCGGATAAGCGACGCCGCCAGGCCGCGGCGCGCGAGTCCGTAGCCGACGTTTTCGCCGACCGACATCATCGGAAACAGCGCGAGATGCTGGAACACCATGTTGACCGGCCGATGGTTGGGTGGCACCCCCCGCATCGAACGCCCGCCGATGCGCACTTCGCCCGCGTCGGGCTCGAGGAATCCGGCGATCAGCCGCAGCAGCGTCGTCTTGCCGCAGCCGGAAGGCCCGAGAATGGAAAAGAAGCTGCCGCGCTCGATCGCCAGCGAGAGAGCGTCAACGGCGCGGTGCGCGCCGTAGCTCTTGCTGACCCGATCGATCTCGAGGTCCGGCTGCATGGACAGGAACCGTCGTTCCCGCGAAAGCGGGTACCCGGCGGCGTTCGCAAGCGGAACGTCGCCGGGTCGCCGCTAAGGTCCGCCCCCGGGCATCTCGATCGCGAGCGGGAGCGACGAGGCGCTAGTTCGCGGCCTTGACGCGGTCGAGCACCTTGCCTTCGATGTCCTCGATGCCCGCAGGCACCGCCGGATACCACTTGATATTCTTCATCGCGGCTTCGGGAAAGCTCTTGATGAACTGCGCCTTGAGCTTCGGGTCCATGAGCTGGTCCGCTCCCCTGGACGCGGTGAAATTGCCCGCGGACGAGGCCACCTTCGCGGCGATCTCGGGCCGCATGTTGAAATTGATCCAGGCGTAGGCAGCCGCGTCGTTGCGTCCCTTCGCCGGCAGCGCATAGGTGTCGATCCAGCCCAGCGCGCCCGACTTCGGCGCGATGTACTGGATATCCGGGTTCTCCGCGTTGAGCTTCCATCCGCCGGTATCCCACATCATCGCGGCCACGACTTCGCCGTTGCGCACGCCGTTGAGCAACTGATCCTTGTTGTCCCAGAAGAATTTGACGTTCGCCTTGCAAGCCGCGAGCTTTTTGCCCATGTCGTCCATGAGCGCCGCGTAGGCCTTGGGATCGCCGTACAACGCAAAGGGGTCCTTGCCGCTCGCGAACGCCATCGCGATGAGCGTGGGACGCTTCAGGCGCACGCTGGTTCTGCCCTTGTAGTCCGCCAGGCACAGGTCGGGATAGTCGGCCACCTTGCCCGCGACCCTGGTGTTCACGACCAGGCCGTCCGTCCCCCAGATGTGCGGCAGGCCGTACACCTTGCCGTCGAGCGTCGTGTTCTTCTTGGTCGCTTCGAGCATCGTGGGAACGAAGAGCTCGGTCTTGATCTTGCTCAGCTCGATCGGCTTGTAGATGCCGAACTCCTGCTGCGGCCCGACGATGCGATCCTGCGAAGGCTGCGCGAGGTCGAATCCGGCGCCGCCGGTCGCGCGCAGCTTGGAGATCATCTCCTCGTTGTTCGACAACGTGATCTCGACGTCGATGCCGGTCTCCTTCTTGAACTGGGCGACGACCTCCGCGGGCGCGTAGTCGGCCCAGGTGATGATCCTGAGCCTGTCCTGGGCGGAGGCGAAGCTCGCCACGGCCGCGGCGAGGACCGCGCCCAGCATGGCGCGCAGGAAGCGTGATGAATTCATCGGGGACTCCTCCTCGTGTGGTGCGGGAGCGGCTTCGAGCCGGTATGACGCCGAATCCGCGCTCGACAGCTTACCGCAAAGCGATTCCGCGCGTTCGCTCAGCTCAGCCCGTCGTCGACCGCAACGTTCTCCGGTGCGAGCTTCACGCCGGCGGCTTCGGCCTCGAGCAGCAGGAGCTGCGCGAAATCCTCCTCCGTCATGCCTCGACCGATGAGCGTCTGCACGATGTCGCGCGTGAGGGAGGCGAGCGGCATCGGCACTTCGTAGCGCCGACCTGCGTCGAGCCCGAGGTCGAGATCCTTGCGCAGGAGCTGCGGGGTGAACGTCACCTTGAAATCGAGATTGACGAATGCCGGTGCCTTGTAGCGCGAGAAGGTCGAGCCCATCACGCTCTGGTTGATGAAGTCCAGGAACGCATGACGGGGGACGCCCGCCTTCTGCGCGAGCACCGTGATCTCGGCCAGCGACTGCGTGACCACGCCGAGGAAGACGTTGTGGCAGATCTTGACGATGCGGGCGAGCTCGCCCTCGCCGACGTAGCTCGCCGCCGGCGCGATCATCCTCATGTAGGGAAGCGCCGCGTCGTACGCCGAGCGCGGCCCCGAGCAGACGAACGAGAGGCGCCCCGCCTTGATCACCTTGGCGTTGCCCGACACCGGCGCCGCGAGGAGCTCGATCCCGCGCCCGGCGAGGATCTTTCGCAGCTCCGCGGAGCCCTCGAGCGAGATCGACGAGCACTCGATGAGCAGCCTCGGCGCGCGGGCTCGATCGGAGAGCAGTCCACCGCGACCCGCCACCACCTCCTGCACGTCCTTCCACGCCGAGACCATGCAGAACACGATCTCGCACGAGGCGATCTCCGGCAGCGAGGCGGCGATCTTCGCTCCGTGCGCCGCGAGGGGCTCGGCCTTGGAACGCGTGCGGTTCCACACCGTGAGATCGGCCCCGGCCTTCGCCAGGCGCTCGGCCATGGCGTAGCCCATGCGGCCGATGCCGATCCAGCCGACGCGGGCCGAGGCGCCCCGCCTGTCCTCCACGATCAGCCTCCGACGCCGAACGGAAGATCGATGGCGATCAGCCAACGCCCGTCCGCCTGGCGCCGCGCGACGACGACTTCCTGCGCGCTCATCTGCGTCCGCTTCCCGTCCTGCCCGGCGACCTCGAGGTTCCATTTGCCGTTGACGACGGCGACGTCGCCGCTCTGCGCCGCGACGCTCGGGGCGATCGAGATCTTGGGCTTGCCGGCGAGAAATCCGTTGAGCGCTTCGCGAATGGCAGCATGGCCGGTGACGAGCTTGCCGGGCATCGGCATGAGCGTCGCCTGCGGCTCGTAGAGCGCGACGAGGTCGTCGATTTTTCCGGCGTTGAGCGCCTCCTGAAAGAGACGGTCGAGATCTTCAGGTTTCCGTGCACGCATATGCGTTCCTTTCATCGGATCTCCCGCCGGTTGAGCGGCGACGCAGAGGAGCGCCGACTCGAACCGACGGACTTGGAGCGTCGCTCGCCGGATCGGTCTCCGCCAAAGCTCGCGTCCGCGGGCGAGCGACGCTCTAATAGGGATTCGCGATCGGCAGCTCCTGCGCCGGGTAGAGCGAGATCACTTTCGGGCCGCCCGGCGTGAGAATCACTTCCTCCTCGATGCGCGCCGCGGAGATGCCGTCCGTGGCGGGACAGTAGGTCTCGACCGCGAACACCATCCCGGCCTTGAGCTCGATGGGCTCCTTGAGCGAATTCAGGCGCGAGATCAGGGGCCGCTCGTGCAGTCCGAGACCGAGCCCGTGGCAGAAGTTCAATCCGAAGGCATCCATCTCGCTCGCGAAGCCGATCTCCTCGGCCTTCGGGAAAGCCCGCGCGATCCGGTCGCTCGTCACGCCCGGCTTGAGAAGCTCGATCGCCCGGTCCATCCATTCGCGCGCCTTGCGATACGCGTCGCGCTGCGCCTTCGTCGCCATGCCGACGTTGAACGTGCGGTAGTAGCAGGTGCGATAGCCCATGAACGACTGGATCACGTCGAAGAACGCCTGATCGCCGGGGCGGATGAGCCGATCGGTGAAGTTGTGGGGGTGCGGGCTGCAGCGCTCCCCGGAGATCGAGTTGATCGCCTCGACGCAGTCGCTGCCCATCTCGTAGAGGCGCGCGGTCGCCAGGGCGACGATCTCGCTTTCCTTCACTCCCGGACGCAGCGCCTCCGCGATGTCCTCGTAGACGCCGTCGACCATGGCCGAGGCCATATTGAGCAGCGTGAG
Source organism: Casimicrobiaceae bacterium (assembly GCA_035501595.1). GTDB lineage: Bacteria > Pseudomonadota > Gammaproteobacteria > Burkholderiales > Casimicrobiaceae > PALSA-1003. Next base: position 137,511 of record DATJVX010000005.1, on the reverse strand, counting down.
CTCGTCGATGTTCTTCACCTCGCGCGCCTCGAGCAGCGTCTGCTGGCCGTCGCGCACCTCGATCCCGAGCTTCTGCAGCTCGAAGAGCATCGGGGGCTCGACCACGTCGAGCCCAAGCGGCATGCGGCCGACGCCTTCCGCGTCGAGGAGCGACTTGATCTCGCGCGCCGCCGCGCGGAAGAGCTCCCCGTCGCCGCCCACCGCGCCGCGCATTCCCAGGAGGCCCGCCCTGCAGTGATCGTGCGCGAGCCATGGCGCGTGCAGCCGGTGATGCCGGGCGGCGGAGCCGAAGTCCCAGATGTACGGATCGCCGTTGCCGGTCAGCAGCGCGTAGCGCGTGAGCTTGTCACGCGCCCACTCGCCGATCACGGTGCTGGTGATGTAACGGATGTTGTGCTGGTCGAAGCACAGCAGCGCGCCGAGCCCGGATCCGGCCAGTGCGGCGCGCGTGCGGGCGAGCCGGTAATCGTGCAGCCGCCGGAAATTGACGCGCTCCTCGAAGTCCACCTGGGTGTGGCCCGGAGCCTGCAGCGGCCGGTCCCAGCGCCAGTGCGCGTCGATGTCGTCCGGGCGGACGATCCGGGGCTCTGTCTTCCTTTTCCTCGCCATGATGCGGGACCGTCCTCCCAAAGCGGAGGATTAAATCACAACGCGGGACGTGCCGCGCGCAAGCGGCGAATCCACCGCCAGCGCGGGAGCCGCATCAGGCCGGCGAGACGGCTCGCGGACGCACTCTCGGCAACACGCGCTCGGCCCGGCGCGGAGAATGGGCCACCAGACCGCCGATGATCGCGTCGACGAACGCCGGCGCGCGCGCCGCGAGATCGTAGGCGGTCTTGTCGAGCACCCATTCGCGCATGAGGCCCGCGATGCACGCGTGCAGGAATCGCGCGGCGAGCCCGGGATCGGTGTCCTCGGGCAGCTGACCGACGGCGACCGCCTGCTGCAGCAGCCTCTCGACGTTCGCGAGGCATTGACAGCGCTCCTGCTCGCGCTCGCCCGCGACCGAAGCGAGCTCTCCGGTCAGCTCGGTCTTGTGGAAGATCACTTCGAACACGGCCTGCGCCCGCGGATCGCCCGCAAGGGTGTTGAGCACGGCGATCGAGAGCTCGCGCAGCGCGGCCATGGGATCGGAGCATGGACCGGAGGCGCTCTCGGACAGCAGCGCGTCGAGCGGCAGGGTCGCGCGCTCGCACATCGCCTCGAAGAGGTCGGCCTTGTCCCTGAAGTGCCAATAGACCGCGCCGCGGGTCACGCCCGCGGCGGCGGCAACCTCGGCGAGCGAGGTTCGGGTCACGCCCTGTTCGCGGAATACACGCTCCGCCGCGTCGAGCAGTTGCTCGCGCGTGATCGCAGCTTCGGTCTTCGTCTTGCGAGCCATGTCCTGCCCTAGTCCGCGGTCATGAAAATAGCCACAACTCGCTCAGGGTTTACAAACATACACGATTGTATGTAATCTCTCGCCGTCATGCAAGCTGAATCGCCCAAAAAGCATCCGGATAGGAGTCGGCTCATGCGTTCTCGTTTCTGGTACGGCCTGATTATCGGGCTCATCGGGGTCATCATCGCCGCGCTGGTACTCACCGGCTGCGGGCAATCTCAGTCGAAGGCTGCCTTCGGCGGCTTTCCGCCGGCCGAGGTGAATGTCGTTTCAGTTGCACCGCACAACTTCCCGGTCGCCTTCGAGTACGTCGGCCAGACCCTTGGTTCGAAGGACGTCGAGGTTCGCGCCCGGGTCACCGGGATCATCGAACACAGACTCTACACCGAAGGCTCGGCGGTCAAGGCGGGGCAGCCGCTGTTCATCATCGATCCCAAGCCTTACGCGGCCCAGGTGGCGCAGGCCGAGGCCGATCTCGCCCGCGCTCAGGCGCAGAAGGTGCAAGCCGATCGCGAGCGGGCGCGGCTCGCTCCGTTGGCCGAGCGAAAGGCGATCGGACAGAAGGAAGCCGACGACGCGGCGTCCACCGCCGAGCTCGCCGCGGCGGCCGTGCAGTCGGCGCGCGCGCGGCTCGACGAGCTCAAGCTCAATTGGGGCTATACCAAGGTCGTCGCCCCGATCTCGGGTCTGTCGAGCCGCGCGATGAAGTCGGAAGGCAGCCTCGCGACAGCCAACGACACCCTGCTGACGACGATCTCCCAGACCGACCCGATCTGGGTCGCGTTCAGCATCTCGGAGAACGAGCAGCTTCGTCTCAACCGCGCGGTCGCGAGCGGCGCGCTCGCGCTGCCGAAGGACAACGCCTACGACGTCACGATCAAGCTCGCGGACGGGTCGACGTTCCCGCGCCGCGGCAGGATCAACTTCGCCGACACCCGGGTGAGCCCGACGACCGGCACCTACGACATGCGCGCCGAAGTTGCCAACCGCGATGCCGCGCTCAAGCCGGGGCAGTTCGTCCGCGTAGTGCTGCGCGGCGCCGAGCGCAGGGACGCGCTCGCGGTGCCGCAGGTCGCGCTCCTCGACGGTCCGCAGGGCAAGTTCGTCTACGTGGCGGCGAAGGACAAGGACGGCAAGGACATCGCTCAACCGAGGCCCGTGGTCGTCGGCGACTGGATCGACGGCGACAGCGGCAACCTGTTCGTCATCGAATCCGGGCTCAGGGCGGGCGACACGGTCATCGTCAATGGCATCGCGCGGCTCCAGCCCGGCGCGCCGATCAAGCTCGCGGGCGCTGAAAGCGACAAGCCGGCGCACCCCGCCGCCGTCGCGACCAGGTAGGAAGGGCATCCATGTTCTCGCGCTTCTTCATCGACCGGCCGCTGTTCGCGGCCGTGATATCGATTTTCATCGTTCTGGCCGGTCTCGCTGCGATGCGCTCGCTCCCCGTCGCCCAGTATCCCGAGATCGCGCCGCCGGTCGTGACCGTGCAGGCCGTGTATCCCGGCGCCTCGGCATCGACGCTGGAGCAGACGGTCGCCTCTCCCATCGAGAATGCGATCACCGGCGTGCCGAACATGATCTACATGAGCTCGAGCTCGGCGTCGAACGGCACGGTGCAGATCCAGGTCACCTTCGACATCGGCACCAACATCGATATCGCCGCCGTCAACGTCAACAACCGGGTCAAGCAGGTCGAGCCCCGGCTTCCCGAGGAGGTGCGGCGCCAGGGCGTGACGGTCGAGCGCGGCAGCTCGTCGTTCCTGCAGGTGCTCGCGTTCTTCTCTCCCGACGGCCGCTACGACGATCTCTACACCTCGAACTACGTGACGCTCAACGTTCTCGACCAGCTGAAGCGGCTGCCCGGAACGACCAACGTGCAGATCTTCGGGGCGCACGACTACGCGATGCGAGTCTGGGTCAAGCCGGACCGGCTGGCGCAGCTCAAGCTCGCGCCCGCCGACGTCGTGGCCGCGCTGAACGAGCAGAACGCGCAGTTCGCCGCCGGCAAGGTGGGTCAGTCTCCGATCGATCAGAAGCAGGACCTGGTCTACACCATCACGACCAAGGGGCGGCTCTCGGACCCCAAGGAGTTCGAGAAGATCATCGTCCGAGCCAATCCGGACGGCTCGATCGTGCGTCTGGGCGACGTGGCGGAGGTGCAGCTGGGGTCGAAGGATTACGAATTCATGGGCCGCGTCAACGGCAAGCCGGCGACGCTCGTCGGCATCTTCCTCTCGCCCGGGGCGAATGCGCTCGACGTGGCCAAGAGCGTCAAGCAGGAGATGGCGCAGATGTCCGCGCGCTTTCCCGAGGGCCTGACCTACAGCATCCCGTACGACACGACGCGTTTCGTCGAGGTATCGATCCATGAGGTGCTGAAGACCCTCGCCTTGGCGATGGTGCTGGTGTTCCTGGTCGTGTACCTGTTCCTGCAGAGCTGGCGCGCGGCAGTGATCCCGTTCGCCGCCGTGCCTGTCTCGCTCATCGGCACCTTCGCGGGCATCTATCTCCTCGGCTATTCGATCAACACGCTGACGCTGTTCGCGATGGTGCTCGCGATCGGCATCGTGGTCGACGATGCCATCGTCGTGCTGGAGAACGTCGAGCGCATCATGCGCGAGGAAGGCTGCCCGCCGCGGGAGGCCGCGATCAAGGCGATGCGCGAGGTGACCGGTCCGATCATCGCCATCGTGCTCACGCTGACCGCGGTCTTCGTGCCGATCGCCTTTCTCGGCGGGCTGACCGGCGAGCTCTACCGGCAGTTCGCGGTGACGATCGCGATCTCGGTGATCATCTCGGGTATCGTGGCGCTGACGCTCTCCCCGGCGCTCTCCGCGCGGATCCTCAAAGCCCACGAAGCGCCGAACAGGTTCTTCGCGGCGTTCAACCGCTGGTTCGTCCGCGTGACGCAGCGCTACAGCGACGGCGTCGTCTGGATGCTCCGGCGCGGCGTCATCGGTGCATCGCTGTTCCTCGCCATGGTCGCGCTCACCGTCGGGCTGTGGCACTTCACGCCCGGCAGCCTCGTGCCGGACGAGGACCAGGGCTGGTTCTTCACCACCGTCATCCTGCCCGACGGCGCGACGCTGCAGCGGACCGACAAGGTCGTGGCCGAAGTCGAGCAGGTCATCCGCTCCAATCCGGCCAACGCCTACGTGATCGCCTTCACCGGCTTCGATTTCCTGAGCGGAGGCTTCCGCAACAACGCGGCGTCGATTTTCGTCACGCAGACTCCGTGGGACGAGCGCAAGGTGAGCACCCCGCAGCTCGTCGGCGAGGTCTACGCCAAGACCGCCGGCATCAAGGAGGCACTGGTGCTCGCGTTCAACCCGCCGCCGATCTTCGGGCTCGGCACCGCCGGCGGCTTCGAGTTCTACATCCAGAATCGCGGCGACGGCGGCTCGAAGCGCCTGTCCGAGGTCACCCAGACCTTTCTCGCCCGCGCCAACCAGGACCCGCAGCTCGCTTTCACGCAGACGCTGTGGCGGGCGACCGTGCCGCAGCTCTCGATCGACGTCGACCGCGAGAAGGCGAAGACGCTCGGCGTGCCGATCTCGGATGTCTACAACGCGCTCGCCGCCACCCTCGGCAACTACTACGTCAACGACTTCAACAAGTATGGCAGGGCCTGGCAGGTGCTGATGTCGGCCGACCCGGCCTACCGGCAGCGTCCCGACGACATCGGCAGCGTCTACGTGCGCTCGGGAAAGGGGGAGATGATTCCCTTGTCGTCGCTCGCGACCGTTCGCTACTCCTCCGGGCCCGATGCCCTCGACCGCTTCAACAACCTGCCGGCGGTGAAGATCATCGGCCAGGGTGCGCCGGGGGTCTCCTCGGGCCAGGCAATCGCGCGCATCGAGCAGATCGCCAGGGAGGTGCTCCCGTCGGATTTCAGCTACGACTGGGGCGGCACGTCGTATCAGGAGAAGAAGTCGAGCGGGGCGTCGACGTTCGCGCTCGGTCTGGCGGTGCTGATGGTGTTCCTGATCCTGGCGGCGCAATACGAGAAGCTCGCTCTGCCGCTCTCGGTGCTGCTCGCTCTGCCGTTCGGCACCTTCGGCGCGCTCGCAGCGACCTGGCTCCGCGGCCTCACCAACGACGTCTACTTCCAGATCGGTCTGGTGACACTGCTGGGTCTCGCGGCGAAGAACGCGATCCTGATCGTCGAGTATGCGCAGCTGAAAACGCACGAGGGCCTCAGCCCTTCGGCGGCGGCGATCGAGGCCTCGAGGCTGCGCTTCCGACCGATCCTCATGACCTCGCTCGCCTTCATCCTCGGCGTGGTGCCTCTCGCGATCTCGACCGGCGCCGGCGCCGGCGCGAGACACGCGACGGGCACGGGCGTGATGGGCGGCATGCTCGCGGCCACCTTCCTCGCGGTGTTCTTCGTGCCGCTGTTCTACCGCATCATCGTGGAGCGGCGTCTCGTCGAGCGCAGGAGCCACGATGAACTTCTCGACGAGGTGAAGCATCTACGCAACGTAAGGCATATCGCACCGCACACGCCGGGCCATCCACCTGTCGCCGCTCCGGGAGACTGACATGCATCGAATAATCACCGTCTTCATGCTTGCTGTCGCGCTGGCGGCGTGCACTACCACGCCTACCGCGCCGCCGCAGCTCGACCTGCCCCAGGGCACGGCCAACGATCCGCCTCTCGAGCGCTGGTGGACGGCCTTCAACGATCCGACGCTGACCGCACTCGTCGACGAAGCGCTCGCCAAGAATCTCGACCTGCGCGCAGCGATCGCCCGTGTCGACGCAGCGCGGGCCGCAGTGACTGCCGCGCAGGGCTACCTGTATCCGACCGTCAACCTCGGGGCGGGCGCTTCGCGCAACCGCATCAGCGAGGTCGGGCCGCAGGCCATCCCCGGCATCCCGCCGATCTTCAACGACTATCGCGTCGGCGTGAACGCCTCCTACGAAGTCGATCTGTGGGGAAAATATCACGGGGCCACGCGCGCGGCGCAGGACGACCTTCTCGCCTCGCAATACTCGCGCGAAACGGTGCGGACCGCCGTCGCCGCGCAGGTCGCGCAGGTGTACTTCCAGCTGCTCGCGGCTGACGCGCAGCTGACGCTGCTCAAGGACACGCTGAGGACGCGAAACGATACCGTGAGGCTGCAGCGCGACCGCTACGAGGGCGGGATCATCGGCGAGTTCGACGTCGCAACGGCCGAGGCCGAGCGCGCCTCGGTCGCCTCCGACGTCGCGGTCGTGCAGCGCGCGATCGCCGAGCTCGAGTCGGCGCTTGCCATCCTGCTGGGCCGCACGCCGCGCGAGATCTTCACGCCGCAGGTTGCGCGCCAGGTCGAAGCCGTAAGGCTCCTCGCCGTACCGACGCTCCCCGCGGGCCTGCCGTCGAACCTGCTCGAGCGACGCCCCGACGTCCGCAGCGCCGAGGCCGCGCTCGCCGCCGCGAACCGACGCATCGACGTCGCCCGCGCGGACTATTTCCCGTCGCTTTCGCTGACCGGCGCCTACGGCACGGAGTCCGTTGCCCTGCACAGCCTGTTCACGGGGCCCGCGGCGGTCTGGGTGCTCGGCGCCGCGCTCGCGCAGCCGCTCTTCAACTTCAACCAGATCGAAGCGAACGTCGAGACGCGCACGGCGCAGCGCGATCAGTCCGTCATCGGCTACGAGCAGACGGTCCAGACCGCGTTCAAGGAGACGCACGACGCGCTGGTGGCGAACCAGACCACGCGCGAAGCGCTGTCGGCGCAGAGCGAGCGCCGGGCGAAGCTCGAGCACGCGCTCGAGCTTGCCGAGACGCGCTACCAATCGGGCTATTCGCCGTACCTCGAAGTGCTCGACGCCCAGCGGCAGCTGCTGCAGGCGCAGACTCTGCAGATTCTCGCCGCGCGCGATGTGCGGCTCGCCGTCGTCGATCTCGCCAAGGCGATGGGAGGCGGCTGGGACTACCAGGCGCCGCCGGCGGGCTAGAGCCCGCGGGTCACTGAAGCTGAGGCTTTTTCAGGAAGTCGTTGCGGTTCGCGGAGTGCAGCTTGAGCTGCACCAGTCCCCCGTCGCGCGCCAGCGTGAGCGGCACGTCGACGCCCGCCGCGCCGAGCCCCCAGATCTTGCGGAAGAGATTCGCGAGTCCCGCGACGCGCTCGCCGGCCACTTCCAGCACGACGTCGCCGAGCTGCACGCCGGCGCTGTCGGCCGGTGCGCCTTTGGCGAGCCCGCTCACGATCAGGTGCTCGCCGGCCTCCGAGGTGTACATCCCGAGCCACGGCCGCGGCGGCCGGGCAGGCGCGCCGAACTTCAGCATGTCGTCGAGAATCGGATCGAGCAGCTCGATCGGCACGAACATGTTGCCTTGCACGGACTCGCCCTCGAGGACTTCCTGCACGAGCAGCGAGCCGATGCCGAGCAACTCGCCCTTGGGTCCCACCAGTGCTGCTCCGCCCCACTGCGGATGCGGGGGCGCGGTGAACAGCGCCTCGTCGAGCACGTACTCCCAGTAGCCTGCGAACTCGCGCTTGGCGATGAGCTGTGCCTTGAGCGCGTGCACGCGGCCGCCGTAGCCGATCACCACCACGTCCTCGCCCACCGTCGACGCGGCCGAGTCGCCGCGCGCCAGCACGGGCGCGTCGAAGCGCCCGAGCGGCTGGACGAGCCCGAAGCCGGTCACGACGTCGTAAGCCAGCGGATGCCCGGCGACGACCGCGCCGCGGTTCGTCGTGAGCCAGATCGACTCGGCCTCCGTGATGAGATAACCGATCGTGAGCACGAGACCGTCATCGCGGATGATCACTCCGCTCCCCGCGCGCTCCGTGCCCAGGACCGAGGCCGTGAACGCGTCCTCGGGCACCTCGCAACGCAGCGCCACGACCGCGTCGAGCGCGCGCCCGAGATCGTAGCCGACGTCCTGGGAGGACGGCTGGAGCTCCGCGGGAAAGGCCCACTCCTGCGATTCGGCCATGGCGTTCGATGAACCAAGTCGTGATCCGACCGAGGTCATCTTAGCCGTTTTCGCAGCGGACCGGTTCCGCCGACCGTCGTGCCGGCGAAACGCCTCAGCGCGAAGCTCGAGGCGTCGAAGCGAGGAGACACCCCGGTCGCGAGGTCGGCGAGGGCCTCGCCGATCGCCGGCGAGTGCTTGAATCCGTGGCCCGAGCAAGGCGACGCGATGAGCACGCGCTCGAATTCGGGGTGCCGGTCGATGACGAATCCGAAATCGGCCGTGACGGTGTAGAGGCAGGTGAGCGCGCGCAGGCACCGCGGCGCGACGCCGGCGAGCTGGGGCGCGACATAGTCCTCGTACATCGTGCGAATCTCCTCGCGACTCACGTTGCGCGAGACCGCTTCCGCATCGGTCGGAGCCTCGAACGCCTCGGTTGCGACCTTGATACCGCCGGAGGCTCCGTCGATCGCCGGAAAACCGTAGATGCCCTGCTTGCGGCCCGTCAGCTCCCAGATGAAGACCGGGCAGCGCCCGGGCTCGAACGGGGCCGGGCCGCCATCGAGCGCAAACCAGAACATCGTCTGGCGGTACACGGTGAAATGTCGCGCGAGGGCGGCGTCGAGGAGCCCGGGGAGCCAGGGACCGGCGGCGACGATCAGCGTCGATGCAGCGTAGCTGTCGCGGTCGGTCGTCACGCTGACGCCGCCGGCGGAGCCGCGAAAGGCGAGCGCTCTCTCGCTGCGCCGTATCGTCGCGCCGCGGCGCTCGGCCTCCCGCAGTTGCGCGGCCACGCAGCGCTCGGGGCGCACGAAGCCCGCGTCCCTCTCGAGATAGCCGCGCTCGGCATCGCCCAAGCGAAACTGCGGAAACCTGCGCCGGATCTCCGCAGCATCCAGGAGCTCGTGCGCGATGCCGAAGCGCCGCGCGGCGGCCAGCGTGTTGTCGAAAAAATGCTCGACGTGGGTGTGAGACGTCGCGCTGCGGCTCGAGATCACGAGGCAGCCGGTGACGGTGAGGAGCTCGTCGCCGGTCTCCGCTTCCAGTTCGCGCCACAGCGCGTGCGATCGCAGCGCGAGCGGCGTGTACTGCTCGCCTTCGCCGATCGCGAGGCGGGTGATGCGGCTGTCGCCGTGGGTCGAGCCGTGGTCGTGCGGGGGAGAGAACCGGTCGAGGCCCAGCGCGCGGATGCCCCTTCGCGCCAGGTGATAGAGCGCCGCGCTGCCCATGGCGCCCAGTCCGAGCACGATCGTGTCGAAGCTTCGCATCGGGGCTCCGGGCCGATTCGCCGCCGCCGCGGTCCTCGCCCGCGCTAGCGCCGCGCGCGGCGAGCGCTCACGCGCGCTTCGCGCGAAGCGCCTTGCGCATCACCGGTCGAGTGGGCCCGCGCCGCGCCGCCTCCGCAAATCCCGCGCGGTCGTACATCGCCTTGCAGCCGAACCACATCGAGTCGTCTGAGCCCCGTCCGGTCCGATCGACCGGGTAGGCCTCGAGGAGGCGTGCGCCGCGCGAGCGTGCGTACTCGATCGCGGCATCGAGCATCGCCGCGGCGACTCCGCTTCCGCGTACGCGCTTTGCGGTGTAGAAACACACGATCGACCACACGGGCTTGTCGTCGATCCGCTTCATGATGGGCGAGCGTTCGAGGCGCGCGAACTCTTCGCGCGGCCCGAACGACACCCACCCGACCGGCTCGCCGTCGCGATAGCCGACGAGACCGGGGACGCCTCCCTTGTCGACCAGCGCCTTGAGGGCGCAGCGCGCGTGCTCGCCGCGCGAGCCCCCGTCCGGGATCGCGGCGCGGCCGGAGCGCCGGTAGAACATGCACCAGCATCCGCGCACCTGCGAGCCGCCCGGCCCGTTGAAAAGCCGCTCGAGATCGCGGAAGCGCGGGAGAGTGAGCGCATGAATCTCGAGGGGAGGACTCCGACGCATCGCGCGAAGCATACCGCGAATCCTCGCGTGACCGAGCGCTCGGTCGGCCCTGCCGGAGCGGCCGCGTTTCCCGGTATGCTAGCGTGCCGCCGAGATCGCTCGACCGCATCAGCGCACGTGACCGTCCGCCGCACCGCTGTCCATCGTCCTGCATCGAGGCGCATCGATGAGCCCACGCTGCTCCAGTTCGTCGTGCTCTCGATGCTGCTGCATATCTTCGCGATCGTGCTGTTCGGCTCGACTGGGCGCGGAGGTACGTCGCGCGACGAGGAGCCTGCCGACAGCCTGGACGTGACCCTGCACCGTGCCGCTCCCGAAGCAGGCGCCGGATTCAGGGTCGCACCCAGTTCGCCGCAGGGCACGCCGGCCAGCCGTGCGCCTCTTTCGGAGCGCGAGCGCATCGAGGCGCCTGCGCAAGGCGAGCGGGCGTCCGGGCCTTCCCCTCGCAGCGAGCGCAGCGCGATCGAGCCGGCCGTGCCGAGCGAAGCGCTTCCCGTCGAGCCGGAGGGCGTTCCGCGGCTCAACCCTGCCGCGCCGGAGGAGGTCGACAAGCCGTTGCGACCGGCGCTGCTCGCACGGCCCGAGGCGAAGATCGAGGCGAGGCCGCAGCGGCTCGAACCCGTCGCGCCGCCGCCGATCGAGCAGCCGGTCGCGCCCTTCGAGCTGCCGTCCCGTGCGATCCCGATCGCGCCGGGGGAAAGCCTCCAGCGCTTCGCGCCGCCCGCGATCGAGCGCGATCTGACGCGACCTGCGGAGCTGCCGCGCCGTGCTCTGCCCGCTGCGCCGTCGACTCCGCTCGAACGCCTGGCGCCGCCGACCGCCGAGCGAGAGCTGGCGGCCCCGATCGCTCCGCTCGAGGAACGCCCCCTCGCCCCCGGCGTACCGACCGTGCCGCTGGAGCCTGTCGCGCCTCCCGCGACCGAGCATCCGATGGCCGCACCGGCCGAGCTTCCCTCCCGTTCGCGCGCCGCTGCGCCGGCGCTCCCGATCGAAGCGCCGCGGCCCGTGCCGGAAGCGCTGCCGAGCGAAAGCGCTCCGAGCGTCCCCGCCGGAGCGCCGCCGGTGCTCGCTCCGGAAACCGCGCCCGCGGCGCCCCGCACATCGCCGGCGAGAACCGGAACGCCGGAGCGCGACGAGGACATCTTCAAGCCGCGGCGCGAGGCGCCCGGTGAGGCACCGACGATCGATCTCGAAGCCGCGAAGAAGCGGGCGGTGCGCGAGATGGCGCGGGAGGGCGCCGGCTCGCCCGGCGCGCTGCCCTTCCCGCTGCCCATTCCCGAGACGAAGACCAAGGAAGCGAAAGCGATGGAAAAGGCGGTCAAGCCGGATTGCCGTACCGCCTACGCCGGCATGGGCCTCCTTGCCGTGCCGGCGCTGGTCGCCTCCGCGATCACCGACGAGGGCTGTCGCTGGTAGGCGCAAGGAGTCGCGCGGTCAGTGGCCGATCCGCAGCGCTTCGAGAAAGCGCGACACCATGTTGTACGCGGCGACGGTCGCGACCAGCTCCACCAGTCCGCGCTCGTCGAAGTGCGCGCGCAGCGGCTCGAACAGCGCGTCCGCCACCTGGACCTCGCGCGTCATCGCGTCGGTCAGCGCCAGCACCGCGAGCTCCACCGCGCCGAACGCGGCGCCCGGCTGCGGCAGGCGCAACGCTTCGAGCTTGGCCTCGCTGACTCCGCAGGCCAGCGCCAGCGGACGATGCGCCTCGAACTCGTAGGGCGCGCGGTTGAGGACCGCCACGCGCAGGATCACGATCTCGCGCAGCGCCGGCGGCAGGGAGCTTCGGTTGCGCACGGCGCTGAGCATCTTCTCCCAGCCTTCCGCGAGCGGCGCGCTGTTGAGCAGCACCTGGTAGAGCAGCGGAATGCCGCCCCGGGCCGCCCGGATCGATGCCTCGATCGGCGCGAGCTCGCTGCTGCTGCCGGGGATGACGGGTGGTACACGCGTGGCCAATATCGCCTCCTGGGTCGCTCGATGGTGCAGCGTCATTGTAGGGCCGCGCCTCGCCGATCAAGCCGCGATCGCGAGCGAGCGGTTTACGCCGGCCAGCCGAGATGGCTCAGGAAGTCGCGCGTGCGCTCGGTTGTCGGCGCCTCGAAGATCTGCTTCGGCGGCCCCTGCTCGACGATCCGTCCGGCGTCGAACACCGCCACCCAGTCGCCGACGCGGCGCGCAAAGCTCATCTCGTGGGTGACGACGACCATGGTCATGCCTTCGTCGGCGAGCGCCTTCATCACCGAGAGGACCTCGCCGATGGTTTCCGGATCGAGCGCCGAGGTCGGCTCGTCGAACAGCATGACGTCGGGCTCCATCGCCAGCGCCCGCGCGATCGCGACGCGCTGCTGCTGGCCGCCGGAGAGCGCCGACGGGTAGCTCGCGGACTTGTCGGACAGACCGACCTTGGCGAGCATTGCATGCGCCCGGCGTTGCGCTTCTTCCCGCACCGCGCGCAGCACCGTGCGCGGACCCTCGGCGACGTTCTCGAGAGCGGTGAGGTGGGGAAAGAGCTCGAAGCTCTGGAACACCATCCCCATGCGGCGGCGCACCGCGCGCAGCGCGGCTTCTTCGCGGGGGAGAGCGCTCCCCTCGAATTCGATCTCGCCGCCGTCGATCGCCTCGAGCGCGTTGGTGCAGCGAAGGAGCGTCGACTTCCCCGAGCCCGATGGACCGATTAGGCATACGACCTCGCCGGCGTGCACGTCGAGGTCGACGCCGTTGAGCGCCGCAAAGTCGCCGTAGCGCTTGGTCACGCCGCGATAGCGCAGGATCTTCGCGGCTGCGGCCGCCGCTCGCTCGGAGCTCATTCGGTCACCGCGTAACGGCGCTGGATCCAGTCGACCAGCTTCGCCTGAGGATAGCCCAGGAGCCAGTAGATCACCGCCATCGCGGTGAGCATCTCCAGCACGCGGAAAGTCTGCGCCCGGATCTGCATCGCGACGTAGGCGAGCTCGCCCACGGCGATCACGGAGACGAGCGAGGTGTCCTTGAAGAGGGACACCCAGGTGCTCGCGAGCACCGGAAGAATGCGGCGCACGGCCTGCGGCAGGATCACCCGCCGGAGCGCCTGCCTGCGGCTCATGCCGAGCGCCATTGCCGCCTCGAGCTGGCCGCGGCGAATCGAGCCCAGTCCCGCGCGAAAGGTCTCCGCGTTGTAGGCGGTGACGTTGAGGGCGAGCGCCGCGAGGCCCGTGGCGAACGGCGACAGGCCGAGACCGGTGGCGATCGGAAGCACGTAGAACGCCCAGTAGACGACGAGGATCAGCGGCAGGTTGCGGAAGAGCTCGACGTAGGCGGCGGCGATCGCGCGCAGCGGCGGCCAGGCATAGAGCCGCACTGCCGCCACGACGATGCCGCAGGGCACCGCGATCGCCATGGTCGCTATCGTGAGGAGGATCGTCGTGCCGGTCGCCGCGACCAGCGCCGCACGATGATCTGCGACCACGCTCCAGTCGAAGGTCACGGTCTTTACGAGCGCCCGAGGTGCGCCACCCGGCGATACAGCCGATCGACACCACGCGTCACCGGGAACAGCAGCAGGAAGTAGACGAGCATCGCGAAGCTGTACACCTCGATCGGCTGGAAGCTTTGGCCCGCCAGCGTCTCGGACTGGCGCATGAGCTCGGGGACCGCGATGACCGACGCGATGGCGGTGTCCTTGATCGTCACGGAGAGCAGCGACCCGAACGCGGGCAGCATCCGCACGATCGCCTGCGGCAGCACGATCCGCCGGAGGATCTGCGCGCGCGACATGCCCAGCGCGAGCGAGGCCCGCGTCTGGCCGGGACGGACCGATTCGACACCGGCGCGGACGATCTCCGCCGCGTACGCCGCGAGGTGGACGCTGAGCCCGATCAGCGCGGCCGCGAAAGGCGGCATCGTGAGCCCGGTGAGCATCGGCAGCGCGAAGAAGGTCCAGACGAGAACGACGAGCACCGGCACGGCGCGCATCGAATCGATGTAGAAGACCAGCGGGACCCTGAGCCAGCGCGGCCCGAACATGCGGGCGAGCGCGATGCCCAGGCCGAGCGCAAGGCTCGCCGCGCCCGAGGCTGCGGCGAGCACGATCGTGACGCCGACGCCGTAGCCCAGGAAGCGCCAGTGATCGGCGATGACGGACAGGTCGAAGTCCATGCGTCGGCGCTCGCGGCGGCGGCCGCGGGAAGGCAATGCGCGAGCCGCTCGAGATTCCGCCCGACCCGGGCGCAGCCGGGCCGATGCCGCGTCACTTCATCGTGTCGACGACTTTCGCCTCGTCGGCCTTGAGCGCGGGCTCGATCTCCTTCTCCACCGCGCGCGCCCATTGCAGGAAGACCGCCTGGTTCTTGTCGATCGCCATCCCGACCGGCGCGCTCTTCTCCGTGCTGCTCTGGCAGTTGTTCTCCTTCGGCAGCACCGCGAGCTGGGTGAGCTTGCGTCCCATCGCGACCCAGGGCACGCGGTTGATCGGCACCGCGTCGGCGCGCTTGGCCAGCACTTCCTCGACCGGAGCGACGCCGGAGCCCGCGACGCCGCGAAGCTGCGCCTTCGGAAAGCGCTCCTTGACCCAGCCCTCCTCGCCGCCGCCCGTGTAGTAGGCCACGGTGATGTCCGGCCGGTTGAGATCGTCGACCGATTTCGCCTGCGCGAACTTGGGATTCGACGCGAGCCCGAACATGCACACGCTGGTGCTCGAATAGATGACGAAGTCGACGACCTTGAGCCGCTCCGCCGTCTCGGCGAGCGGCGTGACGGAGACGTCGACCTGGTTCGACGTTAGCACCGGCACCTTGGTCTCGTGGCTCACGGGCACGGCCTCGAGCTTGACGTTGAGCCGCTTCGCGTATTCCTTCGCGAGCAGCCATGCCGGTCCGCTCCACGCCTCACCGCCGCCGGTCGTGTTCTCCACGAGCCACGGCGCATTGGCGAGCACGCCGACGCGCAGGACGCCGACCTTCTTTATCGCGTCGATCCGCGGGCTCGCGCCCGGCGCCGGAACGGGCACCTCGGCGCGCGCGCACAGCGGCAGGACCGGCAGCACGAGAACCGCAAGCCAACGGACTGGATTTCCCATCGAGTCGTTCCTCCTTGAACGCGTTCGGCTGTGCCCACGAGCGCGCGACGCGCTCTGCTGCCGAATCGGCAGTGTAATGGAGTTTGCGCGCTTTCAGCGATCCCCGCGCCGCGGCAGCGGCCACGGCGGCGCGAGCGCGTAATTGATCTGGATGAGCACGATGAACGCGATGCTCCAGTAAGTGCTGATCGCGCAAAGCGCGGCGCCGACCGCGTAGAGACCCTGGGCCACCGTGATGCGGCGGCAGATCGCGGCGACGACCTCCGGGCTCGTATCGTCGCGAAGGAGCTTCGAGCTGACCGCGTGCCGCCAGGTGAGCAGCAGCACCATGCCCATGACCAGGATGTTGAGCCAGTACTCGATCAGGGCGACGCGGAAGGTCAGGAACTCGGAGAGGAGCGCCGTCGAGAAGGGCACCAGGCAGATCGAGCACAGGAAGCCGATGTGCATCCAGGCGAGGTCGCGGTCGCTTTTCGCGAGCCGGTCGAGCTGGGCCTGCTGCCCGAGCCAGAAGATGCCCAGCGTGAGGAAGCTCATGAGATAGGGCACCAGCCGCGGCGCCACCGCCGAGAGCGCGTCGATGAGCTCGCGTTCGGAGTGGACCGCTTCGGCGGCAGGCGCGCGCAGGTCGAGCACGAGGAGAGTCATCGCCACGGCGAACACGCCGTCCGAAAGTGCGGCGAGGCGCTCGAGATTCTGGCCGGCGATGCGGTTGTAGAGGGAGCGCATGGGACTCCCGGGCGATTCTAAGCGGAAATCGGCGGACCGATTGCGCTATCCTTGACGCGGGAACGGGTTCGACGCGCGGAGGATTCGATGGTGCGGCTGGCTCGGTGGATGGGAAGCGCGCTCGCTTTGCTCGCCGCGGCCGCCGGACCGGCCGCGTTCGGGCAGGCCTTTCCCTCGAAGGCGGTGCGGATCGACGCGCCGTTCTCGGCCGGCGCCGGCCCGGTGACGTTCACGCGCGTGATGGCCGACAAGCTCTCGAAAGCGTGGTCGCAGCCGGTCATCGTCGAGCCCAAGCCGGGCGGGAGCGGCTTCCTCGCGATCGAAGCGGTGCAAGCCGCGGTGCCCGACGGGCACGAGCTGCTCGTCGCGAGCAACGCCCACGTCGCGATCAATCCCGCGCTCTATCGCACGCTGCCCTACGATCCGGACAAGGACCTCGTGCCGGTGGCGATGTTCTACCGCACGCCGTTCTTCATCGTGGTGTCCGTGAACGGGCCGTACCCCAGCGTTCCCGCGCTGATCGCCGCCGCCAGGGCGAATCCCGGGACGGTTTCCTACGGCTCGTCGTACGTGGGCAGTCCTTCGCACCTCGGGAGCGCGGAGCTCGAGTATCGCACCGGCACGAAGATGATCCACGTGCCGTACCGCGATCAGTCGCAGATGTACGTGGCGATCGCCAACGGCGACGTCGGCTGGGCGTTCTCGACGCTCGGCTCGGCGCTGCCGCTCATCCAGGCGGGGAAGATCAAAATCCTCGCCATCGCGGCGAAGGAACGGCTCAAGACGCTGCCCGACGTGCCGACGATCGGCGAGGCGGGAGGGCCGGCGGGACTCGAGGTCGATTCGTGGCTGGGGCTGATGGCGCCGCGCGGAACGCCGCCCGAGGTCGTGCGCCGGATCAATGCCGACGTCAATCGCGCGCTCGCCGATCCGGACGTGCTCGAGCAGATGCGCAAGCTCGGCTTCGAGGCGGCGCCGGGAACCCCGGAACAGTTCGCGGCGGCGATCGCCGACGACGTCAAGCGCTACGGCGAGCTCGTGCGCCGCACCGGCGCCAAGGCCGATTAGCCCGATTCCGCGAGCGCCGCGTAGTACTCCCAGGCCCGCGCGACGATCGGCTCGGAGAGCTGGTCGTTCAGCCGTTCGGCCTGTTCCCGCGTGAAGGAGCGCACGCGCGCGGCATCGCCTCCCGCCGCGGCGAGCATCCTGAGCTGCAGCGCCGCGCTCTCTTCGAGGAAGCATGCCGCGACCGTCGCCGTGCGCAGGTCCGCGGCGGCCGTGGTGATGCCGTGTCCCCTCATCATCACCGCGAGCCCGCTGCCGAGCGCCTGCGCGAGCTCCTCGCCCAGCTGGCGGCTGCGGATGAGACCGATGCGCTCGTACTCCGCGATGCAATCGGCGAACACCGCGCCCTGGTTGTGCACGACACGATGCGGCAGCCCGATCTGGGTGAGACAGATGCAGGCGGGCGCATGGGCGTGGACGATCCCGCCGATGTCCGCCCTCGCGGCGTAGCCGCGCGCGTGGATCCACAGCTCGCTGTTGGGCGCACCGTCGCCCTCGAGCAGGTTGCCGTCGGTGTCGAGCACGAGCAGCGAAGCTTCGGTGGCGAAGCGGGGCGAGCGCCGCGTGGGAAGGAGGAAGCGGCCCGTCCCGGGAATGCGCGCGCTCGCGTGGCCGAAGACGTTCGACAGGCCGAAGCGCTCGATGATTCGGTTGGCCAGGACGACGTCGTGCCGGAGCGCGCTCGCCTCCGCGCTCGCTCCGCTGCGATCGGCGGGCGCTGTCATGAGGCGTGATCTTACGCCGATCGACGCGCGCGGCGCTGCGCCGCGGCTTGTCCGGGCCGAGCCGCCGCAGTCATAATGGCCGCTCATCCTGGTCCCGCCATGCTGCGCAGCTTTCTTCTTCCCGCCGCGTTCGCGCTTTGCTCGCCCGCAGGCGCGCAAGTTCTCACTTTTGCCGACGTCAAGGCGCAGAACGGCGTTCAGCTCGACGCGCGCGCGCTCCGCGAGCTGATGCCCGGCGCCAAGGTGGTCAGCCGCACCCAGGCTGGCAGCACGCGCCACTGGGAGAATCGCCCCGACGGGACGTTCAGCGCAACCACCGACGGGCGCGGCGTCTCCGGCGGTCGCAACGCCTACGCGAGCGCCCAGGGCACGTGGCGCGTGACCGACGAAGGCCGTCTGTGCGTGAAGATCCCCTGGCCGAGCGCGCAGGACGACTGGTGCCGCTACATCTTCAAGCTCGGCGACAGGTACTACGGCGTGGGCTCGTTCGCCGCGGAGGCGCCGGCGAGCGAGTTCGAGTTCTCGAAATAGGCTAGCGCCAGAACTCGCGCGAGGCGATGCGCGCGCCCTCCGCCATCGCCGCCATCTTCGCCCAGACCACGTCCGGGTCGACCGCCGCCTGCCCGACCCAGGTGCCGAAGCCGCAGTCGCTCCCGGCCATCACGTTCTCGCGGCCGACGAGACTCGCGTAGCGGCCGATGCGCTGCGCGATCAGCTCCGGGTGCTCGATGAAGTTCGACTTCGATTCGATCACGCCGGGAATCAGGACCTTTCCCTCCGGCAGCTTCACCGTCTCGAAGAGCGCCCACTCGTGCGCGTGGCGGGGGTTGGCCGCCTCGATGGCGATCGCCGCGGGCTTGGCGCGGAAGACGATGTCGATCACGTCGGCGAGCGGGACGTCGCAGTGGTGCGGCCCTTCGTAGTTGCCCCAGCACAGGTGCATGCGCAGGCGTTCCGGCGCGATGTTCGCCACCGCATGGTTGAGCACCTCGACGTGGAGCTCGGCCTTCCTGCGCCATTCCGCGAGGCTGAGGCCCGCATACTGGATGTGCCGGCCCATGCCGAGGTCGGGGCAGTCGATCTGCAGAACGATCCCTGCCTCGGCGATCGTCTCGTACTCGTGCCGCATCGCCTCGGCGATGGCGAAGAGGTAGGCTTCTTCGCTCGGGTAGTACTCGTTGCGGAAAAACAGCGATACGACGCCCGGCGAGGCCGCGGTCAGGAACATCTCCTGCGCCCCGACCCGGGCGAAGCCGGCCTTCAGATGCTCAACGTCGATGCGCGCCGCCTGCGGGTCGCGCACGGCGATCGCCGCGTTGCACGCCGGCGTCTTGCGCCGCGAGCGTCCGGGATCGCCGAAGACGCGCCGTGCGAGATTCGGAAAGTCGACGAGGTCCTGGTAGACGAAGCTGTTGCCCGCGCCGCCGAAGCCGGAGAGCCGATCCTTGATGTAGGTGGCGTAGCTCGGCTTGCTCATCTCGCCGTCGTTGACCACGTCCACGCCGGCCTCGGCTTGCTTGCGCACCACGTCCTCGACCGCGGAGGCCACGCGCGCGGCCAGCGCGCCGGGATCGACCGGAACGCCCTCCTCCTTCGCGTACATCGCGCGGACGAGATCGTCGGGCCGCGGCAGGCTGCCGGTGTGCGTCGTCAGGAATCGCTCGGTGCTGCGTCTCATGATGCGGCGGTCCTCTAAGGCAGGCGCGTCCAGTGGCCTTCGACGGGCGCGCCGTTCGCCCAGTGTCCCTGGAGATCGAGGCGATTGTCCGCGACGCGCCCGGTCAGCGAGCCCGCGAGCGGCATGCCGTCGTTGACGTTCCATCCGTCCAGCGACAGATTCGCGGTCGCGTCCGCGGCGATGGTGAGCCGCGCGGCGGAGCGCTTGCCCGGGATCCGGCTCGGCCAGCTCGCGGTGGAGATGCCGCTCTGAATCTTGAGCTCCACGGGCCAGCACAACCGGCGGTCGGGATTGTTCGGGAAGTTGCACATGGTCCCGGTGTACGCGCCGTCGAATTGAACCGAGCCGGCGGGAGCCGCTCTCGCGGCGGAAGGCGCCGCGGCGGCCGCAGCGGCGCCGGTCGCGGCCCCGGCGACCGGGGCCGGAGCGGGGAGCGGCGTCGCCTTGGCCTTGCTCGCCATCGCGAGCTTCTTCTCGGCTTCCGCTCGCGCGGCGTCCGCGTCACGCTTCTCCGCTTCGAGGCGAGCTTCGGCGGCGCGCCGGTCGGCCTCGGCGCGCTGGCGTTCGTCCTCGAGGCGCTTGCGGTCGCCTTCGGCGCGGCGCCGCGCCTCTTCGGCCGACTGGAGCTGCGCCTGGAGCGCTGCCTCACGCCGCGCGGCTTCCGCGCCGGCGCGCTCGCGGTCGGCGCGGCTCTCGGCTTCCTGCGCGCGCCGGCTCGCGGTGTCGGCGGTTCGGCGTGCGTCCTCGAGCGCGGCTTTCTCCGCGGCCATCTGCGCGTCCTGCTCCGCGCGCTTGCCCTCCGTCAGGCGGTAGAGGCCGTAGCCGCCGGCCGCGACGGCGGCGAGCGCGATCAGCGCGACCGCACCGACGGCCTTCGATCGCGCCGGCGCGCGGACCGAGGCGACGGGCAGCGCTCCGCCCTCGCCGTGCGTGATCGTGAACGTGCGGATCGGCTGGCCGATGTTCTTGAACTGCTGCTCGCCAAGCGGCTTGAACTGCAGCGAAAGCTTGTTCTGGATCTGGTCGAAGACGCTGCCCGAGATGCAGATGCCGCCCGGCTCGGCGACGGTCTGGATCCGCGAGGCGACATTGACGCCGTCACCGAGCAGGTCGCCTTCCTGCACGACGACGTCGCCGAGATTGATCCCCATGCGGAACTGCATCTTCTGGTCGGGCGGCAGGTGCTCGTTGCGCGTCTGCAGCGCGGTCTGGATCTCGGTCGCGCAGCGAACGGCGTCGACCGCGCTCGGGAACTCGGCGAGGATCGCATCGCCCGCGGTGTTGAAGACGCGGCCGCGGTGCTGCTTCAGGAGCGCGTCGAACACGGCGCGGTGCCCGCGCAGCGTCTGCACGGTGGCTTCCTCGTTGATGCCCATCATCCGGCTGTAGCCGGCGACGTCGGCGGAAAGGATGGTCGCGAGCCGGCGCTCGAGCGCGGGCGTCGCACCGTCTGCAGGATCTGGTTCGCTGGCCACGTCCCCTCCTCCCGGTCTTGAGTGCCGAAGGATAGCGCGCGAGCGGCAATCCGCGGCTCGGCGGTCCAGTGGGCTCCAGCCCACCAATCGTCCCATACTTGAAAGTGGGAACAAAGCCGCTTCTAATGGCCGGCGGAGCCCTCATGGACGCCCCACGCAGCCGCCGCGGCAACAACGACGCGATTCTCGCCGAGATCGTCGCTTTCTGCCGGCACGCCGGCATGGCGGAGAGCACCTTCGGGCGACGTGCGGTCAACGACGGCAAGTTCGTCGCCCGGCTGCGCTTCGGCGGGCGGGTCACGACGCAGACTGTCGACCGCGTTCACGCCTTCATTCGAGACGCGATGCCCGGCGGGAGCGGCGGTGCGGAGCGCGCCGGCCTGCCTTTGCTCGCGCCCTCGCCGCCGGTGATCGGCGAGGCGAGCGCCGAGACGCGCTTCCGCTTCTACGACAACCGGCAGAAGTACCTCCTGTTCGTGAGCACCTGCACGGAGAAGTGGGTGGTCGCGCAGCGCATCGAGCTGGAGCTCGACAGCCTGACGCCGCGCCCGCCGGCGCTGCGGGTGTTCGATGCGGGCGTGGGGGACGGTACCGTGCTGACGCGGCTCATGCGCTCGATGCACGATCGCTTCCCGACGGTTCCGTTCTACATCGTCGGCAAGGAGATCAGCCTCGAGGACGTGCGCCTCGCGCTGGAGAAGATGGCGGATCGGTTCTACGAGCATCCCTCCACGGTGCTGGTCATGACCAACATGTATTACGCCGAAGCGCCGTGGCTGCGGCCGGGCTCGCTCGCCGCCGCCAGCGGGCTCCTCTGGCACGAGGTGGCGCTGCGCGGCGGGACAGCGGGTCAGTTCGAGCGCCAGATCACCGATCTGCAGGCCTTCCTGGCCCAGAGCTGGACGGCGAAGATCAGCAGGAAGTCGGGCAACCCGGTGTACGAACGGCCGGTCGTGCTCGTGATCTATCGCGAAGATCACCGCCTGCTCCTCGACAGCGTGCGTCCGAGGCAGGGAGCGGCGGGCGGCGACTTCGACCTCGTGATCGCCTCGCAGCCCTACCGGGCGCGCGCGCCGGTGGAGTTCAAGGCTGCGAAGGTGATCGCCCCGCTCGCCCGCGCGCTCGGGCCCGGCGGCCGCCTGATCGGCATCCACTCGTGCGGGCGCGACGTCGGCATGGAGATCATCCAGCGCGTGTGGCCCGGCGAGAGCCCGTTCGCGATGGATCGCCACCAGCTCCTCAAAGCGGTCAAGCACGCGCTCGGCCCGGAAGCGCGCGAGCTCAACTTCAACGCCTACTCCGATGCCCGGGCGTATTTCCGCTACAACATGCACACGCTGCCGATGGAGATCGGCTCGTCGATCGGCACCTCGACCCTGCTCGCCGCCTGGAATGCCGCGATCTACGTCGCGCAGATCGAGGACGGGCGGCTGCGCACGGCGATGGCCGACGGACGCTACCTCGACGCGACGCGCGAAGTGCTGCAGAAGCACGGGGCGCTCTGGTTCCAGAACGAGTCCTACGTGATCTCGCGGCACCGGTCTGCCGGTTGAGGACTCGTTCATGACCGAGGGCACGCGAGCTCGCTCGCGCGCGGCGGACGAGCCGATCTCCCCGGAGGGCCGGGCGGCGCTCGCCGCGCTGGCGCGGGAAGCCTCCGTCGAGATGACGTGGCGCGACGCGGGCGAGCTCGACGCCTGCCGCGCGCTGCTCGCGCCCGGGACGCCGGTGTTCGCGAGCCACCTCCCCGGGCAGAGCTGGCGGCAGAGCGTCGAGACCTGCATCGCGATCCGCGGTCGCGGCTTCGAGCCCGTGCCGCACCTGCCCGTCAGGCGTCTCGCCAGTGCGGGGGAGCTCGAGAGCGTCATCGCGGACCTCGTCGCGCGCGCGCAAGTCGCGCGCGTGTTGCTCATCGCGGGCGATGCGCCGCGGCCCGTCGGGCCGTTCGCCTCCACGCTCGAGGTCCTCGCGACCGGCGTGCTCGCCGCGCACGGCATCCGCCGCATCTTCGTCGCCGGTCATCCCGAAGGGCATCCGCAGCTCGCCGCGACCGAGCTGCGCCGGGCCGAACGCGACAAGCTCGCCTTCGCCGCCACGCACGGAATCGAGCTCGCGTTTCTCACCCAGTTCGTCTTCGAGGCCGGGCCGTTCCTGCGCTGGGTCCGGATGCTGCGCGAGCAGGGCGTCCAGTCGCGGCTCGTCGCCGGGCTCGCCGGGCCGGCGCGGCTCGCGACGCTCTTCCGCTACGCGCTGCTCTGCGGCGTGGGGCCGTCGATCCGGGCGCTCGGTGACCGGCCCGCGCAGCTCGCGCGGCTCGTCGGCGAGCGCGATCCCGCCGCGATCGCCGCTGCCATCGCGCGCGAGCGCGCCGCGCTGGGCGATGTCGGCATCCATCTCTTCTCCTTCGGCGGCCTCGCGCGCACCTGCGCGTGGCTGCAGGCGCTCTCGCGCTAGGTGACCCCCTTGCGCGCCCGAGGATATTTCTCGTGGCGGCGCTCCTCGACGACGCGTGCGAGGCGCATCACGGCCTCATGGATGTCCGCGAACGAGGTGTAGATCGGCGCGACCCCGAAGCGGATGTTGTCGGGATGGCGAAAATCCGGAAGTACGCGCATGTCCGCGATCAGCGCCTGATCGATGCGCCAGCCGTCCGGGTGGCCGAGCGAGACGTGTGAGCCGCGACGCTCCGATTCGCGCGGCGAGTTGAGGCTGAACCCGAGCGACTGCAGCAGCGCTTCCCACAGGCCGATCAGATACTCGGTCTGCTGCACAGATTTTTCGCGCAGTCGGCCTAAGCCCGCTTCGAGAAGCAGGTCCACGCCCGGCTCGATCGCCGCCAGCGACAGGATCGGCGGCGTGCCGGTCAGGAAACGGGCGATCCCAGGCTCGGGCACGTACTCGAGCGCGAAATCGAACGGAGCGCACTGCCCGAACCAGCCGCGGATCGGATTCGCGAGCGCGTCCTGAAGCTCGCGGCGCACGTAGAGAAACGCGGGCGCTCCGGGGCCGCCGTTCAGATACTTGTAGGTGCAGCCGACCGCGAGATCGACGCCGGCTGCGTCGAGCGCGAGCGGCATCGCCCCCACCGAGTGGCTCAGGTCCCACAGCATCAGCGCCCCCGCACGATGCGCAAGCGCGGTCATCCGCGCCATGTCGTGCACGTAGCCGCTCTTGAAGGCCGTGTGCGACAGCGCCACCAACGCGGTCCGCTCGTCGATCGCCGCGGCGATGCCGTCCACGTCCGCGCGGATCGCGTCGCGGGAGCGGACGATCTCGAGCGGATCGCCGCCCGCCAGCTCCAGCGCGCTCGCGAGCACGTGGATGTCCGACGGAAAGTTGAGCTCGTCGGTGACAATCCGCTTCTGGCCGGGGCGCGCGTCGAGCGCCGCGACGGCGAGCTTGAACAGGTTGACCGAGGTCGAATCCGCGACGATCACGCTTTCGGGGGACGCGCCGAGCAGCGCCGCGATCTTCGCGCCGATGCGCCGCGGCGCGTCGAGCCAGTCGTCGCCCCAGGCGCGGATCAGCCGCTCGCCCCATTGGCGGTCGAGGACGTGCCGCATGCGCTCGATGCTGCGCCGGGGCAGGCGGCCGAGCGAGTTGCCGTCTAGGTAGATCGTGTCCGGGTCCCGAGTGACGAACTCGTCGCGATAGCCGGCGAGCGGATCGCGACGATCCATCTCCTGCGCGAAGCCGGCGTCCAGGGAAACGGGCACCGCGCTATTATCTCAGCTGCCTCGGGCAGCGGGGCCCGAAGGGCACCGTCATCGGCGAGTCAAATCCCTGCGAGCATCATCTCCCTGCGGGCTTCCGAACCGCGTCCACCTTCCCAAGGAGCTCACGATGGCCAATCCATTCGTACATGTGGAACTGCACACCAAGGACCTCGCCAAGGCGAAGGCGTTCTACGGGAAGCTCTTCGGCTGGAAGCTCGAGGACACGCCCATGCCCGGCGGAGCCGGCTCGTACACGATGATCTCCGTCGGCGAGGGCACCGGCGGGGGCATGATGACCGAGACCAACGCGCCCCCGCACTGGCTCGCCTACGTCGGCGTCGACGACATCAAGGCGTCGACGCAGCGCGCCAGGGAGCTCGGCGCGACCGTGCTTCAGGACGTCATGGACATCGGCGAGTACGGCTCGATGAGCGTCGTCCGCGACCCCACCGGCGCGACGCTGGCGCTGTGGCAGGCCAAGGGCCGCTGACGCACGTGCGCGAGGCAGGTCGATGGGCAGCGCCGCCCGGTCAACCGTTGAGCAGCGTGGGCGTGCAGGCGAAGATGATGAGCGGGCCGTTGCCTTCCGGGCTCCAGCCGAGCGTGATCATCAGGTCGCGGGTGGCTTCGTCTCCCGTGAGCCGGTGGTTCGGCGCGCCGCCCATCCCGTTGTTATAGACGCGGAAGAGGGGCGCCGTCCCGGCCGGGCAGTTGCCCGTGGCATCCGTCGGCATGAGGTAGTACGCCGCCGCGGTCTCGAGAACCCATACCGCGGAGAACGTCGGATCGGACTGGAGCGTCTGGCATTCGTCGCCGAAGGTATAGAAGTGCGAGCTCAGCGTGCCGAAGGTCGCGCTGAAGAAGCGGCACATCGCGACCCGCCCGGGTCCGGGCACGGTCCAGACACGGAAGAACGCGAACGTCCGATGCCAGCCATCGCCGAAGACCCCGTCGACCAGCAGCCTAGTCTCGACCTCGTCGGCGGTGTTGAAGTAGTGGTTGAAATCCGCCTCGTAGAACTCGGTCGCGATCGCGGTCTCGGCGAGCGTGTTCTCCTCGGCCGCGATCGTCACCGAGTCGGCGCTCGATCCGTTGGTGTTGAGCACGAAGACATGATCGAGGCCGTCCAGCATGCGCCACGGCGCTCCGCCGACGGCGAGCGAGTCGATGACTGTTTCGGTGGCCGCGCTCAGGATCGACACCGAGTTGCTGCCCTGGTTGACGACATAGACGTTGCCGCCGTTCGCGTCGACGATGGTCTCGAGAGGCGTCGTTCCGACCGGGACGGTATGCGTCACCGTATCGTTGTCGGTGTCGACGATGGTGAGCGTGTTGTCCGTCCCGTTCGGCAGGTACCCGCGATGGTAGACCGAGCTGATGACCATGAAATTCGCTGTCCCGCTGGCCGAGATTCCCGCTCCGGACGGAATCAGCCCGGTGACCGTGTCGGTCGTCGAGTCGATCACCGAGATCGTCTTGTCGGTCTGGTTGTTGACGTAGACCTTGGCGTGCTGCGCGTCGATCGCCGGGGTGATCGGCCCCTTGCCGACGCCAATCGTCTTGACCACCGCGAGCGCCTGCTCGTCGATGGACGTGACGGTGTTGTCGGTGTTGCTGACGACGTAGAGCTTCTTCAGGGTATCGTTCGACGTGGGCGAGGACGGCCCGGTGCCCACGGGGATCGTGGCGATGACCGCGTTGGCCGTCGCGTCGATCACCGAGACGTTGTTGCTGCCCCCGTTGGTGACGTAGACCTGGTGGATGAAGAAATTGCTCGCGATGCCTCCGGGGTCATTGCCGACCGGGATCGTGGTGACGACGGTATTGCTCGTGCCGTCGATCACCGTGACCACACCCTGGGTGTTCGTGGCGGTCCCGTGGGTCAGGTACACCCGGTGCGTCGCGGCATCGGCGATGATGCGCCGGGGGTTCGCGGTGACCGGGATCGTCGCCACGACGGTCAGCGCGTTCATGTCGATGACCGACACGGTTCCGCTGTCGTGGTTGGTGACGTAGGCCCGCGCGAGCGCCGGATCGGTCGCGATACCCTGCGTGTTGTTGCCCAGCGTCAGCGTAGCCTGGACCGCAGGTGAAGCCTGCGCAGCGCCGCAGCCGAGCGCAGCCGCGGCGACCAGCGCCGAGATCTTCGAGATCATTGCCGTAGCCTCCCGTCGGTGTAGGACCGCAGAAGGATACGTACCGAAGCTGAGGCCGGCCTGACGACTGACTGACGCTTGCTTGACGCGGGGCGAGCGCGTGCGCTCGCCCGAGCCGCGCGGCTTGCCCGCGCCGCTCTACAGCGCCTGCGCGATATCGCCGAGGAGGTCGTCCACGTGCTCGATCCCGATCGACAGGCGCACGAGATCGGCCGGACAGAGCGTGCCGGGGCCTTCGACGCTGGCGCGATGCTCGACCAGGCTCTCGACCGAGCCGAGCGAGGTGGCCCGCTTGAATACCCGCAGTCGCGCGACGAACGCCTTCGCGGCGTCCTCCCCGGCCTTGACGCGAAGCGAGAGCATCGCCCCGAACCCGCCATGCATCTGGCGTGCCGCGACCGCGTGCCCCGGATGGGCGGCGAGGCCGGGATAGAGCACATGCGAGAGCTTCGGGTGCCCGTGGAAGCGCTCGGCGATCGCCTGTGCGCTCGCGCAGGCGGCCCCGACACGCAGATGCAGCGTCCGCATGCCGCGCAGCAGCAGCCATGCCTCGAGCGGACCCAGCACCGCGCCGCCCGCGCCGCGGACGTAGCGGATGCGCTGCCAGAGCGCGTCGTCGACCGCGGTGGCGAGCGCGCCGGCGATCACATCGGAGTGGCCGTTCAAATACTTGGTCGCCGAGTGCATCACGAGATGCGCACCGAGCTCGAGCGGGCGGGTGATGAGCGGCGTCGCGACGGTCGAGTCGACGCAGAGCGTCGCCCCTACCTCGCGCGCCAGCTCGCCCGCCGCCGCGATGTCGGTCACCTCCCACGTCGGGTTGGCCGGCGTCTCGACCCACACGAGACGCGGGCGCTGCGCGCGCATCCTGGCGGCGAGGTCGTCGATCGAGGCGTTGTCGTAGAAGTCGACCTCGAGCCGCCACGGCACGGCGAAGTCGGTGAGCCACTTGCGCAGTGCCCAATACATGTTGCGCGGCGCGAGCACGCGGTTGCCCGGCTCGAGCGCCTCGAACACTGCCGCCGCGGCGGCCTGGCCGGAGCCGAACAGCATCGCAGCGGCCGCGCGCTCGAGCGAGACGATCAGCGCTTCGGCCTGGTCGTAGCTCGGGTTGTCGGCGCGTGAATAGGTACGCCCGCCCGGAAAGCCGCCGTCCGCGCCGCGCTCGTAGGTCGTCGAGACGTGAATCGGCGGCACGATGTCCCGGTAGGGCTCCGCGACGCGACCCATGCCCTGCGCGGCGAGCGTTTCGGGATGAAGCCGCGGCTTGTCTTCACTCATCGATGCCGCCGCAGCCAGTCGACGATCTGCGGCGCGACGTCGGACGGGCATTCGCGCTGCGGGAAATGCCCCGCACCCGCGACCAGGCGCCGCTCGTACGGACCCGCGAAGAAGCCCTCCTTGCCTTCGCTCATCCGCGGCAGGTTCACCGGATCGAGCGCCCCGTGCAGCGTCAACGTCGGCACGCGCTGCTTCGGCGCGGGATCGAACCGCGCCTCGAGCTCGGCGTAGCTCGGATCGCCGGCCGCGTGACCCCAGCGCACCCGGTAGGAATGCAGCGTGATGCTCGCCCAGTCCGGGTTGTCGAACGACATGGCGGTGCGCTCGAATTCCTCCGTCCCGGGGTGATAAGCGACGAACCACTCGTTCCAGATGTGACGAGTGAACCCGCGCCGATCCTCGCGCACGAGGCGATCGCCCCGGGCGGTGGCCATCAGCCAGTGATACCAGTAGTTCTGCGTCTGCGGATACGACAGCGTCTGCCCCGGCGAGTTGGTGCCGTAGCCCGTGGACAGCGCGACGCACGCGGCTACGTTCGCTTCGTCGAGCGAGGAGGCGATGTACGCCGCGCGCGAGCCCCAGTCGTGACCGACGAGCGCATACCGGCCCAGGCGAAGCGCCGCCGCGAAGTCGACGAGATCACGGCCCAGCGCCACGAGCTGCCCGCTGCGCGGCGTGCGCTCGCTCAGGAATCGGGTCGGTCCGTAGCCGCGCAGCCAAGGCGCGTAGGTGCGCAAGCCCGCGCCATGCAGCGCGGGCAGAACCGGATCCCATGTCCGCGGGTCGTCGGGCCAGCCGTGGGCGAGGATCACCGGGAAGCCGTTCTCCGGGCCTCCAGCCTCGAAGCCGACGCGCAGCAGCGCGGTATCGACGAATCGCGTGGTCATCGCGGAGGCTTCCTTCACGGCGCATCATAGCAGTCGGCTTCGGAGCGCGATGTCCGGGCTTCGCGCTATTTCCGGATCATGTTTTGGCGTAAGCTTTTTCGCATGATCCAACGGGACTCGCTGTTCGCCGCCTTGCGGCAGTCGGCGGACGCGGCCGCCACCACCGCCATCGAGCGGCTCGTTCGCGACGGACAGGACCGGGAGCTCTCGCGCATCAATGCGCTCGACTTCGCGGCGAAGCACGGCCTCGACGAGGAGAAGACGATCGCCGCCTTCCTCCACGCCGCGCGGCTCGGTATCTTCGAGCTCTCCTGGAACGTGCTCTGTCCCGGCTGCGGAGGCGTGCTCGACGCCGGCGCCTCGCTCAAGAGCGTCAACCGCGCGGAGTACGCGTGCTCGCTGTGCGCCGCCGGCTACGAACCGACGCTCGACGAAATGGTGGAAGTCACGTTCACCGTGAGCTCGCGCGTGCGCCGCATCGCCGCTCACGACCCGGAGAGCCTGCCAGCGGCGGAGTACTGCCGGCAGATGTTCTGGAGCACGGGCATCGACCTGCCCGACGATGCGTTCGACCGGATCTTGAGCGATGTGACGCTGGAGCTGATCGATCTGCCTCCGGGCGAGAAGGCCCTGCTCTCGCTCAGCCTGCCCGCCGAGTTCGTGATCGTCTTCGACCCGGTGACGCACACCGCGCAGTTCATCGACGTCAAGGGCGAGCCGACCCGCGAGCGGCAATCGCTGTCGATCGTCTTCAGCCGTCAGCACGCCGAGACGCAGACGCTCAGCCTGCAGCCGGGGCCGCTGCGCCTCACGCTGGAGAATCGCACCGACCGGCGGGTCGTGCCGGGCGTGTACGTCGCCGATCAGGCGATGCACGACATGCTCGGCAAGCGCAAGCCGTTCCTCACCGCGAAGCGTCTGCTCACCAACCAGACGTTTCGCGACATTCACCGCACCGACACGCTCGACGTTGACCAGCGGCTCAAGATCACGAGCCTCACGTTCCTGTTCACCGACCTCAAGGGCTCGACCGAGCTCTACGACCGCGTCGGGGACCTGGCCGCCTTCGACCTGGTCAAGGAGCACTTCAGGCTTCTCCACGAGATCGTCGCCGCCGAGCAGGGTGCGGTGGTGAAGACGATCGGCGATGCGGTGATGGCGACCTTTCCGACGCCCGACCGCGCCGTCGCCGCTGCGCTGTCGATGCGCGACGCGATGCGCAGGCTCAACGAGCGGCACAAGAGCGAGGACCTGCTGCTCAAGATCGGCATCCACGAGGGTCCCTGCCTCGCCGTGACGCTCAACGACCGGCAGGACTATTTCGGGCAGACCGTGAATATCGCCTCGCGGGTGCAGGCGCTCGCCGTGTCGCGGTCGATCCTGGCGACCGGGCCGGTCGTCGATCACCCGCAGGCCTCCGAACTGCTCGCCACCGGCGGCATCAGGCCCCAGTCGCGGCAGCTGCCGCTGCGCGGGATCGCCGACGAGATGCCGGTCTACGAGATCCCCTAGGCCGGCACGATTGCCCGACGCGCGGCCAGGCGGCCGCCGCCGTCGCCCTCCGGTGGCCGCTGTGGGAAACAGCTCGGCCGCCGACTGTCGAGAATCTTTACAAAGGTTGTCGATTTCAACATTAATCCATTGATTCAATGATTGTCTTTTACTGGCTCGGCTCTTGCTTTTAGCTCTCCGTCGCCCGGTACGCCGGGTTCGGGGGGTTGGAATGAATACAAGATGGTCTGGGATGGTCGTTGGGATGGCATTGTCCGTCGCCGCTTCGTCGGCGTTCGGTAACGCCTTTGCAGGGTCGAATCCGCAAACCGGAGATCTGACGTTCGGAAGCCCGATCTTCTCGAACGGGTCGGTGGGCGCGACGATTCCGGGCAATATCTACTCGAGCGTCAACGCGGGGCAGTTCCAGGGATTCTTCGATCCCAGTTCGGAAGGCGATGGTCCGGGGCCGGAAGCCGACGACTTCCTCCGCTTCTTCTGCATCGACATTACCCACCTCGCCGACACCGGAGGTGCAGCCTCGTACACGCGCAGCGCGGGGACCACGCTCTCCACGACCCAGCTGTCCGAGCTGACCCGGCTGTTCGATGCCTACTACCCCAACAAGACCACGGGAACGTATTACGCGTCGGGCGCCGATACGAATTTCGGGAGCTTCGCCAATGCCACCGACTCGGCGGCGTTCCAGCTCGCGATCTGGGAGATCTTCTTCGGCGACGGCACCGATCTCACCAAGGCTCCGTTCATCGCGACCTCGGCCGCGGTGGCCGAGGCCGACCTGTGGCTCAGCGTGGTCGACAGCGAAACCGGCACGCCCGGAGGCTGGACGTTCTACACGCTGACCGACAACGCTGGAAACGGCACGCCGTACCAGACCTACCTCACCGTCGAATACTCGCAGCCTCTGCGCTCGACGCCCGAGCCGGATCTTCTCGTCCTCTTTGGCAGTGCAGCTTTGGCCGCTTGGTTTGCTGCACTGCGCCGCCGGCAGACCTAGACTCCTCTGCTTGCGTTCTTCGGAGCCGCACGATGGGTGCGGCTTTTTTTTCGCCCGTCCGGCGCAGAGCTTCGGGCGGGTAGTGCGCGTCCGCGACGGCGCTTCGCCTCGAGCCGAACGGGCTGCACGCGCGCCTCGGCGACGTATAATTTCGTCGTCGTCCCGACGGAGGTGCCGATGGGATTCGCAGCGCTCGGCCGTTGTCTCGTCGCTCTGATCGCCGCGCTCACCGCGGCGACCGCTTTCGCCGAGGACACGCTCAAGCTCGCGATCGGCCAGCGCGGGAACTGGGAGAACGCCGCCCCGGAGCTCGGCCAGAAGGCGGGGTTCTTCAGCAAGCACGGCCTCGTGCTCGAGCTCCTCTACACGCAAGGCGCCGGCGAAACGCTCCAGGCGGTGATCTCGGGCAGCGTCGACATCGGCGTCGGCGTCGGGACCGCGGGCGTGCTCGGCGCCTTCGCCAAGGGTGCCCCGGTGCGCGCGATCGCCAATTCGACGACCGGGGCCGACGACCTCTTCTGGTACGTCCCCGCGGACTCGGCCATCAAGACGCTCAAGGACGCCGGCGGCAAGACGATCGCCTACTCGACCACCGGGTCGTCGACCAATCTCGCCGTGCTCGCGTTCATCCGGCAGTTCGGAGTCGACGCCAGGCCCGTCGCCACGGGAAGCCCGTCGTCGACCTTCACCCAGACGATGTCGGGGCAGGTCGACATCGGCTGGTCCGCGCCGCCCTTCGGCGTCGAGGCACTGCAGCAGGGCCGCATCCGCATCGTCGCCCGCGAAAGCGACGTGCCGGCGTTTCGCAACCAGACGGTGCGGTTGATGATCGCGAATCTCGCCACCGCGGAAAAGCGCACCGACGCCGTCGAGCGCTACATCCAGGCCTACCGGGAGACGCTCGACTGGATGTACTCCGATCCCGCCGCGCTCCGGGCGTACGCTGCTTGGGTGGGCATCCCGGAAGCGCTCGCCAAGGACGTGCGCGACCGCTTCTACCCGAAGGAGAACCTCCGCCTGGACCGGCTCTCCGGTCTCGACGAGGCGATGGCCGACGCCGTCAATCTGAAGTTCCTGCCCGCCCCGCTCTCCCGGGACCAGGTGACGGAGCTCTTCAAGTACTACGCCCGCGGCGCGAAGTAGCGCGAGCGCAATTCAGCCGATCGGCCCGACGCCCCGGGCCCACAGCTCCCACGCGCGTCCGACCTGCGTATCGTTGGTCGCGGCCGCCTTGGCCGCTTCCCCGGCGTTGAGGTACTTCACTTCCCCGAGCGTCATCGCCTGGAGCTGCAGCCTGGCGTTGACCTCGGCGTAGATCGCCCGATACACCGCCTGCTCGAGGCTCGCGCCGACGACCGTCGAGCCATGACCCCGCATCAGCACCGTCGAGCGCTCCCCGAGCGAGCGGGCCAGCGCCATGCCGAGGGGACTGCTGCTCACGAGCATGTCGGTGTCACCGGCGATGTCGCGGATCTCGAACAGCGCCGCGCCCTCGCCCAGGAAGCCGCTCATGTGGAACACCGGCCGCAGCGGCTGAGCGGTCACGCCGAAGGGAATCACGCTGGGCGAGTGGCTGTGCACGATCGCCCGGACCTCGGGGCGTGCACGATAGATCTCGCCGTGGATGAAGCGCTCGAGATAGACGCGCCTCCCGGCGGCGTCGAGCGCCACGCCGTCCAGGTCGAAGGTGACGATGTCCTCGCGGCTCACCAGCCCCGGCGCCATATTGCGCGAAAGCAGGAAATGCGCGGGCGAGCGATCGTGGCGCACGCTCACGTGACCGAATCCGTCGACCACGCCCTGGGCGTAGAGGATGCGATTGGCGAGCACGAGACGTGCGACCAGCTCGGGATCGGGAACGGATGGCGTCATCTTCTCTCTATGGTAGTACGTTATGCGGAATGCCAACCCTACATCATCTGGGGCGGCCCGAGCGCCGGACGGCGATGGGAGGCTTTCACGAAGCATGAGCACGACGATGCGGCCCTCGGTGCTGCAGTTGAAGCGCTTCCTTCGCGCGGCGTCGCTGAGGCCGCGCGCGGCAACGGCCGCGGACGGGCGGCGGGTTGGGCGCGCGATCGCCCTCTGCCACGCGCTGTTGTCGGAGCGGGGCGATGTCTCGGGGGCGCGGCTCGCTCGGGAGGCGCTCGCCGCCTGCCGGGGGCTCGACGAGTCCTCCATCGATCTCCTCTTCGATCTCCTGGTCCAGCAGTTCTCCCCCGATCGGCTTGCGGTCGACCGCTGCGCGGCGGCGTATCGCGACGATCCGTCCCAGGCCAACCTGATCGCGCTCCAGCGCGCGGTCGAGCCTCCACGGCAGGAGCTGTTCCGGCGCCTGAACATGGCGCCTGGAGGAACCGGCCTGCTTGTAGACATGCGCGCCCGGCTGCTGGAGCGCGGCATCAGGAGGCCGGAGTGGATCGGCATCGAGTCCGACCTCGCTCATCTGCTCGGCTCGTGGTTCAACCGTGGATTCCTCGAGCTCCGGCGCATCGACTGGCGGACCTCCGCGCTCGTCCTCGAGAAGCTCATCCACTACGAGGCGGTGCACGAGATCCGCGGCTGGCACGACCTGCATCGGCGCCTCGCCGCCGATCGCCGCTGCTACGCCTTCTTCCATCCCGCGCTGCCCGACGAGCCGCTGATCTTCATCGAAGTCGCGCTGGCCCGGGGCATGAGCTCGCGCGTCCAGCCGCTGCTGGAGCCCGATTCGCCGCTCATCGACCCGGCAGCGGCGAATTGCGCGATCTTCTATTCGATCACCAACTGCCTGAAGGGCCTTCGCGGCGTCTCGTTCGGCAACTTGCTCATCAAGCAGGTCGCCGAAGATCTCGGCCGCGAGTTTCCCCGCCTCAAGTCCTTCGCGACGATCTCTCCGGTGCCCGGCTTCCGCGCCTGGCTCGTCCAGACGGCCGCCGAGCATCCCGCGCTCGCCGCGTTGATGGCGCAGCTCGACGCTCCCGGCTGGCACGATGATGGCGACACCCGTTGGGTCGACCTGCGGCGGGGGCTCGAGCGGCTCTGCGCTCACTATCTGCTGCAGGCGCGGCACGGCTTGGAGCCGCTCGACAGCGTGGAACGCTTCCACCTCGGGAACGGGGCGCGCCTGGAACGGATCAACGGGCTGGCGGACACCTCGCCGGGAGGCCTGGCGCGGTCGGCCGGCATCATGGTGAACTATGTCTACGCGCTGGACGCGGTCGAACGCAACCACGAAGCCTATGCGCGCGAGCACCGTGTCGTTGCCTCCCGGCGCATCGAGGTCATGGCGAGGGAGTCGCTGCTCGCGCGCAGCGACAAGCGCACGGAGCACCTACGGTCGGCTGACCCGCGGCGCTAGTCTTCTTCCGTCGAGCTGCCGTGCGCAAGCTGCAGCCCGGCTTCCAGTCCGCCCGGTTTGCGCTTGCGCAACGCGGCGCGCAGCCCGAAGAGGAGCTGCAGCGCCACGAGCAGGATGCACACGATCATGAAGCCGAGGCTGATCGGCTTCTGGAAGAACACCGTCAGGTCGCCGCGCGACAGCAGGAGCGCCCGGCGGAAATTCTCCTCGACCAGCGGCCCCAGGACGTAGCCCAGGAGGATCGGCGCGACCGGGAACTCGAGCGCCATGAACACCGCGCCGACGACCCCGAAGAAGAGCACCTCGTAGACCTCGAACAGGCTGTTGTTGGTGCTGTAGACGCCGATCGAGATGAAGAACAGGGCGCAGGGAAACATGTAGCGGTAAGGAACCTGCAGGACCTTCACCCAGATACCGATCAGCGGCACGTTGAGAATGACGAGCAGGATGTTCCCGACCCAGAAGCTCGCGATCAGGCCCCAGAACAGGTCGGCGTGCTCGGTGATGAGCTGCGGGCCCGGTTGGATGCCCTGAATCAGGAGCGCGCCGAGAATGAGCGCCATCACGGCGTCCCCCGGGATCCCGATGCTCATGGTTGGGATGAAGTCGACCTGGGTCTTGGAGTGCGACGCGGCTTCCGGGCTCGCGACGCCTTCGAGCGCGCCCTGCCCAAAGCGCTCGGGCGTCTTCGAGATCCTGCGCTCCAGCGCATAGGCGATGAACGTAGTGATCGTCGGGCCGGTTCCGGGCATCGCGCCGAAGAGCGTCCCGACCAGCGTGCCGCGGACCATCGGCGCGAACGCCTGCTTCAACTCCGCCTTGCTGGGCCGCATGTCGCGCAGCCGGACCTTCGCTTCGTTGCCGACGAAGTGAATGCGGTTGACGCTGCGCAGGAAGTCGGCCACGCCGAAAAGCCCGAGCGCGAGGGCCACGAGCTCGACGCGATCGGAGAGCTCGGTGAAGCCGAAGGTGAATCGCTGGGCGCCGCTGTTGACGTCGGTGCCGACGATGCCGACCAGCAGCCCGAACACGGTCATCGCCACACCCTTCAAGGGCGAGCCCCGCGACATGGTCGAGCCCGCGAGGAGCCCGAGCAGCATGATCGAGAATATCTCGGTAGGACCGAACTTGAAGGCGATCTGGACGAGCAGCGGCGAGGCGAACACCATCACGGTGATGCCGAACGAGGCGGCGAAGAACGAGGCGATCATCGTGATCCCGAGCGCCGTGCCGCCCTTGCCCTTCTTGGTCATCGGGTAGCCGTCGAGGCAGGTCACCGCGTGCGGAGGGTGCGAGGGCATGTTGAGCAGGATCGCGCCGATCGCACCGCCGTACTGCGAGCCGTAGAAGATGCCCGCGAGCATCAGGATCGCGGGCACCGCGTGCATGGTGTAGGTCACGGGCAGCAGCATCGCGATGGCCGACAGCGCGCCCATGCCGGGAAGCACGCCGATCAGGTTGCCGATCAGCACGCCGAAGAACGACCACATCAGGTTGTGCGGCTGCAGCGCTACGCTGAAGCCGTACCACAGATCCGCGAGCGACTGGGCGATCACGCTCCGCCCCAGCCGAACAGGGGGAAGGTCATCTGCAGGGCCCACCAGAACACGACGACGCAGACCGCGACCGTGGCGAGCCCGAGGATGGTCGCGCTGAGGAGGCTGTTCTCGCGGTCGGCCAGCGCCGAGATGAACACGACCGCGAACGTCGCCGGGATCAGCCCGCCGTACTTCCCGAGCGCGACGAAGGCGACGATCGAGATCGCGATGAGGAACCAGCCGCGCCACTCGGGCGGCAGCACCGCATCCTCGCCCTCACGCACGTGGAAGCGCGCCGTGGCCGCGATCCCCAGGCCGAGAAGCGCGAGGATAACGCCGAGCGCCACGGGGAAGTAGCCCGGTCCCATCCGGCTCAGCGTACCCATCGGATAGTGTCTTCCGCCGATGATCGCCGCCACGCCGATGGCGATCATCAGGGCGCCGGCGAAGTAGTCGCGATTGGTTCGATTGACGAGCGGTCGCCGGGGCATGGCTTGTCAGGAACGAAAGTCCCGCCGCGAGTGTACGGACTCAACCTGACAATTGACAACCCGGCGCGCGGCAGCGCAACGCCTCGGAGAACGCTGTCTACTCCTCTCCGACGGCGCGCGGAAGACTCGATCGCTCGAGGCCGCCGGCCTGGCGCAGGAGCAGGCCGTCGATCGCCGCCACTACCTGGCGGACGTCGGGCGCGCGGATCGTGCCGCCGAGGTTGGCAAACGGGCCCTGACCGCGCACCCCGCTGAGCTCTGGATCCGAGCCGGAGAACAGGGCGACCACCGGCACGCCCAGCGCCGCGGCGAGATGCGTGAGCCCGGTATCGACGCCGACGACGAAGCTCGCCCGGGCGAGCAAGCCCGCGACCTCGGTGAGCGCGAGGCGCGGCGGCACCACGGCCCGGGGGATGCCGCGTCGCAGCCGCTCGCTGCGCTCGCGTTCCGCCTCGTTCCCCCACGGAAGGACTGCGCCCAAGCGCCGGTCGGCGAGCGCCTGGCCGAGAGCCTGCCAGCTCGACTCCTGCCAGAGCTTTTCGGCCCGGCTGCTGCCGTGCAACGCGACCCAGAACCTGCGCCCGGATGCGCCGACGGCGCCCGCGCCGCGGCGCAGGCCGAAGTCGGCGGGGTTGCGGATCGGGTATCCGAGCGCGCCTGCGGCGAGGCGCCGATTGCGCTCGGTGGCCTGCAGATGCCTGGAAACGTCGATCCGCCGGTCGAAGGCGAGCGCGGCGAGCGGCTCGCGCGCGCTCGCCCATCCGTAGCCGACCGCTGTGCCGCGCGCACGCCGAACGATGACCGCGCTCTTGAGCAGGCCCTGCGTGTCGATGACGAAGTCGTACCGGCACTCGCGCAGCCGGGCCTCGAAGGCCCGGCGCTCCGCGCGGCTCGCCGCCGAGAACGGTTGCTTGCGCCAGCGCCGCTGGGCCACGACGATCACTTTCCTCACGCCGCGGTGCAGGCGGACCACGTCACCGAACGCCTCCTCCACGACCCAGTCGATCGCGGCGTCCGGACGCCACCTCAGGATGTCGCTCACCACCGGAAGGTTGGCGACGACGTCGCCGAGCGAAGAGGTCTTGACGAGCAGGATCCGCGGCTGCTCCCGCGCAGCGCAGCGGCGCGACGCGGGCTCGACCGGCGCTCCGCACGCGGGCGATGCTTCGCGAAGCATCGCTCAGCCCGAAGGAAGCTTGTGCAACAGGGCGAATTTCTCCCGGTCATCGCCGGGGCGCGCACCGGCCCAGGTCTGCTCCCACGATCCGTAGGCGTACGCAGGAGGCTCGAACGCGGCGCCGGCGTACTGCAGGAGCATCCATGGACACTCGCGTGCCGCCGCACTGGTCTCGACCCTGAGCGTGTCGAGCCCCAGGTAATAGTCGAGCATCGCGCGTTGCGGCTCGCCCAGGCCTCTGCTCGCGACGCAGGCATGGTCGCGAGGCAGTGCTCGTTGAAGCGAGCCGGCCATCGACCGGTACGCCATCCCGTAGTCGAGATAAGGCAGCCAGAGACTGAGCACGAGCCCCCAGCACATCGCGATCCCGGCTGTCCACGTCCACAGCGCTTCCGCCGGCCCGGAGCGGCCGCTTCGAGCGATCCAGGTGAAGAGCAGCGTGACGAGCGCAGCGACCGCCGCGGCCGCGGGGGAGAAGCGCGCGACGAAGCCGGGCTCGCCTGCGGCGAGGATGCTCGCCGTCGCTTGCGGGAAGCCCGAGACCGCCGACAGCCACGCGAGCCAGACGAGCGCCGCGGCGATCGCGAACACCACGATCGAGCTGCGCCGCAGTCGTGCGACCCAGCGCCCGGACGTGCGTTCGAGACCAGGCAGCGCCAGCAGAGCCATCGGCAGCGCCGTCGGCAGCGCGTAGAGCGTGCGCGACTCGTGCGCGCTCATGAGCACGATCACCATCACGCTCAATGCAGCTCCGGGGAGGCTGAGCGGCAGCGCAGACGTCTGCTGCCGCCACGCCGCGTCGGCGGCCTCGAGCGCCGCCGGCCACGCCGGGAACGTGAACCACAGGAGCGTCAGCGGATAGAACCATGGACCGTGCGTCGCGCCGAGCCGCACGAAGCCGACGAAGCGTCCGATGTTGTTGTCCCAGAACCAGACGTGGAACAGCGCCGGAGACTGCTCGTACAGCGCGAGCGGCCAGGCGATCAGGAGCGGAGCGCCCACCGCCGCGGCAACCGCGATGAAGCGCCCGGCGAGGCGCTCTCGCCACGCGCGACTGCACAGCAGAACCGCGAGGGTCGCGGCCACGAGCCCCGGGCCCAGGAGTCCCTTGCTCATGAAGGCCACCCCGGCGCCGATGCCGACCCCCACGCCGCCCGCGACGCCTCGGCGCCTGGCGATCGCGATGCCGTACAGCGCGATCGCCAGCCCTGCGACGAGCGCCACGTCGGTCACCAGCATGTGCACCTTGTCGAACACGCCGAGGCTTCCGACGAACAGCGCGGGACCGAGCAGGCAGCGCCGAGCGCCGAAGAGCTCGCGCGCAGCCGCCGCGAGAAAACCCAGCGTCGGGTAGAGGAAGAACGGAACCGCGAGGCGCGCGCCCTCGTGAACGGGCAGCCATCCGCGGCTCAACTCGGCGAATGCCGCGGCCACCCAGTAGAAGAGCGGCGGCTTCTCGAGAAACGGCTCGCCCGCGAGCAAGGGAACGATCAGGCCCTTGCCCTGGACGATGCTCCAGACGAGCCCGAAGGAATACGCTTCGTCGGGCTTCCAGGGCTCGCGGCCGAACAGCCCGAGCCACGGCCAGAACAGCAACAGCAGGACGGTGGCGGCCGCGCGAACCTGCTCCTTCGACCAGCGCGTACGCAGCGAGGGACGCAGCGCGAGATCG
The DNA here is from genome assembly GCA_035501595.1 of Casimicrobiaceae bacterium. GTDB lineage: Bacteria > Pseudomonadota > Gammaproteobacteria > Burkholderiales > Casimicrobiaceae > PALSA-1003. The sequence goes on along the minus strand of DATJVX010000005.1, from coordinate 97,796 downwards.
CGCTTCGGCGAAGCGATGTCGAACGGGAACGCAGACTGGTGTTCGGTCACGGAAGGTTCGCGAGCGTCGCAGCGTCGACGGAAGAAGGCGCACCGCGCGTGCACGCGCCGTATATGCTCGAGCTGCACTGACGTGAAGATTCTCCCGCAAGGCGCTTGCGGGGCGCTGACTTCAAACTTACGCTTGGCCGCGAGCGATGATCTTGCCGCCGCAAAGATTGCCGCGTCACCGCAGCACGTACCCGGCCACGGTAGAATCGCCTGGCGTCGTCACCCCATGGATCTCGGACTCGAAGGCAGGATCGCGCTCGTCACCGGCGCGGGCAGCGGCATCGGCGCCGCCATCGCGAGCGCCCTGGCCCGGGAGGGATGCGTGACCTACTTCGGCGACGTCGACCCGCAGGCCGCGACCCGCGCGGCCGCGCAGGGCCCTCGGCCGGGCCGCGCGCTCGAGCTCGACGTCGGCGACGCGGCCTCGCTCCGGGCAAGCGCGCAGCGGATCGTCGACGAGCATGGACGGATCGACGTCCTGGTCAACAACGCTGGGATCCTCAAGTCCGGATCGGTCGTCGACGCGACGATCGAGGACTGGGACCAGGTTTGCCGCGTGAACCTGTCCGGCGTCTACTACTGCTGCAAGGCGGTGATGCCGTCGATGCTCCGGCGAAGGTCGGGGAGCATCGTCAACATCGCATCGGTGTCCGCAGCCCGGGGCGGCGGCGTCTTCGGCAACGTGCTCTACGGAACCACCAAGGCGGGCGTGGTCGCGCTCACCAAAGGCCTCGCGCGCGAGCTGGGCCCGTCCGGCATCCGGGTCAACTGCATCGCACCCGCGGTGACCGAGACCGGCATGACTCGCGCGCTGCTCACTCCGGAGCGGCGGCTGTCCGCGCTGGCGTCCATCCCCCTCGGGCGCTTCGCAACCGCCGAGGACATCGCTAACATGGTGCTGATTCTCGCCTCCGACGTTTCGTCCTTCGTGACGGGCGAGACGATCGTCGTCGACGGCGGCTATCTAACCCGCTGACGTCGCCCACCAGCCTAAAGAAGGAAACGACCGTGAAGCTTTTCTACTCTCCCAACTCGCCCTACGCCCGCAAGTGCCTCGTCGTCGCCTACGAGCTGGGATTGCGCGAGCGCATCGAAACGCTGCCGGCCGACGCGGTGCCCACCAAGCGCAACCCGGACATCGCGGCGAAGAATCCGCTGTCCAAGATCCCGACGCTCGTCACCGACGACGGCACGGCGCTCTACGACAGTCCGGTCATCGCTGAGTACCTGAACGCGCTCGCGGGAGGCAAGCTGATCCCGGCCGACGGAGCGTCGCGCTGGAGCGTGCTGGTCGAGCAGGCGCTCGCCGACGGCGTCCTCGACGCCGCCTTGCTGGCCCGCTACGAGACCGTGCTGCGCCCGGAGAGCCTGCGCTGGAGCGACTGGACCGCTGGACAGCTCGAGAAGCTCGCCGGCGGGCTGGACGAGATCGAGCGGCGCGCCGTGCGCTTCGGCGATCGCGTCGACCTGGGCACGATCGCGTTCGGCTGCGTCCTCGGCTACATCGACCTGCGCTTCGGTCACCTGGAATGGCGCAAGAGCCGGCCGGGCGCCGCGGCGTGGTTCGAGAAGTTCGGCCGCCGCGAATCGATGGTCAAGACGCGGCCCCCGGGCTAGCGCTCCCAGAGGGCGCGCATCCGCGCGGCGAGGTCGACCGGCGGCGCGGGCTCCATCATCGCGCCGGGGGCTGGCGCGCCCCCCGCCGAGACGGGCGGCCACGCCGCACGCTCGAACCGATCGGCGATGTTGTCGGGGATGAACCGCGTCCGGGCAGCGTACACGTGGCGATCGCCGTGGGCCGCCTGGGCGTGGACGTAGAAGCGCTGCGGGACCACGAGCTGCAGCCGATCCCTGGCGCGCGTCATCGCGACGTAGAGCAGCCGGCGCTCCTCCTCGATCTCCTCGGCGGTGGCCGTGGCCATGTCCGAAGGAATGCAGCCGTCGACGACATTGAGCACGTGCACGCTCTTCCATTCCTGGCCCTTGGCCGAGTGGATGGTCGAGAGCACGAGGTAGTCGTCGTCGCGGCCCGGCGCGTCCGCCTCGTCGCTCGTCGCGCCCGGCGGATCGAGCGCGAGCTCGGTCAGGAACCGCTCCCGCGACGGGTACGTGGCGGCGATCTGCTGCAGCTGCGCCACGTCGCGCTGCCGCACGAAGGCGTCCTCGTAGATGCGCTCGAGATGCGGCTCGTACCAGCGCGCGACGCGCTCGACTTCCGCGGGCCAGGGCGAGCCCGCCCGCCGCAAGCCGCGATACAGCTCGACGAACGGCGCCCAATCGCGGGCGAGCGCGGGAGGCACGTCGAAGTCGCAGAGCGCGGCCACCGGGTCCGCGGCGGCGTCGACCGCGTCGAGCAGCCGCGCCGCGGTCGCCGGACCCACGCCGGGCAGCAGGCGCGCGACGCGCAGCCCGGCCATGCGGCCGCGGGGATTCTCCGCGAAGCGCAGCACGCCCAGCACGTCCTTCACGTGCGCGGTCTCGAGGAACCGCAGGCCGCCGTACTTCACGAACGGGATCCCTCGCCGCGCCAGCTCGCCTTCGAGTTGCGCGCTGTGACTCGAGCTGCGAAAGAGCACCGCCTGCGATTTGAGCGCGATGCCCGCCTCGTGGCATTCGAGCACGCGTTCGGCGACGCAGCGCGCCTGGTCCGCGTCGTCGAGCACGGTCACCAGCTCGGGCTTCGGGCCGGCCGCCCGATCGGTGTGAAGCCGCTTGGAGAACCGCTCGCTCGCGAGCGCGATCACCGCGTTCGACGCGTCGAGGATCGCCTGGGTCGAGCGATAGTTCCGCTCCAGCGTGATCACGCGGGCGGGCGCCGGGAACTGCGCCGGGAAGTCGAGGATGTTGCGGACCGTTGCGGCGCGAAACGAGTAGATCGACTGGGCGTCGTCGCCGACGACCGTCACGCCGCACCCGTCCGGCTTGAGCGCGAGCAGGATCTGCGCCTGCAGGCGGTTGGTGTCCTGGTACTCGTCGACGAGCACGTGATCGAAGCGCTCTCCGATCTCCCGGGCCAGCGCCGGCTCGGCCGCCGCGTGCGCGCAATAGAGCAGCAGGTCGTCGTAGTCGAGCACGTTCTGGGCCTGCTTGGCCGCCGTGTACGCGGCGAAGAGGCGGCGCAATTCGCTCTCCCAGTGCGCGCACCAGGGAAATGCGCTGCCCAGCGCTTCGGAGAGCCCCACGCCGCCGTTCACCGTGCGCGAGTACAGCGCTAGACAGGTCGTCTTGCCCGGAAACCGCTTGCGGGTCGCGCCGAGGCCCAGATCGTGGCGTACCACGGCCAGCAGATCCTCCGAATCGCCGCGGTCCAGGATCGTGAACGACGCCGCGAGACCGATGCGTTCGGCGTACTCGCGCAAGAGCCGCGCCGCGACGCCGTGAAAGGTTCCGGCCCACGGCAGACGCGGAATCTGTGCGCGCTCGAGCACGCGCTGCAGAATGCGCCCCGCGCGGCGCTCCATCTCGGCGGCGGCGCGACGCGAGAAGGTCAGCAGCAGGATGCGCTCGAGGTCGGCGCCGCGGCACACGAGGTGCGCGACGCGATACGCGAGCGTGTTGGTCTTGCCCGACCCGGCACCGGCGATGATGAGCAGCGGCGCGTCGCCGTGCTCGACCGCCTCGCGCTGCTCCTGGTTGAGCGCGTCCAGGTGACCGGGCGCGGACGCAGCCTCCATTGCGGAGTCGAGGGAATCGCGAAGCATGGGAGCGAGCGTCGTCGAACGAACGTTCGACAGCTTACCACGCCTTTCGCGCCGCTAGGCGGAGCGAGGATTCGGCGATGCGCGGACGCCCGGGTCGACGGCCGCTTCGCGCAGCGAGTCGACCGGATGACCGGCGGCGATCCAGGCTTCGAGCCCGCCGAGAAGCGGCCGTACTCGCGCGAAGCCGGCCCCGATGAGGAGCTTCGCGACCTGCGCCGCGGACGCTTCGTTGGGGCAGCTGCAGTACAGCACGATCTCGCGATCACGCGGCAACTCGCCCACGTGCGCGGAGAAGCCTTGCAGGGGCAGGTGCAGTGCGCCGGGGATGTGCCGCGGCTCGAGCTTGCGCGCGGTGGGTGAGCGCACGTCGACGACGATCGGCGCGTCCGCCGCATCCAGGCGCCGGTACAGCTCGTCGACGTCGATCCTCGCCATGCGCAGCTGCGCGTGAAAGCGATGCCGCTCCCGCCACTTGAACGCGACGTAGCCGAGCACGAGCAAACCGAGCACCACCAGTGCGTCGACGCCGTAGGTCATGACGAGCGCGAGCAGCCCTTCGATCTGCGAGCCGAGCAGCATGCCCCCGCCCATGCCCGCCGCGACCCAGAGCGCCGCGCCCGCGCCGTTGAAGGCGAGAAAGGCGGGCCAGCCGATGCCCGCGGCGCCCGCGAGCGGCGGGGCGAGCAGCGAAATCCCCGGGACGAACTTCGCGATGAGCAGGGCGTTGAGGCCCCAGCGCTCGAACTGCGATTGCGTCTCGTTGACGCAGGAATCGGGCGTGAGCGAAATGGCGCAGAGCATGCGCATGACTCGGTTGCCGTAGCGGCGGCCGGCGAGGTACCAGGCAACGTCGGCGACGAGACAGGCGAGGAGCGCAACGGCGAATACCGCCGCGACCGACAGCTTGCCGCTTGCGGCCAACGCGCCGGCGACGACCAGCGTCGGGATGGCTGGAATCGGCAGCCCGACCTGCTCGGCGAGCACGTTGGCGAACACGACCGCCAGGCCGTACTCTCCGACGAGGGAGGAGAGCTCGTTCATCGTCGCTCGCGCGCGATCCGGGAACAGGCAACATGCGGCCTGACCGGCGCGAACGCAAGCCGGGCCGCCCGCGCCGCGCGGCTGACCCTGTCTCGACCCGTATAATCACATCGGCGGTGTGGGATCTCGCCGGATGCGGCCCACCCCTTCCGCCGCGCGCGCCCGCGGAATTTCCGGAATGCACGGCGCGTCGAAGCCGTAACGCGCGCCAGCGTCGGCGATGCGGATTTCCTCCCGGGATCGTTTGCCGATGATCTACTGGCTCGACGAGCCGCGCCATCAGCAGGAAGTTGCCGTTCGGCGGGCCTTCGGGATCACGCTGGCGCTGTCTCTGCTCATCCACGCGGCCGCCCTGTTCATGGCCCTGCAGCGCCTGCGCGAGCTGCCCCCCGACGATGGAAAGGATTCGGCGAGCGATCGCCTCCAGGTGCGTCTGGCGATGCCGGCGCCCCCGTCGCCGCCGCCCGCTCCGCAGCCTCAGCCCAGAATCCTGACAGCGCCTCGGGAGGCGACGCCGGCGCTCACGCAGGCGCCGCGGCCGAGGCCGCGGGTGCCCCGCCCTCCGACCGTGCTCGCCACGCCGGCGCCCGCGCCACCGATCGCGCAGGCGCAGACGCCGACGCCGCCTTCACCGGCACCGGCGCGGACGCAGACCGAAGCGAAGCCGGCGGAAGCCGACCTGTGGTCCTACCTGCAGGCAAGGCGACGCGAGCGCGGCGAGCAGGTGGAGTCGATCGTCGCCAGCAACCGGGACGCCGACGCCGACCTGGCGGCCAACCTGCCGCGGCCGGCGACCGGCGCCGCGACCAAGGACGTCAATCGCGGCGGCGGCATCTTCGAGATCAAGAGCATGGCCTACGACGACGCCTCGTTCATCTTCTTCGGCTGGAATCCGGACATGGGACGCGAGACGCCGCAGCTCATCACGGTGCGGATCGGCAGCAACCCGGACATGCGCATCGCGGTTGTGCGCCGGATGATCGCCATCATCCGCGACTACACCCACGAGGACTTCTTCTGGCGATCGGCGTATGGGCGCGGCGCCGTCCTCTCCGCGCGCGAGAAGGACAACGACGCGCTGGAGAGCTACCTGATGCACGAATTCTTCGACGACCACGGCGAGCCGCGTTAGTCCGGTCGAGGCTCGGCGACCGTCGCCGGACCCCGGGCGCTCCCGCGGGCGCGCGGTTGCGGCTAAACTGTCGCGGCCCGGGATTTGCGAGCCGGTACCGAACTTCGAGCGCGAAGAGGGGAGGAGACGGTGAAAGCTTCGGCATGGACCATGACGACGGCGATGGCGGCCATCGCGATGCTCGCCGGCGGTGCGCCGGCGCTCGCGGCGACGTTCGTCTACGTCTCGAACGCTGACGACGGAGAGATCGGCGTCTATCGCATGCTCGACTCCGGAGAGCTGCAGCCCGGAGCGCGAGTCAAGGCCGCGGCGGTGGTCATGCCGATGGCGGTGAGCCCGGACCGCCGCTTCCTCTACGCCGCCTCGCGCTCCAAGCCGTATCGGGTCCACGTCTATTCGATCGACCGGAGCACCGGCGCGCTCACGCCGTTCTCGACCTCGCCGCTGGCCGAGAGCTTCCCCTACATCTCGCTCGACCGGACCGGCCGCTTTCTCTTCGGCGCGTCCTACGGCGGCAACGTCGTGAGCGTCAATGCCGTCGGCAGCGACGGGCGGGTGTCCACCGAGCCGCTGCAGGTGATTCCGGTCGGGCGCAACGCGCATTCGATCCGCGTCGACGCGACCAACCGGTTCGTCTACGTCCCGACGCTGGGCAGCGACGAGGTCTTCATGTTCCGGTTCGACGCGAAGACCGGCAGGCTCGCCTCGAGCACGCCTGCCGTCTACCTCGCAAAGTCGATGACCGGGCCGCGACACTTCATCACTTCGTCGGACAACAGGCACCTGTATCTGTTGAGCGAGCTGGTCGGCACGATCACTAGCTTCGACATCGACGACAAGACCGGGGCCCTGACCGAGACGAGCGTCGCGACGGGGCTGCCGCCCGACAGCAAGCTCGGACCGGGGATGCCGCGCGGCGCGGTCGGCGGACCCAATGCACCGCCGCCGCGCAACACCGACAACGACATCTGGGCCGCGGATCTTCACCTGCTGCCGAGCGGCCGGTTTCTCTACATGTCTGAGCGCACGAGCAACACGATCGCGTCGTTCTCGGTCGATGCCGCCAGCGGCCGGCTCGCGTATCTCGGCAGCACGGCGACGGAGCGCCAGCCGCGCGGATTCAACATCGATCCCAAGGGCCGCTTCATGGTCGTCACCGGCGAGAAGTCGGATACGATCTCGGTGTACGCGATCGATCCCGCGAGCGGTGCGCTCGCGCCCGTCGGCAAGTACCCGACGGGCAGGGGCTCGAACTGGGTGGAAATCGTGAGCTTCGATTGACGTCGTTCCAACAACCGCGGTAGCCGGCGTCATGGTCGCCAAGCACGATCCGAAACCGAGCCTGGCCTCGCGTCTGCGCGCGCTCGTCGGCGCGCCGGAGATCCTCGTCCTGCCCGGCGTCTACGACGGCTTCAGCGCGCGGCTGGTCGAGCGGATGGGCTACCCGGCCGCGTTCGTCACCGGCAGCGGCGTGAGCGAAAGCCGGCTTGGACAGCCCGACGTCGGGATCATGGGCCTCGACGAGAACGTCGCCGCCGCCCGCGCCATCGCCGCCTGTTCGGGTCTCGCGCTGCTCGCCGACGGCGACACCGGCTACGGCAATGCGCTCAACGTCTATCACACGGTGCGCGCCTTCGAGCGCTCCGGAGCCGCGGGCCTCATGCTCGAGGACCAGGTCTGGCCCAAGCGCTGCGGGCACCTCAAGGGCAAGGAAGTGATTTCCGCGGCGGAGATGGTGCAGAAGATCCGCGCAGCATCGGAGGCGCGCGAGGATCCCGATTTCGTCATCAAGTCGCGCACCGACGTGCTCGCGACGCACGGCCTGGCCGAGGCGATCCGCCGTCTCAACCTCTATGCCGAAGCAGGAGCCGACCTGTTGTTCGCCGACGCGGCGATGACGGTCGACGACATCCGCGCGATCGCGAAGAACGTGGCCAAACCCCTGTGCGTGAACATGGGCTTTGGCATCCGGCAGCGGTCGACGACGCCGCTGCTTTCGGCGCGGCAGCTGCAGGAGCTCGGCGTGGCCGTGGTGATCTATCCGCGCATGCTCACCGCGTGCGCGCTGCAGGGCATGAAGAACGGACTCGAGCTTCTGGCGGAGTCGCTCGCGAGCGGGCATGTCGTCGATCGCCCAGACGCGCTGGTCTCGTTCGAGGAGCTGCACGACATCATGGGCATGCACGAGGTCGAGGCGATGGAGCAGCGCTTCCTCACCGCCGATCAGCTCGAAGCGAAGTACGGGCGCGAGCGCAGGGCCTCGATCATGCCGGGCGCAACGGGCGCCCCGAATCGAAAACGGACGGCGTAAGCTCGGTCGGCCACGCGCCGGGAGACAGGTCGAAACATGTTCAAGATCGAAGTCCAGGACGGCAAAGGCATCTGGAGCGACGTGCGCGGCGAGGACGGGCAGGTGCTGACCTACGACAGCGAGGACACCGCGCGCGCCGCGCTCCGCGAGCGCTTCCCCGTGCTCGTCCAGATGGAGCAGTACGGCGATCCGAAGCGCACGCGCGTCATCCGCATCCTGCCCGACAAAGAGGACGACTGGCCGAAGCCGCCCGGCCGCTGAAGCGCGGTCGAAGCCAGCGGTCGAGCTCCGGGTAGCGGCGGAAGATGCCTGCTCGTTGAGCAGGATGTTCACAGCCTGGCCGATGACGAGATCGCCGGCTTCGCGAGGAACGGCGGCGCGAAGGGCGGGCTCGCGAGTCCGCGCCCGCCCATCCGCGCCTCGCCTGCTTTCGCTCGCGCCACGTCGCCCCAATCGGCGCCCGCCTCCTCGATCGCGAGGCGCACGAACTCGCCGCGTCCGTGGATGCCGTCCCAGTCGTACAGGCGGTAGCGCACGGGCCGACGCTAGGTTCGACCGTCGCGCGGACCGAGGAAGAACCAGAGGATCAACCCGACCAGCGGCAGCAGAACGACGACGACGACCCACAGGAGCTTTTTGTCGTTGGCCGCGCCGCTTTGCAGGATGTTGATGATCGCCCAGATGTCGCCGATCAGAATGAGGATGCCCCAGATGCTGTATCCCATGTTGAACATGGCCTTGCCCCTTTCTTCCCTTCGTGGACGCGGCGGAACGCCGGCCGAAGCCGATACCCTACACGCACCCGGAGCCCGGCAGAAGGACGGCGGCGCCGGTTCGTTCGCTGCACCGGGCAACAGCCGGTTACACGTTGCCCGGGCCGAGCCGCTACCGGCTGAGATCGGGACGGCTTACAATCCTGTTAGCGGTTGAAGGACTGCGATGATGCTCAGGCGCGTTTCCCCTGTGGTCTTGTTCGCGACCGTCGCGCTCGCGGCGCCGCTCGCACACGGCGAGATCTACACCTGGGTCGATGCCGCGGGCGTCACCAACGTGAGCAACCTCCCTCCGCCCGACGGCGCCAAGCTGACCAAGGTGCAGCACGCGCTTCCGCCGGAGATCCTCGCGCGGGAAGACGCCGCCCGGGACGCGGCGCAACGGGCCGAAGCGCAGGCCCTCGCCGCGCGCGTGCAGCAGCTCGAGGAAGAGGCGCGCCAGGCGCCACCGCCGGACTATCGGCCCGTCATGCCGCCGCCGGTGATCCAGTACATCGTCCAGGCGCCGCAGCCGCCGATGCAGCAGACCGTTGAAGTGACGCCGGCCTACGCCGGCAACGGCTACGGCGGGTACGGCTACGCCGGGTACGGCTGCGATCCCTCATGGTTCGCCTGCTGGTGGCCCGGCTTCTACCCGGCGAGCGTGATCGTCGTCGATGGCTCGCATTCGAACAAGAATCGTCCGATCCACCATGGGCAGAACATGAACGGGCCTCGTCTGCCGCCGCCGTTCGGGCCGCCGCTCGTCCCCAACGCCGGCCCTTCGCAGCCTCAGAGGTTCGTGCAGCGCTTCGTCCCATCCGCGATGGGATTCAAGCGCGGGTGAACCCGCGAGGCGCTCGCCTGCGCGGGCGCCGGCTGGCGTTCCTCGGTCTCGTTGCGAGCGTGGTGCTGCTCGCCGGCCGCGACCCGGCTGTCAGCGCCGCGGCGCCGGAACGCACGGATGATCTGACGCCCCCGCCGTTGCGCATCCCGGAAGGCTCCCGGCCCATGCGCTACGAGGTGACGCTCACGGTGGTTCCCGGCGAGCCCGCCGCCCGCGGCGAGATCGTCATCTTTCTCGAGCTCGCAAGGCCACACCGCGTGCTGTGGCTGAACGCCGACGAGCTTGCGGTCTCGCGGGCCACGGTGAGCGCGCCCGCGACCGCGGTCACGATTCTTCCCCACGCGGACCAGTTCATCGGCCTCGCTTTCCAGCCGCCGCTGCCGGCCGGGAAGCATCGGCTTACGCTCGGCTTCGAGGCCGCTCAGACCCGCAACTCGACCCGCGGCATCTTCGCCCTGGAGGATCGCGGCGCCTGGTACGCGATGACCCAGTTCGAGGCGTTCCTCGAGACGCACTGAGCGCAAGCCACAGTTCGCCCATGGACATCGTCGCGGTCGACTGTCACGCGCACGTCATGCGTCGCGACGCGCCGCTCGCGCCCGACCGGCACTCGGCGCCGCGACGCGACTGCACCGTGGAGGAGTATCTCGCGCTCCTCGATGCGCACGGCATCTCGCACGGCGTGCTTACCGCCCCGAGCTTCTACGGCAGCGACAATTCGCTGCTCCTCGACGCGCTCGGCCGCGCGGCCGGCCGCCTGCGCGGGACGGTGATCGTTGCGCCCGACATCGAGCGCGGGGAGCTCGACGCGATGGCGGCGCGCGGAGCCGTCGGCGTCCGGCTCAACTGGTTCCGGCGCTCGAGCCTGCCCGATGCGTCTTCCGCCGCGTACCGCCGGCTCTTCGCGTGCGTCCGCGAGATGGATTGGCACGTCGAGATCTATATCGAGGGCCCGCTGCTCGCGAGCACGCTGCCGCGCATCCGCGAAAGCGGCGCGAAAGCCGTGGTCGATCACTTCGGCGCGCCCGACCCCGCGCGCGGCGTCGACTGCGCGGGTTTCCAGGCGGTGCTCGAAGGCGTGCGCGCCGGCGACACCTGGGTGAAGCTATCGGCGTCGTATCGGCAGGGCGGAGCCGATTGCCGGCCCTACGTCGACGCCCTGCTCGCTGCGGGCGGTCCGCGGCAGCTCGTGTGGGCGAGCGATTGGCCTTTCGTCTCCCACGAAGACATCGTGACCTACCGGCAGTGCCTGGACGATCTGCAAGGCTGGATCCCCGATCCGTCCGTACGCAAGGTCGTCCTAGCCGAAACGCCCGCGAGGCTCTTCGCGTTCGATCGCCCGGCCGGAAAGCGCTCTTAGCTCATTCTCCTTACGCACGGCTGACGCGCTTTGGTACGATTGCGGGCTAAGGGGGGTCTCATGGGCATGCTGCGCCTGCTCGCGGTTGCGTTGTGGTTGGCCGCGCCAGCGTTCGCGATCGCCGACGCCATCAAGCTCATCATTCCGACCGCGCCCGGCGGCGGAACCGACGCGTACTTCCGCGTGCTCGCCAAGGCCGCCGAGCCGTACTCCAGGGAGCCAATCGTCGTCGTCAACGTGCCCGGTGCCGGAGGCACGATCGGCGTCGCCCAGATGGTGCGCTCAGCGCCGGACGGGCAGACGCTCGCCGCCGTCTGGCTCGGGCCGGTGACCGTCTCGCCGCACACGATGAAGGTCCCCTACACGCCCGACGATTACGTGCCGGTGATCCAGCTCACCAGCGCACCCTACGTGCTCTGCGTGCATCCGGAGTTCCCAGCCGCCGATGGCAAGGGCTTCATCGAGGAGCTCCGGAAGAATCCCGACAAGTACACCTACGGCGACGACGGCGCGGGCGGCCCGGGACAGCTCGCGACGGAGCGCATCCTGCGCGCGATGAACGTGCACGCGCGCGACGTGCCGTTCAAGGGCGCCGGCGAGACGCTGGTGGCGTTCCTCGGCGGTCACATCGACATCTACGTCGGCTCGGTGCCTCCGATCCTGCAGCACGCGCAGGCCGGCAAGGCGAAGTGCCTGCTGCTCACTTCCGCCGAGCGGATTCCAGCGCTGCCCTCGGCGTCGAGCCTGCGCGATCTCGGCATCCCGGAGGCGGAGACGATCCTGTGGCGCGCGGTGCTCGCTCCGAAGGGCACGCCGCCCGCCAAGGTCGCAGAGCTCGAAGCGCTGTTCGAGAAAGCCGCCAACGCTCCTGCAACCCGGAAGTTCCTCGACGATGCCGGCGAGCAGCTGCTGATCCGCAAGGGTCGGGCGCTGCGCGAATACATCGACCACGAGTACGTCGCCCTGGGCAAGCTGGCCCAGGCGTTGAAGCTGACGCCGCAATAGAGCCGTGCCGGACGAATCTCCATCCCGCCGCAGGGCATTGCCGAGCATGGGTCGGCGCGCGCTCGGGCTGTTCGAGACGCGACTCGAAGAGCTCGCGTCGAAGGGCGACGCGCAGGTCGCGCTGGTGTTCGACGACCGGGAGGTGAGCTGCGCGGAGCTGCTCCGACGTACGAGGACCTGCGCGGCGTGGCTCGCCGGGCACGGTCTCGTTGCGGGCGAAACGGTCGGCGTGACGGTCGCCGACGACCTCGCGCACATCGTCGTGACCTTCGCGCTCCTGATCCTCGGCGTGCCGCAGATATGCCTGCCGACGCTCGATCCGGTCGGCAAGAGGCTCTCGGTTGGCGAAAGGCTCGGGGTCCGCCGGGTCGTCGCCGATCGGGCGAACGGCGCCCTGCCGAGGCTTGCGATGCTCTCGCTCGAGCCGGATCACTACGCCGCCGGCGGCGCCGACCTGGAGCGCTCGCTCAGTCTCGATCCCAACGCTCCGGCGGTGTACTACGCGAGCTCCGGCGCGACCGGGGAGCCCAAGCTCTTCGCCTTGAGCCAGCGCTGGCTCTACTGGCGGGCGCAGCGCATCGCCGAATCCGAGCGGGCTTCGCCGGGCCATCGCTCGCTCACCTTCGTTTCGCTCGAAGATTCGATGGCGAAGAGCCGGCTCCTGAGCTCGATCCTGATGGGTGCCGCCTGCGTCATTCCCGAGGCAGGCTCGCTCTTGTCGGCGCCGGAGATCTGCGCGCGGCATCGCGTCACCTGCCTCGAGCTCTCCATCTTCCAGGTCTCCAGCCTGGCGATGGACCCGAGCGCTCCGCGTCGTCTTCCTCCGCACACGACGGCATACACGGCGGGGGCGGCGGTATCGCCTTCGCTCCGGCGGCAGTTCGCGGCGCGGTTCGAAACGCCGCTCTACGTTCACTACGGGGCGCGCGAATTCGGCCGGATCTCGAGCACCTATCCGCAGGGCGACCGCGGCGACCCCGAATCGGTGGGCGCCCCTGGGTCGTGGCTCGATTTCGAGATCGTAGACGGCGACGGCAACCCGGTCCCGCGCGGCGCGATCGGCGAGATCAGGGTCCGCTCCGAGCAGATGATTCACGAGTACTACCGCGATCCGGTCGCGACCGCCCGTCATTTCCGCCACGGCTGGTTCTACCCGAAGGATCTCGCCTGCCTGACCGCCGAGGGCGACGTGCATCTCTACGGGCGCGCCGACGACATGATGAACCTGAACGGCATCAAGATCTTTCCGGCCGAGATCGAGCGCGTCCTCGAAGGGCATCCCGCGGTGAAGACCGCCGCCGCATTCTCGAAGCGGTCGACGACGCACGGGGACATACCGCTCGCCGCGGTCGAATTGCACGCATCCGCCGCCGTCAGCGCCGAGGAGCTCCTGGCGCGCGCCCGCGAGCGTCTCGGCATGCGTGCCCCGAGGCGCATCCTCGTGCTCGACGAGCTTCCGCGCAATGCCTCGGGCAAGGTCGTCAAGCGCAGGCTGATCCATCTCCTGACGGAGTCGAAGTGACGACCGGGCGGCACGAGACCTCGAACGTTCGCCGCGCCGTGTTCGACGCGCTGCGGGCGGCCGCGCCGCATTCCGTCGGCGAGGAGATGCGCGCCACGTTCCTCGCCGGCGGATCGAACCTGAGCCTCGCCGAGCTCGACCTGGACAGCCTGTCGCAGATGGAGCTCTGCATCGCCATCGAGCTGTCGACCGGCGTGAGCTTGCTGCCGTCCGAGCTCGCGGAACTGCGTTCCACCGAAGCGATCGAGCGCCGCATCGCTGCGGCGCTGAACGGCTCGCCGCGTGCCGGGAGCCCGGACGCGCACACCGCGCGAGACACGGGGAGCCGGCGGCGCGCGCCGGGGCGGCTGGACCAGGCGCTTCGGCTCTACCGGCGGCGGATCGCCCGCTGCCGCACCGACAATCAGCGCAACAAGCTCCACATCGCGCTCGAGAACTACATGACGCCGATGGAGGTCCGCCATTTCGCGGCGGCGCTGGCCGACGAGGCGCCAGAGGAGCCGGGCCGCATCTGGATCACCGACCTCGAGCAGCGGCTGCCGCGCAGGGAACCGAGAACCGCCGAATTCGTGCGCAGCGGTCTGTGCAAGGGCGCGACCTACTACACCGCGAGCTCACGCCCGAAGCAGGACAAGACGCTCCTGCTCGCGTTCGCCGGCCACTTCCAGCGCCTGATGGCACCCACGCCGCCGTTTCTCGACGCCCTGGATCCCGAGCTCTACGACGTGGTCATGCTGCGCGACTTCGCGCAGGCCTTCTTCGCCCGCGGCATTCCGGGATTGGGCGGGGACCTCGCCGCGACGCTCTCGGAACTGCGCCACGAGATCTCGCTGGACGCCTACCGCAATTGCATTGCGCTCGGAACCAGCTCGGGCGGCCTCATCGCGTTGCTGGCGGCCATCGAGCTGCGCCTCGCTCGCGGCATCTCGATCGGCGGGCTCGACTTTCCGTCGGTCGCCGCGAGGCTCGAGCGCCGCGGCCTGAGCGCGGAGCCCTACGCTTCGCTGCTCGCCGCGAGACCCGAGCCCTTCCCCGAGCTTCTCCTCGTGTTCTGCGGAGGCTACCGCACCGACGCCGCGGCCGCGAACGCGTTGCGCGGTCGCATCCCGTCGCGCCTGTGGCCAGTGAAAGGCTGCAGGACGCACTCGGTGATCGGGACGAAGCTCGCGAGCGGCCGGCTGCCCGCCTTCCTCGCCCGGCTGCTCGGTCAGCCCGTGGCCCGCGACGAGGCGACGCCGGTGCCGCTGCCATCGGCTGCGTCCTCCGTCCACGAGCAACAAGGAGCCTGACGATGATCGAAGCTGTCCGCGCTCGGAGCACCGCTGCCGTGTTCCGAGGCGTGGCCTCTTTCGTTGCGATTGCGGTTGCGGCGGCCGCCGCGGCGCTGCTCTTCGTCGCTCCGGCGCAGGCGCAAGACGCAGCTTCGTATCCGACCCGGCCGATCAAGATCATCGTCCCGTTCGGCGCGGGGTCGCAGATGGACATCGTGGCGCGACTCGTGGGCGGCAAGCTCTCCGACAGCCTCGGCAAGCCGGTGATCGTCGAGAACCAGCCGGGCGCGTCGGGCAACATCGGCAGCGAGATCGTCGCCAAGGCGCCGCCGGACGGGTACACGCTGCTGGTCACGGGCTCGCTCATCACGCTGCTTCCGAGCACGCTGGGAGCGCGCGCGGTCGACCCGGTAGCCGCCTTCGCGCCCATCACCAAGCTCGCCGAGCCGCCGATCCTCATCGTCGCCAACCCGGCGCTCGGCGTGAGCACGCTGCCCGAGCTGATCGCGAAGGCGCGCGCGCAGCCGGGCAAGATCGCCTACGCGACCGCGGGTATCGGCACGGTGCAGCACCTGACCGCGCTCACGCTGTCGAAGAAGGCCGGCATCGACATGTTGCACATTCCCTACGCCAACAGCGGCCAGGCCCTGAAGGACGTGCTGCAGGGCGAGGTGCCGGTGTACTTCACCTTCCTGGGTCCGATCGACACGTATCTCAAGAACGGGCAACTCAAGGCGCTGGCGGTGGAGAGCAACCATCGCATGCGCGCGTGGCCCGAGATTCCCACCGTCGCGGAGCTCGGCTACGAGGAAGCCGTCGCCGATCCGTGGAACGGCGTGCTCGCACCCGCCGGGACGCCGCCCGCGATCATCGAGCTGCTCTATCGCGAGCTCGCGCGCATCGTGGTGGAGCCCGACGTGCGCGAAGTCTTCATCAAGATGGGGATGGAGCCGCTCGCGCCGACGCCCGCGGAATTCAGCGCCGAGATCAGGCGCTCGGTCCAGCGCTGGCCACCGATCGCCCGCGAAGCCGGCATCCGGCCGGACTAGCCGCCCGCGCCGCGGCTCGGCATCTCAGTCGAGCCCGCGCCGGCGCCGCAGATAGGCTTCGAGCGCACGCAGCAGCACGTCGATCGCCAGGCCCACGATGCCGATCGCGATCATGCCCGACATGACGATCGAGGTGCTGATGCTCGCCTGGCCCTTGACCAGCACGTAGCCGATGCCGCTCGAGGCGACGATCAGCTCGGCGCCGACGAGCGACTGCCACGCGAGCCCCGCGCTCACTCTCAGCCCGGCGACGATCGACGGCACCGAGGCCGGGAGCAGCACTTCCGTGATGATCTGCCAGTGCCGCGCGCCGAGCGTCTGCGCGGCCTCGACCAGCTTCCGATCGACGTAGCGCGCGCCGCGATGCGCGTTGATCACGCAGGGCGGAAAGGCGCCGGTGAAGATGACGAGCACCGGTCCGCCGATGCCGGTTCCGAACCAGAGCGCCGCGAAGGGAACCCAGGCGATCGGCGCGACGAAGCGCAGCGCATCGAACAGCGGGGAGACGATCGCGTCGAGCCACCGGAACCAGCCGAGCGCGAGGCCGAGCGGGATACCGATGAGGGCGGCGAGGCCGAAGCCCGCGCCGAAGCGCGCGAACGACGACGCGAGGTGCTGCTGCAGCGTAAAGCCCGAAAAAGGCTCGCGCGTGAGCTGGACAAATCGCTCGGCCACCGACCACGGCGGCGGCAGGAACTGACGCGGAACCAGCCCGCCGAGCGAGGTGAGCGACCACAGCGTGAAGAACGCGGCGAGGCCCGCGAGCCCGAGCAACGCGGCCTCGCGCCGCGAAAGCGGCGCGCGGGCGGTCAGCGGACGTGCCACGGCATCGCCCGTGCTTCGAGCCGGCTCAGCACCGTGGTCATGAGCCCGCCGGCGATCGCGACGCTCACCATCCCGACAACGATCATCGCCGGAAAGATATCCAGCCCGGCCTGGTAGAGCACGTGGCCCAGGCCCACGATCGCGCCGATCAGCTCGCCCGCGACCAGCGTGGTCCAGCAGGCCTGCAGCGAGAGCCGCAGCCCGGTGAAGATCAGCGGCAGCGCGCCGGGAAGGAGCACCTCGCGCACCAGCATCCAGCGGCTGACCCCGAGCGAGCGCGCGGCTTCGACGAGATACGGCTCGATCGAGCGCACGCCCGCGTAGCTGTTGATCACCGCGGGAACGAACGCCGCGAACCAGATCACCAGCACCTTGGCGGCGTCGCCGAGACCGAGCCAGACGATGGCGAGGGGAATCCACGCGAGCGGCGGAATCGGGCGCAGCAGGAGGAACACCGGGTTGATGGCCGCCTCGGCACGGCGGCTCCAGCCCATCAGCATCCCGAGCGGAACACCGACGCCCACGGCCGCCGCGAAGCCCAGGAGCACGAGCCAGCAGCTGTGGAGGAAATGCTGGTGCAGCCGCCCGTCCGCGTAGCCCTGTACGGCGATCTGCTCGAGGGCCCGCAGCACCTCGGCCGGTGTCGGAAAGTAAACCGCAGGGACGACGTGCGTGGCAGACGTCGCGACGTACCAGAGCGCGATCAGTACGGCGAATGTCGCCGTGCCGATCGCAATGCGGGAGAGTTGAGGCATCGAGCGCGTCTGCCCTTGTCGTCATCCCGGCTTGAGGCCGGAGTCCGATGTCCGGCAGGCCCTCGGGCCGAGAGAAAATTCGCGTCGGGCTCCGCCGGGACGACGCCTAATGCTCAGTCGGCGCGATTCGCGAACGCCTTGAGCTTCGGGTCGCGGTCGACCATCTTCATGTACTCGTCGGTGACGTAGCTCGATGCCTGCGGCACCTCCGAGATCGCGCCGGTGCCTTTCATGAACTCGCCGATCTGCGTCATCCACTTGTCGACGTCCGACGGACCCTTGGAGCGGTCCATGATCCTCAACTGGCCCGCGAGGTCGTAGGTCGGCCGCGTGTCGAACTCCTTCTTCATCGAAGCCTCGCTGATCGACACGCCCCCGATGTCGTAGAACTTCTTCATCATCGCGATCGCCTCGCCCTGGTGCGCGTTCATCCACTTCCAGCTGCGCAGGTACACCGCGAGGAATCTGGCGACGTTCTGGGGCTGCTCCTTGGCGTAGTCGGCACGTACGACGAGCGCGCCCGGGACCTTGGTTCCGGTGTCCTTGCCCGAACAGATCACCTTCGCGCCGGCCTTCTCCTCCATTGTGTAGATGTTCGGCGCCCAGAGCCCGCCGAGATCGGCGTTGTTGGACGACATCGCGGAGATGATCTCCGCCTGGCCCATGCTCTTGATCGTGACGTCGCTCTTCTTGAGCCCCCACTGCGCAAGGCAGGACTGCACGGCATAGTCGCCCGTGGAGTTGGCGGTGAGCACGATCGTCTGGCCCTTGATCGACTGCGGGTTCTTCATGAACGCATCCGCCTTCGCGGCGGTGGCGAGCAGCGCATTGCCGGCCGATTCGTCGTTGGTGAGCCCGATCGTGAGGAGGTTGTAGCGCACGGCGCCGAGCTCGGCAGGCACCGAGCCCGTGCCCCCGACGTCCCAGGATTTGGACGCCGACGCCGCGATCTGCGGCACGCCCGCGGGGAACGTGCTGAACGTCGGCTTCAATCCCAGCTCCTGCCACCAGCCCTTCTGCTCGGCGACGTAGAAGGGCAGCGACCAGTACAGCGCCGGCTGGTAGCTCACCTTGATCTCGGTGAGCTGCGCCTGCGCCGCCGACATCGACGCCAGCGCCAGCGCGGCGGCGAAACCACGACAGAGATATGCTTTCATCGCTCCTTCCTCCTCCGGGTGAATGGTTGCTTGCGCAATACTCCTCAATGCTCGCCGCGCGGCTGCTGCTCGCGAAGCAGCCGCCAGATCTGCGTGCGCAGATGCACGAACGACGCCTCGTCCATCACGTCCTCGATGCGCTCGTGCCGGTCCCAGCGCTCGGCCGCGCGCATCGGCGCGACGTCGACGATCTCGGCGATGCGCCCGGGGCGGCGGGTCATGACCACGACTCGATCGGCAAGATACACCGCCTCCTCGACCGCGTGGGTGATGAACAGGACGGTGCGTGGGCTCGCGCGCGCGAGCCTGACGAGCTCCTCCTGCATCACCACGCGGGTCTGCGCATCCAGCGATCCGAATGGCTCGTCCATGAGCAGCACGTCGGGGTCCAGCGCGTAGCTCCGCGCGATGGCCACCCGCTGCTGCATGCCGCCGGAGAGCTGGTGCGGAAACGCGGACTCGTAGCCCTGCAGGCCCATGAGCTGCACGTAGCGCTCGACGCGCGCCCGCCGCTCGGCCGGTGCGACGCCCGTGGCGCGCAAGCCGAAGTCGATGTTCTCGACGACCGTCTTCCATGGAAAGAGCGCGAACTGCTGGAACACCACCGACCGATCGGGGCCGGGACCGGCGACGGGGCGCCCGCCGACCGTCACCGAGCCCGCGGTCGGGAATTCCAGCCCCGCCGCCATGCGCAGGCAGGTCGTCTTGCCGCAGCCGGACGGACCGACGATAGCGACGAACTCCCGCGAGCGGACTTCGAAGCTCACACCGTCGACCGCAGGAAGGTCCATGCCGTCGCGGCGAAAGTGCCGCGCCACCCGGTCGAAGACGATGGTGCTCACCGCGGCTTCGCCTGGCGCCGCTCTCAGCCGGAGGCCGTGAAGCCACCGTCGACGAAGATCGTCTGGCCGGTGATGTAGTCCGAGGCGCGACTCGCGAGAAACAGCGCCGTTCCCCACAGGTCGGAAAGCTCGCCGTTGCGGCCTGTGCAGGTTCGCGCCGCCATCGCTTCCCAGCGCGCGCGGTCGGCCACGACCGGCGCGGTGAGCTCGGTGGCGAAGAATCCCGGCGCGATCGCGTTGGCGTTGACCCCATGGCGCGACCAGGCCTGCGCCTGCGCGCGGGTGAGCTGGGCGATCGCGCCCTTGGAAGCGCCGTAGGCCGCGCAGTCAGCGAAAGCGCGCACCGATTGCAGCGAAGCGATGTTGACGATGCGCCCGAAGCCGCGCGCGATCATCGCCGGCGCCAGGCGCTGCGCGAGGAAGAACGGCGCGTCGAGGTTGAGCGCGAGCGTCGCGTCCCAGTCGTCCTCCGTCACCTCCAGGATCGGCTTGCGCCGGTTGATCCCCGCGGCGCAGACGAGGATGTCCGGGTCGCCGAAGGGCTTGGCCGCCTGCGCCACGCACTCGCCGATGCCGGCGCGGTCGGAGAGATCGCAGGGCAGGCTCGCGGCCCGCCCCCGGGACGCCGCGATCTCCGCGCGCAGCGCCTCGAGCAGCGCGGCGCGGCGCGCGGCCAGCACGACCGCGCAGCCGGCCGACGCGAGCGCGAGCGCGATCGTCCGCCCGATGCCCGAGCTCGCTCCGGTGACGAGCGCGACGCGGCCCGAGAGATCGAACAGATCGCCTTGCGCCATCCGTCAGCCGTCGACGGCGACGCCGCGTTCGAAGCGCTCGTCGGGAAAGTACTTCGCCAGCCGGTCGTCCGCGGTGCGCGCGTGCGCTTCCATCCCTTCGAGCCGCGAGATGCGCGCCGTGACCTGCGCGATGTCGCGATTCGCCTCGCGCGTCATGCGCTGCCAGGTCACGGTCTTCAGGAACTTGTGCACCGAGAGGCCCCCCGAGTAGCGGGCCGCGCCCTGGGTCGGCAGGATGTGGTTCGGTCCCGAGGTCTTGTCTCCGAAGGCGACGGTCGTTTCCTCGCCGAGGAACAGCGAGCCGTAGCAGGTGAGCCGCGCGAGCCACCAGTCGAGGTCGCGGGCGTGCACTTCCAGGTGCTCGGGCGCGTAGCGGTCCGAGACCTCCGCCATCTCCTCTCGCGTAGCGGCGAGCACGACTTCGCCGTAGTCACGCCAGGCCGCCCCGGCGGCTTCGCGCGCCGTCGGGGGCAGCGCCTCGATGAGCGCCGGCACGCGTCGCATGACCTCGGTTGCGAGCGCGTGCGAGCTCGTCATAAGCCACGCGGGCGACTCGTGTCCGTGCTCGGCCTGGCCGACGAGATCCGAAGCGACGATCGCGGGGTCCGCGGTCTCGTCCGCGATCACGGCGACCTCCGAGGGTCCGGCGAACACGTCGATGCCCACCTTGCCGAAGAGCGCGCGCTTGGCTTCGGCAACGTACTTGTTGCCGGGCCCGACGATGATGTCGGCCGGCTTGCCGGTGAAGAGGCCCTGGGCCATCGCGGCGATCGCCTGCACGCCTCCGAGCGTGAGGATCGCGTCGGCGCCGGCGACCTTCATCGCGTAGAGCACGTACGGATGGATTCCCTCCCCGCGATACGGTGTCGATGCGGCAACGACGAACGGCACGCCCGCGGCCTTGGCCGTGGCGATCGCCATGTACGCCGAGGCGATGTGCGCGTAGCGGCCGGTCGGGACGTAGCAGCCGGCGACGTTGACGGGAATCAGGCGCTGGCCGGCGACAAGGCCGGGCTCGAGCTCGACCGCGAACTCGCGCGTCGACTCGCGCTGCGCCCGCGCGAAGCGGCGCACGCGCTCAGTGGCGAAGTCGATGTCGCGGCGCACCGCCGGCGCGATCGCCTGCGTGCGCCGTTCGATCTCGTCGGCGTCCGCGACGATCGGCCCGGTCCAGTGGTCGAGCGTGGCGGCGTACTCTCGCACCGCCTGCTCGCCGCGCTCCGCGATCGCCGCGAGCATCGGCTCGACCACCGCGCGCGCGCTCGCCGTTTCGCTCTCCGGCGACCTGGCCGCCCGTTTCAGGTATCGAATCGCCACGTCCGCGTCCTTTTGCTCCGGTGCGGGCGACCATAGCAAGGAGCGCCAGGCGCCGCAACCCGCGCCCGCGAGACACCAGCCTCGATACGCCGCCTAGCGCTTCGTGCGCGCGCGACGGATCCGGGCCGCCGGCGACGTCGAGCGCTTCTGCGGCTCCGCTGCCTCGAACTCCTCGAGGAGCTTGCGCGAGAGGTCGAGCTCTTCACGCAGCCACCGGCGCAGCGCGGCGAGCGGCGGCCAGTCGCGCAGCCCCGGCGGGTACGCGAGCTGGATGGGATAGCCTTCCTCGTGCGTGATCGACAGCGGGGACAGGCGGACCAGCCGTCCTTCGCGCAGCGCGTCGGCGGCGAGAAGCTCGCGCGCCACCGCGAGGCCCAGGTTCTGCTCCGCGGCCTGCAGCATGAGGCTCGCGTCGTTGAACTCGGCGACGGGCGTGACCTTGACGCGCAAGCCGGCGGCGGCGAACCAGCCCTCCCACAGCTCCTTGTCGCCGAGGAGCGGCTCGCGGGCGAGCGCCTCCGGCTGAGCGCCGCGCAGGCGCCGGGCGGCCGAAGGCGAGCCGACCGCGATGAAGGAGATCGGCGGCTCGAACATGAGCTCCGATTCCAGCCCCGCCCACGGCCCCGGCCCGACGCGCACGGCGGCGTGGAAGCCCTCGCGCTGCACGTCCACCAGCGTCTGCGAAGAGTCGATCTCCAGTGCGATGCCGGGGTGCCGTGCGCGCCAGCGGCCCATGCGCGGCAACAGCCAGCGCTGCGCGAACGACGGCAGCACCGTGACGCGCAGGCGCTGCGCCGCGCCGCTCGCCGCCGCCGCGGCCGCCTGCACGCCGTCGTCGAGCAGCGCCAGCGCGTTCTGCACGCTGCCGAGCAAGGCCTTGCCCGCGGGATTCAAGACCACCCGACGGCCGCGGCGTTCGAAGAGCTCGAAGCCGAGCTGATCCTCCAGGCCGCGGATCTGCTGGCTCACCGCGCTGTGCGTCAAGTGCAGCGCCTCGGCCGCCGCGCGCAGGTTCTGCAGCTCCGCGACGGCGCGGAACGCGGTGAGCGTGTTGAGGGGCAGCCGGGACATTCTGGTAAGAATAAGCGACCAGAGCGGTTAGAACAAGTCGCTTCCTGCCTTTGGCCTGGGCGAATACTCTTACCACGTCGCGGAAATGCCACAGGAGAGAACCATGAAGAACCCGTCCAGACCGCTCGCTTCACGCCCGCCGCAGCCCTTCGCGACGGCGCTGCTCGCGGCCGCGCGCGCCGCTGCCGACGTGCTGCTCGCCCACGTGCACGACACGCTCTCGTTTCTCCGGGAAGTGCGCCCGGAGGACGACGTCGCGAGCATGAGCGTCCACCTGCGGCGCGACATCGGGGTAGAAGCGGCGTTGTCGCTGCATCCGGCCGAGCTGCGCAGGCTCCCCGATCCACGATTCTGAAACGGAGAACGATCATGACGACATTTTCTGCATCGATGCGCGCCGCGATGGCGGGCATCGTAGGCACGCTCGGTCTCTGGCTCGCTCTGGGCTCGTTGGGTTCCGCGACCGCGGCGCTCGCCGAAGCGACCCCGGGGGCGGGCGCGGGATGCCCGGGTCAGCCGCCCATGACCGCGGTCTTCACCGGCGTGCTCGAGCACGGCGTGCCGGTGTACCGCCTGCCGCGGTTGACCGTGTCGGCCGGGCGCGGAGCGGCCGTGGCGGAAGCGCGCACCGCGAAGCGCGATGCGCATGCGGCGCGCGGACGCGCGGCATCCTAGAGCACCGCGGCACCTGGAGCAGCTCGCGTCGTCGGAGCGCTCGCGAGCGCCGAGAGCGCCCGGCTCGAGTAGAGCGGGTGGGTTCCGGCGCTGAGGCCGGACGGGCGAGGTCGAGCGCGTCCGTGGTAGCGGTCGCAGGAGCAGGAGGTCCGCCCCACGGCGGGATCGGGCTGTCGCTCTTCGACACCAAGGGGCCGCCTCGGTTACGCTCGCGGTTCCGCGCTATCCTCCGCGCGCACGATGCCGTCCGCCCTCTTCTCCCCGTTCAAGCTGCGCGGGCTCTCGCTCGCCAACCGCATCGTCGTCTCGCCGATGTGCCAGTACTCGGCCGTCGACGGTTGCGCGACCGACTGGCACGTCGCGCACTGGGGCCAGCTGCTGCAATCGAGCGCGGGGATGTTCACGATCGAAGCCACCGCGGTGTCGGCGACCGGACGAATCACCTACGGTTGCCTGGGCCTCTACGACGACGCCTGCGAAGCGGCGCTGGGAGAGCGGCTCGCGATCGCGCGCGGCAATGCGCCGCCGATCCCGGTGGCGATCCAGCTCGCGCACGCCGGCCGCAAGGGCTCGTCGCAGCTTCCCTGGGAAGGCGGGCAGCTCATCCCCGTCGACCAGGGAGGATGGACGCCGGTCGCTCCGTCGGCGATCCCGCAGCTCGCCGGGGAGTCGCCGCCTGCCGCGCTCGACGCCGCCGGGATCGCCCGGATCAGGCGCGAGTTCGTCGCCACGGCGAAGCGCGCGCTGCGCCTCGGCCTCGATGCGATCGAGCTGCACTGCGCGCACGGCTACCTGCTGCACGAATTCCTCTCGCCGATCTCCAACCGCCGCGACGGCGCCTATGGCGGATCGTTCGAGAACCGCATTCGCTTCCCGCTGGAAGTCTTCGCCGCGGTGCGCGAGGTCTGGCCCGACGACAAGCCGCTGGGCGTACGCGTCTCCGCGACCGACTGGGTCGAGGGCGGCTGGACGATCGAGGACTCGGTGGCTTTCGCGCGCCGCCTCAAGGCGGCGGGCTGCGACTGGATCGACGCGTCGAGCGGCGGGATTTCCCCGGCGCAGAAGATCCCGCTGGGGCCCGGCTACCAGGTGCCTCTTGCGCGGGAAATCCGCCGCGCGGCGTCCATCGCGACGATAGCGGTGGGCCTCATCACCGACCCGAAGCAGGCGGAAGCGATCGTCGCTCGAGGCGACGCCGACCTCGTGGCGCTCGCGCGGGCGATGCTTTGGGACCCGCGCTGGCCCTGGCACGCCGCCGCCGCGCTCGACGCACAGGTGCTCGCGCCGCAGCAATACTGGCGCTGCGCGCCGCGCGAGGCGGCCAAGGTGATCGCCCACGCGAAGCTCGGCATGCGGTAGGAGCGCCGCGAAGCGCGGCGGCGATCCGCCGACGGTGCAGTGGGAGGCGGCGTGTAGCTCGGCGGTCCGATTCTTGGTATGGTTATTGCAGCGTTCGCTCGCAACGGGAGCTCCAAACGCCATGGGACCCACGACGATTCCCCTTGCCGGTCTCCAGCCGATCTACTCGGTCGCGGACGTCGACCGGGCATCCGGAGACAGTGCCGCCCAGCGCAACGAGGGCCTGAAGGGCTGGTACGACCGCATGCGCAAGCTCGGCGGGTCGCGCTACATCGTCAAGCCCTCGGACCACCACTCCCTCGATGAGCTCTACGAAGTGTCGCCGAACTTCGGTGAGGTGATCGACGACCTCAAGAAGTCGCTCGCGCTCGCGGTCTCGGGCAACGAAGCGGTCAACTTCACGCCGATCCTGCTCATCGGCGAGCCGGGCCTCGGCAAGACCTATTTCGCGCGCAAGCTCGCCGACGCGCTGGCGACCGGGTTCGAATTCGTGTCGATGAACTCGCTCACCGCGGGCTGGGTCCTGACCGGCGCTTCGGCGGGATGGCACAACGCGCGCCCGGGCAAGGTGGCGCAGACGCTGATCGAAGGCGATTTCGCCAATCCGGTGATGGTGCTCGACGAAGTCGACAAGGCCGGCGGCGACCACCGCTACGATCCGATGGGAGCGCTCTACACGCTGCTCGAGCGCGACACGGCCGCGCGCTTCAAGGACGAATTCATCGACGTCGACATGGATGCGTCGCACATCCTGTGGATCGCGACCGCCAACGACGAGACGGCGATTCCCGACCCGGTGCTCAACCGGATGAACGTCTACGCGATCGAGCGCGCGGACGGTGAGGGAGCGCGCCGGATCGCCCTGTCGGTCTACCGCGAGATCCTCGAGCAGCACCGCTGGCCGTTCCCGCCCGAGCCCTCCGAGGCGATGCTCGACCGCCTGATGACGATTCCCGCGCGCGACATCAAGAAGCTCCTGCTCGATGCCTTCGGTACGGCGCGGCTCGCGGGCCGCGACTTCCTGGTCCCCGAAGACATCGACGCGAAGAAGCTCTGCGGCCGCAGGACGCGCGTCGGCTTCTGATGCGCGCGGAGCCCGCGACCGAGGGCTCGCTTCTTTCCGGGGCGGCCGGGCACCGCCCCGGTGCAGGGCATCGTCAGCCTTTGAGCTGATCTCCGATCGGAAGCTGCCGGATGCGCTTGCCGGTCGCGGCGAAGATCGCGTTGCACAGCGCCGGCGGAATCGGCGGCACGCCCGGCTCGCCCACGCCGCCCATCGGCTTCGAATAGTCGCCCGGGATGATGTACACGCGGATGTCCCGCGGCGCCGCCGGCATGCGCGTCACCTGGTACTGGTGGAAGTTGTCCTGCTGCGCCCGGCCGTCCTTGAAGCTGATTTCACCGAGCGTCGCCGCGGCCACGCCCATCACGACCGCGCCCTGCATCTGCGCGCGCACGCGATCGGGATTCACGGTCGCACCGCAGTCGATGGCGATGTCGACGCGCGGAATGACGAGATTGCCCTTGTCGTCTACCGCGACCTCGACCACGGTGGCGATGTAGCTCACGAAGCTGTAATGCGCGGCGATCCCGAGGCCGCTTCCCTTGGGCATCGCCTTGCCCCAACCCGACTCGCGCGCCACCGTCTCGGCGACGCGCCGCAGGCGGCCCGTGTCGACCGGATAGCGCTCGGGCGATTCGCCGTGATTCCACGTGTCGCCCAGCATCTGCGGCGAGACGGTGCGCGGCGGCCCGATCACTTCGAGCAGGTAGTCCTTGGGATCGCGGCCCGCCGCGGCGGCGCACTCGGCGACGAACGACTGCACCGCGAAGGCATGCGGGATGTTCGATACCGAACGGAACCAGCCGATGCGGGTCTGCGCGGGCACGCCGGGATTCTCGATGCGGATGTTGGGGATCGCGAAGGGCACGTTGATGACGCCCATCCCGAGCTCCCAGTTCGCCTCTTCCTTCGCGTCCGGGACGAACGTCGACATGATCGTCGGCGCCGCGGAGCGATGCAGCCAGGCTACCGGCGCGCCTTTCGGATCGAGCGCCGCCTCCAGGTGCTCCACCGACACGGTGTGGTAGTAATCGTGGTGGAGGTCGTCTTCGCGCGTCCACACGACTTTCACCGGCTGGCCGTCCACCGCCTTGGAGAGCACGGCGGCTTCGATGCCGTAGTCCGGCTTCGACTTCCGCCCGAAGCCCCCACCCAGGAGCGTCACGTGCACGGTGACGTCGCTCACCGACAGCCCGAGGCGCTGCGCGACGAGATCGCGCGCCGCCTGCGGCGACTGGAAGCAGCCCCAGACCTCGCAGTGGCCGTCGACGATGCGCGCGGTCGCCGCCGGCGGCTCCATCGACGCATGCGCGAGATGCGGAAGGTAATACTCCGCCTCGATGCGCCTGGCGGCGCCCGCCGCGGCGGCGGTGAAGTCCCCGTCGTTGCGCACCACCCGCCCCGGCTTGCGGGCGAGGTCCTCCAGCATCGCGCGGTAGGCCTTCGAGTCGTAGCTCGCGTTCGGGCCGTCGTCCCAGGTGATCTTGAGCGCCTTGCGCCCCTGCATCGCGGCCCAGGTGTTGCGCGCGATCACGGCGACGCCGCCGAGCGGATTGAAGTTCGGCGGCGCGGGTCTCGCCTCGATCTCGACGACCTTGACCACGCCGGGGACGTTCATGGCGTCGGCGGCGTCGAAGCGCACGACCTTCCCGCCGTACACGGCCGGGCGAGCGACCACGGCGTAGAGCTGCCCCGGCAGCCGCGTGTCCATGCCGTACTGCGCCTTGCCCGTTGCGATGTCCTTCGCGTCGACGAGCTTCAACTTGCCGGTCCCGATGTAGCGGAACTGCGACGGATCCTTGAGCCGGATCGCGTCGGCGGCAGGGATGGGCATCGCGGAGGCCTCGTTCGCGAGCGTGCCGTATCCCAGGCGCTTGCCGCTCTTCGCGTGCACGACCTCGTGGTTCCTGGCCTGCACCTCGCCGATCGGCACGTTCCAGCGTGCGGCCGCCGCCGCCTCTAGCATCTGACGCGCCGCGGCGCCGCAGCGGCGCATGGGCATGAAGAAGTGGCGCGTGCTGCGCGACCCGTCGGTGTCCTGGTTGCCGTAGCGGCGCTCGTCGCCCGTGGCCTGCACGACGCGCACCCGGGACCAGTCGGCTTCCATCTCGTCGGCGACGATCATCGGCATGCCGGTGCGCACGCCCTGGCCCATCTCGGAGCGGTGGCAGACGATGCTCACGATCCCGTCCTCGCCGATCGCGACGAACACCAGCGGGTTGTCGACCCAGCCGTGCGGCATGCCGTCCGCGCCGTACTTGGGCGGATCGTCGGCGCGCGCGAGCGCGGGCAATACCACTGCGAGCGCGAGACCGCCGAGCGCCGAGACGCCCTGGATGAAGCGTCGCCGGCTCACGTTGGCGATGACGAATCCGTCGCCCTCGCGCGTCGTTTCGGGCGGGCCTGCAAACAGATCGAATGGCGCGTTCATGCCGATGCTCCCGATTGGCCTGCGGCCTGCTTGATCGCGGCGCGAATCCGCGCGTAGGTCCCGCAGCGGCAGATATTGCCGGCCATGGCGTCGTCGATGTCGGCGTCGGTCGGGTGCGGGTTCTTCTGCAGGAGCGCGGTCGCCGACATGATCTGCCCCGCCTGGCAATAGCCGCACTGTGGCACGCCGGCGTCGATCCACGCGGCCTGGACGGCCTTGCCGACCTTGTCGCTTCCGATGGCCTCGATCGTCGTGACCTTCTTGCCGGCCAGCGAGGCTATCGTCGTGACGCAGGCACGCCCGGGCTCGCCGTTGATGTGCACGGTGCACGCGCCGCACAGTGCCATGCCGCAGCCGAACTTGGTTCCGGTCAGGCCGATCTGGTCGCGCAGCACCCACAGGAGCGGCGTGTCGGGCGGCAGATCGACGTCGTATTGCTTGCCGTTGATGCTGAGCTTGGTCATGCGGATCCTCCTTCGCGCGAACGGCGTTGAGGCTCGTGACGCCGCCGCCCGGGCCGGGCCGGGCCGGGACGACGATGGTTCAAAGGCTTCTCCCGGAGATTAGGATGTTCCTCGCGCCTGCGCGGTGTCAAGCCGTTGACGCCACCGAGGCCGGTGGGCGGCGACCCACTGTGCGAGAATGCGTCGAGGTGAGGGGCTCATGACCGTCATCACGTGCATCGAAGACCTGCGCGAGCTGCACAGGCGACGCGCGCCGAAGGCGTTCTACGACTACGTCGATACCGGCAGCTATACCGAGGGCACGTATCGCGCCAACAGCGCCGACCTCGCGGCGCTCAAGCTCCGACAGCGCGTGGCGGTCGACGTCTCGGTACGTTCCACTGCCTCGACGATGCTCGGACAGGCGGTGACGATGCCGGTGGCGCTGGCGCCGGTCGGCTCAACCGGCATGCAATGGGCCGACGGCGAAATCCTGGCCGCGCGCGCGGCGGAGAAGTTCGGCGTGCCGTTCACGCTCTCGACCATGAGCATCTGCTCGATCGAGGACGTGGCGCAGCAGGTCACCAAGCCGTTCTGGTTCCAGCTCTACGTGATGCGCGATCGAGACTTCGTGAGGCGCCTCATCGCTCGCGCCAGGGCGGCGAAGTGCTCGGCGCTCGTGCTCACGCTCGATCTGCAGATCCTGGGCCAGCGTCACAAGGATCTCAAGAACGGCATGACCGTTCCGCCGCGGATCACGCTCGCCAACGCGCTCGACCTGCTGACCAAGCCCGGCTGGGTCATTCGCATGCTCGGGACGAAGCGGCGGAGCTTCGGCAACCTGTCGGGCTACGTCCGCGATGTGAACGGGGACGCGAGCGGCATCATCGCGCTTTCGCGCTGGACGGCGAACCAGTTCGATCCGACGCTCGACTGGGACGACGTCGCGTGGGTCAAGAGCGAATGGGGCGGCAAACTCATCCTGAAGGGCATCCAGGACGTCGAGGATGCGAAGAAGGCGGTTTCCCTCGGTGCGGACGCGATCGTCGTGAGCAACCACGGCGGCCGCCAGCTCGACGGCGCGCTCTCCTCGATCAGGGCGCTGCCCGCGATCGCCGAGGCTGTCGGCGACCGGATCGAGGTCTGGATGGACGGGGGCATCCGCTCGGGGCAGGACCTGCTCAAGGCGCTCGCTCTCGGCGCGAAGGGCACGCTGATCGGCCGCGCCTTCAGCTTCGGTCTCGGCGCGATGGGCGAGCCCGGGGTCGCGCTCGCGCTGGAGATCATCCGCCGGGAACTCGACACGACGATGGCGCTGTGCGGAGTGCGCTCGATCGGCGAGATCGGACGCAGCCTCGTCCTCAATCCTTACTGACCGTCCCGACCGGGCGAAGCCGAGGCGCGGCGCCTACTGCTGCTCGTGGCGCAGCGCGAGCATCGCTTCCAGGAGCTCCGGATCGTCCCAGGGCACGTCGACCGGGAACTCGGTGAGCAGCGGGCTGCGCGGGTCGCGCAGCCATTCGCGCGGAAAGACGACGATCGGCCCGGGGAGTTTCCCGTCGCCCGCGGCCTCCTCGGCGACGGGCGCACCGTCGAGAGCGGCGAACAGCGCCTTGCCGAGGTCCCGCCCCACGCGCTCGCCCAGGTGGATGTGCGTGACCACGCGGCGATTGATCTCGAGCAGGTACGCCTTGCCGTCGCTGCGGTCGATCACGAACTGGACGTTGAAGAAGCCGCTCATGCCAAACTCCCTGCACAGCGTGTCGGAGGCCGCGCGCGTTTCCGGCGAGTGCACGAATCGCAGCAGCGTCGTCTGGCCCTTCTCGGCCGCGGTCGCGGCGAAGCGCTCCCAGCCGAAGCCGGCCAGCGGCACGCCGCGGAGGGCGACCAGCGCCTGCGAGTGATAGGGGCCGGTGATGAACTTCTGCATCAGGAACTGCGGCGGGCGAAGCTCGCCCAGGTCGAGCTGATCCGGCCCCGACAGCTGCGGCAGCGCGCGAACCAGCTCGTCGCGGCTGCGGACGATCTCCACGCCCTGCCCCGCGAAGCCGAAGCGGCGCTTGAGCACGAGCGGGTAGCCGAGCGCTTCGGCGTGCGCGGTCGCGTCCTGCGCGTCGGTGGCCACCGCATGGGGTGGCACGCGCACGCCCAGCGCCTCGGCGGCGGAAGTCAGGAGCGTCTTGTCGATGCTGGTCGCGTAGAAGCGCGGATCGCCCATCGAGTCGGTAATGAGCGCGGTGAGGCGTGCCTTCACCTCCGGCTCGATGCCCGCCGGTGGCTCGTCGACCAGCGCGATAAGCAGGCGCACCACCATCTCGTCGCAGGGGATGACCAGCCGCGGCGAGACCGCCTCGACGAACTGGATCAGCGAGAACAGCCACTCCATCGGCGTCGTGGTCGGCGAGAGGAACCCGATGCGCGAGACGTAGCGGGACTTCTCCGCGAGCGAATCCCTGGGCGTGAGGAGCGCGACGTCGAATCCCGCTCGGGCGAGCATGCGTGGCATGCGTGCCGTGCCGAGCCAGCGGGTCGCGGTCGACAGGAGCAGCACGCTGGGCTTCGCGCCGCGCGCGCCGGACGCGCCGCCCGGTACCGTGTCGCCGCCCGTCGCCGCGCCGGTCATCGGACGGCCGATCCGCTGGCATGCAGCATCTCCGACCAGCGCTGCACGTCGGCCGCGAGCGCGGCGGCGAACTGCTCCGGGGTGTCGCCAACCGGTTCCATCCCCAGGGCGGCGAGCTGCGCGCGCACTTGGCGCAGATCGAGCGCCGCGAGGAGCGCGGCGCGCAGGCGCTCGATGATCGGGCGCGGCGTGCCCGCCGGCGCGACCACGCCGTGCCAGGTCGTGACTTCGAACCCGCGGTAGCCCGCTTCGGCAACGGTCGGAAGCTCGGGGAATTCGGCCATGCGATGGTCGCCGGTCACCGCGAGACCGCGAAGCCTGCCGGAGGAAAGGAGGCCGGCGATGGTGCCGAGATGGGTGAAGAGCACCGGTACCTCGCCGGAGAGGACGTCACGGACCGCGGCGGAGGTTCCCGAGTAGGGAACGTGGACCAGGCGCACGCCCGCGCGGTGGAAGAGCAGGTCCGCCGCGATGTGCGAGGTCGAGCCCACGCCGCTGCTCGCGTACGAGAGCTTGCCCGGCGCGTTCCGCGCCCGCTCGATGAGCTCGCTCAGCCGCGCCACGCCGAGGGTCGGCGTCACCGCGATGACGATCGGGAGCCGGACGAGCATGGTAACGGGCGCGAAGGCTGTCGCAGAGACCGGCGCTCCCCGCTCGGCCGGGACAATCGCGTTGGCGCCGTTGTTGGCGAGCAGCAGCGTGTACCCGTCGGGGGCGGCGTTCGCGACGTTTTCGACCGCGATCCGGCCCGCGGCGCCGGGCCGCGCGTCGATGACGATCGGCTGCCCGAGCGCGGACCCGAGCCGATCGGCGAACACGCGCGCGACAAGATCGCTGGTGCCGCCAATCGTCGACGGGAGGACCATGCGGATCGGCCGCGTCGGATATTCGGTTTCATCCGCGGCCCGCGCGCTCGATCCGAGCCAGGGCGCGGCGAGGAGCGCCTGGAGCAGCAGGCGGCGCCGCGCGACGAGCGCGACCGGAGAGCCGCGCGCGCTCATCGCGGCGCAGGGGCTGGAATCGACAACCCGCGGAAGGGAAAAGCCCTGCCGATCCGGGAATCGGGCCCGTTCAGCGATGACAGGCGATGGCTCGGGGGAGCTTCCTTCGCAGTGCGCATGGAGCGTTCGATTCGCGCCGCCGGACGCGGAAAAGAAGGCGCGACTCTAGCATGTTTGCGCGGGCGCCTATTCGCCCCGGATCCTGAGCTCTCCGGCGAGCAGCCGCGCGCGCAGGTCGTAGTCGCCCTCGCCGGTGAACTTGAAGGATCGCCAGAGACCGCTCGTGTCGGCGTGCCACGGTCTCGCGGTGAGGTCCCCGGCGAGCACCGATGCGGCGACGCTGCGGTAGCGCCGGGGCTCAGCGAGCCGCAGGTCGAGCTCGCCGGCGAGGAGCTCGACATCGAGGCTGCCGTCGATTCCGCTCACGTCGAGCTCGCCGGCACGCATGCGAATGCCAACCTCGGACCGGCGCGGGACTTCGATGCGGTAGCGGGTGTGCTCGCTCGGCCCGTCGACCGAAACGCTCGCTTCCTTCGCGCCCGAGCGCTCCAGCTTCACCTTGACGTCGCGTTCGTCGTCCACGCTCGTGGAGCGCCACGAGACGGTGATCCGATCCTCACTGACACCCACGACGTCGATGCGTCCCTTGTTGAGCTTCATCCGGATCGTGCCTCCCGGCGCGAAGGCCATGGTCCCGGGATTGGCGGCGGGCTCGGCCGCCAGGCCCTGCCGCGGCGCGCCGGTCGCCAAGACCCCGAGCGCAAGCAGCACCAGGACTTGGTTCCTCGATTTTGAGTAAGTGGTCACTTTATACCCCTTCGGTCTTTGCAAACTGATACTTAGATGCGCCCGACCCGGTGTGCCGATTCATCCGCGCCGATGCGACTTCCTAGCTTTTTGCGTGGACGCCCGGCAAGAAAGAGATTACCATGTTGCAGTGCAACAAAAATCTGCGCTCAAGGAGCGAGCCATGGCCGGAGGCCTTATGGATTTCGAAGGTAAAGTTGCCGTCATCACCGGCGCCGCAAGCGGGATCGGACGCGCGGTCGCCAACGATCTGGCGCGGCGCAACATCCGGGCGATGGCGCTGGTCGACATGGGCGAAGTGGTCGAAGAGGTCGCCGGAGAGATCAACGCCAAGTTGCGTCGCCGGGTCGCCTATCCCTATCGCGGCGACGTGATCGACGAAGCATTTCGCGCGTCGGTCTTCGACGCCATCAGCACCGAGGTCGACACGGTCAGCATCTGCGTGCCCGCCGCCGGCATCACGCGCGACGAGCTCGCCGTGCGAGTCGACAAGAACAGCGGCAAGGCCCGTATCTACCCCGCGGAAACCTTCAAGCGCGTCATCGACGTCAACCTCGTAGCGCCGATCTACTGGGCGCTCGAGATGATCGGGCGCATCGCCGAGAATCGCGCCGCGTGCGGGCTCAAGCGCTGGGACCCCAGCGAGGGCATGCAGGGAGCGATCGTGTTCATCGGCTCGGTGTCCTCGCAGGGCAATCGTGGCCAGATTTCCTACGCGAGCGCCAAAGCGGGCATCGAGGGCGCGGCTGCGACGATCATGAAGGAGGCCGTGTATCACGGCGTGCGCTGCGGCGTGATCCACCCGGGATACACCGACACGCCGATGGTGCGCGCGCTGGGCGAGGACTACATCAGCAAGAACATCCTGCCGTTCACCCAGCTCAATCGACTGATCCGCCCGGAAGAGATCGCCGACGCGATCTGCTTCATGCTCGCCAACTCGGCGGTCAGCGGCGAGCTCTGGGCGGACGCGGGCTGGCACGCGCCGGCGTAGGCGTCTGTCCTGCGCGAGCACGGACACGGCAGCCTGGGTCGAGCGCAGGCGTCCGCCGGGGACCCCGGAGCTCTTTCCTCTCGCGGGCGGATCGGCACCCAGCGGGCCGGGTCGCCGCGGGTTACGCCGGCACCGCAATGGCCGCCGGCTTGCGCTCGCCGGGCGGGCGTTCGTCCATCAGCCACTGCAGCGTGAACGCCGTGATCCCGATCGCGATCAGCGCTCCCCAGGCGACGTTGTAGTTGCCGAAGCGATCCAGCACCACGCCGCCCATCCACGCTCCGAAGAACGAGCCGAGCTGGTGACTCAGGAAGACGATGCCGTAGAGGGTATTGAAGTGCGTGAGGCCGAATGCCCGGCCGATGATCCCCGTGATGAGCGGCGCGACGCCCAGCCACAGGAAGCCCATCGCGGCCGCGAAGACGAGCGTCGAAGCCTGGCTGATCGGCACGGCGAGGAACAGCACGATGATCAGCGTGCGAGCGAGGTAGATCAGCGCGAGCAGGTGCTTCTGGCTGTAGCGCGCGCCGAGCAACCCGAAAAGGTATGTGCCGATCGCGTTGAAAAGCCCGATCAGCGCCAGCGCGCTCGCCGCCACGCCGGGCGCCACGCCGCAGAGCTGCAGGTAAGCCGACAGGTGGGTGGTGATGAACACCAGCTGGAAGCCGCAGGCGAAGAACGCCAGCGTCATGAACAGGTACCCTCGATGGCTCATCGCTTCGCGCAGCGCCTCGCCGAGCTTCTGCTTGCTCGCCTCGGCGGCATGCGCCGGGGCGGGCTCGCGAACAGCCAGCGACAGCAGCGCCATCGAGGCTGCGATCGCCGCGAAAACGTACATCGCGCTCCTCCAGCCGAAGCCATCGATCAGCCACTGACCGAGCGGCGCGAGCACCATCGTGCCCAGGGAGCCGGCGGCAGCCACCAGACCGACGGTCTGAGTGCGACGCTCGGGCGGCGTGGCGCGCGAAACCGTGCCGATGAGCACGCCGAAGCCCGTGCCCGCGGTGCCGATGCCGGCCAGAAAACCTCCGAGTTCCAGCGCGCCGGGCAGCACCTTCGCGAACACCATGAGCGCGAGGCCGGCCGCATAGACGAGCGAGGTGACGATCAGCACCGGCCGGGCGCCGTAGCGGTCCGCCAGGGCGCCGACGAAGGGCTGCGAGACGCCGTAGACGATGTTCTGCAGGGCGATCGAGAAGCCGAAGGTCGCGGCGGAAATGCCGAGCTCGACGGTCATCGGCCGCATGAAGATGCCGAGGCTCTGGCGCAGTCCGATGCACAGCGAGATGATCGCGCCGCTCAGGACGATGAGCAGCAGCATCGCGCGACGATCGATCGGGGCAGTCATGGAGCGCTCTGTCAGGATGGAGGTAAACAGAACGGTTTACGAATCATCCGGCAAAGGCTAGACTGTGTCAAGAAAAGACTACACCGATCGGTTTACCTTGACTGCCGCCAGCACGAAACTCGCCTCGCCTGCCGAGCGCATCCTGGCCGCTGCGGACCGGCTGTTCTACTCGCAGGGGATCCACGTGGGCGTCGATGCCGTCGCCGCGGAGGCGGGAGTGAGCAAGCGCACGCTCTACAACCACTACGCGACCAAGAACGACCTGGTCGCAGCGTACCTGCTCGCCCGCTTCAGGCACATCGCGCCCTCCGACGCACCCGCGCGCGAGCAGCTGCTCGGCTACTTCGACTACCTCGAGCGCGTCTTCGCCAGCCCGGCCTATCGCGGCTGTCCCTATGTGAACGCGGTCTGCGAGCTCTCCGACCCCCGGCATCCGGCCGCGATCATCGCGCGGCGTTTCAAGCTGGAGCGCCGCGAATGGATCCGAGCGCTTCTCCTGCGCCTGGGCGCCTCCGATCCGGACGAGCTCGCCACCCAGATCCAGCTTCTGATCGAGGGCGCCGTGGCTTCCACGCTCGTCCGCGGCGACCCCGCGCTCGCCCGCGCGGCGCGCGGCGCCGCGGAGACATTGCTCGACGCCTCCTTGAACCCGAGCAGCGATCGAAGGGTCGCCCGGCGCCGGACGCGGCGAAGAAGCGATGCCTAGGTGATCCGCATCGCGTGCAGGAGCGCGAGCTCGGCGCGGGGAACGAAGCCGAGCGCCCGGTACATCTCGATCGCGCGCCGATTCGGATGGTCGACGTGGAGCATCGGCGTCTCGCCCGAGCGCAGCATGCGGTTCACGACGCGGCCGACCAGCGCGCGCGCGTAGCCGCGCCGCTGCACGTCCGGATGCGTGCACACTGCGCTCACCTCGCGGGCCTCGCCGATCCACATCCGCTCGCCCGCCATCGCCACCAGCCGGCCGCGCTCGCGAACGCCGAGGTAGCGGCCGAGCTCGATCGTGCGGAGCCGGAACGGACCCGGCTTGGTCAGCTCGACCAGCTCGAGGATCTCGGGCACGTCGGCCGCGCCGAGCGCCAACGCCTCGAGCTCGCCCTCTGGCAGCGGCGAGCGGTCGGCGCGGATCATCTGGATGAGGCGCGAGGCGTAGAGCGTGCGCCAGTTGCCGGGCAATTCGGGCGCGGCGGGGCCGATGAGCGCGACGTCGTGGCCAGCGCCGACGAGCGCTTCCAGAGCGGTTACGTGGGCGGGCGTGCCGCCTGCGATCGCTCCGATCGGCGAGATGCTCTCGTCATAGCGGCGCGCCAGCCCGTCGCCGCGCGCGAAGTGCGCGTGGTGCGTCGTCAGGCACGACCACACCGGACGGTCGAGGAGCGTTTCGAGCGCGACGGAGCCCACGCCCGGGATTCTGTCATAGCGGTCCGCGAATGCGCTGTTCGATCCGGCCCGCGGAACGCCCGGCAGCGGGAGTAAACTCCCTTTCGAGCAGGGAATCGCCCGGCGGCCCGCCGGTCCGACTTCGACAACCATTCCCGAGGGTATGGAGGAACGATGGCCAGCGTCACGCATGTGCAGCCGCAGCACAGCATCGGCTCGACCGACGTTCGGCGTCGCATCTGGGCGATCGTCGGAGGCTCGTCAGGCAACCTCGTCGAATGGTACGACTTCTACGTCTACTCGTTCACGGCGCTCTACTTCGCTTCGGAATTCTTCCCCAAGGGGGACCAGACCACGCAGCTCCTGAACGCCGCGGGCGTGTTCGGCGCGGGGTTCCTCATGCGCCCCGTCGGCAGCTGGCTGTTCGGCCGGATCGCCGACAAGCGCGGCCGTCGCGTCTCGATGATGATCGCCGTCATCATGATGTGCGCGGGCAGCCTGCTCGTCGCCGTGCTGCCGACCTACGCCAGCATCGGTGTCGCAGCGCCGTTCCTGCTTTTGTGCGCGCGGCTGCTGCAGGGCCTGTCGGTCGGCGGCGAGTACGGGACGAGCGCGACCTACATGAGCGAGGTGGCGCTGCACCGGCACCGCGGCTTCTTCGCCTCGTTCCAGTACGTCACGCTGATCGGCGGCCAGCTGCTTGCGGTGCTGGTGCTCGTGATCCTGCAGCAGCTGCTCTCGCCCGAAGCACTCAAGGCCTGGGGCTGGCGCATCCCGTTCGCCATCGGCGCGGTCGCCGCGGTCGTCGCCTTCTTCCTGCGCCGCTCGCTCGCCGAGACGACCTCCGCCAATGTGCGCCGCAACACCGAAGCCGGGACGCTCAAGGGCGTCTTCCGCTATCCGCGGTCGTTCCTGACCGTCATCGGCTTCACGGCAGGCGGCTCGCTGATCTTCTACACCTTCACCACCTACATGCAGAAGTACCTCGTGAACACCGCCGGCATGAAGGCGACGACCGCGAGCGAGGTGATGACGGGGGTACTGTTCTGCTACATGCTGCTGCAGCCCGTGTTCGGGGCCATCTCCGACCGGATCGGGCGCCGCAATTCGATGATCTGCTTCGGCATCACCACGGTGCTGATGACCGTGCCGGTATTGAGCGCCCTCGCCCATGTCTCCGATCCGTGGGCGGCCTTCGGCCTGGTGCTGCTCGCGCTCGCCTGCGTGAGCTTCTACACCTCGATCAGCGGGCTCGTTAAGGCGGAGCTCTTTCCCATGCACGTGCGCGCGCTGGGCGTGGGCCTCGCCTACGCCATCGCCAACGCGATCTTCGGCGGCAGCGCCGAATACGTCGCGCTGTGGTTCAAGTCGATCGGATCGGAGTCGATGTTCTTCTGGTACGTCACCGTGATGTGCGGCATCGCGCTGGTCGCCGCGCTCTCGATGCTCGATACGCGCAAGCGCGGCCACCTCACCGAGGACGAGGCGAAGCTTCTGGAGGCCTGAGACGTCAGCCTCGCGAGCGCCGCCGCTTCTCCCGCGCATCATGGCTCCTCCGTCCGGCGTCGCGAGCACCGTGCCCGGCGCGCGGGAACGACACGGAAGCATCCTGCATCCCGTCGTGATGATGCTGTTGATCATTCTCGGCGCGGTCTTTCTTACCTACGTGATCCGCTCCGGCGAGTTCGAGCGCAAGGACGGCCTCGTCGTCCCGGGCACCTACCGCACGATCCCGAAGGACACCGGGCTCGCCGCCCTGGCGAGGCCCGCCCCGCCGAAGAGCACCGCGGCAAACGCCTACCCCGCGAGCCTGACGACGGTGTTCACAGCGATCCCCGCGGGCATGGTGCGCGCCGCGCCGCTCATCTTCATGGTGATGTTCATCGGCGGCATGTTCGGCGTGCTGCGCAAGTCCGGCGCCCTGGACGCCGGGATCGACCGCCTGCTCGCGGCGACGCGCGGCAACGTGTACTGGATGACGCCGCTCCTGATGGTGGTGATCTGCGCAGGCAGCTCCTTCCTCGGGCTCATCTCGGAATACCTGGTCATCATCCCCATGGTCGTGCTCCTCGCTCAGCGGGTCGGCCTGGGACCGCTCTTCGCAACCGCGCTGGTGGCGATTTCGGCGAAGCTCGGCTACCTCTCGTCGGTGACCAATCCGCTCGCGGTGGGCATCGCCCAGCCCATCGTCGGCGTGCCGGTGTTCAGCGGCTTGTGGCTGCGGCTGGTCATCTTCGTGCTCTACCTGGCGCTGGGCATCGGCTACCTCCTGTGGCACGTGCGCAAGACGGGATTCACGCCGCCGCGCGACATCGACCGCTCGAAGAGGCTCTCTCCGCGGCATCTCGCGATCCTGCTGGTGCTTTGCGCGAGCATCTTCGGCCTGGTGGCGGGCACGCGGAACTGGGGCTGGCACAGCGGGGAGCTCGCAGCGTACTACATCTTCCTGGCGCTCGTGATCGCCGTGCTGTCCGGGCTGCCTTCG
The DNA here is from genome assembly GCA_035501595.1 of Casimicrobiaceae bacterium. Classification (GTDB taxonomy): domain Bacteria; phylum Pseudomonadota; class Gammaproteobacteria; order Burkholderiales; family Casimicrobiaceae; genus PALSA-1003. The sequence goes on along the minus strand of DATJVX010000005.1, from coordinate 58,385 downwards.
CGCGAGTCGGCCGACGCCTTCATGGACGGCATGAAAGGCATGGTGCTGGGCGGCCTCCTCATCGGCCTCGCAAGCTCGGTCGAGATCATCCTGCGCGACAGCCTCGTGCTCGACACGGTGATCCACGATCTGGCGAGCGCCGTCGAGGGGAGGCCCGCGATCGTCGTGGCCCAGGGGATGGTGCTGATCGAGACCGTGCTCGACGTGCTCATTCCGTCGACGTCGGGCAAGGCGGTCATAAGCATGCCCCTTCTGGGCCCGATCGGCACGCTCGCCGGCGTCAGCGGCCAGACGACGGTGCTCGCGTTTCTTTTCGGCAACGGGCTCACCAACATGGTGACGCCGACGTCGGGCATGCTGCTCGCCTATCTCGCGACCGGCGGCGTCGGTTACAGCCAGTGGATCCGCTTCATCCTGCCGCTGTTCGTCCTGCTGTTCGTGCTGTCGATGATCATCATCGCGATCGCGGTGGTCATCGGCTATTGAAGCCTCCGGCACCCAGGCCACCGAGATGGAACGCGCGCCCCCCCTCATCCTCGAGCCGCCGGCGGTGGACGCGCTGCCGCTGCTGTTCGACTCGCCCCACAGCGGCCGCGATTATCCGCCGGACTGGATCACGCCCCTCGAGCGCATCGAGCTCCGGCGCGGCGAGGATGCGCTGGTCGACGAGCTGCTCGCCGGCGCGCCGCGGCACGGAATCACGCTGCTCGCAGCACGCTTCCCGCGCTGCTACATCGATGTGAACCGGGAGATCGACGACATCGATCCCGCGCTGCTCGCCGAAGCCTGGCCGGGGCCGTCGCCGCTCAAGCCCACCGAGAAGAGCCGCAAGGGATTGGGGCTCATCCGCCGCTACGTCGTTCCGGGCGTCGCGATCGTCGACGCGCCGCTGTCGATCGCCGACGTGCGCTCCCGCATCCAAGCCGTCTACCTGCCGTACCACCGGGCGCTGGCGGAGCGCATCGAGTCGCTGCGCGAGCGCTTCGGCTTCGTGTGGCACGTCGACTGGCATTCGATGAAGTCGCGCGGCAACGCCATGACACCCGACGGCGCAGGCGCGTCGCGGCCCGACATGGTGGTCGGCGACCTCGACGGCACGAGCGCCGATCCCGGGCTGGTGGATCTTGCGGTCTCGCAGCTGCGCAGCTTCGGCTACCGCGTAACCGTCAACGATCCCTACAAGGGTGCGGCGATCGTGCGCAGGTACGGCAAGCCCGCGGAGCGCCGCAGCACGATCCAGATCGAGATCAATCGGGCGCTTTACCTCGACGAGGCGAGCGTCGAGCCGACCGAAGGCTTCGGCAAGCTCAAGGCTTCGCTGGAAACCCTGATGAGCGCGCTCGCGGCCGCGGTCCGCGCCCGCTGACAGCGGAAACCGGCGTTTACTGCGGGTTCTCGGCGATGAAGACCAGCACCAGCCGATCGCGGCCGCAGGGCGCGAAGTGATAGTAGTTCGCGAACTTCTTGCCCTTGGCGTTCGCGCCCTCGATCCTCACGTAGCCCGTGCCCGCCTTGGCTGAGAACTCGGGCGCAACGGCCGCGTTGAGGAAGCGCTCCGAGTAAACGGCGAGGTCCGCGTCGATCCCGCTCAGGCCGCGGATCGCCTCGACCTGCTTCGCGTCGAATTCCTGCGCCGCGAGCAGCGCCTTCAGGTTCCTCTTCATCGCTGCGTCGTGCACCGCCTGGTACGCGGCCGCCAGCGCCTCCTGCGCCGGCTTCGCCGCGGTCGTATCCCAGCGCGTGCCGTGGATCCAGTCGCCCTGGCTCAGCTCGTTGACCAGCGGCTTCGAGATCGGCAGGTCGAACTCGAAGCTCCCGTAGAGCTTGTGCACGACCTGGCCCGTGGCGCGGTCGAGATCGTCCTTCATGCGGCTCTGCCAGTAGCGGCTGCCGACCGCTTCCTCCCGGCTGCTGCCGCCGAAGGACTTGCCCGCGGCGAAGTATTTCGACACGCCTTTCGCGAGCGTGACCTCCAGGTAGCTCGCGTCGCGCAGCTGCGAGAGCGCGCGGGCCTGCGTCATGGGACAGGCGGAGCCGGCGATCATCGGCGAAGCGATCGGCTTGCTGGTGACGTAGACGACGGTGCCGCGCCCCGCGGGATCCGGGTACGCGATGCCGTCGACGACATCGAACTCGCCGACGTTCACTTCCTTGTAGTGTCCCTTGACCGGCGGGGGATAGCTGTAGGGCGGGACCGCCGGCTCGGCGACCTTGGTCGCCGTGGTCGCCGCCGGGCCGGCGCCGGGCTCTTCCTTGCCGCAGGCCGCGAGCGCGAGCGTCGCGACGCAGGCCGCCGCGAGGCGGAATGCTGGCTTTCTCATCGGTCCCTCCGGCGATGGATCGGCACGCCGGCAGAGCGCGCTCGGATCGGACGAGCTACTGGCTGACCAGGCACTGGCTGCCGTCGACCCTGTACTTCTGCGTCATGGTCGACGTGCTGCTGCCGTTCTTGTCTTTCGTCGTCTTCTTCACCGTCAGCGTCGCGTTCTGTCCCTGAACGTCGAGCACGCCGTTGGACTTGATGTTGTTCGCGAAATCCTGCTCCGACGAAGACATCTGCTTCATCATTCCGGACATCATGTCGCGGTCCTTGGCGGGCATCTTCTGCCACTGCGCCTGCATCTCCTTGGTGGAGAGCTTGTTCGCCTCGTCGATCTTGCCCGCGTGCAGCAGGCCCATCTGCTTGACCGCGGTCTTGCCGCACGGGTGATCGAGGATCGCTGCGCCCTTGATCTCGGACGCGGTAGCGCCGCTCGTGAGCAGAAGCGCAAGCGTGCAGCCGATGCCGGCCGCCGCGATTCGGTGGTTCATGCGGATTCTCCCTGTTGTCGGCGCCTCTTCTATAGCGGCGCTCGTGGGTCGGGAGTTTACACGCGAACGCCGCCGCCGGACACGTCCGGCGACTCAGGACTCGCGCTCGAAATCCATCAGCCAGTTCGTCTCCCAGCTCGCCCCGCCGTCGGCCGAGAACGCCTGCTCCCAGTGGCAGGTCGTGGCGGTGATCGCCGACCAGGTGAAGCGCACGCGGATCGGCATCCCGTTGAAGGTCTCGTCGGAGTAGAAGGTTCCCACGGCGTCGCGGAAGCGGCCTCGGAGCGGCGGGTCCAGCGGACCGAGCGGCATGCGGCTGTCGAGCCACCAGATCGACCACTGGCCGGATTTGGCGTCGAACGCCCGGAGGCCCGCCGCGCGATATGCGCCATCGGGGAAGTCGAGCGCGTTGTCGTCCACCATCGCGGACCCGCCCATGACCTTCTGCACCGCCGACGTGCCCTCGAATTCGATCCACTCGTGGCTCTTCGCGAGTCGCTCCTTCAGCCGCCGGTGATGAACGCGCCAGCGTCCGATGAGGAAGTCGAAGTCGTGTGATGCCGAACCTGCGGATTGCGTCTGCGTCATCCTGCCTCCCTCGTCCTGGTTGAGTTGCGCGACCGGCCGTCCCGGCATGGACAGGCCGAAGCTCAGTGCCGCCAGCGTCACCACCACGTGTTCCAGTTTCACGGCGAGCTCCCTATCAGGGATACGACGTCTGCTTTGTACCATCCTAAACATGACATCGAATGTCATGTTTTTGTGTTAAGGTCGGCGAATGCGTGCTAGCCGGCTGCTCTCCATCCTGCTGAGCCTCCAGGCGCGCGGCCGACTGACCGCCGCGGAGATGGCAGAGGAGCTCGAAGTCTCCGAGCGGACCGTCCACCGCGACATCGACCAGCTCAGCGCTGCGGGCATTCCGGTGATCGCGGATCGCGGCCGCGCCGGCGGCTTCAAGCTGGCCGACGGCTTCCGCACCCAGCTCACCGGCTTCACCGAGGCCGAAGCCGAAGCGCTGTTTCTCGCGGGCCTCCCCGGCCCGGCCGCCGAGCTGGGGCTCGCCGACCTCACGGCGATGGCGCGCACCAAGCTCCTCGCGGCGCTCCCCGCGGGAGCGCGCGCGGCGCGCGTGGCCGAGCGCTTTCATCTCGATCCGGCGGGATGGTTCCGCTCGACCGACGCCGTGACCGCGCTGCCGGTGATCGCGCGCGCCGTCTTCAACGAGCGACAGCTGCGCTTCCGCTATGGACCGACGCGCGAGCTGCGCACGGTCGGTCCGATCGGCGTCGTGCTCAAGGCAGGCGTGTGGTATCTCGTCGCGCAGAAAGGCGGCGCATTTCGCACCTACCGCGTCGGCAGAATCTCGGACGTCGAAGCCCTCGACCAAGCCTATGCGCGCCCGCACCGCTTCGATCTCGCGGCCTGGTGGGCGAGCTCGTCGCGGGAATACGAGATGGCGAGCTATCGCGGCACGGCGACCATCCGGCTATCGCGCCGCGGGCTGGGGCTGGTCGACGCGCTCGGGCCCTACGTCGCGCAGGCGGTGGCGCAGACCGCGACCGAGCCGGACGAGCAAGGCCGCGTACAGTGCACGATCCCGATCGAGTCGGTCGAATACGGCGTGCGAGAGCTGCTGCGTCTCGGCGGCGAAGTCGAGGTCATCGGACCCGCCCCGCTGCGCGAGCGGATGGCGCAGCTGCTGAGCGAGATGCTGCGCAACTACGCGCCGCAGCCGCCGCGCGCCTTACGCCTCCAAAGGTTCAAGCGGCGCCGCCGATAACGCGGGCGCATCGCCGCGCCGCGGCAATGCCCGGGCATGGGGCGCGTCGCGCGAAGCGTATGATTTCGATCGACTCCGAAGCGGCGATCCCAAGTCAATCATGTCACGCATCCTGGTGACCGGGGCCGCCGACGGCCTCGGACGGATCGCGGCCCGGCGGCTGGGCGCCGCGGGCCACGCCGTCGTGCTCCACGCGCGGAATCCCGCGCGCGCCGCGGAAGCGCAGGCCGCGGTGCGCGGCGCGCAGGCTACCGTCTCCGGCGATCTCTCGAGCATCGCGGAGTGCAGGCGGATCGCGGAGCAGGTCAACGCGCTGGGGAGCTTCGACGCCGTGATCCACAACGCCGGCGGCGGCATTCGACGCTCGGGCAGGTCAGCCCAGCAGGGTTCGAACGGACTCAACTGGGCTTAGCGTAGTGTCCGGGAAAGCGGGGGAATTCCACCAGCGGCCCCGGGCGCCCTCGGCCGCGGTGCGCGACGAGGAAGTCCAGGAGCGTCTCCTCGCCGAATGCGTCAGGATCTCCGGAGTGACCCTCGGCGGTGCATGAGGTCACCGGGACACGCCGGATTGTGGCAAGATCGTCGCGACGCGGAACGCTTTGCTTGCATGGAGCTCAAAGCATGAGCATCGAAGACGAGGAGCATCGCGTGAGCCCTCCGCTGACCGACAAGCCCAGCTCGGGCGAGCGGCTGCTGCAACTGATGTTCTCCGGAATGAGCCACCCGGACGCCCTGCCCGCGACCCGGCGCGCACGGGTGGCGGACGCGCCGTACCAGCCGCTGCACCAGCTCAAGTCGACGCTCCACGCGAGCTACCAGCTTCCCCACGCCCAGCCCGTCGTCGCGGTGGGTCCCGATTCGCCGGCGATCGACGTCATGACCGACCTGTCGAAGGTCGCGGCCATCACGACGCGGCGTCTGGCGACGATCGAGGAGGCCAACCGCACGATGAGGGCCCGCGGCGTCCGCGCGCTGTTCGTCCTCGACGACGCGAGATCGGTCCTCGGGATCATCACGTCCACCGACGTGATCGGCGAGAAGCCGGTCCAGATCACGCGCGAGCGCGGCATCCGGCACGACGAGGTGCTAGTGGAGGACGTGATGACGCCCGCCGACCGCCTGGAGGCGATCGAGCTCGCCGACGTGCTCGAGGCGCGCGTCGGCGACGTGATCGCGACGCTCAGGCTCGCCGGTCGCCAGCACGCGCTCGTGATCGAACCCCACGCGGGAGGCGGCGCGCACCGGGCCGTGCGCGGCATCTTCTCGCTGACGCAGATCGCGAGGCAGCTGGGGCTGCCGCCGCAGCCCGTGCACGACATCGGGCGCACCCTCCTGGAAATCGAAGCCGCGATGCGTTCCTGAGGCGGCGGACGACGGCAGCGCGCCGCCGCGGCCTCATGGTCGCTTCGGGGCGGCTCGCGCTCGGAGATCGACCGCGTGCCTGGAGGCGGGACCGGTTAAGATAGGTTTGTCCTCACCTCGTTTTCCGCGCCGATCGAATGAAGCTCGCCGAATACGCAGCGTACGACGCGCTCGGACTCGCGCAGCTCGTCTCAAGCGGACAGGTGTCGCCGAAGGAGCTCGCCGCGACCGCTGCGGCCGCGGTCGCCGCAGTCAACCCTTCCGTCAACGCGGTGGTCGAGACCTATCCGGACCGGATCGAGTCGCTCGACGAGCGCACGCTGGGGGCCGGGCCCTTCCGGGGGGTACCGTTCCTGATGAAGGACGTGTTCGGCCACGAAGCCGGCCGCAGGATCGAGTTCGGCAGCCGGCTGTGCCGCGGCATGGTCGCCAAGCAGGACACGCATTACTGCACGCTGCTTCGCGCCTCGGGCGTCAACATCCTCGGCCGCTCGGCTGCGCCGGAATACTCGATGTCGGGCACCACGGAAGGCGCGCTCTACGGCAACGCCTGCACGCCGTGGCGTGCAGGCCACTCGGCCGGCGGCTCGACCGGCGGAGGCATGGCCGCCGTCGTCTCGGGCATCGTGCCGATCGCGCACGGCTCGGACATCGCCGGCTCGATCCGCATCCCGGCGAGCTACTGCGGCGGCGTGGGGCTCAAGCCCTCGCGGGGCCGCATCTCGTTCGGGCCGATGCTGGACGAGAACGGCTATGGCCTCGCGCAGAATTTCGTGCAGGTGAAGAGCGTGCGCGACGCCGCGGCGATGCTCGATTGCCTCGCGCTCCCGCAGCCCGGCGATCCGTTCCTGATCCCGAGACCGGCCGAGCCGTATGCGAAGCTCCTCGCCCGAAGGCCCGCGCGGCTGCGTATCGGCTGGTCGACCGAAGGGCTCATGGGGATGCCGACCGACGCCGGAGTCGCGAGCGCCGTCGAAGGCGTCGCCCGCGTCCTCGCGCAAATGGGACACGAGACGAGCGAGGAGAGCCCGCAGTTCGGCGGCCTCGACGCGATGCGCGGCATGATGGACCTGTGGTTCTTCGGCTTCGATCTGCGGCTCGCCGCCTACGCGAGACAAACCGGGAACGCGATCGGGCCCGACACGCTCGAGCCCGTCACGCTGGCGATCTACGAGCACGCGAAGCGCATGAAGCCGGAGCAGTTCCTGAGCGCGATCGCGGCGGTCAACGCCGCGCGCCGCCGGCTCGGCGCCTATTTCACGCGCTACGACCTGTGGCTCTCGCCGACCACGACGCGCGTCGCGGAGCCCTGGGGCAGCTACAACCTGGGACGCGCCGACGTGAGCTTCGACGAGATCGCCGAGAAGATCTATCGCGGCACCTGCCAGTTCACGCTGCCGCACAACATTCTGGGAGCGCCCGCGATCTCGCTGCCGCTCGCGATGCACTCGACCGGACTGCCGATCGGCGTTCAGCTCGGCGCGCAACCGGCCGACGAGCACGTGATCCTGCAGCTCGCCGCCGCCCTCGAGGAAGCGATGCCGTGGAAGGACCGCGTGCCGCCGCTGCACGCATCGCGTCTCGGCTGAGCCGCGATCAGGGCCGGAACCAGGCGCTGCCGACCTGCAGATAGACCGCCGTGGTGGCGGGACTGTGGGCCACGTCGAGTCCCGCGTGCAGACCGAACTTGCGGGCGAGCTCGTAGCGAATCCCCGCGCCGCCGCTGCCCACGTTCTGCGTGATCGAGAACGCATCGCGCTTGGTGCGCGTCGTGCCCGCGCCGCCGAAGACCACCGCGCTCCAGCGTCCGTAGAACTGCCAGCGTGCCTCGAGCTCGAGCGACGCCATCTGGTCGCCCTGGTAACGCATCGCCTGGACGCCGCGCAACTGGATGAAAGGCCGCAGAAAGAACGGCGTGCCGTCGGACGACCAGGTGTAGTCCGCTCGGGCACCCAGCGTCACCTCGTGCGGCAGCGACCGCCAGCCGGTCAGCACCTGCTCGAAGCGGCCGAAGTCCTGCGAGGCGCCCAGCGCCTCACGCGACGCGAGATAGGAGCTCTCGGCATAGATCCCGCGGGTCGGCGTGAAGACGTTGTCGCGCGAATCGTATTCGACGACTGCCGTCGGTGCGGAGATGCGCACACGGACCCGATCGGCGAGGCCGGGGAACACGGGCTGGTCGCGCAGCTTCGGATCGACATCGGCGAAGACGTAGCGCAGGCCGACCGCCCATGGCGACTTCGGCGCGAGCTGCCAGTTCGCCTGGGCGACCGCAGCGCTGAACTGAAGCGAGTAGCGCACCTTCTCGTTGAACGTCGACTGGTCCGCGCCGAGGCCGAAGAAATCGAGGTTGGCCTGCCCCGTGCCTGCGCCGACCAGCGTGCGCAGCCGCCCGTCGACCCAGCGGCTCGAGTCGCCTCCGAATGCGGCCCAGGTTCCGTTCTGGGTAAGCAGCGCTCCGGCGGCCGAGATGTTCGGGCGCGCCCAGCCCTCTTCGCCGGCCTCCTTGCGAGGACGCAGGAACATTCCCGCCATGCCGCCGCCGTAGCCGACCGCCGGTTCGGTCACGATGAGCGGGATCGGAAGGAAGCCGTGCGGATTCTCGAGGAAGTAGCTCAAGTCGAGCTGACCGTCGTCGGGATCGAAGAAGCGCGCGCGGCCCTCGCGCTTGTCTTCGGCCTGCACGGGCGGGGAAGCGGCTTCCCCGTCGCGCGCCGGTTGCGAAGCGTCGTCGGCGCAGGCCGCGTGCGCGAAGCCGAGCGCCCAGACGAAGATCGCGACGGATTGTTTCAGGCCTGTCAGCGGCATCGGATAAACTGCGCCTGTCGTTACCGCCGAGCGCTCAGCGATGAACACGCACCTGCGAATCTTACTCGTTCTGGCCGCAGCGGCCGCGCTGATGCCGGCCTGCACGAGCACCCCGGCGAGCGGCCCGATGTCCGCCGCGAACTACGCAAGCATCGTCGACAGCCCGATCCGTACCGACCAGGACCGGCGCATGGACGCCTCGCGTCACCCGGCGGAGCTCCTAGCGTTCGCGCAAGTCCGTCCCGGCATGCAGGTGCTCGACGTTTCGGCGGGCGGCGGCTACACCTCGCAGCTTCTCGCCCTCGCGGTCGGGCCGAGCGGCACCGTATGGGCGCAGGCGCCCAGGCCCGGGGCGACGCTTACCAAGCGCATCGCCGATCATCCCCAGGCGAATCTCGTCGTCGTGGCGCGTCCGTTCGACGATCCGGTGCCCGATCAAGCGCCGAAGCTCGACCTCATCACGCTGGTGCTCAACTACCACGACATCACCTATCTTCCGGTCGATCGCGCGAAGATGAATGCGCGGCTGTTCGCGGCACTCAAGCCGGGCGGCCACTTCGTCGTCATCGATCACTCGGGGCGGCCGGGGACCGGCATCTCCGAAGGCAAGACCCTGCACCGGATCGACGAGACGGTAGTGCTCGACGAGGTTCGGCGGGCCGGCTTCGTGCTGGAGGCGGAAGGCGGCTTCCTCCGCAACCCCGCCGACCTCCGCGACGATCCGTCGGGCGAGCCGCGGGTTCCGACCGACAAGTTCGCGCTGCGTTTCGTCCGGCCGCTTTAGCGCTCGATGGAAGCTGCCGCTCGCTTCACGGCGCTTCTCCACGACGAGTTCTGGCTCAACGCGTTCTTCGCCGCCGAATGGGCGGTGCGGCTCGCGATGATCGTGGTCGTTCCGTTCCGCCGCTCGCCCGAGGCGGCGAAGGGCTGGCTGCTGCTCATCTTCTTCGAGCCCACGATCGGGCTGATCCTCTACGGCCTCATCGGACGCCCGACACTGCCCGCATGGCGCGTGGCGCGGCACGTTGAGTTCGAGAAGCTGAGCCACCCGATCTTCGAGCGGCTGGCCGCGGAGCCCAACATCTTCCATCCGGACGTGGGACCGGAGCTCAACAAGGCCGTGACGCTGGCGGAGAATCTCGGCGAGCTTCCGATCCTGGGCGGCAACGCGCTCGAGGTCCTCGCCGATTACGACGGTTTCGTCGACCGGCTGATCGACGATATCGGCGCTGCCCGCGATCACGTCCACCTGCTCTTCTACATCATCGCCGACGACGCGACGACCTGGCGGGTGATCGAGGCGCTGCAGCAGGCGGCCGAGCGCGGCGTGGTCTGCCGCGTCCTCGCCGACTCGCTCGGCTCGCGCCCCGACTTCGACCGGCTCAAGCCGAAGCTCGAAGCGGCCGGAATCCTCGCGGAGGAGACTATGCGCGTGGGCCTCTTCCGGCGCGCCGGGCGCCTCGACCTTCGCAATCATCGCAAGATCGCGGTGATCGACGGCCGCATCGCTTACACTGGCTCGCAGAACCTGGTCGATGCGACGTTCAAGGAAGGGCTCACGTACGAAGAGCTCAACGTGCGCATGGCGGGTCCCGTTGCGCTGGAGCTGCAGGCGGTCTTCGCCGAGGACTGGTACGTCGAGACCGGCGAGTTCCTCGGCGACCCTCGCTACGTTCCGGACCCGGAGGTACGGGGGAACATCGCGGTACAGACGCTGCCGAGCGGCCCCGGCTACCCGCGCGAGAACAACCTGCGGCTCATCGTGTCGCTGATCCACGCGGCCAACCTGCGCGTGTTCATCACCATGCCGTATCTCGTCCCCGACGACGCGCTGCAGCAGGCGCTCACGACCGCGGCGCTGCGCGGCGTCGACGTGACGCTCGTCGTCCCGAGGCAGATCGACCAGTACCTCGTGGGCTACGGCCAGCGCTCGTACTACGAGGAGATGATGGAGGCCGGCGTGCGCATCTGCCGCTACGGCAAGCGCTTCCTGCATGCCAAGTGCGTGACCATCGACGACACGATCGCCTGGATCGGCTCGTCGAACCTCGACATCCGCTCCTTCGCGCTCAACGCCGAGGTGGTCGTGCTCATCTACGACACGGGCGTCTGCAACCGGCTCGCCGTCGAGCAGCAGCGCTACCTCCGCGACGGCGAGATGCTGGAACTGGAGCGCTGGCAGCACCGCAATCCCGTCGTCAAGGTGGCGGAGAACCTCGCGCGGCTGTTGAGCCCCCTGCTGTAGCCGCCTCCGGAAACGCGCCGCGGCACGGCCTGGCGCCGACGCGCGGCTCGCGAGCTTCTGCCGCTACAATGCGCGATGGCCGCCTGGACCTGGCTCATCCCGACGCTCTCCCTGGCGCTTCTCGTCGGCGGGATCGTCGCCGGCGTGGGACCGATCCTCGCTGGCGTCTGCGGCGCCGCCCTGATCGGCGCGGTGATCGCCGCGGTCCATCATGCGGAGGTGGTTGCGCACCGCGTGGGCGAGCCGTTCGGCACGCTGGTGCTCGCCGTCGCCGTGACCGTCATAGAGGCGTCGCTGATCCTCTCGATGATGCTCGCCGGCGGCACCGGGGCCTCGGCGCTCCCGCGGGACACGATCTACGCGGCGATCATGATCATCTGCAACGGCGTCGTGGGCCTATGCGTCCTCGTGGGCGGCATGGCCCACCGCGAGCAGGCTTTCCGCGTCGAGGGCGCGAGCGCCGGGCTGGCGGCGCTCATCGCCCTGTCGGCGTTTTCGCTCGTGCTGCCGGTGTTCACCATATCGACGCCCGGCGGCACATACAACAACGCCCAGCTAGCATTCGCGGCGCTCACCTCCGCGGTCCTGTGGGCGGTGTACGTCTTTATCCAGACGGTGCGCCACCGCGACTACTTCCTCCCGCCCCAGGATGCGTCCGCGCCGGACGCGCACGCCGAGCCGCCGACCCAGTTCCAGGCGTGGGTGAGCTTCGGCCTGCTCGTCGCCTCGCTGGTCGGGGTCGTCGGGCTCGCCAAGCTCATCTCGCCCCTGATCGAGGAGGCGGTCGATCGCGCAGGCGCTCCGAAGGCCGTGATCGGCATCGTGATCGCGATGCTGGTGCTCCTCCCCGAGACCTGGGCCGCCGCGCGCGCCGCCTACGCGAACCGGCTTCAGACGAGCATGAACCTCGCGCTCGGCTCGGCACTGGCGAGCATCGGCCTCACCATTCCCGTGGTCGCGATCGCGTCGATCCTGCTCCACACCCCGCTCGTCCTCGGGCTGGGTCCCAAGGACCTGGTGATGCTCGCCGTCACATTCCTGCTGACGGTGGTGACGCTTGGAACCGGCCGCACGCACGTGATGCAGGGCGCGGTGCACCTGGTCGTCTTCGCGACCTATCTGTTCCTCGCGTTCGTGCCTTGACGGCGCGGAGTCACATCTGCTTGAAGAGGTGATTGAAGGTCCGGCTCACCTCGAGCTTCTCGTCGCTGCCCTTGAGGTGCACCACCTGCTTGCCGCTGAAGTTGCGGCTGACCTGCGCGATGGCATCGACGCGCACCAGCGTCGCGCGATGGATCTGCCAGAACTCGCTGGGGTCGAGCTCCTCGATCAGCTCCTTGATCGGCTTGCGGATCAGCGCCTCGAGGGTCTCGGTTTGCACCCGCGTGTACTTGTCCTCGGCACGAAAGAACAGGATCTCGCCGGTCGGGATCATGCGGATGTTCGAACCCACGCTCGCCTGGACCCAGCGCAGATACTCGCGCTTCGGGGCGTCACCCCCGAGGCGCTGCGACAGCTGCGCCAGCAGCTCGTCGACGCCGCGCGGCTTCTGCTCGAGCCGCTCGCGCAGCCGCCGGCACGTCACCTCGACGCGGTCGGGATCGACGGGCTTGAGCAGATAGTCGACCGCGCCCTGCTCGAAGGCGCGGACCGCGTATTCATCGTAGGCCGTCACGAATACGAGGTGAGCCCGGCCCGCGAGCGCCTGCCCGGTCCGGATGCCGTCCATCTCCGGCATGTTGATGTCGAGAAAGACGATGTCCGGCTCGAGACTCTGCACCATCGCCAGCGCTTCGCGGCCGTTGGCCGCCTCGCCGACGACCACGAGCTCGGGCCACGCCTCCTTGAGCCGCCCGACGATCTGGTCGCGCATCAGGCGCTCGTCGTCGACGACCACGGCGGTGGGAGCGGGCTGGGCGTGCATCGCGAATGGAATCCGGTCAGCCGGCGGTGGGAGCGACCTCGTAGGGCACGACGATCGTGGCGCAGGTCCCGCCCGCGGCCGGCACGCTGATGACGAGCTCGGCACGGCCCTTGTACAGCGCCTTGAGCCGCTCGCGAATGTTGGCCAATCCCACGCCTCCATCGCCTTTCGGGGCAAAGCCGACGCCGTCGTCGAGGACGTGCACCGAGAGGCGCCCGTCGGCGATTTTCGCTCCGATCTCCAGCCTGCCCCCGGCCGCCCGGGGCTCTAGACCGTGCTTGATCGCGTTCTCCACCAGCGTGAGCAGCATCATCGAGGGAAAGATTGCCGATTTCAAGCCTTCCGGCACGTTCACCGCCGTCTGCAGGCGCTCTTCCATGCGCACCGCCATGATGTCGAGGAACGCGCGGCACATCTCGACCTGCTGGCCCAGAGTGGGCCGCGCGCCTTCACGCATCTGCGGCAGCGACGAGCGCAGGTAGCGGATCAGGCTCTGCTGCATCTTCGAGGCGCGCGGCGGGTCGGTCTGGATCAGCTGGTCGATGCTGCCCAGCGTGTTGAACAGGAAGTGCGGCTCGATCTGCGCCTGGAGCGCCTCCATCCGCGCCTCGAGCACCGTGCGCTCGAGCTGCTCGGTGTCGGCCCGGGCGGTCTCCTGGCGCGCGGTCAGCTCGGCGCGGCGCTTCCCGCCGGCCATGACCTTGATGATAGCGGAGACGACGATGAAGCCGAAGAACGTGTTGGGGCGATTCAGCATCGCGGCGAGAACCAGCCCCAGCAGGTAGACGACGAACAGCGTCTTCCACGACACCACGGCGAGCCAGTCGAAGAAGCGCCACCACAGCTCGACGAGCAGCCGCCAGATGTCGCGCAGCGTCTGCTTCGTGCCGGGCGGCTGAAGATCCGGACGTGGCTGGTCGGTGCTCATGGCGCGCACACTACCCGGCGAGGACGCTTCGCTCCACCGGATCCGGATGCGCTGCACGGGCAGCGTGATGGAATGCACGGGCGCGCGACAGCCGGCGGCAGCGCGCCGTCGCTCACGGGCACCGCGTCGATCGAGCTCACTAAGGCGCGGTCCGGCGCACCGCAGGGAATGCCTCGGCCAGGTTCATCCGGCGCAGAAACTCGACCCAGCGCGGATCGCCGTGCAAAGGCTCGAAGATCCGATCGGCCCCGGAAACCACGACGCCGGGATCGCGCTGGGCGTAGGCCCGGTCGAGCCATTCGAACGCCTTGTCCATCTCGTGGCGGTACGCGTAGACCTCGGCGACCTGGTAGGCAGCGGTCCAGCCGAACTCGTCGATGATCACCTGGAGCGCCGCGTCCGATTCCGCGGCATTGCCGAGCGCGTGATGAAGCATCGCCAGGGCGAGATTGCGAAAAACCCCGTGCGATTCGCGCTGCGCGAGCGGCAGCAGCTCGTCAACGCGCGCATGGCCGCTCAGCAGGCGCGTGATGGCGACGAAGGCGTGGTTCAGGCCTGCCTCGGGCGCGAGATCGAGCGCGCGCTCGAACGACGCCGTGGCCTCGTCGTAATGCTCGCCCATGATCGCGATCATCCCGGCCTGCCGGTGCGTGCGCGCGGAGAGCGGATCGAGCGCGACCGCCTTGGCGATCAGCTCGCTTCCCTCCTCGGTGCGGCCCAGAATCCGCGCGAGCTGCGCCACGGCGCGCAGCGCGTTGGCGTCGCCGGGAGCGAGCTCCAGCGCGCGCCGAAACGAAGCCTCCGCGGCCGTAAAGTTCCAATCGTGGCTCTCGAGCACCGAGCCGAGCGCGATGTGGGCCTCGGCGAGATCCGGCGCCAGCTCGAGCGCGCGTTGCGCGGCCTTGCGTCCCTGCTCGTAGCCTTCGTCGATCGGCGCGAAGCCGTAGCCGGCGCGGAGCTGGTGGACCTGCGAGAGCCCCGCCCAGGCCAGCGCGAACTCCCGGTCGATCGCGATCGCGCGCTCGAACAGCTCGATCGCCTTGTCGGTGTCCGCCTGCGTCACGCGATCGCCGAAGAACTTGCCCTGCAGGTAGAGCTGAAAGGCTTCCGGATCGTGACTGCGGCCGGTGGAGGCCTTGCGCACCTCCGCGGCCGCCGCCTTCCCGGTCGCCGCCTCGCCGGCGCCGAGCAGCGCCGCGCGCAGCTCCTTCACCACCGACTGCGCGATGTCGTCCTGCACCGCGAAGATGTCGTCGAGCTCGCGGTCGTAGGTTTCGGACCACAGGTGCGAGTCCGAAGCGACCTCGATCAGCTGCGCGGTGATGCGCACCCGCTTGCCCGCCTTGCGCACGCTGCCTTCGAGCACGGTGGCCACGTTCAGCTTCTGCGCGACCGTCGGGATGTCCACGCCCTTGCCCTTGAACGAGAACGCGGAGGTGCGCGAGGCCACGCGCAGCCCGCGGATCTTCGCGAGCACGTTGAGGAGCTCCTCGGATAGCCCGTCGGCGAAGTACTCGTTCTCCTCGTCGCGGCTCATGTTGACGAAGGGCAGCACGGCGATCGACGGCGTCTCCTTGTCGACGGGAGCGGCCTGCGACTTGAGCGGGGCGAAGCCCTGCGGCAGGTCCGGATGGTTGAGCTGGAACAACGCTTCGGGCCGTCCCAGATCCTTCAGCCCGTGCGCGCCGAGCGCCTTGACGCTCGCGAGCGGCGGCAGGTGGTCGCGGCAGAGGTCGTGCGTCGATTCCGAGAGCAGCGTCTGGCCGCCGTGGCCGGCGGCGAGCAGGCGCGCGACGCGGTTGAGCGGCGGGCCGAAATAATCGTCGTCGCGCACTTCGACCGCGCCGGTGTGCAACGCCATGCGCACGCGAAGCTTCGCGCCTTCCGGCCAGGGCTCGCGCAGCAGAGCCCGCTGCGCGTCGAGGGCCGCAGCGACCGCGTCGGAGGCGGTGTGAAACGATGCGCAGAACGCATCCCCGCCGGTCTTGAACACGTGCCCGCCGTGGCCCGCGATGCACTGGCGCAGCAGCGTGTCGTGGCGAGCGAGGGCGGCGCGCATCGCCGCGGCGTGCGCTTCCCAGAGCTGCGTGCTCCCCTCGATGTCGGTGAACAGCAGCGTGACGGTGCCGGTGGGGACAGTGGCCATCGAAGTCCTCGCGGGCAGCGCCCGCGGCGCCAATGATACCGCCTCGCTTCGCGCCGCCCAGCGGGTCACGCAAGTCCTTGAGGTGCCACGCCCGCCGGGCGCCCTGCGCGTCGCGGAACCCCTCGCTACGAGCCTGTCCGCGAAACCGCCAGGCGCACCAGCGTGCGCCTTCCTTCCCGGGATACGGTCACGCCGCAGCGGGTCGAGCCCTTCGTCGCCGAGACGACGAACATGTCGCCGCCGCTGGAGCTGCTCTGGACGCTCCAGCCCTGCGCCTTCAATGCCGCCTCGTAGAACTTCGCCGCCTCGGCCACGGAGGCAGTCGTGTCGAAGTGCACGATCGTGCGTCCGCCCTGGGACAAGGCGAGCTTCAGGGTCGCGCCCTCGAGGATCGGGACGTCCTTCGGGAAATCGTCCGGCAGCGCCTGGCTCTTCCCGGTCGCGCCACCGGTGCTGCGCGCGGCCGTACGATGACTCGTTTCGCTCTTGCCGCAACCCAGCGAGACAACGGCGAGCGCCGCCAGCGCGGTGAGCGCCGCTCGTCGGGGGTGTGGCTTCCGGGTCACGGTCCGATCCCTCGAGCGGCAAGCATAGTCCACTCGACTCCGGGAGGCGCCGCACCTGCAGAACACGCGTCCCTGTCAGCGATCTGAAAGCACTCCTGTTCTATGATCGCTCTCGTTGGTCCGGCGAGCAGCGATCTCCCTGGCTGCTGCGCCGTTTCCTTGCCGGGCGGCCGAGCCCTTCCAGACTCGACCGCTCGGCTTTCTCCCCCTCGGCGAAGCGGCGCGAACGCGTTGGCTGCGCCGTCGCGGCGACCGCGCACCGTCGGAGTCGAAAGCCCGTCCGCTATGCCGCGTTGGACTGCGGCGCGCGCCGCGCGAATCGTGATACGGCGCCGTCGTCGAGGCTCACCATCGTTCCCGGCGTCAGCGCGATCACCCGGGCGTGAGGTGCGCCCGCCTGCGCCGCGGCGATGAACTCCTCCCATGGGTGCGAGGTCGCGCCCATCATCGCGTGGAACTTCTCGTGCGGAGGATAGAGCAGCACCATCTTCGGCTGCAGCGCCGCGACTCCGCGACGCACGTCGTCCATGAAGTCGAGCTGCATGCCGGCGAGAAGCACATCGATGCGGAAGCGGTGGGCGAGCCCGGCGATCTCGCCGTCGGTCATCTTGGTATTGAAGCCCTCGTTGTAGTTCATGACGGTCGCGCCGCCGGGGAGCGTGAGCACGTAGCCCATGTACGGCGCATAGAACGGCGCCCGCGTAGCGCTGCTCCAGGCCCAGGCAAGCTGCGTGGCATTGCCTCGCAACAGGGCCCGCGAGACCGAGCGCACCAGGTTGATGTCGCGGTGCTTCCAGCCGAAGCTGTCGATGCGCAGCCCGGGCAGGGTGCAGCTTTCGTCCCGGTCGAGCGCGCGCAGACGGTTCGCGGGCAGGCCGCGCCGCCAGCGCAGGAAGCCCGTCACCGCCGGGGAGCCGATGATCAGCGCGCGCGTGCGCCGCGCGATGACCGGCACGTCGAGGAAATGCTCCTCGTGCCCATGCGTGACGGCGATGTAGTCCGCGTCGCTGAAGTCCTCGATCGAGAACCAGTCTGCGCCGCAGTAGGGGCGGAAGAACGGATCGAAATAGAGCCTGTGCGCCGGCGTCGACACCGAGAGCGCGGACCAGCCGAAGTACCGGACGGTTGCCTGCGAAGCGGGGATGCCGGGTGGCGAGGTCATGGATGGTGATGCGAGAGCGCAGGCCGCTCCGCTGCCGTCATTCGGTTTTCGCCTGCCCGGCGTCGATCGCCGACGGCGAGTTCCTGGTCTGAGCTGGCGTGGAGAAACGCGAGGTCGCAATCTGCACGACCAGCACGGCCAGCGTCAGCACGAAGATCGAACCGGTCACGACCAGGACGCTCTGGAAGGACAGGTCCTTGATGTCGACGGCCAGAAAGCGGGTGAGCGCCGTGATTGCCACGTAGAGCAGGAACAGCACCGGCAGGCGATCGGTCTTGAAGTAGATCCCGACGATGGTTCCGAGCTCCAGATAGATGAAGAGGAGCAGGATGTCGTCGAAGCCCGCATGGCCCTCGCCGATCATCCGCAGGTAGTCGTGCGCCGCCGACCAGACGATCGTCGCGCCGATCACGAACAGCGCGATCATCTGGAAGGCGCTGACCAGCGCATTGCCGAGCCGGTCGAGCCGGTCCTTGAGATCCTGCCTGGCCATCACCCGATCCCGCCAGCGATCATGAGAAGCCTCCGAGGTGTCATCATCTCCGGGGCGCGTGCCTGGCACGTCCGATCGACTGCTCGCATTCCCACGAGCCCCCCCTTTCGAGCGCTGCGAGGATTCTAGAAGGCCGTGAGCGACGCCGCAATATGGCGTCGTCGCCCTTGGCCGACGCCGGGCCGGGTGGATCGGGGCGGGCGAACTCGTCGAGCAGCGGGCACGCGCCCCGGCTCCGACCCGGCATCCCGGCGATAATATAGGGGGCCCACTTGGCGACGAGCCGCCGACACCCACATGAGCGAAGTAAACGCCCCCGAAACCCTCGGCTTCCAGGCCGAGGTCAAGCAGCTCCTGCACCTGATGGTGCACTCGCTGTACAGCAACAAGGAGATCTTCCTGCGCGAGCTGGTCTCCAACGCCTCCGATGCCTGCGACAAGCTGCGCTTCGAAGCGCTCGCCGACTCCGCGCTGTGGGAGAAGGAGCCGGACTTGAGGATCCGCGTCGCCTACGACAAGGCCGCGCGGACGGTGAGCGTCTCCGACAACGGCGTGGGCATGTCGCGCGACGACGTGATCGCGAACATCGGCACGATCGCAAAGTCCGGAACGCGCGAATTCTTCCAGAGCCTGACCGGCGATCAGGCCAGGGATGCCCACCTGATCGGCCAGTTCGGCGTCGGCTTCTATTCATCGTTCATCGTCGCCGACAGGGTTACGCTGGTGACGCGCCGCGCCGGCATGGCGGCCGAGCACGGCGTGCGCTGGGAAAGCGACGGCCAGGGCGAGTACCGGCTCGAGACGGTGGCGCGAGGCGAGCGCGGCACCGAAGTCACGCTGCACCTGCGCGAAGGCGAGGACGAGCTTCTCTCCGGACAGCGACTGCGCTCGATCCTGCGCAAGTACTCCGACCACATCACGATCCCGATCCTCATGAAAAAAGAGGCGTGGGACCAGGACAAGGGCGAGTACGTCCTCGGGGACGATGACGAGCAGATCAACCAGGCCTCCGCGCTGTGGGCGCGGCCGAAGTCGGAAATCACCGAGGAGCAGTATCAGGAGTTCTACAAGCACGTCGGCCATGATTTCGACGCACCGCTCGCCTGGACCCACGCGCGCGTGGAAGGCAAGCAGGAGTACACGCTGCTCCTGTACCTCCCGGCGCACGCGCCATTCGACCTTTGGGACCGCGAGCATCGCCACGGCGTCAAGCTCTACGTCCAGCGCGTGTTCATCATGGACGACGCGGGCGAGCTCATGCCGGCGTACCTGCGCTTCGTGCGCGGTGTGATCGACTCGAGCGACCTGCCGCTCAACGTTTCGCGGGAGATCCTGCAGGAGTCGAAGACGGTCGAGGCGATCCGTGCCGGCTGCGTGAAGCGCGTGCTCGCGCTCCTGGAGGAGCTCTCCGACAACGAGAAGGACAAATACGCGACGTTCTGGAAGGAATTCGGCCTCGTGCTCAAGGAGGGCATCGCCGAGGATCCCGCCAATCGCGAGCGGATCGCGAAGCTGCTGCGCTTCAGCTCGACGCGCGACGGGAACGAGGAACCCGACGTCTCGCTCGCCGATTACGTTGCGCGGATGAAGGAAGGCCAGGACAGTATCTACTACATCACCGCCGAGTCCTTCGGCGCGGCGCGCAGCAGCCCGCATCTCGAGATCTTCCGCAAGAAGGGCGTCGAGGTGCTGCTGATGCACGACCGCGTCGACGAGTGGGTGATGGCCAACCTGACCGAGTTCGAGGGCAGGAGGCTGCAGTCGGTGGCGAAGGGCGACCTCGATCTGGGCAGGCTCGAGGATGAAGCCGAAAAGAAGGCGCAGGAGAAGGACGCCGGCGAGCTCAAGGCGCTGACCGACCGCATCGGCAGCGTGCTCGGCGACAGGGTGAAGGCCGTGCGCGTGACGCATCGCCTCACCGACTCGCCCGCATGCCTGGTCGCGGACTCCTTCGCGATGAGCGGGAATCTCGAGCGGCTGCTGAAGCAGGCCGGGCACAAGATCCCCGAGAGCAGGCCGACGCTGGAAGTGAACCCGCAGCACCCCCTGGTGCGCGCGCTCAAGGACGAAACCGACGACAAGCGCTTCGCGGATTGGAGCCACATCCTGCTCGACCAGGCCGTGCTGGCCGAGGGCGGCCAGCTCGACGAGCCGGGCGCATTCGTCAAGCGTCTGAACGAGCTGATGCTTGACCTGGCGGGGAAAGGCACGGGCTCGAGAATCTGGACGCCGGGGAGCTGAACGCCCCCATCGACCGCCCGCGCGCGGCGCCCGCGGCATCGAGCCCACCGGCCCGCGTGGCTCGAGCGGGCCATTCCCTGCTCGCGCCCGCGAGCGTTCGCAAGTCCCTGACTGGAGTCGTGCGCTCAGCCCGCCGCGGCGGGTGCGCGCCCCGACGGCGCGGAAGACGGCGAACCGGGCGGACGATCCGACGGCGTCGAGTCTTCGCTTGCGGCGCCGACGCCGCGGCGACCGCTCTGCGCGATCAGCCGCTGCAGGAGCTCGACGTCGGCCGGCTTGACCAGGTGATGGTCGAAGCCCGCCTCGCGCGCGCGGCGCCGATCTTCGTCCTGCCCCCAGCCCGTCAGCGCGACGAGCGTCGTGCGCCGGTCCGGATCGTGCTCGCGAAGCCTCCGCGCGACCTCGTAGCCGCTCATGCCCGGCATGCCGACATCGAGCAGCACGATCTCGGGAGCTCGGGCGCAGAACGTCTCGATCGCAGCGGGCCCGTCGTGGGCGACGTATACCTCGGCGCCGAGCGTGTGTAGCAGCATCGCCAGGCTGGCCGCCGCATCGCGATTGTCGTCGACGATCAGGACGCGCCCCGAGGGGAGTATCTGCGGAGTCTTGGCGGCAGGGATGATCGCCGGCGCCTGAACGCTCGCGAGCGGCAGGCTCACGATGAACTCGCTGCCCTTGCCGACGCCCTCGCTCCGCGCCTCGATCGTGCCGCCGTGCATCTCGGCAAGGCGGCGCGAGAGCGCGAGCCCGATGCCGAGCCCGCCCTGGCGCTGCTCGCCGTGCCACGTGCCGCGGTTGAACATCTCGAAGATGCGCGAGAGCGATTCGGGCGGTATCCCCGCGCCGTTGTCGCGCACGGCGATCGTCGCCTGCGCGCCTTCGCGCCGCGCCTCCAGCGCGATGAGCCCGCCGTCGGGCGTGTACTTCGCGGCGTTGTTGAGCATGTTGGATACGATCTGCGCCAGCCGCACGGGATCGCCCTCGAGCCAGATCGCCTCTCCGGGAATCGAGATCTCGACGCGATGGCGTGAAGCCGCGATCAGCGGCTCGCTCGTCTCCAGCGCGCTCCTGACCACGGCGTTGAGCTCCACGCGCTCGCTGCGCAGCTCGAGCGTTCCCCGGCTGATGCGCGCCATTTCCAGGAGGTCGTCCACCAGGCGCACGAGGTGGTTGAGCTGCCGTTCCATGATCTCGCCCGCCTTCGCCTGCGTCGCGTCGCCGGGCTCCGCCGCCCGCAGGAGCTGCAAGGCATTGCGCAAGGGCGCGAGGGGATTGCGCAGCTCGTGCGCCAGCGTCGCGAGGAACTCGTCCTTGCGCCGGTCCGCGTCGCGCAGCGCCTGCTCGGCACGCTTGCGGCCGGTGATGTCGTTGAACACCACGCCGACGCGCCGCAGCTCGGGCGGTCCGATGCGAAACGCGCACACGTCGTACCAGCGTCCCAGCGGGGCGGCTTCGTTGTCGAAGCGCAGCGTCTCGCCCGTCCTGGCGATGCGGCCGTAGATGTCGAACCAGTACTGCTCGAGCCCGGAAACGAGCTCGCTGACCAGCTTGCCCCGCGCGCCCTTGAGCCCGCTTTGCTTCTCGAAGGCGGGGTTGACCTCCAGGAAGCGGAAGTCGAGCGGCCGGTCGTGCGCGTCGAAGAACACCTCGATGATGCAGTAGCCTTCGTCCATCGACTCGAACAGCAGGCGGAAGCTCTGCTCCGATTCGCGCTGTGCCTCGAGAGCACGTCTGCGCAGCTCCTGCGACTGGAGCAGCGAGCCGACGCGTACCAGGAGCTCGCGCGCGCTGAACGGCTTCACCAGGTAGTCGTCCGCGCCCTGGTGGATGCCCTCGAGCCGAGCCTCCTCGCCGGCGCGCGCGGAAAGCAGGATGATCGGGACCACGGAGAGCACGGGATCCTTGCGCAGCTCACGGATGAGACCGAAGCCGTCGAGCTGCGGCATCATGACGTCGGTGAGCACGATGTCGGGCTTGCGCGCGCGGGCGGCCGCGAGCGCCTCGCGTCCATCCGCCGCGAGCTCGACGTCGTAGTCCTCGGCGAGCAGGCGGCGCGCGTAGTCGCGCAGGTCCGCGTTGTCGTCGACGACGAGCACGCGCGCCGCTCCGGCGCGATGCTCGACAGCGGTGGTAGGTTCGCCCAGCCAGCCGAGAGCCTCCAGCCGAAAGCTGTCGGCGCGCTGCACGCTGCCCGTATCGGACTGCGGCTTGCGCGAATCCCCGGCGCGATCCGCCGGCCGATGGAGGCTGCCTTTCGGAATGTCCACCGTGAACGTCGTGCCGACGCCCGGGTCGCTCTCCACCCGGATCGAGCCGTCGTGCAGGCGCACGAGCTCCTGCACCAGCGCGAGCCCGATGCCGCTGCCTTCGTGGCTGCGCCCGCGCGCGCCTTCCACCCGGTGGAAGCGCTCGAAGATGCGCTCGAGCGAATAGGCAGGGATGCCGGTGCCGGTATCGCGGACGGTCAGGCGCAGGTGCTCGTCCTGCGCGCGTAGCCGTACTTCGATCGAGCCCTTCAGCGTGAACTTGAACGCGTTGGATAGAAGATTGAGGACGATCTTCTCCCACATCTCGCGGTCGATCCACGCGAGCGCACCCCGCTCGCAGTCGACGACGAGCGCGAGCCCGGCTTTCTCGCACGCGGAGCGGAAATTGCTGGCGAGGTCGGTCGTCAGCACGCTCACGTCGGTCAGCTCGTAGGCCGCCTGCGTCCGACCCGCCTCGATGCGCGAGAAGTCGAGCAGCGTGTTGACGAGCTTCAGGAGCCTCTGCCCGTTGCGGTGCGCCACCGAGAGCAGCGCGTGCCGCTCGCCGGTTTCGCTCGCGAGCAGTTCCTCGAGCGGGCCGAGCATGAGCGTGAGCGGTGTGCGGAACTCGTGGCTCACATTGCTGAAGAACGCCGTCTTCGCGCGATCGATCTCCGCAAGCGCCTCGGCGCGCATGCGCTCCGCCTCGTATGCGCGCGCATTAGCGAGCGCGGTCACGAACTGGTCAGCGACGAGAGCGAGAAACGCCCGATAGGCCTCGTCGAGGGGACGCCGCGGATTGAGCCCCACGACGAGCTCGCCTGAGCGAGCGCCGGAGCCGGCCAGCGGCAGCACTTTGACGAGCTCGGGTTTCGCGCTCGTCCGCTGCTCCTGCGCTCCGGGCGTGCAGCCCAGCAGCTCGCCGTCCAGGTGCGCGAGCGCGAATTGCACGTCCTGCGGTTGCGCCGCCAGAGTCTCCATCGCCAGCGTGCAAGCCTCGCGCGCACTGCGCGCCGTCGCGTTGCGCGCCGCCAGGTCCTTGAGCAGCGTCATTCGCCGCGTGCCGATGACCCGCTCGGTCGTCTCGGTGACGATGCAGTACACGCCGCCAACGCCACCGGACTCCACTCGCACGGGGTCGTAAGAAACGTCGAAGTAGGTCTCCTCGAGGAAGCCGTAGCGCTCGATCGCGAACAGCAGATCTCTCGCCCAGAAGGCTTCGCCGGTGCGCACGACGCCGGCGAGCAGCGGATGCAGCATGCCGTCCCAGATCTCGCTCCAGGCTTCGCGCCCCGGCAGCCCGAGCGCGTGCGGATGCTTCGCCCCGAAGACCGGACGGTACGCGTCGTTGTAGAGGACGACGAACTCCGGACCCCAGAACAGGATGATCTGGGCCTTGGAGGGCAGCAGCATGCCGACCGTGCTGCGCAGGCTCTGCGGCCATGCATCGACCGGGCCGAGCGCCGTCTTCGACCAGTCGAAGGCGCGCGTGCGCGCGCCCATTTCGCCGCCACCTGCGAGAAACTCGTACGCGGCCGGCGCTGTTTCGCGGGAAACGGTCACGAAGCTTTTTCCGTGTGCAGCGAAAACTATAGAGGCTGCCTCGACAAACCGCAACGAAGAACGCCGCTTCGCCGCGTAGTTTTTGACGGCGAATCACGCTGTAAATCTTACAAGGGCAACGCGAGCCGCGACGTTCGCACCGCAGCGTGGATCCGCCCGGACCGCAAGCCTTGCGCTTCGGTCCGGGCCGGCTCTTCGGGAGCTCGTTGGACTTACGAGGAAACCGGATGCAACTCGACTTCCGCCACGCCGGCCGCGAGGTTGATGCCGTTGAAGCCCTGGACGGTTAGCGGCTGGAGCGCGAAGCCGTTGTGCGTGCCGCCGAACAGTACGCTGGCTCCGAGGCCGCCGCCCCATCCGACCTGCGCGGTGAGGCCGCCGTACTTGCCCGCGAGATCGCCCGGCGCGAACGTCGCGCTGGTCGAGACGACTCCCCACAGGATCACGGCGTTCTCCGTGAAGCCGATGTCCAGCCCGTAACGATCGATCTTGCCCGTGAAGCGAACGACCGGGCTGCTTTTCTCCAGACCGCTGAAGGTGCAGTTGAGGTCGCGCGTCGATTTGAATACGAGGGTCGCGCCGTTTGCTTCGTGACACTCCAGCGTGCCGACCGTCACACCCTTGGTGTCTGCATGTGCAAGACCCGTCGATGCCGCGAGCGTGAGCCCTGCAGTTAGACTGAGCAGCGATCGTTTCATAGTCTTCATTCTCCTGTCGTTTGCGCGAATGCGCCTGCCCCGGTTAGAGAGCTTGCGCGCCGTCGTGTTCCGTACCTTGGAGGCGCTCCCGTAGGAGATCGTCCGATATTGAGCTGAGTGCCGCAGTCTCTTCGACGGCGAGCCCGCACCATGCACGCAGAATCGCTCCGGCGCTCTTCGCGTCGAGTGCCGGCTGGAACGGCGACGTCGCCGACGGCTACATGCGCCTCTCTATGAGCCCAACGCCGGCGCTGGCGACCTTACGCGGTTTCGCGCCGAGCACGACGCGCTGGTAAGAGCAGAGCCGCCGCACCGCGGACGCCGCGGGAGTACCTGAACCTCGACCGGACGGGCAGAGGGGCGCGGCCGCCCGGCGAAAGCCCGGACTGAGCGTAGAGCGGCTCAAGCGCAGCGGTGCCCGGGGTCCGCGGAGCGGCTCCCCGGGGTTCGCATTCACCGCCGGGCTGCGCGAGCGTCGCGGTTCACGCCAGGACGCTGCCCGGCGGCTTGTTGAGCAGCGAGAACACGACGACGGGACAGGCGATCTGGAAGTTCCCGGACGCGAAATCCGCATCGATGTTGCCGCTGTCGTTGTCGTAGTCGAGCTCGAGCGCGACCTCGAACACCACGAGCGTGTTCGGCGGCACCGGAAACATCGACGCATCGAGACTCACCCCTTGCGAGATGGAGAAGCCTTCGGTGTCCGGGCCGATGAGGGTGGTCGACAGCGCGCCGCTGCGCCCGAGGAAGAAGCTGTCGCCGTACGCGGACGTCACGCCGCTGGGCCAGCCGAACCACAGGTTCAGCACCGCGTAGGCCATCACCTCGCTGGTGTTCGTCCCCCAGCCCCAGGGGGCGTGCGAGCGGAGGTGACCGACCGCCGACATGAACGTGCCGACGTTGATCACCGCGTAGTCCTGGTAGGGATTCGACCAGAAGAAGTAGAAGCCCACCTTCTGGGTACCGGAGCCCGACGACTTGAAGTCGAATTTCGCCCAGCTGTCGAAGGGCGCCGCCGAGGAGTCCGCGATGTTCGCGAGGGGGATCGACCAGATGAGAATCGGCTCGTCCAGGGTGAACGTCGGATAGGGAAAGAAATCGCTGCGCGCAGCGAGGTCCTTCGCCGCCCTGACCTGCGCGGCGACGCTCGAGTGGAGCGGGTCTTTGCGCTGCGCCGCGAGCCGGACAGCGTCCGCCTTCTGCTTGGCGACCATGCGTTCGAGCTCGGCGCCACGGCGCTGCTGCTGCGCCTGGAGCTTCTTCAGGTCGAGGCCCGCCTCCCTGAGGAAGCCGGAGAGCATCTTCTCCGATTCCCGTCTGCTCTTCTGCAGCAGGGCGCGTTGCGCGCGGTCCGCTCGAAACGCGGCCGGGTGCTTCATGCGCTCGGTTTCGACCGCGAGGATCGCCTTCTTGATCGCGGCCGGGGAAATCTTCGTCGTGTCGTTCCTCATCGTGTTCTCCTCCGTACCGAGGTGAGTTCGATGATCGGCTGCCTTCGCGACGAATCGCCGCACGCGGCAGCCGGGCTGTCTGCCAAGCCAATCTAGCACCGAAGCCAGCGTCCGACCAATCGAAAATTCACCTGTCGGGATGCACCGCGACGTAGGGGCCTCCCGCCGCGCGCCGCCGCATCCCGGTGCGACGCTCGCACCGGCATGGAGCGCTGGCGACGGCAGCGACTGCGGGCCCTTGGGAGCGGGATCGATCGGCCGCGAGAGAATTTGTCACGGTCTTCACGCAACCTAGGCGCACGGGCGCAGTCCAACCGCCGATGAAACGGCTGCCGGAGATCGATGCGCTGCGAGGACTGATGCTCGTCCTCATGACGCTCACCCACATGCCCACGCGGTTCAGCGATCCGGCCGGGCAGCCGCTCGGCTTCGTCTCCGCCGCCGAGGGCTTCGTCTTTCTTTCGGCGTTTCTCGCGGCGTATGTAGGAACGGGGCGCGCGGAGACGCAAGGCGCGTCAGCGATGCGTCAGTGGCTGCGGCACCGGCTGGGTGCGGTCTACGCATGCCACGTCTCCCTGCTCGGCTTCCTGTTTCTCGTGGCGGTCCCGATCGGCGTGGCGCGCGGCCAGGTTGCGATCACCGATCTCGCTTCCTATTTTCTGAGCTCGGGCCCGTGGGCCGCCGCGCAGAGCCTCGCTTTGCTCTACAACCCGCCGCTCCTGGACATCCTGCCGCTCTACGTCGTGTTCCTTGCGGCGACGCCGTTCGCGCTCGTGCTGGCGCGCCGCCGCGGCTGGACGCTGGTGCTCGCCGCCAGCGCGGGACTGTGGCTGCTCGCGCAGTTGGGCGTCGGGCGAAGATTGTTCGCGGTCGCGGGCTACGTGGGCGGCTTCGACCTCCACTACGGCCAGACCGGATCGTTCTCGTTTCTCGCCTGGCAGCTCATGTGGGTACTGGGGCTCTGGGTGGGCCACGGCTTCGCGACCACGCATGCGGAGAATCACCGCCCCCCGCAGTGGGTCGGCATCATCGCGCTCGCCTACGCCGCGTTCTGGCTCGTCTGGCGCCACACGACCGGGCAGGTGCCGGAGCCGAACGGCGGCGAGCTCAACGTCCTCTTCGACAAGTGGACGCTCGGGCCGATGCGGCTGCTCGATTTCCTGTCGATCGTGCTGGTCGTGCTGGCGCTCGCGCCGCGCAAAGCGCGCTGGCTGCTTCCGTCGTGGCTGGAGTGGCTCGGCCGCGCCGCGCTGCCGGCATTCTGCGCGCACCTCGTCGTCTGTCTCGCGGCGCTCGCGTTCCTCGGCGCCGCGGACCCGGCACGGCCGGTCTGGATCGACGTCGCGCTCCTGGCAGCGGCCTTCGCGGCGATGTTCGCGGCGGCGGGATTCGCCGCCCTCGCTCGATCCCGTCCGCGCGGCGCGCAGGCGAGGCGCGCTCCGGCGGCAGGCTGACCCGCTAGCTCACGTACGGCGCGATTACGGAGCGCCAGAGGTCGTAGCCCCTGGCGTTCAGGTGCAGCGCGTCCTCGCGGAAGAGCTCCGCCCTCGGGAGGCCGTCGGTGCCCAGCATCGGCGTGAACACGTCGATGAACTCGGTGTTGGGCTGGGTCGAGACGTAGTCGCGCACCAGCGCGTTGGCGCGGCGGATCTCGGCGATCAGCGAGGCGCGGGCCGGCGACGGCTTGATCGAGATGAATGCGACGCGCGTCTGCGGCAGCGCCGCGTGCACGTCCTCGGCGAACGCCCTGAAGCGCACGAGGATGTCGTGCGCCGAGCGCCCGCCCGCGAGATCGTTGTCGCCGGCGTAGACAAGCACGAGGCGCGGCCGGTACGGCAAAACCAGCCGGTCGACGTGGCGCACGCAGTCGGAGAGCTTCGAGCCGCCGAAGCCGCGGTTGATGACGACCGGCAGGGAGGCGAAGTCCTTTTGCAGGCTGTCCCACAGCCGGATCGACGAGCTGCCGACGAAGAGCACGCCCCCCGAAGGCGGCTCGTGCTCGCGATCCGCCGCGTCGAAGACGGCCGCGGTCTGCTCCCAGCCCAGATCGGGAATAGGGGCCGCAGCGGAGACGGCGGCGCCGCTTTGCGCGGCAGCGGAGCCGGCGATCAGCAGGCTCAGCACGAAGAGCGCGTGACGAAGGCGCACGGTGCGGTCGGGGCTTCGAAGTGGCCGGACGTGGACCACGGCATCGAACCGAAGTTCCTCGGGGGAAACGATTGTAGCGCGGGCCGGGCGCGCGGCGCGACCGGCGTGATCGATTTCCGGGTTCGCGACGCTCGGCGCCGGGCTGGCTGTTCATCGCCGGGCCGGGAGCGGCACGCCCAGTCGCCGGGCGACTCCCGGCCAAAGCCGCATCGATCCGTGCGATCATCGCGGCGCCATGGAGCTCCTCGCGACGGCCTGGCAGTTCATCCTGCATCTCGACACCGAGCTCGGCTCGCTGCTGCTGCGCTTCGGTCCGTGGATCTACGCGATCCTCTTCCTGATCGTGTTCTGCGAGACCGGGCTCGTCGTGACGCCGTTCCTGCCGGGCGATTCCCTGCTGTTCGCTTCCGGCGCGCTGTGGGCTTCCGCCGGGATGCCGGTCGAGCTGCTCGGCCTGACGCTCATCTGCGCCGCCCTCTGCGGCGACAACTGCAACTACTGGATCGGCCGATTGTTCGGCACCCGGATCGAGAGAAGCCACGGCCGATTCCTCAACCGCCGCGCCCTCGAGCGCACGCACGCGTTCTATGCCCGTCACGGCGGCAAGACCGTCGTGATCGCCCGTTTCGTTCCGCTCGTGAGGACCTTCGCGCCCTTCGTCGCGGGCCTCGGACGCATGGACTACGTTCGCTTCCTCGCGTTCTGCGTCGGCGGCGCCCTGCTCTGGGTCGGGTCGCTCGTAGGAGCCGGCTACCTTTTCGGCGGCATTCCCGCGGTGAAGCAGCATTTCTCCTGGGTGGTCCTCGCGATCATCGTGGTGTCGCTGCTGCCGGTCGCGTTCGAGCTCGCCAAGCACGGCCTGCGAGGGTCGAGCGAATGAGCGGTCCGCGCTTCCTGATGATTCCCGGCGCACCGACGCCGGTCGCGCCGTTCTCGCACGCCGTCGAGGTCGACGGCTGGGTGTTCCTCACCGGGCAGATGCCCACCGATCCGAACGACGACGCCGCGCCGCTGCCGGTGGGGATCGAAGCCCAGACGCGCCGCGTGATGGACAACCTCGCCCTCGTTCTGAAAGGCGTGGGGCTCGGGCTCGAGCATGTCGTCGCGGTGCGCGCCTTCCTCACCGATTTCGAGCGCGACTACGCGCCGATGAACGAAATCTACCGATCCTATTTCCCGAAGGATCGCCTTCCGGCGCGCACCTGCGTGGGGGTGACCGCGCTCGCGCGCGACGCGCTGGTCGAGATCGACTTCCTGGCGCGACGCGGAACCTGATCCGCTAGCGGACTTCGACGACGCCGTCCACCGCGACGCGAAGCTCTTCGTTCTGCACTGCCAGCGCGCTGAACCTGAGCTCGCGCACGGTCACCACGTAGGGGGCTGTCCTGTCCGGCGCCGTGAGCGCACGCGCCGCCTGGAACAGATCGATGTGCAGCTTCGAAAGCGAGTTGGCCCGGATCAGGTTCTGCAGCGCGGCGGCGACGATCGGGTCGTCGGCCGCTTCGAGGCGCACGTCGTCGAGCGCGGCTTCCTGCCCGCGCAGGACCGGTCGTGCCGAAAGCATGACTGCGCTCGGCTCAGCGGTCATCGACTTGCACACGCCCCCGATCAGCGCCCCCAGCTTTCCTGCAAAGCGCGCACCGACGTAGACCCGTCCCTGCTTGAACGAGACGGTCGGATTGTCCAGGCGCGGATCGCTGCAGCGGTCGGGCGGCTGCAGGTCGTAGCGGCCCCGGTCCTTGAAGACCTGCGCCTTGAGGGCCTTCAGCACCGTCGACGAATGCACGACGAGATCGAATGCGCTCGCGCTCGGCGCGGCAAGGACGAGCGTCGATGCGAGCAGCGCGGCGAAGAAGCCGACTTTCGTAAGCGGGTGGATCACGATTCGTTCCTCAAGGATGGGCAGCCGGCGACGGCCGCCGGCTCCCGTGGCGGCACGGCGCATGCCGCGCGTGCCGATTCTGACACCGTACGTGCCACAATAGAAAGCCCATGGCCGACGCCTTTCCTCAGCGCATCGTCTGCCTGACCGAAGAGCCAACCGAAGTGCTCTACGCCATCGGCGAGGCCGATCGCATCGTCGGCATCTCCGGATTCACGGTGCGCCCCGCGAGGGCACGGCGGGAAAAGCCCAAGGTGTCCGCCTTCGTGAGCGCCCGCATCGAGCAGATCGTGCGTCTCGAGCCGGACTTCGTGGTCGGGTTCTCCGACATTCAGGCCGACATCGCGCAGGCGCTCGTCAAGCGCGGCATCGAAGTGTGGATCAGCAATCATCGGTCAGTGGCGGGCATCCTCGCCTACGTGCGCCGGCTCGGTGCGATGGTCGGCGCGTGGGAGAAGACCGAGCGCTACGCGCGCGAGCTCGAAGCCCGCGTCGAGGGCGTGCGCACCGCCGCGCTTCGGCTGCCGCGCCGTCCGCGCGTCTACTTCGAGGAATGGGACGAGCCGCAGATCAGCGCGATCCGCTGGGTGTCGGAGCTGATCGGCATCGCCGGCGGCTCCGACATCTTCACCGATCGGTCCGCAAGCAGCCTGGCGCAAGGCCGTGTCGTCGCCGACCCGCTCGAGGTCGTTCGCGAACGCCCCGACGTGATCATCGGCTCGTGGTGCGGCAAGAAGTTTCGTCCGGAACGCGTCGCGGCGCGAGCGGGCTGGTCGGCGATCCCCGCGGTGCACGACGGAGAGCTGCACGAGATCAAGTCGCCGATCATCCTGCAGCCCGGACCGGCCGCGCTCACCGACGGGCTCGACGCGCTGCACGCGATCGTCGCGCGCTGGGCGGGCGCGCCACGTTGAGCCCGCTGGCGTCGCTCGCGCCGAGCTGCCGCTGGAGCACGCGGCTCGATCGCGCAGGTTAAGGCGCCGACTTCGGCGGCACGGCGGCCAGTTCCGGCTGCGGGTAGTAGGGGCGATCGCCCAGCGCGTCGACGCGCGCCCAGAATTCCGGCATCGAGGCGAGCCCCGTATCGTCCTTGCGCGCGCTTTGCCGCCAGATCGCCCAGGACTGCGGATGCAGCCGCGATGCTTCGGCGAATTGCGCGGCCGCTTCGTCCGCGCGACCGTCGCGGACCAGGGCCTGCCCGAGATGAAAGCGCGCATGCGCCTCGGCAACCGACGCGTCGGGAACGCTCAGGCGCGCGGCGACCGACTCGGGGTCGAGCGCATTCGGGCTCGCGGCGCCGCGAACGGCCCAGTCGCGCACGGCCTCCATGTACGCCGCTTTCACTCGGGTCCGCTGGGACACGATGTCGGCCGGGACGGTCTTCGTGACCCGGTCGCGGGCGCGAAAGCCGTCGGTCGACCCGGCGACTTCCGGCGGGCGGACGATCCGGCCCTCCTCGTCGATCCAGACCGCCTGCGGCACGTTCACCAGGTTATAGAGCTCCGCCACGCGGTGATCGCGGTCGATCAGGCACGGGAAGCCGGGCGAGGCCGCGTCGATCCACCGCCGCGCCGCCTCGGGCTCGTCGAGCGCGACCGCGAGCACCGTGAAGCCGTGGTCTTTCGCTGCTTCGTGGAGTGACTGCCACACGGGCAAGTCGGCTCTGCAGCCTCACCAGGAGGCCCAGGTCGCGAGGAATACTCTTCGGCCGCGGAAGTCCGACAGGCGATGCCGATGTCCGGCCGGGTCCGGCAGCTCGAAGTCCGGGGCCTGCAGCGATGCAAGGGCCTCGGCGCGCTGCGCGGCGCCTTCGCCCAGGACCCAGAGCTGCGACGAAGCATCGTGCACCACCGGCCAGCCCGCGTGGCGCCAGAAGGCGGCTATGTCGAGCCTGTCGCCGCTGGCCATCGGCGAGCCGCGCGGCAGGGGCATGCAGGTGTCGTCGCGGCACATGCCCTGCGGCTTCCAGACCCAGCCGGTGGCGTGCTCGACGTCGGCGCGATCGAGCCACAGTGCTTCGCCCGCGGCGGTCGCGCCGGGCAATGCCGTGTCGCGCGATCCGCAAAGCAGTCTGATCATCCGTCGCTCCCGGGACTCAGTAACCTGCGAGCCCGTCCACAGCCTCGTCGCGCAGGGCTGCTCAGGGGTGCTTCCAGACGGCTACGAGTCCGGTCCAGGAGATGAGGTTACCGACATTGCAGCCGCCGACTTCTCCCTCGGCCTGCACGCCGATCGTGTGGCCCCCCGGACCGATGAACCCCAGGCTGATGGGGCCGGTGTCGTCGCCGGGGCCCACGAAGCCCGTCACCGCGACTTCCGTCCCTTCGACAAGGAAATGAATCCGCACGGCCGAGCAGGCCGCCGGGCCGTTGGAAACGAACTTGGCCATCCTGAGGCCGCCGTTGCCGCCCACGTGGTATGCAAATGCCGGAATGTCGTTGCACAGCTGGCCGCCGCCGGAACACAGCCCGAGCACCTGGACGCTCTTGGTGCCCAGCGGCCCGCCGCTCGCGGGACCGCCGGCAGCAAGGGCCGCGAGCGAGACCATCGAGACGAGCACGCAGCGCCGCACTACCCCGTGAGGCAGAACTTTGCCAAGCGTCATGAACGTCTCCCTGACGTTGTTTCGACTCCCGGCGTGCCGGGGTGAAGGGGATGGGAGTTCTTGTCGCAGCCGCGATTTTTCTCCTCGCAGCATGGTAATCCGCCGGACGGGCGAAAGCCAGCGCACCGAAGACGCGAGGAGGCCCTCCTCCGCCCGCCGTTGCGCACCAGCACCGGCAGTCCGATTCAGGCGCGACCCCGCCGGTTCCGAATCGTCGCAGACCGCGGCCGGCTCAGCCCGCGTGCCGGGTCAGGAAGGCAAGCGTCTTCTCGTTGAACAGCGCCACGTCCTCGTAGATCGGCGCATGCGAGCAGTCCTCGAAGACGTAGAGCTCGGCATTGCGGATCTTCGTCTTCAGCGGCTCCGCGAAGCGGGTCGAGGTGACCGCGTCGTGGCGGCCGAAGGTGATTTGCGTCGGCGCCCGGATCCTGCCGAGCTGCGCCTCGGCATCGTGCGCCAGCACCGCATCGGACTGCTGCATAAACGCTTCCAGCGGCTGCCTGGGACGGCCGTGCACGAAGTCCGAGAGCGCCTGGATGTATTCCGGCTTCCGAGCGTAGAGCTCCGGCGTGAAGCACCAGGGGAAAATGCCCTGGATGACCATGTCCGGAACGCTGTTCATCGCCTTCGCCATCACCTGCCAGCTCTGCACGACCGTCCTGAGATAAGGATCGCTCCTGGTCCAGCCGCTGTGAAGCGAGAGCGACGCGACCCGCTCGGGATGCTTGGCCGCGAGCCACATCCCGGTGGCCGCTCCGAGAGACAGCCCGGTGACGTGCGCCTTCTCCACGCCGATCGCCTGCATCAGCGCGGCGACGTCGTCGGCGAACATCTCGGTCGTGCAGGCGCCGGCGGGCTTGTCCGACTCGCCCGTCCCGCGCAGATCCACCGATATGCAGGTGAAGCGCTTGGCGTAGTCGGCGACCTGGAAGGCGTAGCAGGCGTAGTCGGCCGCGAGGTAGGGAATGAGCACCAGGGGCTCGCCGCTGCCCTGCTGCTCGTAGTTCAGGGTGATGTTGCCGGCTCGGACCTTGGGCATGCGCTTCTCCGATCCATTGAACCCGATGATCCCGGCCGTCTTCGGGCCGCGAACTGGCATCGGTGCCCGACCAGCATACTCCCGAGGCCACGCCGCCGGGAGGGCCGGGTCGATCAGTAGAACCGGTGGCCGGACAGGAGCCGCAGGTCCGAGGCGGAGACTCGGATAACGATGCGGCAGATGCCGCTCTGACGCGTCACGGCGACCGACACGCGGCGCGCGCAACGACGCTTACTGCGGCGCGCACATCGTTACGGCGTCAGGCCCGTCACCTTCCGCGACCCAGCCCAGGGCGAGCATCTGGTCGCGGAGCGCCTTGTCGGTCACGTAGCGGTGATTGACGTCGGCGCGAGCGTCGAAAACCCGGTACACCGGCGTCGTTTGCACCGGGCATGCGCCTGCCGTGGGCAGGTAGACGTGCATGAACTGCGCGGCCTCGAGGATGTAGGCCGGATACGCGCTGCGCGTCTGCTCGCACTCCGCGATGTCGCGGCCGAAGAAATGCGAGTCTCCCCATTGCGGCGGGATGTAGAAACGGCAGACCGGCGAGGTTTCAGCCTCGGGCGTGGAGAACACCTTGAAGCTCCCGCCGGTATGCACCCAGCCGGGGATAGCACCCGCCTCCAACGCGGCAATCTCCTCGGGAACCCAGGTCATGAAGTAATGATCGAGCGACGCGGCGTAGTATTCGGCGACGATTTCTCCCGGGACCGTGTACTCGCGCGCGGGCGGCGCCGGGCCGCTGAACGTCGAGTCGAGCGTACCGTCCGCGAGCAGGCGCGCGACCGGTGCCTCTCCGGCCATGATCAGGACCTTGCCATCGTCCTGCAGCACCATCCCCGTCAGAGTTCCAAACTCGCCCACATCCTCGTATGGACCGGTGTTCTCGTCACCGATCGCGAGAACGATCTTGCCGGTTCCATTGAAGGTCCGATCCAGCGTCCCATCATCGTTGAGCCTGACTACGGATGGGAAGTAACGGCAAAACGCCGGATAGCAGCTATCGACCTCCGTCACCGGTCTTGGCACGGCGGCGTTCCCTCCGACGAGGATCTTGCCGTCGGGCTGAACGGCAATCGCATCGGCGAACTCGTAATAGCCCCAGATCGGCACCACCGCAATCCCGCTACGGTTAAGCGAGTGGTCCGCCGAACCGTCGGCGTTGAGGCGCTGCACGGCAAGCGCGTAAGCGTAGGGGCTGACTCCGGCGCATCGGGCGATCAGAACACCGGTCAATCGCTTGCCATCCGCAGTAACGAGTGGATCGGATATCTCCCTGAGTGGGGAGTTGGCGTAGCAGCCCTCGTCCGCAAGCGCCGCAACGCTCACCGTCGGCGCCGCGACCCCGGGCTGAGCGGCGCAGGGGTCTCCGAGAATGTAGTGGTTCTTGAAGCAGAACGGGTCGGCGGCGCAGGCGTCGAAGCCCGTGACGAGCGCCAGCAGCGCAGCAGTCCAAAAGGCGATTCGGAACGCATTCATGGCGGCTCCCTGTCGACGCCTATAGCAGCCATCCTAAGCCTCGCCAACGAGCGAGCCTCGCGTTGCTCGGGCAATCTATCGAAATTCGCATTTTTCTTGGCTGACAGGGGCGGCCGCCGCACGCCTCGGCCACTTGCGGGGTGCGAGAACACTCCCGCGCGGCGCGAGTTGGCGTCGCGCGCCCGCAGCCTCGGTTAGGTCTTCCCCGGTTCCGTCCGCCTACCTTGGACGCCTCGGCGGGAGGCGACCGGTGCAGCGCGTCCGACGCCGTTTCAGGGACGCAGCTCCGCGACCAGCCACGGCACCGACGCGGAGATGCAGCCGTCGAACAAGCTCCACGAGGGGAAAAAGCCGATCGACTGGTCGCCGGACTGGTCGCCGGACACGCTGGCCGTGATCGCGACCAGGTAGTTGCGTCCCGGCTCGGCGAGAAAGTTCACCTGGAAGTCCGGCGGCCAGGCGACGCCGTCGTCGTCGCCGGAGTTGACGTCGCTCTCGGTCGTCTGGTTCCACAGCGTGATGTCGCGGCTGTCGAGCACCTGGCCGTTGTCGTCGCGGGAGGCGGTGATGGTGAGATGCCCCTCGCTGTGCGCGGAGAGATGCAGGCCGGCGACCGTCCAGGTGTCGGCGTACTTCGTGTACGGGCGGACCGACAGCGTGCCGATCACGCTCGGCTGGAAGATGATGACGATGCTCGCGCTCGCGGCGCGGTAGCCGTGCGCATCGGAATCGTACGAGCAGTTGACGAAGATCTCTCCCGTATCGCGATCGGCCGTCGCTTTCGTCGGCGAGCCGGAAGTGGGGCCGGGCCGGTCGAGATCGAACGGCGGGGTGAAGACGTGCAGTCCCGGGCTGAGGTCGAGGCTCCACGACGGAAACGGCCCGAAGGTCTGGCTGTAGACGCTGAGCGAGCGTCCGCCAAGGGCCTCCTTCTGCAGCCGGGACACTTCGGCGAGCGCGCGCATCGCCTTCTTGTCCTGCTCGATCAGCTTGCGGATCGGCGCGTTGGCGGCAGCGCGCAGCTCGCGAAGCTCGCTCGCCTTGCGGGCCCGCTCGAGGACGCGGTCGAAGGTCACCGCGTCGAGGCCCTTCTGGCAGCGCTTCAGCGCTTTTTCCGCGGCTTCGGGGTGGCGGCAGATCGTGCCGGTCGGGGCGTGCTTGGATCGCTTTTTCATCGGAATCTCCCTGTTTTGATGAGCGCGACAGCCGGAAGATATTGCTCCCTGGAACTCCGGCCATGCAACACCGCTCGCGGCGGTCCGCTTGACGCGGGGCAGCCGAGCGAAAATACTCCCGCCCGTCCGCCGGGGCCTTTTCTGCGTATATCAACGATCATGGTCATCCAGCCGACCTTCATGCTCATCGCCGACATCGCCGGCTACACGCGGTTCATGAAGTTCCATCGCTCGAGCCTCGCGCACGCGCAGGAGATCATCGCCCAGCTGCTGGAGACCGTGATCAACGCGACGAGCAAGCGGCTCTCGCTCGCGAAGCTCGAAGGCGACGCCGCGTTCTTCTACGTCTCGTTTCCCGCGGGCTCGGAGCCCAGCCTCGCCTTCGTCGGCGACCAGGCAGCCGCGATCTACCGCGCGTTCCACGCGCGCATCGCCGATCTGAAGGTCAACAACCTGTGCAAGTGCGACGGCTGCGAGCAGGCCGGCAACCTCAAGATCAAGCTGGTCGGGCACTTCGGCGAAGCGGCGGTGCAGAAGGTCAAGAAGATGACCGAGCTCGCCGGCTTCGATGTGATCCTCGTCCACCGGATGCTCAAGAACGACGTGCCGATCCCGGAGTACATGTTGATGACCGAGCCGGTGCACGAGCGCACCGACGCCACGATCCGCGAGCGCTCGGCCAGCCACGCGCTCGAGCTCGAGGACGTCGGCAGCACGGCGAGCTTCTACGTCGACCTCGAGCGCTACGCCGGCGAGGTCCCGCCGGCGGTGCGCCTGCCCATGCACTCGCGCATCGCACGGTCGCTCGACATGGTCGCGCGATCGTGGCCGGCGATGCTGGGACTTCGCAAGGCCTGCGCCGGATTCCGCAACATCGAGGACGAGCCGCCGACCGCGGCGAGCTGAGATGCAAGGCGCCGCGCGCGTCGCCCGTCGGTCGATCGTCGCCGCGCTCCTCGCCGGAGCGGCCCTCCACGCGAGCGCCGTCGTCGAGGAGGGAACATGAAAGTCGGGTTCGACTTCACGCCGGCCGACATGGCCGAAGTGTCGAGACGCGCGGTCAGTCGCTCGCCTCTGGTGCAACGCTGGCGCCTGACGAACAGCATCGTCGCCGCCGTACTCGTCGGGCTGCTCGTGTTCCTCGCCACGCCATGGGAGACGGAGGACCGCAGCGTGGCGGGTGCGGTCGTGGCGGCGATCGTGTTCGCCGCGGTCTTCTTTCTCGCGCGGCGGCGCGGCGGGAGCGCCCGCCTGCAGGCGTTCTACCGCGAGAGGCTGGGCGGCGACGGCCCGTTCACCTGCGAGGTGGAGCTCACGTCCGCCGGTGTCGTGTCGCGACAGCTAGGACAGGAGTCGCTTCACGCGTGGCCGCAGGTCGCGTCCGTCGACGACGTGCCCGGCGGCGTCGAATTCGTCTACCGGCCGATCGGATCGCTCCTCGTCCGGGACCGGGCGTTTCCCGATCCGGGCGTCAGGGCCGAGTTCCTGTCGCTGGCGCGGAGCCGCATTTCCGCGGACGCGCAGTCCGTGGCCGCAGCGCAGGGCGTCGGGGAAGGAGTCACCGCGCCTCCGACGGGGCGCGACGCGGGGAGCGTCGCGGAGCAAGCGTTTGCAACAGGTCCGACCGAGAGAGACTACTTCGTCGCGTGGCTGCTGTTCTTCGTGTGCGCGAGCGTCACCGGCAGCGTTGCGAGCTCGCTCATCGGCGCCGGCGCCGTCGCGTTCTTCCGGCAGCCGGGCTCGTCGCCGCTGCCCGGCGTCTACGTGCTCGCGGGCATCTCGTTCCTGCTGAGCGCGTGCTTGTCGTATGTGTTCTTCAGACTCTTCGCCCGGCGGCTGGTGACGCGGGTGCTCCGCACGCGCGGCGTGGACTGACGGAGCCGCGGTTCAGATTGTCTTCAGCGCCAGCTCCAGGGCGACGAAGATGAGCGCGTTGCTCACGAGGAGGCCCACGGCGACCATGGCGATCGACTTCACGCTCGCCGCCAGCCAGCGATCGCCGTAGACGCGCCTGAACGCCAGCGTCACGTAGCACCACTGCCAGAGCTCGACCAGCCCCAGCAGAACGAGGCCCATCGCAGCCCCGACCGCTTCGCTGTTGACCGCGAACGGCGGCGTCCCGAACACGCGGGCGGCGACGAGGTAGACCAGGGTCACGAGGAACGCCCACGCGGTGAGATGGAGGGCGAACACGACATGCAGGCTCCAGCTCGCCGGGTTCCGAGGGTGCGTCAGGCGCGCCACGAGAGCTCGTGCACCGACGATCACGATCACCAGCAGCGTGTAGATCGAATTAAATCGCCGGTCGAGGCGCTCGGCGAACGCACCCGGCTCGGCGTGGGTTTTGGCCTGCGCCTCCTGCACGGCCTGGGCCACCTTGCCCGTCGGATCGAGCCGCGGAAAGTTGGCGACGCGGAAGTTGGTGACGAACGACAGCACCAGGAACAGCGCGACCACGTTGAAGGTGAGGCGCCACGGCGTCACCGACCGGGCATGCTGCCCGTCGCGGAACTCCGCCGTGAGCTGCCCCGGGCGAACCATGAGCGCCCACAGCGAATGCGCGATGCGATGCCACTGCCGCCAGGCGATTCGCGCGACGGCGCTGCGGTCGCCGGGATATTCCTGCCCGCATTCGGCGCACCAGGCCCCGTGGCGGGCGGCCCCGCAATTGGGGCAGCTCGCTACCGTCGGGTTCGCAGGAGACACGGGCGCCGTATGGTACTACTCTCCACCCGAAGCGATCACCCGGTCCCGGGGCTCGCTGCGCTCACCGCGGGCTGTGCGATGCGGTGCCGGGCTCGACGAGCTTGACTGTTCCTCTTCACTCGATGATGCGATCCGCCTGGACGAGCATCGCCTGCGGAATGGCGATACCCAGCGCCTTGGCAGCCTTGAGGTTGATCACCAGCTCGAACTTGGCCGCTTGCTCGATCGGAAGGTCGGCTGCTTTCGCGCCTCGGAGAATCCTGTCCACGTAGCTGGCGGCGCGCCGGACCAGCTCGTCGGGGCTCGGCCCGTAGGACATGAGTCCGCCTGCCTCGACGAAGATGCTGGTCTCGTAGATCGCCGGAAGCCGTTCTCTCGCGGCGAATTCCACGATCCGGGACCGCTGGCTCACGGTGAGGGGGTCGACGAGGACCACGAGACCATCCGCGGGCCGGCGATCCAGCCGCTCGAATGCGCGGCCGAGCTCGACCGAATCGCGTACTTCCACCGATTCCACGCCCAATCCGATCGCGGGGGCAGCGCCCTGCGTTTCCCGGAATCGAGCCCTCATGCCGGCATAATCGGGATTCCACACTACCGCCAGCGGTCGGGTAAGGCCTGGAAACAACTCCTTGAGCAATTGCAGCCGTTTCACCCCGAGCTCCGGCGCCATGAGCGACAAGCCCGTGATGTTGCCGCCCGGCCGCGCAAGGCTGGCGACGAGGCCGTCGCCGACCGGGTCCGAGCTGAGAGGCATCACGATCGGAATGGTTCGCGTGGCTTCCCTCGCCGCGGACACGCTCGGCGAGCTGACGGCGACTATCACGTCTACTTTGTGCCGCACGAGGTCCGCGGCGAGGGAAGGTATTCGATCGAGCGCACCTTCTCCCCAGCGAATTTCGAGCTGAACATTCCTGCCCTCGACATAGCCCAGCTCTCGGAGCCCCTGGCGGAAATCGTCCAGAAAACGGGAGGAGTTGTTCTGCGGCGCAGAGGGCTCGAGATAACCAACCAGCGGAATTCTCGCTCCCTGCGCTCGACTCACGGCGGCAAGCGAAGAGCTCAGGGCCAACGCGCCCAACGAAAAGACGAGATCTCGACGAGACGCCATGAACCCATCCGATGACCGAACCTGGCGACCCACTCTATGCGGCGGCGTGTCGACGGTCAAGGAAGCGGCTCGGCACCTGCGCCGGATCCACAAGCCGCAGGCTGGGCTGAGCGCGAAGCGCGATACTCGAGGCTTCCGGCGTTCGCTGCGCTCGCAGCCCGGGCGACGAGGCAGAGAACGGTATGATGACGTTTCCCCGATCCTCCCGCGTCTCCACGATGAAACCTGCCGCTTCCGTGACTGCGACCGGCGCCGACGCTGCCGCGAGCGCGTCTCTCTCGCAGCTCTTCGCCGACGAGCAGGCGTTCACCTGGAACGAGGATCCGCTCACCGCGAGCTACGACGGCCAGCGGGAGCACGACGACCGGCTCGACTCCGCCCTGCCGGCGGATCACGAGCGCCGCGCCCGCGCCTGCGCGAAGTTTCTCGAGCGCCTGCACGCGATCGACTGCGCGCGGCTGGGCGGCGAGGACCAGGTCTCGTACGACCTCTTCGATTTCATCCTGACGT
The DNA here is from genome assembly GCA_035501595.1 of Casimicrobiaceae bacterium. Lineage (GTDB taxonomy): Bacteria > Pseudomonadota > Gammaproteobacteria > Burkholderiales > Casimicrobiaceae > PALSA-1003. Next base: position 17,306 of record DATJVX010000005.1, on the reverse strand, counting down.
ACCGGCTGAAGTTCGCCGCCTACAAGGAGTGGCGCGCCCCCCTGTACAGCGACAGCGGCTTTCACACGGCGGTCATGCAGATGCACGAGGCCGCCGACACGGGGAGCGTCGCGGGATACGCGCGCTACATCGCGCGCTTGCACGACGTGCAGCGCTGCTTCGCCGAGAACATCGCCAACATGCGACAGGGATTGAAAGACGGCTATACGCTGCCGGCGGACATCCTGCCGGGTGTCGCTTCGGTGATCGACGCGCAGCAGTTTGCCAACCCCGAGGATTCGCCGTTGTACGAGCCCTTCAAGGCGTTCCCGCGGTCCATCCCGGCGTCGGACCAGGCGCGGCTCAAAGGAGCGGGCAAGGCGGCGATCCGCTCGGCGGTGATCCCGGCGTTCCGCGATTTCCAGGCCTTCTTCCGCGACGAGTACATGCCAGGGGCGCGCAGGACGATCGGCGCGTCCGCGCTTCCGGACGGCAGGGCCTACTACGCGGATCTCGTTCGCTACTACGCGACCGACGACACCACGCCGGACGAGGTCCACGCGATCGGTCTCGGCGAGATCGCGCGCATCCGCGCGCAGATGGAAGAAGCGATGAACGCGGCGACGTTCGCGGGGAGCTTCGCCGACTTCCTCGCGTTTCTGCGCAACGACCCGCAGTTCTACGCGCAGACGCCGTTGGCGCTGTTGAAGGATGCGAGCTACCTCGCCAAGGAGATCGACGGCAAGCTCCCGCGCTACTTCGGGAAGCTGCCGCGCACGCCCTACCGCGTCGAGGCGGTGCCGGCGACGCTCGCGCCGAACTACACCGCGGGGCGCTACAACCCGGGCCCCAACGACGGGCGCACTCCCGGCAGCTACTGGGTCAACACCTATGCGCTCGACCGGCGGCCGCTGTATTCACTGCCGGCGCTGACGCTGCACGAAGCCGTGCCGGGGCATCATCTGCAGATCGCGCTCGCCCGCGAGCTCACCGACCTGCCGGCGTTCCGGCGCAACAGCTATCTCAGCGCCTTCGGCGAAGGCTGGGCGCTCTACTGCGAGAAGCTCGGTGTCGAGATGGAGATGTACAAGACGCCCTACGAGGATTTCGGGCGCCTGAGCTACGAGATGTGGCGCGCGTGCCGCCTCGTCGTCGACACCGGCATGCACTGGAAGGACTGGAGCCGCGAGCAGGCGCTCGACTACCTCCGGGGCAACACCACGCTCTCCGAGCACGAGGTGCGCACCGAGATCGATCGCTACATCGCGTGGCCGGGCCAGGCGCTCTCGTACAAGCTCGGCGAGATCAGGATCTGCGCGCTCCGCCGCAAGGCCGAGCAGGCGCTCGGCGCGAAATTCGACCTGCGCGCCTTCCACGACGCCGTCCTCGCCGAGGGAACGATCACGCTGCCGATGCTCGAGCGGCGGATCGATGCCTACGTGGCGGCCTCGGGATCGGTCGCGGCGAGCTAGGCCGCACGCGCCCGGAGCCGCAACATCGCCGCTGCGCCAAGCGCGAGCCCGAGAGGCCCAGCATCCAGGCGGAATCGACCGGCGCGGCCACCGGCGCGAGCGCGCAGGCCGCCGGCGAGATCGAAGCCGTCGTGGCCAAGCCGTTGTTGTTGGCGGCCTGCTGCGGCCCGGAGATCGATGAGCAGCCGATCAGCACCGTCGAGTCGGCGACGTCCCCGCCGGCGGCGAGGACGTAGATGGCGAAGTTCGACACGCCGCCGATGTTGTCGCTCTGCACGCTCAGGGTGCCCGCTCGCGCGGGCCAGCCGCGAGGCCGGATTTGCGCCTCTGGCTGGCGGGCGCGGTCCGGGCCGGGTAGGACGAAGTCCGCCTCGCTCCGGACGGAAATCTTACAGAGCACCCCCGCGGATTCTCGATTGCGCGGCGATCCGAAACGCGGAGGGTCGAGCGCGGTCTCTCTCATGATGCACACTCGAATCGCGTCCATATCGGAGACCCGAATGAAAACTCTCGCTACGCGGCGGTCTGCGCCGCTCGTCACCCGCTCGCTCTTCGCGGCACTGCTCGCGCTGGGGATCTCGTCGCCTTCGCAGGCCGCGGTGTTCGTGTCGGTGGCCATCGCTCCGCCGCCGATCCCCGTCTACACGCAGCCGATCTGTCCCGCGCCGGGCTACCTCTGGGTGCCAGGCTACTGGGCCTGGGACGCCGTCGAAGGCTACTACTGGGTGCCCGGGTACTGGGCGCTCCCGCCCTTCATCGGCGCGCTGTGGACACCGGGATACTGGGGCTGGGCGAACGGTGCGTACGTGTGGCACGGCGGATACTGGGGCCGGCACGTCGGCTTCTACGGCGGCATCAACTACGGATTCGGCTACTTCGGCACCGGATACACCGGCGGCGGCTGGAGAGGCAACACCTTCTACTACAACACCGCAATTACCCACGTGAACACGCGCAGCTTCACCCACGTCTACAACCAGCAGGTCACGCGAGCGACCACGCGCGTCAGCTTCAACGGCGGCCCGGGCGGAATCTCGCGCGCGCCCACGGCGCAGGAGCGCATCGCCCAGCGCGATCAGCATCGATCCGAGACGTCGGCACAAGTGCAGCAGGAGCGCCTTGCTCACTCCGAGCGAGGTCAACTGGCGTCGGTGAATCACGGCAACCCGAGCGTGACGGCGACGCCGAGGGCCGAGGCTTTCCCGGGACGCGGCACCGGCGAACGTGCGGCGCCGGCGAGAGCGGCCCACGGCGCGACGCCGATGCCGCGGCCGGAAACGCGCGCGCAAGCCGCACCGCGTCCCGAATTCCATGCGCAGGCGGCTCCGCGCCCGCAGGCCCGCCCGCAGGCCACTCCGCGCCCCGAAACGCGGCCGCAAGCCGCACCGCGTCCCGAATTCCATGCGCAGGCGGCTCCGCGCCCGCAGGCCACTCCGCGCCCCGAAACGCGGGCGCAAGCCGCACCGCGTCCCGAATTCCATGCGCAGGCGGCTCCTCGCCGGCAGGCCGCGCCTCGCCCCGAAGTGCACGCGCAGGCAGCTCCGCAGATGCACGCGCCGCGTCCGGAGATGCGTTCGCCCAGCGCGCCGCGTCCGGAGGCTCATGCGCAAGCCGCGCCGCGCGGCGGGCAGCATGCCGGCGGCGAGAATCGCCACGGTCCGGAGCAGCGAGGCTGAATCAGCGCACGCGGACTCGTCGATCCGAACGGCTGGCAACACAGCCAGCCTGTCCAGCCCGGGCTGAGGGAAGCGATGCCGGGGCGGATCCGCGCCGCGCGGCCCTAGCGGGTTTGCACTCTCGTGCCGATTCGTCCCGGAACGACCGCGCGCCCAATCAGTCCAACTCCGTCTCTACCCCGGAGGCCGCATGTCGCAATACTTCGACGCCATCGTCATCCCCGTTCCCCGTGCCAACCTCGAAACCTACAAGCGCATGTCGGCCGAATGGGGCAAGGCCCATCTCCGCCATGGCGCGCTGTACTACTCCGATTCGATCAGCGATGACGCGCAGCCCGGCAAGGTCACGTCGTTCCCGCAAGCCGTGAAGCTCAAGGACCGCGAGGTGCTCGCGCTGGCCTGGGTCGTCTATCGCAGCAAGGAAGATCGCGACCGCATCAGCAAGGCCGTGATGGAGGATCCGCAGCTCAAGGAATCGATGGACCCTTCCAGGATGCCCTTCGACGGCAAGCGCATGTTCTGGGGCGGCTTCGAGAGCATCATCGGGCTCGCGGGCGGCGAGTAGAGGGCTCGAGCGACGCGAGAGGCGATCGCGAGCGCGACGGCCGGCCCGGGAGCGTGCGGACGCCGTGGAGCGTCTGCGGCCGCGGGTCGACCGCCGGCGGGAGGTTCGTGATCGATGAATCAGCGCTTTGAGATCACCACCTCGAGATACTCGCCCGGCACGACCAGCGAAGCGCTGCCCGCTACGTTGAGGCCTTCGAGCAGCGCGACGACGTCCCGCTCCAGCGCCGCCTGCCCGGCCGGATCCAGCGCCGCGAAGGCTTTGTGCATCGGCCCGTAGAAGTCGCGGAAGATCTGGAGCCAGTGCACGCTCGAGCGGTAGCGAAAATTGAAATGCTTGCGCACGCAGCGGATGTCGCCGGCCTGCGAGCCGAAGAGCGTCACGATGTGCGGCTCGGTTCCCCAGAGCGCGGGCGACTTGACGCCTGGCGGCGGCGGGACGTGGGCGCCGATCAGCTTGAACAGCTGCCCGATGAAACCCTCCGGCGTCCAGCTCGCGAGGCCGATGCGGCCCCCGTCGCGCAGCACGCGTAGCATCTCCCGCGCCGACCGGGCGTGGTCCGGCGCGAACATGGCACCGAAGGTCGACAGCACGACGTCGAAGCTCGCAGCCTGATAGGGCAGATTCTCCAGGTCCGCGACCTCGAAGCGGACTTCGAAGCCTTCGGCCGCTGCGCGCGCCCGGCCCTTGTCGAGCAAGCCGGCAACGTAGTCGGTCGACGTGACTCGCGCGAAGCGCCGCGCGGCCGCGAGGGTCGCGTTGCCGTTGCCCGCGGCGACGTCGAGCACGCGCTCGCCCGCTCGCACATCGGCGGCTTCCGCGAGGGACTCGCCGACGATCTGCAGGGTCGTGCCGATGACGGCGTAATCGCCGCTCGACCAGGTCGCCTGCTGCTTGGTCTTGATGGCGGCGAAATCGGGTTGAGGGGCGGCGGCTTCCTGGTCGGCAGGGCGTACGTTGGTCAAGGGCATGTCATTCTCCTGGACGTTGGATGAATCGTCACGATAGCGAGAAGACCTCTTGCGAGACGTGCCGCCAGTCCGTCAAACTTGACTGCGAATCCTGGAAACCATGGATCAGGACATCCTCTCCGACGTGCTGCGCAGCGTGCGTCTGCGCGGCGCGCTCTTCTTCTACGTGGAGGGAGGCCGCACCTGGGCCGCCCAGGCGCCGCGGGCGCGCGACATCGCGGCGGCCGTCATGCCGGGCGCCGAGCACGTGATGGAGTACCACGTGATCACGCGCGGAAGCTGCTGGGGCGCGATCGTGGGCGAGCCGCCGGCGCGGCTGGAGGCCGGCGACGTCGTGCTCTTTCCGCAAGGCGACGCGCACGTCGTCTCGAGTGCGCCGCGGGTGCGCGCCCCGGTGCAGATGACCGATTATCTCGGCAACGTGGATCACTTGCCGTTCACGCTGCACTTCGATGCGGCGGAGACTTCGCCGGAGACTCCCGCGGGCGAAGGCGCGCAGACCACGCTGGTCTGCGGCTTCCTGGCCTGCGATGTGCGGCCCTTCAATCCGCTGATCGCGACGCTGCCGCGGCTGCTGCATCTCAAGGCGAACGAGAAGCAGGACTGGATCGGGCAGTTCGTTCGTCACGCCGTGACGGAATCGAACGCCAGGCGTCCCGGTGCCGACGCGATGCTGGAGCGGCTGAGCGAGATGATGTTCATCGACGCGGTGCGCCGCTACGTCGACACCCTCCCGGAGGACAGTCGCGGCTGGCTCGCCGGGCTTCGCGACCGCTTCGTGGGCCGCGCTCTGGCGCTGATGCACGAAGCCCCGGGGGCGGACTGGACGGTCGACGAGCTGAGCCGGCGCGTGGGTCTGTCGCGCTCGGCGCTGTACGAGCGCTTCTCCGGGATGATCGGGCAGCCTCCGGTGCAGTACCTGACCAACTGGCGCATGCAGGTGGCTTCGTCGCTCCTGCGCCGCACGAACGCGACGATCGCGTCGGTCGCGGAGGAAGTGGGCTACGACTCGGAAGCCGCGTTCGCGCGCGCCTTCAAGCGGCTCGTCGGCAAGCCGCCGGCGGCGTGGCGACGGCACAAGGCGCACCGCCCGCGGGCCGATCCGGCCTCGGCGGCGCGTCCCGAATGAAAACCCGACGCAGGCGCGGTCGCAGGTTCGTCCGGGGGCGGCCGCTCCGGCGCGTTGCGTGGGCGTGCGGATGTCGCCGACAGCCGTCCGCGCTATGCGCGATCCCGCAGATCCGCTTCCAGGTCGTAGCCGTACAGCCAGGCGCTCTCGCGAAGAGGGTCGCTGGTCGCGAGCTCGGAGTCGCGTCGTTGCTGCTCCGGGCCGTCCGGCAGGTGGTTCCGCAGCTCCCTGCCGCGGCTCATCAACTGGACCTGGCGGGTACGCGGGCGGCGGATGGCCTCGTAGCGCTGCAGCGCATGCGGCGCCGAATCCGGGTCGGCCTCTCGCAGGCAAGCGGCGAGCACCACCGCGTCCTCGATCGCCTGCGCCGCGCCCTGCGCGAAGAACGGCAGCATGGCGTGCGCGGCGTCGCCGAGCAGGCTGATGCGGCCCGCCGTCCAGCGCTCGAGCGGATCGCGGTCGTACATCGCCCAGCGCTTGGTGCTCGTGGCGGAGACGATCAGTTGACGCACGCGATCGTCCCAGCCCTCGAATTCCGCGATGAGATCCGGAATCTCGCCATCGGCCGTCCACGACTCGGTCCGCCACGCGCCGGCGGGAACGATCGCGACGACGTTGACCAGGCGGCCGTCGGAGATCGGGTAGTGAACGAAGTGGCGGCCGGGACCGAGCCACAGCGTCTGTACCGGGCGCAGGGCCGTCTCCGGCGCCTTCCCGGCGGGGACCAGGCAGCGGAACGCGCACAACCCGGAGAAGCGCGCCTCGATCTTCGGCGCGATCGCTTGCCGGACCACCGAGTGGATGCCGTCCGCGCCGACGACCACGTCTGCTACCACCCTAGTCTTTGTGCATCCCCTGTTGACGAAGCCGAGCTTGGCCTCGCGCTCGTCCTCATCGACTTCGACGCAGCGATGGTCGAGGTGGATCGCCGATGCGGGAAGTGCGCGCCGGAACATCGTCAGGAGATCGGCCCGGTGCGCGACATAGCAGTGCGCGCCGTAGAGACGCTCGCAGGCCTCGCCCATCGGCTGCACGGACAGCACCCGGCCGTCCTTCCAGCGCCGAAACTCCCACGCGGCGTCGAGCCGGACCGCGCAGGCCGAAAGCTCGTGCGCGAGGCCGAGCGCCCCCAAGGGCCGCACCATGTTGGGCGACACCACGATCCCCGCGCCGACTTCGCGCAGCTCCGCGTCCTGCTCGTAGACTGTCGCGTCCAGCCCGGCCTTGCGCAGGAAAAGCGCCGCAGCGAGTCCGCCGAGGCCGCCTCCGACGATCGCGATTCGCACCGTCATCAGGGCACCGCGGTCAGGGCTTCATCCCGCCCGGACTCTCCGTTTCGAGCTCGGTTTCCGATCGTCGCCGACCCGCCAAGAACGCGCCGGACACGACGCGATACGGGGAAGCATGCCCGAGCATGCACCGACGGCGAGCACGGCAATCGTATCGGTGAGCGCCTTTCCATGCCATAGCCTTCGTGAGCCAGCTTCGCCGAACCATGCACGGGCAAAGCTCGACGGGCGAGCGGGTGCGATCAATTCTGATACAATTCCGGCGCGGCTTCACTCCAATCTCGGCCGCAATCCACTCGACTGCCTCCCGGCTGTTCCCGCGACTGGGGGCGCCAATTCGGAGCGGCAACTGCACCATGACCCAAGTTCTGGAGTGTCTGACCAAACACGGGCAACGGCTCGACTCGGAGATCGCCGAGGAGATCGGCGTACCGTTGGCGAAGGTCCGCCAACAGCTCGCGAGCCTCGCGGCAACCGGCGAGATCATCACGTGCAACCTCACGCGCTTCGAAAAGAACGGCAAGCGCATCGAGGCGCTGCAATGCCGCGTGTCCGGATACGTCCCCCCGCTCGCGCCAGGCCGAAAGGCCAAGCCGACAACCGTATCGGGCCCCGTGCGGTAGGCGACCAACCGCGCCATGGGCGACGAAAGAATCCAGGTGCGGGCCACCAGCAGCGGCCAGACGCTCGACGTCGTCGTGCTGTCGAAGCGCCTGGAGATGATCCAGGTCGTACTCGGCGAAGGCGTCCACAGCGTCCGCTGCAATCTGACGCCGACCCGCAACGGTTCCGCTTACGTCGGCAGCGCCATGGGGCGCGAGATCGTCTACGAGCGCAGCCGCGATGAAGTGAAAGCCGACCTCGCCCGCGCCGCCGGCTTTCGAGAATTCAAGCGCTGACACTTGTCGCGCTGCCGGCGCGCCCTCTGCGCGCCGAGACCGAACCGGCGTATAATAGCCGCCGTCGAATTCCGATCCCGGCCGGCCGCATGTCCTCGCCGCCGCCCACGCCTCATTACGACCCCATCGCCAATTTGATGCTTCGCGCACTACCGCGCGAGGCGATCCCGCATTCTGGAGCACAAGATGATCACAGGTACCGTGAAGTTCTTCAATAACGCCAAAGGCTTCGGTTTCATTCAGCCCGACGATGGATCGAAGGATGTATTCGTCCACATCTCTGCTGTCGAACGCGCCGGCCTCGGCACGTTGCGCGAGAACCAGAAGGTCTCGTTCGAACTGGAGCGTGGCACCAATGGCAAGGTGTCCGCAACCAAGCTGGCCGCCATCTGACGGCTGCGCGTAGCCCCGGGGCTCGAGCATGGGCACCCATCGGCGCTGAAGACGTGAAGAAGCGGCCCACGTAGCGCCAGCCATCCGAGCCGGTGGTGGCGACGCGCCCGCAATAGGCGTCGGCGATCAGTTCACGGGCTTCGGCTTCCGCGAGCAACCGGTCCTGCCGCCGCAACTGGGGCGAGCTCACGGTTTCCGCTATTTCAGGAAGCCGCTCATGCGGGTGGTCGCCGAGCTGAGCCGGTCGTTCTCGGCGTCGTCGATGGCGAGCACGCGACGCTGCAGCGGCGTCAGCGCGGCGACGGTTTCGGGACGCAGCAGCGCCTTCTGATACTGCTGCTGCGGCTTGTCGCTTCGCGTGTAGAACGCGTGTAGCGCCCGGCGGCAGCGATCGGTGCGGTTGGCCGTTCCTCCATGCCACATGTGCGCATTCATGATCACCACGGTTCCGGCCGTGCCGGTGACCAGCGCCTCGTCCGGCAGGGAGCCCGTGTTGCCCGGCTCCGGCAGCCGGCGCCAGCGGTGAGAGCGCGGAATCATGCGCGTGGCGCCGTTCTCCGCGGTGAAGTCGTCGAGCATCCATACCGAGTTGCACACCCAGTAGCCGCGCTCGTCAGCGATCGCACCGCTGTCGGCGTGCCAGGGCTGCGATTCCTCGCTGTTCGGATTCGTCGAGCGCGCGTTGAGACTGCTCAGCTTGTGCTCCGGCCCGATGACGTGCGCGATGCACTCGAGAATCTTCGGCATCGCGACGACCTGCGCGAAGATCGCGCCCTTGTCGACCAGGTTGGCCAGGCGCCGCGCGCCCGGCTCGTAGCGGAACTCCGATCCGGCCTCGTCGCCCTCCTCCGCCCAAAGCGTCTCCACGCGATCGCGCAGCTCGGCGAGCATCGGCGGCGGAAAGAAGCCGGGCAGCACGAGATAGCCCAGCTCGTCGAGCTGTCGTTTTTCCGAGGGCTCAAGCATCGGAGACGTCTGCGTCGCCTCGGTGGAGGCGCGCGGGCAACGCCGTTGCGCGTCTTCCTGCTCGCGCGGGAAGCCGGCGGTGGCGCCCCGTGACAGCGGAGCGCGACGGCGAGGGTTCAGCGGCTAGGAGCGCCTCGCCTTGCAGCGGCAGGCCGCGTCCCTGACGCACTTGTTCGAGTTCCAGTTGTAGAGAGCCTCGCCGCAGACGGCCATTTGGCTGTCGTTGCAGGTTATCGAGCAGCCCTTGCAGGTGCCGAGCGCGGGCTTGTGACACGAATTGCCGGAGGCCTTCGCCGTCGAGCGCGGCTGAGAGTCGTTCCCGCCGGGAGGCGCGTTTGCGGCGCCGGACGTCGGCGGCGGCGCGGCGGCGCCAGGCGACGTCTCGGCCAGCGATGCCGCGGCGATGAGCAGCAGAACCGTTCCCAGGATAAGCGACTTCATATTCGACCTCGTGCAGGATGGCGAATTATGTCGCATCCACGGGCGGGCCGCTCGCGAATCGACGCCGGGATCGCGTGACCGCCGCCCGGGTCCGAAAGCGCCGGCGCACGCAGGCCGCGCCGCCCGGCAACAGGAGGAATCAGTCGAGCTTCGGCGCCACGTCCCGGATGAAGACCGTGAGATCGGTCGTCGGCGGATGCACGGACGCCTGACAGAGCATGTCAGCGACGAACCCGCGGTGATAGGTCGTGTGGTTGACGAGATGCAGCGCGATCTGGCCGCAGGTCATCACCCCTTCGCCGCCGCCCACGTAGGTGAAGCGCACGCTGCGATCGAGCTCGGACTCGGTGAGCCGATCGCTCCAGGCGACGTACCAGTCGTCGATCGCGCGCTGCTTCCGGCGCAGCTCGTCGAGCGGCGGCCAATCCGGCGTGTTGCGCGCCGTGAAAGCGTGCGCGCGTCCCTCGAGATGCGCCTGGAAGATCGAGTCGATCACGTAGACGTGATTCAGCGTGTGGACGACGTTCTTGAAGATGCTGCGGCGCGGCTTCGTCGCTTCGCCTTCGGGCAAGGCGGCGACCGCGTCGTAGATCCTGTCGTTGGCCCACGCCATGTAGCGCGCGAGCGTCCGGACGTCGCGGAGCGTGTTCATCGTCCGACGGCTGACGATCGCAGCGGTCAGCCGCTTCCGGGACCGGGCGGCGCATTGCCGTCGCGCGGCGGATTGCCTCCGGAAGGCGGACGGCTGTTCGACGGTGTCCGACCACCCGAAGGCGGCCGGTCGGTCGAAGGAGGCGGGTTGCCCGTTGGCGGAGGTCGGCCACCCGATGGCGGAGGCTTCCCGCTCGATGGAGGCCTTCCGCCCGGCTGCCCGGGCGAAGGAACCGGCTGGATCGTCGGCGGGCGCGGTGCCGGGCGCGGCGGCGGCGGACGAACGGCCGGCGGGCGCGGCGGCGGATGCTGCCACGTCGGCGGCCGGCCGGCCCAGTAACTCCTGTTGTTCCACCACGGCCGGTTCCGATAGTAGGAGTTCCAATAGCTGTTGACCGAGAAGCCGATCAGAGGCACGCCCAGCATCGCGCCGTAATTCAGTATGACGGTCGGCTGATTCCGGTACGCCATCGACAGGAAGCCCGCGTAGACCCAGCCGCGGTTGAAACCCGACACGATGTCGCACCAGTGCCAGTTGTCGATGCAACCGACCACGCTCACCGGCGTGCCCGCAGGAAGCCATGCGACCAGCGGGAAGTCTCTCTCGGGCCCTGCGCGCATGTTGACCGGCTGCGTCGTGATCGCGGCGAGCTGGGCGGAGGCGGTCAGCGGCGACAACGCCGCTGCCGCGACAAGCAATGGCCATAGCCTCGACCCGAAGACTTGCCTCGCCGCGGAAGTCTTTGACCGCCAATTGCCGGATACCGATCGCCGGCTTGCGGGCGAGCGATTACGAAGCAACGAGCCGAGAAAGTGTGCCATGGCGATCCTCCGAGGGCGGCGAGGGGGTCCGGCGGCGACGAACGATACGCAGAGATGCTCAACCGCTCGTTTGCGAATCGCGTGATGCTCGACCGCTCGACGAAACCCCGGGATATTGGCGCGCTCGACTATACGCTATTGTGATTTGGCCAGCCGGCTGACATCGTCAACCCTGCCGAGCTCTGCGGGATCCCCAAGACCAAAGCGCGGGCGTACTACGCTAAGCTCGCAGTGCTGGCTGACCAGGGAAACAGCAAGCGCGAGGAACTGCTACAAGCGAAAGCCTTCCTCGCGAACCCATAGCGGACGCGGAGGATCGGCTCAGCTCAGGCTCGGGCGCTGCGCCCGAGCCTCTTCATCGCGTGATCAGACGCGCGGCTCGCCCTGCGCGTTGACCAGGATGGTTCTGCCCGGCGGGTTCGTGGTCTGCACGTGATGCTCGTACCCGCCGAAGTTGTACGTGACGTCCCAGTAGTCGAGCGGTGCGGCCGTCGACACGGTCGCGCACCGTTGCACATCCTGCGTATAGACCGTGCCGCCCGCGTCGCGACCCACGTTCGCTCCGACAGCCGCGCCGCCGACTACGCCGATGCCCGTCGCGAGATCCTGCCCGCGGCCACTTCCGATCTGATGACCGAGTATGCCGCCGACGACGCCTCCGACAACCGCGCCCGGAACATTGATGCTCGGCGAGCGGCTGTCAACAACCTGACGCTCTACCCAGCAGCGCTGCTGCGGTGGTCCCACGACCGCCCGCACCGAGGTGACGGGCGCCTCGTACAGCGGCTCGTTCGCCCGGCGCCGATAGTCATAGACCGCGGGACCGGCGGCCGCGAGGCGCTGTGCCTGATCGGCCTGGCGCTGGGCCTCCGCCGCTTGCAACTGCGCTGCCGCGGCCTGTTGCTGGCTGACGTCGGCCTGGTAACGCGCATCCGTCGCCGTGCGTTGCGCGGCGAGCGCCGCCTGCTCGCTGCGAACGCGCGCGACGTCCTGCGCAGCCACGGCACGCTGGTTCGCAAGCATGGCAAGCTGGTGCACATCGTCATACCGCCCGCCGCTGGCCGCGAGGTCGTCGGCTTGGCGGAGCGTCGCCGCCGCCTGGTCCAGCTCGCCGGCCGCATACATCGCAACCTGGGGATTGCGTCGCGCCGCAGCCACCGAGGCGTGCGCGTCATTCAGTGCGGGATCGGGAGGAAACGACGCGCATCCCGAAGCGGCGAGGATTGCGAGGGCGACTGCGAACGTTGCGGATCTTTCGAACATGATAGCCTCCGACCTGTTGTTTGCCGGCACGGCGAATCCTGGCCCGCTGCGGCAGAACGATAGGAGCTATCGCTGTGAAAAAAAATCGGATGTCGTCCGATTCGTTTGTCGGCGCAACCGCCATTCGCCAGCGACTGACTTGCCTCCGTCCGTAGGAATGCTTCCGACCGCAGAGCCGTGTTGTCGGGGCGCGTAGAGCTGACGGGCGCCGGCAGGCGGATGAATCCCACGTCTCTCGCCCTCGTCATTCTCGCGGGGCTGCTCTACGCAGCGCTCGTTGCCGCCATCAGTCCGCTCGCGTATGCGCTCGTGCTCTATGCGATGCAAATGGCGCCTTTGTCACACGTTGCCCCGGCCCGTGAGATATCGATGCTCTTTGCAGCGCTCGTCGGCGGCGAGCTCCTGGGCGAGCGCGATCGGCTTGCAAGGATATTCGGTGCCGTTCTGATCGCGCTCGGCGTGATGGCACTTGCACTTGGATGAATCAGACTGCCATCCAGTGGCGAGTCGCCGATGCCCGGACGATATCGAGAACCTCGCGACCGGAGCGCTACTTCTTGAAGCGGAAATTCGCGAGGTCGTAGTCCTGCATCACGTAGCTCTTCGTCTCGACGCGCATCTTGTTGGCATGTTTCGCCTGCGTCTCGCCGCCCGCGGCGACGAAGTCGTCGTACCCGATGATCTCCACCCGGATGAATCCCTTCTGGATGTCGGTGTGGATCGCACCACCCGCTTCCTGCGCCGTGGCGCCCTTGCGAATCAACCACGCGCGATTCTCCGAGCCGCCGACCGTGAGAAAACTGATATACCCGCCCGCGCTCACCACGCGGACCCAGAATTCCACGGACGCCGCGGAATCCGCCGCCTCGGCCACCACGATCGGTTTGGCCGTGACAAATGCATGCGACTCGATGAGGCGCAACTCTTCCGCTGTCAATCCGGCTTCGGCGACGACCCCTTCGCTCTCCAGATGAGCCTTGATTCTTTCGAGGACCTCCTTCTCTGCCGCGGCAGGGTTGCGCTCGAGCCGCGTTTCCACGAATTCCAGGTCCTTCACGATCAGCTCGAATCGGCCCTCCGGCGAGGCGACGATCGCATTTGCGGTCGAGGCTTCGCTTTCTCCGACGACATCGACGAACGCGTAGGTTTTGTTGTCCGCCTTGACGAGCTTGTCGGCCTGATCCAGGCGTGGATCCTTGACCTTGTGCCTCCCGAGCGGGACGCCTGCGACACCGAATAGGCCGACTTTCATGGCAGCATGGTCTCAGGACGATTGAAGGCCCTGCAGTGTAACCTCAGGGTAGACTCCACATGAAACTCATTGAAGTCTCTCGACGCGTGACCGGTTCATAACGCAAGAAACCAGAATGATAGACGCGCGCACGGGTAAGTCTCTCACGACCGATAGCCCTGGGGCTGCAGAGCAGTATCAGCTCGCGGTCGACCGCATTCTTGGTTCCGAGACGGGTGCCGCGGAAGCCCTCGATCGGGCCTTGGCGCTGGACGGCAATCTTGCCTTGGCCCTGGCCGCACGCTACATGCTTGCCAAAGACGGCAAGTCGGCGGACGCCGATCTGTTCAGGGAACGTGCACTACGGGCAGCTGGCGCTGCGCTGCCTTGGGAGCGTGCGCATATTTCCGCGCTCTTTGGCTTGCTTGACGATCCTTATACCAACCTTGCAGCGACCGAGGCCTACATCGCCGCCACTCCCGGTGACCTGCTGGTCATTTCGCAACTTTGCGGTTATCTGATCTTCTATGGAGGTGCGAGCAAGCTACAACGCGTCCTGGGCATCATGGAATCGGTCGACCCCGGTTTGCATGATGACTGGGCATTTCTCGCTCGCCTGGGGTTCGCGGCCAGCGAGGCCGGCGATCAGCACCGCGGTCGTTTGCTTGTCGAGCGGGCGCTGCAGCAGCGGCCACAGTCTCTCTACGTCATCCACAGCTACGCCCATGTACTGCACGATCAGGGGAAGCCTGACGAGTCGCTCGACCTGCTGGGCAACTGGCTGAACGAGCACCGCCGGTCGGCCGAGGGCGGCGCGATGTATGGGCACGTGCAGTGGCACCTGGCATTGGCGGAATGGCAATTGGGGTTGACCGAGCAGGCATGGCGGCGCTATGAGCGTTACTCTGCACCCGAGACCACTTCCTGTGGTCCTGTGCTGGCTTTGGCAGACTGCGGCGGGTTTCTGTTGCGCGAATACTTGCGCACGGGAGCCACCCGTCCGGTTTCGGCTGCGGTTTCTTCGCTGTTCGAGCGCTTCAGCTCGATGTTGTCGCAGCCGTTTATAGCGCTGCATGTTGCGGGCATTCAGGCGTCGGCGGGCGATCTTGCTGCGCTCGAGCGAAGCAGGGCGGCCATCGTGGCCAAGGAACCCAGCGACCAGGCGCGGCTGTCACTTGAGCTGGTTGATGCCCTCGGTGATTTTGCCGAGGGGCGGTACGCTGATGCCGCCGACACATTGAAGTCGGTGCCAGCGGATCAGCGCATAGGCGTGGGAGGAAGTTACGTGGAGCGCGCACTGATTGATCTGCTCGAGGTCAGAGCAGTAGAGCTCGCGGGCTA
This sequence comes from Casimicrobiaceae bacterium, assembly GCA_035501595.1. Taxonomy (GTDB): domain Bacteria; phylum Pseudomonadota; class Gammaproteobacteria; order Burkholderiales; family Casimicrobiaceae; genus PALSA-1003. The sequence goes on along the minus strand of DATJVX010000005.1, from coordinate 2,218 downwards.
ATTTCGGCATTTCTGTACTTGCAACTTCGCCCTTGTTTGAATACCTTCGTGTGAAGTGACACGTTTGGGCACCAAGTCTTCTACCCCAGCAGCGCGCAAATGCCCGCGCGCTTTCATCGACTTCATCCGCGAAGCGAGCCGGTCCGCACCGGACTAACCGCTCATCGGCGACCCCGTGGTGAGCATACCGTGGACCCACTGACCCGCATCGAAGACTGGCTCGTCCAAACGGGTCTTGCCGGCGCGTCAGAGACGGAGTCGTTGCACGGCTTCTGCACACGCTGCCGCGCCGCAGACATCGAGATCTCGCGTGCCATGCTTGCCGTAGATACTCTTCATCCGATCCACGAAGGCCGCGCGTTTCGTTGGCGAGCCGACAGCGTCGAGCAACCAACGGTCGTCGAATACGGATCTTCGAACCTGGGCGAATCCGCCGCCAGTTGGCAGGCCAGCCCGTTCTACCGTCTGGTAGAGACCGGCGCCAGCGAGCTCCGCCGCCGGATTGAATCGGACGGTGCGACAGACTTCGCGATCCTTCGCGAGTTCAAGGCGGAGGGACAAACGGACTACGTCGCCTTCGTTCATCGCTTCGGTGGGACGAGCGTCATCGGCGAGATGGATTGCGTTTACTCATCCTGGGTCACCTCGAGGTCGGGCGGTTTTCGCGAGACGGACCTTGCGGCGCTGCGACGGCTCGTTCCGCTGCTTGCGCTTGCCATCAAATGCGTATCGCTGGCGCGCATCGCGCGGACGCTGGTCGAAGTCTACCTCGGTCACGATGCAGGCGAGCGCGTGCTGAGCGGCCGCATTTCGCGCGGTGTCGCCGAGCGCATCAATGCGGTCATCTGGTACTCCGACCTGCGCGGTTACACGACGATCACCGACACGGCATCGCCCGACGAGATCATTCCGCTGCTCAACGATTACGCCGCGCTTGTGATCGACGCCGTTCGCACCGCCGGCGGCGAAGTGCTGAAGCTGATCGGCGACGGCGTGCTCGCGATCTTTCGGGCCGACGATGCCGCCCAGGCGTGCCGCTGTGCGTTGCGCGCCGAAGCCGGCCTGAGGTCCGGCATCAAGGCAGTGAACGCGCGTCGTGCCGCGGGCAACCATCCGGTCACGTCCGTCTACCTCGGTTTGCATATCGGCGAGGTCTTCTATGGCAACATCGGGAGCGAGGATCGGCTCGACTTCACGGTCGTCGGGCCCGCGGTCAACGAAGCGAGCCGCATTGCGGCGATGTGCCGATCGATCGACCGCAGCGTGGTCCTGTCGTCCGCGTTTGCCGCAGCAACGCCCGCGCCTGAACGCTCGAACCTCGTTTCCGTGGGCCGCTACGCCTTGCGCGGCGTGGGCCGGGCCGAGGAGTTGTTCACGCTCGATCCCGCGCCACGGGCACTTCCCTCTTCTTGACGATTGTTCGGAAGGCTTCGGTGGACGTCGCGACATCTGCCCGGCGCGTTGCCACCAGGAAGAACAAGCGCCGGCGAACACCGCTTTTCAGAGCACTTCCTCTCTGCGGATGTCCAGAACCGCCAGGAAACGCCCTCGCTGTCCCCTCTCACAGGTGTCAAGCACGAGGTTGCGTCGAGATAAGCAGCGTCGCTCCGAAATGCACGATCGTTGGGGTGGCGAAGGCCGCACCCGCCGCAGACGCGTCTACCGGCGGTCGTTCCGCAATCAGCGTGAGGACGACAAACTGCAAGCCGATGAGCGCGGCCGCCGCACTACCCAGGATGACATAGAAGCTTTCCCACTCGCGGAGCTCCGCCATAGGTTCTGTCTTTATTTGTTCCCGAACCAAGGATGCCGATTTCCCCTGGATCAGCGATCAATCCACGCCTGTGCCGCGGGCAGGTACCGCTCGCCTTGCACGGCGATTTTCGAGATCTCGACCTCGATATCGGCGAGGTCCTCGGCAGCAAGCTGCAAAGAAGCTCCGCCAAGGTTTTCATCCAGGCGGTGAAGCTTCGTCGTCCCGGGAATGGGCACGATCCACGGCTTTTGAGCGAGCACCCAAGCGAGAGCTACCTGCGCGGCAGTCGCCTTCTTGCGGTTCGCCACGCGGCTGACGACGTCCACGATGGCCTGGTTCGCCACGCGGTTCTCCGGATTGAACCGCGGCACCGAGTTGCGGTAGTCCGTCCGATCGAACGTCGTGGATGTGTCGATCTTGCCGGTGAGGAAACCCTTGCCGAGCGGACTGAAGGGGACGAAG
>DATJVX010000004.1:0-3243 GCA_035501595.1 Casimicrobiaceae bacterium | reverse complement strand
GTATCGGCGTACCAGCTCGGCGTCGAAGGCGGGCGCCGCGGCGGCGGCTGGCGCGGGCATCGGCATCATGGCGCCATGATGCCCGGCGAGGCATCCGGCAGCCTTGAGCAGGATCAAGCCGGCGCCCGGAGCTCCCCTTCTCCCGGCAGCGAAGCCGCGAAGGACGCCGAGAGCGTCCCGCCGACGCGCAGCGCCTGGTCGATGAACAGGTGCGGCAGGCCGAGCTCCGCCAGCCACGCCGGACCGCGTACTTCCATGAGCATCGCGATGGTGGTCGCGCTCCCCGCCACGACGCACTCGTCCGCGATCGCGGTCACCGACGCGAGCGCCGGGACCGGGACGCCGGTCCCCGGCGAGACGATGTGGCCGTAGCGCTCCCCGTCGATCTCGACGAAGCGCTCGTAGTCGCCGCTCGTCGCGATCGCGCCCCGGGCGAGATCGACGCTCCCGACGACCTCGTCCGGGCGGCGCGGATGCCGGATGCCCACGGTCCAGGGCGCGCCGCCGGGATGCGGGCCGACGATCCGGATGTCGCCGCCGAGATCGACGAGGCCGTGCTCGAAGCCCGCCTCCCCGCAGAGCACCGCGGCGCGGTCGACGGCGTATTCCTTGACGATGCCGCCGAAGTCGAGCGCCATGCCGGGCCTGCCGAAGGCGAGCATCGGCCGCCGCCAGAGGAGCCTCGCGAATCCCACGGGCGCGAGGAGCGCCTCCGGCGACGACAGCGCGCTGCACTCGAAGAGCCTCCCATGCGCTCCGCCAACACATCCGGCCGCGCGCCTATTCCGCCGTCCGCGCGCGCCGGCAGTGGTCGCTCAGCGGCGCAGAACGATCGCCGCGCCTCGGTCGATGCCGACGCCGACGGAGTCGCCGCGCGCAGGCCTGGCGCCCTCCCCGCTGTCGAACACGAGCAGATCGCCCCAGGCCGTCGCGACCACGTACTCGGTGCGGCTCCCGAGATACGCCGCGCGCTTGCAGACGCCTTCGAGCACGCCCTGCCCCGACGCGACGAGGCGAAGCCGGTGCGGCCGCACCGCCAGCGTCGCCGGGCCGGGAGGCACGCCGTCCGCGCGCACCGCAGCGCTCACCTCGCCGGCCGTGAAACGCAGCTCGCCCGCCGGCCCGGCGGCGAGCTCTCCGTCGACCAGGTTGGCGTCGCCGATGAAGTCGGCGAGGAACCGGCTCGCGGGCGCCTCGTACAGCGCCTGCGGCGCACCCTGCTGCGCGATGCGCCCGCTCTCCATCACGATGATGTGATCGGACACCGCGAGCGCCTCTTCCTGGTCGTGCGTGACGTAGATCACCGTCAGCGAGAGCGATTGCTGCAGGTCGCGGATCTCCTGTCGCACGCGGCGGCGCAGCTTGGCGTCGAGGTTGGACAGCGGCTCGTCGAAGAGCAGCACCGCCGGCTCGAGCACGAGCGAGCGGGCCACCGCCACGCGCTGCTGCTGTCCGCCGGAGAGCTCGGAGGGCAGGCGTTGCTCGAATCCGGCGAGGCCGAGCATCGCGAGCTTGGCGCGCGCGAGCTCGCGCGCCTTCGCCTTGTCGATGCGCGTCGACAGCGGCCCGTAGCAGACGTTCTCGAGCACGCTCATATGGGGAAACAGCGCGTAGGACTGGAACACCATGCTCACGTCGCGCTCGTTCGCGGCTCTGCGCGTCACGTCGCTGCCGCCTATCAGGATGCGGCCGCTTGTCACCGACTCGAGCCCGGCCACCATGCGCAGCGTCGTCGTCTTGCCGCAGCCGGACGGGCCGAGCAGCGTGCACAGCGTCCCGGGCTCGACGGTGAACGACACGGCGTCGACCGCGGTCACGTCGCCGTAGCGCTTGGAGACGCCCTCGAACGTCACGCCTTGCGAGGTCTTGGTCATCTGGGTCGTCGAGTGGCGCTAGAGTCCGGACGCCGCCGCCATCGCCGTGCGCCGGCCGAGGCGCGCCTCGCCGACGAACCGCCGCAGCGCGAGCAGCGCCAGGAGCATCAGCACGATCAGCACCGAAGAATACGCGATCGCGAGCGGATACTCGCCCGCCTCGACGCGGTTGATGATGTAGACGGTCGACAGGTTGTACTGCGCCGTGGCGAGAAAGATCACGGCGCTCACCGCCGTCATCGCGCGGGTGAAGCTGAAGACGAGCGTGGTCAGCACGGCGGAGCGCAGCAGTGGCGTCACCACCCTGGTGAGCGTGCGCCAGGTGGACGCTCGCAGCGTGGACGAAGCCTCGTCCAGGGTCTTGTCGATCTGCGCGAGCGCCGCGATGCCGGTCCTCACGCCCACCGGCATGTTGCGGAAGACGAAGCACAGGACGAGGATCGCGAGACCGCCGGTCAATTCGAGCGGCGGCACGTTGAACGCGACGATATAGGACACGCCGACGACCGTCCCCGGGATGGCGAAGCTCACCAGCGTCAGGAATTCGAAGCTGCCGCGGCCGGCGAACCGGTGGCGGGCGATCACGTAGGCGGAGAGCAGCCCGATGATGGCCGTCAGCGGCGCGGAGATGGCGGCCACCTCGATCGTGTTGAACAGGCTGTCCCAGGCCGAGCCGCTCCACACCACGCCGAACTTGCCCCAGTCGACGGCGAACGCGTCGGCGAAGTGGTGCACGGTGAGCGTCATGTCGCCGCGCCCGATGTCCCTGACGAAGCCGCCGGCGGCGATGATCGCGTAGCAGAACAGCGTGAACACGATCCAGGCCGCGGCGATCCAGGAGCAGGCGAGCCAGAGGCCCCGCGGGAGCGGCGCCGGCAATCCTCCGTCGCCTTTCCCGCTCACGGTGACGTAAGAGGAGCGGCCGAGCCAGCGCTGCTGCAGCCAGAACGCGAAGAGCGTCAGCGCGAGCAGCACGCAGGCGAGCACCGCCGCGCGCCCCGGGTCGAACTGGGCCCCGGCGATGGCGAAGAAGATCTTGATCGAGAGCACCTCGAAGTTGCCCGCCAGCACGATGGGATTGCCGAAGTCGGCGAGGCTCTCGACGAAGCCCAGCAGGAACGCCGCCGCCAGCGCGGGCCTCAAGAGCGGCCAGGTGATCGTGCGGAACACGCGCGCCCGAGAAGCCCTCAGCGTCTGCGCGGCTTCCTCGAGCGCCGGGCTGATCGCGCGCAGCGCGCCGTGCAGCACCATGAAGGCGATCGGCGCGAAGCTGAGAACCTGGGCGAGAGCGACTCCGGGCAGACCGTAGAGCCAGCGCGAGCGGCCGAAGCCGAACAGCGTGTCGAGCCAGCCGGTGACCAGCCCCGTG
>DATJVX010000003.1:0-29528 GCA_035501595.1 Casimicrobiaceae bacterium | reverse complement strand
GGCCCGCGCGCGGGAGGGCGGCCCGATGCTGCAGACGCAGAATCTCGCCGCGCGGCGCGGCGAGGCCGTGCTGTTCTCCGACCTGAGCTTTTCCCTGCCGCCCGGCGCGGCGCTGGTCATCGGCGGCCCGAACGGAAGCGGCAAGACCACCTTGCTGCGCATCCTCGCCGGCCTCACGCATGCGGAGCACGGCGCGCTCTCCTGGTGCGGAACGCCGATGCGCCCGTTCGATCCCCGGTTGCGCACCGAAGTGCTCTTCATCGGCCACCTGCCCGCGCTCAAGGACGAGCTGACGGCGCTCGAAAACCTCGCTTCGCTCGCGGCGCTCGCCGGCCCGCGGCCCGCGGCCGCTCGCGTGCGCGAAGCGCTCGCCTCGTGGGGGCTCGCGCGCCAGCACGACCTGCCGGCCCGCGTTCTGTCGCAAGGGCAGAAACGCCGAGTCGCCCTGGCGCGGCTCGCGCTCGCGAGCGCGCCGCTCTGGCTGCTCGACGAACCGGCGACGGCTCTCGACGACGCGGGCGTCGCGACACTGTGCGACGCCGTCGGCGCGCATCTCGCGTCGGGTGGCGTCGCGGTGATTGCGACGCATCAGACGCTGGCCCTGCCGGACGGCGCAGTGCAGTCGCTGCGGCTCGCGTGAACGCTCGCGAGTCTGCGTCGCCGGGCGCATGGCCGGGACTGGCCTGGGCGCTGGCACGCGATCTCCGGCTCGCGTTGCGATCGAAGGCGGAGCTCGGCGTGCAGCTCCTCTTCTATATCATCGTCGTGACGCTGTTCCCTCTGGGCGTGGGCGTCGAGACGGCGCTCCTGCACGCGCTCGGCCCGGGCGTGCTGTGGGTCGCCGCCCTGCTCGCTTCGCTCCTGTCCCTCCCGCGCCTCTTCGGGAGCGATTTCGCGGACGGCGCGCTGGAACAGATCGCGCTTTCGCCCTACCCTCTCCCGGCCCTGATCTCGGGTAAAATACTCGCTCATTGGCTGACCACCGGCGCGCCTCTCGCGCTGCTTTCCCCGCTGCTAGCCCTGCAGTTCGGATTGGATGCACACGAGTCGGCGGCGTTGATTATCGGGCTGTTGCTGGGTACTCCGACCCTTTCGCTGCTCGGCGCGATCGGCGCCGCGCTGACGCTGGGACTGCGTTCGGGCGGCGCGTTGCTCGCGCTGCTGAGCCTCCCGCTCTACGTCCCGATCCTCATCTTCGGCGCCGCCGCGGTCAGTGCGACGCATGCGGGACTCGGAGCCGCGGGCGAGTTCTCGGTGCTCGGGGCGGCGCTGCTGGTTTCGGCCGTGGGCGCACCGCTGGCCTGCGCGGCCGCGGTGCGGATCGCCATGGACTAGCAGGGCAGATTGGCTTTGCAGGAAGCGACCTTGACCTCGATCAACTGGTTCCGCTACGCGTCTCCCGTATCCTTCTTTCCGTTGGCCCGGCGGCTCGCGGTCGGCTTCGGGGCAGCCGCGGCGATGCTTGCGGCGATCGGCTTGTGGCTCGGGCTCTTCGTCGCCCCCGCCGACGCGCAGCAGGGCGAGGCCTACCGCATCATCTTCATCCACGTTCCCGCGGCATGGATGTCGATGTTCGTCTACGCCGTGATGGCGGCCTGGTGCGCGATTTCGCTCGCCTTCAATGCGCGGCTCGCCGCGATGATGGCGCAGGCGCTGGCGCCGACCGGCGCGCTGTTCACGGCGATCGCACTGTGGACGGGCGCTCTCTGGGGCCGCCCGGCGTGGGGAACCTACTGGGCCTGGGATGCACGGATGACGTCGGAGCTCGTGCTGCTTTTTCTTTATTTCGGCTACATCGCCCTGCATCACGCGATCGACGAGCCTCGCCGCGCCGATCGCGCGAGCGCCGTGCTGGCGCTGGTCGGCGTGGTGAACCTGCCGATCATCTACTTCTCCGTGATGTGGTGGAACACGCTGCATCAGGGTGCGAGCGTGAGCCTCACCGCCGCGCCCCGGATGGCCGCGATCATGCTCACCGCGATGCTGGTCATGTCCCTCGCCGCCTGGTTCTACGCGATCGCCGTGACGCTGACCCGCGTCCGCGCGATCATCCTCGAGCGCGAGAGGCGCGCGGCGTGGGTGGCCGATCTCGCCGGAGCGGCGCGATGAACGTCCCGGAATTCTTCGCAATGGGCGGCTACGGCTTTTACGTCTGGGGCGCGTACGGAGCCACGGCGCTGCTTCTCGTCGTCGAGGTCGCGGCGGTGCGCGCCCGGCTCCGGGCCGCGCGCCGGGCGACCCGTGGCGGCGGAGACGAGCGATGAAGCCGCGCACCCGGCGCATCGGCTGGATCGTCGCAGGCCTCGCGCTCCTCGGCGTGGCGACCGCGCTCGTGCTCAATGCCTTCCGCTCGAACCTGGTGTTCTTCTTCACGCCCACCCAGGTGGCGGCGCACGAGGCCCCCCAGGGACGCGCCTTCAGGATCGGCGGGCTGGTCGAAGCGGGCAGCCTCACGCGCGAGCCGAACAGCCTGACGGTGCACTTCCGGGTGACCGATACGGCGCAAACGATCGCCGTTTCCTATACCGGGCTGCTCCCGGACCTGTTCAAGGAGGGCAAAGGCGTGGTCGCGCAAGGCACGCTGGCCGGGGACGGAACCTTCCACGCCACCGAGGTCCTCGCCAAGCACGACGAGAACTACATGCCGCCGGCCGCGGCCGACGCGGTGAAGCAGGCGCACGAAGCGATGTCCACCAGGACGCTCGCGACGACCCGAGGGGCGCACCCATGATTCCCGAGCTCGGCAACTTCGCGCTGATCCTCGCCCTGCTCGTCGCGGTCGCGCAGGGCACGCTGCCGCTCGCCGGCGCCGCGCTGGGCGAGCCGCGGCTGATGGCGCTGGCGCGTCCGGCGGCGCGCGCGCAGTTCCTGCTCGTGGCGGGCGCGTTCGCCTGTCTCGCCGCTTCCTTCGTCAGCAACGACTTCTCGGTCGTCAACGTCGCCACGAACTCCAACTCGGAGCTGCCGCTGCATTATCGCTTCGCGGCGACCTGGGGCTCGCACGAGGGCTCGCTGCTGCTGTGGAGCCTGATGCTCGCGGGATGGACGCTGGCGGTGAGCATTTTCTCCCGTCACCTGCCCCCGCCGCTGCTCGCGCGCGTGATCTCGGTCATGGGTCTCGTGAGCGTGGGCTTCCTCGCATTCCTGCTCTTCACTTCGAACCCCTTCGAGCGGCTGGTCCCCGCGGCTCCCGAGGGACGCGACCTGAACCCGCTCCTCCAGGATCCGGGCATGGTGATCCACCCGCCGATGCTCTACATGGGTTACGTCGGCTTCTCGGTTGCGTTCGCCTTCGCGATCGCCGCGCTGCTCGGCGGCAGGCTCGACGCCACATGGGCGCGCTGGTCGCGGCCGTGGACCACGGTCGCATGGGCGTTTCTCACCATCGGCATCGCGCTGGGCAGCGGCTGGGCCTACTACACGCTCGGCTGGGGCGGGTGGTGGTTCTGGGATCCGGTCGAGAACGCCTCGTTCATGCCCTGGCTCACCGGCACGGCGCTGATCCACTCGCTCGCGGTCACGGAGAAGCGCGGAGCCTTCAAGAGCTGGACCGTGCTCCTCGCCATCGTCGCGTTCTCGCTCTCGCTGGTCGGCACGTTCCTGGTTCGCTCCGGCGTGCTCACGTCGGTGCACGCCTTCGCGACCGATCCCGCGCGCGGCGTATTCATCCTCGTGTTCCTCGCCATCGTGATCGGCGGATCGCTGGCGCTGTTCGCGTACCGTGCGGCCAAGGTCGGCTTCGGCGGAGGCTTCAGCATGGTGTCGCGCGAATCGATGCTGCTCGCGAACAACGTGCTCCTCGTCGTCGCGATGGCGAGCGTGCTGCTCGGCACGCTGTATCCGCTCTTTCTCGACGCGCTCAACCTCGGCAAGATCTCGGTCGGACCGCCTTACTTCGACGCGGTGTTCTATCCGCTCATGGCTCCGGCGCTGTTCCTGATGGGCGTGGGCCCCGTGGCACGCTGGACCCGCGCTCCGCTGCCGGAGCTGTGGGTTCGCCTCCGTTGGGCCCTCGGCGTGGCCGTCGCGGCCGCGCTGGTGGCGCCGTTCGTCCTGGGGCGGTGGTCGCCGCTGATCTCTCTCGGCCTGCTGCTCGCATTCTGGATCTTCGCGAGCACCGCGGAGACGCTGCGCGCGCGCCTCGCGGGCTCGCCACGGCGCGCCTGGATCGCGCGCCTGCGCTCCAACTCGGCGTCCTACTACGGCATGCTCCTCGCGCATTTCGGTCTGGGCGTGTTCGTGGTCGGAGTCACGCTGGTCAAGGGCTACGAGATCGAGCGCGACGTGCGGCTCGAGCCGGGACAGACCGTGAACGTGGGGGACTACGAATTCCGCTTCGTCGGCGTCGTCCCCGGACCGGGGCCCAACTATCGCGCGCTGATCGGGACGGTCGAGGTGCGCAAGGACGCGAAGCTGCTCGAGACGCTGCATCCCGAGAAGCGGATGTACAACGCGTCGGGACAAACCATGACGATCGCCGCGATCGACATCGGCTTGCGCGGCGATCGCTACGTTTCGCTGGGCGAGCCGGTCGGAGCCGGCGGCGCGGACAACGCCGCAGGCGCGTGGGCGGTGCGCATCTACCTGAAACCGTTCATCGACTGGATCTGGGGCGGCGCGTTCCTGATGGCGCTCGGCGGCTTCCTGGCGGTCTCCGATCGGCGCTACCGGCTCGCGATCCGGCGCAGAACCGCTGCGGGCTGGACCGACGCCCGCGGCGGCGCGCCCGCTGATTGAGCGCGACGCGATGAAAGCCTGGCGCTGGTCGATACCGCTCGCGATCTTCGCGATCCTCGTCGTCTTCCTCTGGATCGGCCTGGGGCGCGACCCGAGCCTCGTGCCTTCGCCGCTGATCGGTAAGCCCGCACCGGCGTTCCGGCTCGCGCAGCTCCACAAACCGAGCGACACGCTCCAGCTCGACGATCTCAAGGGTCAGGTGTGGCTGCTCAACGTCTGGGCATCGTGGTGCGTGTCCTGCCGCGAAGAGCATCCGCTGCTGCTCGAGCTCTCGAAGGCCAACGTCGTTCCGGTCTACGGTCTCGACTACAAGGACAAGGCCCCGCAGGCGCTGGCCTGGCTCGCTCAGAACGGCGATCCCTACAAGGCGTCGATGGTCGATCCGGACGGCCGCGTCGGCATCGACTACGGCGTCTACGGCGTGCCGGAAACCTTCCTCATCGACAAGGCCGGGATCGTCCGCTACAAGCAGATCGGCCCGCTGACGGTCGATGCGCTCAACAACCGGATCCTGCCTCTGGCGCGGGAGCTGCAGAAGTGACCGCGGGCCTGGCGCACGCGCTCTGCGCGGCCGCGCTCGCCGCGGCAAGCTCCCTTGCGACTGCCGCGACGCTGGCCGCGCTGCCGCCGGACGAGGCACTCGACGCGCGGCTCAGGAAGCTGGAGACCCAGCTGCGCTGCCTCGTCTGCCAGAATCAGACGCTCGCCGATTCGAATGCGGACCTGGCCGCGGACCTGCGCAAGGAAGTGCGCGAGCTGGCGGTCTCGGGGAAGAGCGACGAGGAGATCCGCGCGTATCTCGTCGCGCGCTACGGCGATTTCGTGCTCTACGATCCGCCGCTCAAAGCCGTTACCTCGCTCCTGTGGCTTGGCCCCTTCGCGTTGCTGGCGGGAGGCGGCGCGATATGGTGGGTCGTCCTGCGCCGGCGCGCACGCGCTCCGGCAGCCTCCGCGGAGAGCGAGCCGGAGGCGGTCGCGCGCGCCCGGGCGTTGCTCGACGGCGAATAGCACGCGGCGCCGGGAGGCGCTTCGCCAGGAGCACGCGTCGCTCACCGCCGGGCTACAAGCCGCGTCCGCACTTCCAGCAGATCTCGAAGTTGGCGGGATTGTCCTCGCCGCAGCCCGTGCAGCGAACGCTGCCGGTCTTGAGGCGATCGGCGCGCAGCGCGGCAAGCACGCTCTCGGCCCGCGGCCGGTCGGTCGACCGCTCCAGCCATACCTGGGGCTGCGCGACGTCGGGCGGCACGTCGCCGACGATGCTCTGCATGTGCTCGTTGAACACGTGCGCGGGAACCCCCGCCTGCTGCAGCCGATGCAGCAGCAGATAGGCATCGAATCGATTGAGCGCGACGTAGAACCGCTCCACGCGCACGAATGTGGCAGGCCGCGCTACGCTCCGTCAAGGCCAGCGCAGGACCCGGCCGCGGCGCACGACCCCGGTCAGCGGGTTCGCTCCGAGCGCATAAGCGAGCTCCGCCGGGTCGCCGACGTCCCACAGCGCCAGGTCCGCCTGCGCGCCCGCGGCGAGCCGTCCGCGATCCGAAGCGCCGAGCGCGCGCGCAGCATGGCAGGTCATCCCGGCCAGCGACTCTTCGGGGCTGAGGCCGAACAGCGTGCAGGCCATGTTGAGCATGAGCAGCGCTGACGTGACCGGCGACGTGCCCGGGTTGCAGTCGGTCGCCACCGCGATCGGCACGCCTGCCTCGCGCAGCGCCGCGATCGGCGGAGGGACGCGCTCGCGGAGAAAATAGTAGGCGCCGGGCAGCAGCACCGCGACCGTTCCTGCCGCGGCCATCGCGGCGATGCCTTGGGCGCTCGCGTGCTCGAGGTGATCCGCCGAAAGCGCCCCGCAGGACGCGGCCAGCGCGGCGCCTCCGGCATCGGAGAGCTGATCGGCGTGCAGCTTGACCGGCAGGCGGGCACGGCGCGCGGCCTCGAAGACGCGCCGCACCTGCGCCGTGGAGAAGGCGATGCGCTCGCAGTACGCGTCGACCGCGTCGACCAGCCCCGCGCGCGCGGCCGCGGGAATGATCTCGTCGCAGATGAGCGCCACGTACTCGTCCGGACGGCCGGCGTATTCGGGCGGCAGTGCGTGCGCCGCGAGCAGCGTGGTGCGCACGTCGACCTCGTGCGTCGCGGCGAGACAGCGGGCGACGCGCAGGAGCTTGAGCTCGCTCTCGAGCTCCAGTCCGTAGCCCGACTTGATCTCGACCGTGGTTACCCCTTCGTCGAGAAGCCGCCCGAGGCGCACTCCTCCCGTGCGCGCAAGCTCGGCTTCGGAGGCCTGGCGGGTAGCGTGGACCGTCGCGAGGATGCCGCCGCCGGCGCGCGCGATCGCCTCGTAGGTGGCGCCTGCGAGCCTCTGCTCGAACTCCCGCGCTCGGTTGCCGGCGTAGACGAGATGCGTGTGACAGTCGACGAGGCCGGGCGTCAGCCAGCGGCCCCCGCCGTCGAGCTCGATCGCGTCGCGGTCGGGTCGCGGCAGTTCGGAACGCGCGCCGATCCAGGCGATGCGCCCGCCACGAACCCTCAGCGCACCGTCGCGGACGCCGCCGTACGGCGCACCGGGACACATGGTCGCCAGCGCGACATTGACGAAGACGAGGTCGGCCGAGGCCGAGCGGTCGACCTCCGACGGACGCGCGGGACCGCTCCCGTCCGAGCTTTCGCCTTGGACGCGCTCGCGCGCGCTCATGCGAGCAGGCGCTTGATCGTCTGCCGGTACCGGGTCAGGATCGCTTCCTCGTCGGCGTGGTGGCCTTCGCCGATCACCCACCGGCCGGCAACCATCACGTCGCGCACGACATGGCGCGCGGGACCGAAGATCGCGGCATCGAGGAGACGCGCGACGGGTTGCTCCGCGAGCGCCGGATCGTCCCCGTCGAGCACAAGGAGGTCGGCGCGGCGCCCGACCTCGATCGCGCCCACGGGCTGCGCAAGCGCCTGCGCCCCGCCGGCGAGCGCCGCCTGGTAGAGCGCGAGTCCCGTCGATTCGCCGTCGTGCGCAAGCACGTTGCGACGCCGCAGCGTGAGTCTCTGAGCGCCTTCGATCAGCCGCAGCTCGAGAAAGGGGTCGACGCCGACGTGGCTGTCGCCGCCCACACCCAGCTGGCCTGCAGCCCCGAGGTAGGCTCGCGACGGGAAGACGCCGTCGCCCAGGTCCGCCTCCGTCGTCGGGCACAAGCCGGCGACCGCGCCGCTCCTCGCGAGCTGCCGCGTCTCGTCCTCGGTCATGTGGGTCGCATGCACGACGCACCAGCGCGGATCGACCCCGGCGTTGGCAAGCAGCCATTCCACCGGTCGGGCGCCGCTCCATGCCACGCAGTCTTCGACTTCCTTCGTCTGCTCCGCGGCATGGATGTGGATCGGAGCATCGGCATCGGCCGCGCGCGCGAAGGCGACGATCTCCGCGAGCTCCCCGGGAGTGACCGCGCGCAGGCTGTGCGGCGCGACTCCGAGCTTGAGTCCGTCGAGCGCGAGCGAAGCGAGCAGGGCGTGAAAGCTCGCCATGTCGTGCACGAACCGGCGCTGCGCTCGAAGCGGCGGCGCGCCGCCGAAGTCCGAGTGCGCATAGAACACCGGCAGGAGGGTGAGGCCGATTCCGGCCGACTCCGCGGCCGCCTGGATGCGCAGCGCCATCTCCGCCGGGTTCGCGTACGACCCGCCCGACGGATCGCGATGCAGGTAGTGGAACTCGCCGACCGTCGTGTAACCGGCCTTGAGCATTTCGAGATAGAGCTGGGCCGCGATCGCTTCCTCGTCGTCGGGATCGATCCGATCGAGGAACCGGTACATCTCCGTGCGCCAGGTCCAGAAATCGTCCGCCTCGGGGCCTCCGCGCTCGGTCGAGCCGGCGAGCGCGCGCTGGAACGCGTGCGAGTGAACGTTCGGCATGCCCGGGACGAGAGCGCCCTGGACATGCTCCGCGTCCGCGGGCGGCGAGAACGCGGCGTCGACGGCGCGGATCGTGCCGTCGGTCCCGACGTCGACCAGGACGTCTCGCGCCCAGCCGGCAGGCAGCAGAGCGTCGCGCGCGAAGAGCTTCATGTGGAGGGTGGCGCGTTCGTCGTCGGGAAGGCGCTGATCAGCGATCGCGACAGCCGATGGGCCCAATCATGGGGCCATTATGCGGCCGGAGGGGCTCCGCCGCGAAGGCGCCGGCGCGCGTTTGACACGCGCAGGGCGGTCACCCACCATGCCGTCGATGATCCGACCCGCCATCCCCCTGGCGGTCCTCCTTGCCGCGTGCCTGGCGGGCTGCGTCGTCGTGCCGGAGCAGCAGCACGCGCTGGTGCTCGAGGCCGATGGGACGCTCGTCCAGCGACCGATGCGCTGCGAGGACGCCACCGAGGGCCCGGGGCGCGGCGCGCTCGACCCGCACCTGATCCGCCTCGCGTCGTGGAATCTCCACAAGCAGGCAGATCCCGGATGGCAATCCGAGCTCGGGCGGCTGGTCGCCCAGAGCGATCTCGTGCTGCTCCAGGAGGCGGGGGTTTCGCCGGAGCTGCGCACGGTGGTCGAGCACGGCGGCCTCTCGTGGCTGCTCTCCAGCGCGTTCGAGTACGGTGGATTCGAGTACGGCGTGCTGACCGCCACGCGTGCAGCCCCCGCGGCCGCGTGCACGCTGCGGGCCTACGAGCCCCTACTCCGGATCCCCAAGGCGGCGCTCGTCACCTACTACCGGCTCGCCCGAGGCGAGTCGACCCTCGCGGTGGTGAACGTGCACGCGATCAACTTCACGCTCGGCACCGTTGCGTACCGCGCGCAGCTCGACGCCGTCGCGGTCGCGCTTGCGCGGCACCGCGGGCCGATCGTCCTCGCCGGCGATTTCAACACCTGGAGCGACGAGCGCATGGCGGCCGTGCGCGAGCTCGCGTCGCGGCTCTCGCTCGCGCCGGTGGTCTTTCCCGTCGACGAGCGCACGCGCTTCATGGGGCGCATCTTCGACTGGATCTATGCGAGGGGCGTCGAGGTGACCGCCGCGAACGCCTGGAGCGTCGAGTCCTCCGACCACAATCCGCTGACCGTCAGCTTTCGCGTCCCCTGAGTCCCGAGGACGCCCAGCGCCACGCGTCGGCGCAGATTTCATCGAGCTCGCGCCGCGCTCGCCACTCTAGCAGCGCGTTGGCCCGAGCCGGATCGGCGTAGTAGCAGGCGACGTCCCCCGGGCGCCGCGGCGCCACGCGCTGGGGAAGGCGCCGGCCGCAGGCGCGCTCGAACGCGGCAACCACCTCGCGCACCGAGGATCCGTGGCCGAGCCCGAGATTGAGCGTCACCGCGCCGGTCGCCTTGGCGAGATAGCGAAGCGCCGCCACATGCCCGTCGGCCAGGTCGGTCACGTGAATGTAATCGCGCACGCCGGTGCCGTCGGGAGTCGGGTAATCGTCACCGAAGATCTCGATCTGCGGGCGGCGGCCGAGGGCGACCTCGGCGAGGATCGGAACGAGGTTGTTGGGCGCGCGCGACGGTGCTTCTCCGATGGCGCCCGACGCGTCCGCACCCGCGGGATTGAAGTAGCGCAGCAGCGCGATGCGCCACGATGGATCGGCCCGCGCGATGCGCTCCAGCATCAGCTCGACGGTTCGTTTCGTCCGCCCGTACACGTTCGCGGGCTGGACCGTCCCGTCCTCGGCCACCGGGTTCCGCTCGGGCTGGCCGTAGACGCTGGCGGACGAGCTGAAGACGAGCGTGCGCACCCCGGCCTCGCGCATCGCCTGGACCAGCACGATCGAGCCGCCCACGTTGTTGTCGTAGTAAGCGAGAGGCTGCGCCTCGCCTTCCCCCACCGCCTTGAGGCCGGCGCAATGCACGACCGCGTCGAAGCGATGCTCGCCGAACGTGCGGTCGAGCGCTCCGCGATCGCGCACGTCGGCGATGATCAGCGGAATGTCGATCCCGGTCAGCCGCTCCAGGCGCGAGTGGACCGACGCCGAGCTGTTGGCGAGATTGTCGAACGCGACCGGCGCAACGCCGGCGCGGGCGAGCGAAACGACGACGTGCGCACCGATGTAGCCGGTGCCGCCGGTGACGAGAATCCGGGACGGCATGGCGGCATTCTACCGAACCTCCTTCGTCGCCCCGGCCCGGGGCCCGAGCGGCGCGCCCGGAAACTCTAAGTCGAGCGTTTCCGGGTCGACCGTGCGCCGGACCTCTTCCTCGCGCTCGTTGCGGACGCAGCCGAGCGTCGCTTCGCGACGCGGCCCGAGCCGGCCTTCTGCGGGACCTTCGCGCCGCGCTTGCGCGCTTCCGAAAGTCCGATCGCGATCGCCTGCTTGCGGCTCTTGACCTTTCTGCCCGACCGCCCGCTCTCGAGCGTGCCGGCCTTGTATTCGCGCATCGCCCGCTTCACCTTCCGCTGCGCGGCCTTTCCGTATCTCGCCATGGTCCTCTCCAATACAAACGCCCCGTCGATCCTGCGCGCGCACGCCCGTCGTGTCTATCAGCCGGCCGCCCGTCCGCGTTCGGACGCAGGAGCATCACGCGTAGGACGCGGCCCTACGAGCGCGGTCGCGCCGATCGAACCGGAGCACACGCACGACTTCCTACGCTCGAATCAGCATTCGGCTGACATCGCCCTCGCAGCCGAACGAGTACATTCGCTCGCGAGATGGGCGAGCTTCTCTAGGATCACGGTCCTCCGAGACTCGCTCGTCGAGCCCGAGAGCGTCATGAGCAAGCCTCGCGACGCGCTTCCCCACCGATCGTTCGAGGACTTCGAACGCAGGAGGCTGCAAATGGATAGCATGATGGAACAACCGCTGGACATTCGCGGCGCCGTCCGTACGGACGCCCGCATTCAGAGCGCAACCGAGGCCGCGCACGAGACCACCGATCGCGTCGCGCGCGCCGCGACGCAGCGCGTCGATCGCCTTCGCGGCAGCGCCCACGACGCCGTCGAGGGAACCGCGGATCTGGTCGAATCCGCGTGCGCTACGATCCGCTCGCGACCGATCGCGGCGGTGGCGGGCATGCTCGTCGCAGGCTTCCTTCTCGGAAGACTGACGAGGTAGGCGCACGAAACAGCAGCGAGCCGTCGGGTTTCCGACGGTGGCTGCGCTGATTCCCGATCGACCCGGGAAGGCGCGCTTCGCCGGCGCGACGCTCGGGGAGCTTCGCGCGGAGATCGATCGCTGCCGCGCGTGCACGCTGTGGAAGCGGGCGACTCAGGGCGTGCCCGGCGAAGGCGATCCGCGGGCGCGCGTGATGCTCGTGGGAGAGCAACCCGGCGACCAGGAGGATCGCGTCGGTCGGCCGTTCGTCGGGCCCGCAGGCCGCTTGCTCGATGCGGCGCTCGAGAAGGCGGGCATCGATCGCGACGAGGTCTACGTCACCAATGCCGTGAAGCATTTCAGCTGGTTTCCGCGCGGGAAGCGCCGCATGCACAAGACGCCGGCGCAGAGCGAGGTCGCCGCATGTCTCGACTGGCTCGCAGCGGAAATCGCGCTGGTGCAGCCGCAGGTCGTCGTATGCCTCGGCGCCACGGCCGCCAAGGCGCTCCTCGGTCGCGAGTTCCGGGTGACCGTCGAGCGCGGCCGGCTGATCGAGGGCAGCCTGGCGCCGTTCGTGATGGCGACGGTGCATCCGTCGTCGATCCTGCGGCTGAGCGGCGAGGCGGAGCGGCAGGCGGCCTTCGAGCGCTTCGTCGCCGACCTCACGGTGAGCAGGGAGGCGCTGCGACGCGCGCGGCGCTGAACCCCTGGCGCTCGGGCGTGCGGCGCGGCTGCCCGCACTCGACGAGAGACCCGTGCCGCCGGCCGGCGGACGATCGAGTCGGCATGCAGCTTGCAACACAGCGAAGGCCGTACGTCCCTCGCGCCGGACCGCGCGTCTGGCGCGTCACCTGTACGCGTAATTGCGTTGCGACATTCTTGCAAGCGCTTTGCAAGATCCGCACGCAGTAAAGCATGCTCGACGACGCACAGTCATCGATGCATTTGTCCTCAGATCATGCCTTTCGAAAGGAATCCACGATGAAACGGAAACCGTTAAGGAAAACGGCGATTGCAGCGGCACTCTTGTCGCTCGCATCGCTGCCGTTGACGGCGCTGGCCGCCGGAACCGAAAGCACACCCACGAATGGAGCCTCCATGAAAGCAGCCGACACGAGCAGGACCGAAGCAAGCGGCACGTTGTCGTTCAGCGACCGGAAGTTCATCGAGAAGGCCGCTCAGGGCGGCCTCGCCGAAGTCGAAATGGGCAAGCTCGCCCAGCAGAAGGCGCAGAGCAACGAGGTGAGGCAGTTCGGCGAACGGATGGTCAAGGACCACTCGGCCGCGGACGACAAGCTCACCCAGATCGCCAGCGGCAAGGGCATGACGGCTCCTGGCGAGATGGACGCGGCGTCGAAGCGCGAATACGACAGGCTCTCGAAGCTGTCCGGCGCCGAGTTTGACCGGGAATACATGAAGTCGATGGTCTCGGATCACTTGAAGGACATCAGGGAATTCAAGTCCCAGGCGAAGTCCGCGAAGGACGCCGACCTCAGGGCTTTCGCGGAGAGCACGGTTCCGACGCTGGAAGAGCATTTGAAGCTCGCGCGGAGCGCCGATTCGGCGGCGAAGGCCGAAAAGACCGCCTCCCGCTAAGCAGATCTGCGCGGGCGGCACGCCCCTCCGTCGCCCGCGCGATTTCGATTCGTCCGGCGCCGCCGTTCACCTGGGAGCGGCCATACCCGCGGCCCGAAAACCCGCTAGCGAAGTCGGAAGGCGCGGTCTGACGGCGCGTTCCTACAACGCAATCGGCGCAGGGCCGATATCGGGCTGAATCGGCGCATGAAATACTGGGTCGAAAGCTCGCGCTTCGTCGAGCCCGAGGCCAACCCGAGGAGCCTACTCTAGACATGGCCAAGCAAGCGCAGAAACGAACCGGCGCTCCGCTCCGCGGACAGACCGTCGCCATCCTGGCGACCCACGGATTCGAGGAGGACGAGCTCCTCGAGCCGCGCAAGGCGCTGGAGGCGGCCGGCGCGAGAACCGTGGTGATCGGACCCGAGCAAGGCAAAATCCGCGGGTGGAAGGCGGGCAACTGGGCGGATGAGGTCCCGGTCGATGTCTCGCTCGATGACGCGCGCGCCCACGACTACTCGGCTCTCATGCTTCCCGGTGGCGTGCTCAACCCAGATCGGTTGCGCACCGACCAGCGCGCCGTGGCCTTCGTCCGCTCGTTCTTCGAGCACTCGAAGCCGGTCGCTGCGATCTGCCACGGCCCGATCATGCTGATCGAGGCCAACGTGCTCAAAGGCCGCCGCGTCACCTCGTGGCCTTCGCTCAAGACCGATGTCGGCAACGCCGGCGGACGCTGGGCCGACGAAGCCGTTGTCGTGGATCGCGGCCTTGTGACGAGCCGCAAGCCCGCCGATATCCCCGCGTTCAACGAGCGAATGATCGAGGAGTTCGTCGAAGCTTCGCCGGCGTCGCAGCAGGATCGCAGCACGATCGAGCTGTGAGGCGCTGTGCCTCGCGCAACGCAGCCAGGAAAGGAGACCTCCATGACCCATCCCTCGTTCCTCGCCGTGCTCATCGTTGGCGCGGCCGTCGCGAGCGCCGGCGCGCACGCTGCCGGCACCGACCAGGCGCCGCCGCTCGAGCAGCAGATGATCAATCCGTCCAAGTCGGAGCCGATGATGCTCGAGCCGTCTGCCGCCGAGCGCGCGGAGGCGTATGGGCGCGACCTCGCCGCCTGCCGTCAGCGTGACTCCGAGGAGCGCCGGATGTGCGAGCAGAGGGTCGACGGGCAATACGAAGTGGAAACCCCCGCGCCTGCCGACTGCGAAGCACTCGAGGCCTCCGCGAGGAAGGAATGCGTCAGCGGCGCCCATGGCGGCGACCGCATCGAACCGGTGAAATCGACGACCAAAAACAAAGCCGCGCCTCGGCGCGGCTTCCTGGGGCAGGTGTCGATCGCGTCCTAAGCGGCTGCTTTGGCCTTGGTCCTCCCGGTCTTGCCGATGCCGGATTCCGCGTCCTTCCCGGCTTTCTTGCCGCGCCGGGACTTGCGCGAGGACTTGTCCGCCGCGGCCTTCTCGCTCGACGCGTCCGCCCCGGCCTCCGCGCCCGGCTCCGCACGGTCCATCAGTTCGACGAGCGCCATTGGCGCGTTGTCGCCGAGGCGGAAGCCGAACTTCAGGATGCGCAGGTAGCCGCCGGGACGCTTGGCGTAGCGCGGACCGAGCTCGTTGAAGAGCTTGTACACGACGTCCTTGTCGCGCAGGCGGGACAGCGCCAGGCGGCGATTAGACAGTGTCGGTGTTTTCCCGAGCGTGATCAGCGGCTCGGCGACCCGCCGGAGCTCCTTCGCCTTGGGCAGCGTCGTCCGGATCGCCTCGTGTGTCAGGAGCGAATTGGTCATGTTGCGCAGCATGGCGACGCGATGGCTGCTCGTGCGGTTCAGCTTGCGCAGTCCGTGACGGTGACGCATGTTCTTATCCCTGTCGAAAGCCTGTTACGGCCGGTCCAGATTCGGTGGCGGCCAGTTCTCGAGCTTCATCCCCAGCGAGAGCCCACGCGAGGCGAGCACTTCCTTGATCTCGTTGAGCGACTTGCGCCCGAGGTTCGGCGTCTTGAGGAGCTCCGTCTCGGTGCGCTGGATGAGGTCGCCGATGTAGTAGATGTTCTCCGCTTTGAGGCAGTTCGCGGAGCGCACGGTCAGCTCGAGGTCGTCGACCGGCCGCAACAGGATCGGATCCACCTGCGGCATCGACGTTCTCTCGATCGGCGCTTCGGTGCCCTTGAGATCGGCGAACACGCCAAGCTGCTCGACCAAGATCGAGGCCGCGTAGCGGATGGCCTGCTCGGGCTCGATGACGCCGTTGGTCTCGATGTCCATCACCAGCTTGTCGAGGTCGGTCCGCTGCTCGACCCGCGCGCTCTCGACCGAGTAGCTCACGCGCCGGACCGGAGAGAACGAAGCGTCGAGCAGGATGTTGCCGATGCTGCGGCCGCCTTCGGGCTTCACGCGAACGGTTGCGGGCTGGTAGCCCCGGCCCTTCTCGACCTTGATCTCCATCTCGATCTTGCCGCCAGCGGTCAGGTGCGCGATGACGTGGTCGGGATTGATGATCTCGACGTCGTGGTTGGGCTCGATGTCCGCGGCCGTCACCGCTCCCTCGCCCGTCTTGGCGAGCTTGAGCGTCACGTGATCGCGGTTGTGAAGCTTGAGCACGACGCCCTTCAGGTTGAGCAGCACGTCGACCACGTCCTCCTGCACGCCGTCCAGCGCCGAATACTCGTGCAGCACGCCGGTGATCTTGACCTCCGTCGGCGCGTAGCCGGGCATCGACGACAACAGCACGCGGCGAAGCGCGTTGCCGAGCGTGTGGCCGTAGCCGCGCTCGAACGGCTCCATCACGACCTTGGCGTGAAACGGCGACGTGCTCTGCACGTCGATGATGCGCGGTTTCAACAAAGCAGTGCTTTGCATGCGGCTTCCTTGTATCCCCGGGGGTGTGGAGTTGAGAGCGAGGGGCGACCGCACGTCGTGCCCGACAGCCCCTCGATCCTCAATCCTCGATCCTCTTTCCTCGATTGCAGTGCTCAATGTGCCGATCCTCACTTCGAATACAGCTCAACGACCAGGCTCTCGTTGATGTCCTGGCCGAACTCGGAGCGCTCGGGCGCCCCCTTGAACGTGCCGGCCATCTTCTTGACGTCGACGTCGACCCACGACGGGAAGCCGATCTTCTCGGCGAGCTGAAGCGCGTCGACGACGCGGAGCTGGGTCCTGGCGGCTTCCTTGACCGCGACGATGTCGCCCGCGCGCACCAGCGCCGAGGGCACGTTGACGACCTTGCCGTTGACCATCAGCGCACGATGAGTCACGAGCTGCCTGGCTTCGGCGCGCGTCGACCCGAAGCCCATGCGGTAGACGACGTTGTCGAGCCGCGATTCCAGGAGACGCAGCAGGTTCTCGCCGGTCGAGCCCTTGCGCTGCGCCGCCATTGCGAAGTAGCGCCGGAACTGCCGCTCGAGCAGCCCGTAGGTGCGGCGCAGCTTTTGCTTCTCCCGCAACTGCTTGCCGTAGTCCGAGAGCCGCATCCCCGATTTCACGCCGTGCTGGCCGGGCTTGGAATCCAGCTTGCACTTCGAGTCGAGCGAGCGCCGCGCGCTCTTGAGGAAGAGATCCGTCCCTTCCCGGCGCGCGAGCTTGCACTTCGGTCCGAGGTATCGAGCCACTTTTTTTCCTTGTCCTTAGATGCGCCGCCGCTTCGGCGGCCGGCAGCCGTTGTGCGGCACCGGCGTCACGTCCGAGATGCTGGTGATCTTGAGCCCCAGCGCGTTCAGCGCGCGCACCGCCGACTCGCGCCCCGGTCCCGGCCCCTTGATGCGCACCTCGAGGTTCCTGACGCCGTACTCCTGTGCCGCGCGCCCCGCCGACTCGGCCGCGACCTGCGCCGCGAACGGCGTCGACTTGCGCGAACCCTTGAAGCCGGCCCCGCCGGAGGTCGCCCACGACAGCGCGTTCCCCTGCCGGTCGGTGATCGTGATGATCGTGTTGTTGAATGACGCGTGGATGTGCGCGATGCCCTCCGACACGCTCTTCTTGACCTTCTTGCGGGCGCGAGCGGCCGATGCGCTGGGCTTCTGCGTGGGTGACTGTGCCATTCTTGCTTCCTATCAGGTCTTCGACGTGGACGGCTTGTTGAGCGCGATCTGCTTCGCCTTGCGCGGGCCCTTGCGCGTGCGCGCGTTGGTGCGGGTGCGCTGCCCGCGGACGGGCAGGCCCTTGCGGTGCCGGACGCCGCGATAGCAGCCGAGATCCATGAGGCGCTTGATGCTCATCGTCACCTCGCGCCGCAGGTCGCCCTCGACCGTGTAGCGCGCCACCAGCTCGCGCAGCTTGTCCATCTGCGCGTCGGACAGGTCCTTGATCTTGGCCGAGTACTTCACTCCGCCGGCTTCGCAGATCTGGCGGGCGCGCGACCGGCCGATGCCGTAGATCGCGGTCAGCGCGATTTCCGCGTGCTGGTGGTTCGGGATGTTGACGCCTGCTATGCGAGCCATTGTTCTAACCTCGAGATCCGATCAACCGTTAGCCCTGGCGCTGCTTGTGCCGCGGATCCTTGCAGATCACGCGCACCGTGCCGTTGCGCCGCACGATCTTGCAGTTGCGGCAGATCTTCTTCACCGATGCCATTACCTTCATATGCGCCTTTCGATGCCCAGATCACTTCGCGCGGAAGATGATGCGTGCCCGCGACAGATCGTAGGGCGTCAGATCCACCGTCACCTTGTCCCCGGGGAGGATCTTGATGTAGTGCATCCGCATCTTGCCGGAGATGTGGCCGAGC
Source organism: Casimicrobiaceae bacterium (assembly GCA_035501595.1). Taxonomy (GTDB): domain Bacteria; phylum Pseudomonadota; class Gammaproteobacteria; order Burkholderiales; family Casimicrobiaceae; genus PALSA-1003. The sequence goes on along the minus strand of DATJVX010000003.1, from coordinate 11,506 downwards.
ACCACGTGTCCGTTCTCCAGCTTCACCCGGAACGTCGCATTGGGCAACGTTTCCAGGATCTCGCCCTGCATCTGGATCGTCTCTTCCTTCGCCATGCGTCAGTGAGCAATCCTCATCGTGTCGGCAGTCCGCCCTTGAAGTTCGCCTTCTTGAGCAGGCTCTCGTATTGCTGCGACATCAGATACGCCTGGACCTGGGTCATGAAGTCCATCGTGACGACCACGATGATCAGGAGCGACGTGCCGCCGAAGTAGAACGGCACGTTCTTCCAGGCGATCAGGAAGTTCGGGATGAAGCACACGACCACCAGGTACAGCGAGCCGATGAGCGTGAGCCGGAGCGTGATCTTCTCGATGTATTTCGCGGTCTGCTCGCCGGGACGATAGCCCGGAATGAACGCGCCGCTCTTCTTGAGGTTCTCGGCCGTGTCCTTCGGGTTGTACTGCAGGGCCGTATAGAAGAAGCAGAAGAAGATGATGGCCGCCGCGTACAGGATCTCGTGCACCGGCTGACCCGGGGCGAGGGTCCCGGCGAGGTCGCGCAGCCAGATCGTGTGCTCGCTGGAGCCGAACCATTGCGCGATGGTCGCCGGGAACAGGATGATCGAGGAAGCGAAGATCGGCGGGATCACGCCTGCCATGTTCAGTTTGAGCGGCAGGAAGGACTGCTGGCCCGCGTAGACGCGATTTCCCACCTGGCGCTTGGCGTAGTTCACCTGGATCTTCCGCAGCGCGCGCTCGACGAACACGACGAAAGCGGTCACCAGCACGACCAGGGCGGCGATGCCCAGCACCAGGATCACCGAGTACGCCCCGGTGTTGACCTGCTCCAGGGTCTGCCCGATCGCCCGCGGCAATCCCGCCGCGATGCCGCTGAAGATGATCAGCGAAATGCCGTTGCCCAGGCCCCGCTCGGTGATCTGCTCGCCCAGCCACATCAGGAACATCGTTCCGGTGACGAGCGTCACGGCGGAGATCAGGCGGAAGGCGATGCCGGGATCGACGACCAGCCCAGGCTGGGCCTCCAGTGCGAGCGAGATCCCGAGGCCCTGGAAGAACGACAGGCCCAGCGTCGCGTAGCGCGTGTACTGGGTGATCTTGCGCCGCCCCGATTCGCCCTCCTTCTTCAGCGCCTCGAGCGAAGGCACGACCACCGTGCAGAGCTGCATGATGATGGAGGCGGAGATGTAGGGCATGATCCCCAGGGCGAAAATCGAGAAGCGCTGCAGCGCTCCGCCCGAGAACACGTTGAACAGCCCCAGGATTCCACCCTGGTTCTGCCGGAACAGCTCGTCGAGAACCGACGAGTTGATCCCCGGCACGGGAATGTGCGTGCCGACGCGGTAGACGACGAGCGCCCCGAACAGGAACAGCAGACGCTTCTTCAGGTCCGCGTACTTCGTTCCGCTCTTCTGCGCCGGATTGGTGAGAGCCAACGGTCAGTCCTTGGTTTGCTGCGCCGGGGCGTTGCCGCCCTTCGCCGCGCCTTCGCCCTTCGGAGCGCTCTCGCCCTTCGGGGCCTTCTCGCCTTTCGGCGGCTTGTCGCCCTTCGGCGCCTTCTCGGCCTTCGCCGTCTTGCCGGTCTTCTTCTCGGCCTTGGCCGCCGCGGCCGCCGCGACGTTCTTCTGCCAGGCTTTCTCAACTTTCGGCTTCTCGGGCTTCGACGGCTCGTTTGCGAGCGTCCCGCCCGCCGCCTCGATCGCCGCCCGGGCGCCCTTGCTGGCGGACAGGCCGGAGAGCTTCACCGCCTTCTCGAGCTTGCCGGTGCGAATCACCTTGACCGTCTTGGCCGCCGCCGGAACGAGCCCGGCGGCCTTGAGCGCCAGGATGTCGATCTCGGCGATCGGCAGCTTGGACAGGTCGGAGAGGCGGATCTCCGCGGTATCGTCGCGCAGCGGCGAGACGAAGCCGCGCTTGGGCAGCCGGCGCTGCAGCGGCATCTGGCCGCCTTCGAAGCCGACCTTGTGAAAGCCGCCGGCGCGCGCCCTCTGGCCCTTGTTGCCGCGCCCCGCGGTCTTGCCCAGCCCGCTCCCGCTGCCCCGGCCCACGCGGCGGCGCGCTCTCTTGCTGCCCGCTGCGGGGCCGATCGTATTCATGCGCATCGCGCTGTTCCTCGCCTGGTCCGTTCGATCAGTCGCCGCGCTCGGCGCCGACCTCGCTCACTTCGAGCATGTAGGCGACCTTGCCGATCATGCCGCGCACCTGCGGAGTGTCGACGAGCTCGACGGTGTCGCTGCGCCACTTGAGCCCGAGCCCGCGCACCGTCGCGCGGTGATCCTCGCGCTTCGCCGTGAGCCCCTTCACGAGCTTCACCTTCAGTTTCCTCTGGCCGGGCACGATTTCAAGCCTCCGTGAGCTGCTCGACGGTGAGCGAGCGCTTCGCAGCGATGTCGGCCGGCGCGTTGCAATTCTCGAGCGCATCGAGCGTCGCGCGGACGACGTTGTACGGGTTCGTCGAGCCGTGGCACTTGGCGAGGATGTTGGTCACTCCCACGACTTCGAACACCGCGCGCATCGGCCCGCCGGCGATGATGCCCGTGCCCTCGGAAGCCGGCTGCATCAGCACGCGCGTTGCCCCGTGGCGACCCTGCACCGCGTGGTGCAGCGTGCCGCTCTTCAGGCGCACCTTGACCATCTTGCGCCGCGCCTGTTCCATCGCCTTCTGCACGGCGACCGGCACCTCCTTGGCCTTGCCCTTGCCCATGCCGACGCGGCCGTCCCCGTCGCCGACGACGGTCAGCGCCGCGAAGCCGAGGATCCGGCCGCCCTTGACCACCTTGGTCACGCGGTTGATCGAGATCATCTTCTCGCGCAGCCCGTCGCTGCGGTCGTCCTGCTGCTGTTGCTGCCTTCCCATTGGCTTGGCCATGTTCGGTCCCCGTTCGCTTCCCAGGCTAGAACCTGAGACCGCCCTCTCGGGCGGCGTCGGCCAGCGCCTTGACGCGGCCGTGGTACTTGAATCCGGAGCGGTCGAACGCGACCGCGTCGATGCCGGCGGCCTTCGCCTTCTCCGCGATGCGCTTGCCGACCATCGTCGCAGCGGCGCGATTCCCGCCGGTCTTCAGCTGCTTGCGCAGGTCAGATTCCAGCGTCGAGGCGCTTGCCAGCACCTTGTCGCCCGACGGCGCGATGATCTGGGCGTAGATGTGGCAGTTCGACCGCGAGACCACCAGGCGGTTCGCGCGCTGCTCCGCGATGCGCACCCGCGTCTGGCGGCTGCGCCGGGCACGGGCATCCTTCTTGTTCATGTCCGGTTCTCCGAGTTCGCGCCGTTACTTCTTCTTCGTTTCCTTGAGCGTCACCTGCTCGTTCGCGTAGCGCACGCCCTTGCCCTTGTACGGCTCGGGGGGCCGGTAGGCGCGGATCTCCGCCGCTACCTGTCCCACCTGCTGCTTGTCCGCGCCCTTGATGACGATCTCGGTCTGCTGCGGCGTCTCGACCTTCACGCCCTTGGGCATCTTGTGGACGACGGGATGCGAGAAGCCGAGCGACAGGTTGAGCTTGTCGCCGGCGGCCTGCGCGCGGTAGCCGACTCCGACCAGCGCGAGTCGCTTTTCGTATCCATCCGTCACGCCCTTCACCATCCCGGCGACCAGCGCGCGCAGCGTCCCGTGCATGGCATTGGCCTCGGGGCCGGCGGCCTTGAAGGTGAGCGTGTCGCCGTTCTTGTCGATCGCCACCTCGCGGCCGTACCTGCGGCTGAGCGAGCCGAGCGGCCCCTTGACCGAGATCTCGCCGTCGGCGAGCGTCACTTCGACCTTGGGCGGCAGCTTGACCGGGCTGTTGCCGATGCGCGACATGGTCTTCTCCGTCAGGCGACGATGCAGATGACTTCGCCGCCCACGCCGCTCGCGCGCGCCTTGCGGTCCGTCATCACGCCGCGAGAGGTGGAGACGATGGCGATGCCCAGCCCGTTCATCACCCGCGGGATCTCGTCCTTGCCCTTGTAGATCCTCAGGCCCGGCTTGGACACGCGCTCGATCTTCTCGATCACGGGCCGGCCGGCGTAATACTTCAGCGCGATCTCCAACTGCGGCCGCATCTGCTCGCCCGTGACGCCGAAGTTCTCGATGTAGCCTTCGTCCTTCAGCACCTTGGCGATCGCCACCTTCACGCCCGACGAGGGCATCCGCACGGTCGCCTTCTCGGCGAGCTGCGCATTGCGAATGCGCGTCAGCATGTCGGCGATCGGATCAGTCATGCTCATGATTCACCTCAGGAAGCCCGCTCCACCTACCAGCTCGCCTTGACCACGCCCGGAATCTCGCCGCGCATCGCGATCTCGCGCAGCTTGTTGCGCCCGAGGCCGAACTTGCGGAACACGCCCCGCGGACGGCCGGTGAGGGTGCAGCGGTTCCGGAGCCGCGTCGGGCTCGAGTCGCGGGGCAGCCGCTCCAGCCTGCGGCGCGCGGCCTGGCGCTCCTCGTCCGACATCTTCGCGTTGCCGATGATCGAGAGCAGCTCCGCCCGCTTCTTGGCGTATTTCTTCACCAGCAACCGGCGCTTCTGGTCGCGATTGACGACCGCGGTCTTGGCCATGGTCCTCTTTTCCTAGTTCTTGAACGGAAACTTGAAAGCGGCGAGCAGCGCCCTCGCCTCGGCGTCGGTCTTCGCTGTCGTCGCGATCGTGATGTTGAGACCCCGGAGCGTGTCGATCTTGTCGTACTCGATCTCCGGGAAGATGATCTGTTCCTTCACGCCGAGGTTGTAGTTGCCGCGCCCGTCGAAGGAGCGGCCCGACACGCCGCGGAAGTCGCGCACCCGCGGCAGCGCGATCGACACCAGCCGGTCGAGAAACTCGTACATCCGGTCCTGGCGCAGGGTCACCATGCAGCCGATCGGGTAGCCCGTGCGGATTTTCCAGGCGGCGATCGACTTCTTGGCCTTGGTCACCACCGGCTTCTGTCCCGACAGCTTGGTCAGGTCGCCGATCGCGTTGTCGAGGATCTTCTTGTCCGAGACCGCCTCGCCCACGCCCATGTTGAGCACGATCTTCGAGATCCGCGGCACTTCCATCGTCGACTTGTAGCCGAACTGCTTGGAGAGCGCCGGCACGATTTCCTTCTTGTAGACTTCCTTGAGCCGCGCCATGGTCAGACCTCGAGCTGCTCGCCGTTCGACTTGTAGAAGCGCACCTTGCGGCCGTCCTGAAGCGTGCGGAACCCGATCCGATCCCCTTTCCTGGTCACCGGGTTCCAGATCGCCACGTTGGAGATGTGGATCGGGAGCTCCATGGTGACGATGCCGCCCGGCTGATTCTTCATCGGGGTGGGCGTCTGGTGCTTCTTCACCTGGTTGATGCCGGCGACGAGCAGCTTGTCGTCGCCGATGGTGCGAGTGACGTCGCCGCGCTTGCCCTTGTCGCGGCCCGCGAGCACCACCACGTTGTCGCCTTTCTTGATCTTGCGCATGGCCCGTCTTCCCCGCCGCCCCTACAGCACTTCCGGCGCGAGCGAAACGATCTTCATGAACCGCTCGGTCCTGAGCTCCCGCGTCACCGGCCCGAAGATCCGCGTCCCGATCGGTTCCATCTTGGGCGTGAGCAGCACCGCCGCATTGGTGTCGAACTTGACCTTGGCCCCGTCGTCGCGGCGCACGCCCTGTCGCGTGCGCACGACCACCGCGTGATAGATCTCGCCCTTCTTCACCCTTCCGCGCGGCGCCGCATCCTTGATGCTCACCTTGATCACGTCGCCGATGTGCGCGTAGCGGCGCTTGCTCCCGCCGAGCACCTTGATACACATCACCCGCCGGGCGCCGGTGTTATCGGCGACATCCAGCATCGTTTGCATCTGGATCATTGCCACTCTCTCCAACTTGACCCGCGGCGACGGCGCTTCGAATCTGCAAAGCGCCGCCTTCTCGTCCATCCTTGCGGCGGCCAGTTTTGGAACCCGTCCGGGTAGCGTCGCGGGGTGACCGGAGCTCGCTTGCCTCTGCGGCCGGCCCGCGGCGGGCGAATCCAAAATTATGGCAAGGTTTGTGCTTTAGCGCAAGCCCCAACCGCCAATCAATGACTTAGATCACCTTCGCCTTCTCGATCAGCCGCTTCACGCGCCAAGCCTTGGTCTTGGCGAGCTTGCGGCAGGCCTCGATCTCGACCAGGTCGCCTTCCTTGTACTCGTTGTTCTCGTCGTGCGCGTGGTACTTGCGCGAGCGCTTCACGACCTTGCTGTAGAGCGGGTGCTTCACCCGGCGCTCCACCAGCACGGTGACCGTCTTGTTCATCTTGTCGCTGACGACCCGCCCGATCTGGGTCTGGATGAGGCTACCCTTCGCCTTGTCGCCCGCCTGCTGCTGCCCTGTCTCGCTCATGCCTGCCCCGTCTTCTGGTTGAGGAGCGTCTTGACGCGTGCGATGTCGCGCCGCACACGCACGATCTTGGCGCTGTTGGTGAGCTGCTGGGTCGCTTTCTGCATCCGCAGCCCGAACTGCTCCTTGAGCAGCGCGCCGAGCTCCGTCCTCAGCTCGTCCGCCGACTTCTCGCGCAGTTCCCTCTTGCGTTCCGAACTCTTCATGCTCGATCTCTCCGTCCGAGTGCCGTCACGCGCCGAGGAGACGGTGCACGAAGGTCGTGCGGATCGGCAGCTTCGCCGCGGCCAGCGCGAATGCCTCGCGCGCGACGGCCTCGTCCACGCCGTCCATCTCGTAGAGCACCTTGCCCGGCACGATCTCCGCGACGTAGTACTCCGGATTGCCCTTGCCGTTGCCCATCCGCACCTCGGCCGGCTTCTGCGAGATCGGCTTGTCGGGATAGATGCGGATCCAGATCCGGCCACCGCGCTTGATGTGCCGGGTCATCGCGCGCCGCGCCGCCTCGATCTGGCGCGCGGTGAGCCGCCCGCGTCCGACCGCCTTCAGGCCGTACTCGCCGAAGCTCACCTTGGCCCCGACGGTCGCGACGCCCTTGTTGCGCCCCTTCTGCTCCTTGCGGTACTTGCGTCTAGCTGGCTGCAGCATTCTTCGCTCCCGTGCTCTTGCGCACCCGCTCGCGCTTCGGCGGTTCCGGCGCCGGCGCGGGCGCCGCCTGCGGTTCGGCGTTGTGCGGCAGAACCTCGCCCTTGAATACCCACACCTTGATGCCGATGACGCCGTAGGTCGTCTTCGCCTCGGCGAAGCCGTAGTCGATGTCGGCGCGCAGCGTATGCAGCGGCACGCGGCCTTCGCGATACCACTCGGTACGCGCGATCTCGATTCCGTTCAGTCGGCCCGCGCTCATGATCTTGATGCCCTGGGCGCCGAGCCGCATCGCGTTCTGCATCGCGCGCTTCATCGCCCGGCGGAACATGATCCGCTTCTCGAGCTGCTGGGCGATCGAATCGGCGACGAGCTGCGCGTCGATCTCGGGCTTGCGGATCTCCTCGATGTTGAGGCCCACCTCGGTGCCCATCATCCGGCGCAGGTTGGCGCGCAGCGTCTCGATGTCCTCGCCCTTCTTGCCGATGACCACCCCGGGCCGGGCGCTGTGGATCGTGATGCGCGCGTTCTTCGCCGGACGCTCGATCGTGATCTTCGAGACCGACGCGTGGGCGAGCTTCTTGCGGAGGTAGTCGCGGACCTTCACGTCCTCGTTGAGCGTCGAGGCGAAGTGCTTGGTGTTGGCGTACCACTTCGACGCCCAGTCGCGGTTGACCGCGAGGCGGAACCCGGTCGGATTGATCTTCTGTCCCATGGCTTATCCTTGCTTGCCGTCGCCGACGGTCAGGTGAATGTGGCAGGTCTGCTTGAGGATCACGTTGCCCCGCCCCTTGGCCCGCGCGGTGAAGCGGCGGATGTTCGACGCCTTGTCGATGCAGATCGACTGCACCTTGAGCTCGTCGATGTCGGCGCCGTCGTTGTGCTCGGCGTTGGCGATGGCCGACTCGAGCACGCGCTTGATGATCTTCGCGCCCTTCTTCGGGCTGAAGGCGAGCACGTCGAGCGCCTTGCCGACCGGCAGCCCGCGAATCTGATCGGCGACCAGCCGCCCCTTCTGGGCCGAAAGCCTCACGCCACGCAAAATCGATTTGGTTTCCATGTTCCGCTCCTCGCCGTCCTACTTGCGCGGCGGCGTTGTCGGGGCGACCACCTTCTTGTCGGCGGAGTGCTGCTTGAAGGTGCGCGTCAGCGCAAATTCCCCCAGCTTGTGGCCGACCATATTTTCCGATACGTACACCGGAATGTGCTGCTTGCCGTTGTGAACCGCGATCGTCAGCCCGACGAAGTCCGGCGTGATGGTCGAGCGCCGGGACCAGGTCTTGATCGGGCGCTTGTCGGACGTGGCGCGCGCGGCCTCCACCTTCGCCTGAAGATGGTGATCGACGAACGGCCCCTTCTTGATCGAACGTGCCATCGCGCTATCCCTTCTTCACCGCGTGGCGGCGGCGGATGATCATGCTGTCGGTGCGCTTGTTCTTGCGCGTCTGGTAGCCCTTGCTTGGCGTGCCCCACGGCGACATCGGATGGTGCCGGCCGCCCCCGCCGTTGGTGCGCCCGCCCATCGGGTGATCGACCGGATTCATGGCGATACCGCGCACGGTCGGCCGCACGCCGCGCCAGCGGATCGCGCCGGCCTTTCCGATCGACCGCAGGTTGTGCTCCTCGTTGCCAACCGAGCCGATCGTCGCACGGCAATCGACGTGCACCTTGCGGATCTCGCCCGAGTGCATGCGCAGCTGCGCGTACGCCCCTTCGCGCGCCAGGAGCTGCACCGAAGCCCCGGCGGAGCGAGCGATCTGCGCCCCCTTGCCGGGCAGCATCTCGACGCAGTGGATCGTCGTGCCGACCGGGATGCTCCGCAGCGGCATGCAGTTGCCGGACTTGATCGGAGCGTCGGACCCGTTCATTAGCTGCGTGCCGACGCCGACGCCGCGGGGCGCGATGATGTAGCGGCGCTCGCCATCGGCGTAGAGCAGCAGCGCCAGGTGCGCGCTCCGGTTGGGATCGTATTCCAGCCGCTCGACCTTCGCCGCGATGCCGTCCTTGTTGCGGCGGAAGTCGACGATCCGGTAGTGGTGCTTGTGCCCGCCGCCCTGGTGCCGCGTGGTGATGCGGCCCGCGTTGTTGCGGCCCGAGCCGCGCTTCCGGCTCTCGGTGAGGCGCGCTACCGGTGCACCCTTGTGCAGATCGGGATTGACGACCTTGACCAGGCCCCGGCGTCCCGGAGATGTGGGTTTGACTTTGACGAGTGGCATGATGGGCTCTTAGGCCTCTTGCGCGAAGTTGATCTCGGTGCCGGGCTTGAGGCTGACGTAGGCCTTCTTCCAGTTCCGCCGCTTCCCCGAAAAGACGCCGAAGCGCTTGGTCTTGCCGCGGACGTTGACCATTCGCACGCCGGCGACCTCGACTTTCTTGTCCTTCCACAGCAGCTCGACCGCGGCCTTCACGTCCCGCTTGTCGGCGTCCTGGCGCACGCGGAAGACGACCTGGTTGTGCTTGTCTGAGATGAAGGTCGCCTTCTCCGACACGACCGGCGCGAGCAGGACCGTCATCAGCCGGGATTCGTCGACCGCGGACGTAGCCGACGCCTTCGCCGTCTTCTCGGCTTTCGCCGCCTTCGGTGCTTTCGTCGCAGTCTTCTTCGCCGCAGGCTTCTCGGCGGCCGTCTTCTTAGCGGCGCTCATCCCAGCATCTCCTCGAATTGGCTCAGCGCCGCCTTGGTGAGCAGCACGTTCTGGAAGCGCACCAGGCTGACCGGGTCGACTTCCTTCGTCTCCAGCACGAGCACGTCGGGCAGGTTGCGCGACGACAGGAACACGTTCTCGTCGACCTTGTCGGTTACGACCAGGACCGTGCCGGACAGGCCGAGCGTCTTGAGCTTCTGCGCGAAGAGCCGGGTCTTGGGCGCTTCCAGCGCGATGCGCTCCACGACCGACAGTCGTCCCTCGCGCACGAGCTGCGAGAGGATCGAAGCGATACCGGCGCGGTACATCCGGCGGTTGACCTTCTGCGAGAAGTTCTCGTCCGGCGTGTTCGGGAAGATCCTGCCGCCGCCGCGCCACAGAGGGCTATTGGCCTGGCCCGCCCGCGCGCGCCCGGTGCCCTTCTGCTGCCACGGCTTCTTGTGCGACTTGTTGATGAGGCCCCGCGACTTCTGCGCGCGATTGCCGCTGCGCGCGTTGGCCTGGAACGCGACCACGACCTGATGCACGAGCGCCTCGTTGTACTCGCGCGCGAAGAGAGCGTCCGGCGCGGCAAGCGTGCCGGCCTTGCCGTCGTCGTCGATGAGCTTGAGATCCATGTCAGCCCTCCTTCTTCGCGGGAGCCTTGGTCGCCGGCTGAACGACGATGTGGCCGCCGTCCGCACCGGGAACCGCGCCCTTGACCAGCAGCAGGCCGCGCTCGGCGTCCACCCGCACGACGGTGAGCTTCTGCACGGTGCGCTTCACGTTGCCGTACTGGCCCGCCATCCGCTTGCCGGGGAACACCCGCCCCGGGTCCTGCGCCATGCTGATCGAGCCGGGCGTGTTGTGCGAGAGCGAGTTGCCGTGCGAGGCCCGGTTGGAGCTGAAGTTGTGGCGGCGGATCACGCCGGAGAAGCCGCGCCCCTTGGTCGTGCCGGAGACGTCGACGAGCTGCCCGACGGCGAACGCCTCGACCTTGAGGGTCTCGCCGACCTTGAGGTTGGCGAGGTCGTCCGCCGCGACGGCGAATTCCCGCAGGACCTCGCCCGCCTCGACGCCGGCCTTCGCCAGGTGCCCCGCCTGCGCCTTGTTGACGCGTCGGGTGCGGCGCTTGCCGTAGGTCACCTGCACGGCGGCGTAGCCGTCGGTGTCCGGCGCCTTGATCTGCGTGATGCGGTTCCCCGCGACGTCGAGGACGGTCACCGGCACGGCGGAACCGTCGTCGTTGAACACGCGGGTCATTCCCAGCTTGCGACCCAGCAATCCGAGACTCATCTCAAGTTATCCTTTCGTGACCGCCGATTGCGATTGATCGGCGGCACCTTCGCGTTTCACTTGTTCGAGCTATCCACCGCGCGTCTCTTCAAACCTCGTTCATCGGTGCGCTCGCTCACGGTCGCCCCCGCTGCGCGGGGCCGCGCTCCGCGTTCGCTCGCGTCACTGCAGCTTGATCTCGACGTCCACCCCCGCGGGAAGGTCGAGCTTCATCAGCTGGTCGACCGTCTTGTCGGTCGGATCGACGATGTCCATCAGCCGCAGGTGCGTGCGGATCTCGAGCTGATCGCGCGAGGTCTTGTTCACGTGCGGCGAACGCAGGACGTCGAAGCGCTCGATCTTGGTCGGCAGCGGCACCGGACCCTTCACGACAGCGCCGGAGCGCTTCGCCGTCTCGACGATCTCCTGCGCCGACTGGTCGATCAGCTTGTAGTCGAACGCCTTGAGGCGAATGCGGATGCGTTGGTTCTGCATGGTCGCTCCTCGGCCTACTCGATGACCTTGGCGACGACGCCGGCACCGACCGTGCGCCCGCCTTCCCGGATCGCGAACCGCAGCCCCTCCTCCATCGCGATCGGCGCGATCAGCTGCACCGTCATCTGGATGTTGTCCCCAGGCATCACCATCTCC
>DATJVX010000002.1:0-75443 GCA_035501595.1 Casimicrobiaceae bacterium | reverse complement strand
CGGCTTCGGTCCGCGCTACACCTCGTATCCGACGGCCGATCGATTCACCGAGGCCTTCGCTCCGGACGACCTGGTGAGCGCGCTCGAGTCGTGGCGCGATGCGCCCGGGACCCTGCCGCCGCTCTCCCTGTACGTGCACCTGCCGTTCTGCAACACGATCTGCTACTACTGCGCCTGCAACAAGGTCATCACGAAGGACCATGGGCGCTCGGCGAAGTACATCCGCTATGTCGGCCGCGAGCTCGCCCTCGTCTCCGGCCTGCTCGACCACGCGGGCACGGTGAGGCAGCTGCACTGGGGCGGCGGGACGCCCAGCTTCCTCTCGGCGGAGGAGATGACGGAGCTCGTGCGACTGCTGCGCGCAAGCTTCCGCATCGAGCCCGACGCGGAGTGCTCGATCGAGATCGATCCGCGCAAGGTCACCGCCGACACCGTCGCGCTGCTCGCGGGGCTCGGCTTCAACCGCATGAGCCTCGGCGTGCAGGACTTCGACCCTGCCGTCCAGCAGGCGGTGAATCGCATCCAGACCGAGGACGAGACGCGCCGGGTCCTCGACGCGGCGCGCGCGAACGGCTTCCGCTCGATCAACGTCGACCTGATCTACGGCCTGCCGCACCAGAGCGTCGCGAGCTTCAGCGCGACGCTCGACAGGGTCGTCGCGATGGCGCCCGAGCGCATTGCCCTCTACAGCTACGCGCACGTGCCGCATCTTTTCAAGCCGCAGCGGCGGATCGCCGAGATCGGATTGCCGCATCCGGAGGCGAAGCTCGCCATCCTCGAGCACGCGGTCGCCCGGCTCACCGGCGCGGGCTACCTCTACATCGGCATGGACCACTTCGCCAGGGCCGGCGACGAGCTCGCGCTCGCGCAGCGGCACGGGACGCTGCAGCGAAACTTCCAGGGCTATTCCACGCACGGCGACTGCGACCTGCTCTCGTTCGGGATCTCCGCGATCGGCAGGGTCGGAACGACCTACAGCCAGAATGTCCGCACGCTCGACGAATACTACGCGCGCCTCGAGCGCGGTGTGCTGCCGTGCTTTCGCGGCTGGCGGCTCGACGCCGACGACCGCCTGCGCCGCGACGTCATCGGCACGCTCATGTGCGGTGTGACCGTCGACTTCCGCGCGGTCGGCGCGAGACACGGCGTCGTCTTCCGAGACTACTTCGCTGTCGAGCTGGAGGCGCTCGAGGCGCTCGCGGCCGATGGTCTCGTGGTCCTCGGCGACGCGTCGATCGTCGTCACGCCGCGAGGGCGGCTCGTGATGCGCAACATCGCGATGGTGTTCGACCGGTACCTGCGCGAGGAGCGCGTCGCGACGCGTTATTCGCGTGTGATCTGAAGCCTCGCTCCCCGGCGCCGGGAGCGCCTGGCCGCGCGCGGTATCATTGCGACCGATGCTGCGCATCGGGATCGACCTCGGCGGGACCAAGATCGAGATCATCGCGCTCGCCGACGACGGGCGCGAGCTGCTGCGCCGGCGGGTCGCGACCCCGAGGGAAGACTACGACGCCATTCTCGGCACCATGGCGGCGCTCGTGCGCGAGACCGAGCGCGAGCTCGGCGCGACGGGCTCCGTGGGCGTCGGCACGCCGGGATCGATCTCGCGCGCCACCGGCCTGCTGCGCGGTTCGAATTCGGTCTGCCTCAACGGCAAGCCGATCGCGAGCGACCTCTCGCGCCGCCTCGGTCGCGAGGTTCGCATCACCAACGACGCCAACTGCTTCGCCCTCTCGGAGGCGACCGACGGGTCGGGCGCGGGCGCCGAGGTCGTTTTCGGCGTGATCCTGGGCACGGGCGTCGGCGCGGGGATCGTGGTGCGGGGCTTCGTCCTCATGGGACCCAACGCCATCGCGGGCGAATGGGGACACAATCCGCTGCCCTGGCCGCGCGACGACGAGCGTCCCGGGCCGCCCTGCTTCTGCGGGCGAAGCGGCTGCATCGAGACCTTCCTGTCGGGTCCCGGCCTCGAGCGCGACTACCTGCGCGCAAGCAGCGAGCCGCTGACGGCCCACGAGATCGCGGCCCGCGCATCTATCGGCGATGCGGCCTGCGCCGCAACGATCGCGGTCTACGAGGAACGCCTTGCGCGCGCCCTCGCGCACGTGATCAACCTGCTCGATCCCGACGTGATCGTGCTCGGCGGCGGGATGTCCAACGTCGAGCGGCTGTATGTCAACCTGCCGCGGCTGTGGCAGCCGTGGGTGTTTTCGGATCGGGTCGACACCCGGCTCGTCCGCCACCGTCACGGCGACTCGAGCGGCGTGCGCGGCGCGGCGTGGCTCGGCGCAACTCGCTGACGGCTTCGCGCTCGAAGCGGTCAGCGGATCTTCTGCGCGGCGAGGACGATGGCCGCGAGGAAAGCGGCCTCGAGGCCGAGGAGCACGATGGCGCGGGCGCCGACCCTCTTCATCTCGCTGAGCGACGTCTTGAGACCCACGGCGGCGATAGCGACGACCAGGCAGGCGCGAGAGACCTCGCTCAGCGCCGAGCCCGCGGATTTCGGAATCCAGCCGAGGCTGCCGGCGACGACGAGGGCGACGAACACCATGAGGAACGGGGGAATCAGCGGATCGTTGCCGCGGCCGCCGGCGTGCTGCCCGCGGCGCCTCGCGACCAGGGAGATCGCCATGACCGCAGGCAGCAGCAGCGTCACCCGCAGCATCTTGGTGAGCACGGCGTAGTCGCCCACGTCCGGCGAGATGCTGTAGCCGGCGCCCACGACCTGGGCGACGTCGTGAATGGTGCCTCCCAGGAAGATCCCCGCCTGGCCCGGATCGAGACCTGCGAGCCCCACGACGACGGGATAGAGGATCATCGCCACCGTGGATAGAGCCGTGACTCCGGCGACGGTAAAGATCAGCTCGCGCTCGGAGCATCGGCGCCTTACCGACGAAGGCGCGACCTATTCCGAGCTGCTCGACTCGGTCCGGCGCGAGCTCGCGATTCGCTACATGCGCGGTCACGAACGCAGCCTTACTCAGGTGGCGACCCTGCTTGGATTCTCCGCGCCCAGCGGATTCTCGCGCTGGTATCGGCGCCAGTTCAGCAGCGCCGCTTCAGAAGGACGGGCTCGGAGACCGAGGCGAGCCGCGTAGCTTAGGCGGGTCCGATCGTCGGCGGGGTCTCTCCAGCCGCGCCAAACGCGAGCGCGCAGGCTCGCGCCCTCGGCCGCGACGTCACCGCGCGGTGAACCCGAAGACGCCGTCCCAGTCGGCGCCCGGCGGGCTCGCCCGGAAGTGGACGATGCGCTCGCGGTAGAGCCGGTAGAGCTTCGTCGCCGGCGCGGCGGCGGCGAGCGCCTGGAGCAGCGCCTCGGCCTCGTTCCAGCGCTGTGCGCGGAAGTGCGCCAGGGCGAGGTGGAAGCGGGAGATCTCCGCGAGCGTGTCGGTGCCGACCTCGCCCTGCGCGCCGATGGGCTCGAAGATCGCGACCCCCTCCTGCTTGCCCTTCACCCGGACCTTGTCGACTTCCCGGTAGACGAAGTCCTGCACCGCCCGCACGATGTTCTCGGAGACCAGCACCTCCACGCCGTATTCCTTGGTGAGATCCTCCAGGCGCGAGGCGACGTTCACCGCGTCGCCCATCACCGTGTAGGAACGGCGGAAATGCGAGCCCATGTCGCCGACGTTCATCGTGCCGCAGTTGACGCCGACCCCGATGCGCAACGCGGGCCAGCGCTTCTTCGCGAAGAGCGGATCGAGCTCCCGCAGGGCCTTCTGCATGGCGAGGCCGCATTCGAGCGCGCGCCGGGCGTGATCGGCATCGCGCACCGGCGCTCCCCAGAAGGCCATGATCGCGTCGCCGATGAACTTGTCGACGGTCCCGCGCTTGTCCTGGATGCAGACCGTCATCCGCGTGAAGTAGGTGTTGATCAGGTCCTTCAGGTCCTGGGGCGTGCGCGTCTCCGCGATCGACGTGAAGTTGCGGATGTCGGCGAAGAGCACCGTCATGTCGAGGCTCTGGCCGTGCATCGAGTACTCGTCGGGATGCTCCGCCATCTCGGCGACGATCTCCTTCGGGACGTAGGTCCCGAACAGGTTCGTCATCAGCTGGCGCTGACGGGTCTCGGCGAAGAAGCCCCAGACGACGTCGAGAAAATAGAGGCCGGCCAGCATGACCAGCGGCCCCGCGAGCGGCAGCACCAGGTTGCGCGCCTGCCACGCCCAGGCATTCACGCCGAGGAGGAGTGCAAGCACGAGTGCCGCGGCGAGCGTCGCCGCGAGGGCGGAGAGCCTCGGCAGGAGCACCGCGAGCGGGATCCCGACGAGCAGGATGGTGAGCACCGCGATGGCGAGGGTCTCCGCCGGCCGGGACTTCATGGCGTTGTCGAGCGCCCCGGAGATGAGGTTCGCGTGGATCTCCACGCCGGGGAGATCCTCCCGCGTCGGCGTCGCACGGATGTCGACGAGGCCCCGGGCCGAAGTGCCGACGATGACGATCCGGTCCGCGAGCTCGTCGGGCCCGAGCGTCCCCCGGATCACGTCGACGGCCGAGACGTAGCGGTAGCTGCCTTCGCTGCGGTACGGAACCAGCGCCGCCATTCTCTCGTCGAGCGGAATGCGAACATGGTTGCCGACGTTCACGAAGCGCATCCACCCGAGCTTGCGTCCGCCCGAGTCGACGACGGTGTTTTCGAGGCGGATCGGCGCGTTGCCGAGGTAGACGCGAAGGATCGCGAGCGAGAGTGCTTCGAAGAAGCCGTCCCCGACCTCCATGAACATCGGCACGGCGCGCGTGACGCCGTCCGGGTCGAGCGCCTCGTAGAGGTGCCCGGCGCCGGTCGCGGCCGCCTGCAGCGGCGCGATGTTGGCGCTGTAGCCCGTGGCGCTGAAATAGCGGTACTCGGCGCCGGCGAGAGCGTTCGCCGTGAACGCCGGTCGCGGTAGGACGCCCGATCGCTCTTCCTGCGCGCTCACCAGGAATCCTAGGACCACGGGACCCTTCTGGATCTCTTCCGCAAAGCGCCGGTCGTAGTCGAGCGACGGGCGCACGCGCTCGACAAAAGCGCGAAACTGCGCGTTGTCGCGCAATTCGCCGCCGGCGGCGGCTTCGAGAAGCGGCAGGCTGGAGTTCGGGTCCGTCTCGGGAAAGGCGACGTCGAAGCCGACGACGCGGACCCGATAGCGCGCGAAAAGCTGGTGCAGCAACAGAGCCAGCTTGTCGCGGCTCCAGGGCCAGCGGCCCTCCGCGCCGATGCTCTTCTCGTCGATGTCGACGATCACGATCCGCGGGTCGGGCTTCCGGGGCAGGAACAGGCGGACTCTCGCGTCGTAGGCCCAGCGTTCGAGCTGGGTCAGCGCCCCGATCTCGATCCAGCCGGCGGCGTCGACCAGCAGGCACGCCACGAGCGCCAGTCCGATCGCGACGCGAAAGAGCGCGC
This sequence comes from Casimicrobiaceae bacterium, assembly GCA_035501595.1. Taxonomy (GTDB): domain Bacteria; phylum Pseudomonadota; class Gammaproteobacteria; order Burkholderiales; family Casimicrobiaceae; genus PALSA-1003. The sequence continues at coordinate 70,060 of DATJVX010000002.1, read as the reverse complement.
TCAGCGAGAACTTCGGGATCCAGCGGGCAATGTCCACCATGGCGCCATGTCGTCAGAGCCCGAAGCATAGGGGATGCTCCAGCGCTTGGGGAGGTGGTCGGAGCGTGCCCACGAGGGCCGGCGAAGAGCCCGCGGCGGTTCATGGGTCACCGCCCCGGCAGTGCGAAAATTCACAGTTCTTTGACCGCTTGGCACCAACCGGCCAAAATGAGACCTAAGCTCACGAGAGTGCCCAATGGACTGGAATGGAAATAGCGACGATCCGCGGCGCCGCCTTCTGATCAAGGCGCTCGCCGCCGGGTTGTTCTCGACCGCGGTCGGAGGCCGCGTCGCGACCGCGCAGCCGCTGGGCCGCAGGCCCGCACCGTTGCCGCAGGGACAGTCGATCTACCGGATCGAGGGGCAGGTGCTGGTCGACGGTCAGCCGGCCACGCTCGATACGAAGATCGCTGCCAATTCGACCGTCCAGACCGGCAAGAACAGCGAAGTCGTCTACGCCGTCGGCCAGACCGCCCACCTGCAGCGCAGCGAGAGCCAGGTGACCCTGGAAACGAAGGAAGCCGATTCGATGGTCGTCTCGGGGCTGCGGGTGCTGACCGGCAAGATCCTGTCGGTGTTCCCGAGTGGCACGCCCGTGCACATGACGACGAAGAACGCATCCATCGGCATTCGCGGAACGGGTACCTATATGGAATCTGACCCGGAGCAGACCTATTTCTGCACCTGCTACGGAACCGCCGACATCGCCGCCGCGACCGATCCGATGAGCCGCGAGACGGTGGAATCGCGCCACCACGATCGACCGCTCTACATTCTGACCGGGGAGCAGGCGGGGCAGAACATCCGGCTTGCGCCGTTCATCAACCATACCGATCAGGAGCTGATGTTGATCGAGGCGCTCGTCGGCCGGTCGCCGCCCTTCGTCTTTCCGAGGGACGACTACCAGCGCCCGCGGCGCACGTACTGAGCGCCCGCCCGGGGGCTATTGCGGCGCGCCGTTGAGCGCCCAGTTGAGGAACAGATCGTATTTCGCGCGCCCGGGCTGCCCCGGGGCCAGGCTCGTGTCGAAGCCCGGACCGAGGCCGCCGAAGTGGTGCTCGCCCGCGGGCTTCTGCAGCAGCGGGCTGGCGACGATCTCCTGGAAATTGATGCGGCTCCGCACCTCGGCGTAGAACCAGGCATCGTCGGTGGGCGTGATGGCGCCGTCGCCGTCGCGGTCGTAATTGGTGAAGTCGATCGGCGCCTTCAGCGGAGTGAATCGATTGTGGCAGCCCTGGCATTCGGTCCCGTCCTGCAGCGCTGCCTTGATGTCGGCGAACCGGATGGCACCCGGCGCCGGGGTCAACGTGTTCTGGACCACCAGCGACACTGGTTTCGGCGCGCTCTTCGCCGAGGCGTTGTTCGCGACGAGGCTGACCACGTACGTCCCGTCGATGGTCGCATTGAACGTGGGCTGCGCCGTGCCGGCATTGGTCAGCGTGGCGCCGCCGTTCGGGCCCGAGACGATCGACCAGGCGTAGGTGTCGGCAAACAGGCTGTTGCTGGCCGAGAGCTGCGTGGCGCCCTGCCGGACGACGCGATCCGGCCCGGGATCGGCGATCGGACGCCCGGGGCGCAGCACGGCGCCGCTCGCGTCGCGCGCCGGCTGGCCCTGGCCTACGAGGAAATCCGCGAGCGCCGCCTCACCGGAAGATGCGTGGAAGCTATCGTAAACGAGCTTCGCCAGCGGCATGTCGCCGCGATCGACGACGGTCGCGAAGATTCGAGCCGTGTACGACTGAAAGTCCGCGAACGTCGTGAAATCGATGTCCGCTTGCCTCCCCGTTCCGCGCATCTCGTGGCAGACACGACACGCGGGGGCCTGCACCGTCTGGTACAGCGAGGTCTGTCCAGCGGTCGCCCACGCATCGGGTACCGCGGGTTCGGCGTAAGCCGGATTAGGCAGGCCGTCGCCGCCGTAGGCCGCCTTGATGAGCGCCGCGGCGGTGCCCTGCCATTCGCCCACGCTCGCCGTGCGCCGGCAGGCGTCCTCGGGAAGCGCCGACGGCGCGGGCAGAGGGTACGAGCACAGGACCCACCTGTTCATCGTCTTGAGCAACGGCTCCTGGTCGGCGCGCGTGTAACCGGGGTCGGTGGAGAACTGGAAGGTCGACACTTCGAACGGCGGCAACTGCCCCATGACGTCGCCACGAGCGCCCGAGACCGCGTTCAGGAGCAGATTGAAGCGCGGATTGCCCGAGGCATCCGGTGGCGTCAGCGCGTCGGCCCGGCCGCCGTGACAGGTGATGCACGGTCCCGGCATCGCCTTGTCGCCTCGGCCGTCGATGTCCACCATGTTCTCGCGCACGCCGGTCGCGACGTCGAAGCTGAAGTATTTGGCGAAGCTGACCCCGCCGGCGGGGCCCGGGCTGAACTCGACGCCGGCAACGTACACCAGCGCGTTCGGGTCGCGGACGATCGCGGCCTCCAGGTTGACCGGGGAGAAGGCGTAGGCTCCGCCCGTCTTGATGAGGTAGTTCTCGACGTAGAAGGCGAGCGTCCCGTCGGTATTCTGCCGCGCCGTCATCCGCCGCCCGAAGCCCAGATCCCGGGAATCGCCGAAGACGGCAGTGACCTGCGAGCCGGTCCCGCTGTCGAAGCCGTTGGCGGCCCTCCACTTCGAGACCGTGTCCTTCGTGTTGTTCGGATCGATCGCGGCATAGTAGGCCTGTGCGTAGGCAGGCGTGTTGGTCTGCAGCGAGCCGTCCGGTTCGACCTGCGGGTTGGGAAACAGCAGGAAGGCGTTCGGCTCGCCCGGCACGATGGGTGGGTTGGTTCCCGGGTGAATGTCGCCCGCGCTGCCGCCGCCGCCACACGCGGCAAGGAGCAGCGCCGCTGCGGTGGCGCAGATCCAGCCGATGGTGCGCGTGAAGGCCATGATTTCGAATCCGCTAGAAGAGCGTCAGCAAGACGACGGAGTACTGGTTGACGACGTAGCGCAGCGAGCCCTGGAAGTCGAAGCCGAGCTGAGCGGTCGGCGTCGACTGTACGCGGCGCCACGAAAAATCGAGCGCCGAGCGCTGACCCAGCGGCAGGTTGTATCCGACGTTGCTGACCCAGGTGCGAGCCTCGGAGCGGTAGGCGAAGAGGTCCTTGCCGGGGAACGCGTCGTCGAGCACGAAGACCTGCGCGAGGCTCACGTTCACCAGCGTGGCGTGGCCGTCCGACACGACGTCGCCGTGCCGGTACTCGCCGCTCACATAAAGAGTCCCGCTGCGCTCCAGCGAGTAGTCGAGATTCACGCGCGCGGAATAGTCGACGAGGTCCCACACTTCGCTCTGGGCGCGGCGCTCGTTGCGCGCCAGCTCTCCGGAGAGTGCGATCCGGTCGGTCAGGGCGCCGCGCGCGCCGACCCCGAAGGAGAAATGGCTGCCGTCGCGCAGGTGCGAGGCGTAGTTGTCGAGCCAGCCGCGCGCGAAGGCGGAGAAGGTTATCGCGTTGAAAGCGCCGGACTGGCGGTACTGAAGCGCAGCGTCGAGACCGCCCGACAGGTTCGACAGCCCGTCGTAGCGGCTGAACTTCTCGCCGCTCAGCATGCCGGTCACGACCAGGCGCGCGTTGTCGTTGATGCGCAGGGCACGGCTCGCGCTCACCCGGACGCCGAGCAGCTGGTCCCAGAGGATTTCGTCGTCGCCGCGGCCTCGCGTGACGTTGTCGTCGTAGGTGTAGCCGAGTTCGGCCTGCACCCGATCGAAGATCGGCCGCGCGGCGCCCGGGGCACTCGGTGCCGGCGCCGCGCCGGCCGCGGCCTGCTGCGCCGACGCGGTCGCGCTCGCCAGACCGAGCAGCGCCGCCACGACCACGCTCCTCCCGGCGCGCCGCGTCGGCGGAGACGGACGGCATCGCCGGCCGCTCGCGCGGCGCGACGAGCACAGCGCGCGGACGCGAGGAAAAATGCGCGGCCCGAGTGCAGCTTTTATTGACATCTTCCTCCCGCCGAGCGCCCGAATGGACAGGCGCACGCTACGCCGTTGCCTTCGGAGGGTCAAGGAATCGAGCCCGCGGCCGCAGGACTACATGTCAGTGTAGTTCGGTCCGCCGCCGCCCTCGGGTGTCACCCAGTGAATGTTCTGGCGCGGGTCCTTGATGTCGCAGGTTTTGCAATGGACGCAGTTCTGGGCGTTGATCTGCAGGCGTTGGCCGCCCGAGGTCGCGTCGGCCACGAACTCGTACACGCCCGCCGGGCAGTAGCGCTGCTCGGGACCGTCGTAGCGCGCGAGGTTGACGCTGAGGGCGAGCGCGGGGTCGCGAAGCTGCAGATGCACCGGCTGGTTCTCCTCGTGATTGGTATTCGACAGGAACACCGACGAGAGTCTGTCGAAGCTGAGCACGCCGTCGTACTTCGGGTAGGCGATCGGCGGCGCTTCGCTCGCCGGCCTGAGCGAGGCGTAGTCGGGTCCCTTGTGGCGCAGCGTCCAGGGGACCAGCGCGCTCAAACCGAGATCGTTGAGCCACATGTGGATGCCGGCGTGCAGCGTCCCGAGCCAGAGGCCCCACTTCAGGCCCGGCTTGACGTTGCGCACCTTGTACAGGTCCTCGTAGGCCCAGGAGCGCTGGAACGCCGCCGGATACGCGGCGAGCTCGTCGCCGCTGCGGCTCTCGCCGAGCGCTGCGAACGCCGCCTCGGCCGCGAGCATTCCCGTCTTGATCGCGTTGTGCGTGCCCTTGATGCGCGGGAGGTTCACGAACCCGGCCGCACAGCCGACGAGCGCACCGCCCGGGAACACGAGCTTCGGGATCGACTGCAGGCCGCCTTCGTTGATCGCCCGCGCCCCGTAGCCCACCCGCTTGCCGCCCTCGAGCGTGCCGCGGATCGCGGGATGGGCCTTGAAGCGCTGGAACTCGTCGTACGGCGACAGATGCGGGTTCTCGTAGTCGAGGTGCACGACGAAGCCGATCGAGACCAGGTTCTCGCCGAAGTGGTAGACGAACGAGCCGCCGCCCGTGAGCGCATCGAGCGGCCAGCCCTGGCTGTGGATCACGAGTCCGCGGCGATGCCGGTCGGGCGCGACCCGCCAGAGCTCCTTCAGGCCGATGCCGTACTTCTGCGGATCGACGCCGTCGCGCAGGTTGAAGCGCGCCATCAGTTCCTGCGAAAGCGATCCGCGGCAGCCCTCGGCGAACAGCGTGTACTTGGCGTGAAGCTCCATCCCGGGCTGGTACTCGGGCTTGTGCGTGCCGTCCTTCGCCACGCCCTGGTCACCGGTGGCCACGCCGCGCACCGCGCCGCGCTCGTCGTAGAGCACCTCGGCGGCCGGGAACCCCGGATAGATCTCGACGCCCAGCGCCTCGGCTTCCTTGCCAAGCCAGCGGCAGAGATTGCCCAGGCTCGCGATATAGTTGCCGTGATTGTTCATGAGCCGCGGCAGCGCCCAGCTCGGAATGCGGTATGCGCGGTCGCTCGTCAGCAGCAGGAAGCGGTCGTCGGTCACCGGCGTGTCGAGCGGCGCGCCGCGCGCCTGCCAGTCGGGGAAGAGCTCGGCGAGCCCGCGCGGATCGATGACCGCGCCGGACAGGATGTGCGCTCCGATCTCCGAGCCCTTCTCGAGCACGCAGACGCCGACCTCGCGTCCGCCTGCGGCGGCGAGCTGCTTCAAGCGGATCGCTGCGGCGAGACCGGACGGCCCGCCGCCGACGATCACGACGTCGTATTGCATCGCTTCGCGAGGCAAGGCGATCTCCCGGCGTTCTGGCGGCGCAGCCATTATAATTGTCTCGCCACCGGTACGCGCCATGACGACCACTCGCACTCGGGTCCATACCACGCGCGTTCCGATCCGCTGGGGCGACATGGATGCGATGGGCCATGTCAACAATACCGTCTACTTCCGGTACATGGAGCAGACGCGCATCGAGTGGCTGTACGAGTGCGCGCGACGCCTGGGCTTCGCGCTCTACGACCGCGAAGGCCCGGTCATCGTCAATGCGAGCTGCACCTTCCATCGACCGCTCACCTATCCCGGCGGGGCTGAGGTCCGGATGTTCGCCGGCGTCCCGGGCAAGAGCAGCGTCGAGACCCACTACGAGATCTGGATGACCAACATCAAGTACGCCGACGGGGCTGCGAAGCTGGTCTGGATCGACCTCGCGAGCGCCCGGTCGGCGCCGCTGCCGCACGCGTTGCGCGAGCTGCTCGCCGGGAAGGCGAGCGCCTGATGGCCAGGAGCGCACCGGCGGCGGGCACGAGCACGCCGCTGTGGACACCCTCGGCGGACCGGATCGCCCGCGCCAACCTCACCGCTTTCGCCGGCCGCGTGGCGGCGAAGCACGGCGTGAGCCTTCCCGATTATTCCGCGCTCCAGCGCTGGTCGGCCGAGCATCCGGAAGCGTTCTGGCGCGAGCTCTGGAGCTACGCCGGTGTGCTCGGCGAGGCGGGCCCGCGCACCCTCGTCGACGCCGACCGCATGCCGGGAGCTCACTTCTTCCCCGATGCGCGGCTCAACTATGCGGAGAACCTGCTCGCGGGCCGCGCGGAGCGCACGAGCGAGGATGCGCTCGTCTTCTGGGGCGAGGACAAGGTCAAGCGCAGGCTCTCGAATGCCGAGCTGCTCGACGCCGTGTCGCGCATATCGCAGGCGCTGCGCGCGGCCGGCGTGGCGCGCGGCGATCGCGTCGCAGGCTACCTCCCGAACATGCCGGAGACCATCATCGCCATGCTCGCCACGGCGAGCCTCGGCGCCATCTGGTCGTCGGCCTCGCCGGACTTCGGCGTGCAGGGCGTGGTCGACCGGTTCGGGCAGATCGAGCCCAAAGTCCTCTTCACCGTCGACGGCTACTGGTACAACGGCAAGCCGCAGCCGATCCTAGAACGTGTCTCGGCGATCGCCGCGCAGCTTCCGACGCTTGCACGCGTCGTGGTCGCGCCTTACCTCAACGATCCGCAGGGCGGTTTGCCCGAGCGCGGCGTTACCTGGGACGATTTCGCCGCGCCCTTCGCGGGCGCGCCCATGAGCTTCGAGCGCCTGCCGTTCGAGCAGCCGCTGTTCATCCTGTACTCGTCGGGCACGACCGGGGTGCCCAAGTGCATCGTGCACGGCGCGGGCGGAACGCTGCTGCAGCACCTGAAGGAGCATCGCCTGCACAGCGATGTCAAGCCGCGCGACCGCTTCTTCTATTTCACGACCTGCGGCTGGATGATGTGGAACTGGCTCGCGAGCGGCCTCGCGTCGGGCGCGACGCTGCTGCTCTACGACGGCTCGCCCTTCGTCCGGGAAGGCAGGATCCTGTGGGAGCTCGCCGAAGCGGAGGCGATGACGCACCTGGGAACCTCGGCGAAGTACATCGACGCGCTCAAGAAGACCGGCCTCGTTCCGCGCGAGGATTACCGGCTTCCGGCGCTGCGGGCGCTCCTCTCCACCGGCAGCCCGCTCGCGCCCGAAGGCTTCGACTACGTCTACGAATGCGTGAAGGACGATATCTGCCTGTCGTCGATCTCCGGCGGCACCGACATCATCGCCTGCTTCGCGCTGGGCTGTCCCACGCGGCCGGTCTGGCGCGGCGAGCTGCAGTGCCGCGCCCTGGGCATGCGCGTGGACGTGTTCGACGAGGACGGGAAAAGCGTGCGCGGAGTGAAAGGCGAGCTCGTCTGCACGGCGCCGTTTCCGTCGATGCCTCTGGGCTTCTGGAACGATCCCGATGGCGCGAAATACCGCGCGGCGTACTTCGAGCGCTTCCCGGGCGTGTGGTGCCATGGCGACTGGGTCGAGCTCACCGGGCACGACGGCATGATCATCTACGGGCGTTCCGACGCCACGCTCAATCCCGGAGGCGTGCGCATCGGCACCGCGGAGATCTACCGCCAGGTCGAGCAGCTCGACGAAGTGGTCGAGAGCATCGTCATCGGCCAGGACTGGCCTCCGGGCGAGCTCTCGGACGTGCGCGTGGTGCTGTTCGTGCGCCTGCGCGAGGGCCTCAGCCTCGACGCGGCGCTCGCCGACCGCATCAAGCAGCGAATCCGGGCCAACACGACGCCGCGCCACGTGCCGGCCAGGATCGTGCAGGTCATGGACATTCCGCGCACCAAGAGCGGGAAGATCGTGGAGCTCGCCGTGCGCAACGTCGTCCACGGCCGGCCGGTGAAGAACGTCGAGGCGCTCGCCAATCCCGAGGCGCTCGAGGAATTCCGCCATCGCCCCGAGCTCGAGAGTTGACCGGGCGGAACGCGTGAACTTCGTCGCCATCTTCGCCGCGCTGGCGCTGGAACAGTGGCAGGCCTTCCAATGGCGGGGCGCGCTGCAGCGCGGCTTCGTGCGCTACGCGCACGCGCTGGAGCGGCGCTTCAACGCAGGCACCGCGCAGCAGGGGGCGATCGCGGCCGTGCTGGCGCTCCTGCCGCCGGTGGCGATCGGCGGCGCCGTGTACTTCGCGCTCGAGAGCGTGCATCCGCTGCTCGGGATGGCCTGGGACGTCGCGATCCTGTACCTGCTCCTGGGCTTCCGCCATTTCAGCCATGCGTTCAGCGCGATCTCGGAGGCGCTGGCGGCCGGCGATGCCGCGGCCGCGCGCCGGCACTTGGCGGCGTGGCGCGGCAGCGAGGCGAGCGGAGCGGACGCCGCGGAACTGCCCAAGCTCGCGATCGAGCAGGGCATCCGTGATTCGTATCGGTACGTCTTCGGGACGCTGTTCTGGTTCCTCGTGCTGCCGGGTCCCGTAGGCGCGCTCCTCTACCGGCTCACCTCGCTCCTCGCCGAGCACTGGCGCGGCAACCCCGCGACCCCCATGGGACACGCGCTGGACGCCTTCGGCAGGCCGGTGCGGCGCCTGCTGTACACCCTCGACTGGGTTCCCGTGCGAGCGACCGCGGTGACGTTCGCGGTCGTCGGCGATTTCGAGGACGCGATCTACTGCTGGCGCACCCAGGCCTCCGCCTGGGGCTCGCGGCACGAAGGCATCCTGCTCGCGAGCGGCGCCGGCGCGCTGGGCACGCAGCTCGGCGGGCCCGTGACCGGTCCGACGGGCGAGCCCGAGTTCCGGCCGGAGCTGGGCCTGGGCGAGGCCGCCGACGCGGAGCTCATGCCGAGCGCGGTGGGGCTCGTCTGGCGGGCGCTGCTCGTGTGGCTCGCGCTGGTGCTGCTGCTGACCCTCGCGTATTGGGCGCCGTAGCGCGCTAAGCCGCGAGCGCCTCCAGCTTCGCGGCGCAAATGCAGTCGTTGCGCGTGATGCCGCCGGCGTCGTGCGTGGAATAGGCCACGACGACGCGGTTGTAATGCACCGACAGATCGGGATGGTGATCCTGCCGGTGCGCGATGTAGGCGATCGCGTTCACGAACGCCATCGTTTCGTAGTAGTTGCCGAAGCGGAACGTCTTCGTGAGGCGATCGTCGGCGACGTCCCAGCCGGGGAGCGCGCGCTTGAGCTGCGCCAGCTCGCCGGGCGGGAGGCGCGGCGCTCCGGCGCGGCAGTCCTGCGTTGCGAGGGCGGCAAGCTCGGGCGTCATCGGACCTCCGATGGGTTCAGGCGGTCGCCGGCTCGAGACGCGCGATGCGGGCCGAGGCCGGAGGATGCGAATCGTAGAACGCGGAGTGCAACGGGTCGGGCGTCAGCGTCGTCGCGTTGTCCTGGTAGAGCTTGACCAGTGCGGCGACCAGCGCCTGCGCCGAGGCGTTCCTCGCCGCGTACTCGTCGGCCTCGAACTCGTGGCGCCGCGAGTACATCGCGGCGAGCGGCGAGCCGATGAAGGTGAAGGCGGGAAGGGCGAGCATGAACAGCGCGAGGGCGACGCCGTAGCGCGGCGCGGGACCTGGAACGCCGAGGCCCGCGTAGAACCACGGCTCGCCGGCGAGCCAGCCCAGCAGTGCGAGCAGCGCGAGGCTCGCCGCGGCGAGCCAGGCGGTGCGCTTGATGACGTGCTTCAGCTTGAAGTGCCCCAGCTCGTGCGCGAGCACCGCTTCGATCTCCTCGGGCGAGAGCCGCGCGAGAAGCGTATCGAAGAACACGATCCGTCGCGCCGCCCCGAAGCCGGTGAAGTAGGCGTTCCCGTGGGCGGAGCGCCGGGAGCCGTCCATCACGTACAGGCCCTTGGCGCGGAAGCCGCAGCGGGCGAGCAGCCGCTCGACGCGCTCCTTGACGCCGCCGTCGGCGAGCGGCGCGAACTTGTTGTACAGCGGTGCGATCACCGTCGGATAGAGCGCGAGGACCAGCACCTGGAAGGCGACCCAGGCGAGCCACGCATAGAGCCACCACAGCGCGCCCGCGCGCGCCATCAGCCACAGGACGAGCGCGACCAGCGGCACGCCGAGCGCCGCGGCGACCAGCGCGCCCTTGGCGAGATCGGCGATCCAGAGCCGGAACGTGCTGCGGTTGAAGCCGAACCGCTCCTCGATGACGAAGGTGCGGTACCAGGCGAGCGGCAGTGACGCGAGGGCGGCGAGGAGCGCCACGGCGACGATCAGCATGAGGTCGCGGGCGAGCTGCGGCCAGCCGCTTGCCGCGATCCACCCGGCGATGAGGGCGAGGCCGCCGCCGAGCGTCAGCGCCAGCAGGACCGCCGCGTCGACGACGAGATCGATCGCCGAGAGGCGGGTGCGGGCTGCCGTGTAGTCGGCTGCTTTCTGGTGCGCGGCCAGCGGCAGGCGGTCGGCGAAATGCGGGGGTACGGCGCCGCGATGCGCGAGCACGTAACGGATCTGGCGGCGCGCGAGCCAGAGCTGGATGCCGAGCGAAAAGGCGAGCGCGGCTACGAAAACCCCGGTGAAGGTCGCGCCCGTCATCGCTCGCGGCCATCCGCGGCGGCGTCGCCGGAACCTGCGGCGAAGCGCAGCGGTATGCGAAAATGACGAACCCCGATCACGATCTTCATTCTACGCCACCCTCATGCCTCAGGACCCCGGCCACCTCATCTGGATCGACATGGAGATGACCGGTCTCAACCCGGAGACCGACCGCATCATCGAGATCGCGCTCGTCGTCACCGACCCGACGCTCGCCACGGTCGCCGAGGCGCCGGTGCTGGTCGTGCACCAGGACGACGCCACGCTGGCGGCGATGGATTCGTGGAACCAGTCCACGCACGGGCGCACCGGGCTCACGGCCAAAGTCAAGGCATCCACGCTGGACGAGGCCGCCGCCGAGCAGCGGATGCTCGCCTTCGTGCGCGAGCACGTGCCGCCGCGGGCTTCGCCGATGTGCGGCAGCTCGATCTGCCAGGATCGGCGCTTCCTGGCGCGCTGGATGCCGGCGCTCGAGGACCACTTTCACTACCGCAATCTCGACGTATCCACGCTCAAGGAGCTCTGCAGGCGCTGGCAACCGGAGGTCGCGAAGGGCTGGGTGAAGCAGGGCAGGCACGAGGCGCTCGCCGACATCTACGAGTCGATCGACGAGCTCAGGTTCTATCGCGAGCGCTTCATCCGCGCGCCCACCACTCCGTGAAGTTCTGCAGCCACTGCGGCTCCGCCGCGCTCGAGCAGCGCATTCCCGACGGCGACACGCTGCCGCGCTGGGTGTGCGCGAGCTGCGGCACGATCCACTACCAGAACCCGAAGATCGTCGTCGGCTGCCTGCCCGACTGGGAAGGCCGCGTGCTGCTGTGCCGGCGGGCGATCGACCCGCGGCACGGGCTGTGGACGCTCCCGGCCGGATTTCTCGAGAACGGCGAGACGCTCGCCGCCGGCGCGGCGCGCGAGACCGCCGAGGAAGCGCGCGCGCAGGTCGAGGTCGGCGAGCTCTACACGGTCATCAGCCTGCCGCACATCAACCAGGTCTACATGATGTTTCGCGCCCGGCTCACCGACCTGGATTTCGGGCCGGGCCCGGAGAGCCTCGACGTGCGCCTGTTCGACGAGGAGGACATTCCCTGGGGCGAGCTCGCGTTCCGCACGATCGGCCGCACGCTGCGCAACTTCTTTCTCGACCGGAAGGTCGGCGCTTTCCCGGTGCACGTCAGCGCGCTCGAGCGGCGCTCGCCGCGCCCCGAATTGTCCGGCGCGGCCTAGGCGTACGCGCTCGGGGGTCGTTTCCGGTAAACTCTCACGCGCTCGCCGCCCGGCGCGTCAGAACAAGAATACGGGCGGCGATTCGATTGGAGGAGGATCCTATGCGTTCACTGCACCGCTTCGTCGCGGCCGTTGCCGCGATCGTGCTCGCGCTTGCCGGCGTGTTGCCCGCGTCGGCCGAGACCGCGCGCATCTCGATCACCACCGGCGGAACCGGAGGGGTGTACTACCCGATGGGCGGCGGCATGGCCAACATCCTGTCGAAGTACGTCCCGGGGCTACAGGCGACCGCCGAGGTGACCGGCGGCTCGGTGGACAACCTCAAGCTGATCGGCGCGGGCAAGTCCGAGGTCGGCTTCTCGATGGTCGACGCGGCGTGGGATGCGGCCAACGGCGAGGACAAGTTCAAGGGTGGAAAGGTCAACGTCCGCACGCTGATGGTTCTCTACCCCAACCGGCTGCAGATCGTGACCGTCGACGGCACGGGCATCAACAAGCTCTCCGACATCCGTGGCCGGCGCGTGTCGACCGGCTCCCCGGGCAGCGGCGTGGAGGTCGTCGCGCTGCGCGTGCTCGAGGCGATGGGGATCGACCCGAAGAAGGACCTCAAGCAGGAGCGGCTGGGAGCCTCCGAATCGGCCAACGCGATCAAGGATCGCAAGCTCGACGCCTTCTTCTGGGTCGGCGGCGTCCCGACCGCGGCGCTCACCGATTTGGCCGCGACGCCGGGCGTCAAGATGAAGCTCCTCGACAGCGGCGAGTACGCCGACGCGATGAACAGAAAGTACGGGCCGCTCTACGCCAAGGGGACGATCGCCGCGGGCGGTTATCCGGGCCAGGACAAGCCGGTGTCGATCATCGACATCTGGAACATCCTGGTCACCAGCGACAAGATGAGCGACGCGATGGCCTACGAGATCGTGAAGACGCTGTTCGAGAAGAAGCCCGAGCTGGTCGCGGTCCACAAGGAGGCCGAGAACATCGATATCAAGAACCAGGCGATCGGCTCGCCCGTGCCGTTTCATCCGGGGGCGAGAAAGTATCTCGAGGAGCACGGGGTGAAGGTCCAGTAGTCCGCCGCGCGGCACGACGAGCGTGGCACACGATGGCAACGCTCCGCAGGGGGCGCCCGCGAGCGGGTGGATGACGTGACCGGCGGCGACGGCACCGCGCGCCCGCCGGAACAGGCGGTCGTCACCGACGAGCGGCTGGCGAAGGCCGCGGAATTCATCGAGGAGGAGGAGGGCGCGGTCAGCCGGTTCAAGGGCTGGCTCGGCCGCGCGACGACGGCCCTGCTGGTCGTCATGAGCCTCTTCCACATGTACGCGGCGGTGGAGATCGTCCCGGCGCAGGTGCTGCGGCCGGTCCACGTCGGGTTCGTTCTCCTGCTCGTGTACCTGCTCTTCCCGGTCGCGCCGCGCTTTCGCAACCGGCTGATGTGGTGGGACGTCGCCTGCGCCGCGCTCGGCGTCGCGACGATCGTCTACCTGCTCGCCGGCGGCGACGACATCTGGGACCGCAACGTGCTGCCGAGCAACCTCGACGTCTTCTTCGGCGTCGCCTTCGTGCTCCTGGTGCTCGAGGCCTGCCGAAGGACGTCCGGCTGGGTCATCGGCTGCGTCATCGTCGCGTTCCTCGCCTACGCCTTCGTCGGGCCGTGGCTGCCGGGACAGTGGTCGCACCGCGGCTACGACGTGGCGGGCATGTCCGGGTTCCTGTACCAGACGCTCGAGGGGGTGTTCGGCACGACCGTCGAGGTGTCGTCGTCGCTGATCATCCTGTTCACGATCTACGGAGCTTTCCTGCAGCACTCGGGCGCGGGCAAGTTCTTCCTCGATTTCAGCTTCGCCGCGATGGGCGGCAGGCACGCGGGCGCGGGACGCACGGTGGTGCTCGCGTCGTTCCTGCTCGGCGGTCCGTCGGGCTCCGGCGTCGCGACGACCGTGACCATCGGGTCGGTCGCTTACCCGATGCTCGCGCGCTCGGGCTACGGCAGGGAGGCCGCCGGTGGCCTGCTCGCGGCCGGCGGCCTGGGCGCGATCATCTCCCCGCCGGTGCTCGGCGCCGCGGCGTTCCTGATCGCCGAGTTCCTCAAGATCAGCTACCTCGACGTGATCCTGATGGCGACGGTGCCCACGATCCTCTATTACCTGTCGCTGTTCGTGATGGTCGAGCTCGACGTGCGCAAGTTCGGCCTGCCCGCGGTCGCGGCGGAGAAGCTGCAATCGGTGTGGGAGCTCACGCGCCGGTACTGGTTCCACTTCATCTCGCTCATCGCGATCCTCGCCTTCCTGGTCTGGGGCTTCTCGCCGGTCGCGAGCGTGTTCTGGGCGACCGTCGCGACCTTCGTCGTGAGCTTCCTCGACCGCGAATGCGCGCTGACGCCGCGCCGGCTCATCGTCGCGCTCAAGGACGGTTCGCTGCAGGTGCTCACCGTGGCCGCGACCTGCGCCGCGGCCGGCATCATCGTCGGCGTCGTCGCCAAGACCGGACTCGGCCTCAAGTTCAGCGCGATCGTCATCGACTACGCCGGCGGCAGCCTGATGCTCACCGCGCTCTACACAGCCCTCATCGTCTGGATCGTCGGGCTCGCCGTGCCGGTGACCGCGAGCTACATCATCTGCGCGGTGATCGCCGCGCCGGCGCTGATCAAGCTCGGCGTTCCAGACTACGCGGCGCACATGTTCATCTTCTACTACGCAGTGCTCTCGGAGGTCTCGCCGCCGACCGCGCTGTCGCCTTTCGCTGCGGCCGCGATCACCGGAGGCGATCCGTACAAGACGACCATGCAGGCGTGGAAATACACGCTGCCCGCCTTCGTCGTGCCGTTCGTGTTCGTGCTCGATCCTGCCGGCGTCGGCCTGCTGCTCAAGGCTCCCCCCGAAGGCTCGTGGGGCGGCGTGGCGTGGATCGCGTTCACCGCCTGCCTCGGCATCGCCGCGCTGGCCTGCGGCGTCCAGCGCTGGTTCGTCAAGCGGCTGTCGATCCTCGAGCAATGGATCATGATCCTTTCCGGCCTGGCGCTGATCTATCCCGCGCCTGCCGCCGACGCGGTCGGCCTGGTCGGAATCGCGGCAGTGCTCGCCTGGCAGTGGATCGGGCAGAAGCGGGTCAGCCGCGCGCGCGGTTGACCGGGCGGTGGCGCTTGCTACCCGAAGGAAGGAGCCGGATCTCACGGTAGTACTTCTCCGCTCCCGGGTGCAGCGGAATCGGCATTCCGTCGAGCGCATGGCGGCGATCGAGCGCCCTCGCGGCGGCGTGCGCCGCGGTGAGGCGATCGACCCCGCTCCACAGCGCCTTCGTCAGCGCGTAGACGACGTCGCCGTCGAGATCGTCGCGCGTCACCAGGTAGTTGCGCACGGCTGCGACCGGCACCTCGCTTGCCTGGCCGCGGTAGGTGTTGGCGGGAATCGCCGCCGGCGTGTACACGGCATTGCCGATCCGGTCGATCACCTCTCGAGGCACCGGGACGACCACGACGTTCACCGCGTTGGCGAGGTCCCGGAGCGCCAGCGCGCCCGGGGCAGCCGACTGCAGGGTGGCGTCGAGTCTGCCGTCCTTCATCAGCTCGACGCTCTCGCCGAACGGGAAGTACTCGACACGGGCGAAGCTCGAGTACGAAAGGCCCGCGGCGGCGAAAATCGTGCGCGCGTCGAGCTCGATCGCCGAGTTCGCCGTGCCCACCGAGACGCGCTTGCCCCTGAGATCGTCGAGCGTCCGGATCCCCGAATCGGCGCGCGCGACGATCTGGATGCACTTCGAATCGAGCGCCGCGATCCCGCGCAGGCGCCTCGACGGCGCATCGGGCCCGGCTTCGGCGCTGCGCCTCCATGCCTCCAAGAGCAGCTCGCCCGACACGAACGCGATCTCGGCGCGGGTCTGCAGCCGCTCGAGGTTCTCCACCGAGCCCTTGGTGCTCTGGACCGAGGTCTTGACGCCGGGCGCTGCGCGCTCGAGCTCGGCGGCCATCGCGACGCCGATCGCGTAATAGCTGCTCCCGCCGCGGCCGGTCGCGAAGCTCACGACCTGATCGGCGACGGCGGGGCTCGCGCCGGTGAGACCCGTCGCGACGGCGAGACAGATGGACCGCATCACGCTGAGCACGGTCGTTCGATTATAGCCGCGGCCCGCGGCTGGACTTGGCGCTCGTGGCCGTGCGACCATCGCGGGCGCCGGCCCGAAACCTCATGCGAACCGTCGACCAGCTCTTCGCGCGCTACGCGGGCTATCACCGCCATCCGCTGAACAAGGCGATCCACTGGGTCTGCGTTCCGCTCATCGTCTGGAGCCTGCTGGGCATGCTGTGGTGCGCCTCGCCGATCGTCGCCTGGATCGCGATCGTCGCGGCGCTCGCGTTCTACGCCTGGCTCTCGATCCCGCTGGCGCTGGGCATGGCGGGCGTCGCGGCAGCGATGGTCGCCGCGCTGGCGTTGCTCGGCGGGCACACGCTTATCGTCTCGGAGGTCGTCTTCGTCGCGGCCTGGATCGGCCAGTTCGTCGGTCACGCGCTCGAGCGCAGCCGCCCGTCGTTCACCGAGGACCTTCGCGCCTTCCTGGTCGCTCCGGCGTGGCTGCTGGGCTTCGTCTACCGCCGCCTCGGCATCGGCTACTAGCTCGATGGTTCGTCCTCCGCTGTCGGCGGCGAAGCAGGTCGACTTCCTGGGCGTAGGCGCGCAGAAGGCGGGCACCAGCGCGCTCGACGTCTACCTCCGCCAGCATCCCGAGCTCTGCCTGCCCCGGCGCAAGGAGATGCATTTCTTCGACCGCAACCGCTTCTTCGCGGTCGAGCCGGTCGACTATGCGAACTATCATCGCGCCTTCGATCCGCGGCCTCCGCAGCGCCTTCTCGGCGAAGTGACGCCGGCGTACATCTACAATCCGAACGCGATCGAGCGGATCGCCCGCTACAACCCCGCGATGCGGCTGATCGTGCTCCTGCGCAACCCGATCACGCGCGCCTATTCGCACTGGAACATGGTGCGGCACCGGGGCTTCGACAACCTGCCGTTCATCGAGGCGATCAAGGCCGAACCGGAACGCGTGCGCACGAATGCGCCGATGCTCGCGGCGCAGTACGCCTATGTCGATCGCGGGTTCTATGCCCGGCAGCTCGAGCGGATGTGGCGCCACTTCCCGCGAGAGCAGACCATCGTGCTCAAGACCGAGGAGCTGCAGGATCACCCGAAGGAAGCGCTCTCGCGCGTGGCGTCCTTTCTGGGCATCGAGCCCTTTCAGAAGATCCGCAAGACGATGGTTCACGCCTGGGAGTATCCCGAGCCGCTGCGGGAAGAGGACCGCCGCTACCTGGCCGAGGTGTACGCGACGGAGATCCGCGAGCTCGAGCGGCTCCTCGGCTGGGATTGCTCGGAGTGGCTCGCGAGCGCCTAGAACGGCAGCGCGAGGCCCGGCGCGCTCGCGGCGAAGACGCGGCGAAACTCACCCTGGATCCGCTTCAGCGCCGCCTCGCTGTCGGCCTCGAAGCGCAGCACCACGACCGGTGTGGTATTCGACGCCCGCGCGAGCCCGAAGCCGTCCGCGTATTCCACGCGCAGCCCGTCGATGCGCACGACGTCGGTCGCGCCCGGGAACGTCGCCGTCTCCGCGAGCCTCGCGATGAGCGCGTGCGGCGATTCGGCCCCTGAAGGGACGGTGAGCTCGGGCGTCGACACGCTGTCCGGCAGCGCATCGAGCGCGGCGGAAGGATCGGCTCTCCTCGACAGGATCTCGAGCAGGCGCGCACCCGCGTAGAGACCGTCGTCGAAGCCGTACCAGCGCTCCTTGAAGAAGCTGTGCCCGCTCATCTCGCCGGCGAGCAGCGCGCCGCTCTCCTTCATCTTGCCCTTGATCAGCGAATGCCCCGTCTTCCAAAGCAGCGGCGCTCCGCCGTGCTCGACGATCCAGGGCTTCAGGTTCCGGGTCGACTTGACGTCGTAGATCACGAGCGCTCCGGGGTTGCGACCCAGCAGGTCGGCGGCGAAGAGCATGAGCTGCCGGTCGGGATAGATGATGTGCCCGGCCTTCGTGACCACGCCGAGCCGGTCGCCGTCGCCGTCGAAGGCGAGCCCCAGCTCGTTGTCGGTCGTGGCGAGGCAGCGGATGAGGTCCTGCAGGTTCTTGGGCTGCGAGGGATCGGGGTGATGGTTCGGGAAGTTGCCGTCGACCTCGCAGAAGAGCTCGGTCACGCGACAGCCCAGGCGCCGGAACAGCGCCGGCGCGAACGCGCCCGCGACGCCGTTGCCGCAGTCGACCGCGATCGGCATCGGCCGAGCGAGCCGCACGTCACCTGCGATGCGATCGACGTAGCGCGCGCCGATGTCGGCGGCGCGATACGTCCCCTCGCCCCGATCGAGGCGGCCCTCCTCGATGCGGGTTTTGAGCGCGGCGATGGCGTCGCCGGAGAGCGTCTCGCCGTCGATCACCATCTTGAGCCCGTTGTAGTCCGGCGGGTTGTGGCTGCCGGTGACGGCGACGCTGCACTGCGTCCCGAGCTCGTGCGCGGCGAAGTAGCTCATCGGCGTGGTGACCATGCCGATATCGATGACGTGCGTGCCGCTCGCGCGGATGCCGTCGGCGAGCGCGCGCGCGAGCTCGGGACCGGAGAGGCGGCCGTCGCGCCCGACCACGATCGTGTCGCGGCCCCGCTCGCGGGCGAGCGAGCCGAGCGCCTGGCCCACGGCCTGGACGATCGGCGGCGTGAGCGTCCTGCCTACGATGCCGCGGATGTCGTAGGCCTTGAAGATGTCTGCGGGCAGCTGCATGGTGATAGGCTCTCGAAGAAGTCGGTGAGGTGCCGGGGGAGCCAGTCGAGGCTCCCGGGGAAGCGCGCGGCGAGGAAGCCGCCGTGGCCGCCCCCGTCCGGCTGTTCCAGGGTCACGGCGCCGCTCGCCTGCGCGCGCGTGGGCAGCGAGTCGGCCGGAATGAACGGATCGTTGCGCGCATTGAGCACCAGCGTGCGCACGGTGATCGCCTTGAGCCACGGCTTGCTGCTCGCGCGCTTCCAGTAGTCGTCGGCGTCGCCGAAGCCGTGCAGCGGCGCGGTGACCACGTCGTCGAAGCGGTGCATCGTGTCGGCCCGGGCGACCGCCGCGGCGTCGAGCGCGCCCGGAAACCGGCGCGCCATCGCGAGCGCCTTCGGCACGAGCGTCGAGAGGAAGTGACGCGCGTAGATGCGGTTCAAGCCCTGGCCGATCGAGAGGCCGGCCGCGACGAGATCGAGCGGCGTCGACACGGCGGCGGCGGCGGCGAGGACGTCGCCGGCCCCGTTCTCCTCGCGTCCGAGCCAGTTGAGGAGCGCGCTTCCGCCGAGCGACACGCCGGCGGCGAATATCGTCGTGTCGGGCTCGAGCCTGCGAATCGTCTCGAGCATCCAGCCTACTTCGGCGTAGTCGCCGGAGTGGTACGCCCGCGGGAGCCGATTGGGCTCGCCGCTGCACCCGCGGAAGTGCGGCACCACGCCGCGCCAGCCGATCGCGGCGAGGCGCGACATGAGGGCGAGCGCGTAGTGCGACCGCGAGCTGCCTTCGAGCCCGTGAAAGAGCACGACCAGCGGCGCACCGGGGCGCGCCGGGCCGTCGAGCCAGTCGAAGTCGACGAAGTCGCCGTCGGGCGTGTCGACCCGCTGCCGCCGGTACTCGACCTCCGGGCGGCGCACGAACGACGGATAGATCGTCTGCGCGTGGCCGCCCGGAAGCCAGAAGGGCGTTCGGTAGGCGCCGTTCGCCACCATCAGCGGCCCAGTCCCATCTTCAGCCGGTCGTTGATCGTCGTCAGCACCTTGATGCGGGCGAAGCGCTTGTCCTCGGCTTCGACCAGAATCCACGGCGCGATCTCGGTGCTCGTGCGGTCGACCATGTCGCACACCGCGCGCTCGTACGCGTCCCATTTCTTGCGGTTGCGCCAGTCGTCCGGCGTGATCTTGAAGCGCTTGAAGGCTGTCCGGCCGCGGGCGCGAAAACGGGCGAGCTGCTCCGCCTTGCTGATCTGCAGCCAGAACTTGACGAGGATGGCGCCGCCCTCCGCGAGCTGCTCCTCGAACTCGTTGATCTCGTTGTAGGCGCGCATCCAGGCGCTCGTGCCGCAGTAGCCCTCGACGCGCTCGACCAGCACGCGCCCATACCACGAGCGGTCGAAGATCGCGATCCCGCCCAGCGGAGGCACGTTCTTCCAGAACCGCCACAAGTACGGATGTGCGCGCTCCTCTTCGGTGGGCGCGGCGACGGGAATGGTCACGTACTGCCGCGCGTCCAGCGCGCCGGTGACGCGGCGGATCGCGCCGCCCTTGCCGGCGGCGTCCACGCCTTCGAACACCAGCACCAGCGAGTGGCGGGCGAAGCGCTTGTGCCGCGTGAGCTTCGCGAGCCGTCCCTGCTGCTTCTCCAGCGCCTGGTCGTAGGGCTTCACCCCGATCCGCTGCGAGAGGTCCAGGTCGCGGATGAGCTTGACGTTGTCGACGACCGACGGAGCCGTGGGCGCGATCGAGTGCGTCGGCGCGGCGTCCTTGCGCGAGAGCGCCTCGCGCAGCGCGTCGAGCAGGATCTTGCCGACCGTCAGAGAACGGTAGCGCTCGTCCGAGCCCTCGACCACGTACCACGGCGCGTAGCCGGTCGAGGTCTCGCGCAGCAGCTGCTCCCAGAGGTCGTGCCGCTTGGTGTAGAGGCGATACTGGTCCCAGTCGGCGCGCGTGACCCGCCAGCTCGTCCGCGGGTCGCGGTCCAGCGCCTCGAGCCGCTTCTTCTGCGCCGACTTCGACAGGTGGATCCAGAACTTGGCGAGGACGAGCCCCTCGTCGGTCAGCATCATCTCCTGCGCGCGGATCGACTCGAGCCGGGCGCGGAGCAGGGACTCGTCGATCCGGCCACGGGCGCGCGCGAGGCCGGCCTCGTTGTACCAGGCGTTCAGGAAGATGCCGATGCGGCCGCGTGGCGGCAGCGCATTCCAGTAGCGCCAGGCCAGGGGATGCGCCGCCTCTTCGGGCGTGCGGGCGCCGAACGCGAAGACGCGGATGTGCCGGGGATCCATCCACTCGGTGAGCTTGTTCGCCGTTTCGCCGCGGCCGCCGGCCTCGACTCCGGAGAGGATCACGAGCGCCGGCCCTCGCCCCGACTGCGACAGATCGAACTGGGCGTTGAGCAGCTCCTCGCGCAGCTTCGGCTCTTCGCGTTCGTAGAGACGCTTGGAGACGCTGTGTCCGATCTCGGCCGATTCGAGCATCGCGTCCCTCAGCCGTTCCAGAACGCTTCGCACTTGCGAAAGGCTCGCTGCACTTCGCGCAGCCGCTTGAGCTCCGCGCCCGTCGACGCGGCGAGCCAGCCGCGCAGCACCCCGCTCGCGTAGGCGATGCCTGCATCGGCGTGCTCTCTCGGCGCCACTTCGTCGAGCAGCCTCGCCGCCACCTCGAGATCGTTGAGCCGTCCCAGCGCCGTCTGCAGCCTGGAGAGCGCCTCGACGTAGGGCTCGGTGCGCCTGGCCGGGAAGAGCGAGGCGAAGAACTCGGCGGTGTAGCGCAGCTTCTTGGCCGCGACGCGAGCGCGGTGGCGTTCCGGAGGAGCGAGGCGCTGCGCGTGCTTCGCGCGCTTGCGCAGCCTGGCGTGCAGCTTCTCGAGCACCGGGCCGGCCCGGTCGCGCAGCGCAGTCGAGGCCTCCGCGGCCGTGGAATGAGGCAGCGCGGTGAAAAACGCACCCAGTCCGATCAGCAGCTTCTGCAGGCGCGCCGACGCCACGGCCTGGCGAGCGACATCCCGGGCGCGGCGGCGCCGCGCGCCCGCCCGGGCGCGCAGCCGGACGATCGCGGGCTCGCTGCGGAATTGCGCGGCCACCTTGGGCAGGGTCTGCAGCGCGAACACGTCGTAGTCGCGCGCCGGTCCCAGCGCGGTGCCGAGCCAGCCGAGCTCCGCTTCGAGCGCCTCGACGCTCGCCGGCGAGGACAGCGGCGCGGCGAGATCGAGCAGGGCGCGCAGACGCCGCCAGCCCACGCGCAGCTGATGCAGATACTCGGCGTCGGTCGCGGTGCTCATCGCCGCCGCGTTGGTCTCCATCTGCGCGATGCATTCGGCGCCCAGCGCGGCGAGTGCGGAGGCCAAGGTCGAATCCGGCACGAGCGCGACGTCCCGGGCGCGGCGCGGCTCCGGCATCGACTGCGACGCGAGCGCATAGCCCCGCGCGGCCTTGCTGGCCGGCTCGATGCGCACCGGCAGGTCGGCCGCGAGCGCGGAGGCGAGCTCGAACAGGCGCGAGGGGTCGCCCGTCTGCAGCTCGACTTCGATCTCGGAGACGGGGGCGCGACGGCGTCCGGCCCGGATCTCTCCGACGTCGAAGCAGAGCTTCGCACGCGTGCCGTCGGCGAAGGCGATCGGCTGCTCGTACCGGCGCACGTCGGTCGCGAACACGCGCCGGTACGCCCTGCTCGCCGCGAAGAGCTTGCGCCACGGCGTGCTCGCGAGTTTCTCCCGGTCCAGCCGCGGCGCGGCGAGCGGCCATTCGAACTCGACGCGGCGATGCAGTCCGCCGGCGGCGGCGCCGGCGCCCTTGACGGTCTGCAGCCAGCGACGGCCCGCACGCCGCAGGCGCAGCGCGACGCCGGCCGCGGCGAGATCGCACGCCGCCGTGTCGTAATACGTCGAGGACAGATGCTGCGTGCGGGCACGGCCGCACGCCACCGCGGTGACCGCCGGATGGCTCCGCACGGCGCTCAGCACCTCTGCAGGACCGGTCAGCTTGAGTTCGATCTCTTCGGCCAACGGGAACTTCCTAGCGTGCGAGGGCCACGGGACTCCGCCCGCGGCCGTCGAATCTTCAGGCGCTGTCGCCGAGCCTCAGCCTGCGTTGCCGCACCGCACCGGCCAGATCCCGGAGCGCGCCAACCGTCGCGTCCCAGCCGAGGCAGGCGTCGGTGATGCTCACGCCGTAGGCCAGCGGCTGGCCGGGGACGAGATCCTGCCGCCCGGGATGGATGTGGCTCTCGATCATCACTCCGATCACCCGATCCTCGCCGCCCGCGATCTGACCCGCGACGTCGCGCGCGACGTCGAGCTGCCGCTCGTGGTGCTTCTGGCTGTTGGCGTGCGAGCAGTCGATCATCACGCGCGGCGCGAGGCCCGCGTGGGCGAGCTCCGCGCAGACCCGGTCGACGCTGGCCGCGTCGTAGTTCGGGGTCGCGCCGCCGCGCAGGATGACGTGGCAGTCCTCGTTGCCTGCCGTGTGCACGATGGCCGAATGGCCGCCCTTGGTCACCGACAGGAAGTGGTGCGGCGCCGACGCCGCCTTCACCGCGTCGACGGCGATGCGCACGTCGCCATCGGTGCCGTTCTTGAACCCCACCGGACAGGACAGGCCCGAGGCGAGTTGGCGGTGCACCTGGCTCTCGGTCGTTCGCGC
Source organism: Casimicrobiaceae bacterium (assembly GCA_035501595.1). Lineage (GTDB taxonomy): Bacteria > Pseudomonadota > Gammaproteobacteria > Burkholderiales > Casimicrobiaceae > PALSA-1003. The sequence continues at coordinate 46,715 of DATJVX010000002.1, read as the reverse complement.
GCCGATCGCGCCCCAGGCGATCAGGTCGGCGATGTACTGGGGCGTGATCATGTCGAGGTATTCGGTGCCGGCGGGCAGCTCGAGCTCGTTGACTTCCAGCAGGATGCGCCGCGCGAGCCTCAGGCCCTCGTTGATCCGGAAGCTGTTGTCGAGCCGGGGATCGTTGATGAGGCCTTTCCAGCCGACGGTGGTGCGCGGCTTCTCGAAGTAGACCCGCATGACGACGAGCAGTTCGTCGGCCAGCTCGCGCTTGAGCGCCGAGAGCCGTGTCGCGTAGTCGATCGCGGCGTCGTAGTCGTGGATCGAGCAGGGGCCCACGATCACCAGCAGGCGGTCGTCGGCGCCGTGCAGGATGCGATGGACGCCCGCGCGCGCCTCGAAGGTCGTGGTCATCGCCACGTCCGAAAGCGGAAACTCGCGCAGCAGGTGCGCGGGCGGCGCGAGCTCCATGATCTCGCGGATGCGGGTATCGTCGATCGGCAGCTTCGACGAAGCCCCGGGCGCGGGCGGGCGGGTACGGTGGGCGGCGGGATCGGACACGGCTGGCTTTCTCGGTCTGAAGGCTTTTCGACGCAAAAACAGCATTTTACGTCCTAACGGGTCGTCCGGGCCAGGTTTCGAGGAGCCTTCGGTGCGGCGCGGGGCTCAGGGATTTTCGCCACAGCCTCCGCGACGCGTCAGCGGCAAATCGTTGCCGGCCGCCGGGCCGATGCCGTAGACTCCCGACGACCCAAAGCTCCCTCCCCAAAAACCGTTCCGGAGACCCGCAACATGAAACAGATGCTCGTGCTCGCCGTGGCCGCGCTGCTGGCCAGCGGCACCGTGTATGCCGCAGAGAACTCGCAGCAAAACAAGATGAAGACCTGCCAGGCCGAAGCCGGCGACAAGAAGCTCGAAGGTCAGGCCCGTCAGGACTACGTCAACAACTGCCTCAAGGCCAAGCCCGCCAAGTCGACGTCGAAGAACAAGATGGCGATGTGCAACGAGAAGACCAAGGGCATGAGCAAGGCCGACGCCGACAAGGCACGCTCGGAGTGCATGAAGGCGAGCTGATTTACCGAATACGGCCGGCTGACCTCCTGTCCAGCCGGCCGCACTGACGAGGCGGCTCCGGGTCACTGGCGCCGCCTTGTCTTTGTTGGAGGGGACTTCGCGCGGAAGGCGCGCCAGGGTGAGCGCGCCGGATGGCGATCGGCGCCGGCTCCCATGATCTACGTCCTCACGGTTCACTGGAAGATCGACTTCTGGGTCGATGCGCAGCTCTCGCGGCTGCGCAAGTACATCGGCGAGCCTTTCAGGACCTTCGCGTTCTGCGACGGCACCCGCCTCGACCACTCCGGGAAGTTCGACTACTGCGCGCCGCAGAAGGGCATCGCCGATCACGCGGGCAAGCTCAACGCGCTGGCCGAGGTCGTCTGCCGGAGCGCCTCCGACGACGACGTGCTCGTGTTCTGCGACAGCGACGCGTTTCCGGTGCGCGACGTGACGGCGTTCATCCGGGACGGGCTGGCCCGGTGGCCGCTGATCGCGGTGCAGCGGCTCGAGAACGCCGGCGACCCGCAGCCGCATCCCTGCTTCACGGTCACGACCGCGGGATTGTGGCGCCGGATCGGCGGCGACTGGCACGACGGCCCGACCTGGACGAATGCCTACGGCGACCGCGTGACCGACGTCGGCGCCAACGTGCTGAGCGCCCTGGATCGCGCCGGGATCGACTGGGGCAAGATGCATCGCTCCAATCGAGTCGATCTCCATCCGCTGCTGTTCGGCGTCTATGCCGGCGTCGTCTATCACCACGGCGCCGGTTCGCGGCCGACGGTCGGAGGCCGCGCCGTGAGGCGGGGCGAGCTCGCGGGGCTCGAGCTGGCTGAACGGCAGCGCAAGGCATCGAGCCTGCGGCGCAGCATCGCGGAGGCCTCGCGCGTCGTTCTCGACCTGATCGCGCGCGGCCGCGACGGCGAGCTACTCGCGCTTCTGTGCTGAAGCGCGCTCCGTGAGCCGAAGAGAAGCGTCCCCCGCGAGCGAATAGCCGAGGAGTCCCGCGGTCTCCCCGCAGATCTCGCGGATGGTCTCGATGCGGGGATCGTCGGAATCCCAGGGTGCGATTCGCGTGGAGTCGACCTCGATCGAGGCGCCCGAGGCGACGCCGGCGCAACCGACGAACGAGCCGGCAAGCGAAGCCGCCGAGGCGGGATCGGCGCACAGGTCCTCGTAGCGCACCTCGAGGTAGCGCGCGTCCCGGAGCACGCCGCGGCCGTAGTCGACGACCCGCCGGACCTGGTAGTTCCACGAGCAGGCGTTGTGCACGTAGGGCTCGTCCGCCTCGAGCAGCGACGCGTCGCGCTTCGAGTAGCGATAGGCGTTGGGAAGCATCGCCATGCCGAGCGCGGTGTCGGGTCGCGACGTCAGGTGCGGCTTCATGAGGGACGCGGAGACGGGATGGCGCGTGAGGTGCACGACCTTCGACGCCGGGAAGGCGTCCGCGAGCAGCGGCAGGATCAGCATCGCTTCCGGAAGCTTGAGGCCCCAGGTCGCCGCGGAGCGCGCGGGCGCCGTGCGAAGAACCTCGGCCGCCTTGGCGCGAAGCGCGTCGCGGTAGCGGCGATCCGAGGGCAGGCGCTGCGCGCCCTCGACCTCGATCGCCATGCGGTAGATCAGCTCGACCCACTCGGTGGAATCGCCCGACGGGTTCATGCGGTTGCCGATGAAGATGCCCAGCTCCGCGGCGAGCTGCGAGAGCAGGCGCGTGCCGGACCCGCCACGGCCGGTGAAGACGACGAGCGAGTCGATCGCGTCGGCGGACATCGCTAGGGATGCTCGCTCGCGGCCCCGTCGTACATCGCGGAAACCTCCTTGCCGCCCCAGGAGGTCATGTGCGAGAGCGCGTGCTCCGCGTAGTAGCGCTCCTCGGGCGTGGGCTTCGAGCTGTCGGCATACCAGGGAAGGTGCCTCGCGAGATAGGGCGGCGCGGAGCGCACGGCCTGGAGCTGATGCCACGAGCCCGGGCGGTAGAGCGCGAAGGTCGTGTCGACCATCGCGTCGTAGCAGTTGCGCGCGAGGGGTCGCTGCCAGAATCGCGCTTCCCACGACTGGACCGCGGACTTCTCCGCGTAGCGCTCCGGGATGTCGTCGATCCGGATCCCCAGCCCGGCCTTGCTCGCGCGTCGGTGCACGCGGAGCAGCTCCGAGAGTTCGAGCACCGCATCGCCGGGGCATTCCTCCGTCGGGACGACGTCCGGATCGGTGTAGACGAACGGCACATCGGAGAGCTCGCCGATCAGGCCGCTCGCCCACAGGGCGCGCGGACCGAGATTGCGCGTCAGCCGGAAGACGAGCGTCTCGTCATCGAGCGCGCGCAGGTACTCGAGCAGAGGCGGGTACGTCGAGGCGTTGTCCAGGATGACGAGATTCGAGTATCCGGCGGGGCGCAACCACGCGATCATCTGCTCGAGGCAGGCTCTTCGATCGCGGCTGTTGATGATGATCGGCACGTCGCGATAGCTCGAGCGGAAATCGCGGCGCAGCGCCGTGCGCCGGGACTCGGTGAGGAGCGCGCGCGGCGCCGACGCGAGCATGCGCTCGAGCTCCGCGATGCTCGCGTCCGCTCTGGCCGAGAGATCCGCGAGCCCGGCGTCGTCCGGGTCGAGCGCGAGTGCCTGGGCGGCTTCGCGCTGCGCGAGGCGGAACGCGCCCGCTGCGAGCAGACAGGATATCCGCAGCGCTCGCAGGTCCCTCCTCTCGGGATGGAGCTTGCACGCGGGAGCGAGCACGCGCAGAGCCTGGAACGCGCGACCGAGACCGAGATACGCGGCACCGACGAGCGAGCAGGCGTCGGGGTCGTGTGGAAGGCCGCTCAGCAGCGGACGGCACAGCGCGAGCACTTCCCTGAAGCGGCCTTGCTCCAGGCTCGATCGGGCTTCCGCGAGCTCGCGGGTCGTCATGGAGGACATGGCGCAGTCGGAACCCGCCGGCGCGGGTCTTGAGGGTCGGTCGGGGCTCCGGCCGGCGGCATCCTGCGATGCCGCGCCCTGTATACCAGATTCGAACGCGGCTCGGAAGAAGGCGTCGCTCGGAGCCAATCGACGATCGGCATCGCGCGGCTCGCCGGAACTGCCGTTCGCATCGACCGTGCGTCTGACGCGCGCCGCAGCTGCTGCGGCGTTAATGCGCCTGTGGCCGTGAGCTCTCTCGCGCGCCGCACGGTTCGTCAACCATTCCATCGAAGGAGATCGCCATGAAGACGCTGTACGCACTGATGCTGGCCGCGCTGTTCGGAATCGCAGCTCCCGCGCTTGCGGACGACGCTGCGGGCGTCAAGACCCGCACCGGCAAGATCGAGACCACCGCCGTCGCCGCGGACCCCTCGGGGGCGCCGAAGCTCTCCCAGCAGGACAGGATGCGGCAATGCGCGAAGCAGGCGACCGGCAAGAAGGGCGCCGAGCGCAAGGCCTTCATGAAGGGCTGTCTGTCGAAGAAGAAGGCGTAGCGGCGTAGCCCGGAGCGAGTGCGGCGGCATCGCTCGAGCCCCGGGGCGCCGCGCCAAAGCCGCGGTGCCCCGGGTTACGCGCTCTTGCGAATGAGCAGGCCCTTCAGGTATTCGCCTTCGGGAAACGCGAGCGCAACCGGATGATCCGCGGAGGCGCCGAAGCGGCGGATGATCGCCGAGTCGGTGCGCGCATCGAGGGCGGCGCCGGCGACGATCTTCTGGAAGAGCTCGGCCGACACTCCGCCCGAGCACGAGAAGGTCGCGAGCAACCCCCCGGGTCGCAGCAGCTTGAGCGCAAGCAGATTGGCGTCCTTGTACGCCCGAGCCGCCTTGGGCGCGTGCTGCGCGGTCGGCGCGAGCTTCGGGGGATCGAGGACGATCAAGTCGAACTCGGCGCGTGCGTCGCGCAGGACGCGGAGCTCCGCGAACACGTCGGCGTCCCGCCACGCGACGCGGGCCGCGGCGAAGCCGTTGTCAGCCGCGTTCGCGCGCGCCAGCGCGAGCGCCTCGCCGGAGCTGTCGATCGCATGCACCGACCGTGCGCCTCCCGCGAGGGCCGCCACGGTGAAGCCGCCGGTGTAGCAGAAGCAGTCGAGCACGGCGCGATCGCGTGCGAGCGCCCGGATCCGGGCGCGGTTGTCGCGCTGGTCGAGGAAGAAGCCGGTCTTCTGTCCGCGCCCGACGTCGACGCGATAGCTCAAGCCATCCTCGACGAAGCGAAGGGGCTCGGGAACCTCGCCCGCGACCGGACCGGCGCGCGGCTCGAGCCCCTCGAGCGCGCGCACGTCGGCCTCGGAGCGCTCGTAGATCGCGGCGCAGCCCGTGGCCTCGCTGACCGCGGCGAAGAGCTCCTCACGCCAGGCTTCGGCGCCGGCCGCGAGGCATTGCACGACCGCCGTCCCGGCATAGCGGTCGACGATGAAGCCGGGCAGGCCGTCCGATTCGCCATGCACGAGGCGGCAAGCCGTGTGCCTCGCGTCGAGCATTGGCGCGCGCGCGTGCACGGCCGCCGCGACGCGCGCGGCGAAGAAGCCGGCATCGACCGCGACCGCCGGATCGAACGTCCAGACGCGGGCGCGGATGTTCGACGCGGGGCTCCAGGCCGCGCTCGCGAGCCAGGTGCCGTCGGCGGCATGCAGGGCGACGGTCTCGCCGGCGCGCGGCGCGCCGCGGACACCCGCGATCGCACCCGAGAAGACCCAGGGGTGGCGCTGGCGCAGCGACTTGTCGCGGCCGGGCTTGAGGGTGACGCGGACCGGGCCCGGGCTCAGGACAGCGACACTCCGAACAGCTTGCCGATGCCGAAGGTGACCAACGCGGCGAGGCCGCCGAGGAGCAGCATGCGCGCGCCGGAGGCGACCGCTGCCCGGCCGGTGAAGAGCGAAAGCGTCGCGCCGACCGCGAACAGCGCGATCGCGGTCAGCACGGCGGCGATCGGCAGGCTCAGCGCGCCCGCGCGGAGCACGAAGGGTACGAGCGGGATCGCGGCGCCGACGGCGAAGGACAGCAGCGATGCAACCGCCGCGCCCCACGGCGAGCCCAACTCGTCAGGGTTGAGCCCCAGCTCTTCGCGGGCAAGCGTATCGAGCGCGTGCTCCGGATCGGCGACTAGCTTCTTCGCCACGCGCTGCGCTTCGCCGCCGGAGAGCCCCTTGGCCTTGTAGATGAGCGCGAGCTCCTGGGCCTCCGCATCGGGATACTCCTTGAGCTCGTCGCGCTCCAGCCCGATCTGGTATTCGAAGAGCTCGCGCTGCGAGCGCACCGAGACGAACTCGCCGGTGGCCATGGCGAAGGCGCCGGCGGTGAGCCCGGCGATGCCGGTAAGCAGCACCACCTTCGCATCGGCGGTCGCGCCGGCGACGCCGAAGATCAGACTCGCGTTGGAGACGAGCCCGTCGTTGACGCCGAAGACCGCGGCGCGCAGGTTGCCGCCGCCGCCCAGGCCGCGGTGGCGGTGCTCGATGCCGCCGGCGATCGGCGCGCTGTGGCCGCCGGGCTCGCGGCGGCTGTACACCGCCATGCCCCGCACCTTCATCGCCGCCAGCACCGTGCGCAGCGGGCGCGGACCCGAGATGCGCACGAGGCGCGCGACGAGCCGGGTGCGCAGGTCGGGCTCGAAGGGCGGCGGCGCGGGCTTGCCGCTCGCCGTGAGCTGCGCGCGCCAGATCGCCGCCTGCGCCTCTGCCTCGCCGGCGAGCCGCGTGAACAGATCGGCGCGCGCCGTTCCGGCTTCGGCCTCCGCGCAGGCGCGGTAGAGGTACGCGGAGCGCTGCTCCTCGACCCAGCTCTCGAGCGGATTGCTCATGCGGCAGCGGCCTCGTGACCCGCGGTCGCCCCCTCGATCGCGGCGACGACGTCCTGCGTGAGCTTGGGCACGACCGCGAGCGAGCGCATGTTCTCGACCACCTGCTCGGGCCGGCTCGCGCCGGTGATCACCGAGCTCACGTCGCGATTGCGCAGGCACCAGGCGAGCGCAAGCTGCGCGGTCGTGCAGCCGAGCTGCTTCGCGATCGGAACGAGCTTGCGCACGCTCGCGATCTTCTTCGGGTCGACGATGCGCTGCGCAAGCCACTCGTAGCCCTTGACGGTCGCGCGCGAGCCGGCCGGGACGCCGTCGTTGTACTTGCCGGTCAGCAGTCCCGAGGCAAGCGGGCTCCAGGTCGTGAGCCCGAGCCCGATGTCGTCGTACAGCGGCGCGTACTCGACTTCGACGCGCTCGCGGCGAAAGAGGTTGTACTCCGGCTGCTCCATCACCGGCTTGGCGAGGTTCCGCGCCTCGGCGATCCGCCACGCGGCGAGAATCTCCTCCGCGCTCCACTCCGACGTGCCCCAGTAGAGCGCCTTGCCCGAGCGGATCATGTCGTGCATCGCCCAGACCGTCTCTTCGATCGGCGTCTCGGGGTCGGGGCGATGGCAGAACACGAGATCGACATGGTCGAGCTGCAGGCGCTCGAGCGAGCCGTCGATCGCGCCCATCAGGTACTTGCGATTGAGCGTGTTCTTCTCGTTGGGCCCGTCGTTGATGCCCCAGAAGAACTTGGTGGACACGACATAGGATTCGCGGCGCCAGCCCAGCTTTTTGAGCGCCTGGCCCATGATGCGCTCCGACTGCCCCTTCGCGTAAACCTCGGCGTTGTCGAAGAAATTGACGCCCGCAGCATACGCGGCGGCCATGCATTCGCGGGCGGGAGCTTCGTCGAGCTGGTTGCCGTAGGTGACCCACGAGCCGAACGACAATTCGCTCACCTTGAGGCCGGACTTACCGAGACGGCGATAGTTCATTGGCGTCTGATCCGATGGCGAGGAGGGCGGTTCCTGCGCGGCTTCCGATCGGGCGTCGAGCGGCGCGCGTGCACGCGGTGCGGAACACCGGGGTTTCATTCGCGCCGCTCGAGCGACTCGCGCCAGCCTGTCGGGAGGCAGGGCGATATGTTACCGCATCGCAACAGCCTTTCCGTCGCGCGGCAGCGTACAATCCGCGCTTTTCGCGCGCGCCGCCACCCGAGGCTCACAAGGAAGCGCGCGCGCAGGTCCAGGAACCCCATGCCGAGCAACCGCCGCCCGCTGAGCGTCGAAGACCTCTGGTCGATCAAGCGCATCGGTTCGCCGACGCTTTCTCCGGATGGCCGCACGGCCTGTGCGGCGGTCACGATCTACGACATGGAGAAGAACGAAGGCAGCACGGAGCTCTGGCTGTTTCCGACCGACGGCCGCAAGGCGCGCCGTCTGACCGCGGGCGACAAGGAAGCCCAGCCGGTCTGGTCGCCCGACGGCAGGTGGATCGCCTTCGCGGCCAAGCGCAAGGACGACGAGGAGCCGCAGGTCTACCTGATCGCACCGGACGGCGGAGAGGCGCGCCGGCTCACCTCGATCGCCAACGGTGCTGCCGGATTGCGCTGGTTCACCGACAGCCGGCGCATCGCATTCATCTCCTGGACCTGGCCGGACTTGAAGACCAACCGGGCGCAGGCGAAGCGCAGGAAGGAGCGCAAGGAGGCGAAGGTCAAGGCGCATCTCTCCGAGCGCAGCGAGTATCGGTTCTGGGATCGCTGGCTGACCGACGGGCGCGAGCCGCACGTACTCGCCGCCGACGTCGCGACCGGCAGCACGCGCGACCTGCTCGCCGGGACCGGCCTCGCGCTGCCACCGTGGGAGCCGTCGGCGGCGCACTACGACATCTCGTCGGACGGACGCGAGCTCGCGCTGACGGCCGACCTCGCATCCGAGCCCAGGATGATGAACGAGACCGACATCGTCGTGGTCGCGATCGCGAGCGGGCGCCACCGGACGCTGACGCGGGACAGCGGCTTCTGCGACGCGCATCCGCGCTACTCGCCCGACGGACGGCACATCGTCTGGAACTCCTACAACGTCAAGCGGGCGTTCAACGACCAAGGGCGGCTCACGCTCTTCGATCGCCGCGGCGGCGCGGTTCGGCGGCTCGCGCCCCGGCTCGACCGCGTCACGGATCGCCACCAGTGGGCGCCGGACGGGAAGGCGCTCTATTTCATTGTCGAGGATCGCGGCCGGCACGAGCTCTATCGCCTCGGCCTCGAGGACGCCTTGCCGGCGCGCGTCGCCGCCGGAGGCGTGATCGGTGGCTATGCGATCTCGCGCGACGGCTCGCGCATCGCCTTCGATCGGGCGACGCTCTCGCACCCCCCGACGCTGTTCGCCATCCGTAGCGACGGCCAGGGAGAGCGCTCCATCGAGAGCCTCAACCAGGCGCTGTTCGCGCGCACGAGGCTTGGTGAGACGCGCGAGTTCAGCGTCAAGGGCTGGCGTGGCGAGCCGGTGCAGGTCTGGGTCACCTATCCGCCCGGCTTCGATCCGAAGAAGAAGTGGCCGCTCCTGCATTCGATCCACGGCGGACCCCACGCCGCGCACATCGACGGCTGGCACTTCCGCTGGAACACGCAGGTGTTCGCGGGGCAGGGCTACGTCGTGGTCGGGGTCAACTACCACGGCTCGTCGGGCTTCGGCCAGCGCTTCATCGAGACCATCACCGGCGACTACGGCGCGCGCGAATTCGCCGATGTCGAGGCGGCGACCGACTTCATGCTGCGCCAGCGCTACATCGATCGCGAGCGGCTGGTCGCCACGGGCGGGAGCTACGGCGGCTATATGGTCGCCTACATGAACGGCCACACCGACCGCTACAAGACCTACGTCTGTCACGCCGGCTGCTACGACTGGGTGAGCATGATGGCCACGGACGGCTATCTGTTCTTCGCCAAGGAGCTCGGCGCGTTCCACTGGGACAACCCGGCGCGCGTGATGAAGCAGTCGCCGCACCACTACGCGCGGCGGTTCAAGACGCCGACGCTCGTGATCCACGGCGAGCTCGACTACCGCGTTCCCGCCACGCAGGCGCTGCAGTACTACAACACGCTGCGCACGCGCGACATCCCTGCGAGGCTCGTCTATTTCCCCGACGAGAACCACTGGATCCTGAAGCCGCAGAACTCGCGGCTGTGGTACCGCGAGTTCTTCGCCTGGATCAGGCGCTACGCGCCCGGAGGCCCGGCAAGGGCGTAGCCGGGGTTGGCCGCGGAATCGGCGAGCGGAACCGGGAGATCGTGTCGAATCCCGGTGCGGCGTCTAATCCCGGGGTTCGCTTCGCTCGCCGCCCGGCTGCGGGCGTCGCCTACGAATGTCCCATGCGCGCGGCGCGCTTCTCGACCTTCTCCTGGCAGGCGATGCAGCGGTCGGCCGTCGGCTGCGCGTTGAGACGCGGCCAGCCGATCGGCTCGCCGCAATCGCTGCAGGTGCCGTAGCTGCCGTCGTCCAGGCGGAGCATCGACGCCTCGACCTCCGAGAGCTCGGCGACATCGCGCTTGACCGTGGCGACGTCGAGGTCGGCGAGGATGTCCGCGAGCACCCAGTCCTCGGTCTCGGCGAGCTGGCTCAAGAATCCGGTGACCCGCGGGTCGTCGCTCTTCGCGAGCTCGCGCTGGATCTCGGCGCGCAACGCGGTGCGCCGGTTCGCGAGGCGCTCGCGGAGCTCGCTGCGCTCCCGGTCGGAAAGAGTCTTCATCGTCTAGCGTACCCGCTTGGCGGGAAACTCCTCGTCGATGTTGTCGCGGAAAAAACTCCAGGGCGACGACGCGCCCGTGAAGCGCTTCCACATGTCGAGCGTGACGCCGGAATACTCGAACGTCCCGCTGGTGAGCTCGACGTGCAGCACGCGGTTGCGCTCGTCGTAGCCGGCGGCGCGCAGGTTGCCGCCCGAAAGGCGCTTCATCTCCATGAGAGCTGGCGGTCCGGTGCGGCCTGCGCCCCGGGTCGGACGGCGGTCAGGAACCCGCGCCCGAGCGCTTCCGGGTCTGCTTCGGCCGCCGCGGCCGCTTCTTGCCGTAGCTGTGGTTGAAGATCTTGCCGCGTCGGCTGCGGACGTCGCCCTTGCCCATGAACGCTCCGTCGGAGGAATGGGGAATGCTACGATTATAGCGCCGCGTTCCCGCCGGGAACCGCGCTCTATCGCCCTCGCCGGAGCTTCCTTGCGCATCGCTCGCTGGCTCGCCGCCGCCTCGCTGCTACTCGTTTCCTTCGCGGCCGCGGCGGCCGATTCGAGCAAGGTCCTACACGTCGCCTTGAGCATCGCCGAGACGAGCTTCGATCCCATCCTCGGCTGGGACGCCGCGTCCGAGTCCGTCATCGAGGAGATCTCGGAGACGATGCTCGGGTACGAATATCTCGCGCGCCCGGTCAAGCTGGCGCCGCTCACGCTCGAGCGGCTGCCGGAGGTCTCCGACAACGGCGCGACCTACGTCTGCCATCTGCGCAAGGGCATCTTCTTCGCATCCGACCCGGCGTTCAAGGGCAAGCCGCGCGAGCTGGTCGCGGCCGACTACGCCTACTCTCTCAAACGGCTGCTCGATCCGGCGCTCAAGTCGCCCTGGACCTGGATCCTCGAAGGCAAGCTCGTGGGCGGCGACGAGTTTCAGGCCGTCGCGAAAAAGGGCGGCAGGCTCGACTACGACGCGCCGCTCCCCGGCCTGCAGGTGGTCGACCGATATACCCTGCGCATCCGCCTGACGCGCCCGGACTACACATTCGCCTACGTCCTCGCGATGCCCGCGACCGCGGCCGTCGCGCGCGAGGTCGTCGAAGCCTTCGGCAATGATTTCGGCGCGCATCCGGTCGGCACCGGACCGTATCTGCTCAAGGAATACAAGCGCAGCAGCCGGATCGTGCTCGAGGCGAACCCCGGATTCCGCAAGCTGATCTTCGACGAGCCGGTGCCTTCCAACCGCGAGGACGCGGCGATCGCCCGATCGCTGCGCGGACGGCAGATCCCGGCGATCGGGCGCATCGAGGTGTCGGTGATCGAAGAAGGCCAGCCGCGGTGGCTGGCGTTTCTCAGGGGCGAGCTGGACTACCTCCAGCCGTTTCCGATCGACTTCATCGACGAGCTCCTCGTCGACGGCAAGCTCCGGCCGGAGCTGGCGGCAAAGGGCATCCGGCACGAGCTGCTGCTTCGACCCAATACGTGGTGGGCGTACTTCAACATGGAGGATCCGGTCGTGGGCGGCTACACGCCGGAGAAGATCGCGCTGCGGCGCGCGATCGGCATGGCGTTCAACACCGACGAGTTCATCAAGGTGCTGTTCCACGGCCGCGCGATCCCCGCCTACGGACCCATTCCGCCCGACATCGCCGGCTACGATCCGGGGCACAAGACGCAGGCGCAGGTCTACGACCCGGCGGCGGCGCGCGCGCTGCTGGACCGCTTCGGCTACAAGGACCGCGACGGCGACGGCTATCGCGAGCTGCCCGACGGCAAGCCGCTCACGATCGAGTACTGGTCGCGCCCCACTTCGGCGCAGCGCCAGATCGACGAGCTGTGGAAGAAGAACATGGACGCGATCGGCATCCGCATGGCGTTCAAGAAGGACCAGACGCCGGAACTCCGGAAGATGGCGCGCGCAGGGAAGATCCAGATGCGCCAGGACGGATGGAACGCGGACTATCCCGATGCCGACAACTACATGCAGCTTCTCTACGGCCCCTACATCGGCCAGGCCAACGACTCGCGTTTCAACCTGCCGGAATTCAACCAGCTCTACGAGCAGTCGCGCAGGCTCCCCGACTCACCCGAGCGCACGAAGCTCTTCGATCGCATGACCGATCTCGAGATCGCGTACGCACCGTGGAAGCTCACGCATCACCTGCTCGAGGACCACGCGCTGCACGACTGGGTGATCGGCTACAAGCCGCACCCGATCATGTCCGACATCTGGAAGTACCTCGACATCGACGCGGCGAAGCGGCCGCGGTAGCCGAGTCCGCTACTGCTTCGGCGCGCTGTAGGGCGAGCACTGGGTGAGGGTAGCCTGCGTGCCGGCGGTTTCGTCGATGAGCACGAGGTCGATGCCCTTGCCCCGGAGCTCGAGGTTGCCGTTGGAGAAGCGAACGCCCGTGCCGCCGGGGATCTGGTAGAGGTCGACGCGGTCGCCCGAGGGCATGAGCATGCGCGCCATGCCCATGTCGAAGCGGATCACGAGCCGCTCGCCGTCGAGCAGGCACACGTAGGTGCTCTTCGCGGCCTCTTCCTCTTCCTTCTTGGTCTGATCGGTGACGCAGCCGCACAGCGAGGCGGCGACGATCACGGCCGGAACGAGCCGCATCCAGGACTCCCGGGCGATTGGCAGGCGAAAGGATAACATTGCCGCTCGTGGCCCCGGGCGCGGCGCCGGCGTCATGGCGCGACGCGCACCTCGTCGCACAGGCGCGCGGGTTCGCTGCGGCCGCCGGTTTGCGGCTTGAGCACGAAGGCGCAGCGATCGTAGCCCTCCGCGGCAAGCGCGGCGTCGATCGCACGCAGCGCGGCGATGTCCAGCGTCGGCTCCCGGGCGATGATTCGTCCGTAGCGCAGCGTCGTGTCGGCGAGGACCAGCCAGCTGTAGCGCGGGCCCGCGGCGATCACGGTCTGGTTGCGTCCGAGCGGGTACCACCAGATGCCGAGCCCGTGGACGAAGGTCACCTTCAGCACGGCCGGCACGTCGGGATCGAGTGCCCGGCCGCGGCCCTCGGTCTCAAGCATCTCGCCGTCCGAGCGCCGGCACCGGTTGCGCAGCACGAACGCGCCGCCTTCCTCGGACGCGTATTCGATCTGCACGTCGCGCTGGCACTGGTTGCGAAACGCGCCCGGCATCGCCGCGATCTCGTACCAGCGCCCCTGGTAGCGGCTGGCGCTGAAGTCGCCGAGCGGAGTGATCGCGGCGGCGGGCGCCGCCAGCGTGAGCAGCAACGCAGTGCACAGCGCGCGCATCGCCCGTCCTTTGCCTCTCCCTTTGGAAGCAACCTGCGATCCGGGTCCTATTCTGACAGCGATCCGCCGAAATTGCAGCGGGGCGAACGTTACCGAACGTGTCAGGCCGGCCCGGGCGCGCCCGGCTAGCAGTCGACGACGTTGACCGCGAGTCCGCCGAGGGAAGTCTCCTTGTACTTGGCCATCATGTCGCGGCCGGTGTCGTACATGGTCTTGATGACGGTATCGAGCGCGACGCGGTGGGTTCCGTCCCCACGCAGCGCCAGCGACGCAGCGTTGATCGCCTTCACCGCGCCCATGGCGTTGCGCTCGATGCAGGGAATCTGCACCAGTCCCCCGACCGGATCGCAGCTCATCCCGAGGTGATGCTCGATGCCGATCTCGGCCGCGTTCTCGATCTGCGCGTTGCTCCCGCCGAGCACCGCGGCGAGGCCGGCTGCCGCCATCGAGCACGCGACTCCCACCTCGCCCTGGCAGCCGACCTCGGCGCCGGAGAGCGACGCGTTGCGCTTGCACAGGCCGCCGATTGCGGCCGCCGTGAGCAGGAACGTGACGACGTCTTCGTCGACGCTTTCGTGGTAGAAGTCGCGGTAGTAGCGGATGACCGCCGGGATGATGCCCGCGGCGCCGTTGGTCGGCGCGGTGACCACGCGCCCGCCGACCGCGTTCTCCTCGTTGACCGCGATCGCGTAGGCGCTCACCCAGTCCATCGCCTCGGTCGGATTGCGCTCGTTGCGGGCCTTGCGCGCGCGCAGCGACTCCGCGAGCCCCTTGGCGCGCCGCCGCACGTTGAGGCCGCCCGGGAGCAGCCCGTCGCCGCGCATGCCGCGCTCTATGCTGTCGTTCATCACCCGCCAGCGCTCGAGCAGCCCCGAGCGCACCTCGTCCGGGCTGCGCAGCACCAGCTCGTTCACTCGCATCATCTCCGCGATCCGCTTCTTCGCCTTCTCGCCGTGCGCGAGCAGCTCGGCCGCGTTCGCGAAAGGGTAGGGGACGCGCCCCGCCTTCGGCGGATCGCCGACGTGCTGCGCTTCGATCTCGTCGACGACGAATCCGCCGCCGACGGAGAAGTAGACCCTGCGCGCGACGATCTCGCCCGCGCCGTCGAACGCGGTGAAGCGCATCCCGTTGCTGTGGAACGCGAGCGTCTTGTCGATGCGGAAGCGCAGGTCGTCGCGCTCCTGGAAGGGGATCTCGCGCAGCCCGTCGAGGCGCAGCGACTGCTGCTCGCGGATGCGCCGCACCTTGGGCTCGACCTGATCGGGATCGATCCGGTCGGGCGCTTCGCCCCCGAGCCCGAGCAGCACCGCGCGGTCGGTGCCGTGGCCGCGGCCGGTCAGCGCGAGCGAGCCGTAGAGATCGACGACCACCCGGTCGACCTGCTCGAGCCTGCCGTGGAGCACTTCGCGCACGAAGCGCAGCGCCGCGCGCATCGGTCCGACCGTGTGCGAGCTCGACGGTCCGAGGCCGATCTTGAACAGATCGAATGCGCTGACGAACATGGGATTTGCGCAGTGGTAGACTGCCCGGCGATGATACCGCGGGAACATCGATGAGACAGCGCCTTCGCCTCGTGGCCGCGCTCCTCGCGGGCGCACTGGCGACCGCGGCGCCGACGAGCGCCGGCACGGCAGCCTCCGACGCCGGCTGGCGGGCGTACCAGCGGGGCGACTACGCCGGGGCCTTCTCCGCCTATGAAGCGGCGGCGCAGACGGGCGACCGGCTGGCGCAGTTCAACGTGGCGATGATGCTCCTGCGCGGCGAAGGCCAGCCGGCCGACGTCCCCGGCGGCGTCGCCTGGCTTACGCGTTCGGCCAACGGCGGCATGGCGCAGGCCCAGTACCAGATGGGGCTGCTCGCCGAGAGCGGCATCGGCATGCCCCGCTCGCTCACCGAGGCGACCGCGTGGTGGCAGAAGGCGGCCGAGCAGGGCCATACCCAGGCGCAGGTCGAGCTCGCCACCCAGTACTTCCTGGGCCGCGGCGCGCCGAAGGACCTGAAGCTCGCGGCGAAGTGGTACGAGGCGGCGGCGGAGGGGGGCGACGTCGGTGCGCAGTACATCATGGGCAGCTTCTACGAGCACGGCGACGGCGTTGCGCAAGACCTGAAGCGCGCGTTGCGCTGGTACGTGCTGGCGGCCCAGCAGGGCGATGTCGGCGCGGCCGTGCAGGCGAAGGACGTCGCGCGACGGCTGGCCGAAGCCGGCGGCGCCGCGCACTAGCGGGGCGCCGCTAGCGCGCTATCCCGTCGGGGAAGCTGCGCCGGCTTCCGCGGCGCGGCGCCGGATGTCCTCGCGCACCAGGCCGACGTGCTCGCGCAGCGTGTACGCCTCGCTCGCGAACTTCGGCGGCACCTTGAGCCGTCCCACCCCGGTTTCGATCCGATCCAGGTCGCGCAGCCACTGCTCGAACGGCGGCGCGGCGCTGCGGCTGCGGGCGGCGCGCTCCAGCAGCGCGAGCTCGCCGTACCAGCGATAGATCCGCGAGCGCACGCGCCAGGCGAGCAGCTGCGGCATCACGTTCATGAGCGGGACCAGAACCACCAGCAGCGGCACGACGACGATGATCGCGCGCTCGACCAGCGCCGCGAGCCAGAACGGCAGGTAGCGGTACAGGAAGTTCGATCCGAAGCGCTTGTGCTGGTCCGCGTAGGGCGAGACCGGGATGTCCATCGGCTCGGTCCCGGGGAACTCGCCCGCCGCCTCGAAAAACCCGGCCCGGCCGTGAATGACCCGCGCCGCGTCGACGAGCAGGTTCACGAGCGCCGGGTGGAAGTCCTGGCGCGCGACGAGCATGGCCTTGGTGGCGATCATCGCGGTGGTCTGGTCGGGAATGTTGCGCGCGAGATCGATCGTGCCCTGCGGCAGGCTCAAGCGGGTGATGAAAGGAAACCGGCGCGGATAGACGTCGACGTCGTCGAGGCTCATCAGCCTGATCGCCGGGTCGCGCAGCGCCTGCTGGATGATCGGGGCCTGCGCTCCGCCGACGAAGAGTGCCGCGTCGACTCGGCCTCCCCTGAGCGCCTCGACGGCGTCGCTGCCTCCGATGTCGACGTTCGTCGTCCGCGTGGGCGCACCGGCGACGCCCGCGAGTCCGTTCGCCGCGAGCACCTCGTCGGCCAGCGCGCGCGTGCCGCTCCCGGGAACGCCCACCGCGATGCGCTTGCCGGCGAGCTGCGAGACGTGCGAAAGCGTCGCGCCGCCGGTGTAGAAGATCCACAGCGGCTCGTAATACAGGCTCGCCAGCATCACCAGGTCTTCCTTCGACGACGGGCCCTTGACGCCGCCCTGCACGAAGGCGACGTCGACGCCGGACTTCGGATCGAGCAGCAGGCGCAGGTTCTCCTCCGCGCCGGTGGTCATCCGCTCCTCGACCTTCACGCCCTCGCGCGCGAGCAGCGTCCGGTAGCGCTTCGCGTACTCGTGATAGACGCCGAAGTCCGGACCCGAGGCGAGCACGATGTGCCGCGGCGGCACCGTCCGCGCCAGCGTGAGGTAGAGATAGACTCCGGCGACGACCAGGAAAGCGGCGAGCAGCGCGATCTGCAGACGCTCGCGCCGGGTGAGCATGGCCAGATGGTCGAGTTGCATCGCGCCTCATTGTAGACGAGCGCATTCGCGCGGGGACGATTTCGGACCGGGCGCTTGCAATGCTTCGCGTTAGTGATAGGCTGTCGCCGTGGTCGCCGCGGCCGGGGTGCGACGGCCCTCTCGAAGCGCAACGCGGAGCGCCTGCCATGTCCAGCGAAGTCCGGCCCTTCCCCGGGGCGCTCGTCTCCTGGCGGCGCGCACGGCTGGGACGCGCGCTCCTCTGGCTCGCCGGGATTCTCGCCGCGATCGCGGTGCTCGGCTTCCTCGTCCTGCCGCTCGTCGTGCGGCCGATGCTCGAGCGCGACCTCTCCGCCGCGCTCGGGCGCAAGGTCACGATCGGCGCGCTCAAGATCAACCCCTTCGCGCTGTCCGCGACGCTGGCCGACGTGTCGATCGGCGATCGCGGCGGCGCCGCGCCGATGCTCACCGTGGCGCAGATGTACGTGAACGCCGAGCTCGCCTCGCTGTTCCGCTGGGCCCCGGTGGTCGGCGCGCTCAAGATCACGGGGCCGGCACTGCACCTGGTGCGCAACGCGGACAAGTCGTACAACTTCTCGGACCTGCTCGACCGCGCGCTCGCCGGTCCTCCCGGGCCGCCCCCGCGCTTCTCGGTGAGCAACATCGAGATCGACGACGGCCGGATCGACTTCGACGATCGCCCCGAGCATCGCGAGCACAAGGTCACGGACCTCGCCCTCGGCATCCCGTTCCTGTCGAGCCTGCCCACGCAGACGGAGATCAAGGTCCAGCCGACGTTCTTCGCGCGCGTCAATGGCCGGCCGGTCTCGATCACCGGCGAGACGCGGCCGTTCAAGGACACCCACGAGACGGTGCTGCACTGGGACCTGGGCGACGTGCCTCTGCCCACGTACATCGACTACGTGCCCGTCGCGCTGCCGGTGAAGCTGGAGTCGGGCACGCTCAACGCCCAGACCAGCCTGAGCTTCATCGGCCGCGGACAGGATCCGCCGCAGCTCACGCTCGACGGGACGTTCAAGCTTTCCGATCTCGTGATCTCCGATCGCGCAGGGGTCAAGCTGCTGCGCGTGCCCTCGCTGGCGGTCGGACTCGACCGCTTCGACGTCTACGGCCGGCGCGCGGACCTGCGCTCGGTCGTTGCGGACGGGGTCGACCTCGACCTCCGCCGCGACGCCCGCGGCGAACTGAACCTCGCGGCGCTCGCGCCGGCCGGCGGCGGCCCGCCGAGCAAGGAGCCGCCGTTCGCCTTCCGGGCGGGCAGCATCTCGCTCACCCACGGGACCATGCGGCTCTCGGACGCGAGCGTGACGCCGGCGTTCGCATCGACGCTGAGCGACGTGTCGCTGACGATCGGCAATCTCGCATCCGCCCCGGACCAGAAGGCCGACATCGCGCTCTCGTTCGTGAGCGATACGGGCGCGCGGCTCGCCTCGCGCGGCACGCTGGCCCTCGCGCCGGTTCGCGCCGATGCCCGGCTGGAGATGACCGGCTTCCACCTGGCGCGGCTCTTCCCCTACTACGCGAGCGCGCTCAACCTGGTCATCGACGACGGCACGCTCGATGCCTCGACCCAGCTCCGCTACGACGCAGGCTCGGACGCATTCCTGCTGTCCAACCTCGAGGCGACCGCGAGCAACCTGAGGATGCGGCTCCCCGAGGAGAAGGAGCCGCTGTGGCGCGTGCCGACGCTCGCGGTCCACGGCGGCTCGGTCGACGTGCCGAAGCGTGCGATCGCCTTTGACACGATCGAGGGCCGCGGCGCGACGCTGACGATCCGTCGCGATCGCGACGGTACGCTCAACTTTGCCCGGCTTGTGCGGACGCAGCAGCCGAGCGGCCCGGCGGCCGGCGACGCCTGGAAGGTGGAGGCGCGCAAGATCGCGTTCGAGGACTTCGCTGGCAGCTTCACCGACGAGACGGTGACGCCGACGGCGCGTCTCGCCTTGAGCAAGCTGTCGCTCACCGCCGAGAACCTGTCCCGCACGGCGAAGGCGAAGGGGCGGGCGTCGCTCCAGGCCACGGTCGGGAAGCGCGGCACGATCGCGGTGGCGGGGCCGATCGAGCTCGCGCCCGTCGCCGCGACGCTCAACGTCGTCGCCCGGAACGTCGACCTCGTGCCGTTCCAGCCGTATATCTCCCAGTCCGCGCGCGTCGTGGTCACCGGCGGCAACGCGTCGGTCCGCGGCGCTCTGGACCTGGCGATCGGCAAGCCGACGCGCGCCGGCTTCAAGGGCGAGATCGCGATCGCCGACCTCGCGTCGCTCGACGAGGCGAACCAGTCGGACCTGCTAAAGTGGAAAAGCCTCGCGCTGGGCGGAATCGACGCGCAGCTCGAGCCGCTCGCCGTGACCGTGGGGGACATCGCGATCTCGGACTTCTTCGCGCGGCTCCTCCTCAACGAGAACGGGGAGTTCAACCTGCAGCGGCTCTCGCGCGACCGCGCAGCGGCCGCGGAGGCCCCGAAGCCGACCGGAGAAGCGAAGACCGTCGAGGTGGCCGCGTCCCCGGGCGCCGGGACGACCTGGCTCAAGCTCGGCAAGGCGACGCTGACCAACGGGCACGTCGATTTCACCGACCACTTCATCCGCCCGAACTATTCGGCGAACATCACCGGCCTCACGGGGAGCCTGTCCTCGCTCGCCTTCGACCAGCCCGCCGACGTGGAGCTGCACGGCAACGTGCAGGGCAGCGCGCCGCTCGAGATCTCCGGGCGGATCAACCCGCTCGGGGAGAACCTCTTTCTCGACGTGAAGGCGACCGCGACCGACATCGACCTTCCGCCGCTCACGCCGTATTCCGACAAGTACGTCGGCTACGGGATCGAGAAGGGCAAGCTCTCGATGAAGGTCTCGTACCTGATCGACAACCGCAAGCTCAAGGCCGAGAACAGCATCATCCTCGATCAGCTCACCTTCGGGCAGAAGGTCGAGAGCCCCGACGCGATCAAGGCGCCCGTTCTGCTCGCGGTCTCGCTGCTCAAGGATCACAACGGCGTCATCAAGTTCGACCTGCCCGTCGGCGGCTCGCTCGACGATCCGAAGTTCTCCGTCGGCGGGCTGATCTTCCGCGCCATCGTGGGCCTGATCGTGAAGGTCGTGACCGCGCCCTTCGCGATCCTGGGCGCGATCGGCGGTCACGGCGAAGAGCTCGCGTACATCGAGTTCGCGCCGGGCTCGGCGGCGCTCGACCCGGCGGCCGACGACAAGCTCAAGGCGGTCGCGAAGGCGCTCGCCGACCGCCCGGCCGTGAAGCTCGACATCGCGGGGCGCGTCGATCCCGCGCAGGATCGCGAAGCGCTCAGGCGCGCCGCCGTCGACCGCCAGGTGCGCTCGCAGAAGTTCAACGACCTCGTGCGCGCCGGCTCGCCGCCGCCCTCGGTCGAGGCGGTCGAAGTCTCCGCCGCCGAGTACGAGCCGCTGCTGACGCGCGCCTACAAGGCCGCGAGCTTCGACAAGCCGAAGAACGCCCTCGGCTTCGCCAAGGATGTTCCCCGCGCCGACATGGAGGCATTGCTGTTCGAGAACGCGAAAGTGACCGACGAGGATCTGCGAGCGCTGGCCGATCGGCGCGCGCAGGCCGTCCGAGCGACGCTCACCGGAGCCGAGCGGGTTCCCGCGGAGCGCGTGTTCCTGGTGGCGCCGCGGCTCGACGCCCAAGACCTGAAGGACAAAGGCAAGCCGACGCGGGTAGACTTCGCCCTCCATTGAAGAGCCGGTCAAGACGACGCGAGGGCGAAGCTTCATGACGCGCAATCCGCACGCCTGGCTGGGGCTGGCTGCCCTCACGCTGCTGGCCGCCTGCGCGACGCGGCCGATCAACCCGCCGATCGACCGCGTGGATTCCCACGCCGGCTACCGCTACGTCACGCGGCCGGCGTTCAAGGACAAGGCGTCCGACTCGATGATCGTGCTGGCCTTCTCCGGCGGCGGCACGCGCGCCGCGGCCTTTTCCTACGGCGTGCTCGAGGAGCTGCGGCGCACTCCCGTGACGGTCGGCGGCGAGAAAAGGAGCCTCCTCGACGAGGTCGACATCGTGACCGGCGTCTCCGGCGGCAGCTTCACCGCGCTCGCCTACGCGCTCTACGGCGACCGGCTCTTCGACGTCTACGAGCAGGCGTTCCTCAAGCGCGACGTCGAGCACGACCTCATCGCCCGCTTCCTGAATCCCTTCAACTGGACTCGCCTGTGGTCGGAGAGCTGGGGACGATCGGAGCTCGCCGCTCAGCTCTACGACGAGATCCTGTTTCACGGCGCCACCTTCGCCGACCTCCAGCAGAGGAACGGTCCGCTGGCGATGGTCACCGCGACGGACATCTCCACGGGGTCGCGCCTCGCCTTCGTCCAGTCCGATTTCGACGTCATCTGCTCCGACGTCTCGGCCGTGCCGCTGTCGCGCGCCGCCGCGGCGTCTTCGGCCGTGCCGTTTGCGCTGTCGCCGGTGACCCTCAACAACTACGGCGGTACCTGCGGCTACCGGGAGCCGGCGGCGCTGGTGCGCGAGGCCGGCGATGCCGGCCATCGACCCGCGGGCCGGGCGCTCGCGATGCTGCGGGACATGCGCTCGTTCGAGGACGGCGCCGACCGCCCGTACATCCATCTGGTCGACGGCGGCATCTCCGACAACCTCGGCGTGCGCGCGATGCTCGAGACCTTCGAGCAGCTCGAGGCGAGCGTGGGCTATCAGCGGGCGCTGCGCATCGACGAGGTGCGGCGCATCGCGGTGTTCGTGGTGAATTCGGCCTCGGATCCGAGGACCGACTGGGACCGCCACGAGCGCCCGCCCAACGACGTGCAGATCCTGATCAAGGCGACGGGCGTGCCGATCGATCGCTACTCCTACGAGGCGGTCGAGCTGCTCAAGGACGTGGCCGCGCGCTGGGACAGCACGCGCGCGCTGCGGGCGGCCGGCGTATTCGCCAACGCCGGCAACCCGGCGCTGGCCCGCGCCGCGGCCCGCGTGCCGAACATCGACATCTACGCGATCAACGTCGCTTTCGACGAGGTTCCCGGCGAGGCGGAGCGGCGCTATCTGAAGGATCTGCCGACGTCGTTCGCCCTGCCGCCGGAGGCGGTCGACCGCCTGCGCGCGGCCGCCGGGGCGGTCTTGCGCGCTTCGTCGGACTTCCAACGGCTGGTGCGCGAGCTGTCGGCGGCAAAGGCGCCCGAACCGCTCGGCGCCCCTGTCGAAATCCGGTGATACGAGTAGGGGAATTCACCCGATCCGCCGATGTTCAACGCGATTGGCAGATCGGGTCGCGCAAAGGGGCGGGGCCCGGGGCCGATCGTTCGGCGTTGCCATCCTCTCGTCATGGGTTGCTGGTATGCTACAAAGGTCCTGAGAAGTTGCGCCGCACCTCCAAAAGCCTTCGCATGCCGGGCCTCCGTGCAGTCTCCTCCGAACCGACCTTCGTAGCGGCGACACCGCGACGGATCGCCTACGCTCCCCGCATCGCGCTCTGCCTGCTGGTTTTCGCCGGCTACTATCTCGGTGCGAAGCTCGGCCTCGCGCTGACGTTCGTTCCGAGCCCGGTCTCGGTGCTGTGGCCGCCGAACGCGATCCTTCTCGCAGCGCTGCTGGTCGTCCCGCCCCGGCTGTGGTGGCTCGCCGTCCTGTCCGCGCTGCCCGCGCACCTGCTCGCCGAGCTGCAGGGCGGCGTTCCGGTGTCGATGGTACTGTGCTGGTTCGTGAGCAACGTGAGCGAGGCGCTCCTCGGCGCGTCTTGCGCCCGCTGGCTCGTGCGCGGCCGCGTCGCGTTCGCGACCTTGTCGAGCGTCATCGCGTTCATGGTCGCCGCGTTCGTCGGCGTCTTCCTGACGTCGTTCCTCGACAGCGCCTTCGTCAAGCTCAATCACTTCGGCCACGACGACTACTGGCAGGTCTGGTCGACCCGCCTCTTCTCGAACATCACGGCCTCGATCACCCTCGTGCCCCTTATCGTGACCTGGGCGTGCGGCGGCCTGGCGGCGCTGCGCGTCGAGCAGCGCGCTCGCGTGCTCGAGCTCGGGGCCATCGTGCTGGGGCTGCTTGCGACGACGGTCATCGCCTTCGATTCGCACGTGGCGGCCGGGCTTTCGCCGGCGCTCACCTACCTGCCGCTGCCGCTCCTGCTCTGGGCGGCGTGCCGCTTCGGTCCGGTCGGCGCGAGCACCGCGTTCGCGGGCGTCGCGGTCCTGGTGATCTGGGGCGCTGGGCACGGGCTCGGACCCTTGAGCACCGGCTCGCCCAAGGACGACGTGCTGTCCGTGCAGCTGTTCCTGATGTTCGCCGGGCCGGCCCTGCTGTGCCTCGCGGCGGCGCTCGAGGAGCGCCGCCGCGCCGAGGAGTCGCTGCGCCTGAGCGACAAGCGCTTCCAGCTCGTGCTGCAGGCGACCCGGGACACGGTCTACGAGCGCGAGATAGGCTCCGACCGGCTGTGGTGGAGCGGCAACGGCCTCGCGCAGTTCGGATACGCGCGCGAGCGGCATCGCGGCGACTTCGCCTCGTGGAACGAGCTGATCCATCCCGAGGATCGGGAGCGCGAGCGGGAGCAGCTCGCCGCGGCGATCGAGGACGGACGGCAGCTGTGGGAGTCCGAGTTTCGTTTGCGCCGCGCCGACGGCTCGTACGCGCACGTCCACGAGCAGGGTTTCATCGTCCGCGACGCCCGGGGCGAGCCGCTGCAGGTCGTGGGCGCGCTGACGGACATCAGCGAGCGGCGCGCGGAGGACGAGCTCGCGCAACGGCTCGCGCAGGCGTCGCGGCTGACCGCCATGGGGGAGCTCACCGCGTCGATCGCCCACGAGCTGAACCAGCCGATGTCCGCGATCCTGAGTAACGTGGACGCCGCCGAGATGCTTCTCGATGCAGGAGAAGAGCATAGCCCGGAGCTGCGCGAGGTGCTTCGCGACATCCGCAGCGACGACCTGCGCGCGAGCGAGGTCATCAGGCACATCCGCGGCCTCGCGAACAAGCGCGAAACGGATTTCCTGTCGCTCGACGCCAACGAGCTGATCCGCAGCGTGGAGCGGCTCGTGGCGCCGGTCGCCCGGCGGAGGCGGATAAGGCTGGTCGTCGACCTCGCTGACGTGCCGCCGGTCAGGGCCGACCGGATCCACGTCCAGCAGATCCTTCTGAACCTTGTCTTCAACGGCATGGACGCGATGTCCGAATACCCGGAGGAGCGGCGGACCCTGGAGCTGGGAACGTCGAACGCGGGCGGCGGCAAAGTCGTGGTTTCCGTGCGCGACCGAGGGCACGGCATCGCGCCGGACTGTATCCCGAGGATCTTCGATTCGTTCTTCACGACCAAGAAGGAAGGCATGGGGCTCGGCCTCTCGATCGCGCGCAAGCTGGCCGAGGCCCACGGCGGAGAGATCTGGGCGGAGAACAACGACGAGGGCGGAGCAACGCTGCGCTTCACGTTGCTGGCCTCCGGCGAGGGCCGTGCCGCGTGAGAACGCCATGACCGCGCCGCTCGTTCACGTCGTGGAGGACGACCGGGGCGTGCGCACCTCGCTGATGCGGGTGCTGAGCTATGCCGGCTTCGATACCCGCAGCTACGCATCCGCGGGCGAATTCCTGGTCGCGGACCATGAGGACCGCCACGGCTGCCTGGTTCTCGACGTCGGTCTTCCCGGCTTGAGCGGCGTCGAGCTGCAGGCGGCGCTCGCCAAGCGGCCGGATTGTCCGCCGATCGTCTTCGTCACCGGCCGCGACGACGTCGATACGGGCGTGCTCGCGATGAAGAAGGGCGCCGTCGATTTCCTGACCAAGCCCGTGCGCCGCGACGCGCTCCTGGGCGCGGTGCGCGAAGCGCTCGACCGCGATTCGCGCCGGCGCTCCCGGGACGGCGAGCTGCAGGCGCTCCGCGCGCGGGCATCCAGGCTGACGCCGCGCGAGCACGACGTGTTCGTTCGCGTCGTCGACGGCAAGCTCAACAAGCAGATCGCCGAAGAGCTCGGCACCTCGATCCGCACCGTCAAGGCGCACCGGGCCAAGGTCATGCAGAAGATGGAGGTCGCCTCGATCGCCGGCCTGGTGAGCGCGGCGACGAGGCTCGGCACACCGCCTCCCTAGCCATCCAGCAGGTCCGACCGGCTGCCTATTGTCCCTAGGTGCAATAGGCCGCCTCCCCCGAAGTCAATTGTCCGTGCGTGCCCGTCGCGGATGATGGCGTGTTGTACTTGAGGAGCTGCGGGAGCGCAGGCGTGGTGGCGATTCGCGGATCGAAGGGAGCGCGCCGATGCGAGATTCCCAGGTCGGGACGGTGATCGTGGTGGAAGACGATCCCAGCGTCAGTCAGGCGCTGGAGCGGATCCTGCGACTCGGAGGCTTGAGACCTGTGACTTATCCGTCGGCCGAAGCGCTGCTCGTGCGCAACGGCGTCGTCAACGCCGTGTGCCTCATCCTCGATGTCCAGCTTCCCGGCCTGAGCGGCTTTGCGCTGCGCGACCAGCTCTCGGCGAAGGGAGCCCTGCCGCCGGTCATCTTCATCACGGCGTTCGACGAACCGGACGCGCGCGCGAGGGCGGACCGCGCGGGCGCGGCTGCCTTCCTGACCAAGCCGTTTTCAGGAAAGGCGCTCCTGGAGACGATTCACAAGTCTGTCCGCCCATCATAGGGGCCCTGAAAGGAAGACGACCTACCATGCGATCGATTTCCACGACCACGGTGCTCGCCTTCGCCGCGGCCGTCCTCACGTTTGCCGCGCCCGCGCAGGCCCAACAGTCGAGCGACGCGGACCTCGCCAACAAGCTCAACAACCCCGTCGCCTCGCTGATCAGCCTCCCGATCCAGTACAACTGGGACCACGAGTTCGGCCCCGACCGGGATGGCCACAAGACCACCCTCAACGTGCAGCCCGTGATCCCGTCGAAGCTCAACGGAGACTGGAACCTCATCTCGCGCGTGATCGTGCCGATCGTCGACCAGCACGTCCCGTTCCTCGGCGACGGGAGTCAGAGCGGCATCGGCGACATCACGGGCGAGTTCTTCTTCTCGCCGTCGAAGCCGACCGCGAACGGCGCCATCTGGGGCGTCGGTCCCGCCATCATCGTTCCGACCGACGTCGATTTCATCAGCGGCGGCAAATGGGCGCTGGGTCCTACCGCCGTCGTGCTCAAGCAGGAATCCGGATTGACCTACGGGGCGCTCCTGAACCACGTCTGGTCGGTCGGCGGCAGCGGCGCGCAGAGCATCAGCAGCACGTTCATCCAGCCGTTCCTGGCCTATACCACGGAGGACGCCTGGACATACTCGCTCAACACCGAATCGACCTACGACTGGACGCACCGGCAGTGGACGGTGCCGATCAACGCGCTCGTCTCGAAGCTCACGCGCATCGGCAAGCGGCCGATCAGCTTCGGGCTCGGCGCGCGCTACTACGCCGACAGCCCCGATAGCGGTCCGCACGGCTGGGGCGTGCGCGCCGTCGTGACGCTGCTGTTTCCGGAGTAGGCGTCCGCCCCCGCCAATCACGCATGGATTGCTGCCTCGCCAGGAGGAGCCTATGAATCGCCGATCAAGCACGAGTTCCGCACGCCAGGACGACGGCTACGTCGGACGCTGGTGGTCGCTCATCATCGGCCTGGTCATCGGCATCACGCTGGTCGCCGTGGCCGGCCTGCTTGCGGCCTGCGCCCCGGCCGATGCGACGTCGACGGCGTACATCGGCGCGGCGAGCGCCTACGGCGCCTGACCGAGGCCGACGCCGGGAGCGCCGACGATGAAAATTGCCAAGCACTACGTTGTCCGAAGCGCCGCGATCGCGCTCGTCGTCGGCGCGAGCGCCGCGCGCGCCGACGAAGGCGGCGTGAGCTTCTGGCTGCCGGGACAGTTCGGCAGCTTCGCCGCGGTCCCGGGCGAGCCCGGCTGGTCCCTGCCGACCATCTACTTCCACGGGTCCGTGAGCGCGGGCGGCCAGAAGAACTTCATCATCGGCGGCAATCTGACCGCGGGGGTCGACGCCAAGGCCGATCTGCTCTTCCTCTTTCCCACCTACACCTTCAAGGAGCCGGTCTGGGGCGCGCAGGCCGCCTTCGGCGTGGGCTGGGCCGTCGCGCACGAGCGCGCCGCGGCCGACGTGGCGGTTGCCGGACCGCTCGGCAATACCTTCGGCGGGAGTCGCACCGACACCGTCGACGGCGGGTCGGATATCTACGGAATGGGCACGCTCAAGTGGCACAACGCCAGCGACAACTGGCTCGCCTACACGATGTTCAACCTCCCCACCGGCGCCTACCGGGTCGGACGGCTGGCCAACGTCAGCATCAACCATTATTCGATCGACGCCGGCGGCGGCTACACCTACCTGGACGCCGCGAAGGGCCACGAATTCTCGATCGTCGGCGGCCTCACCTACAACTTCGAGAACCACGACACCGACTACAAGAACGGCGTCGACGGCCACATCGACTGGGCGGCGTCGCAGTTCTTGAGCGAGCAGGTCCACGTCGGCGTCGTCGGCTATTTCTACCATCAGCTGACCGGAGACAGCGGCTCGGGCGCGAAGCTCGGCGACTTCGAATCGCAGGTCGCCGGCATCGGTCCCCAGGTGGGCTACTTCTTCCCGGTCGGCAAGTCGAAAGGTTACGTCAATCTCAAGGCCTACTGGGAGTTCGCCGACGAGAACCGCGCCTCCGGCTGGAACACGTGGCTCACGTTGGCGCTGCCGCTCCAATGAACCCTGGCGCGGCGATTCGCCGCGAAGGAGAGATGCAATGAAGGGTGCTTCCTGGATCGATACGGCGGTTCTGCTGCTGGTGCTGGCGGGGCTGACCATCTTCAACCTCGGCCACGCGCAGCAGCCGGCGCCCGCCGCCGCGCCGGCCGCGGCCGTCGAGCCCGACGCGATGCCAGCGCTCAACAAGATGGGCGCATACCTGCGCGCGCTGAACGCGTTCTCGCTCAGGTCCGGGACCAAGATCGACGAGGTCACCGACGACGGCAGGAAGCTGCAGTTCAGCGGCGCGGCGACGATGCAGGCCAAGTGCCCGAACGGGCTCCGGGTGGAGGTGGACTCCGACCGCAAGCACCGGCAGTTCATTTTCGACGGCAAGACGCCGACGATCTACGGCGAGCGGATCGGCTGCTACGCTACCGTGCCCGCGCCGGCGACGGTCAAGGAGCTGCTCGCCAGTCTCGACGAGAAGTACGGCATCCAGCTTCCGCTGACGGACCTTTTCCACTCGGGCACCGACGCGAAGGCCGCTGAGCGCGCTTCGACACGGTACGACTTCCCCGGAGATCCTTCATGAAGACCTGGATTCGCAACACTGTTCCGCTGCTCTGCTGTGCCTGTTCGGCCTAAGCCTCGTGCCGATACCGCCGCGGCGATCTCGCGCGAGGTGCGCGGCACGACCAACACGAACGTCAACCGGAACACCAACGTCAACGCCAACCGCAACGTCAAAGTCAACGAGAACGTGAACGTCAACCGGAACACGAACGTCAACCCGAACCGCAATGTCAACGTCGACGTGCACCACGATTACTGCTGCTATCACCCGGTAGCGACCGCGGCGGCGGTCGCGACGACGGCAGCGATGACGGCGGCGGTGGTGGGCAGCGTCGTGCATACGCTGCCGCCTGCCTGCGCGGTCGCGGCGGTCGACGGGATCACCTACCAGAACTGCGGCGGCGTGTGGTATCAGCCGCAGTACGCGGGACGACCGTGCAATACGTTGTCGTGACCGCGTCGCGATGAGGCAATGCGGCACTTCGCTCGTTGGAGGCATCCAATGACCTATATGATCGGACCTGCCGAGATATTCACGCTGTTCTTCGTAACGCTCGGGCCGCTCAAGATCCTCGGACCGTTCGCGCAGCGCACCCACGACCTCGACCCCGCGGCGATGCGCAAGGTGGCGCTCTGGGCGTTCGTGATCGCGACGATCGCGATCGTCGCCGGCAGCGTCGCCGGCAGCGCGCTCGCGGCGAACTGGCACATCGAGATCTCGGCGCTGATGATCGCGGCCGGCCTCATCTTCCTGCTGGTCGCGTTGAATCAGCTTCTGCAGCAGTACGAGCCTCCGCATGCCCCGGTCGCGCCGCCGCCTCTGCCGCCGACCCCGATGAGCGCCGCGGTCAAGCTCCTCTTTCCCGTCGTTCTGACGCCCTATGGGATCGCGGCGGTGATCGTTCTGCTGGCCCGCAGCCAGGGCGAACAGCGCGACGTGATGATCCTCGGTTTGGTCGTGGGCGTGATGGTCCTTAACCTGCTCGCGATGCTGTTCGCGCGGAAGATCCTCACGGGCATCACGATGATCGTGCTGCAGGTCGTGGGCGCGGTGCTGGGCGTGCTGCAGGCGGGGCTCGCGGTCGAGTTCATCTTGGCGGGCTTGCGGGGGCTGGGGGTGCTGGGCAAGTGAGGGGGCGCGTACGTCAGCGCCCGGGTAACAGGAATTGATTCGCCGGCGGCACGATCCACGCGGCCGGGCGAGATCGAGCGTCAGCGTTGACGAGGGCACCGACGTGACGAATCCGACGCGAACGGGCTTGAATGGCGGATGGGACGACAGGGCGACGTGAACCTCGCACCCCATGGACCAACCCGAAGAGATGATCGCTGCGGGCAACAGAGCTAGTTCGCGACCCATCGAAGGAGACGGCAATGGCAAAAGCGAAGGCTAAGGCAGGCCAGGCAGGCAAGGCAACTCCGGCAAGCCGAATATTCTGTTCATCATGGCCGACGACATCGGCTGGTTCAACGTCAGCGCCTACAACCTCGGCATCATGGGCTACCGCACGCCGAACATCGATCGCATCGCCCGCGAAGGTGCGCTGTTCACCGACTTCTACGGCCAGCAGAGCTGCACCGCGGGGCGAGCGGCGTTCATCACCGGGCAGTCGCCCATCCGCACCGGGCTCACCAAGGTGGGCATGCCGGGCGCGACCCTCGGCCTCGGTCCGGACGACCCCTCGGTCGGGCAGTTCATGAAGAATTTCGGCTACGCCACCGGACAGTTCGGCAAGAACCACCTCGGCGACCGCAACGAGCACCTGCCGACGGTGCACGGTTTCGACGAGTTCTTCGGCAACCTCTATCACTTGAACGCCGAGGAAGAGCCCGAGTATCCGAACTATCCGAAGGACCCCGCGTTCCGCAAGCGCTTCGGGCCGCGCGGCGTTCTGATGTGCAGGGCGACCACAAAAGACGACCCCAAGGTCGATCCGCAGTTCGGCAGGGTCGGCAAGCAGGCGATCGAGAACACCGGCCCGCTCACCCGCAAGCGGATGGAGACCGTGGACGAGGAGTTCCTCGCGAGCGCGCTCGATTTCATCGACCGCAAGACCAGGGAAGGCGGCCCTTGGTTCTGCTACTTCAACCCCACGCGCATGCACGTGTTCACGCATCTCAAGGCGTCGTCGGTCGGCAAGACGGGCCTCGGACTCTATCCGGACGGCATGGTTGAGCTCGACGGCTACGTCGGCAAGCTGCTGAAGAAGCTCGACGACCTCAAGATCGCCGACAACACGATCGTGGTCTTCACCACCGACAACGGCGCCGAGGTCATGACGTGGCCCGACGGCGGCTCGACGCCGTTCCGCGGCGAGAAGGATACGAACTGGGAAGGTGGTTGGCGCGTGCCGTGCGTCATGCGCTGGCCCGGTGTCATCGAGCCCGGTCGCGTGATCAACGAGATCTGCTCGCTTCAGGATTTCATCCCGACCTTCGCCGCCGCGAACGGCGAGCCCGACCTCGTGGAAAAGGTGAAGAAAGGCTACAAGATCGGCGACAAGACGTTCAAGGTGCACCTCGACGGCTACAACCTGATGCCGTTTCTCGCCGGCACCGTCGACAAGTCGCCGCGCGAAGGCTTCATCTACTGGAGCGACGACGGCGATTGCATGGGGATACGGATGGGGCGATTCAAGGTCGTCTTCGCGGAGCAGACGGCGACCGGCATCGACGTCTGGCGTCGGCCGCTGGCACCGCTGCGCATCCCGAAATACTTCGATCTTCGCGCCGACCCGTTCGAGCGCGGCGAAGAGAGCATCAAGTACAACGACTGGTTCCTGGAGCAGAACTTCCTCATGTACGCGGCGCCGCCGATCCTGACGAAGTGGCTGGAAAGCTTCAGGGAATTTCCGCCGCGTGCGAAGCCGGCGAGCTTCAGCATCGACCGGGTGATGGAAGCGATGATGCCCAAGAGCTGATCGGTAGAAAGAAGAAGCCGCCGTGGCTACCGGAAGCGGCGGGGGCGCGAGTCACACTCAACGCAACAAAGGAGACAGCAATGGTAAAGGCGAAGGCAGACAAGTCGACCGGCAAGCAAGGTGGCAAGCCCAACATCCTCGTCATCTGGGGCGACGACATCGGCATCTCGAACCTGAGCTGCTACACCCATGGGTTGATGGGTTATAAGACGCCGAACATCGACCGCATCGCCAAGGAAGGCATGCTGTTCACCGACAGCTACGGCGAGCAGTCGTGCACGGCGGGCCGCTCGTCGTTCATCACCGGCCAGAGCGTGCTGCGTACGGGCCTGTCGAAGGTCGGCATTCCCGCGGCGCCGACCGGCATGAGCGACAAGATCGTCACGATCGCCGCGCTGCTCAAGGAGCAGGGCTACGCGACGGGGCAGTTCGGCAAGAACCACCTGGGCGATCTCAACTCGATGCTGCCCACCAACCACGGCTTCGACGAGTTCTTCGGCAACCTCTACCACCTGAACGCCGAGGAAGAGCCCGAGATGGCGAACTACCCCGATGCGAAGGACTTTCCCAACTTCCGGAAGACCTTCGGCCCGCGGGGTGTGATCCACTCCTGGGCCACCGACAAGGACGATCCGACGGTCGAGCCACGCTGGGGCCGGGTCGGCAAGCAGAAGGTCCAGGACACCGGTCCGCTCAACACCAAGCGGATGGAAACCTGTGACGACGAGTTCGTCGCGGCGGCGACCGACTTCATCAAGCGCCAGGAGAAGGCCGGCAAGCCGTGGTTCGTGTGGCTCAACACGACGCACATGCATCTTTTCACGCACACCAAGCCCAAGAGCCTGGGCCAGGCGGGTCGCTGGCAGTCGCCGTACCACGACACGATGGTCGACCACGACAAGAACGTGGGGCAGATGCTCGAACTGCTCGACCAGCTCGGCGTCGCCGATGACACGTTCGTCATGTACTCGACCGACAACGGGCCGCACCGCAACTCCTGGCCGGATGGCGGCATGACGCCGTTCAGGAGCGAGAAGAACACGAACTGGGAAGGCGCGTTTCGCGTGCCGTTGGTCGTGCGCTGGCCCGGCAGGATCAAGCCGGGCTCGATCTCCAACGAGATCGTCCAGCATCACGACTGGCTGCCGACGTTCCTGGCAATGGCCGGCGCGCCGGACATCGTCGAGCAGCTCAAGAAAGGCTACAAGGCGATCGGCCGGACCTACAAGAACCACATCGACGGCGTCAACCTCGTGCCCTACCTGACCGGCGAGGAGAAAAAGAGTCCGCGGAATTTCTTCTTCTATATCAGCGACGATGGCGACGTGCTGGGCGTGCGCTTCGACAACTGGAAACTCGCATTCATGGAGCAGCGCTGCCACGGCACGCTGCAGGTATGGGCCGAGCCGTTCACGCGCTTGCGGCTGCCCAAGATCTTCAACCTGCGCACCGATCCTTACGAGTTCGCCGACGTGACGTCTAACACCTACTGGGACTGGTTGATACACAACGCGTACTTCGTCTACGGCGCGCAGGCAGTGATGGCGAAGTTCGTCGAGACGTTCAAGGAGTTTCCGATCATCCAGAAGCCGAACACGTTCACGGTGGACGACGCCATCCGGAAGATGAGCGAGACGATGAGCGGTGCGAGCTGACATGCTCGATTCCTGGAACGACGGCGCGGCGAAGTCGGCAATCGTCGATTTCGTCGCTCGGGTGACGAAGGAGGGCGGACCGAACTACGTTCGGCCTGCGGAGCGCATCGCGACCTTCGACAACGACGGCACGCTGTGGTGCGAGCAGCCACTCCAGGTGCAGGTCTTCTTCCTGATCGACCGGGTGAAGGAGCTCGCGGCGAAGGACGCAAGCGTGAGGCAGCGCCAGCCTTTCAAGGCGCTGCTCGAGCACGACGCGAAGACGCTCCACGCGCTCGGCAAGCAGGGCGTGATGGAGCTCTTCGCGGCAACGCATGCCGGGATGACCGAGGACGAGTTCGAGGCCATCGCCCGTGCATGGTTCGCCAAGGCCAGGCACCCGAAGTTCGGACTGCTCTTCAAGCAGTTGACCTACCGGCCGCAGGTCGAGCTCTTGGACTACCTGCGCGACAACGGCTTCAAGACCTGGATTGTCTCGGGCGGCGGCATCGATCTCATCCGGGCGTTCGCCGAGGAAGCCTACGGCATCCCGCGCGAGCAGGTGATCGGCTCGAGCGAGAAGCTGCACTACGAGCTCGAGGACGGCCGGCCGGTGCTGAGGAAGACCGCCGAGCTCGGGAGCTTCGACGATCGCGAGGTGAAGCCGCAGAATATCGGGCTGCACGTCGGGAGGCGGCCGCTGCTCGCCTTCGGCAATTCCGACGGCGACCTCGCCATGCTGCGCTACGCGAAAGGCGGCGCGGGCGCGCGGCTCGCGCTGCTCATCCATCACGACGACGCCGAGCGAGAAGTCGCCTACGACCGCGAGTTCCGGCTGAGCCCGCTCGCCGAGGCGCTCGACAAGGCGGGCGACTACGGCATCACGGTCGTAAGCATGAAGCGCGACTGGAAGACGGTTTTTGCGCCCGCGTAATGGGCGATCGACGAGGTCAAGCATCGATGAACGATTCCGTGGAAGCGCCGCCGCCGTTCTTGAAACCCGCCTCGGCCGCGCCCCCGGCCGAAGGCATGGTGTGGATTCCGGGCGGAACGTTCCGCATGGGCTCCGACAAGCACTATCCCGAGGAGGCGCCGGCGCACAGCGTGTCGGTGCGCGGCTTCTGGATGGACGAGCATGCCGTGACCAATGCGGAGTTCAAGCGCTTCGTGGACGCGACCGGGCACAACACGCTCGCGGAGCGGCCCGCCAGTGCCGACGACTATCCCGGTGCCAAGCCGGAGATGCTCGCGCCCTCGTCGGTGATGTTCAAGAAGACCCAGGGCCCGGTCGACCTGCGCAACCACTACAACTGGTGGGTGTACGTGCCGGGCGCGGACTGGAAGCATCCGCGCGGTCCGGCGAGCAACATCCGCAAGCTCATGGACCATCCGGTCGTGCACGTCGCGTTCGAGGACGCGGAGGCCTACGCGAAATGGGCCGGCAAGGAGCTGCCGACCGAAGCGGAATGGGAGTTCGCGGCCCGCGGCGGGCTCGACGGCGCGGAGTTCTGCTGGGGCGACGAGCTGATGCCCGGCGGCAAGCCGATGGCCAACACGTGGCAGGGCGAGTTTCCATGGCAGAACCTCTGCCAGGACGGCTACGAGTGGACCGCGCCGGTCGGCTCGTTCCCGCCGAACGGCTACGGCCTGCACGAGATGGCGGGCAACGTCTGGGAGTGGACGACCGACTGGTACCGGGAGCACGGCAAGATCGAGCACGTCTGCTGCACGATCGACAATCCGCGCGGTGGCGAGCCCGATCAGAGCTACGACCCGAACACGCCCGGCGTGAAGATCCCGCGCAAGGTGATGAAGGGCGGCTCTTACCTGTGTGCGCCGAACTATTGCCGGCGCTACCGCCCCGCGGCGCGCATGCCGCAGGCGATCGACACGTCGACCTGCCATCTGGGGTTCCGGTGCATCGTGCGGACGCAGGCCATCGGATAGGGAGCGAGAGGGGAAAAATGGAAGAACTGCTGCATGCGGTCGCGCACTACGTCGCGCTCGCCGCCGAGGCCGTCGCGATCCTGATCATCGCGGTCGGCATCATCGAGGCGATGATCGGCATCGGGCGGGTCATGGTGCGCCCCGCGTCGACGAACATGGAGAAGCGCGCCGTGTGGCTCGCTTTCGCTCAGTGGCTGGTCGCCGCGCTCACCTTCCAGCTCGCGGCCGACATCGTGAGCACCTCGTTTTCGCCGAGCTGGGACGAAGTCGGCCGTCTCGGGGTGATCGCGGTGATCCGCACCTTCCTGTCCTACTTCCTCGATCGCGAGGTCGACACCAATCGCGAGCTCCAGCGCGCTGCAATGAAGCCGACAACCGGGGAAAAGCGCGCTTGATCGGGCGACGGCGATGACGAGCGAACAGGCTGGGGACCCCACTCATGGCGATCGATCCGAGCGGGCCGGGCAGTGCGGATGGCTTGATTCGTCCGGAGGCCGCGATGCCGCCTCCGGAGGAGCCGGGCTACACCTCGCACCAGCTCCTGAGCATGCTCTCGGGGCTCGGCCATGCCCTGCTCGCGACCGGCGACACGGTCGCCTACGTCGAAGACACGGTGCGCCGCATCGCGCATGCCTACGGCGCCGATCACGTGAACGTCGTCGCACTGCCCACGGCGCTCTTCGTGAAGTTCGGCGAGGGCGACTCGGCTCGCTCAGATTTCACTTCGCAGGAGGGCCTCGCGCTGCGCTTCGACCAGATCGACGCCGTTTTCGCGCTCGCGGAGCGCGCGCAGCGCCGCGAGATCCTGCCCCAGGAAGCGATCGGGCGCCTGGGCGCGATCCTCGCGTCGCCGCCCCTGTACTCGGTTCCGCTCCGAATCGCCGGGCACGTGCTGCTGACGACGGGGCTCGCGCTCATCCTTCAGCCGCGGCCGGGCGTCGTCGGCGCCGCGGCGGGGTTCGGTGCGGTCGTCGGCGGGCTGAAGATCGCCGCCCGGAATCGCGGGCTCTTCCAGACGCTCCTGCCGACTGCCGCGGCCTTCATCGTCGCCGCGATCGCGCTGCTTGCGGCCAAGCACGGATTTCCCGCGAGCCCCATGCCGGTGCTCGTGGCGTCGCTGGCGACGTTTCTTCCCGGCGGGCTGCTCGCGGTCGCGGTGATGGAACTCGCCTACGGCGACGTCGTCTCCGGAGGCAGCCGCTTCGTCACCGGACTTGCCCAGCTCCTCTTTCTCGCGCTCGGCATGCTCGCCGCGACCTCGCTGATCGGCCTCCCGCCGGGCCAGCTCTTCGGTCCGCTGTCGGAGGAGCGGCTGGGCGCCTGGGCGCCGTGGCTCGGCGTGATGCTCTTCGCGATCGGACACGCGCTGCACTACTCGATGCCGCTCAAGCAGCTTCCATGGCTGTTCATCGTCCTCGCGGTCGCCCAGATCGGGCAGGCGACGGGAGGAGCGGCCTTCGGCGGTTACATGGGCGGCTTCAGCGGCGCGCTGGCGATGACCGCCGTGGCGTATTTCATCCAGCATCAGTGGAGCGGGCCGCCGGCCGTGGTGACGTTTCCGCCGGGCCTGTGGCTGCTCGTGCCGGGCTCGCTCGGCCTGATCGGCCTGACCGAGCTCGTCTCGACCGACCGGCTCGCCGGCATCGACGCGTTCGTGAGCACGGTGTTCACGATCACCTCGATCGCGCTCGGCGCGATGGTCGGCCTCGGTTTGTACAACGCGCTGTTCGACCCGATGTTCGCGCGCGCCCGCTCGCTCGCCGATGCCGTCGCGAAGCACGGGCCATGGCGGCGCTGACGGGCCGCGCCGCCGCGCCTTGCGTCGAGCCGTTCACCAGGCCGACATGAGCTCCGCGAGCGCCCGCTACGCGATGGCGAACCTCCCCGGCGACATGTTCGCCGGGCTCACGCTGTGGGCCGTGTCCGCAGCGCAGGCGCTTGCGTACTCGCGCCTCGCGCATGCGACGCCGATCGCCGGCCTCGTCACGGCGATCTGCGGCGCCTTGGCATACGCGCTCCTCGGTTCGAGCCGGCGGATCTCGATCGGTCCCGCCGGCGGCATCTGCGCGATGGTCGGCGCTGCGGTCTTGAGCGTGCCGCAGGCGAGTCTCGGCGAGTACATCGCCGCGCTTACGCTGATGGCTGCCGTCGTGCTGTTCGTTGCGGGCGCGCTGCGTATCACCTTCCTGCAGCGGCTGTTCCCTGCGCCGGTGTTCGTCGGCTATCTGGCGGGCACGGGCATCTCGATCCTCATCGGGCAGGCGACCGAGCTCCTCACCCACGGGACGTTCGCGCTGGGCGTCGGGCTCGCAGCCATCGCGGGCGTGCTGGCGCTCAAATGGCTGCTCCCACGCGTCCCCGCGCCGTTCGTCGTCCTCTTCATCGCCACCGCCGCGAGCATGCTGTTCGACTTCGCCGGGAAAGGCGTGCCGGTGATCGGCAGCGCGCTCGGGCAGTTCGGCGAATTCGTCTCTCCGCTCTCGATCGGGAAGGACGCCTACGCCGCGATGTGGGCGCCCGCGCTCGGTCTCGCCTTGTTCGTCTACGTCGACGGGCTCGCGAACGCGGAGGCGCTCGCCAAGGAAGGCGATCCGCCGATCCGCGCTCGGCGAGAATACTTCGCGCTCGGCGGCGTGAACCTGCTCTCGGGCCTCTGGGGCGGCTTCGTCGCGGGATGCAGCACGTCGCGCAGCGTCGTGGGCATGCGCGCCGGCGCGAACACGCGCCTCGCGCCGATCGTCGCGGGGCTGCTGCTCCTGCTCACCGCCTTCTCGGTCGTGACCTTGATCGAGCCGATGCCGCTCGCTGCCCTCGCCGGCGTCGTGTTCGTCGCCGCGTTCGACCTGATCAACGTCGCCAAGCTCCGCGAGTTCGCGCGCCTGCGCCGGGAGGACTTCTGGATCGCGCTGATCGCGATCGCCGGCGTGCTGTTCACCAGCCCGATGACCGGCGTGGGCATCGGCGTCGGGGCGGCGCTCGCCGAGGCGCTGCGTCGTGGCATGCAGCCGCAGCGCTCGCTTCTCTCCGGCCGCTCCCCGGATCGGTACTACGAAGCCTTCGATCCGGCGCGGCTGCCGCTCGTCGACGGCACCGTCATCTACCGTTTCGGTGCGCCGCTCTTCTTCGCGAACGCCGATGTCTTCGTGCAGGACATGCGCGCGATCGCGGACGCGGCGCCTCGGGGCCTGCACGCCGTCATGGTCAATGCCGACAGCCTCGGCATCCCGGATGCCGCCGCCCGCGACGCCCTGACCAAGGCACAGCAAATGCTCGCGAGGCGCGGAATCGACCTCCTGTTCGGCAACGCGCGACACGCGGCGCGCGAAGCGCTGCAGGAAGCCGGATTCAAGCTCGTCGACGAGAAGACGTTCGTCGATCTCGTGATGAAGATCCGCGAAGACCTCAAGCCCGCCGCTCCGCCGACGACCACGGGAGCCTCCGATGCCAGCTGACCCTCCGCAAGCGCACGTAACCGGTCAATCCCCGTCGAGCGAGATATCGACCGAGCTCGCAATGCGACGAACCGGGATGGCCTTCCAGCGCACCCGGCTCGCGCAGGACCGGACGCTGATGGCCGTCATCCGCACCGCACTGTCGATGATCGGCTTCGGGTTCACGATCTTCAGCTTCTTCCAGAAACTCGGTGAAGAGAAGATCATCACCCACTCGGAGGCTCCGCGTAACTTCGGCATATCGCTGGTGCTGCTCGGCATCCTGATTCTCGTGCTGGGGATCGCGTCCGACGTCTGGTACATGGTCGGGCTGCGGGAGCAGCGGCGCGCGATGATGGCCGACCAGCTGCTCCACGGCGAGAGCGTCTTCCCCGTTTCGTACACGCTGATCGTGGCGTGCCTGCTCTTCCTCATCGGGGCGTTCGCCATCGTCAGCATGCTCTATCACATCGGGCCATTCGGCTGAGAGGGGATAAGACTCATGTGGGCCTGGTTCGTCGACGTGCTGCGCAGCCATCCGGAGATGGCGGTGTTCCTGACGCTCGCCTTCGGCTACTGGATCGGAAAGATCAAGCTCGGCACGATCCCGCTCGGCGCGGTGGTAGGCGTGCTGATCGCCGGGGTCGTGATCGGCCAGGCGGGCGTCAAACCGTCCGCCGACCTGAAGACGGTATTCTTCCTGCTGTTCCTGTTCTCGATCGGCTATCGCACCGGGCCGCAGTTCTTCAACGGGCTCAAGTCGAGCGGGTTGCCGCAGATCGCGCTGACCGTGATCTTCTGCGTCACGGCGCTCGCGATCGCGTACGTTGCGGCGCGCATCGCGGCCTACGACGCGGGCACGGCGGGCGGCCTCCTCGCGGGAGGCACGACCGAATCCGCGACCATCGGCACCGCGACCGACGCGATCAACCGGCTGCCGATCGAGGCGGGCAGCAAGCAGTCGCTCATCGCCAACGCCGCCGTCGCCTTCGCCGTGACGTACTTCCTGGGAGTCCTGTCGACCGTCACCTTTCTCGCGCGCTTTGGCCCGCACATCCTCGGCGTCGACCTCGCCGCGGAGTGCGCGAAGCTCGAGCAGCAGATGGGTCTCGCTGCCGACGACGCGATCGTCACCGGCTATCGCCCCTTCACCGTCCGTGCCCTGCGCGTCGAAGGCGACGGCTACGCCGGCAAGACCGCACGCGAGATCGAGGCGGCATTTGCGGCGCGCGGCCAGCGGCTCTTCGTCGCGCGCATCCGCCAGGGCGACCGGATCGCCGTCGCGACGCCGGACATGCTAATCCCCAAGGGGGCCGTCGTGGCGCTTGCCGCGCGGCGCCAGGTGCTCCTCGGCGAGCAGACTGCGATCGGCCCGGAGGTCGACGACAAGGCGCTGCTCGATTTTCCGATCGACACCGTCGACGCGGTGATCACCGACAAAGCACTGGGCGGCGTCACGGTCCGGGAGCTGACGGGTCACCTGGGCCCGGAAAGCCTGCGAGGGGTCGGCGTCCGGAAGATCACGCGAGGCGGCGCGGAGCTCCCGCTCACCGCGGAGACCCGGCTCGCACGCGGCGACGTGATCACGCTGGCCGGCATGCCGGAAGCCGTCGCGCACGTCGCCGCGACGATCGGCTACGCCGACCGGCCGACGAACGCGACCGAGGTGGCGCTCGTGGCTGCGGCCGTGTTCCTGGGCGGGCTCATCGGCATCCCGGCGTTCCGCGCTCACGGGCTCGAGATCGGCCTGAGCCAGAGCGTCGGCGTGCTGATCGGCGGACTCGTTCTGGGCTGGCTGCGCTCGGTCGACCGCCGCATACCCAAGCTGCCCGAAGCAGCGGTATGGCTCTTCGATTCGATGGGGCTGACCACGTTCCTCGCGGTGACGGCGCTCACCGCGGGTCCCGATTTCGTGAAGGGGCTGCAGCAATCCGGGCTGAGCCTGGTCGTCGCCGGGCTGATCCTGGTGATCATCCCGCAGCTCGTCACGCTGCTGGCCGGCAAGTACATCTTCCACATGCACCCCGGGATCCTTCTCGGCGTCTGCTGCGGAGCGGGCACGTCGGCGCCGTCGCTCGCCGCCGTGCAGGACGTCGCGAAGAGCAAGGTTCCCACGCTCGGCTACGGCGTCACCTATGCCGTAGGCAATGTCCTCCTCGCCCTGTGGGGCTCAGTGATCGTCGCGCTCGTGCACTGAAAGGAGATCTGAAATGACCGTCGTCGCCCCCAAGCTCAAGACCGGCCGCGCGCGGCAGAAGGCGCTCACGCGGCTCTCGCCTTTCGAGCTCAAGGACACGCTGATCCAGCTCGCACAGGCGAACGAGCGCACGAGCACCGCCATGATGCTCAATGCGGGCCGCGGCAATCCGAACTGGATCGCCACGCGAGCGCGGGAAGCGTTCTTCCTGCTCGGCAAGTTCGCACTCGGCGAATGCCGGCGCACGCGCGACGACGGCATCATCGCCGGCATGCCCGACAAGTCCGGCATCGGCAATCGCTTCAAGGACTTCCTCACGAGCGAGCGCGACACGCCGGGCGCGGAGTTCCTCAAGGGCGTCTACGAATACGGCAAGAAGGCCGGGTTCGACGCCGACGCCTGGATCCACGAACTCACCGACTCGATCATCGGCGACAACTATCCGACCCCGGACCGGATGCTCGTCCATTGCGAGAAGGTCGTTCACGCCTATCTCGCCAAGGAAATGTGCGACGGCCATCCGCCGAACGGCCGGTACGATCTGTTCGCGGCCGAAGGCGGCACGGCGGCCATGTGCTACATCTTCGACTCGCTTGCCCAGAACGGCCTGCTCAAGCGCGGCGACCGGGTCGCGATCATGATGCCGATCTTCACCCCGTACATCGAGATCGCGCAGCTCGCGCGCTTCGATTTCCGGATCGTGCCGATCCACGCCGACGACAGGAGCGGCGACGGCCTCCACACCTGGCACTACAGCGAGAAGGAGCTCTCCAAGCTCGCCGACCGGCGCATCAAGCTGCTCTTCTGCGTCAACCCGAGCAATCCGCCGTCGGTCGCGCTGTCCCCCGGCGAGATGCGCTCGATCGTGCGTGCGGTCAAGCGCAACCCGAACCTCGTCATCGTCACCGACGACGTCTACGGAACCTTCGTGCCCCACTTCCGGTCGTTCATGGCGGAGCTGCCGCACAACACCATCGGCGTCTACTCCTTCTCGAAGAATTTCGGCTGCACCGGCTGGCGGCTGGGCGTGATCGCCGTGCACCAGAAGAACGTATTGGACGCGCAGATCGCGAAGCTGCCGGCGGCGACGAAGAAGACGCTCCGGAGGCGCTACGGCTCGCTCACGCTCGAGCCGGACAAGATGAAGTTCATCGACCGGATGGTGGCCGACAGTCGCGACGTGGCGCTCAACCATACTGCGGGGCTGTCGCTGCCGCAGCAGGTGCAGATGGCGCTCTTCGCGCTGACGCACCTGCTCGACCCGGAAGACCGCTACAAGGGCGCAACGATGGCGATCTGCCACAAGCGCCGCGACCTTCTCTCCGAAGGACTCGGCATCACCCTGCCTTCGAACGATCCGCTGCGAGCCTGGTACTACGTGGAGCTTGACCTCGAAGTATGGGCTCGCAAGACCTACGGCGACGGATTCTTCGAATACCTTGAGGCGAACTACGAGCCGGTCGACTTCCTCTTTCGCATCGCGGAAAAGTCGTCGGTGGTGCTGCTCGACGGCGGCGGCTTCGGCGGCCCGCCCTGGTCGGTGCGGATCTCGCTCGCCAACCTGGGCGAGGAGGAATACCGCAACATCGGCAAGTTCATGCGCGAGGCCGCGCAGGAGTACGTCCAGGCGTG
Source organism: Casimicrobiaceae bacterium (assembly GCA_035501595.1). Taxonomy (GTDB): domain Bacteria; phylum Pseudomonadota; class Gammaproteobacteria; order Burkholderiales; family Casimicrobiaceae; genus PALSA-1003. Next base: position 4,410 of record DATJVX010000002.1, on the reverse strand, counting down.
GCAGACGGGGCAGGGCGGGGCGCCCGGGGCCGGATCGAGCGCGCGTCGGCCAGCCGCACGGGGCCGCCGGGCGCGCTGAAGGCGATGGGCTCTCCCGCCGCAATGAAGATCGACGAGCCGCCGGGCACGACATCCTTGGACGGTCGCTACGACCTGTCGGTGATGCTCGGCGGTCCGCTCTACCAGCTCTACCGGCGAACGCACGTGTCGGGACCGGCGCTCGAGCTCCTGCACCGGCGCGTGGTCGGGCTCACGTTGCTCGCGTGGCTGCCGCCGCTCGTTTTGTCTCTGATCGACGGATTGGCGTGGAGCGGCGTCAAGGTGCCTTTCCTGCTCGACGTCGAGACGCACCTGCGCCTCCTGGTGGCGCTCCCGCTGCTCGTCATCGCGGAGCGAGTCGTGCACGACCGGATGCCGGTCGTCGTGCGCGAGTTCGTGGAGCGCGGTGTCGTAGACCATGCGGCGCGGCCGAGATTCGGAGCCGCCATCGATTCGGCGATGCGGCTGCGCAACTCGATCGTCATCGAGATCCTGCTGCTCGTCTTCGTCTACGGGGTGGGCATCGGGGTCATCTGGCATCTGAATATCGCGCTCCCGGTATCGACCTGGTACCGCGTACTCGACAGCGGCGCCCCGCAGGTGACGCCTGCCGGCTGGTGGCAGGCGCTGGTCAGCATACCGATCTTCCAGTTCCTGCTGTTCCGCTGGTATTTCCGGCTCTTCGTCTGGGCGCGGTTCCTGTGGCAGGTGTCGCGGATCGACCTCAAGCTCTCGCCGCTGCATCCCGACCGGAACGCGGGGCTCGGCTTTCTCTCCGAGCTGCCGTGGGCGTTCGCGCCGCTGGTGCTCGCCCACGGCGTGCTCCTCGCCGGCATGTTCGCCGACGGTATCTTCTTCAATGGTGCGACGCTGCCGCAATACAAGATCGAGATGCTCGCGGCGCTGGTGTTCGTGCTCTTCCTCGCCGTCGGGCCGCTGCTGGTCTTCATGCCGGCTCTGTGGCGCGCCAAGCGTGCGGGCCTGCGCGAATACGGGACCTTCGCGCAGCGCTACGTGTACGACTTCAAGCAAAAGTGGCTGGCCGGCAGACAGCCCGACGGAGAGAGCCTGCTCGGCACCGGCGACATCCAGTCGCTTGCCGACCTGGGCAACAGCTACCAGGTCGTCGAGGAAATCGGCCTGGTTCCGGTGCGGCGAGTGGTTATGCTGTATCTCGTCGTCACGACCGCGCTGCCGGTGGCGCCACTGCTGCTGACCATGGTTTCGGTGGATCAGATGCTCGATGCGGCCGCCAAGCTTCTTCTGTGACAGGCTCGAATCGACGGATCGAGGCCGCCATCGAGTGAGAAGTCCCGAGACGTCCAACCCATCACGAAAGGACATCAAGCCATGCCGAAAAAGACGTTCAAAGGCGTCATCAAGCTCGACATCCGCGATTCCAAGCCCGACTGGGGTCCATTCACGCTGCCGAAAGCCCCGGACGGTGCACCGAACGTGCTCATCGTCCTGTTCGACGACACCGGCCTGGCGGCGTGGTCGCCGATGGGCGGCCGGATCAACATGCCGACGCTCCAGAAGCTTGCCGACAACGGACTGATGTACTCGCAGTGGCACACCACCGCGCTCTGCTCGCCGACGCGCTCGACGTTTCTGACCGGCCGCAACCACCACCTCAACGGCTGCTCGTGCATCACGGAAGGGGCGCAGGGCTTCCCGGGCTGGAGCGGTCGCACCCCGGCGGAATGCGCGACGCTCGCGCAGGTGATGCAGGAATCGGGCTGGAGCACGTTCTGGCTCGGCAAGGACCACAACGTCCCTGAACAGGACATCGCCTCCGGAGCGAGCCGCAGCGAATGGCCGCTCCAGAAAGGCTTCGATCGCTTCTACGGCTTCCTCGGCGGGGAGACCAACCAGTGGTATCCGGATCTCGTCGAGGACAACAAGTTCATCGACCAGCCCTACAGCCCGGAGGAGGGCTACCACCTGTCGAAGGACCTTGCCGACCAGGCTCTCCAGATGATCCGCGATCAGAAGGCGAGCAATCCGTCCAAGCCGTGGTTCATGTGGTTCTGCCCTGGCGCGAACCACGCGCCGCACCATGCCCCGAAGGAGTACATCGACAAGTACAAGGGCAAGTTCGACGACGGCTACGAGGCGTATCGCGAGTGGGCACTGCCGCGCATGATCCAGAAGGGGCTCCTGCCGAAAGGCACCAAGCTCACGCCGATCAACCCGGTGCCGCAGGAGATCGCCAACCCCGGTGACGCGGTGAGGCCCTGGAACACGCTCAAACCCGACGAGAAGAAGCTCTTCTCGCGCATGGCCGAGGTCTACGCAGGGTTCTCCGAGTACACCGACGCGCAGGTGGGACGGATCATCGACTACCTCGAAGAGACCAAGCAGCTCGACAACACGATCATCTTCTACTGCTCCGACAACGGCGCCTCCGGCGAAGGCAGCCCCAGCGGCTCGGTGAACGAGAACAAGTTCTTCAACAACTATCCGGACGAGCTGTCCGAGAACCTGAAGTACCTCGACGTCCTGGGCAGCACCGACACGTACAACCACTACCCGACCGGGTGGGCGGTCGCGTTCTCCACGCCGTTCCAGATGTTCAAGCGGTACTCGGAGTATGCCGGCGGCACCTGCTGCCCGCTGGTCATCTCGTGGCCCAAGGGCATCAAGGCGAAGGGCCAGGTCCGCAACCAGTACCACCACTCCACGGACATCGTGCCGACGATCCTCGATGTCTGCGGGCTCAAGATGCCGACGGTGTATCGCGGCGTGAAGCAGTACCCGCTCTCCGGCGTCTCGATGCGCTACAGCTTCACCGCCAAGCCCGACGCTCCGACCAAGAAGAAGCGCCAGTACTACGCGATGCTCGGCACGCGCGGCATGTGGGAAGGCGGCTGGAAGGCCGTCGCGCTGCACGCGCCGCTCACCGGCAAGGGGCACTTCGACAAGGACGAGTGGGAGCTCTATCACGTCGACAAGGACCGCTCCGAATCCACGAACGTCGCCAAGCAGAATCCGGCGAAGTTGAAGGCGCTCATCAAGGCCTGGTTCGACGAGGCCAAGAAGAACCTCGTGCTGCCGCTGGACGATCGAAGCGCGGCGGAATTGCTCGGTGTCGAGCGGCCGAGCGAGGAGAAGCCCCGCCAGCGGTACATCTACTATCCCGGAACGTCTCCGATTCCGGAAGGGGTTGCCGTCAACGTCCGTGGACGTTCGTACAAGATCCTGGCCGACGTCGAGATTAAGGATCCGAACTGCTCGGGCGTCATCTTTGCCCACGGCTCGCGCTTCGGCGGCCACGCGCTCTTCATCAAGGACAGGAAGCTCCACTACGTCTACAATTTCCTCGGCATCAAGCCCGAACAGCAGTTCGTCTCCGAGGAGCTGAAGCCAGGCAAGCACACCCTCGGCATGGAGTTCATCCGCTCGGGGGCGGGCAAGTACGGCGAATCTCTCGGCAAGGCGACGCTCTACGTCGACGAGAAGATCGCGGCGCAGGGCGACATGAAGGCGCAGGTCGGCAAGTTCACGCTGGCCGGGGACGGTCTGTGCGTCGGCCGCGACAGCGGCGACTCGGTCAGCGAGGAGTACAAGTCGCCCGGAGCGTTCAAGGGCGGCACGATCCTCGGCGTCGGGGTCACGGTCGAGAAGGGGCAGTACCTCGACCTCGAGAAGCTGGCCCACGCGGCGTTGGCCGTGGACTAGTCGGACATTCCTATAGGAGCCGGCGGACGCGAGCAACCGCGTCCGCCGGCAGTCGAGGAGCAATCCCATGGCCAATGACGACAAACTCACGCCCGTCGACGTCGCGGATCGCCTGCTGCGCGGCCACGACGCCTTCCTTGGTTGCACGCCGGGAGCGGATGGTTTGCTGACGCTCGATATCCAGAGCACGTCTCCCGGCGCAGACAAGGAGAGCAACTGGCTGCCCGCGACGAAGAGCGGCCCGTTCAAGCTGGCCCTGCGGCTCTACGTCCCGAAGAAACAGGTGACCGACGGCACTTGGAAGCCGCCTGCGGTGCAACGGGCAAGTTGAAGCGAGGAGGCAACGAAGGCAAGCATCCGATCGGGCCGTGAGGCTTGCTGCCCGACCCGAGGGGAAACGAGGAGCTCGACGGGAAAGAAGGCCGTTCTTCAAAAGGAGACCATCATGATGCATTGGATCTGGACCATCATCATCGGCTTCATCGCTGGAGTCATCGCCAAGTTCATCGCGCCGGGCGGAGGGCCTTCGGGCTTCTGGCTGACGGCGATCCTGGGCATCGCCGGCGCGATCGTTGCGACGTTCATCGGGCAGATGCTCGGCTGGTACGCCGAAGGACAGCCCGCGGGATTCATCGCCTCGGTCGTCGGCGCGGTCGTGCTTCTGGTCATCTATCACTTCGCGCGCAAGCA
>DATJVX010000001.1:0-59853 GCA_035501595.1 Casimicrobiaceae bacterium | reverse complement strand
TCGGCACGAGCTTCGCCCGTCCGGTCGTGCCCGACGTCGCGACCACGTAGGCGCATTCCGGGCCCAGCTGCGGAGGCGTCTCGAGGGAGGCCGACGGTCCCGCGAGCTCGAGCGCGAACTGCCCGGCGCACGCCTCGGGCTCGACCACGAGGCGGAGCTCCGCCAGCCCCAGCGCTCTCGCGGCGGCGAGGAGCGCGTGGTCCTCCGCGTCCGGCACGAGCACAGCCTTCGGGCGCAGCCGCCGCAGCAGCTCCGTGTAGCCGTGGCGGGTCATCGACGCGCCCAGCGGAGCGAAGGTCGCGGCCGCGGGCAGCGTCGCCGTGACGCCGGCCATTTCCGGACGCGAGCTCACGAGCCCGGCCACGATGTCGCCGCGCTCGATTCCCCATCCGCCGAGGCGCTGCCGCACGTAGGCGATCTGCCGCCCGAGGGCACCGTAGGAGAGCGGACGACGGCCCAGCGCCTCGAGCGCCATGGCACCGGGTTGCGCGGCCACGAGCCGCTCGAGCGAGAGCGCGATGTCGGCGACGGGAGCGTCCGTCAGCTCGGTCGACGTGCCCTGCGGCCCGAGCGGAGTCACCGCCACCGTCCGCTGCTCGCGAGAACCGCTCCGAGGCTTCGCGCGAGCGAGGCGCCAAACTTGCGCGCCAGCCGCTCGCCGATGCTCTCCTTCACGGTGAAATCCACGACGTCTTCGGCCTTGATCACTTCGCGCGCGACGTAGTCGACGCTGCCCAGCCCGTCGGCCAGGCCGAGGTCCACGCCGCGAGCGCCATTCCAGACGAGGCCCGAGAAAATCTCCGGCGACTCCTTGAGCCTGTCGCCGCGCCCCGCCTTTACCGCGGCGATGAACTGCTGGTGGATCTCGTCGAGCATCTGCTGGGCGTAGTCGCGCTGCTCCCGCGTCATCGGCGAGAACGGATCGAGAAAGTTCTTATTGTCGCCGGAGATGAGCGCCCGGCGCTCGATGCCGAGCTTGTCCATCGCGCCGACGAAGCCGAAGCCGTCCATGATGACGCCGATGCTGCCGATGAGGCTCGCCTTGTCGACGTAGATCCTGTCCGCCGCCACGGCGACGTAGTACGCCCCCGAAGCGCACATCTCCTCGACCACGGCGTAGACCGGGATCGACGGATAGAGAGCCTTCAGCCGTCGGATCTCGTCATTGATCTCGCCCGCCTGCACCGGGCTGCCGCCCGGGCTGTCGATGCGCAGCACGACGCCGCGAGTGCCCTTGTTCTTGAACGCGGCCTGGAGGCCGGCCATCACGTTCTCGGCGCTCACCGGTCCGTCGGCGTCGAGCTCGCCGCGCATCTCGACCTCCGCCGTGCAGCTGTCGAGGCAGCTGCGCTCGACCGAGAAAACGCCGATGAACGCCAGCAGAGCGACGAACAGGAAGGCGAAGGCGAGCAGGCGGAAGAAGATCTTCCAGCGCCGGGCGCGCGTCTGCTCGCGCAAGCCCTCGGTGGCGATCTCCTCGATAACCCGGCGTTCCCAGCTCTCCTCGGCCATGTCATCCCTCGCTGCAGTAGACGCCGCCGTCGCGCTCGCGGACTGCCACCCGCGGCAGGCAGGCCCCGCGGCACGGACCGTCGACGCACAAGCCGGTGTCGGGCTGGTAGAGCGCGCCGTGCGTGGCGCAGATCAAGTATAGCCGCTCGGCATCGAAGAATTCGCCGGGATTCCAGTCGAGCTCGGTCGACTGGTGGCGGCACTCGTTGACGTAGGCGTACACGACGCCGCGGAACCTGACAGCGAAGGCGGCCCGCACCTCGCCGCCGCGGCGGATCTCGAAGCGCACGCCGGGGCCGCCGTCGACCAGCGCGTCGCTCGCGCAGATCAGCCGTTCGCTCCGAGCCATGCGCGCAGCTCCGCGATCGAGGCGACCATCGCCAACGGCGACAGCGCGGCGAGCCCGTCGGCGCCGTGCGCGCCGTAGCTCACCGCGACCGCGCTCGCGCCGGCGTTGCGCGCGAGCTCGAGATCGTGCGACGTATCGCCGATCATCAGCGTTTCCGCGGCCTCGACGCCGCAGCGCTCCATCAGCGCGAACAGCATGTCGGGGTGCGGCTTGGGAAAGCCCTCGTCGCCGCAGCGCGAGGCGGAGAAGCGGTGCTCGAGGCGCTGGCTCGCGAGCGCCCTGGCGAGCCCGACCCGCGACTTGCCGGTCGCGATCGCCAGCAGGTGGCCCCGCGCGTCGAGCTCGTCGAGCATCTCGCGGGCGCCGCCGAAGAGCGGGATCTCCGGGTCGCGCGCGAGGTAGTGCTGCCGATAGCGCTCGGAGAGCCGCGGATAGTCCTCGGCCGCCAGAGCTGGCGCCACGTGCCGCAGCGCGTCGGCGAGACCGAGCCCGATCACGTACCTGGCCGCGGCTTCCGCCGGGACCGGGAGGCCCAGGTCGAAGCACGCCTTCTGGATCGCCGAAGCGATGATCGCGGTGGAGTCCGCGAGCGTCCCGTCCCAGTCGAAGACGAGAAGGCGGAAGCGCGGCGTTCGCTGCGGGCTAGGCTGCGGCATCGCGGATGGCTCCGGCGTCGAGCGCGGCGAGGAAGCTCGCGAGGTCCGCGGGCAGCGGCGACTCGAAGTCGAGGCGCCGTGGCTCGGTCGGATGGGGAAGGCTCAGCCGCCAGGCGTGCAGGAACATGCGCTTGAGCCCCTGCTTCGCGAGCGCCTTGTTCCAGGCGAAGTCGCCGTACTTGTCGTCGCCCGCCAGAGGAAAGCCGAGGTGTGCGAGGTGGACGCGGATCTGGTGGGTGCGGCCGGTGTGGAGCTCGGCCTCGAGCAGGCTCATCGGCGGCGCCGCTTCGCCCCAGACCCGGCGGCGGCGAAACACCGTGCGCGCCATCTTGCCGCCCTCGCGCTCGATGCGGACGCGCCGCTCGCCGGCGCCCGTCACGAACTTGGCGAGCGGCAGCTCGACCTTGCGCAGCGCGTCGCGCCAGCGCCCCGCGACCAGCACCAGGTAGCGCTTGTCGATGCCGCTCTCGCGGAAGCTCCGGTGCAGCGCCAGCAGCGCTGCGCGCTTCTTCGCGACCAGCAGCACGCCCGAGGTGTCGCGGTCGAGCCGATGCGCGAGCTCGAGGAAGGGCGCCTGCGGCCGGGCGGCGCGCAGCTGCTCGATCGCGCCGAACGCCAAGCCGCTGCCGCCGTGGACGGCGAGCCCGGCCGGCTTGTCGATGGCGATGAGCGCGTCGTCCTCGTACAGGATCGGCAGGGCGAGCGGCCGCGAGGGTCCGCGCTGCCGCCCGCGATCTTCGGTCGCGGTGCGCACCGGCGGGACGCGCACGTCGTCGCCGGCCGCGAGCCGCGCGTCGGGACGCACGCGCCGGCGGTTGACCCTGACCTCTCCGCTGCGCAGGATGCGATAGATGTGGCTCTTGGGGACGCCCTTGAGCACGCGCAGGAGGAAATTGTCGACGCGCTGGCCGGCGGCTGCTTCGTCGATTGCCAGGTGCCTGGCAACATCCTTGCGTAAATCGTTCATTTCCTTATAATTGTGCTCGCCTGTAACGAGCGGAAGGGGCTGGCGGACGAAAGTTGGCTTCGGTCGCCGGCTCGAGGCAGCCGGAATGCCACGGCCCGAAAACCCGCACGTTGCCCCTGATCGGGGCCAAGGTTAAATCGGCTCACCGTCCGGGTCTCGCAACCCGGAAAAGTAGCGATGTTAATGGAAGAGCGCTAGAACCGCGACCGGCGAGACGCCGGAGTGAAAGCGGCCACGACGCGCGGCGCGCAAAACGAGCTTCAAGCGCAACGATTCTGCGACCGACTGCCGAGCAACGCAGTCCATAGACCGTTCGAGCGACAACGCGAACAATTCCACCACGCTCCCGAGAACTGCCCGCCTTGCACGCGCGAGCGAGCGCCCGCGGGCCGCGATGATGCCAGATACCCGCATCGATACCCTCGTAGACCGGCAGCCTGCGCTGCCCGCGTGGTCGTACTCGCCGTCGCCCGCCGCCCGTTAGACCGCGCGCCCTCGAGGCGCGCGTCCGCTGCACTTCGCCTCGCCCCGCGAATCTCGCGCCGGGGAAGTCAAGACATGAAGCGCATGCTGTTCAACGCCACTCAGGCCGAAGAGCTACGGGTGGCCATCGTCGACGGCCAGAGGCTGATCGACCTCGACATCGAATCCGCAAGCAAGGAACAACGCAAGAGCAACATCTACAAGGCGGTCATCACCCGCGTGGAGCCGAGCCTCGAAGCCTGCTTCGTCGACTACGGCACCGATCGCCACGGTTTCCTGCCGTTCAAGGAAATCTCCCGCGAGTACATGCGGGGCAACGGAGAAGGCCGCGGCCGCACCCAGGACGCGCTCAAGGAAGGCCAGGAGCTCATCGTCCAGGTCGACAAGGACGAGCGCGGGACCAAGGGCGCCGCGCTCACCACCTACATCTCTCTCGCCGGGCGCTATCTGGTGCTGATGCCCAACAATCCGCGCGGCGGCGGCGTGTCGCGGCGGATCGAAGGCGAGGACCGCAACGAGCTGCGCGAGGTGATCGGCCAGCTGGAAGTCCCCGACGGGATGAGCGTGATCGCCCGCACCGCGGGCATCGGCCGCTCGCTCGAGGAGCTGCAGTGGGACTTGAACTACCTGATGCAGCTCTGGCAGGCGGTCGACGGCGCGGCGAAGATGCAGGCCGGCGCGTTCCTGATCTACCAGGAATCGAGCCTGGTGATCCGCGCGATACGCGACTACTTCCATCCGGACATCGGCGAGATCCTGATCGACACCGAGTCGATCTACGAGCAGGCGCAGCAGTTCATGAGCCACGTGATGCCGGCGAACGTCAACCGCGTGAAGCTCTACAAGGACGACGTGCCGCTGTTCTCGCGCTTCCAGATCGAGCACCAGATCGAGACTGCGTACGCGCGCCAGGTGCCCCTGCCCTCCGGCGGCGCGATCGTGATCGACCATACCGAGGCGCTGGTGTCGATCGACGTCAATTCCGCCCGTGCCACCAAGGCCGGCGATATCGAGACGACCGCGTTCCACACCAACCTCGAGGCGGCGGAGGAGATCGCGCGGCAGCTTCGCCTGCGCGACCTGGGCGGGCTCATCGTCATCGACTTCATCGACATGGAGAGCGGCAAGAACCAGCGCGAGGTCGAGAACCGCCTCAGGGACGCCCTCAAGTACGACCGCGCCCGGGTGCAGCTCGGCAAGATCTCGCGCTTCGGGCTGATGGAGCTTTCGCGCCAGCGCCTGCGGCCCGCGCTCGCCGAGTCGGCGTACATTCCCTGCCCGCGCTGCCACGGCATCGGCCACATCCGTGGCACGGAGTCGACATCGCTGCACATCCTGCGCATCCTGCAGGAGGAAGCGATGAAGGAGAACACCGCGCAGGTGGTCGCGCAGGTGCCGGTCGACGTCGGGACGTTCCTGTTGAACGAGAAGCGCCCGGAGATCCACGGCATCGAGACGCGGTTCAAGGTGAACGTCCTGCTCGTGCCGAACCGCTACCTCGAGACGCCCAACTACACCGTCCAGCGGCTGCGCCACGACGATCTCAACCAGAGCGAGCCGCTGCCCGCGTCTTTCGACATGGTCGAGCGGCCGGAAGAGGAGGACCTCGTCAAGGCGAAGAAGGAGGAAGCGCGCGAGCCGCGGCAGGAAGCCGTGGTCAAGGGCATCACGCCGGCGCAGCCGGCACCCGTGCCCGTCGAGCATGCTCCCCCCGTCGTCGAGCCCCTGCGGCGCGAGAGCAACTGGCTCACCGCGGTGATGGGGTGGTTCAAGCAAAAGCCGATCGAGGCCGAGGTCGCGCCCGCTCCCGTGCCGGTGCGCCAAGAGCCGCGCGCCGAGCGCGGACCGCGCGATCGAACCGAGCGTCGCGACCGTCGCGACGGCCGCGGCGGCGAGCGCCGTCATGGTCGTCACGAGGGACGAGGCGAGGGGCGAGGCGAACAGCGCGACGGCCAACGCGCGCCTCAGCCGCCGCGTCCGCCCCAGGCGGGCGGGCAGCCCCAGGCGCGGCGCGAGCGGGACGGGCGCGATGGCTCGCGGGAAGGGCAGCGCCAGCGGCCGCCGCGCGAGCAGAAGCCCCCGCAGGAAGCGCGAGCGGCCGACCCGTCGGCCGCGGCGATCACGCAGGGTCCCGCGATCGGCGCACAGGACGGCGAGCGCGAAGGCGGTCGCCGCCGCCGCGACCGCAGGCGCGGGCGCGATCGCGGCGAGCGCCACGGTCACGGCACACCCGGCGAGCGCGTCCCGCAGCAGCCGTCCGCGCCGCCGCAGGCTCCGGTAGAGTCAGCGACCCGGGACGAGGACGCCGCGCCGATCGAGCATCAGGAGGTCCGCCGGCCCGCGCCGGCAGTCGACGCGCTCGAGCGGCCTGCGCCGGTCGCACCGCCCGTGGCGCCCGTCGTCGCGGCGCATGTGCCCGAGGCGGTGATCGCTCCGGCGAGCGAAGCGCCGGTGCGGCGCGAGCCTGAGCGCGAGCTCCCGCACAACGCGCCCGAGCTCCCGCGCGTCGCCCTGGAACTGCCGCCGGATTCCGGACTGGTCCTCGTCGAGACGAGCCACGCCGCGCCGGTGGACGACGCCACCGCGCCCGAAGCGAAGCGTCCGCGCCGCGTGCGTCCGCCGAAGGCCGCCGTCGCCGACGAGCCGCTGCAGATGGTCGAGACGACGCACAAGGAGCCGCCGACGGCGTAGCGGCGCTCGCGCCGGCTCTCGCACGTTTGCGGGAATCGCGGCGTAGCCCGGGTTGAGTGCGCGAGCGCGATACCCGGGATGTCGTGCATCACGATCCCGGGGTTCGCCGTCGCGCGCTCCGGGCTGAGGGTTACTGACGTCTACGCGTCCCGCTCGCTCAGCGCCTTGCGCACGGCGGCGAGCAGGCCCGCGGCCGCGGGCTCGACGAGATCGAGCACGCGGTCGAAATCCTCCGTCTCGCCGTGATACGGATCGGGGACCTCGAGGACCTTGCCGCGGGGATCGAAGTCGAGGAACAGAGCGAGATGGCCGCAATAGTCGCGCGGGCGCAGCTCCTCGAGCTCCGACAGATTGAACATGTCCATCGCGACGATCCACTCGAAGCGCGCGAAGTCCTCCTCCTCGAGCTGGCGCGCAAAGCGGTCCGGCAGGTCGTAGCCGCGCAGCCGAGCCTGCTCGACCGCGCGCGGGTCAGGCGGCTGGCCGACCTGGTAGTCGTGCGTTCCGGCCGAATCGATCGCGATCGACTGCGCGAGGCCCGCCCGCTCGACCAGCGCCCGGAAAACCGCCTCCGCGGTCGGCGACCGGCAGATGTTGCCGGTGCAGACGAAGAGAACCGAGGTCCTGCCTCGCCCGCCTTGCGTGGGGTCGATCACTGGCGGCTCTACCGCGCTACTGCATGAACCAGCCGTGGCTCGCGACCAGCGACTGGCCGGTCAGCGCGTTGGTCTCGAACGCGGCGAAGAACAGCGCGACTTCGGCGATGTCCTGGACCGTCGTGAACACCCCGTCGACGGTCTCCTTGAGCATCACCTTCTTGACGACGTCGTCCTGGGAGATGCCCATCGACTGCGCGAGCTCCGGAATCTGCTTCTCGACCAGCGGGGTGCGCACGAAGCCGGGACAGATGACGTTGGTGCGCACGCCGTGCTTCGCCCCCTCCTTCGCCACGACCTTGGCGAGCCCGATGAGCCCGTGCTTGGCGGTCACGTATGGCGCCTTGAACTCCGAGCCTTCCTTGGAATGCACCGAGCCCATGTAGATGATGCTGCCGCCGCGCCCCGACTTGTACATCAGCGGAAGGCAGGCGCGGGTGGTGAGGAACGCGCCGTCGACGTGGATCGCCATCAGCTTCCTCCAATCAGCATACGTGAACTCCTCCACCGGATGCACGATCTGGATGCCGGCGTTGCTCACCAGGACGTCCACGCCGCCGAAGGCCTTGACCACCGCGGCGACGCCGTCGTTGACCGCCTGCTCGTCGGTGACGTCCATCGCCACGGAGATTGCCTGCCCGCCGCCGTCGCGGATCGCCTTGGCCGCGGCCTCGGCGGCGTCCTTGTTGAGATCGGCGATCGCCACGCGAGCGCCCTCCCGCGCGTAGACGCGCGCGATCTCCTGCCCGATGCCGCTCGCGGCGCCGGTGACGATCGCCGCCTTGTCGTTGAGCTTCATGCTGGTCTCCTGTGATTGTGAAGGGGCGCCCCGACGCGGAAACCTTCAGGCGGTGAGGTCGAAGATGCGCACGCCGTCCTCGAGCTTGCTGGCTTCCTTCCACCGGCGATTGGAGCAGGACAGGCGCACGTCCTCCAGGCCCGCTTGCCACAGCCGCTCCATCGTCGCTCTGGAAAATTCGTAGTCCTTGGCGCTGGTCGAATCGCCCGAGCGGCGATTGATGAGGTGCAGGATCGTGATCTCGCGGCGTTCCGCGCACAGCGGGGCCAGGCGCTTGAAGTCCGCGTCTTCGCGCAGCCGCGGCGGCACCTTCTTGAGGAAGCGGGCGAGCACGTCCCGGAACGCCTCGAGCTCGGCCACGCGCGTCGTGTTGAATCGCGTCTTGCTCGAGTACTGGATGTCCTTGGCGCGCTCCAGCACCTGGTCGAGGTTCGTCGGGAGCCGGCCGCGGGCGCTGAACAGGTCCACCTGCACGATCAAGGCGGAGAGCTGGGGCGAGTCGTCGAGCACGTACCACAGCGGAGAATTGGACACGAGCCCGCCATCCCAGTAGTGAACCCCGTCGATCACCGTCGGCGGAAAACCCGGCGGAAGCGACCCGCTCGCCAGCACGTGCCGCGGCGTGATCCGCTGCGCTCCGCTGTCGAAGTAAACCGAGTTTCCGGTGTGGACGTTCACCGCGCCGAGCGAGAGCCGCACGCCCGATCTGGCATTGAGGAAGTCGAAATCGACCAGCTCCTCGAGCGTCGCGTGGAGCGGCGAGGTGTCGTAGACACTCAGCGCTTCGGGCGTGCCGTCGGCCGCGAGAAAGAACGGCGGGACGCGCGGGACGAAGAACCCGGGAACGCCCAGCGCGACCACGGCCGAGGCGTTGAGCCGCGCGAAGGCGATGCGCAGCGGATCGAGCTGCGCCGGTGCGACCAGCGGCAGTCCCGAGGAGACCCGCTCCCAGAACTCGCGCAGCCGCTCGAGCCGCCGCTCCGGCGGGTTGCCGGCGATCAGCGCCGCGTTGACCGCGCCGATCGACACGCCGGCGAGCCAGTCCGGCGCGAAGCCGTGCTCGGCCATGCCCTCATAGACGCCCGCCTGATATGCGCCGAGGGCACCGCCGCCCTGCAGGACCAGGATCCTGTGCTCGTGCTTGTCGCCGAAGGGGGAAGGCGTTTTCTTCTTCGCGGGCATGGCGGATAACGCGTCGGCCTCGTCGACAGCGGGGACCCGGCGCCGTCGCGGCAGCGACGCTGGGTTCCCGCTTCCGCGGGAACGACGACTGTCGGGGGCTACTCCTGCACTGCCACTCCGAAGAGTTTCTCCTTCAGCTGGTACAGCCGGTCGCGAAGCTCCGCCGCGCGCTCGAACTCCAGGTTCTTCGCCGCGTCCAGCATGTCGCGCTCGACGCGCTTCAACTCGCGCTCGAGATCCTTCTCCGGCATCGACTCGTACTTGGCCCGCGCCTGCGCGGCCTTGAGCTGCTTGCGCTCCTCGTCCAGATCGTAGACTCCGTCGATGATGTCCTTGATGCGCTTCTGCACGCCTTTGGGCGTGATGCCCATGCGCTCGTTGTACGCGATCTGCTTGTTGCGGCGCCGTTCCGTCTCGCCGATCGCGGCGCGCATCGAAACGGTCATGGTGTCGGCGTAGAGGATCGCCGTGCCGTTGATGTGCCGCGCGGCGCGGCCGATGGTCTGGATCAGCGAGCGCTCCGCCCGGAGGAAGCCTTCCTTGTCGGCGTCGAGCACCGCGACCAGCGATACCTCTGGGATGTCGAGCCCCTCGCGCAGCAGGTTGATCCCAACCAGCACGTCGAACTCCCCCAGCCGCAGGTCGCGGATGATCTCCACCCGCTCGACGGTGTCGATGTCGGAGTGCAGATAGCGCACCTTGACCCCGTGCTCGTTCAGGTAGTCGGTGAGGTCCTCCGCCATTCGCTTGGTGAGCGTCGTCACCAGCACCCGCTCGTTGCGCTCGACCCGGGCGGCGATCTCCGAGAGCAGGTCGTCGACCTGGGTCTGCGCCGGCCGCACCTCGAGCATCGGATCGACGAGCCCCGTCGGGCGGACCACCTGCTCCACGACCTGGCCCGAGTGCTGCCGCTCGTACTCCGCCGGCGTGGCCGAGACGAACACGCACTGCGGCAGGAGCTTCTCGAACTCGTCGAAGCGCAGCGGCCGGTTGTCCAGCGCGGAGGGCAGCCGGAAGCCGTAGTTGACGAGATTCTCCTTGCGCGCCCGGTCGCCGCGATACATGCCGCCGACCTGCGGGATCGTCACGTGGGACTCGTCGATGAACGCGATGGCGTTCTGCGGCAGGTAGTCGATCAGCGTCGGCGGCGGCTCGCCGGGCTTGCGTCCCGAGAGATGGCGCGAGTAGTTCTCGATGCCCTTGCAGAAGCCGATCTCCAGCATCATCTCGATGTCGAAGCGCGTGCGCTGCTCGATGCGCTGCGCCTCGACGAGCTTCATCTCCTTGACGAAGAACTCCTTCTGCTGTGCGAGCTCGACCTTGATCGCGTCCACCGCCTCGAGCACCTTGTGGCGTCCCGTGACGTAATGGCTCGACGGGAACAGCGTGAAGCGGGCGAGCTTCTGCTTGATGTGGCCCGTCAGCGGGTCGAAGAGCTGCAGCGATTCGACCTCGTCGTCGAAGAGCGAGACGCGAATCGCGTTCTCGGCGTGCTCGGCGGGGAAGATGTCGAGCACGTCGCCGTGCACGCGGAAGGCTCCCCGGCGCAGCTCGGTGTCGTTGCGCTGGTATTGCAGCTCCGTGAGGCGCCGGATCGCGTCGCGCTGCGAGAGCCGGTCGCCCTGCCGGAAGTGCAGGATCATGCTGTGGTACTCGGAGGGGTCGCCGATGCCGTAGATCGCCGACACGGTGGCGACGATGACGCAGTCGGGCCGCTCCAGAATCGCCTTGGTCGCCGACAGCCGCATCTGCTCTATGTGCTCGTTGATCGAGCTGTCCTTCTCGATGTAGAGGTCGCGCGACGGAACGTAGGCCTCGGGCTGGTAGTAGTCGTAGTACGAGACGAAGTACTCGACCGCGTGGCCCGGGAGGAACTCGCGAAACTCCGAATAGAGCTGCGCGGCGAGCGTCTTGTTGGGCGCGAGCACGAGCGCCGGCCGGCCGGTGCGGGCGATGACGTTGGCCATCGTGTACGTCTTGCCGGAACCGGTGACGCCCAGGAGGGTCTGGAACGAGAGCCCGTCCTCGATGCCTTCGACGAGCTTGTCGATCGCCTCGGGCTGGTCGCCGGCCGGAGGAAACGGCTGGTGCAGCTCGTAGGGACTGTCGGGAAACGTGATGACCATGGCGACGCGCAGAGGAATCGATTATTGTAGCCGATGCCCCGCGTCCGGCGCGAGATCGGGCGCGGCCGGATGACGAAACGAATGGGCTGTCGACCGCCTGACAACCGCATGTCGCATGTACGCCGCTGGATCCTGCTGTGTGCAGCCCTCTCCGCGACGCTCGCCGTCGCGCCGGCGCGAGCCGCGCCCTGCGTGGAGCCCGCCTCGGCGTGCACGGAATGGCTGAGCCTCCCCGGCGCCGCGGGACGGCTGCTCCTGTATCGCAGCTATCCGCTCGCCACCCGGAACGACGCCGTCACCCACGCCATCGTCGTCATCCACGGGCGTTCGCGCAACGCCGACAGCTACTACCGGAGCGCGCTCGCCGCGGCCTTTCTCGCCGGCGCGCTCGACAACACGCTGATCATCGCTCCCCGGTTCGCCGCGGGCTCGGGCCGCGACGACGGCGGCCGCGGCTGCCGGGACAAGCTCGCCTCCGACGAGGTCGGCTGGGCCTGCACCGGCAAGGAGCAATGGAAGAACGGTGGCCGCGCCGTCACCGCCGCCGCGGTGACTTCGTTCGACGCGGTCGACGAGATCCTGCGGCTGCTGGCCAGGCGCGAGCTCTTCCCCAACCTCAAGTCGGTCGAAATTGCCGGCCACTCCGCCGGCGGCCAGTTCACCTCGCGCTACGCAATGGCCAATCGCATCCACGAGTCGCTGCCCTGGCCCGTGTCCTACGTCGTCGCGAATCCTTCGTCGTACGCCTACCCCGACAAGCTTCGGCCGACGGCTGTCGCGATGCGGGCGCGCTATCCGACGCTCGCGCCGGGCTACCAGCCCGTGGCGAAGGCCTCGCAGGCGCCGTTCGTCAAGTTCCACGATGCGAAGCAGTGCACCGGCTACGACAAGTGGCCCTACGGCTTGGAGCAGCGCACCGGATACGCCGCGGGCGTCTCCGACGCGGCGCTGAAGCGCCAGCTCGTGACCCGGCCCGTAACTTATCTGCTGGGTGAGCTCGACATCCTGCCGCTGTACGGCTTCGACCAGAGCTGCCCCGCGATGGCGCAGGGACCCACGCGGCTCGCGCGCGGCGTCGCCTACGCCAGGTACGTCACCGAAGCGCTCGGCGCGCCGCATCGCGTCGTGCTGGTGCCGGCCTGCGGTCACAACGCCCGCTGCATGCTCGGCGCGGAGGCTTCGCTCGCCGTGCTCTTCCCCAAGGACTGACCGCCCCTCCGGCTGCGGCGGCGATCGCGCGCCCGGCGCATGTTAAAATTCGCCCGCCTCTTTCCGCTGCGCAGACGATGAACGCTCCCCTCGCCGCTCCTCTCCTCTCCGCGGTCGAAATGGCGCCGCGCGACCCGATCCTCGGCGTCACAGAGGCGTTCAACGCCGATTCGAATCCCGCGAAGGTCAACCTCGGCGTAGGCGTCTACTGCGACGAAGACGGCAAGGTGCCGCTGCTCGACTGCGTGCGCCAGGCGGAGCGCGCCTTGACCGAGCAGGGGAAGCCGCACGTCTATCTGCCCATCGACGGCATCGCGGCCTACGACCGCGCCGTGCAGGGACTCGTCTTCGGCGCCGAGAGCGAGGTCGTCCGCTCGGGCCGCGCGGTGACGGTGCAGGCGATCGGCGGGACCGGCGGACTCAAGATCGGCGCCGACTTCCTGCGCCGGTTCGCCCCCGTCGCGCAGATGTGGATCAGCGAGCCGTCGTGGGAAAACCATCGAGCGCTTTTCGAAAGCGCCGGCTTCGCCGTCAACGCCTATCGCTACTACGACCCGGAAACCCGAGGCCTCGACTTCGGCGGCATGTGCGCCGCGCTCGAGCGCATCCCCGCGGGCGCGATCGTCTGCCTGCACGCCTGCTGCCACAACCCGACCGGCGTCGATCCGACCGCGGAGCAATGGAGCCGCATCGTCGAAATCGTCCGCGCGCGCGGGCTCGTGCCCTTCGTCGACCTCGCCTACCAGGGCTTTGGCGAGGGCGCCGATGCCGACGCGGCGCCGGTGCGCCGCTTCGCCGCGACGCAGGGCCCGCTCTTCGTCGCCAACTCGTTCTCCAAGTCGTTCTCGCTCTACGGGGAGCGCGTCGGCGCGCTGTCGATCGTGGCTGCCGATCGCGACGAGGCCGCCCGCGTGCTCTCGCAGGTCAAGCGCGTCGTTCGCGGCAACTACTCCAGTCCGCCGAGCTTCGGCGGTCAGCTCGTCGCCACCATTCTCGGCTCGCCCGAGCTCTCGTCGCTCTGGGAGAGGGAGCTCGGCGTCATGCGCGAGCGCATCCGTACGCTGCGCCGCACGCTGGTCGAGCGGCTCGCGGTCCACGCGCCGAAGCGCGACTTCCGGTTCGTGCTCGCCCAGCGCGGGATGTTCTCCTACTCGGGGCTCACGAGCGAGCAGGTCGCGCGGCTCAGGAGCGAGTTCGCGGTCTACGCGATCGACAGCGGCCGCATCTGCGTCGCCGCGCTCAACGCGCGCAACATGGACTACGTGGCGCGCGCGATCGGCGCGGTCATCGCGTAGCGCCGTTTTGACACCTCGGCGAGGAGCGCTATAATTTAAGGTTAGCGCGGGAATAGCTCAGTTGGTAGAGCGCAACCTTGCCAAGGTTGAGGTCGCGAGTTCGAGACTCGTTTCCCGCTCCAGTTCCTGATGGGAGAGCAATCGCGCTCTCCCATTTAGTTTGATGCCGACCGCTGCTCGAGCGGTGCGGCAGCCCCGGGCGGGGTGGCAGAGTGGTCATGCAGCGGCCTGCAAAGCCGTCTACGCCGGTTCGATTCCGACCTCCGCCTCCAAACGCGCCTAAGTGCGCGAAAACCACTTGTTGTAGAGCGCCTTGTAGCGTCCGTCCTCGTACATTTCCAGCAGCGCCTTGTTGATTCGCTTGCGCAACGAGCTGCCGTCGGCGACGGCGATGCCATACTTCTGCGCCGCGAAGATCGGGCCCACGACCCGAAGCAGCCCGTTGCCGCGCTTCGTGGCCAGGTATTGAAGAGTCGGGGCGTCGAAGACCAGGGCCTGGACTTCTCCTTTGGCCACGAGGTCGCAGCCCTCCTCGGCGCTCGCCACCTCGACGTAGAGCAGCCCCTGCTCGGTCAGGTAGTCCGCAGCCACCGTGCCGCGCACCGTCGCGATCGTCTTCCCCGCGAGATCGGCTGGACCGCGGATTTTGGAATTGAGCCGATCGACGGTCTGCGTGGAGCTGACGGTGGCGGTCAACTGCGCGATCAGCACGACGCCGAGCAGCCACATGCAGAAGACGATGAGCCGCTTGACGATCCTCGGCGCCTCGCGATCGCCGTGCTCGCCGGTCGCCACGATGAGCGCGACCGCCCACATGCCTTCGCCGATCGAGCGCAGGTAGCCTTTCCGAAAGCACTCGGTCGAACGGCGCTCGACCAGCCAGAGGATGTGGGCCATGACGAGCATGATCAGAAGGAAGACGCCGAGGAGCAGCCCGATCGTCGGCCATGGGATCGAATCGAACACATCCAGCAGGTGACTGCCGGCCTGGGCGTGCACCAGCACCTGCAGGCCGGAGTCGAAATAGGGCTGCGTGAAGTCGATGAAAGCCTCGCGCTCCTTGGTGATGGTGATCGCCGCGATCGCCGCATCGGCCTGGCCGCTCTTGACGGCCTGCAACTGGTCGCCGACGCTCGCGACTTCGACCCATGCCGTGCCCACCTTGAGCGACTGCGCCACGGCGTTCCAGAGGTCGATGCTGAAGCCCGTGAATTCCGTGCCCTGCTTGAAGACGAAGGGCTCGATCGGCTTTACCGCGACACGCAGCGCGCGACCCTGCGCTGCGTCCTGCGCAGCCGCGGCTTGCGCACAGACGCCGAGCGCCGTCGCGACGAGAACGATGCCGATTGCGACCCGGCCGCCGGAGCGATCGTTGCCCTGCGATGCGATCGAACGTCGGTCCGGACGCAGCATGTGGCCCTCGGCCCGCGAAGACCGGAGATGGCGGAATACGACGCTGAGCCATTGGCGCACGATCGATCGACTCCTGTCGGTTGCCCTGCGGGCGAAATGCCGGCAAGAGTCTAGCGAGTTGCGCCACCGCTGGCTAAATCCCTTGGCCCGTCCGGGGGCAGGCATCCCCCTCCGGCGTTCATGGTCAGCAATTCGAAAGGAAGTGGCCTTACACTCCCTGTCGGTCGCCTTCTCGGTTCGATCATCGTGGCGACCATCGGCGCGGTGCTGCTCATCTTCATCATCCGTCTCATCAAACGCGCCTAGCGACGCTCGCGACCGTGCCGGACGGTTCGTCGCTGCCCACGAACCGTGCGGCACGAACGATCGCCGGTCCCGGGCACCGCTTCCGGGCCCGAGTCGGGCGCCTTCCGGAGGGCTGCGGCGGCTCCGCCGGTCAGTGCAGGTGCTCGTGCGTATGGCTCGTGCCGTCAGCGTGGGTGTGCGGATGCAGGTGCAGCGCGCCGTAGCGCGACTCCAGCCGGCCGAGCTTCCAGACGGCTACCGACCCTGCCCACGCGAGAAGGAACAGGCCGACGATCACGTAGCCTAGAACGCCGAAGTCCAGCCCCGCGACCCCGTCGAGGAACGGTCCCTGCAGGCCGAACGCGCTGATCATGACTTGCAGGAGCTCGATCGTCCCGATCAGCAGCGCCACGGCGATCGACAGGCTCGTGGTCACGACGTTGTAGAAGATCTTGCGCAGCGGATTCAGGAAGGCCCAGCGATAGGCCTTCGACATCAGCACGCCGTCGGTCGTGTCCATCAGCGTCATCCCGGCCGCGAACAGAAGCGGCAGGCTGAGCACGGCGGGCACCGGAAGGTTTCCCATCGACGCGCCCGCGGTCATCGTGAGCAGCGCGACCTCCGAGGCGGTATCGAAGCCGAGGCCGAAGAGCAGTCCAAGGGGGTACATCTGCCAGCTCCGGCTGAGCACTTTTTGCAGCCGGCCGCCGAACAGCCGGTTCAGGAGCCCTCGCTTCAAGAGCAGATCCTCGAGATGCCGGTGATCGTGCGTGCCGGCCCGTGCCTTCCGCCATACGCCGAGGATATCGAGGAGGACCACGATGTTGAGCGCGCCGATGATCCAGAGGAACGTCCCGGACACCGAGGCGCCGATGACCGTGCCGAGGCTCTTGAGCTCGGGCAGCTCGTTGCGGACCACCGCGGCGGCGAAGGCGACAGCGATGGCCAGCCACAGAACGATCGTGGAATGTCCGAGCGAGAAGAAGAAGCCGACGGCGAGCGGACGCTCCCCCTTCTGCAGCATGTAGCGGACGGTGTCGTCGATCGCCGCGATGTGATCGGCGTCGAAGGCGTGGCGCAGTCCGAGCATGTACGCGGCGAACCCGAGGCCTACAAGAGCCGGGTGGCTCGCGCCATAGCGGAGATACAAGCCCCAGCCCACGATGTGGAGCAGCCCGACCGAGCCATAGAGGGCGGCGAGCCGCAGCCACTCCGCGCGGCTGAACGACAGCCGCAGCCGTGCGCCGGGCGCGGCCACGGCGACGTAGGCTCGCCGCGCGACGGCGGCCGAGCGGTCAGGCGGTGAGGCCATGAACCGACCGCTCCCGGGCCACGCGCGACGAGGCGATCGAACTCCGGAGAACGACTCCCGGCAGCATTGCCCACATCGCGCCACCCTGCAGGACGAAAGTCAAGGATGCGATGATAGCGTGCCGCCGGCTCCTGCCTCGGCTACGCCAGCGCAGTCTCTCGCCTCGCCGGCGGGCGGCGAAGGACCCTACGACGATCCCGGCTCCGGCCGCGATGCCACTCGCGGCTGCTCCATCACGGCATCGAGCTCGCCTCCCATGAGAACGACGATGGCCGAGATCCAGATCCAGATCATGAACCCGACGACCGCGCCGAGCGAGCCGTAGGTCCGGTTGAAGCTTCCGAAATTCGCCGCGTACCAGGAAAAGAGCAGTGACGCGATCAACCACGCTGCCGACGCGAACGCGCTGCCCCAGCTGATCCAGCGCCACCGCGCGCCGCGCCGGCTCGGGCCGAAGCGGTAGATCAGCGCGAGCAGCAGCCCGACCACGATCAGCAGCGCCGGCCAGCGTGCGCCCGACACGATGAGCTTCGCCCCCTCGTCCATGCCCACCTGGTGCAGCGCGAGCGGCAGGGCGACGACGCCGCCGATGGCGAGCAGGACCGTGGCGAGCCCGCCGAGCACAAACGCGAGAGAAATCGCGTTCAGCTTCAGGAACCCGCGCTTCTCCTCGACGCCGTATACGACGTTGAGCGCGTCGAACAGGGCCTTGACGCCGCCGTTGGCGCTCCAGAGCGAAACCAGGACGCCCGTCGCGACCGTCAACCCCTTCGTACCCGCGGACTGGGCGACGATGCGACCGATCTCGTCGCGGATGACGTCGATCGCGCCGCCCGGGACGAAGGAGGCTACGCTATCGAGATGCTTCGCGATTGTCGCGGGATCGGCGATCAGCCCGTACAGCGCAACCAGCGCGGCCGTGGCGGGGAATATGGCGAGCAGCGAATAGAACGTCACGCCCGCGGCGATGGCGAGGATCCGGCGCTTGGTCAGGTCGGCGCGGATGCTCCCGAATACCGCCTTCCAGTCGGGCGCGGAAGCATGCGCGCGAGGCGCGTTCCCGATCCCCGCCACCGGGGTTGCGCGCGCTAGGCCGCCGCCAGGGCCGGACCGCTGCGCGGCGGCTTCGGCGTCCCGCATACCACGCAGGTGTCCGCCCGGCCTCGGGCCTTGGTCAATTCCTGTTCGGCACGTTCTCGATATTCGTCGAGCGGCAGGGGCATCCACTGGTCGTCGACGAGTGCACCCAGTTCGTGCCCGCACAGCGGGCAACTGGTGGCTCTGAGCCTCTTCGGCATGTCAGCTCTCCCTCTTAAGTTGTGAATGGTAAGGGGAAATCAGTCGCCAAGCAGAGCGAGAGCTTCCACGGTCGCGCCGTCCGCGACAAGCCGAGCCGCTCTGATTCGCGTGTAGGACAAGCGGCAGACCCTGTGAGATGGGCGCCGGGGGGCATTCAGCCGCGCGGACGCTGGAAGGGCCTCGCGCCGGCACCGCTGGCGCGATCGAAAGGGACGAAAGGGCCGGCTAGCGTCGCGGCCGCTCGGCGTGCGGATACTCTCTGATACGTTCGGGGTGCAGGTATTCCCTGACCTTCCGGACCGAGTGCCCGACTTCGTGCACGGCTTCCGTCAGCGCATCCTCGGATGCACCGAGAATCTTCATCCAGTAGTGCTTTTCGTAATCCTCTTCCAGGTGAACGCGATCCGGTGCGCCGCGATGGGAATCCTCGTCACTCATGACTCTAGCCTTGTCTCGTGATACTGCAACGAGCCTAGGCCACCGCCCAGCCATTCGTCCATCAGCGTCCGTCTGATTTTGCGGTGGGCAGGCGTGGCTCCGGCGGCCGGAAGAGGCGAAGCGCGGGCGAGTTCGTTGGACGCCGGCGAGGCGCGCCCCTGCCGATCCAGGGGTCGCGTGCAGTCGAGCCTCGCGCGATCTAGCGCTGGCGCGGCGCGTTCGTGTCGCGCTCGTCGTCGCGGTCGCCCTTGGGGTCGCGTTGCCGCGAGGGGTCGCTCTGGGGTTGCCGCGGTTGCCCGCCTTGCTCTCCGGGCTTGCGCGGCTCGTCGCGCGAAGGGTTGTCACCCTGCGGACGAGTCGGCTGCTCGTTCGTGCGTGGATCGTTTTGCTTCTGCTTCTGATCCTGGTTCTGATCGTGGCGTTCGTTACCCATCGTAGGACTCCATCCGGTATGCCGAGTCGGTGCGATGGTCAGGCGCGACTGCTGAAGGACTTGCCTCGGCGACCATCGTCAAATCGGCGGCTCAGCAGCGCCCAAGTCATGCAGGTTTCGTACCACGGTCGGCGAGCGACGATCGGGCACCTCTCCAGAGGGTGGAAGTGCCGTCGCATCCGGCGACGTGGCTAGCGGCTCGCGATGACCGAGCATTTTCGCGCGTCGATCGGTAGCATTTGCCGATGTCGCCGCACGAATGCAACGTCGTGAACGGGGCGGCCGCGCTCTCGCCTGCAGCAGTCCGGGCGGCGGGCCGCCGTCACGGGTTATCATGATCGGACAACGGCCGCCTGGGGCGATCTCCGCCTCCCGGCGCGAAGGCCGGCCGCCGGTGTGCATACTTCAGCGATCTGACGGATACCCATGACCGACGATCTCTCCGTCCTGCTCGAACAGAACCGCAAGTGGTCAGAGCGCATGCGCAGCGCCGACGAGAACTTCTTCGCCCGCCTGGCCGAGCAGCAGGCGCCGGAGTATCTGTGGATCGGATGCTCGGACAGTCGCGTCCCGGCGAACGAGATCGTCGATCTTCCCCCCGGCCGGCTGTTCGTACACCGCAATATCGGCAACGTGGTCGTGCATACCGACCTGAACTGCCTGTCGGTCATCCAGTTCAGCGTGGACATGCTCCGCGTGAAGCACATCATCGTCGTCGGGCACTACGGATGCAGCGGGGTCAATGCCGCGTTGGGGAAGCGCCGGGTCGGACTCTCGGACAACTGGCTGCGCCACATCCAGGACGTCTATCAGAAGCACGCGAGCCGCTTCGAAGCCATCGAGGGCGAGGCCGAGCGCGCTGCGCTCCTGTCCGAGCTGAACGTGATCGAGCAGGCGGCGCACGTGTGTCAGACGACCGCCGTGGCCGACGCCTGGCAGCGAAGGCAGGCGCTGACGATCCACGGCTGGATCTACGGCCTGCGCGACGGGCGTCTGCGGGACCTCGGCCTCAGCGTCACCGGTGAGACGGATCTCGCCGCCGCGCACGCGGCCGCCGTCGACGCTCTGACCCGAAAGCGCCTGCGCTAGCGAAGCGCCCTTCCGATACGTCCCCGCGCGCCATGTCCGCCGCGACAAGTCACGACAAGATCGTCGTCGCGTTCGACCTGTGCTCGTCGTCGCAGATCGTGGAAGACCTGCTGCTCAGCAACCGCTTCGACCGCTACGAGACGTTCCTCACTTGCGTCAAGCGCTGGCTGATGAACTGGACGGAGCAGCACTCCCAGGTCAACGGCCGCTTCGAGCTCTACAAGTTCACCGGCGACGGCTGGATCCTGCTCTTCCCCGCGACGATACGAGTCAAGGCGCTCATCCATTCCATGCACAGCCTGTGCGAGATGATCAACGCGGAGCTCGACCGGCACATCGTCCCGAGCCTGAGCAGCCAGCCTCGCGTTCTCGGCGCGACGCTAGGCGTCGAGCGCGGCAACCTGGTCCGGATGATGATGAACGAGCGCGCGGAGTACGTCGGTCGCGCGTTGAACGTCGCCTGCAGGCTGCAGAACGTGGTCAAGGAGCGCGAGCCGCACGCGACCCATGAGGAGACGCTTCACCAGCGCTGCTACAAGGCGCTCGTCTCGGCGCACCTCTACAACGAACGCCTCGCCCAGGTGAACATGCCGTACAGGGTCGACTCCACGGCGTCGGCGCTGCGAAACATCCTGAGCGGGAGCGCCTTCGCCTGCCGCAAGATCGATTTCATGCTCGGCGGCGCGGGCGAAGCGCTGTCGTGGCCCGCTCGCGAAACGCAGGGTTGGACCTGCGCGCGCTCGAACTGGCAGGGCGCCCCGTGAAGCGGACGTTCTCCGGACTCGAGCAGCCTTGAGCGTCATTTGACATCGACTTGGAGATTGGACAGAGCCATGAGAAGGCACCCCGGCAAGCGCCTCCACATCCAGGAAGTAGCGGTCCGGGACGGTTTCCAGATCGAGCCAAAGTTCATCCCGACGGAACAGAAAATCGAGCTCGTCAACGCGTTGTCTCGCACCGGGCTCGCGAAGATCGAAGTGACTTCGTTCGTCTCGCCCAAGGCGATTCCCGCGCTGGCGGACGCCGAGAAAGTCATGACCTCGATCGACCGTGTCCCCGGCATCGTCTACTCGGCGCTCGTGCCGAACGCGCGCGGCTGCGAGCGCGCGCTGGCCTGTGCCGTCGACGAGATCAACCTTGTGATGTCGGCGAGCGACGGCCACGGTCGCGCCAACCTGCGGATGACGCCCGAGCAATCGCTCGCGAGCTTTGCGGAGATCATGAAGATCGTCGCGGGCAGCAAGGCGACCGTCAACGCCGCGCTGTCGACGGCGTTCGGCTGCCCCTTCGACGGCCACGTGCCGGTCTCGCGCATCCTCGGCTTCGTCGATCGCTACGAGGAAATGGGCATCGCCAGCGTGACGGTGTGCGATACGACGGGCATGGCGAATCCGGCGCAGGTGGCCGAGCTCTGCGAGGCGGTGCTTGCGCGTGCGCCTGCCATGCAGGTCACGGCGCACTTCCACAACACCCGCGGCATGGGGCTGGCGAACGCGCTGGCTGCGCTCGACGTGGGGATCGACCGCTTCGACGCCTCGCTGGGCGGCCTGGGCGGCTGTCCGTTCGCGCCCGGCGCGTCGGGCAACGTCTGCACGGAAGACCTGGTCCACATGTTCGCGGCCATGGGCTACGAGACCGGCGTCGACCTCCAGAAGCTCCTGGCGATCGCGCGCGGCCTGCCGGCGATCGTCGGGCACGACATCCCGGGACAGGTCGTGAAAGCGGGACCCTGGGATCGTCGCTATCCGCTGCCGGCGTGGGTCACCCAGGGGGGCACCCGGGCACGGCCGAGCTGAAGGGCCCGACGTTCGAGGACCCTCACGGCCAATGATGCGGATGAGACTCAACCAGCCGCGCTACCGCGGGGCGACCGTCCTGCTCGCGCGCGAGAGCTTCGGCTGCGGCTCCTCGCGCGAGCACGCGGCGTGGGCCCTCGCCGATTACGGAATCCGCGCGATCGTCGCCCCAGCTTCGCCGACATCTCTCGCGGGACCTGCTACAAAAACGGAATCCTCCCGATCGCGCTCGAAGGTCCCGTGCTCGACGAGCTCTTCGCCGCCTTGGAGGCCACCCCTGGCTACGCGTTGGCGATCGACCTCGAGGCGCAGAGCGTGACGACCACGAAGGGCGCGGTTCATCGCTTCGCGATTGACGCGTTCCACAGGAACCGCCTGCGCAACGGGCTCGACGACATCGCCCTCACGCTGGCGAAAGCCGAGAGGATCCGCGACTACGGGAAGCGTCGCGCCGGGCTCGAGCCGCGGCTGTTCGCCACGGCTGGCGAAGGCCGCCTCGCGAGTCCATTCGGCCCGGCCATCGACGGTGCGTTCGAAGCGGCAGCGTTGACAGTGCGACTCTCGTAACCGATGATCGCCTGGGCGGCCCCCGGGCGACACGGCGGGTCGGCCCCGCACCGACCTTCGACATGATGTCGGCCATCCGCTTCGAGGACGCTGCCGACGTGCTCGGGCACGTTGGACAGGAGGTCTGCGTGACCGATTGGATGACGATCGGCCAGCCGCGGATCGATCTGTTCGCGCAAGCGACCGGCGACTTCCAGTGGATCCACGTCGACGTCGAGCGTGCCTCGAAAGCCTCGCCGTACGGCGGAACGATCGCGCACGGCTTCCTTACCCTCTCCCTGCTGGGCAAGTTCTACGAAGACTACCTGTCGTATGCCCTGCCCTTCTGCGACATCGGCGTGAACTACGGCTTGAACAAGGTGCGCTTCACGAATCCCGTGCGCGCGGAGAGCCGCGTACGCGGCCGCTTCGTCCTGTCCAGGCTGGACAAGGTCGACGGAGGACTGCAGCCGACCTTCATGGTGACTGTGGAGATCGAGGGCCAGCATAAGCCGGCGCTCGTCGCCGAGTCGGTGGTGCGGCGCTACTTCAAGCGCGCGTCCTAGCGCGCGACAACGGTCCATGCGCGCAGTCCTGTGCAAGGCCTTCGGTCCACCGGAGAGGCTGGTCGTCGAGGAGGTCCCCCCGCTGCAGCCCGGCGCCGGCGAAGTCGTCGTGCGCGTGAAAGCCGCCGGCGTCAACTTCCCCGACTCGCTCATCATCCAGAACAAGTACCAGATCAAGGCCGCGCTGCCCTTCTCGCCTGGCGGCGAGTTCGCCGGCGTGATCCGCGAGGTCGGCGAAGGCGTGACGCGTTTTTCGGCCGGGCAGTCCGTCATCGGCTTCACGGGCTGGGGTGCCTTCGCCGAGGAAATCGCGGTGGGGCAGGATCGCCTCGTCCCGATGCCCGACGGCATGCCCTACGACATCGCGGGGTCGTTTCTTATGACCTACGGTACGTGCTACCACGCGCTCTCGGATCGCGCCCGGCTGGCGCCTGGAGAGACGGTGCTGGTGCTCGGCGCCGCGGGCGGCATCGGCATCGCCGCCGTCGAGATCGCGAAGGCGCTTGGCGCCCGCGTGATCGCCGGCGCATCGTCGGCCGAAAAGCTGCGCACCTGCCTCGCGCACGGCGCCGACGAAGCCATCGAGTACCAGAGCGAGGACTTGCGCGTGCGGCTCAAGGCGCTGACGGGCGGCCGCGGCGTCGACGTCGTCGTCGACCCGGTCGGCGGCAGGTTCAGCGAGCCGGCGCTGCGCAGCGTCGGCTGGCGAGGACGCTTTCTCGTGGTGGGCTTCGCCGGCGGCGAGATACCGAAGATCGCGCTCAACCTTCCGCTCTTGAAGGGATGCTCGATCGTCGGCGTGTTCTGGGGCGATTTCCTTCGCCGCGAGCCGGCGAACAGCCAGCGCGACCTGCAGACGCTGGTCGCGCTCTACCGGGCGGGAAGGATCAAGCCGCTCGTATCCAGGCACTATCCCCTGGAAGCGGCGGGCGACGCGCTCCAGGCTCTCATGAGCCGAAACGTCCAGGGAAAGGTCGTCATCGTTCCCTGATCGGCGTGGCCGTTGGGTTGAAGCCCTCCCGGAGGACCCATGGAGATTGCAGGCAAGGTGGCGGTGGTCACGGGCGGATGCAGCGGCATCGGCGCAGGCCTCGCGCGGCGCTTCCGCCACGAGGGCGCGCGCGCCGTGGTCGTGGCCGATCTGCGCCTCGACAACGCGCCGGAGGGCACGGCCGCGCATCGCTGCGACGTCGCCTCGCAGCCCGACGTGGCGGCGCTCGTCGCGCGCGTGATTGCCGATCACGGCCGGATCGATCTCTTCTGCTCCAACGCCGGCGTCCTGACGCCCGGCTGGGATGTGCGCGAGGCCGATTTCGAGCGCTGGCAGCGCGACTGGAACATCAACGTCATGGCCCATGCCTATGCGGCCAAGGCCGTGCTTCCGGCGATGATCGCCCGCGGGGAAGGCTACCTGCTGCAGACGCTCTCCGCGGCGAGCCTGCTGGCGACGCCGGAGTCCATCGTCTACACCACGACCAAGCACGCGGCGCTCGGGCTCGCCGAGTCGCTCGCCTTCACTTACGCGCGCTTCGGCATCCGCGTTTCCGCGCTCTGCCCCATGGGCGTTCGCACGCCCATGGTCGACGAATTCGACGGGGGCGGCGGGAGCGCCGGCATGGACGGGCTGCTCGGCGTCGACGACGTCGCGGAAGCCGCGATCGCCGGGCTGCGCGAGGAGCGGTTCCTGATCTTCCCGCACCCGAGGGTCCCCGACTACTATGCCAAGAAGGCCGCGCAGCCCGAGAAATGGCTGAGACGGATGGCGGCGCTGCAGGCGCAGTTCACGAGCTCCGCGAAGTGAGCGCTCGGCGGCTGCGGCCGGACCGCGGGCTCGCGACGTCCCGGCGGCGGATGGTATCTTTCGAGGCATGAGGATCGACGCCGACTTCACCGAGCTCAAGCAGCGCCTCCAGACGATCGAGGATCTGAGCGACGCGCAGAAGGTCCTCGTGTGGGATCAGGCGACCTACATGCCTCCGGGCGGCGGCGAGGCGCGTGGCCGGCAGCTCGCGCTTCTGAGCAGCATGGCGCACGAATCCCTCACCGATCCGGCGGTCGGCCGGCTGCTGGACTCGGTCACGCCGTGGGCCGAAGCGCAGGGCGCCGATTCCGACGAAGCGGCGCTGGTGCGCGTCGCGCGCCGCGACTACGACCGCGCGACGCGCGTGCCTTCCTCATTCGTGCACCGCCTCGCGGAGCACACGGCGGCGACGTACAACGCCTGGCAGCGGGCGCGCCCCGGCAACGATTTTGCCGCGGTGCGCGCGCCGCTCGAGAAGACCGTCGCGCTGAGCCGCGAGTTCGCCGGCTTCCATGAGGGGCGCAGCCACTCCTGCGATCCGCTCATCGACCATGCCGAGGAAGGCATGGACGTGGCCACGGTGCGCAAGCTCTTCGGCGAGCTGAGGCCCGGGCTCGTGGCCCTGCTCGCCGCGATCCGCGCGCGTCCCGAGCCGGACGATCGCTGCCTGCGCGGCGACTTCCCCGAGGCGGCTCAGCGCGCGTTCGGCGAGATGGTGGTGCGCGCTTTCGGCTACGACTTCCAGCGCGGACGCAACGACAAGACGGCGCATCCGTTCATGATCAAGCTCGGTCGCGGCGACGTTCGCATCACCGGCCGGTACCGGACCGACTCGCTCTGCGACGGACTGTTCTCCATGCTCCACGAATCCGGGCACGCGATGTACGAGCAGGGCATCGACGAGCGCCTGGACGGAACGCCCCTTTACCACGGGACGACCTGGGGAGTGCACGAGAGCCAGTCGCGTCTCTGGGAGAACCTCGTCGGCCGCAGCCTGCCCTTCTGGCGCCACTGGTTCACGCCCCTGAAGAGCGCATTTCCGAGAGTGCTGGATGGCATCGAGCTCGGTACGTTCCACCGCGCGATCAACAAGGTCGAGCCTTCGCTCATCCGCACCGACGCCGACGAGGTCACGTACAACCTGCACGTCATGCTGCGCTTCGACCTCGAGCTCGAAATGCTCGAGGGCAAGCTCGCGGTGGCTGACCTGCCCGAGGCATGGCGATCGCGAATGAAGGCGGACCTCGGGATCGCGCCGTCCGACGATCGCGACGGTGCGCTGCAGGACATGCACTGGTACACGAGCATGGTCGGCGGCCAGTTTCAGAGCTACACGCTCGGCAACATCATGAGCGCGCAGTTCTTCGCCGCCGCCCGCCGCGATCTGAGCGATCTCGACGCGCAGATGGAGGCCGGCGAGTTCGGCGCGCTGCGCCGCTGGCTCATCGAGAAGATCTATCGCCACGGTCGCAAGCTGACCGCCGATGAGATTGTCCGGCGCGCGACGGGCGCGCCCTTGTCGATCGAGCCCTACGTCAACTACCTCGACGCCAAGTACCGCGCGTTGTACGGGCTGGCGTAGCGCCGGCCAGCGCGCTCCTCGGGCGTCAGCCCATCACCGCGGCCCGCG
The DNA here is from genome assembly GCA_035501595.1 of Casimicrobiaceae bacterium. Taxonomy (GTDB): domain Bacteria; phylum Pseudomonadota; class Gammaproteobacteria; order Burkholderiales; family Casimicrobiaceae; genus PALSA-1003. The sequence continues at coordinate 33,320 of DATJVX010000001.1, read as the reverse complement.
GCGGTCCCTCGAGGGCGCGGGCGTGACTGCCGAGCACGCGCCCGGTATCCGCATCGACCAGAACCTCCTGGCGGCTCCGCCGGTTGTAGCCGGCGATGTCGAGAAACCAGACAGGCCGGCCGTCGCGGTGCTCGAGCCGTTCGGCGAGGACGGTTCCGTCGGGAACGCGGTCGAGCCCGATCTCCCTCGCCTGGTTCATGGTGATCTTGGGCTGATCGATGGCGCCGGCGCTGTAACCGACTGCGTAGACCGACGACGAAGCGCCGGCGAGAAGCACCGCGCTCAGCGCGATTGCGACGAATCTTGGATGTTTCATGAGCTGCTCCTTTCGATATCGGGCCACACAAAATTGGAGCGCTGCCGAGGCGTCTTCGTTCAAGTGCGGACCGCAGGCCACGAACTCGCGCGCGAGCGCCCTCTCTAATCAGGAGGTGCGGAGGTGCAATGCGCAGCTGCGCCCGCCGACGCCTCCCAGGCGCTCGCGCGATTTCGTAGGACGTTCTCCTAGGAGGCTCCATGGATCAGAAGAACAAGCTGTCGCGTCGGTCGCTCCTCGGCCGCGCCGCGTGGATCGCGAGCGCCACGCTGGTCGGCGCGGTCATTCCGATCGAAGCCGCGTTCGCGCAGCAGAAAGTCTCGAAGGAGGCGATGAAATACCAGGACAAGCCGAACGGCGACAAGCAGTGCTCGAACTGCATGCAGTTCGAGCCGCCGTCGAGCTGCAAAGTCGTGGAAGGAACGATCAGCCCGAACGGCTACTGTCTCGCATGGGTGAAGAAGGCTTGAGCCTGCGCGCTCTATGACGCGATTGGCATAGCATGCCCCTCGAGTTGCTGGAGGAAGGCTTCGCGCTCACGACCGTCGACAAGGCGATCAAGTGGGCGCGGACCGGATCGCTGTGGCCCATGGCGTTCGGGCTCGCGTGTTGCGCGGTCGAGATGATGCACGCGGCCTCGTCGCGCTACGACCTCGATCGCTTCGGCATTGTGTTTCGTCCGAGCCCGCGCCAGGCGGACCTGATGATCGTCTCCGGCACGCTGTGCAACAAGATGGCCCCCGCGCTGCGCAGGGTCTACGACCAGATGGCGGAGCCCAAATGGGTGATCTCCATGGGCTCCTGTGCCAACGGCGGCGGCTACTACCACTACGCGTATTCGGTCGTCCGCGGTTGCGATCGAATCGTCCCGGTGGACGTGTACGTGCCGGGTTGCCCGCCGACCGCCGAGCAGCTGCTCTACGGCATCATCCAGCTGCAAAACAAGATCTGGCGAACACAGACCATCGCCCGCTGAAGGTCCGAACGACGCGATCTCGCCTCGATCGGGCCTGTCCCCGGACCCTTCCGGGCATTGCTAGAATGCGCGCAGCCCGGGTGGTGAAACTGGTAGACACAAGGGACTTAAAATCCCTCGTCGGGTAACTCCGTCGTGCCGGTTCGAGTCCGGCCCCGGGCACAGGACAACAGATTGCGGAGTCCTGAAGTCTGCTGTGGCGTTCGATCGTGTCTCCCGGAACGGCGCGTAAGAGCACCGCTATCCGAGCGCCCGCTGCAGTGCCTCGCGCAGGCGATCGAATTGCGGCGGATCCTGCGTCTTGAGCAGCGCGAGATCGTTCGTGATTCGCTCGAGGCGCGCGATCGCGGCCTCGCGCTTCACCTGGTCGATCTGGTGCTTCATCGCCAGGAAGGCGGAGAATCTCTTGTCCTTGGATGCGCCCTTGCCGCGCTCGCCGATGAGCGCCTCCAGCGCATCGGAGATCCGGCCGAGCTGCCGTCCATAGCTGTGCTTGGCGACAACATCGACTTCCGTCTCGGGCGAGGTGGAGTTGTTGCTGTTGATGTTGAACGTCCAGCCCGGGAGAATCGGCTCGGTGAGAACCTCAGGCGCGGTGCGCCACGTGAAGGGCCACGTGCGCATCCATTCGGTCGGATCGCCCGCCCATGAAAAGCGGGAGGTTTCGTTCGTGATCATCGGGCTGCGCTCCGCAGTCATCGAGAGGTTGGTTCGTTCCTGATTCGCAGATTATGCCGGGGAAAGCCACGGGTGCAACGCGACAATTCATGCCGGCGCTTGCGGAGTTCGCGCCGCGATGACAACATCCCGCGTCGTCGCCGAACGGAGTCGTCATGGAACTGGAAGCGAAAGTGGCCGCGCTCGAAGCGCGGATGGAGGAACTGGCCGCCATGGTCGAGGGCCTGGCAAAAGCGATCGCGGTCACTCCGGTCATCCTCGCCAACGCGATTCCCGATGCCCGCACGACCGTCGTGCGCGAGCTGCGGGCGGCGGCGGATGCGAGAGGCGCGACGCCCGCGACGCGGGCGGTCCTCGAGGCTGCGCTTAAGGGATTCGTCTGAGACCGGCCCAGGCGAAGAACAGGTTTGGGGCGGGAGCAGCACGCGCCGAAGGCCGGAAAGGAGAACGCGATGAAACGCTGGCTCGTGTGGCTTCTGGTTCCGCTGCTTTCGGGCTGCATCCCGATCGGCATCCGCGGATCGAACATGCCCTACGCCTCAGTCGCGCCGTCCCTCCACGAGCGCGGCGAGATAGCCGAGGCAGCCGACCAGCATGGCGGCGATCCCCGCCAGCAGCAGCGTGCCGATCTGAAATCCGCCGAAATTGTAGACGCCGCGAAAGCGCAGCAGGACGGCAGCGAGGCTCAGCAGGAGCCCGGCGATGCCGCCCAGGCGGCCGACCCAGACCAGTAGGCTCGGCATGTTCAGCGAAGCGACCCGGATTTGCTCGTCGTCTGGCTCAGCTGGCGCGCTTGCATCTGCGCCTCGCGAACCTGCTCGGGACTGAGCGCCCGGAGCAGCGCATCGCGCTGCAGTGTCGCGCCGGCCACGTCCTGCGCGGCGGCGAGATTGAACCACACGTAGGCTTTGACGTTGTCTGCGGGAACGCCTACCCCCGTGTGATACATCTGGCCCAGCGCGTACTGGGCGTCGCCGTGACCTCTCGACGCCGCCAGTGTCAGCCACCGTGCGGCCTGGTCGTAATCCTGGATCACGCCCGCGCCGTCGCGCAGCTCATTGCCGAGCTCGTACTGCGCCTCGACGTTGCCATGCTCCGCGGCGCGCTCGAGCCACGCCTGGGCCTGCCTTTTGTCGGTCTCGATGCCGCTTCCTCCGGCGTAGACGTGAGCGAGCTTGTATTCGGCGCCCGGGTCGGCGCTCTCGGCGCGCTTGATGATTTCGGCGAGCCCGCCTTCCGCGGTCGGCGCGGGTCGCGGCGGAGGCGGTGAGCTCGACACATTCCACGCAACCACGCCCGCGATCACCGCGATCGTGACGAATCCGAGCGCATAGTTGGCCCGGCGGCTGATGACCCAGAAGCGCTCGCCGCAGTCGCGGCAGCGATAAGGCGAGCGCAGGCGAGGTCCGCGCGCGCCTTCCTCCGAGGCGCGCAGCTGCGACCGCCGGACGTTGAGGCTGCCGCAGGCCGGGCACTTCGTAAACATCGATCTGCCCCCCAATCGCTCCCGCCGATTGAACACCAGAGGGCGCTCTTATGCAACCAATCTCGCGTCTCGCGCCCCTTTTAGGCTGTTTACGACAATTATCTCGGCGAACGAAGGGCATGCTCCGTCGGTCAAATTGCCTCGTGATCGTGGGTCGATTCGGCGCCGTTGCTGCCGTTCCGCTGTCAGCGTTGCTTACAGGCGGCGGTGGCTGCGGAATGGCCCTAAGTCGTTCTGCCATAAGAATCAAGCGTTCACGCCCGCGGCATGAGATGTGCTTGAAGGGGCGAGACACTATTGACGCGCATTTCTGAGCTATCCTTCACGCTTGCATGAAGCGGCCCCGGCGCATGTCCGATCCGAACAACAAGCCCGGCGCACCCACGGACCCGGTATCACCAGCTTCCGCGGGCCCGGAGCAACCGTCCCGGCGGCGTCTGCTTGGTGGCAGCCTGGCCGCGGGGCCCGTGCTGCTGACGCTGACGAGCCGGCCTGTCCTGGCTGGAGGGTCGCACAACGGTGGCGGCGGAGGTGGCGGTATCCTCCGTTGCACCACCCCGTCGGGTTTCGTTTCGATGAACGCGAGTACCGCCGGCCGTGGCGTGTCCTGTTCCGGCCGCTCGGCCATCTACTGGAAGGATTCGAGCAGTTTCAGTCAATGGCCGGCCAACTACTATCCGACCACCGTCAGCGGGATGCACGGCCACAAGGCGACAGGCTTCAACGACATTTTCACGCCGCAGCTCAAGCTCGGGACCAACACCAGCCCCACGCTGCTGGATGTCCTGGACGCGGGATCGGGTGGCAACAACGTCGCGAGGGCGCTGGTCGTGGCGCTCCTCAATGCGGCCTCCGGACTCACCCCCGTGCTGTCGGTGACCCTCGTCAAGTCCATGTGGAGCGAGTATTGCCAGCACGGCTACTTCTCCCCGTCCTCGGGCGCCAAGTGGAGCGCCGCGGAGCTTCTCGACTACCTGTCGACGACGCAGGCCTAGTTTTCCGCCATACTCCTCTGCCTGTATGGCAGGGGCGATTCCCGATCCTTCATCCTCCGCGCTGCGCTGGCGCTCCGTGCCGCCGGACGCGCTCGCCTGGCGCCACTGGGGCGAGGAGTGGGTCGTCCGCAACGAGCGCAACGGCAACACCCACCTCCTCGGTCCGGTCGCGGGACGCGTCCTCGAACTGCTCGCGCACGCTCCGGGGCCGCTCGCCACTGCTGAGCTGACCGCTGCGCTCGATCCGACGCTCGGTGCTTCCGCCGCGTCGGTGGAGGACGTCCTGACCGAATTCCGCCGTCTCGGCATCGCGGAAGCGCTGCCGGGATGATCGTCGCCGATCTTGCCCGGCCGGTGCTCGCGCGGCGCTTGCGCGACGAAGGCTTGCGCGTGCGCACCGGTCCCGTCGTCAACCGGATCCAGTCGCGCCTGCCGCGCGTGGCGCAGGGGATCGCACTGCACTACGCCGAGTACCCGGTCGAGGAGGCCGACGGCTTCGCGGATTTCCACGTGAACATCGTGACGCCTCGCGGGGTGCGCCGCTGGGCGCGGCCCCAGGTTCACTTCCAGTTCGACGGGATGCGAGCGTTCCTGCCGCTTCCGGCCGACCAGGCCTTCGCGATGCTGGAATGGGGACTCAACTGGTGCGTCAGCGCCAATTGCCACCAGTATCTGATCGTCCATGCCGCCGCAGTCGAGCGTTCGGGGCTCGCGGCGCTGCTACCCGGCCCGCCTGGATCCGGCAAGAGCACCCTCTGCGCCGCGCTGGTGAACAGGGGGTGGCGGCTCCTATCCGACGAGCTCGCTCTGCTCGATTTCGCGTCGGGCTTCGTCGTGCCGCTGCCGAGGCCGGTGAGCCTCAAGAACGAGTCCATCGCGGTGATTCGCCGCTTCGCCGCCGACGCCGTCATCGGACCGATCGTCCAGGACACGGTGAAGGGCTCGGTCGCCCATATGCGCGCACCCCCGGACAGCGTGCAGCGTGCCGGGCAGCCGGCGCGCGCGCGCTGGATCGTGCTGCCCCGCTACGAATCGGGCGTCGGCGCCCGCCTCTCGCCTCTCGGGAAGGCCCGCGCGTTCATGTGCCTCGCCGACCAGGCGTTCAACTACGACGTGCACGGCCGCCGAGGCTTCGAGTTCCTCGGCGACGTCGTCGGCGGCTGCGACTGCTTCGAGTTCGACTACGCCGACCTGGACGCGGCCGTGGGCGCCTTCGATCGGCTATCCCGGCCTTGAGCCGCGAGCGCATCGATCCCCTGCTTGGCTTGCTGCGCGACCCCTCGGCCGCTGCGCGCTTCCAGCTCGCTGACTGGGACGCGCTCATCCGAAGCGCGCGCCGGGCGAATCTCCTGCCTCGCGTCGCCCTCGACCTCGACGAGCGCGGGCTCACGGGGCTCGTCCCCGAAGCGCCGCGGGCGCACCTCGAGGCGGCGCGCGTCCTCGCGGCGGCGCAGGCGGCGGCCGTGCGGCGCGAGGTCGCGTTCATCGATCGCGCGCTCGCGGATCGCGGCGTACCGATCGTGCTGCTCAAGGGCGCTGCCTACCTGATCGCGGGCCTTTCCGCCGCGCGCGGTCGCATGTTCTCCGACGTCGACATCCTCGTTCCGGCGGAGACGCTGGCCGACATCGAGGCGAAACTCATGCTGCACGGCTGGGCCTCCGCCAAGACATCCGCGTACGACCAGCGCTACTACCGGCGCTGGATGCACGAGCTGCCGCCGCTGAAGCACCATACCCGGCAGACCGTGCTGGACGTGCACCACGCCATCCTGCCCACGGCCGCGCGGCTCAAGCCGGACTCGGCGAAGCTGCTGGCCGCCGCCTTTCCCGTTCCCGGCGAGCCTCGGCTTCGCGTGCTGGCGCCGGTCGACATGGTGCTGCACAGCGCGACGCACCTCTTCTGCAACGAGGACGTCGGCAACAGCCTGCGCGACCTGGTCGACCTCGATTCGCTGCTGCGCGAGCTCGCGGTGCGCCAGGGCTTCTGGGAGATCCTTGCCGGGCGTGCGGCCGAGCTCGATCTCGCCCGGCCGCTGTACTACGCGCTGCGCTACGCCCGCGGCGTTCTCGACACGCCGGTTCCCGATACCGCCATCCGCGCGGCCGACGCCGGCCGGCCCCCGCCGTGGCTGCGCGGCCTGATGGACGGACTGTTCCTGCGGACGCTGCATCCGAGGCACGCGGACCGCGCCCTCACCTCGCTCGCCCGTCTCTCGCTCTACGTGCGCGCGCACTGGCTGCGCATGCCGCCGCTGCTGCTCGCGCAGCATCTCGCCGTGAAGGCGTTCCGGCGCGAGGAGAGCGTCGGCTGACCCAGAGCGAGCACGCCAAAAAAAAGCGGCCCCGCGAGGGGCCGCTCGGATGATTCGTTCGAGGGGCGCTGCTTACGACGCCTTGCGCCTGCGGAACGCGCCCAGCCCGGCAAGGCCCAGCCCCATGAGCGCCAGCGTCGCGGGCTCGGGAGTGCGTTGCGTCTGGTCGACGGTGTTTGTCAAAACCGAGATCGAGGCACGGCAATCCGTCAAGCCGCTGCAGCTCGCGTTGATATCCTTGATGTAGCCCAGCTCCGTGAGGCCCGGATTGAAGCCGATTTGCGCGGTCGACGAGCCGGGATTGCCTACGCTCAGGCTCTCGCTTCCGTTGGCGCAGGTGAGGTACGAATCGTTCTCGCACAGAGTCTCGTCTACGCCGAAGGAGCCGCCCCCTGACACGCCACCGGTGACTGCGATGTGAGCGCTGGTAATGCAATTCGGATTCGTCGCTTCGCACGTGACGTTGTAGAGAAGCGAGAAATCTACGGTCTGGCCGCTGTTGGCGGTCAGCCCGAACTGGAAGATGAAGCCGTCCAGCGATGGGGTGCTGACGATCTGCTGGATGATGATTTGACCTGCGGTCAGATCGCCCGAGATCAGGAAGTCGCTGAACGTCTTGTCGTCGATCGTGCAGCCACCGCTGCTGTCGGTCGCCGCGAGATCGGCATAGGTCAGCTGCCCCCCGGCCCCGGTACCGGTCAAGCTTGCGCACGTCGGGACCGCACCGGCCTTCAGGCTGTAGCCGGCGGCAAGCGCGAACACCGCTGCCATCCCAACCAGATACTTTGTAAGCTTCCTCATTTCTACCCCCTCACAATGAACGGGTCACCCGTCTGGAAAAATACTGCATAAGACTTCGGGCCAACAAAAAGCACCTTCCGTACCACGGGGTCAGGATCTTTATTTTTCAATGAGTTGCGCTCTGACCCGTCTCGCGGCCCCGGGGCGTTTGTCAAATTCCCTGACAAGACCAACGGGCATCTCGCTCGCTGACCACTCCGCGCTCTGGCGTGAAGACGCGGCAAACACCGCTGGACGAGGAGCGTGGCGAGCAAGTGCCCGCACGAGTCCCCCCGGCGCTTGGCCGGCTCGACTGCGGCGGACCCGCCCGGGAGCACCCCGCGCCGGGCCCGAACGGTGCCTCGACCCCGAGGTCGAAAAGCTGTCATGGCAGAGGGTCGGCGGCGGCGCACAACCCGGCGGCGCCGGAGCGCCTGCAGTCTCCCCTGCCGATTATCGCGCAGTCCGCGGACCGACGCGACGCTCCGCCGGGATGTAAACGCCTTCGACATCGCCCGTTCACCGCTCCGGCGCAGCCCGGCGCGGGTGCTACCATCCCCCGCCAAACGATGCTTCCACGGTGATCCGTTGGCGCTGCAAACCCGCCCGCCGAAAGAGAATTGCGCCGCTCGAGGCCCGGCTCCCGGGATCACTGCCGGCAGAGCGAAATCGAGCGCCGGATGAGGCCGAGCGGTGCCCGCTGGGGGCTTGCCTCGCTCGCCTATGCCGCGCTGGTCGTCTACGGGAGCCTGTATCCGTTCAGCGGCTGGACGATCGAAGGGCTCAGGCTCTTTTCCTTCCTGGCCGCCGGCTGGCACGAGCATCTCTCGCGCGCCGACGTCGTCACCAACCTGCTTGCCTACATGCCGCTCGGCTTGCTGCTGGTGCGCTGGTTGCGGGGGCACGGGTGCCGATTGCGAGTTGCGATGGCCGTCGCCATCGCACTCGGCTCCTCGCTCAGCTTCGCGATGGAATCCCTGCAGCAGTTCATTCCTTCGCGCATCGCCTCGGTGAGCGACCTCGTTGCCAACACGCTGGGCACCGTCGTCGGCGCTTCGCTCGCAGGGGTCATGCACAGCGAGAGCCTGCCCTGGGCGGTCGCGATGCGCTACCGGGAGCGGTGGTTCCGACCGGGCCGGCTCGTTGACCTGGGACTGATCGCGATCGGCCTGTGGGCGCTCTCCCAGCTCACGCCGCTGGTGCCCTCGCTCGACCTGGGCAACCTGCGACACGGGCTGTCGCCGATCTGGCAGACGCTGCAGCACCCGGGCCGGTTCAATTTCGCGCAGTGGGCGACCTACGTGCTCTACCTCTCGGGGCTCGCCCTGCTGGCAGCGATGCTGGGAGCCCCGGGCCAGTCCGCATTCGCCCGGTTCTTCGCCTTCGTCGCTTGCGTGCTGGCAAGCAAGATCGTGATCGTCACGCGGCAGCTGTCGCTGGAAGCGGCCACGGGTGCGCTGTGCGCCTTGCTCGTCGCCTCGCCTCTCCTGCGTCTGAGCCGGGGGGCGATCGCCGCCGTAAGCGCGCTCCTCATCCTCTGTGGATTCACCGTCGCCGAAGTCGACAGCGATCCTGCCGGCGCCCTGTACCCGTTCAACTGGGTGCCCTTCGCCGGCCATCTCGAGAATCCGCTGATCGGGATCGCCTCGATCCTCGAGGAGATCTGGCCGGCGGCGGCGCTCGCCGCGCTCGCCCGCCTCGCGAGCCCTCCGCGACTTCGGCGCATGTTCGTCTGGGCTGGATTCGCAGCGATCGCCTGCTTCGCCTTCGGGCTCGAGTGGTATCAGCAGTATCTGCCCGGCCGCGTGGGCGACTTCACCGTTGTGCTGCTCGTCGCCGGGGCGTGGTTTCTGATCTGGTCGATTCCGGCCGGAGAGCCGGGCATGGCGAGGCCGGAGCCGGAAGCGCAAGCCGCGCCGCAAGGCGGGCGGCGAACCTGGGTCATCGCCGCGACCTTCGGCGTGGCGGCGTTGACGACCGCAGGCGGGATCCTGCTCGGACGCGGCCGTCAGGCGGAACTCCGCGTGGACGAAAGCAAGCTCCCGAGGCTGCCGGCGCCCGAGCAGCTCCCGCCGGTTAGCCTTCCGTCGTTCCGGCACGCCCATCCGCGACTGCCCAGCCCGAGCTCGGCCGATCTCCTCATCGTCGCGGTGCGCAATCCCGGCTTCGTTCGCGAGATGCAGCGCCGCGGAGGCGGTGGTCGCGGCGAGCTCGAGGCCGCCGTTACCCAGGAGATCCTGGAGCCGGGAAGCGTCGACCTGGAGCTCCTGTACGCCCGCCTCGTCGCGCTCAAGTTCGACTGGCGCGGCCACCAGCAGGGCAAGCCGCTCGCTCTTGCCTACGACTGGCTCTACTCCCGCTGGAGCGAAGGGCAGCGGGCGGCGCTGCGCGAGAAGCTCGTGGAGGGCTGCGGCTACCTGATCGAGCGCATTCGCCGCGAACGGCTGTCGCCCTACAACGTGATCCTCTACAACGCGCCGCTGCAGGCGCTGATGGCGTGCAGCCTGTCGCTCTACGGGGACGATCCGCGAGGCGAAGCGCCGATGCGCTTCACCTACGACCTGTGGAAGAACCGCGTGCTTCCGGTGTGGCGCCAGATCATGGGCAGCCACGGCGGCTGGCACGAGGGCGGCGAGTATGTCGGCATCGGCATCGGCCAGGCGATCTACCAGCTGCCCGCGATGTGGCGGAGCGCGACCGGTGAGGACCTGTTCGCGAGCGAGCCCGGACTGCGCGGCTTCCTCGATTTTCTCGTCTACCGGCGTCGACCCGACGGCACCGACTTTCACTGGGGCGACGCGTCTGCGTTCGACCGGGAGGTTCCCGACGCGATCGCCCTCGCGCTCGAGTTCCGTCATGCCGCGGCGTACTCGCTGCGTCCGCCGGCGGCTGCGCCCGCGCCGACGAGCTGGCCCTGGGGTCCCCTCACCGACGCTTCGCTCTACGATCCCCAGGCGCAGACGCGCCTGCCGCTGGTGCGCCGCTTCGACGGACTCGGGATGATCGTCGCACGCAGCGACTGGTCGCCCGATGCAACCTACGTGACCTTCAAAGCGGGCGACAACTACTGGTCGCATTCGCATCTCGACCAGGGCGCGTTCACGATCTACAAGGGGGGCTCGCTCGCGATCGACAGCGGCATCTACGGACCAGTCTACGGTTCGGATCACCACATGAACTACACGTACCAGTCGATCGCGCACAACCTCGTCACGGTGACCGATTCGGCCGACACCGAGTCCGGACCCGGCAAGGACAAGCCGCGGAGCATCGCGAACGACGGCGGGCAGCGCCGCATCGGTTCGGGCTGGGGTGTGGAAGCCGCGCCACTTGACCGCGTCGAGTGGTCGGCGAAGCGCGACATCTACCACACTGGCGAAATGGGCGAGGTCCTCGACCACGGGGGCCTGGTCGTCGCCGCCGCCGACATCACGCCGGCGTACACCAACTCGAGCTCTGGCGAGGGCACGTTTTCGGCCCGCACCCGTCGCGTCGAGCGCTTCTGGCGCATCTTCGGCTACGACCGCGTCGACGACGTCGTCGTGATCTTCGATCAGGTGCAGGCAACCTCGTCCGCGCTGCGCAAGCGCTGGCTGCTGCACACGCTCGCGCGCCCGACCGTGTTCCGCGAGGGCTTCACCGTCGAAGTGGCTTCGGCCGACCTGCCCGGGCACGGCGGAGGACGGCTCGAGGCTAGGGTTCTGCTGCCGCGGAATGCCGTGATCAATCCCATCGGCGGCCATGGCCTGGAATTCTTCGTCGACGACCGCAACTACGACGAGAACGGCACGCTCGGCGCCACGCGGAAGCCGAAGGACGGCGTGGAGGCCGGGGCCTGGCGCGTGGAAGTGAGTCCCCCACGAGATGAAAAGGACGACATCTTCCTGGTCGTGCTCCTGCCCACCTCGGGGAGCGCGATGCCGGTCCATCGCGTCACGCTCCTCGAGCTCGGCAATCGAGTCGGCTGCGAGATCGTCGGGCCGAATCGCACCACGCGCTGGTGGTTCGAGCCTGGCCGCAACGCCGCCGCCATCGACTTCACCTCGGGTACGGACGGGCACCACTACGTGATCACCGGCCCCGAGCAGCCGGTCGCTCCCGCGAGCCTGCTCGCGCGCATCCGCGGCCTGTTCCGCTCGAGGATCTGACTGGAGGCCCACTGTGCGCTACCGCCTATGCGCCACAGCCCGACGCTCGGGCGCTCATGAGCCCGACTCGAGAGGAAGTCTGGTAACGTTGGCGCTTTGGCACGCAAGCGGCCGAGCTTCCGGTCGGATGGTGCAGTGGAAACCGATCTGCGATGGACGGCGAAGAGCAACCAGCGGCGCCTGCGCGTTTTCCTGACTACGCTCGTCGTCGCGCTTGGTGTAAGCCTCGGCTACACCTGGCTGCGGCCGCCTGAGTATCGCGCCTCCGCGCGGCTCGACATCACGCCCGGGCTCGGCTCGCTCGCCGCGGCTCGCGCCCCCGGGACCGGCGCGGCGCCGGACGAGCCCATGCGCCCGTTCCTGACGGAAGTCCAGGTCCTCGTGAGCCGTCCGATCCTCGACGAGGTTGCCACGCGCCTCCAGAGCGCGGGCGAAGACCTCTCGCGCCTCGGCCCGGACCCGATCGCCGGACTGCAGTCGCATCTGCGCGCTTCGCCCGTGGCGGACACGCACGTGGTCGAGCTGATCGCGACCGGCGAGCGCGCGGACCTGCTCGCGCCGCTCGTCAACACGACGGTCGACGTCTACCAGGGCCGCCTCGCCCAAAGCTATCGCAGCGCCTCGGACGAGGCCGTTCTGCGCTCGGACGACGAGGTGAAGAAGCTCGAGCAGACGGTCGCCGCGAAGCGCCGACAGGTCGAGAGCTTCCGGCTCGCCAACAATATCGTGTCGCTCGAGCGCGACGAGAACGAGGTCCTTGCGCGGGTGCGCAACCTGAGCACGTCCTTGAGCGCCGCCGACGACCGCGTCGCGGCTGCCGAGGGAAAGCTCAAGGGGCTCGGCGCTTCGGCCGCGAGCGGCGGCGGCAGCGCGCGCGACGATCCAACCCTCGCGAGCCTGGAGCAGCGCGTGTCACAATTGCGCGAGCAGCAGCGCGACCTGGAGCGCGGATTCACGCCCGAGTACCTCGCCAAGGATCCGCAGGTCGTTGCCCAGCGGGCGCGGCTCGCGGAGCTCGAGCGGCAGCTTGCCGCGCAGCGCGCGGCGAATCGCCAGACGGCTTTCGCCGACGCGCAGGAGGAGCTCGCGAGCACGCAGGCGACGGCGGCTCGAATCCGCGAGCAGATGGCGTCGGGCCGCCAGCAGGTCGCGCAGTTCACCGCACGGTTCAACGAGTACCAGTCGATGCAGGGCGAGCTGGACGAGCTCGAGAAGGCGCAGCGCGACGCAGTGCAGCGCCGCGCCCGGCTCGAGGCGAGCGAGCAGACGCGCATGCCGTCGATTCGCGTTCTCGAAGCAGCCTCCGTGCCCGAGGCCCCGTGGCGGCCGTTCTACTGGCGCGACACCGCGATCTCGGTCGCAGGCTCGCTTGTGCTCGCCTTGCTCGCGATGTGGCTGGTGGAGCTTTTCAATCGCGCCGAGCCCCGGCCTTCCGTCGTCCTCATTCAGCCGCAGGCGGGCACACTGCGCTACGAAGGCGCACAGCAGTCCCTGCTAGAGGCGGGCTCGGCGGCGAGCCCGTTGCCCCGCGCCAAGGAGCCCGCGCTGCTGCCGCGCCAGGCGCGGTTCCCGAGGGAGCTTCGCCAGGACGAGGTGGCCGCGCTGGTGCGGGCCGCCGACGATGGCCCGCGGCTCTCGATACTGCTGCTCCTTTCCGGCCTGGACGTGGACGAGCTGGTCGGCCTGCGCGAGGACGACTTCGACGCCGCCGCCAGCGTGCTCCACGTCACCGGCGGGTCGGCGCGCGACATCGCCCTCGCGCCGGCGCTTCGCGAAGCACTTCGACACGGACGCCTGCAAGGCCGCTCCGCCGCCCCCGCATCGACCGGCGGCCGCCCGCCGACCCGTGACGAGACCGATGCGCAGATCCTCTGCGCCGCGCACGACGCCGGGCTCGAGGATCCGGCGGAGGTGACGGCGGCGTGCCTGCGCCACACCTACCTCGCGTTCCTCGTTCGCCAGGGCATCCGGTTCGCCGACCTGACGCGCCTCGTCGGGCCTCTCCCCGCGGACGTGGTGGGCGCGTACAGCGCGCTCTCCCCTGCGGGAACGCGGCTCAGCAGCGCGCAGACGAAGCTGCTGCACCCGGCACTGGCGGAAGGCAACGTCTAGAAGGAGACGCAATGGCGCCGTCGCGCTCCACACCGTCATCCTTCGCCGGCGAGCCGCGCACCGCGATCGACCCGTGACCAGGATCGTCGTCGTTGGCAGCGGCGTCTCGGGAGCGCACGCCGCGCTGACCCTGCTCGAGCGCGGCCACAACGTCGAGGTCTGGGACGTAGGTCGCGATGAAGCGGCGTTCCCGGAGCAGCCGGTCAGCTTCCACGAGCTCAAGAGCAGCCTCGCTGATCCCGTCGGCTACTTTCTCGGCCCGGATCTGGGCGGGATCATTCCGCCTTCCGCCAACGAGCTTCTGCGCTATCCGCCTTCGCGTCGCTTTCTGGCCTCTTCCACCGATCCCCTCTGGGAGTTCCCGTCCGACAGTTTCGCCGCCTTTGGCTCGTTCGCGAGAGGTGGGCTCGCCAATGGCTGGGGCGCCAATGCGCTGTGCTTCGACGAGAACGACATCGCCGGATGGCCCGTATCCATTTCCGAAATGGACCGGGCTTACGCGACGGCTTGCGCGCGGATACCGGTCGCAGGCCCGGTCGAAGACGAGCTCTCGCCGGAGCTGCGAAGCGTCCATGTCTCGCAACCTCCGGTCGAGCTGACGCGCACCGACGAGCGCTTGCTGCGCAACTATCTCGCGCGGAAGACGAGGCTGCGCGCGCTGGGCGTCAGGCTCGGACGCTCCCGGCTGGCGGTCGTCACCGATGCCCGACGGCCGGATGCGTGCGCGTACTGCGACCGTTGCCTGTGGGGTTGCCCGCGAGGCTCGATCTACAACCCCGCCAGGAGCACGCTGGAGTCTTGCCGGTCCCGCGGCGGCTTCCGCTACGTCTCGAATCGCTACGTCGTCGCCCTCAGCTCGTCGGAAGGCCGGATCACGGGGGTCCGCTACTTCGACACCGCGGCGTCACAGGTTCGCGAGGAGCCGTGCGATGCGGTTTTTCTCGCCGCCGGCGCGCTGCAGACGGGCGCGATCTTCCTGCGTACCCTCAAGCAGGCTCGTGTCGACCTGCCCGCCGAAACCGAGGGGCTCATGGATACCGCGTTCATGAAGATCCCCTATGTCGTGCTGAGCAGGATCGGTGGTCAGGAGGACGCGCGTGCCTTTCAATTCAACCGCCTGATCCTGGGCATGGTCACCGAGAGCGACGCGTGGCCACGCTACCTCCATGGGGAGCTGCTCAACCTCACGGGCATGATCTACTATCCCCTGATCGAACGCCTGCCCTTCGATGCGCGCTTCTCCAAGCGGCTGTTCTTCGCGCTGAAACCCGCGCTGGGAGCGGCTACCCTGTTCTTTCCCGACAAGATCTCGCCGTCCAATCGCCAGATACTGCTCGAAGGCGCCGGTCGCTGGGAGAGCGTTGCCCTGCGCTACGCGGAGCCGGTGGAGAAGGAAGATTACATCCGACGCGCGGTCGGAAAGGTAAGGCAGGCACTTAGCAAGCTGGGCTGCCTTACGCGTGATCCGATCCGCTCGCCGCCGGGTGCCGCCCTGCACTACGCCGGAACGGTCCCGATGGGGAACGGGGCCAGGCGCTGCGACGGAAACGGTCGCTGCAATTTGTTCCGCAATCTCTACATCGCCGACGGGGCGGCTTTTCCTTCTCTGCCCAGCAAATCCCTGACCCTCTCGCTGGCAGCGCACGCAACGCGGGTCGCGACCCATGCCCAATTGTGAACCGAGGCCGGTACCGTTTCCTCTGTGGCAGATCGAGCGCACCGAGTACGAGGCGATCTGCGACTACCTCGCGCTCTCGCCGAATGCGAAGCTCTACGAGCGATTGTCCGCGTACCTGGCTTGCGCGCCGTTCCGTTTCGCTTCGCCGCTCGGGTTCGCCCGGTTCCTCGCCGAGCTGCCCCTCACGCGCTTCCGGGTCGAGCGTCTGGACTTTCTGACCAAGTCACGGTTTCCGGGGCACCCGCTTCGCCACGCACTCAACGCGATCATGGCGCTTCACGAATGCAGCTCCGAGGGCTACCGCGAACTGTCCGAAGTTCCCAGGGGCGCCGCGACGATTCCTGCTCTCGCCGCCTCGGGTGCCGGATTCGTCTGGAGACTGCTCCTCACGATCCCGTGGCTCGGATGGCAGGGCGCGCGCTATCTCGTGGGCGCAGCGCCACGAGGCGCGGCGTCGCTCGCGAACCGCATCGTGCTCGTCACCGGCGCGAGCCGCGGACTGGGACTGGATGTCCTGCTCGAGTGCCTGGAGCGCGGCGCCAGCGTCGTCGCGGTTCTGCGGCGAGAGGATTCGGTGGCCGGAGTCCGAGCTCTGCTGCCGCCGGAAGCACCGGTCAAGTTCGTGATCGCCGACCTCGCGTTGTCCGGCGCGTTGCCGGAGGCGTTGCAGCGAGCGCAGATCGCGCCGGAATCGATCGACATGGCCGTGCTGTGCGCGGGAGTCAAGCACGACGGAGAATCGGTGCTCGCCGTCGCCCGGCTCCGCGACACGTTCGAAGTCAACTGCTTTTCGGCGGCCGAATTCGCCGCGTGGCTGTGCGGAGCGGACCATCCTGCGCACGCGCCCGCCAACCCGCGGCAACCGCGCCCTGCCCCGGCGACAACCTCTGCCGGTGCGAATCGCTCCGCGAGCGCGCGTCGCCTCGTTCTCGTATCGAGCATTGGTCGCTGGCACGGAATGCGCGCCACCTGCGGATACAACGCCTCGAAGGCGGCGCTGAGCATCTGGGGCGAGAGCCTGGACATGGAGCTGCGCGGCTCCGGGCTCGCCGTGACGATCGTCGAGCCGGGGATGTTCGAATCGGGCATGACGCCACGCAGCGGCCTCGCGAAGCTGCTGGTCGTCCCCCGCCGCGCGCTCGCGAGTCGCATCGTTTCGGCGGCGATGGCGGGCAGGAAATCCTTGCGACCGCCTTTCTGGTTCGCGATGCTTACCTGGGCCGTGTGCATCGCCGGGCGTGGCGTGCGCTATCGCCTCTTCACGCGAGTGAAGCCTGCCGGCGGTCGCGACGAGCCGCCCGCCAGGTAAGGTACGCATCTTGCTTCCAATGGTGCAGCCCGATAGAGTTGACCCGCAGTCCATCCCGTGGAGCCGACGCCTCGACGCGTTCCGAATGCGACCATGAGCGCCCCTGAGCCACCGCTCGCCCGCCCGGTCGTTTCCATCGTTGTTCCCGCGTACAACGAGCAGGGGAACTTGCGACAGCTCTTCGCGGAGCTCAAGACGACCCTCGGCTCGCTGGTCGATTCCTGGGAGCTGCTCCTGGTCGACGACGGCAGCACCGACGGGACCTGGTCCGAGATCGTGTCGCTGCACGCCCAGGACAAGCGGATCTGGGGTCTCCGGCTTTCCCGCAACTTCGGGCACCAGGACGCGCTCATCGCGGGAATGTCCTACGCCCGCGGCGAGGCGGTGATCACCATGGACGCCGATCTGCAGCACCCGCCCCGCATCATTCCGCTTCTCGTCGAGGAATGGCGCAAGGGCAACAAGATCGTCAAGACGGTCCGCCGCGAAGGGGCGAATCAGCCGTTGCTGAAGCGCTGGACCTCGCGGCTGTTCTACCGGCTGTTCTCATACTTGAGCGGCGTAAACCTGCAGAGCGGGATGGCTGACTTCCGGCTTCTCGATCGCGAAGTGCTGCGCCAGGTGCTGGCCTTCAAGGAGGAGGCGCTGTTCCTTCGCGGGATCGTGCAGTGGGTCGGCTATCCCAACTCGACCGTCGACTTCGATTGCGGCGCGAGGTTCAGCGGGACGACCAAATACACGTTCATGCGCATGATCCGCTTCGCCTGGCATGGAATCAGCTCCTTCTCGCTGGTGCCGCTGCGGATAGGCATCCTGCTGGGCCTCACGGCATCGTCGCTCGCCTTCTTCGGCGTCATGTTCGCCATCCTGACCAAGTACCTGGACAGCGAGGCCGCCAAGGGCTGGGCATCGTCGGTCGCGATCATGTCGTTCCTGTTCGGCATGCTGTTCCTGTTCCTCGCCGTTCTCGGCGAATACGTCGGCAGGATCCTGATGGAGGTTCGAGAGCGGCCGCGCTTCATCGTCAGCGAGACGCTCGACGTTCCTTCGGCCGCGGCAGAACCGGCCTCGCAGATCGCGAGAACGGTCGCTGCCGTGGATCGATGAACGGACTTCGGCCCCTGTCGCCCGGCGTCAGGCAGTTCACCCGGTTCGTGGTGGTCGGCTGCATCAACGTCGCGGTCAGCTTCGCCGGGTTCATGCTGTTCTACCGCGTGTTCCCGCTCGCGACGCTGGTTCTGACCGCGCTGGGCAGCGCGGGCATGGAAGTCGCCGCCTCCGTCGTCCGTCTCGGAGTGCGCTCCATCGACGCCGCCGTGGCAAACACGCTGGGCGCCGCTGCAGGGATGGTGAACAGCTTCCTGCTCAACAAGTACTGGACGTTCGAGGCCGCGGGCCTTACACGCCTCCAGGTCCGGCGATTCCTCATTCTGAATATCCTGGTGATAGGCGGCAGCTCCGTCGTCGTCTTCGTGTGCATGGACCTCCTCGGGGCTCCGTACCTTCCGAGCTGGATCGTTGCCACGGGTCTCGCGATGATCGCCAACTTCGTGGGCAACAAGTACTGGACGTTTGCGGGCGCGTCGAAGCTTCAGGCGACGCCCAGAGCTTCCGCGGATGGCCGCGCTTAGGCTGATCGTTCACGGCGACGACTTCGGCCTGTCCGAGGGCGTGAACGACGGCATCGTTCGCGCCCATCGCGACGGCATCCTGACGTCGGCGTCCATCATTGCTCCGGGCGAGGCTTTCGAGCACGCGGTGCGGCTGGCCCGGGACACGCCGGGGCTCGACATCGGGGTACACCTGACGCTGGTCGGGGAAAAGCCCCTTTCGCCGGTCGAGAAGATCCCGACCCTCGTGGGCGCGAACGGCTTCCTCCATCCCGGCGCCGGGGTGTTCGTGAGCCGGTATCTGCGAGGATCCCTGTCCATCTCGGAGATCCGAAGCGAGCTCGATGCCCAGATCGCCCGAGTCCGCGCTTCGGGCATCACGGTCACTCACCTGGACGGGCATCAGCACCTGCATGTCCTTCCCGGCATCCGCCGCATCGTGGGGGAGCTCGCGGCGCATCATGGGATCCGCTGCATCCGCCATCCTATGGAGACGCCGCGCCTGTATATGCTCCGTGAACCGGGAAGCCTCGGCCGCTTCCTTCAGCTCCTGGTCCTCAATGCGTTCTGCGCCGCGGCGCGCACCGGAGATGCAAAGCACGCGGCTCACTTCTGCGGCTTCTTCTACGGGGGCCGGTTGGCAAAGGAGAATCTCGCCCGGGTTCTCCGGCATCTGCCGGACGCGGGCACCTGCGAACTGATGTGCCACCCCGGCGACGGCGAGCCCGATTCCCGCTACGCGGCGTGGGGCTACGATTGGTCCCGGGAGTGCCAGGCCCTGACGGACAGGACGATCGGCGACTACCTGCGTGCGCGGAAAATCGAGCTGATCTCCTACGCCAACCTCTAGATGGCCGGCCGGCCCGCCGTTCGGTCTGCCCCGAACCTCGTCAAGCAACGCGTCTGGAGGCAGCGTCCGCGGCGAGTGGCCCCGAGTCGCTCCGCGCGCCGCGGAACGCGCCCCAGACCGCCCGGGGCAAGCTGCGCCAACCGGCGGACCGCGTCAGCATCGGCGGCAGCAGCGCCTTGACGCGATACGGGAGTTTCAGGTCTCCGGAGCTCACGAGCGGTGCGCCATGGCGCACCGAGGCGGCGACGTCGCTGAGGGCTTCGATCCGGGCGACCCGGATGCCGCGCACCCATTCCAGCAGAGCCGAGAAATCCCTCAGGCTCGTGCATGGTGGCGGCTCCTCCGGAAGCGGCGGCGATCTGAACTCTGCGAAATCGTCGGGATGAAACGCCACCACGAGCACCGGCGCGAGTGCCTGAACATGGAGCGCCCGTTCGACCACGCCGCGCAGGCCGTTCAGCGTACACGTCCTGGGGATGACGGGAAGTGCGGCATATCGGATGACTTCCTCTCCGGCGGACAGGAAATCGAACCCGGCTTCCGCGACCGCCTGCGCGGTCGATCGATCGTAGCTGTTCCACGGCGGGACGAATCCGCGAATGCGCTGTCCGAGGAGCCCAGACAGGTGCGCCAGTCCCTCCTGAATCAGGCGTCGCTGCTCCGCCAGCGCGACGCCCGCGAACTCGCTGCGCGCGCCCCGATCAGTGGTCCCGCGGCTGACGTGCGAGTGTCCATGCTGGGCGATTTCGATGGCGGCCTTTCGCGCTGCCTCGAGCAGGTGTCCGGCGTTTTGCTCCGACAGCGCAGTGCGCTCGCCGCCGGGCCCCTGCGAAAACGGAATCGTCGCCACGCACAGGGGAACGTCGAAGCGCCTAGCCAGATCCAGGACCTCGGCTTCGAGCTCGTGGTCGCTGGTCGGCGACGGATCGTCGAAACGGAAGCAAAGGGTGATCATCGCGGAGGCTGGGATGCGCTCTCCGGCTTGGAGAAGACCACCACACCCATCCCGTCGACGACCGCCACGCTTTCCGGACTCGGCCAGGGCGCGTGCGTCGCGGCGTACTGGAGTACCTTGGGCATGGTCTGGTCGGCGGGGACGAACTCCGCCTGGTCACGCAGAAGACGCGCCATCTTGTCCATGTGCTTCGCTTCCATGAACCGCGGCGCGATCGCCTCGTACTGCTTCAACGGATAGTCGTTGGGCATCTCATACGCGCCGACGACCGCGATCTTCTTGCCGTCCCAGCCCGTGCCGGGGATCGAGCGCACCCTGGCGAGGACCTGCACCACGGTGTCGAAGTGCGCCATCGTGTTCAGATAGTTCACGGTGGACACCCAGTTGCATTGGACGATGTAGGCCGCGATGAGGAACGATGCGAGCGCGACCGACGCGTTTCTCAGCAGGGTCCCGCCGGTCCGGTTGATGATCATGACCGCGCCCGCGAACAACAGCGCATACGAGGTCAGCGTCAGGCTGTGGTAGTGGCCCTCGGGATGCAGCAGTTGCAGCACCCGCGGCGTCAGGCATGCGAGCGCCAGCAACGCTGCGCTGATGACCTTGTCCCCGAGGCGCTTCGGCACCCACAGGCAGCAAAGGCCGGCGACGACCAGGATCACGATCTGCACCGTCTTCAGATAGTCCGGGAAGTAGCTCTCCGGCCACAGAAAGAAGCTCCGAATGCCCTCCCAGACGGCGGGGATCGCCAAGTGCAGATTCGCCGTGTCGCGCAGCTCGAATGCGTCGCCGGCGGCCTGGTACGAGTCGAAGTCGATGTGCATCATCGACACGCCGATCATGTACGCGACGCCGCCGATGCCGACTGCCGCCACGACTGCGACCGTCGACCGCAAGGTACCCTTCGAGAGCACCCGCTGCTCGTCGGTGCCGAACAATTGGCGGCTCAGCAGCCAGAGAATGAAGATGGTGGCCGAATTCGCGACAACCGCCTGGTAAATCGCGAACGTCGCAACGTACAGGATGGCGGCCAGAATCACGTCCCGTACCTTCGCGCGCACCGACACGATCACCGCGGCTGCAGCCAGAAGGTGCGCCAGCGCGAACGGAGCCTGCGAAGTGTTGTACTGGTACATCTGCGCCATGTAGGGGAATACGCAGGCGAACGCCGCCACCAGCGAGATGTCCATCGCCTTCCGCGCACCCCAGAAATAGGCGACGAGCACCCCGTAAGCGCTCATCAGGACGATGGCCTCCGTCATCTGGAGGAACGGCATGATGTAGTGGTTCTGCGTGTAGTAGTGCAGCCACCCGAATGCCGGACGCCCAAGGAAGTGGCCGAGGATCGTGTCCTGGATGAAGATGTGGATAAGGTCGTCGTGGTGCATTGTCAGGTTCGTCATCTCGAACCCGAACGCGAGCACGTTGACCACGATGGCAACGAAGAATCCCGTCTTGCAGGCGGCGTCGATGCGGCCCCACCAACCGGCGACGAGCCTCTCTACAGGGGTATCGGCGAATGACATTGAACTGGATGGCTGGAGGTTGGAATGAAGCCTACTTCGCCCTGCGACCGTTGTAGCCGAACATCGCCATGAGCTTGTCGACCTCGACTCGCGATTCCGCGACATGGTCGCGAATGGAGCAGCTCGGCCAATCCTTGATGGCCTTCTCGGTGTACTTGATGTCGGTGTCCGCGTGCCCGAGCAGGTCGAACCTCGTCGACTTGGGGACGTGGCCCTTGGCGCGAATCATGTAGAGCAGCCCCGTGCAGTAGTGATTTGCCCCGGGACCGCAATTGAGGATGTGGAAGTCCGGTCCGTCCGCCCCGGGTATCTCCATCTGCGCCCAGCAGAATCGCGGCAGCTGGGCGATCTCGACCGACGAGATGTTGTTGTTCTCGCGCTGTCCGCCGAACCCCGGCGGCGACGACAGCGCGGCGGACGCGAGCACCGCCGCTGCAAAGGTCGACTTGATGATGGTTGACATCCCTGCGGTACCTCCTGCACTGGGGCTCAACGGGTCGAGCCACCGAAAGCTAGAACTCGTAGCCGAAGAGGCTTATGTCGCGCTCGTGACGCTCGGCGACGATCGCTTTGCTCGGCTCGTCATAATACTCCGCGTACCTGTGGCCGCCCTGCCTCAGCCCTGATTTGAGATGGGGCAGCGCCACCTCCGGCAGCCCCACGCGCCGGCAGAGTTCGCCGAGATCCTCGGCGAGCCGCTCGTAGCGCATCACGAAATCCAGGCACATCCGGCCGTCCATGACGTAGAAGCGGTCGTTCGTCTTCCAGTCTCCGTTCACGAATTCTCGAAACAGTTCTCTGCGTGCGCGGAATTCGTTGAAGGGGAAGCCCGCGCGGTGGTACCAGCGGCGCACGGGTTTCAGAGCGGGCTTGTTTCTCGCCTCCCATGAGAAGAGCGAGACCAGGCGATCCCAGGGGTTTCTCGCGATGCTGAACTTGAAGTACCCGTTCCAGATCTCGGGCGACAGCTTTCCCTTGATCGCCTCGGCCGAGTCGTGCTGCGAGAAGCCGTCGTCGTTCATCGACCGATGGATCCACTGGCCCTGCTCGTCGCGATTGAACCAGTAGTCGCCGAGCGCCGTGACGACATCGCTGCCCGAGCAATGCTGCGACAGCGCGCTCTCGAT
This sequence comes from Casimicrobiaceae bacterium, assembly GCA_035501595.1. Lineage (GTDB taxonomy): Bacteria > Pseudomonadota > Gammaproteobacteria > Burkholderiales > Casimicrobiaceae > PALSA-1003. The sequence continues at coordinate 10,462 of DATJVX010000001.1, read as the reverse complement.
GCTCGTTCCCGCCGTCTTCCAGGACTTGACGAATATGTACCGGTGCGTATGGGAAATGATCACCGCGCGCCTTTTCGCCCTTCATTGGGTTCGCGGGGCGCCGTCCTGCCTGACGATCTGCAGTCGATCCCCGTCGAGTCCGCCCAGGTCCTGCACCTGCCCGTCGGGCCAGCGGACAGTGACACGATCGGCACGCGCGCGCGCGCCGAGGCCGAAATAGAGCCGGTAGTGACCCTGGGAGAAGAACGCGCCGTCGTTGAGGCCCACGACCTGCGTCTGCTGTCCGTCGGGCGTCTGGAGCGTGACTCGTGCGCCGATCGCTTGCGCGTTCCCGGGCTTGCCGACGAGCCGCAGCTCGAGCCAGTGATTTCGGTTCGCGACGGTATTGCGATACGCGGTCAGGTTCCAGACAAACTTGTCCTCGGGACCCGCCAGCTTGTCCTCGGAGCTCTTGTAGAGCTTCTCCCACCAGCGCCAGAGCGCGAAGTTCTCGATCAGCGCGATCACCGCGTCACGCCGGCCGTCGTTGTCGAGATCGGCCCAGGTGACGATCGCCGCCATGTACTTCTGCGGAGGAAAGGCGAGGAGCCCAGTCGACTCGAACCGGTGATCGGGCCGCTGCCGATAGATTCCCTGCGGCACGGCATAGAGGTCGATGAGCCCGTCGTTGTCGAAGTCCACCCAGCCGGCCGTGGCGCTCGCGGAAGGCAGGCCGATCGCCTGCGGATCGACGAGCGAAAAATGGCCGTGTCCGTCGTTCACGAGGAGCACGTTGCCGGTCTTCGACGAGCAAAACACGTCGAGACTGCCGCTCCCCCGGAAATCGGCAACCGAGAGTTTGCCGTCGACGAACCAGTATTCGTCGGCGGTTCCCCTGAGCTTGGGGTTCGAGCCTCTGACGAACTTGCCGCGGCCGATGAACTCCCGCGTGAACGATTTGCCTTCGTGATTGCGATAGAGGTAGAAGCCGGTGTCCTCGTAGGCGAGGAGGTCGGAAAATCCGTCGTTGTCCGCGTCGAACCAGACGAAATCGATGATCTCTTGATCCGCGAGGGCGAGACCGACGTCCGATGCAACGTCGACGAAGTGCTTGTCCGCGCCCTGTTTATAGAGCTGCTTCGGATAGGCTCCCACGACGCGACCCCGATCCTGGCAGTTGACGAAGATGTCCAGGCGGCCGTCGCGATCGAAGTCCACCCAGTTGACCTTGCGTCCGGAGCAGCCGCGCTTGTCGATCCCGACGTCCGAAGCGACGTTCTTGTACTTTCCCGGTGCGGTGCTCACGAACAGCTCGTCTTCGATGGTGGCCCCGATCTTCGGCGGGAGCGTTCGCGCGGTTCCGGCGAGAGCCCCGCGACTGATGAAGATGCCCATTCGCCCGGAATCGTCGTAGTCCGCCCATGCCATCCCGTGGCGGTCCTGAAAAGTGAGATCGAAGTTCGCGGAGCGGGGCGACGCCTTGCCGCTGCCGACGTAGACCGAGCTCAAGGGCAACGAACCGTCGAGCTGGACCTCGACGGGGACGCCCGGCGTCTCTATCTCCAGGTCGAGCGTGCCGTCGGCCTCCGACGCGAATCCCATCACGGTTTCGCCTGCCTCGTTGGCTGCGGCAGGCGATGTGGTCGGCGCCTCGACGGCGAAGCCCGATGCCTTGTAGCTATTGATGCTCGTATACGTGCGGAGCTTGCCTCTCACGCGTCCGACGTCTTTGAGCCGGTACGTGCGAAAGGTCAGCGTCTTTCTTCCCTTCCAGTAGATGTATAGCCCGGGCGCGCTGACGTCAGGCTCGCGGAGGGAGATCTCGACGCCCGGAATAGCGGGAACCTGGTCGAGGCCCCAGTCCGAGAGCATGTCGCGGTAGCCGCCCTTGCCGTCGGAAATCAGCAGGTCCTGGCGGTAGTTGTGATTCGTCGTGAAGATGTCGAGCCAGTCGTCTCCGTTCGCGTCGACGACGCCGATATCCATGAGCAGCTGCGTCGCCTTGAACGGTATCGGATATTCGACGAACGAGCCTCTTGAATGCCACAACCAGTACGCGTCAGTCCACGAAAGCTCTTTCGCGAGAACGAACGCGATCGCGGCGGCTGCAACGAGGATCAACCCGCCACCGACCGCGCGCTTGCCTGTCATCCAAGCTGCCATTCTCTTCGATCAGCGCAGAGCAGCGCCGTGCACTCGATGCGACGGCTGATAATACAGCAAAGCATGATCGACCACGCCCGACCACATGAAGCCTGCGGCGAAGTTTCTGCAGTCCACAGAATTGAATCGAATCTCGCCGCGAAGGAATCGCTCGAGCGCCGGAGCGAGCTGCTCGGTCGTCGGCGCATCGACGAACATTCCCGATACGCCGTCGGCCACGGCCTCGGCCGCGCCTGCAAGGCGCGCGGCAAGCGAGGGCACGCCGCTCGCTGCGGCTTCGAGATAGACGATGCCGAATCCTTCGTGGCTGGCGGCGCTCACGCTCGAGGCGAGAACCATGAGATCGGAGTTGGCATAGATACGCAGAAGCTCGGATTGGTTCACGAAACCGGTGAAGCGAACGACCTCCCCGAGCCCGAGGCCCCGGGCAAGGCGCTCGAGCTCCGGGCGCAGCGGCCCGTCTCCCACGACGGTGTAGCGAAAACGCTGCTTCCCGTTGAGCGTTGCGAGCGCCTGGAGCACCTTGTCGACGTTTTTCCTCGGCTCCGACAGGCGACACACGGTCAGCAGCCGGGGGACGCCGTCCGTCGGCTCCTCGCGCGTCACGCCGAAGAAATGCGCGGCGACGCCGACGAACGCGACCGAGGTTCGGCCGCGGCAGGCGGGGATCCGCTCCAGCAGCACCCGTTCGGTATAGCGACTGTTGGCGATGACGTGGCGCGAGCGGGCGAGCGAGCGGCGCACGAGGCCTTCCGTCATGGCGATCCACAAGGGGCGCAAGCCGCGGGAGACGTCGCTCGACCAGCGCCACGCCAAGGGAACCCGGCTCAGGTCCGGCTGCGAGATAGGATAATAGGGCCGCAGGAAATCGTTGCCGTGCACCGTCACGATGCTCTCGGGCCGGATCGCACCGACCCAGGCGTACGCGGCGTTGAGCGCATGCCAGGTGTCGGCCTGCGTCGATGCGATCGTCTTCGCATCCGCGCTGCGGCAAAGCTTCAGCACCGGTCGGATCTCGACGCCGGGCAGCGACACTTCGCCTCTTTCGTGACGGACAGTGAAGACCGTCACCCGGTGACCGCGGCTCGCGAGCTCCTTGACGAACTCGAAAGCATAGGTCTCGACCCCGCCGATATCGGGCGGAAATTCCGGACTGAGGATCGCGACGTGCACGGTCCGGCTCACCGCGCTTCGCAGATGCAGCGCCGGTCTCCGGACCGCCGCGCGAATTCGCGATAAGCTTGGGCTTCCATCCTCGGACGCAGAGGCTCGCTCACGTGCCCGACGCCGATCCGCGCAAGCCGATCGTATTCGCCAAATTCGTCGGCAGAGACATCCTCGACGAACAGGGCAGGCTCCTCTTTGCGCTCCTGAACGCGTTCGCGACGTCGGGCCACTCGACGATGCTCTTCGATTCGCTGCCCGCGGATCGCATGGGTCGATACGCCGTCATGGCGAAGCAGCTGCCCGGCGTCGTCGAGACCACCACGGTTCCGGACCAGAGCCGCGAGATGTACTACCTCTTCGACCACGAAGATCGGACGATCGGCCGGCGCGATTGGCTGAAGAAGATCCGGGTCGGGTTCGACATCTTCTCGCGCTTCTGGCTTCGGCGGCCGATACTGATGCAGTTCCCGGTGCATCCCGTCCACGCGGCGCCCGACCTTCGCCGGCGTCTCCTCCCGCTGCGCTCGAGGCCACGATCCATGCGCGCCTTCTTCTCCGGCGAGATGCTCGGCTACACGGTCAACCGGATCACCTACCCGAAGGCCAAACTGACGCGGCTCGAGATCGTGGAGGTTGCGCGGGAGCTCTCCGGCGATCGAACCGTCTTCGTCCAGCAGCAGAGCGAATTCGACCGCATGCTCGCCGGCGGCTTCGTCGACAAGTGCGTGATCCTGGACACGAGCAGGTTCCGGGTGCCCGACCACGCCTGGCTCGACGTGCTCAGCCGTGCGGAGTTTTTCCTCGCCCCTCCCGGAATCGTCATGCCGATGTGCCACAACTCGGTCGAAGCGCTCTCGGTGGGCACCATTCCCATCATCAACTACCCGGAATGGTTCGAGCCGCGGCTCGAGCATCTGCGCAACTGCATCGCGTTCGACGACCGGCGCGACCTGACGGCGAAGCTCGCTTCCATCTTCGCGATGGGTCCGGCGGCGATCGCGACGATGCGGCAGGAGGCGATCCGGTGCTACGACGCGCATCTGAGCAGCGAATCGTTCACCGCGAAGATCGAGGCCCGCCCCGAGCGCAGCATCGAGGTGCTGATGATCCTGGAGGAATACGTCCGCAAGAACGCCGGCCGCCTGGGCGCGGGCTCCGTGCTTCTTCGCGGCACGGCGGGCACGGGCGACCGGGCCTCGCGCGCTAGCCGACCCTGAGCGGTCCGTTCGCGAGATCCGCCTTGTTGTAGTCAAGCTCCGCCCCCGATACCTCGTCGCACACGGACAACCCCGCAGCCGACACGATCGCGTGCGCGGCCGCGATCTCCCACTCGCTGCTGGACGGGAGCACGAGCCGCGGCGAACCTTGCGACTGCGCCAGCGCACAGAGCGCCAGCGCTCGACTCGAGCCGTCCGATCGCCGGCCGGACGCGCTCGATTCCCGCAAGCGATGCTCTGCGTCCCCCGCCTCGCCGCTCTTCTTTCCAAGGGTCGACTCCCTTCCGGCCGTGACGCGCAACGCGTTCTTGCCGGCGCGTGCGTAGTAGGTCGTCTCGAGTGCGGGCGCGTGCACGATCCCGTAGATCGGACGTCCGTCCTCGATCAGCGCGATGTCGATCGAGAACGCCGACCCGCCGAGTGCAAATGCGCTCTCGCCGTCCAGCGGATCGACCAGCCACAGGTGGTTCCATCCCTTGCGAATCGAATACCCGATCGGCTCGCTCAGGCGCGAGACGACCGGAATCGCCGGATTGAGCCGGTGCAAGCCCTCGATGACGGCGGCGTGCGCCCTTCTCGCCGCCATCTCACCCGCGCTCTCCCCCCGCAGCGCGCGAAAGGTGGCGTCGAGGACTCGCGAGGCTGCGCTCGATCGGCCCTTCGCCGTCCGGCCCGAGGCCGGGTCGACGCCTTGCGGGAGGGCGAACTGGCGGAGCAGCTCCGCCCCGCCCCGGACCGCGACCGCGACGACGTCCTCGATGCTCATCCAGCGGATGCGAGTGACATTGGCCTTGGGAAACGGCATCGCCGGAATCGGCCGGCCCAGGAACGCGCAGAGCTTCTCCCAGCCTTCGCCGCCGGAAACGTCGAGCACGAGCAGGTCGGACGGGCGCCCGCTGAAGTGCTCGTGAACGCCGTCGACGAATCGCCGGTAGCCCTCGGCAAAGCGCTGCTCGTCGAACACTTCCGTGCCGTACAGGTCCCTGAACAGCCGCCGGTGAGCTTCGTTCTGCTCCGTCGCGTGGCGCGCCGTGAATTGCTTCCTGCAGGAGGCAAGCCACGCCTCGCGGTCGCGCACGGTGAGGATGAATTTCGATGCCGGGTATCGAGCATCGAGCTCCCGATAGAAGCTCGGAATGGGCGTATCGGTAAGGGCGTCGTGGCGCGCGACGGCGTCCAGATCGACCGACGCGATGTCGCCCGCAACATAGGTTGCCACACCTATGTTGTCCCGGGTTCGGTAGCCGAGGAGCTGCAACGCGTTGGCGAGGCTCGTCGTGCCGGTCTTGGAGAGCCCGATCCCGAAGATCTTGGAATCGCCGGTGAGCATCGGGGTCATCGAAGCTGCAGGCGGCGCGCACGGCGATCGGACGATCGGCTTTGAGCGACTCGCTTCACGTGGGCGCGCCGATGGATGCAGGGTCTCAATTGCCGACGCCCGTCCAACCCTGCGTCAGCGCTCGGATGCGCGGCGGGCAATCTCCAAAGCGGCGAGCCAGATAGTCTGCGACCGCCCGACGCTGCGCAATCTCCTGGGAATTATGACACTTGATCGACCAGTCCCGCCCGAAGCTGGCGCAGGCCCAGAGGAGCGCCTTGTGCGCGGGTGTCCCGCTGCGCCGCTCGACGGCAACCCGGGGAACGAGTCGCCGGACCGCGCGGTACAAGGCGCGACGCCATTCGGAGCCGCGCGCATTCTTCTCCGCCCAGAGCAGCTTGTTGCGGGTGCTGAAATAGGTCCGCAGCGGCGACGCCTCGGATCCGAAGGACGTTCCGATCCTGTGCCAGACTCGCGCGCCGGGCACCATCATGCAGCTCCAGCCCGCTCGCCGCGCCCGGAAGCACCAGTCCGAGTCCTCGTAGACCAGGAAGAATCGCTCGTCGAACAGGCCGATCTCCCGCGGCACGCGGGCGCGCACAAACAGCGCTGCGCCGCAGACGTAGGCCGTGTCTACGCCGTCCGCGGACAGCTCGCTGGCGAGCTTTCCCTTTCCCCGCGCCGTGAATGCGCCCGCGTCCGCATCCCATGCGGACCCGGAAAACCAGATCCGCTCCGGGTCGGAGAGGTACAGAATCCACGGACCGAAGCAGCCCGCGGTCGGGTTCCGTTCCGCAGCCGCCAGGAGCTCGTCGAGGAGACCGGGATCGACGACGGTATCGTTGTTGAGGACAAGGATGAAATCGGCGCCGCCGTCGAGCGCCCGGCGGATGCCTACGTTGTTGCCGCCCGCGTAGCCGAGGTTGCGGCCGGCATCGATCAGCTCGATCTCGAGCTCGGCTGCCCGGCCTCGAAGCGCTTCGACGGAGCCGTCGGTCGAGCCGTTGTCTACCACGACGACGCGATGGTGCTCGTAGCGCAGCCGGCGCAGAGACTCGAGACAGGCTAGCGTGTCCGCGAGCCCGTTCCAGTTCAATACGATGATCCAGACCCAGGGATGACTCGCCATCAATGCCGGGCGAGCCCCTGTTCCAGGCTTCGGACGTGCGGTGTTCCGCTCACGGCCGCTACTGTAGCGTAACCGCGTCGATGAAGGTGGTCTTGTCCTCGGGATCCGTCCCCGTGAACGCGATTGTGTGCGCGCCCGTCGTCGCGACGGAGAACGAGATCCTGAACGCGGTGAAGCTCTTCCCCTTTGGCGAGACGAGCTTTCCGATCTGCGTCCCGTCGATCGTAACGGCGATCGGCTGAATGTACGGCGAGACGCAGCACGTCCGTCGCGCCGCCCGGAACGAGAGCGTGTGGCTGCCGGCAGTCAGGTTGACCGCCTGACTGATCGTCCCGGTGGCCTGGACGAATGCGGTCTGTACGCCGTCGGGCGCCGGCGGCGCCGCCCAGGCGCTGCCGTTGCTCTGGATGCCGCTGTTCGCGCTGAACGTCCAGCCGAGCCCTGCCCCGGTCGGGTTGTACTGGTAGCCGCCCGCGAGGCTGGGAACCTCGAAGCTCGGATTGACGAGCGTCGAGCCGCCGCCGCCGGCGCTCACGACCTGCGAGAGAGGCGCGCTCGCCGAGCCGCCGTTGCCGGAGTCGCCGCTGTAGGTCGCCACGATGGCGTGCGTACCGGCGGCGAGCGCACTGGTGCTGCAGCTCGCCATCTTGGGGTTGGCGCTCCCCGTCGGAAGCGCGACCGCGGAGCAGCCGGTGATCGCGGTGCCGCCGTCGGTGAATGCGACCGACCCGGTCGGAGCGGTGCCGGTCACCGTCGCCGTGAAGGTCACCCCGGCGCCGACCGTCGACGGATTCAGCGAGCTCGCCACCGCCGTCGTCGTGGCGGAGCCGCTCGCGATCGCGACCGCGTCGATGAAGGTGGTCTTGTCCAGCGGATCGGTACCAGTGAACGCGACGGTGTGCGGTCCGGTCGTCGCGATGGAGAACGAGATGCTGAACGGCACGAAGCTGGTGCCCGCCGGCGAAACCAGGCTGCCGATCTGCGTCCCGTCGATGGTCACGCGGACCGGCTGCATGTCCGGCGCGACGCAACAGTTGCGGCGCGAGGCCTGGAACGACAGCGCGTAGGTACCGGCGCCGAGCGTCACGGTCTGCGAGATCGAGCCCGTCCCCTGGACGAAGGCCGTCTGCACTCCCGACGGCGCGGCCGCGGCGCCCCAAGCGCTTCCGTTGTGCTGAACGCCGCTGTTCGCGCTGAATGTCCAGCCGACGCCGGTCCCGCTCGGGTTGTACTGGAACCCGCTCGAGAGCGCCGGGACCTCGAAGCTCGGATTGACCAGCGTCGTGCTCGTGCCCGAATTGACGACCTGCGACAGCGTGGCGCTCGCCGACGGCGCGTTCGCGCCGTCGCCGCCGTAGCTCGCGACGATGCTGTGCGTGCCCGCGGCGAGCGCGCTGGTCGTGCAGGTCGCGCTCTTGGCGTTCGCGCTGCCGGCGGGCAGGGCGACTGCGGAGCAGCCGCCCATCGCGCTGCCGCCGTCGGTGAACGCCACCGATCCGGTCGGCGCGGTGCCGGTCACGGTCGCGGTGAACGTCACCCCGGCGCCCACCGTCGAGGGGTTCGCCGAGCTCGCGAGCGTCGTGGTCGTCGCTCCGGCCGCGAAGCCGTAGGCAGCGAGGTGATTGGAGCTGTCGGTGGCGTACACCATCCCGTTGGCGACGATCAGGCTTTCCCAGTGAAAGCCAACCGAGCGAGAGAGGCTCCACAGCGCGTTGCCCGACGTCGGATCGAGCGCACGGATGGTGCTTCCGCTGACCGAGAACACCATGTTGTTGGCGACGACCGGCGACGTTCCGCCCTGGCCGTTCTGCCAGCGCATGGCGAGCGACGGGTGACCGCCGGCGTCGAAGATGAGCTGGAGCCCCGAGGCGCCGCTGCCGTTGACGATGAACACCCAGGTCGTGCCGTCGGCGGGATTGATCCACACGGCGGGTTGGCTCAGCACCACGCCGCCTTGCGGAACGGCGATCACCGTGGCGAGCTCGCCGCCGACATGGCCCGGGCCGCCCTGCCCGCTCAGATCGGCGAGATTGATCAGCCGCAGGTTCGAATCCTTGCCGCTTTGCACCGCCAGGTGCTGGACCGTGGAGCTCGGGGGAACGGGAAGAATCGCCGGTGCGGTGCTGCCCACGTCGGCATCGGCGTTGTCCAGCGACTGGAATTCCGCCGGCGTGTAGCTGTCCAGCGGCTTGCCGGCGTTCGCGCCCGTGCCTCCGCTGCCGTCGGGCTTCAGCGCGATGACCGACTCGCTCCAGTTGAAGCCGCTGTTGTTGCCGTCGTAGACGCCGTTGCCGGTGCCCATGAAGATCCGATCGGTCCCCGGATCGTAGATGACGCCGGGCCGGGACCAGATCGCATTGCGCGGCGTGGAGCACGTGGGCGACACGCCGCCTCCGAAGTGCTGCAGATGCGCGGCCTGGTTGCTGCACGCGGCATTGAAGACCTTCTGCGCGCCGGTCGCGAGGTTGATCGCGGTCACGTGACCCTGGTAGTCGCCGTTGTCGCCGGGATAGCCTCCGTGCACGGCGTAGAGGTACGTCGCCCCGCCGGAGGTCGCGAACGACAGCGAGCCGGAGCCCTTCTCGTCGAAGCCCTTGAGCGTGGCCGGCTGCGGCCATCCGCCGGTGGTGATCTCCGTGCCGTCACCGACCTGGTACTTGTGGACGTTGCCGTCGAGGCCGTAGCTGTAGACGTACCGGCGGTCGGGGTCGATCGCCGGCGAGGAAGTCGTGTAGCAGGCGCCCCCGGTCTGGTTGACCTGGCAGGTTCCCGGGCCGTACTGATGGCTCCAGAGCTGGCTGCCCGTCTGGGCGTCGACCGCAATGATGCGTCCGTCCTTGGTCGTGACGAACAGCAGGTCCTTCGTTCCCTGTGCAGTATCTACCGCCTCGAGAAAGACCGGGTTACCGTCGGCGGTGGCTGGCAGCGTGACCTGATATTTCTGCACCAGCGCGCTCACGTTGCCGGGCGTGATGATCGTCTCGGCCGTGTTTCGCCCGCTGTGCTGGGGATCCCCTCCGAACTGCAGCCAGTCGTAGGCTTCGGCGGACCCGGGCGGCAGCGAGCTCGCCACGGCGAAGAGCCATGGCGCCATCCAGGTCCGGCGGGCAAGCGCGTTCATATGGCGTCGGCAGCCGAGTTGCGGTCCAACCCGACCGGCCTGGAGCAAGACGCGTACCGCTCCACGGCATCGCGGGCATGGAGCAGTACGCGCTTCCCGGAGACCGGCATGCCGCTCGTGCAAGAGCCTCCTAGTGGATCGTCACGTTGTCGATGAACGTCGTCTTGTCCGATGAATCGGTGCCCGCGAAGCCGAGCGTATGCGCCCCGCTCGCAGCCACCGAGAATGTGATGCTCACCGCCGCGAAGCTCGTGCTCGCCGGCGAGACCAGGCTGCCGATCTGCACTCCGTCGAGCGTCACCTTGATAGGCTGCACGTAGGACGCCGAGCAGCAGGACCGCTGCGCCACCTGGAACGACAGCGTGTAG